>CAWIMR010000041.1:0-324385 GCA_963837245.1 uncultured Acidobacteriaceae bacterium | reverse complement strand
CCATAACTGACGTTGTTCGCTCTCATAACGGCCGGCGTCCCGGGTTGGGCGCCGGCCTCTTCTTGAAAACTTTAAACTTGACAGCCAACTTACCACTACCGCTTAGCCCCCGCCTTCTTCTTTTTTCCGGTCAGCTCCCCGTGGTAGTTCAGCGCCTTCAGTCCCAGGAACCGTCGCCGCCGGGCCGAGTTCTTCTTCGATGCGCAGCAGTTGGTTGTACTTGGCGATGCGGTCGGTGCGTGAGGCGGAGCCGGTCTTGATCTGTCCCGCACCGGTGGCGACGGCGAAATCAGCGATGAACGGGTCTTCGGTTTCGCCCGAGCGATGTGAGATGACGGTCGTATAACGGTTCTCGCGTGCCAGGTTGATGGCGTCAAGGGTCTCGCTGACCGTGCCAATCTGGTTCAGCTTGATGAGAATCGAGTTGGCCACGCCGGCGTCGATGCCGCGTTGCAAAATCTCGATGTTGGTAACGAAGATGTCGTCGCCGACGAGCTGGATCTTGCCGCCCAACTCGGCAGTCTGCATCTTCCAGCCTTCCCAATCGTTCTCGGCGAAGGCGTCCTCCAGCGACACGATGGGATACTGCCGCACCCAATCGGCCCAGAACTTCACCATCTGCTCGCTGCTGTGGGAGCTCTTGTCCGACTTCTTGAAGACGTATTTTTTCTTGGCCGAGTCGTAGAATTCGCTGGCCGCAGGATCGAGCGCGACGGCGATCTGCTCTCCCGGTTTGTAGCCAGCCTGGGTGATGGCTTCCAGCACCACTTCGATGGCTTCCGTGTTCGACTTCACTGATGGAGCGAAGCCGCCTTCGTCACCGACCGCGGTGTTATAGCCGCGCTTCTTGAGCACGCCTTTGAGAACATGGAAGGTTTCGACGCCCCAACGCAGCGCTTCGCTGAACGACTTGGCGCCCACCGGCATCACCATGAATTCCTGGAAGTCGACGTTGTTGTCAGCATGTGCACCCCCGTTCAGGATGTTCATCATGGGCGTGGGCAGCAGGCCGGCGGTAAATCCTCCGAGGTACTGATAAAGCTCGACGCCGAGGTGGTCTGCCATGGCGCGCGCAGCGGCCATCGAAACCGCGAGTATGGCGTTCGCTCCCAGCTTGGACTTGGTCGGCGTGCCATCGAGGGCGATCATGGCGTTGTCGAGCTCGCGCTGCTCGCTGGCGTCCATGCCTTCGATTTCGGGGGCGATGACTTCGTTGACGTTGTTCACCGCCTGCAGAACGCCCTTGCCGGCGTAGCGGCCCTTGTCGCCGTCGCGCAACTCCAGCGCTTCGTGCTCGCCGGTTGAAGCGCCGCTGGGCACGGCCGCGCGGCCCCGCGCTCCACTTTCCAGAATCACGTCCGCTTCGATCGTGGGGTTCCCGCGCGAGTCCAGAATTTCGCGGGCAAGAATCAGCTCAATTTGAGTCATGGTATGAGTCCTGCGTCTCTCGCTGGTAGATTGGCCCCTCTTGGCGGGCTGCAGCGCGAGCGATTCGAACCCGCAATTATACGGGAGGGTTAGCCGGTTATCTGTGATCGGCGACCGTCGATGGTGGGCTACCCTCGGCCAGAGGTGCTAATTTGAGACGAGGCTGAGTGCATGACTAAGGCCATTCCTGCCGGAGCGAAGATTAGCCCGACTCGCGTCCGGTACATCAAGCTGGGCGAAGGCGGCAGTTGGGAAAAGGAGTGTTTGGAGAAAGGTACTATACGTATTGGCTTCGGTAGTGCAGAGAGCCAGCGGTTTGGACTCTGCCAATCTGGACGCTGGGGCGACCTTTCGAAATCCTTCATCGCGGAAGGTAAGGACAAGGGAACTGCCACACGATTCACTAATGAACTGCGACTCTTCTTCGAAGATGATGGGTCGACTCTCTGGATAACCTTCATGGGCGAGCGTCTGTGCTGGGGCATGGTCGACCGCGCCAAACCAGCGCTGCATCCTGATGCTAAAGGCGTGTGGCGACCGATCCGCGGCGGTTGGCAAACGACCGACCTGGAGGGGGAGCAACTGACGAAAGATCGGCTCTCTGGGGCGTTGACGAAGCTAGCGGCGTATCAGGGCACGTCCTGCAAGGTAGATGTTGGCGATTACGTGGTCCGTCGCGTCAATGGCGAAAAAACACCCCAGCTAGAGCGTGCGCTCGTCGCCTCGAAAGAGATGAAGGCATCTGCGCTCGACCTAATGAAGTTGCTCGGTCCCCGGGATTTTGAGCTACTAGTTGATCTCGTCTTTACGACAAGCGGTTGGCGGAGAGTGGGCATCCTTGGCAAGACACAGAAGACGCTCGATCTTGACCTGCTCCTGCCGAGCACCGGAGAGAGAGCGTTCGTGCAAGTTAAGAGCAAGACCAATTCGGCTGAACTCGCAGAATACGTCGCCAAAATCGAGGACGGACCGCACGCCCGGATGTTCTACGTATTTCACTCTGGCAAAGCTGAAACAGACGACCCGCGCGTGATTGTAATTGGTCCCGAACAGCTCGTGGACCTGGTTTTCGACGCTGGCTTGGTCAATTGGCTGATCCGGAAGGTGTCCTGACGTATTCGGGTTTCTGTCAAATTTCAAACTAGCCCACTACCCGACCTCTGGGTAGTGGTTGCCTGACCGCAACTCCGAGATCATAATTGCGGTGTGAAAGTAGCATTGTCAATTTCCGACGGCTTACTCGAAAGAGCGCAGCGCCATGCCCGGCGCACCAAACGGCCTCTGGGCCGGGTTTTGAGCGATGCGCAACGGGAATACCTGGCGCGGCACTCGGCCGATTATGTAGCCGACGTAATGAACAGCGCGTGCGCTCAAGTCGGCGGCGTCGAAGACCAATTCGTTTCATTGGCCGCCAGACGCGTCCTTGAGAGGAACACGTGGTAATTCAACAGGCCGGCCGCCGGGAGTCGCTCGAAAGTTATCGGAAATTAGCAGTTCCGGGCGCAAAAGGATTTGCGGCTGTGCTTGCGGTTGGGTATCCTCTTGCCAGTGGTTTAGGCGTGCCCAAGGACGCGCGCCACGGATGCCTGCTGCCTGGGCGCTGCCACCGCCCGATGGAGACTCAACATCATGTGGAAGTCATCGCGAAGGGAAGACGAAGTTACGACCCCGACCAACGAGCCGAGCACATTTGGATCCCCGGCCACCTCGGCTGTTAGCACGCCGTTACGCTCCGCCGAACCGGCGCGCGAGACCACGCGCAGCAGCGAGATTGCCACCATTGGCAAGTCGGTAGTTGTGAAAGGGGAGTTGTCGGGCAGTGAAGATCTGGTCGTGGACGGAGAAGTGGAAGGCTCGATCACGCTGCGCGGCCAAAGCCTTACCATTGGCCCCAACGGCCGCGTCCGCGCCAACATTGAGGCCCGTAACGTCATCCTCCACGGACGAGTGGATGGCGATATCCACGCCAGCGACCGTGTGGAGTTACGCAAGAGTGCGTCCCTGTCGGGCGATATTACGACGGCCCGCATTTCTATCGAGGACGGCGCTTTCTTTAAGGGCACGATTGATATTCAGAAGGCGGAGCCGGCACAGAAGATTGAGCCCCGGCCGCCGATCACTACGGCTGCAACCGTTACCGCGGCGGCCGCGACCGTACCGGCCCCCACCACTTCAGCCCAAGGATCGCTGCTGGAGCCAAAAAAGTTCTAACGGTTTCGATGCAGAGATAGGACGCTGGCCATGAAGGCTTTTCTCGTCGCAACCATGATAGCTGCGTTCATGGCTGGCGCAAACGCACAGAGTTCTCCTGCTTGTGATTCCGTCGTCACGAAAGTTTCGCTGGAAGACACCACCGGCCTTACCGCCGCACGCCAATCGAGTCTAAGGAAGCTACTGATTGGCCGTTGCTTTCAGCGGGAAGATGGCGAGGTTTTGAGCGGTGCTGTCTACCATGAACTTCGGACATGGGGGTACATGCAACCAACCGTGTATGAACCCGTCAACATTGTGGTTCTCGATGACGGGGTCCATCCTTCCCCTGTCGCGGTTACCATCGATTTTCGCCTCACTGGTTTAGATCAGTCGGCGAAGTGACGTAAGCAGGAGATAACTGCCCATTTCACTGCACGCTTGGGTGACATTAAGGGAAAGTGGGTTTTTGAGGCTGTCACCGCAGGACCATTGCTGCCCTCCCCGCGCTGCCCATACAATGCTCTCTAGTGGCTCCTGGCATCTTCAGCAAGATTTTCGGTGGCTCTGGCCGGCAAGGTATGGAGGACGAATTTGTCCCCGGCGAGAAGATCGCCCGTCGCTCCACTGGCTTCAACGAATTCATCCGCGCCATCTCGCGTGAAGAAGGACTGAAGGTCCTTGACCTGGGATCCACGTCCCCGGCCAACATCACGTTCATGACCGGCCTGGGACACAAGTTCCACCAGGAAGACGCGCTGCGCAGCGCCACCGACAAGTCGCTGGTGATTCCCAACGGCGACGGTGGTACCACGCTTGACATCCACCGTTATTTTGACGAGAACCTGAACTTCGAGCGGGAAGATTTCGATGCGGTGATGTTCTGGGACCTGGCCGATTTTCTTCCCGAGCCGCTGGTGAAGCCGTTGATTGAGCGCATCCAGGTGGCCATGAAGCCCGGCGGCATCCTGTTCGCCTTCTTTCATACCAAGGATGCCGGCCCCGATGCGCCGTTCTACCGTTACAACATCACCGCGAAAGACACGCTGGAACTGCAGCCGGCACGAGCTTACCGGCTGCAACGCATCTTTAATAACCGGCACGTCGAGAACCTCTTCCGCGAATATTCGTCCATCAAGTTCTTTCTTGGGCGCGACAATATTCGGGAGGTTCTGGTGATTCGGTAGCGTCTCGTCGGTCTTCGCCATTCGCTACTCGCCAGAATGTCTGGCGAAAGGCGAAAATCGAAAAGCGGCTTTTCACTTCGCCCTTCTCGTTTTCCGAATCACATACGGGATCAACCCCGGCAGCCGCAGCAATTCGAACACGGCCGGCTTGGCGATGGCGGGCAGGGAAAAGAGCGATCGAACCCGGGCAGCGGCGGAAATCAGCGGAGCGAATTGCCTGTCGTACTCCTGACGGTAGGCCGCAACCGCGCTCGCCAGCGAGCTTCTGCCACGCAAGAACTCCCGCAAACACTCCGCAGCGATTCGCCCGGTGCGCAACGCGATCGAGATTCCGTCTCCGGCAAACGGATCGATGAACGCGGCAGCGTCTCCGACGAAGAGGATGTCGCCGCAGAACCGGCTGGGGCGCGCGATAGACCAGTGGCGCGGTGCTGACCGGCTGGGTCACTGCTTGCCAGCCGACGGCGCGCTCCGCCAATTTTGGATGCAGCGCGAAAACTTCCTGCAACGAAGTGGCGTGGTCCGAGCGCACCATGGCGCAGGCGTTCACAATATCGGCTGCTATCGGTTGCACGCCACAATACCCGTGGTCGAAGAAATACAAATCGGTAGATGGCTGGGGGTCCGTCTCACGGAAGTGCGCTTTGACGCCAATCCACTTGGGGCCGGGGGGAAGCGTCCGGTCGGCGGTGAACTGCGACCAGCGCCCTGCCGCGACGATCAAGGCCTTCGCGGAGCAACTCCCGGCGGAAGTCTGAAGCGTGAATGGGCTATGGCCGTCGCTTGCGGTCACTTCGCAGTTGGGACGAACCTCCACGCCCGCACTCCGGGCCGCGTTCCACAACAATGCGTCGAGATCATAGCGGGAGATGCTGAGTCCTGCGGGCGCAACTTCTACTTCAATCACTCTGCCGCCGAACAGCAAACGCGTGCGCTCGATCACCGGCGCTCTGGCCAATAACTCTGCCGTCTCGGGCACGTCCTGCACCAGCCCGGTAAGAAGATCGAGCGACTCCGCCGAAACGAACTCGCCGCAAACCTTGTGTCGCGGAAAATTGCGCGCCTCGAACAACGCGACCTTCGCGCCTCTTCGGGCAGCCATAATCGCGGCGGAGGTTCCCGCCGGGCCGCCACCGATGATGGCAAGATCGAATTGGGGGATGGCATTTAGCATTTAGCGATTAGCACTTGGCACTTGGTACTTGGCACTTACACTCCATGCCTCGCAGTTGGGGAAGCTCTGAACGAGCAGCCTCGGTGGAAGAGCTGGCCTTCAGGCCAGCGTCTAGGTCATTCATTACAGCCACGGCCTTTAGCCCAGCGCCTCTTACACCAAACTCGATCCAGAGCTAAGGCCATGTCCGGGTTGACCGTTTGCTGCACCAGAGGTTCTGATTGCTAATTAATAATTGCTAGTTGCTAACTGCTAACCGCTAATCGCTAACCGCTGCCCTTCCACACCAACACCCCCATACGATAAAGATAGTGCTTCGAAATTTCGATTCGCCTGGCGGGAAGATGGGAGAGCAAGTCCCGCATCTCGTCCGGAGTGTAGGCCCGCCGCACCGATGCCGGCGCATCATGCCAGGTGATGCGGCTGCGAAACAGCGGCAGACCCAGATAAACCAGCGCCAGGTGGATGGGGTTGCGGATGAGATCGTTGATAAGCACGGCATGCCGGCAGACGCGCAACGCCTCGCAGGCGAACTGCCGGAGCTCATCAGGCTCAAAATGATGGGCCAGCAGGGAACTGCTGACGACGTCGAACGCGTTGTCACGAAATGGAAGGCGCAGCGCGTCGCCCGCAATTGCGACCGCTCCTTTCGCCGGCAGATGCGACCTCACGCGATCCAGCAATGTCACGCGCACCTCGATATTGTCTCGTGCGAGCGCTCTCTGCGCGGCCAGCGGCACATCCCCGGCTCCGGCGCCGATTTCCAATACCGACATGTCCCGGCAGCCAGTCGTGCGCGCGACCTGCCGCAACAGGGCGACGGTCGTACGCGTACCGCCGAACCACGCACCGATGCGCCGCAAGTCGGCGAGCGAGCCTGCGATCTCCGTCGCTGTGCCGAGATCGTCATCCAGCAGTTCGGCGATTACTTTGCGCTGCATTTAGAGTGCCACGTTTTTCGTCGCGCCAACCTTATCTTCAAGCAGCGCGCTCGCCTGCAGAATCATGTTGACTTTCTTGTCCGCGGGAACACAAGCATCGCGCCTGAACAATTGTTTGCCGGCGCCGACCGGGACGGATGTTGCCAAAGGGCCCGGTTTGGAGGAACATCTTGCCTGGGCCGTTCACGATATCGTTTCCGAATCTGGGCACTTGGACACAACCTCGCAATGGAGCAAGTCTCGCCGGGAGATCGCCATGTCCAAAAAGCAACTTGCTCGTTCAACATGACGTCTAATGAATTGTAGGTGTGGGTCTAACTGAGAGCAGACTTTTGAACGCAGCAGAAAAACATATTCGTTGTGCCATAGCCAGTGGGACTGTGGTCCTGCTGGTTAGCGCGATGGCGTTCGCGCAACAGAAGCCCAATATAGACCCGCAACAATTGGTTCGCCAGGCGTCAAAGAATGAAATCAAGGCCAACAACATACACCAGTACTTCATGTACCGGGACCACACGCAGTACAAGAATCACTCCATCACCAAGGAAGTAATCGAGACCCCGCAGGGAGGCCTTAGCAGCACGATCGCCATCAATGGCCAGCCTCTGACCGCCGATCAGCGCGCCAAGGAAAATCAGAAGCTGGAAAAGTTTGCCAACGATCCGGAAGCACGCCGCAAGAGAGAACAGTCGAGCAAGGAGGATGACCAGCGCGACCAGTTGATGCTGACCAGCCTGCCGGATGCGTTCCTCTACACCTATGCCGGAACCCAGCCGGGCCCGAACGGCCAGGAACTGGTGCACCTGACCTTCAAGCCCAATCCCAATTTCAGCCCGCCCAATCATGAAACCCGCGTGTACGAAGGTATGCAAGGAGACATCCTCATCGACCCCAAGGCCATGCGCATCGCGAAAATTGACGGCACTCTGTTCAAGGATGTGGACTTTGGCTGGGGCATCCTGGGGCGGCTTTACAAGGGCGGAAAGTTCTACATCGAGCAGCGCGATGTTGGCGGCGGCCGCTGGGAGTTAGTGCGTGAAACCCTCGACTTCAACGGCAAGATCCTGATGATTAAACCGCTGACGCTCTACTCGACGGAGACTGCTACCGACTTCCGCCCGGTGCCCCCCAACCTTACTGTCGCCCAGGCGCTTGAGTTGCTACACAAGAGCGACGATACCGTGGCCCAGAACGGCGGCGCGACGAAGGAAGCCGATAACAACCACCGGTAATGCCTTGCCCCGGGGTGTGCTACAGTTCGCCCAGCTATGACTCTGGGTTGGCGTGACGTTCTGGGTTGTTCTCTTCTGCTGGTCTGCTGCTTTGCGAGTGCCCTTGGACAACAATACCCAATCCTCGGCGACGTGCTGAAACAAGAGTCGATTCCACTTCCTCCAGCCTCGATTCCTAACCTGAATGCGCACATCACCAGTTATGCGACCCTGAATGACGACCGGGAATTCGTCATTGCCTACTACCTGGCGAATCCTCCGGACCCAACCCTGCGACTGCCTTTGTTCGTAACGCGCTACCGCAAAGCTTCAGGCCAGTGGCAGCATGCGGCGCTGAATGATTTGCAAGTAAAAACGGAGTTTGGCTCGACGGAGTGCTTTGGATCGGTCCTGGACATCAAGCGCAATGACAAGCGGTATTACCTGACCATGCACTGGAACCCGTCCGCGGGATGCTTGCTCATCCTTAAGGACGATTTGACCGTCGATCAGACTCTGACTGGCGGGGTCGCTGCGTTCCTCAAGTCGGGTTCATTTATCTACTGGGGCAACATGGTCCACTTCGCGGATGTGCATCCCGAAACCTTGTGGTTGTACAACCCGGAGACCCGTAAATCGACGCAACTGTATCCGCAGCCGCACGACCCATTCCGCAACGAATTCAGTGCCAAACTTGAAAAAGTGATCAATCAGGACCGTTGCCGGACAAACAACTGGGCTTGCGACCCCCGCCGGTTCACCACTTATCCGGGGTATCCGCTGATGGTGAGCGACGAAACCAATTCGCTGGCATTTCGGATGACCTTCGAGCCGGAGGGATTTCTTGATCGCTCCGACGCAGAGGACAGCGGATTATTTGATGACGACGACTACGTTTACGTCTACCAATTTCAACCGTTTCGCTGGCGAGAGTTCTCGATCTATGACTTGAAACCGAAGTTTGGGACCGATTCGCTCGAGGAGCTGTTGACACCGGCAAACCTCAAGAAGGTGTTCGCTGCACCGGCGCCAAACTAAGAACCTACTTCTTTAAGATTTCCTTCTTCACCGTGAGCTTCTCAATCAAGCCCTTGCGCAACTCGTAGCCCCGTCCCGGGATGTCACCGACGCGGATGGTTCCCTGGGGCGAGACTTCGACCTCCGGCTCGATGATGTCTTCCTTCCAGTAGCGCTTGGACGCCGAAACATCGCCCGGCAACTTGAAGTTCGGCAACGTCGAAAGTGCCACATTGTGGGAGCGCCCGATGCCCGACTCCAGCATGCCTCCGCACCAGACGGGCACGCCGAATCGCTGCGCGACATCGTGGGCGGTGATGGCCTCGGAGAAGCCGCCAATGCGCCCGACTTTGATGTTAACGATGCGGCATGCGCCCAGCTCCAGCGCGGCTTCGGCATCGCGGGCGCTGCGGATAGCTTCGTCGAGGCAGAGCGCCGTCTGCAACTGCTTCTGCAAGCGCGCGTGGAAATAGAAATCGTCGCTCCACAGCGGCTGCTCGATCATCAGCAGCTTAAATCGGTCAAAGCCCTTCAGGCGCTCGGTGTCAGCCAGCGTGTAGGCTGAGTTGGCGTCGCAGCTCAGCAGGATGCCGGGCCAGCGTGCGCGGATTTTCTCCAGCACCTCGACATCCCAGCCAGGCTTCACTTTGACTTTGATGCGCTGGTATCCGGCGGCCAACTCGGTTTCGATCTTCTGCAACAACTGCTCGTGTGAGTCCTGAATGCCGATACTGACGCCGCACGATATCTCGCGCTGCGTGCCGCCGAGCAGTTTCCACAGCGGAACGGCCTTCTCCTGCGCCTCGGCATCCCACACCGCATTCTCCAAGGCAGCTTTGGCCATGCGATGCTCGCGCACCCGCGCCAGCAGTGCCGGAACCTCGTGCCCCGATTGCAGGGTCTGACCAAACAGCGCGGGAGCCAGATAGCGCACGGTCACATCCCATGCGCCATCGATGTATTCCCCGCTGTAAAACGGGTCCTCGCCGGCCACGCACTCGCCCCAGCCGTCCAGTCCATCGCAGTGCACCGTCACCAGAAGAATGCGGCGAGTGTAGGTGCGGCCAAAGCTGGTCTCGAAGAAATGGACGAGCGGAATCTTCAGCTCGCGCAGGGTGATGGCTTCAATTTTCATGGTCACTTACTCGCGTACGACCAGTGCTCGTCCCACTGTCCCAGCAGAAACGCTCCATTGCCCTGCGCGTCGCGCTCATAGCCGAGGCATGCCAGCCCGCGCGAGAACGCCGCAAGAAATTGCTCACGATTGCGAAGCTGAACCTCTGCAGCTCTCTGCCGGGTCTCCGGCTGTGCCTTCCAAGTATAGATATCGGCGGGTACTTCGACCCGCTCCTCTTGCGCGTAGGAAGGGTGCTTGCCGGTTAACAGAAGTGCTTCGACGCGCTTCGACGTCAGCCACCACTCCGCCACCAGGCGATCGGTGGGTAGAAATCCCTGCAGCGGCGATGACGTGATGCCGTACTGGTTGATGTTGTAGCGGCGCGCAATCGCTCCCAGACGCTCGAGATTGAGATATGCGTTCTTGATCTCTAGTGGATCGAAGGTCCACTCCAGCAATTCGTAGCCGTGCGCGATGGCGTCCTCGCGCTGAAACAGCTTGATGCGCCTGCCCAGGCCGGTGTCCCGGTAGCCCTCTTTCACCGCCAGCATGTGCGAGTGCAAATAAGGATGTCCGCTGCGGGTGCCCGGAATGGAGAAGGCAAAGCCAACCAGTGTTTCGCCATCCCATGCTCCCATGACCTGGCCGCCAATCTTGGGCGCCAGCGAGAAAATGCGGAGCGGCACCAGTTCGTTGTCGGCAAATCCCCACACTTCTTTCTGCAGAGCGACGCAGGCGCGAAATTCCTCCAGTTCGGTGCAATTACGCAGTGCGATGGCGCTCGCAGTCACGGTTTTTCCTGTTGTTTCGACTCCTGCCAAAGCGACTCCATCTCGTCGAGGGAAGCGTCCGCGGGCTTGCGTCCATGTTGGCGCAGCCTGTCCTCCAGGTATTGGAAGCGGCGACGGAACTTGCGGTTCGTCTTGCGCAGCGCCGACTCGGGATCGAGCGAGAGATAGCGCGCGATGTTCACCAGCACGAACAACAGATCTCCAACCTCGTCTTCGAGACGCGCCCGCAGTTCCGGGGAAACCTTCGCCCCACGCGCTCCCGCCACACCGGCTGCCGACTCGGGCTGCGGGCCGGGCTCGGGATACTCTTCCAGATTCTTGCGCAGCTCCTCGGTCTCCTCGCTCAGCTTGTCGAAGAGTCCCTCAATATTCGGCCAGTCGAAACCGACGTGGGCCACTCGTGAGCTGATCTTGTAAGCCTCCATCAGGGACGGCATGGCTGACGACACACCGCCGAGCACGGATTCGGGATGAACCGCCGCCTTCGAATCTTCACCGTCGCGCTTTTTCTTCTCCTCGGCTTTCAGCGCCTGCCAGTTGCGCAAGACCTCAGCCGGAGTGTCGGCCTTCACATCGCCGAACACGTGGGGGTGCCGATCCACCAGTTTGTTCGACAACCGTTCAAGGACGTCGTCAACGGAGAAGCGTTTCTCCTCCGCCGCCATCTGGGAGTAGAAAAGGACCTGCAAGAGAAGGTCACCAAGCTCACCGGGCAGCTCGTCCCAGTCGCGCGCGTCGATGGCCTCCAGCACTTCGTAGGCTTCTTCCAGCGTGTAGGGCTTGATGGTGTCGAAGGTTTGTTCCCGGTCCCAGGGACACCCGCCGGGGCCGCGCAGTCGCGCCATGATCGACACGGCGCGCTCAAATCTCTCACCTGTAGTGGCCATCACCACCAATCTAAATGACTGCCAATGACACGCGCAAAAACCAGCGCAGGAATCATGCGATCGGATCCAATCACGCTGACCGGGGAAATGTGCGAGCCAAGAGTTCGGGATCGTCGCAGATCAACCCGTCCGCTCCCCAGGCGGCCAGGCGGAACAGATCGGCGCGCTGATTCACCGTCCAGGTAAAGAGCTGCAGCCCGCGCTGATGCACTGCGTCAATCATTTCTTGCGAAACCAGCTCGTACTGCGGGATGAAAACCGCGATTGGCAGCTCATTCCAAAACTTGACGTACTTTGATCGGTCGCATAGGAAGCCCAATGGCACCGACGGATCGAGCCGATTGAGACGCAGCAGCACATCAGGAAAGAATGACGAAACTACGTAGCGCCGGGGTGGCCTCGCCCGTAAGCCCGCGATCACCGCCTCCTCGTTGCCGCCAACCTTTACTTCGATATCGAGGTAGGCTGCATCGCCGAAGCGCGCCAGCACATCTTCCAGGCACGCCAAGTCCTTGCGTCCCCGCAACAGATCGGAGTAATCCGTAGCTGAGATTTCCTTGCCATCAAGCTGAGGATCGTGACACGCGACTGCGCGTCCGTCGCGGGTGAAGCGCACATCAAACTCGATTCCATCGCAGCCCTTGGCGAGCGCGTAATCAAAGGCGGCGATGGTGTTTTCGGCCGGAAGACTTTCTGCGCGCGCCCCGGCCGGCGGCAGAAGACGAACACCTCGATGACCCAGCAAGAGCGGACGTGAGAGCGCAGTTTCGAGTTTCAAGTTTCGAGTTTCCAGTTAAAGCGGCGAATATGTTCCCAACCCTACGCACGAGTGGCTGCGGATTACTTGAAACTCGAAACTTGAAACTGATCCTTCAATCCAGATCGAAGTCCCGCAGCGGCTTCCCGGTATCGGGCGTTTCCTTGGCGCGCTTAAGCGCTTCCTGAAATTTCTTCTCCAGGACATCGCCTTGTTTTTTCTGCGCCTCCACCGATTGCCGGAAGATGGATTCCTTGCGGATGTCCTGGTCCTTCATGGCACGCGCCGCCGACTCCAGGTCTTCGAAGGTTTTAGGAACGGCTTTGGGCGTGTGCGCGATCACGGCCCGGGCATCACTGTCGATCTTCAGCAACGCACCGCAGCAGGGACAGGGAACTTCGAATTGGAGCGACGACTTAGCCATGCACGAATCTTACCGCAGGTGCACGAAACGAACCACCGGCACCCGTGGCGGACAATCCCACACATTGTCGCAATCGTGCCATCATGATTCGATCTTCGGGCTGCGACCAAGGGAGCTGTACGGAATCTAATAGAGTGTTTGCTGGTTCTTTCTCCTAACGCACACGTTCCCTGACGCACACTTCATCGTGCTGCATTCTTCAACCGACGAAAATTCGTCGCACCCCAAGGAGTTTATTCATGGCGAGTACAGTTGATGTTCTTACTCCTGAGCGGCCGGTAGAAAAGCAAGGACGCATAAAGACCGCCGGTTACGCAGCTCATTCCTCCACTTCTCCTCTCCAGCCATTTTCTTTCGAGCGTCGCAACCCAGGTCCAAAGGACGTGCAGATCGAGATCCTGTACTGTGGCGTCTGCCACTCTGACCTGCACACCGCGCGCAACGAATGGACCAATACCACTTACCCCGTGGTTCCCGGCCACGAGATTGCCGGACGGGTGGCGAAGGTCGGTTCCAAGGTTCGCAAGTTCAAGGAAGGCGACCTCGCCGCTGTCGGCTGCATGGTGGATTCCGACCGCACCTGCGCGGCCTGCAAGGCCGGACTGGAGCAGTACTGCGAGGGTCCAGCTACCTTCACCTATAACAGCGAAGACAAGCATCTTGGCGGCATGACTTATGGCGGATACTCCAAGACCGTCGTGGTTGACGAGACATTCGTACTGCGTCCGCCCGCGAACCTCGATCTTGCTGCCACGGCGCCGCTACTCTGCGCCGGCATCACTACCTACTCGCCGCTGCGGCATTGGAAGGTCCAGAAGGGCCAGAAGGTCGGCATCGTTGGTCTGGGCGGCTTGGGTCACATGGGACTGAAATTCGCCAACGCCTTCGGAGCGCATGTGACGCTGTTCACTACTTCGACGCACAAAACCGGGGACGCCAAGCGGCTCGGCGCACATGAGGTCGTGCTGTCCAAGGATGCAGCGCAGATGGAGAAGCTCGTCAACAGCTTTGATTTCATCCTCGACACCGTTTCCGCCGAGCACGACATCAACGCCTATCTCAACCTGCTGAAACGCGACGGGGCTCTGGTGCTGGTAGGCGCGCCTGAAAAGCCGCTGTCCGTGGCCGCATTCAGCATCATTCCCGGGCGGCGCCAGCTTTCCGGTTCCATGATCGGCGGCATTGCGGAGACCCAGGAGATGCTGGATTTCTGCGGCAAGCACGGCATCGTCTCCGACATCGAGATCATTCCCATCCAGAAGATCAACGAAGCCTACGAACGCATGCTGCGCAGCGATGTGAAGTATCGTTTCGTGATTGATATGGCGTCGCTGTAGTAATGATTTCCGGTCCGGTGGAAACGCCGGACCGGAGTTGTCCCCCCGAATTACGGGGCGTCTGGTGACGAACAGTCTGCGTGCTAGACTGCGATGTTCTTCGAACTTAACCCGAATCCTCTTTGGGGTCTCACCCTATGAAAAAAGCAGCTTCCCGCGATCGCGGTTCGCCGGGGAAAGGCAGCCTCGCTCCCAGGAACGTAGACGAATACCTGGCAGGCGTCCCGGAACCTGCCCGCAGTACCTTGAACAAGATTCGGGTGGTGATTCGCTCCGTTGTGCCACCGGAGGCCACGGAGGTCATTAGCTACCGGATTCCGATGTTCAAGTACAAGGGAATGCTGATGGGCTTCGCCGCGTTCTCGAACCATTGCAGTTTGTTCCCTGGAAATCTCGCGGTGATGAAAGAGTTTAGGAACGAACTCAAAGGTTTCCAGACGTCCAAAGGCACCATCCGCTTCCCGGTGGACAAGCCTCCCTCCGCCGCCCTGGTGAAAAAGCTGGTGAAGGCGCGGATCGCGGAGAACGAACGCCGGAAGTGATCGGGCTGCCAAGGCTGGCGAGTCTGTGCCCCGTCTGTGCACGAAGGCCCGGGTTCGACGCTGACCCACCACCACGAGCGCTGATAGTCGCCATACGGCATTTTAGTGGCTTGCATTGATGGCTGAAATGTGCTAAGGTGCGTCGTCGGGCCGAGTGCCCGATACCCACCGACCAGGGAATTGGTTCGGTTGGGCCCGGGTTCTTTGACAAAACGAACGGGTATCATTCGCTGGGTCTGAGCCCCGGTGGACCAGCCGTTTTTCCGAAACGGGAAAGGCCCTATATCTCCCGAGGAGGAGTTAAGTCCTTATAATTTAATATTTTGACCTCTAACTCTTTTCGATAGAGGATTTTACGAGGAGTGTTTTTCTCTTGTTTATTGTTTTCAATATTTTGCGAGAAAGAGGGGGAGGGGTGGGGCCAGGTCAAGTGACAGCCTGCCGTCCTTCTACCCCGGTGAGGACTGGCGCGGAAGGCTCACGCCGTTTAGTTGTTAATGTCAAACTAAGTCTTTATAAATCAATATTTTACATATGACTTGTCAGAGTATCTGTGTTCATCCGTGAAAATCCGCGGTTCCTTTGGCTCTTGAAAAGCGGATCCCTCGCGGGCTGAAGCCCCGCTCGTGATGACAATCCCGAGCCCAAACGAACGTCCTTACCGCAGAGCTTCCATGCACTCTTCCAAGACCTCGCGCGAAGGCCGAGTGACGCTCTCAGGCAAGGTGGCCAGCGGCTGATCGGTCATGTCGATCATGTCCAGGAAGTTGGGCGCGACGGTGTTCACATAGAGCACGCCAGTCAGCACCTCTTCGGCGTCATGCGACTCGATCAGACGCGACACCGCACTGACTTTGTTGGTGGGATCGTAGTCATGCTCCAGCTTGCGCAGTCGCAGTGACGAGCCATCGTGCATGGTGACATTGAGGCTTTCGCCTTCTTCGTAGTCCACATCAATTTCGTGGAAGTGAGGCACGAAATTCAAATCGTGCAACGGCTCTTCGTGGTCCTTGACAAACTTGTACGACTTGGTCGAGCCTTCGTGATCGTTGAACGTGGTGCAGGGCGAGATCACGTCCAGCAGCACAGTGCCGCGATGCGCCAGCGCCGCCTTCAGCATGGTGTGCAGCTGCTTCTTGTCGCCCGAGAACGAGCGGCCGACGAAAGTCGCGCCCAGCATGATCGCCAGCGCGCAAGTATCGATGGGCGGAAGATCGTTGATCACGCCGGTCTTCAGCTTCGAACCCAGATCGGCGGTAGCCGAGAACTGGCCCTTGGTCAGACCGTACACGCCGTTGTCTTCGATGATGTAGATGATGGGCAGATTGCGGCGCATGAGGTGCACGAATTGCCCCATGCCAATCGAGGCAGTATCACCATCGCCGCTGACGCCCAGCGCAATGATCTTCGAGTTTGCCAGCACTGCGCCGGTCGCAACCGAAGGCATGCGTCCATGCACGGCGTTGAAGCTGTGCGAACGGTTCATGAAGTACGCGGGGCTCTTGGAGGAGCAGCCGATGCCCGACAGCTTGATGACGCGCTCCGGCGCGATGCCCATGTCGTAGAAGGCCTCGATTATGCGCTCAGAAATGGTGTTGTGGCCGCAACCCGCGCACAACGTGGTTTTGCCGCCGCGATAATCGAGCACCTGGAGTCCGATGCGGTTGGTCTTTGGAGCGGGCGTCGGTGTGGCTGTGGTCGCCATTTACTTGCCCTCCTGCGAAATGATGTCGTCGGTGACGGAACGCGCGTCGATGGGCAGTCCGTTATAGTGGCGGACGCTGCGCAATCGGGCAATATCCGGCACTGCAATGTCAAGCTTCAGCAGTTGCAGCATCTGTCCGTCGCGGTTTTGGTCGACGACGTACACGCGCTTGTGCGCGGCGATAAATTTATGCGTTTCAGCCGTAAACGGATAGGCCCGAAGGCGCAGGTAATCAGCTTTTACGCCATATTCCGTCTGCAGCTGATCGAGCGTCTCGACCAAAGCATGATGCGATGTGCCGTAAGCGATAATGCCCACTTCGTTGCCGTCGTTGCGCACGATTTCCGGCTTGGGAACCAGCGTGCGTGCAGTGTCGAACTTGCGCGCCAGCCGGTCCATGTTGTTGGCGTAGTCGTCAGGCCGCTCGCTGTATCCCGACTTCTCGTTGTGTCCGCTGCCACGTGCGAACCACGCGGCGTTGGGATGATCGGTGCCCGGAAGCGTCCGGTAACCGATGGCGTCACCGTCCACATCTTTGTAGCGGGCAAAGCCGCCCAGCCGGTCGAGGTCTTCCGCCGTGAGCACCTTGCCGCGATTCAGCGGCTTCTCCGGATATTGGAATGGCTCCGACATCCAGTTATTCATGCCGAGATCAAGGTCGGACATCACGAACACCGGTGTTTGCAACTGCTCGGCGAGATCGAAGGCGTCGCTCGCCATGCTGAAACATTCGGAAACACTGCAAGGCAGCAGCATCGGATGACGCGTGTCTCCATGAGAAAGCCGGGCCACGAAGTCAATGTCGCCCTGCGAAGTTCGCGTCGGCAATCCGGTGGAAGGACCAACCCGCTGGATGTCCCAGATAACGCCGGGAAGCTCCACGTAATAGCCCAGTCCAGCGAACTCGGCCATCAGCGAAATACCTGGTCCCGCGGTGGCGGTCATGGAACGCGCTCCCGACCAACCCGCGCCGAGAACCATTCCGATGGCAGCGAGTTCGTCTTCCGCCTGCACGATGGCGAAGCTTGCTTTGCCATCGGCGCCGATGCGGTACTCCTTCATGTAGTCAATCAGCGTCTCCACCAGCGACGAAGAAGGCGTGATCGGATACCACGTCACCACCGTTACTCCGGCAAACATGCAGCCCAGCGCCGCGGCGGCGTTGCCGTCAATGATGATCATGCCCGCAGTCTTATTCATGCGCTGGACGGTGAATGGATCGGCTTTGGTCAACGAAGACGCAGCGTAGTCGTAACCGGCCTTGGCGGCATTCCAGTTGAGATCGGCAGCCTTGACCTTCTTGGCGAACTGCTTGCGCAGCGCTTTCTCGACTTCGGTCATATCGAGCTTGAGCAGTTGCGCCACCACTCCGACGTAGATCATGTTCTTGACCAGCTTGCGGAGCTTGGCTTCGGGACAAACAGCTGCGCAGAGCTTGTCGTAGGGCACGGCGTAAAACGTCAGGTCGGAGCGGAGTTCGCTCAGCTTCAGCGGCTCGTCATAAAGAACGGCCGCGCCGGAGGCCAGCGACATGACATCTTCCTTCGCGGTCTCCGGGTTCATTGCCACCAGGAAGTCGATTTCTTTCTTGCGCGCGATGTAGCCTTTCTTGCTCGCCCGGATCGTGTACCACGTGGGCAGTCCGGCAATGTTCGAAGGGAACATGTTCTTGCCGGAGACCGGCACGCCCATCTGAAAGATGGTGCGCAGCAGCACGGTGTTCGCGCTCTGCGATCCCGAGCCGTTTACGGTGGCAACTTGTATGCTGAAATCGTTGACGACAGGCTCACGCACGGCGTCGCGCTCGGCGCCGTGTACTGCAATCTCGGTTGTGGCCATCAATACCCCTTACTACTGATTGATGCGGCGGTGGGGAGAACGTTTCATTATAGGGCAGTTGGCCAGCTGTGGGGAATGCGTCAGTGTAACCTCGATCTGAAGACCATGAGCACCGGTTTGCGGCTGCCGGGCGATGAGCAAACCGTTATCAACTATAATGGCAGCCGCAGTCGAGACAATCGCGTCTCGCTCGCGGTTTTGCAACCAGCTTTAATCCCCTCGCATCAACTGCCGACTGGAGGAAAGATCAGAATGGCATACGAAGTTCCCGCGCTGCCCTACGACTACTCTGCGCTTGAACCTTACATTGACACGCAGACCATGCATCTGCATCACGACAAACATCACCAGGCTTACGTAACCAACCTGAATGCTGCGCTGGAAAAGGCTCCCGAGTTGCAGAAGCTCAGCGCCGAAGAGTTGCTCAAGAGTCTGGAGAACGTGCCCGAAGCCATCCGCAACGCGGTGCGCAACAACGGCGGTGGTCACGTGAACCACACCATGTTCTGGAAGATCATGGGCCCCAACGCCGGCGGCGAGCCGAGCGGCGCCATCGCCGAGGCCATCAAGAGCACCTTTGGCGATTTCAACGCCTTCAAAGAGAAGTTCAATGACGCTGGCCTCAAGCAGTTCGGCAGCGGTTGGGCGTGGCTGGTCCGCGATCAGGCAGGCAAGCTGCAAGTGATGAGCTCGGCCAACCAGGACAATCCGATGAGCCAGGGCTTTTTCCCCATCATGGGCAACGACGTGTGGGAGCACGCGTATTACCTGAAATATCAAAACCGCCGCGGCGACTACCTGAAGGAATGGTGGAACGTGGTGAACTGGGCCGAAGTCAACAACCGCTTCCAGAGCAAGAAATAACGCGGCTTTTCGATTTGTGATCGTGAAAACGGGTGCGGCGCTCGCACCCTTTTTCTGTCCTGTGACGAAACATTTTGTTGCCCGAGTGCGATTGACATCAGTCGCGTACTTACGGCAAAATCTGGCCGATTTTGTGGCGAGCTCTGGCTTGAGCGCCGGGGAGCACGACTGACATCCTCAGGGAGAGAAAAACTGTGAAGAAGATAATGATCGCAATTGTTGTCGGAGCGCTATGCTTCATGGCGGCCCACAACAGCTTGGCCGCTTCGGGTAAGACTGCCAGCAAACAGCAAGTCGCCCATGGCGAATATCTCGTGAAAGTGATCGGACAGTGCGGCGATTGTCACACCCCAATGAACGAGAAAGGCGAATATGTCCCCGGAAAATGGTTGCAAGGCACCAAGCTGACCTTCGTGTCGACTGTTCCTGTGCCCAATTGGGCGGACACATCTGCCAACATTGCCGGCTTGGAAGGCTGGGACCACGAGAAGGCTATCCAGTTCTTTATGACTGGGCTTGCGCCTAATGGGCAACCAGCGCGTCCTCCGATGCCGCAATACCACATGAATCGCGCCGACGCGGAAGCAGTAGTCGCGTACCTGGAGTCGCTGAAGCCGTAGTTACACCCGCGACAAAGGCTGATAAGGCAGGTTTCTTCCATCCACGATGGCAGCGGGATTGTGCATGACCAGCGCTTCGGCAATCTCGTCGCCCGCGAGAACGGCGACCGCTTTGCGGGCTTGCGACAGCACCGGACTTCGGCGGGCGGGATCGTGTGCATCGCTGGCCACAACGTGGACAGCTTCCCGCTCCAGCAACCACTCGGCCATCTTCTTCGAGCGGCTTCCCCAGAATCCGGTGATGGAGTTGGCCGTGACTTGCACCAGGCAACCCTGCTCGACCATCGCGAGCACCATCTCTGGCTTGCGCAGCAGCGCCTGGTTCCGCTCGGGGTGAGTGATGATGGGAACCATTCCGCAGCTTGCGATAGAGAACAGATCCTGCTTCATACTCGGCGGAATACTGTAATCGCTGAACTCGACCAGCAAGTATTGCGAGTCGCCGATGGTGTAGCGCCGCGGATGGGTCAGCGCATCGCGGATGTTCTCAGGCGAGAAATGGAAATCGCAGCCGAGGCTGAAGGTAAGCTGGCCATCGGCGGCGTCGTGAAGTTCGCCGAGCATGTCGGTGTAGCGGTCGCGATCGTAGAGGAAATCTTCATTGCAGTGCGGCGTGGCGACGATGTGCGTAACGCCGTCGCGAGCGGCCACGCGGCACATCTCAGCCGTCATCTCCCAAGACTCCGAGCCATCATCGATGTCGGGAAGGATGTGGCAGTGAATATCAACCATGGCGAAATCAAAAAGAAACCACGGAGGAACACAGATCACACGGATCAAGAAATCCATGGCTCAGAAGAGAATCCGTGTCGATCTGCGAAAATCCGTGGCTAAGGTTTTATTTGTATCGTTCCCGCATGAACTCCGTCATCGCTTCGTAGGCCGCGCTCAGAACCGGTTCCTGCGGCAGAAACACAATGCGAATGTGACGCGTGCCTGGTTTCTCGCCAAAGCCTGAGCCATGCACCACCAGCACGTGCTTTTGCTTGAGCAGGTCGCTGACGAAAGTGAGATCGTCCTCCGGAATCTCCAGCGTGGGATGCGCATAAAACGCGCCCTTCGGCGGGACCAATTTCACCCGCGGTGTGCGCTTCGCCCAGTCCATCGTGATGTCGGCGCGGCGGCGCAGCTTCTGCAGCATTTCGGGGATGTGGTCCTGCGGTCCTTCCAACGCGGCCCGAACGGCGTGCTGAAACGGATGCGGCGCCGACAAACGCGCGCGCAACAACCGGTGCACAGCTTCCATGTAGGGATGAAGCACCTCGCGCGGGCCCGTTGCAATCGCCCATCCGATGCGCCATCCGGGAACCAGATAGGCCTTCGATAGACCATTGAAGGTCACGATCGGGACATCAGTGGCCAGAGTGGCGATCGAGATGTGCTTCTCGTGAGGATCGAAGATAAGCTTCTCGTAGATTTCGTCGGCGAAGATGACCAGGCCATGCTGGCGTGCCAGTTCCAGAATGTTTTCCAGGGTCTGCCGTGAATAGACCGCACCGGTCGGGTTGTTGGGATTGATCAGCAGGATTGCCCGGGTGCGCGAGTTGATCTTGCGCTCGATGTCAGCAACATCGGGCTGCCAGCCGTTGGCCTCGTCCAGATCGTAGTCGTTGACCGGGCAGTCCAGCTTGCCCATGATCGCGCCATAGAGCGGATACTCGGGTCGCGGCGTCAGCAGGTTATCGCCGGGATTCAGCAGCGCGGTGATGCAGCTATCGATGACTTCGCCGCTGCCAAGTCCGATGAAGATGCTCTGGATGTCGCGAAATCCATGGCGCTCGGCCTCGTTGTGGATCGCGTCGATTGCCGGCTTGATGCCCAACGACTCAGCGTACCCATTGTGTCCGTCGCGCATGGCCTTGAGAACGGCCTCAATCATGTGCGGAGGTGTCGGAAAGTCGTACTTACAGGGATCGCCGATGTTGAGGTAAAGGATCTTGTGGCCTTGCCGCGCAACTTCGTCGGCCACCACAGCCAGATCGCGAATGGCATAACGCACATTCGCCATGCGGGTTGCGGGGAGGATTTCGGTAATTTGATTGATCGCCATGATGCGGTCCTTTATTTCAGGAGCAACCTATTATTATGACGTAGTCGCTGTCGCGGGCGGGGCATTAGCGTGAATTCGTCGCTGAGAGCCTGCCTCTTCCTGCCTCACAATTGTCCCCATCGCGGGCACAAAACTTTTACAAATGGCGACCGCTTTCTGCTTTACCAGCAGCCTTCCGCGGGGATAAGCTTAGCCAATCGTCATGTGGGGTGACGTATGCAGAGGCTTTGCATCGCGTTGCTCGTCCTCACTGCGCTCTGCGCTCCAGCCCAGCAGACTGTCTCCAGCGACCCGGCTTCTTCGGGCAAGCTTTCGATTCCGGCACAATTGAGCAAGACCATCCGCGCCGATAAAGCCCACGCCGGGGATCCCGTAGAACTCAAGACACTCGAAGCGGTGCTGGTGAGCAACGGCCTTGTAATGCCGGCTAACGCCTCGCTTCACGGCCGCGTCCTGGACGCCAGGCCCAGGCAGGATGGCAAGAATTCCTGGCTGGTAGTGGTGGTGGACCGCGCCCAGTGGAAGGAGCACAGTTTGCCGTTGCACGCCTTTATCTCCGCGCAAATCGCAATCTCGCAGCAGAACAACCAGACCGCCGACGCCGGGATCCCGAACAATACTCAGCCCTCCTTCCCGCGAAGCCGTCAGAGTACACGGGCCGCACCAATCACCGATCCGAATCTGGCGAACCTGACTGTTGCGGGCCGGGTCAGGTCACAGCATGACGCCACGGAAGCGGCCCCGGAGCCGATACGCACGAGTTATCCGGCCCTGCGCGGCGTCGGCATCCTGCGCGACAAGAACGGCACCACGTATCTGCTGTCCGCCAAGTCGAACGTAAAACTTCCCGCGGGCATCATGCTTATGCTGCGCGATGAGCCGGTCGAGCGGGCTGCCAGCCCGGACGGCGTCGCTGCGACCGGCACGAATACCCCGAACACCCAAACGCCGCCTTAGGGCTTCTTGGCGGCGGGCTTGGCCATCGTTTCAACGCTTCCTCTGGTGTCATCTCTTTGCCGTCGGCGTTGACATAATGGATGTCGAACGCACCGTCAATCACGTCAAACACCAGGCAGCTGCTGATGCATGTGAACTGATGCACCTGCTTGCCGGCCATATACAGATAGTCGCCCGCGGTCAGCACGTGGGCGCCGCCCGGCCTCATCTCTCCTTTGGCTTTGCCGGAAACCATCATCAAGTTCTCGTTCGCTGTGTGCCAATGCCAGGGCACGACGCAGCCGCTCTTGAACTTCAACAACAGGACGGCGGCGCCTTTCATCGGGTCGCCACGCTGGGCCCGAGATGGTCATGCAGGCGGGAAGCATCGGCAAGTTCATGAACTTAGTGGAAGCCAGACCGGCGTATGGCATCTGATCAGAACTCTGCGCGGCCAGCGGGGTCGCCAGCGCGCACGAAAACAAAAGCAATCCAAAGATCAACCCTGAGCGAAATCGCATCCTGGAACCTCCCGGAGAAAATTGGCCAAGTGTAGTGCAACTCTGCGCGCGCTTCAATGAAAAACAGCAAGCTTGAGGGAAGCTCTGAAGAAGTTGACGCTCCATTCTCCCGGGGCCCAAGGCCCATGACGTAGTGAGCGACTTGGACTCTGGCCTGAAAGAGACTATGTCGCGACCGGTGTCGCCGCTCCGCGGCTCGCAATATCTTTTCCACTTAGAGCGCGGGCTTACGCCCACGCCTAACTTCATTCCGTCGCTGCGCGGCTAGTGCGACCCCGATTCGATCATTTTGTCCCACCGCAAGATCGCTTTGCCCGGTTGCGACACGGTCTGAGAAGGCCAGCACTCTCCACCGGCCAAAGGCCAGGGTTCACCGGCCAAGGCCAGTTCGCACCGAAACCGCTTGTTCAAAGCCTCCCTGGCTCAATCCTCTCCTACATTTTTGCCGGCGTGCCCGCCTTGGTGTAGGTAACGGTCATCGCCTTTTGCAACTTACTGGCGTCGGGGCCCATTTCCATGGTCATGACAAAGGAATCAGGCTTGAAGTCGGAGTAGATGAAGCGCATGGTCATCATCTGTCCTCCCATGTCTCCTGTCATGGTGCCCACCAATTTGTCACCGTCCCATTTGGTAGAGCCGCTGGTGTCGCAACCGTTGGGTGTCATGTTGTCGCACCACAGGCCACGGAAGACCTGCGCTTTGGGGTCCCACCACCAGGTGCCCATTCCTTTAAAGCTGCCCATTGCCCCCGAGGAGGTGTAGTTTTCCATTAACGATAATCCGCCGGGGCCGGCCCAGATTCTGGCCGTGCCTTTGCCTACTCCGCCATTCGGCATCATAGGATTCACTTCGTGCTTCTCGACAATGTTCCAGTTTCCTGACAGCGTCTTAACTAGCTTCGTCATCTCCGGAGCAGGCTTTGGCATCGGCATGGATTGCGCCTGGGCCGAAGGCTTGGCGGCCTTAGGTTTTGTCGGCGCCATCGTGTCCTGAGCGATCAATGTCATGCAACAGAGCCCAGCCAATACGGCTAACCACATCACCCTTGGAATGGTTTTCATATTGCCTCCTGTAGTGACTTCCGAAATCTTGCGCCAAGCATCTTACATCAGGAGGTTCCGCTATCCGCTTTCGCCCTTCGCTTGAGGAATTTCGTAGGCGCGACGTTCGTATATAGCATTTAGCCCTTAGCATTCAGCATTTACCACTCAGCCATTAGATTTCAGCCGTGCCCCGGTCACCCTGTCATCCCGGCCGAGGACTTTAGTTCGAGCAGAAGAACCTGCTTTTTATCGGTACTGCTGTTGACTTTTTCATAAACACGATCCATTAATCACCGTCCTTTCAAGTTCGGGACGGACTAGTAACGGCTTGGTTAATCCCCCTCTCCCCCCGTTTCTCTTTAGAATCATCAGATTACGAACTCTTTACTGGCAAATAATTGAGCCAGAAGGGTTTATAAGCAAGTACTTTATCCACAATAGCTTACGCGGCAATATTTAAACTACCCAAGGGCTCAGGAGAAGAATGGCCGGATAGCTGTAGTTATCAACCAGTAAGCGCTCCCTATCTACTGTCCACCAGTCACTGCCCCCTGACTCTGCCTTCGGGATGAGGTTAGCGGAGCGTTTTAGCCCTCCGCCGGCATTAGAGACACTAAACCTCACGTACTCAGTCTATGGTTCTTTCGGCCGCAGTCAAGTTACGAAGGTACATGTACCATTTGGTTGCGGTTCGATTGCGTTCGTCGCGGTTAGTGGATCGGCTGATGGAAAAAACGGAAAGCAGGTCCCTCCGCTCGGACTGACGTCCTCGGTCGGGATGACAATTTGAGTGGATGGTGGTTAGTGGATAGAAAAGCAGAAAAGCAGAAAAGCAGAAAAGCAGAAAAGCAGGTCCCACGACTCCTCGGTCGCCGCGGCGACCTTGTCGCTCGGGATGACAACGTGATGGGAAATGGCAGACTGCTAACCGCTAGTTGCTAGTTGCTAGTTGCTTCTTCTTGTACACATAAATATTCCACGTCGAGAGCGGCGGGGAAGTGCTGTCTTTGGCGGCGCTGCTCATCGGATTCAGGCTGCTCTTGTCCACCGCGAGTAAGCGGTAATTCTGGGCGACGTAGCTCCGGAACCAGTCGAAGATGTACATGTTGGCATCTTCCTGCGGAAGCCAGGAGAGGGGCACGTCAACGTAGATGAGCAGCTCGGGCCGGGCCTTCTCGATCTCGGCGATCATTTCGTTCTGCATGATGGCAGCGTACTTCTGGGGCTCCATTAGCTCGTAGGTGTAGATGTATCCCGTGGCCGAGAAGCGATCGGCATAGAAAAAGATCTCCGGCTCAGAGCCCACAATGGCGAACGGAGTGTCTTTGGGCGTTTGGCTCCTCACCAGCCGCGCTACGTCCAGAGCTTCAGGGAACGGGTTCGCGCCATAAATACTGCGGCATACCTCCAACGGCGTCATCTGGAAGAAGATCTCGCGCTGGCCGTAGATGGTGTAGGCGAACGCGGCCAGAAAGAGAAGCATGGGCACAGCGCTGAGCGCGCGCGACGGCTTCCAAGCCGTTAGCTTGTTGGTGGCGCAACTCACGGCCAGTCCAGCCAGGAGCGATACCGCCGGCAGCATGAGGATGAAATAGTGCTCGCGAAAGTAAAGTCCCGGGCAAACTGCCAGGATCGAGAACAGAAGAAATAGACCGACAAAGACACGGTGAGACCGGGCGCGAGAACACCAGAGGAATGTCGTCAGCCCTGCGCCCGCGATCAGCCAAATCAGGAACACAGGTCCCACAACGTGGGGGATGATGAATTTGAACAGGGCGAAGCCAACGTCGAGTGGTACACGTGAGGCGTACTGGCTGGTGTAGGAGAAGGTCCAGAACCAAAACTTCTGGAAGACTCCTGTTTTCAGCATGAGCAGGCAGGTGATGGCGAAAGGGAGTGCGCCTCCTAAGGCGAAGGCGCCAAAGCTGGGGGCCAGCCCTCTCCAACGGCTGGGTGCTCGCAGTCTGGCTTGCAACAGATACACGCCGCCGAAGAGGAGAAACAGAATTCCAGGCTGCTTCATTACAAAGGCGAGCCCCAGCAGCAGTCCGCTGCAGAAAAATTGCCAGGTTTTGCCGGATTCAAGCGCATCCAGCAGCAACAGGACGCCGACGAGGGCGGGCAAGACGACGAAATGGCTGGCGTGACCAGCGAGTCCCAATCCTGAGGGGTTTGCGGAAAGCAGGGCGTAACTGGCGCACGCGATGGTTCCGGCGAGGAAGCCAAACAACCGGGACGCGAGGAAGAAGACCAGCAGAGAAGTTGCTGCGTTGACGAAGATCAGACCAATGTGTACGGCAGAAGGTGTTTGTCCCAAGGCTGCGAGCATGACGGAATACGCCGCTGCCGTACCAGGCAGTTTCATGCTGTACGCGAGTTTGTAAGGGGGAATGCCTTGCAGAATCAGTTGGCCCGCATAAGCATACTCGCCTTCGTCTCGCTCCAGAGGCACAGCTCGGAGGCGATAACGGACGAAGGCGAAAGTAAGAATGGAGAGGAGAACCAAACCGTAACAGACGTAGTGCGACCACGTTTGCTTAGGAGAGTCACCTTGTTCGACATGGACAGAAGTCATCACGCAGTCAAATCCACAGGAGGGAGGGTATCCTCTTCTACTGATTCTGTCCTAGGGGGTGGACGAAAATTCGGGCTGGCCAAGGCGCTCGCGCCGGCGGTCCAGGGCTCTCAACGAAAAGAAGTAAATGAAGATCTGCAGCACGGCCGCTCCGCATGCGTCGAGTACAACATCTTGCCATCGTCCGGTTCGCGACACCATGAAGGACTGGTGAATCTCGTCAAGCGAAGCGGTGATTACTGTGACGCCCATGCCGAGCAGCACCCATTCCATCCGCCAGAGATCGTGCAGATACATTCCCCAGCGCCGCAGTAGCAGGGGAGCATTGCGGTCGCGGTTGGTATTTCTCAACGCGAAGAACACCAGAGCTCCCAGTATCCCGTAGCCCAGGAAATGTCCGGTCTTGCGCAGGACCTCATTGATCTGCTCCACGTATTGCGGGTTTATGTGTGGGACGAGAAACGCCAGGACCCTATACAGCAATTCCGAAGTGTTCGTTGAAGAAGCGGTATCGGTGGACTCTAGACGGATCACTCCCAGCCAGACAAGCACGGGCCACCAATTCTTGGTGAGGATGTGGCTGGAAGGCTTCAGATAACGGATCGGCTCCACAGGCGATTCGGCGCCCGTGTCGGATAGATGCTGATCATGCGCCGAAACGTTACTCGACACGGTAATTGGGGGCCTCGCGGGTGATCATCACGTCATGCACGTGGCTTTCGCGCAAGCCAGCGCCGCTAATGCGCACGAACCGCGCCTTCTGCTGAAGCTCAGCGATCGAGGAGCAGCCCACATAACCCATTCCGCTCTTGACGCCGCCCACCAACTGATAAACGATCATGGCAACCGTGCCGCGGTAAGGGACGCGCCCCTCAATGCCCTCGGGAACCAGCTTGCCCAGACGATTGCCGTCGCTTCCGTCCTCGGAAAGAACGGGAACCGAAGAGTCGGATTCGGTGTCCTGGAAGTAACGTTCGCTGGAGCCTTGGGCCATGGCGGCGAGGGAGCCCATTCCGCGGTAAGCCTTGAACGAGCGGCCCTGATAAAGAATGGTTTCGCCGGGGCTCTCTTCGGTTCCGGCCAGCAGGGAGCCGATCATGACACAGCCGGCTCCGGCGGCGATGGCCTTGGTGATGTCGCCGGAATACTTGATGCCGCCGTCGGCGATGACGGGAACGTCGCTATCGCGCATGGCACGCGCGGCCTCGGCGATGGCGGTGATCTGGGGCACTCCGGCGCCGGTGACGACGCGGGTGGTGCAGATGGATCCCGGTCCGATGCCGACCTTGATCGCATCGGCTCCGGCGCGTGCCAGCTCGCAAGCGCCGTCGAAGGTGCCGACGTTACCGGCGATGAGGTCCACTTCCGGCAGCTTCGACTTGATCTCCCTGATCGCTTCCAGGACTCGGCTGGAGTGACCGTGCGCGCTGTCCACCGCGAGCAGGTCGACTTTGGCTCTTACCATCTCCTGAGCGCGTTCCAGGTAATCCCCGGTCGCACCGACGGCAGCGCCGACGCGTAACCGGCCGTGCGCATCCTTGGCGGCGGTGGGATACTTCAGGCGTTTCTGGATGTCCTTTACCGTGATCAGACCTTTGAGGTTGTAGTGATCGTCCACCACCAAAAGCTTTTCGATGCGGTGCTGATGGAGGATGGCTTCGGCATCGCTCAGGGTCGTGCCCACCGGAACTGTGATGAGGTTTTCTTTGGTCATCACCTCGCTGATGGGGATGTCGGTTCGGGTCTCAAACCGGAGATCGCGATTGGTGAGGATACCAACCAGCTTCTTGTTTTTGGTAATGGGTACGCCCGAAATACGGTAGCGGCGCATCACCTCCAGGGCATCGGCGATGCGGTCCTCCGGCGACATGGTGATGGGATCAACGATCATGCCGCTCTCCGAGCGCTTGACCTTGTCCACCTCGCTGGCCTGCTGCTCGATGCTGAGATTGCGGTGGATGATCCCGAGACCGCCTTGCTGGGCCATGGCAATCGCCATGCGCGACTCAGTCACGGTGTCCATAGCGGCGCTGATCAGCGGGATGCGAAGCTCGATGTTGCGGGTCAGGCGGGTTGAGGTGTCAGCCAAGGCCGGTAAGACATCGGATTTGGCAGGCAACAGCAACACGTCATCGAAGGTAAGCGCCTCGGGCACAGGAAAATGGATCATGGCAAAGGTTCCGCGGAGGGATAAACGCTTATTGTAGAGTTGCCATGACGGTTAGGCAAACGCGAGGTGTTCTGTACGTTCGCAAGCGGACATAATGGCAGCAGAACATGGCAGCCCTCTCCGCTTCACCGCGAATTCAGCGCCGGGGTGACGTCAAGCTGCTTGTGTAAATACGCGGAGGGTGCGGGTTTTCCATTCCAGGTTGAAACGCTGGAAGATGGAGTAGATGATTCGTTCCACGCTCTGCACGTTGACGAAGCACACCATGGGCCGGGTTCGACGCCGCACTTCCACGAAACAGCGCTCGATGATGTTGGTGGTGCGCAGTTTTCGCCACAGATGCCGAGGCAGACGAAAGAACGACAGCAACTCCGGTAAGTCGCGTTCCAACTGCCGCACCATGCGGGGATACGCCGTTCGCCAGCGTCGGCAGAAAGCGCGCGCCGCAGCCTGGGCCGCACCGCGGCCTTCGGCCAGGTAGATAGCTTGCGCATCAGCTTTGACCGCGTCGTAATCGCACTTGCGCACCTTCTCCAGAAGGTTGCGCATCTTGTGCACCCAGCAGCGCTGATGCCCAGCCCGTGGGTAGACGGTCTGGATCGCCGCCGCCAATCCGGCACAACCGTCGGTGACGATCAGTTGCAGGTGATTGCCCTGCAGCCCGCGATGATAGAGATCCTGCAACAGCGCCTCCCAATCGGCCTGACTCTCACCGTGAGTTTGCAGAAAGGCCAGCAGTTGACGAGTGCCGTCGCGGCGCACGCCATAGGCCACCAGCATCTGCACCCGCTGCCGTTCGCTGGGCCGCCGCATCCGCAAGCTGACCCCATCCAGAAACAAATAGGCCCAGTCGTCGTCTAGCGGCGCCTGATGAAACTGCCGTACCGCCTGGTCAAATCGCGGCACAACCGGGACACGGTTTGCGCACTCACCACCTGGCCGGTCAACGTGGCCACTACCCGCCCTACCTGGCGGGTGGAGATGCCGCGCAAGAACGCCTCCCGGATCAGCACGGTCAGCTCCGGGCTCGCCGCTGAAACTTCTCCAGCCCCGGCGGCAGGAAGTTCTTCCCTCGGGTGCGGGCGATACGCAGTCGCAGCGTGCCGAAGCGGGTGACGAAATCCCGTTCGTAGTAGCCGTTGCGATAGTCGCGCCCTTGCCTCGGGCTGCGCTGGTACGAGGCCCAGCCGCTGTACAGGTCCCGCTGCCGCTCCGACTCGGCTTCGAAATACTTCTTCCACGCCAGTTGCGTCCGTCCGTACAGATCGCCCCAGAAACTCTCTTTCATCTCCGCCAGGAAATGTTGGAACTGCTCCGTCATCCGTGTAACCTTCGCCATGGGTGTAAGTCTCCTTTCGAGAACGGCTTTAGCTTGCGAGGCCAAAGCCAACTTACACCCTCTCGCCTTTTACACAATCGACCTTACATCACCCAGCGCCGGTGGCTCGTTGAATTTTGGCCATTTCCGGCGTATACTTACACAAGTACTGCTGTGTTTGAGGGCCGTAGTTATCCCTCCCGGCGCGGCGGCTGGACCGCCCGCAGTTGGCGAAGCACATCGGTGGGCGCGAGCCCACTTTTTATTTCCACCCTCTAATCCGCTGGTGTTCGGCAACTCCAGGCGGCAACGAAAGCCTGACGGGCGGTTTGTGCTCATTTGCCGAGGGCCAATTTTAGATAGAAACGGACGAGGGCGGCCGGTTTGGACAAGGTTCGAGAGATTGTAGAGCGCGTGGCGCAATCCAGCGGCCTGGAAGTAGTCGATGTCGAGTTACACGGCGGAGGCAAGGCCCGGATGCTGCGGATTTATATCGACAAGCCGGGTGGAGTTACGCATGAGGACTGTTCCAATTTCAGCCGTGAGGTGAGCACCATCTTCGACGTCGAGGATGCCGTGCCGGGCGGCTCGTACATGCTGGAGGTTTCGTCGCCCGGGCTAGATCGCAAACTTTCGAAAGCGGCGGATTACGAACGTTTTACCGGCAGTTTGGTCAAGTTGATGACTCGCGATCCGGTAAACGGCAACCGGCATTTTGAGGGACGGCTGAAGGCGTTTCAAGACGGCCGCCTGCACCTGGAGCTGACCGGCAGGAAGAAGTCGAAGAAACACGAGGCCGTGGAACAGGGGACGGAAGTCGAGATTGCGCTGGCCAACGTGGAGAAGGCGAATCTCGTTCCCGAGTTCTCAATGGGAAGTCCAAAAAAGTAATGGAAGTCAAGGTGGCGAAATTCTATGGCGAGTGAACTGTACAACGTAATCGACGCTCTGAGCCGGGAAAAAGGCATTGATCCGCAGATCGTCGTGAGCGCGGTGGAGGATGCCATTGTCGTGGCCACCCGGAAGTACTACAAGACTCAGGAGAACCTGCGCGCCGAGCTTGACAAGGAGAGCGGCCAGATTCGCGCTTACGCGGTGCGGACGATTGTGGAAGGCTCAGAGCAGATCGAAGATCCCAACGCGCAGATCACGCTGGAAGATGCCAAGCGCATCGATCCCGCGGCCGAAGTTGGCGGAGAGTTGCGCACCTACAAGGCTACGGACGTCCTGGGGCGGATCGCAGCGCAGCTCGCGAAGCAGGTCATCTTCCAGAAGGTCCGCGAGGCCGAGCGCGACACGGTTTACAACGAGTACATTGGCCGCGTTGGGGAAGTGATCAACACTACGATCAAGCGCCAGGAAGGCCAGGACGTGATTGTGGACTTGGGCAAGGCCGAAGGCCGGATGCCCCGCAAGGAACAGTCCCGGCTGGAATCGTTTGCTCCCGGGGAGCGGGCGAGGGCGGTCATCGTGCGGGTTGAGAAGGCTTCCAAGGGGCCACAGGTGGTTGTGTCGCGGGCCGTACCGGAGCTGGTGTCGCATTTGTTCCAAACCGAGGTACCCGAGATTTATGACAACACGGTCGTGATCCGTGCGATTGCCCGCGAAGCGGGCGAGCGTACCAAGATTGCAGTTATGTCGAAGGACAAGGACGTCGATCCTGTGGGCGCCTGCGTGGGTATGAAGGGCATGCGCGTGCAGTCGATTATCCGCGAGCTGCGCGGCGAGAAGATTGACATCATCGAGTACCACGAAGATCCGGTGGTCTTTGCCGAGAAGGCTTTGCAGCCCGCAAAGGTAAGCCGGGTGACGATTCTCGAGGGAGAGGAGCGGCACCTGGAAGTGATCGTGGACGACAGCCAGTTGTCGCTGGCCATCGGCAAGAAGGGGCAGAACGTCCGCCTGGCCGCCAAGTTGCTAGGCTGGAAGATCGACATCAAGAGCGAAGAAGAAAAGCGTCAGGAAGTGGAAGAGCGGATGAGCGGCATGATGAAGGAGCAGGCCACGCCGCTGGAGAGCATTCCCGACCTGGAGCCTGGCATCGTGGAGAAGCTGGTGGCGGCTGGCATCACCACGGTCGAAGCCGTTGCCGACATGACCCCCGAACAGCTCGAAGAGGTACCTGGGATCGGTCCGAAGACCGTGGAAAAAATCAGTATCGCAGTCAATAATTACTTCTCCAGCCTTGATGCCGCTGAAGTTGCCCCCGAGGCAGCTGGCACAGTGGAATCCGAGGCCCTGAGCGAGGCGACTCCGGAAGGGGAAGCCGGTGCGGAGGAAGCTCTTGAGGCAGAGGAAGCGACCTCGGCAGAAGCTCTGCCGGGAAGCGACGAGAACCCTCTGCCGGAGGAAGCTGCGCTGGAAGGCGGTGGCGACGACAGCGCTGCCGGGCCGGATTCCGCAGGGCAGTCGGGCGACGTGGAGGGCCTGTCGGATGACGCCGAAGCGACGTCGGACAGCGTGGAAGACCTGGTCGAATCCGGGCAGTATTACGAAGCCGAAGTCGTCGAAGGCATCGAGGGCGCTCCCGACGCCGATGTAGCCGAGGTCACCACGCACGAGCGCCCGGCGACGGAGAACGAGAACATTCCCGACGAAGAACTGCCTGGGGAACAGAGATAGAAGTACAGAGGTCTGTGGCTGGCGCCGCAGACCGGCAAATTTTCACCGTGAGGACGCTATGAAGTCGTAACCCGACGGGACAATACGGAGGAAACAGGGCGGCATGCAGAAGATTCGAATCAATGATCTGGCGAGAGAACTCGAGGTAAAGAGCAAGGCCATTCTCGATGCTCTTATCCAGGTCGGTGTCACAGAAAAGAAAACGCACTCCAGCTCGATCGAAGTGGATGAGGCGGAGCGCGTGAAGAAATACTTTGCGGAGCATGCAGAGCCCAGCAGCGGCCGCAGCTCGCGCGCAGCAGCCCCGGCGGCGGATGAGTTCAAGCCCAAGATCGACTTGTCGCATATCTCCAAGCCTGGCGATGTGCGGAAGCTGGTCGAGCAAAGAGCTGTCCAGAGCTCCGCGATGACTCGGCCCTCCCCGCTTCCGTCCCAGACCGTGGCGGCTGCTCCGCGACAAACGGTTGCGCCTCCGTCAGCTGTTCCTCCTCCGAGGCTGGCACCTCCGATTGCCAAGCCAGCTGCGCCAGCCGCGAATGCCGCTGCGGTAGTTCCCGTCGAACCGCCCAAACCGGCGCCACGTTTCATAACCCCGCAAACTGTGGTACGTCAGCCGTCTGCGGTTATTCCTTCGCCGAAGCCTCTCGCGCCACCGGCCTCTATGCAAGTCCAGGCACCCTCTGCTGTTGATACGGCGAGGCCTTCCGAACTAATGATTGAAGACCAGGTAGCGGTTCTGGACGAAGCCGAAGCGACGCTAGCGAAAACCGAAGCCCCCGAAGTGCAAGTTTCGGCCGAGGTAGAGGCCGAGGCGCCTGCGACACTGGCGAGTGGAGCAGCCACGATGCCCCGACCGGGTGTTCCCGCGCCGCCTCCGCCGGCGGGTTTGCGCCCTGGAGCACCGGCACGCCCGGGTCAGCCCGGAGCTGGTACTCAGGCGCCGCGTCGCTTGATCGTTCCGCAAACTGGACCGCGGCCGGTGTATCTCGCTCCGCCCAGCGCGGCTCCGCGTCCGGCAGCCAACGGAGCGCCACGCGGAGCGATGCCAGAGCGTGGCAAACCAATTTTCCAGCGCCCTCGTCCGGGAGCTGCGCCGCCGGGTGCGACGCGCCCACCCGCACGTCCGGGGGAGCGCCGTGGTCCGCATCCGACTCGTTCCGGCGCGCCCGGCACCCGGCCGGGGTTTGGACCTGGAACTGGCATCGCGCCGCCTCCAACCGGGCAACGTCCGGCGGGCCGCCCGATGCGGCCTGGGCAGCGCTACATTCCGCGCGGGGTGAAGGAAGGCCCGATGAAGGGCTTTGTTCCGCCGCCGCGGCTGTCGCTTTCGACGGAGCCGCTGCCGATCACGCGCAGCATCACCATTCCCGAAGGCATTAGTGTGAAGGACCTGGCCGAGAAGCTCGAAATCCGCGCCAAGGACCTTATTGCCCGGCTGCTGGCGCGCGGTGTTTTCGCCACCGTTAACCAGACGCTGGACTCGGATCTCGCGACGGAAATGGCACGTCATTTCGGGGCCGAGACGGCGGTCATTAGCTTCGAAGAGCAGTTGGCCAAGGACACGGTCCCAGCCGAGGGTGCGGGCGAAGACGGAACGGCCCAGGCTGTGGTGCGCCCCCCGGTGGTTACCATCATGGGCCATGTGGATCACGGCAAGACCAGCTTGCTGGATGCGATCCGCTCGACCAATGTGGCAGAAGGTGAAGCGGGCGGCATTACCCAGCACATCGGCGCCTACAAGGTGGCGATCACCGACACGAATTCGCCTGCCTTTGGACGCGAGATCGTGTTTCTCGATACCCCGGGTCACGAAGCCTTTACCCGCATGCGTGCTCGCGGATCGAAGGTGACGGACATCGTGGTGCTGGTGGTGGCGGCGGACGACGGCGTGATGCCGCAGACGCTGGAGGCCATTGACCATGCCCAGGCGGCGAAAGTCCCCATCATCGTCGCGGTGAACAAGATTGACAAGCCCGGGGCGCTGCCCGAACGCGTGAAGAAGCAGCTCGCCGATCGCGGCTTAATGCCCGAGGACTGGGGCGGCAGCACGGTGTTCGTGGACGTTTCCGCCAAGCAGAAGACCAACCTCAATCTGCTGATGGAAATGATCTGCCTGGTCGCCGACCTGCAAGACTTGAAGGCGGTGCCAGACCGTCTGGCGGCTGGAACGGTGCTCGAGGCCAAGCTGGACCGCGGGCGTGGTCCGGTGGCGACGGTGCTGGTGCAGAACGGCACGTTACACACCGGCGACAACTTCGTGGTGGGCAACGTCTTCGGCAAAGTGCGCGCCATGTTTAACGATCGCGGCGCCGCGCTTGAAGCGGCGACTCCGGCAACTCCGGTTGAAATCCTGGGTCTTGAAGGATTGCCCCAGGCTGGCGATCAGCTGGTCGCCGTCGCCGATCGCGAAAAGGCGCGCGGCATCTCGGAATACCGCGAGCAGAAAGCGCGCGAGGCGCAACTGGCAAAGAGCTCCCGCGTGTCGCTTGAGGGCCTGGCCGAACAGTTGAAGTACGCCGGCCAGAAGGAACTGGACATCATTCTGAAGGGCGATGTGCAGGGCTCCGTGGAAGTGCTGAGCGACTTGCTGACCAAACTGTCGAACGACCGGGTGAAGATCAAGATCCTGCTCAGCGGCGTGGGTGCGATTACCGAAACCGACGTGCTGCTGGCCTCGGCGTCGAACGCCGTGATTATCGGCTTCAACGTACGTCCCGAGCGCAAGGCACAGGAACTGGCGGAGCAGGAAAAAGTGGACATCCGCCTGCACTCGATCATTTACGAACTGCAGGATGAGATCAAGCGCGCCATGACCGGGCTACTGGAGCCAATCATCAAGGAGACTTATCTGGGACGGGCCGAGGTGCGCGATACCTTCCGTGTTCCGAAGGTGGGTACGGTTGCCGGATGTTACGTCACCGATGGCGTGATTAAGCGCGATGCCGAAGTCCGCCTGCTTCGGGATAACGTGGTTGTGTTCAAAGGCAAGGTTGGCTCGGTGCGGCGCTTCAAGGAAGATGTCAACGAAGTGCGCAACGGCATGGAATGCGGCATCTCGATTGCCAATTACGGCGACATCAAAGTTGGGGATGTCATCGAGGACTTCGTCACCGAGCGGGTAGCGGCCGAAGCCTTCGTATAGAACCAAACCGACACTGTCCCGGGACTGATCTCTGCACGCAGGGAGACAGTTTCCGGGACGTCGTGCAACAGGACGGAAAATGATTGCGTATCTCACGCTCGAGATTCGCATTGAAGGTGCGCACTCGCTCAAAGACAAGCGTCAGGTGGTGCGCAGCGTTAAGGATGGATTGCGGGCGCACTTCAACGTTGCGGTGGCTGAGATTGAGGCAAGCGACGCCTGGCAGCGCGCGACCCTCGGAGTCGTCAGCATTTCCGGCTCGCGCGATTACCTCGCAGGCCTGATGCACAACGTGGAGCGGCACGCCACGCGCGTGGCCAACAACAGCGGCGGTGAAGTTACCGATTCGTTTGTCGATTTCTTAAGTGAGGCGGAATTCGGTGGCCGTTTGGCCGGGGAATCGTGATGATCATCGCCCAGTTTGATCGGGTTCCCGACCGGCACCGTTTCTGCCCTGGTTGGGGTCGTTGACAGAAGGGCGTATTCTCTAACGTTCCCCCGTTTTGCCGGGTGAAGGAAAAAGTATGGAGAACCGGGGACAGCAGTACCATCGCGGTCGCATGGCCGAAGCTATGCGGGAGGAGATCGTCGCCCTGGTGGAAGGGGAACTGGGCGATCCTCGCATCGGGTTGGTCAGCGTGAGCGAGGTGCACATGGCGCCTGATGGCAAGACGGCCCGGGTGTTTGTCACTGCTGCCGGCGACGAGGATGAGGCGCAGCAGAGCCTCGAAGGATTGAGCGCGGCGCGGGGGTACATCCGGCACGAACTGGTAAGCCGATTGGGCATCCGTCAGGCGCCTGAAATTGTCTTCGTGCTCGACCGCTCGGACCAGTACGGCGGGCGGATCGAAGAGTTACTGCAACGAATTCAGAAGAGAAAGCGTTAAGACCGGCCTCGGGACCATAGGAATGCTCGACGAAGTTCTGAATCAGATCGGTCAAAGGCAGACGTTCATTCTCACTTCGCACGCCCGCCCCGACGGCGACGCCGTCGGATCGGCACTGGCCTGCTGCCAGATTCTGCGCAGCATGGGAAAACAGGCGAGCGTCGTGCTCAGCGACGGCGTGCCTGTCATCTATCGGCCGCTCCCCTATAGCGAAACCGTGCTGCGGGCCACCGAACAAGCTCCCGAAGCCGAAGCCGCCATCATCCTGGAATGTGACAGCGTACAGCGCACATGCCTCACGGGCCTCGATCGGCACTATCTCATCAATATCGATCACCACTCCACGGCAAAACATTTCGCGGACGTGAATTGGATCGATCCCAACGCCTGTGCCACTGCCGAAATGATTTTCCTGCTGGCATGCCGGGCGGGGGTAAGAATCTCCCCGGAGATTGCGACTTGCCTGTACACCGCAGTGCTGGCGGATACTGGCACGTTCTGCTTCCATGGCACCACGGAACGCACCTTTGCGCTGGCGAAAGAGCTTGTTGGCTCTGGGGCTGACCCCGTCCGCATTGCCCATGACGTGTTCTTCTCCAATCCGCTTTCCAAGATGCGTCTTCTGGGAGCTGCGCTGAGCACGCTGCAGCGCGACGGCAGCCTGGTGTGGATGCACGTGGACCGCGCGACCATGGAATGCTGTCAGGCCGGCGAAGAGGATTGCGAAGGGCTGGCCAACTATGCGCTAGCAATCGCAGGGGTTGAAGTGGCCTTGTTCTTCCGTGAACAGGCCGACAGACGCTTTCGCGTGAGCCTGCGCAGCAAAGGATCGGTGAACGTGGCCGCTGTCGCGGCGGCATTTGGCGGCGGGGGACACGAGTGCGCCAGCGGTTGCGGGGTTGAAGGCCCACTGTCTGCCGCCACCGAACGACTGCTGGCGCAGTTGCGCCTGCGCGGGTATCGTACCCAGGTGCAGTAGCTCCTGAAACTCAAACGGACCTACCTTTGAAGCAGAGATACAGCCCACCAGACCGCGTCCGCCGTTCGATTGACGTGATCGCGCTCATCGCATTCTGCGGATTCTTCTTCATCGCCGGCATACAACTGGTCGGACTGGTCGGTGCGGACGAGCCCCGCTATGCCCAGGTGGCGCGCGAAATGCTGGCCCGCCACGACTGGGTCACCCCAGTTCTCTACGGCCATCCCTGGCTGGAGAAGCCCCCGCTGTACTACTGGTGCGCGATGGTCGCCTACAAAGGGGCGGGTGTGGTGAGCGATTCGGCGGCGCGCATGCCGTCGGCAATCCTGTCGTCGCTCATGGTGTTTTTCATCTACGCCTGGGCGCGCCGGTTCAGGCGTGGAATGCAGCTTGACGCGGCCCTGATCACCGCCGCCTCGGCCATGGTCATCGGCTTCGGACGCAGCGCCTCCACCGACATGCCGCTGACGGCGATGTTCACCGCAGCGTTGCTTTGCTGGTACGGTTGGTACTCTACGGAAGACCGTGGGTGGCTGCTTGGCTTCTATCTCTTCATTGGGCTGGGAACGCTAGCCAAAGGCCCGATAGCTGTTCTTCTTGCGGCGTTGATTATTGTGGCATTCGCCGCTCTGAAGCGCGATGGGCGGCTGCTACTGCGCACGCTTTGGCCGTTCGGCATCGTGCTCTATCTCGCCGTCACGTTGCCATGGTTCATAGCGGTGCAGCGAGCCAATCCCGAGTTCTTCCGCGTCTTCTTTCTGCAGCAGAACCTGGCGCGCTATACCACCGACCTCTACCGTCATCATCAGCCGTTCTGGTATTACCTTCCGGTTTTGCTGCTGGCGCTGGTGCCGTGGATCGTATTCGTGATCGCCGCCGTGGTGGATGCCATTCGCGATTGGCGATTTTCCGTCGCGCAGCCGCCAGGGACGGAAGACCTGCGCACCTTCCTGACACTGTGGCTGCTGCTGCCGGTCCTGTTCTTCTCGCTGTCGCAATCCAAGCTGCCGGGATACATTCTGCCATCCATTCCGGCGGGGGCAATTTTGCTGGCCGACTTCATCCGGCGGCGCGAAGAGGCGGGCGAGAAGCCCACTTGGTGGCTGGGACTATTGCACGCGCTGCTTTCGGCAGCCATGCTGGCCGCCGCGCTGATTGTGCCGTTCAAGCTGCTAAAGCTCGCATTGCCGAGAAACGCCATTATTGTGGCCGTTGCTCTGGCTTTAACCGCCGTTCTAGCCTTGTGGCTGAGTCTGCGGAACCAGGGATATCGCGTCCTTCGATTTATTACCCTGGTTCCGGTGGTGATCGTATTCTCGCTGCTCCTGCGGGGAACGGCGCCCATCATTGACGTGTTGCAGTCGGCGCGTCCGGTGAATGCGGCAATAGCCGCTCTGGGGGATGTTCCGACGCTGGCCGTTTACGACGTGCCCCGGAGCGTGGAATATGGCCTGGCGTTCTACCGCAACCGGCCCATTCCGAGCTACGAGCGAAACGAAATTCCCGATGTCGATCACCTGGTGGTGGCCGCCAGCGGCAGCCAAAAGGAGCTGGAATATCGGCTGCCCCGACGCCTGGTCACTCGCGTCGGAGGCTTCCGCTGGCAGCATCTGGACTTCTATCTGATTTCCGCCAAGAATTCCGCCCCGACGCATCCGTAGACGGCAAGTGTCTTTCAGTTTGCCGGACATCGGCGAATCGCACTAGACTGGCTCAGCGTATGGCCGCAGCGCACAGAACGGTGGAGGAATACAGCCGGGCCCCCCGCGCCGTGGAAATTCTCGACCTCAGGCATTTTTCGTCCACCGATTTGCGCCCGCTGCTCGACGAAGAGACTGAAGCTTGGGGAGCGCTCCTTTCATGGGACTATCGCAGTTCAGCCGACATGATCCTGCGCTACGTGGATGCCAAGATCCTTCCGGGTTATGCCGCGGTCGAACGCGGAAGCATAGTGGGCTACTCCTTCTTTGTTTACGAAGGGAGTAAGGGTGTCGTAGGAGATCTTTTCGTTTCGCCGCGCCGCAGCGACGCGCGCGCGGTCGAGTTGCAGATGGTGGACCACATTGTGGAGACCCTGCAGCAGTCGCCTGGCATTCACCGGGTTGAAGCGCAGTTGCTGATGCATTCCACCGGAGACCTGGCTGCCCCGTTCGTGTCGGCGGGGTTCCAGCACCACCGCCGGTTGTTCCTGGCATTGCAGTTGAAGGGCGCAGGCGCTCCCCAAATCAAGTCCATGCCGATACCGCAGGAGATCCAGATTCGTCGCTGGGCCGAGCCGGACTACCAGGCTGCGGCGGGTGTCATCACCGCGGCGTATCGCGTGCACATTGATTCCGAAATCAACGACCAGTACCGCACCAACGCCGGCTCCATTCGCTTTCTGAACAACATCGTGCGTTTTCCCGGCTGCGGGGTTTTCGACACCGATTCCTCGTTCGTAGCCGTTCACCGGCCCAGCAACGCTGTGATCGGCCTGATTCTTTGTTCGCGAGTCAGAGACGATGTCGGGCACGTTACTCAAGTGTGCCTGGTTCCGGAATACCGACGGCTCGGGATTGGTGAGAATCTTCTCGCTCATACCTGGAGTGGGCTGCGCAACCGGAACTTCAGTCTTCTGTCGCTCACCGTGACCGAGGCCAACCATCGCGCCGTCGATCTCTACCGGCAACTCGGCTTCGCGGAAATGCGGGTGTTCGATGCGTTTGTTTGGGAAGGGTAGGAGCTCTTCTCAGCCCGGGAATTCCGTCGTGGGATATTTTGGCGACCGGCCTCAAAAGCCGCGGATTGTCCATCAGTTACACTTTGCTCATGTTGGGTGAAAAGCAATTTCGCGAGCGCACCAAAGTAGAGTTGCGCGAGATAGGGAAGCAGGTCGGCAGCCTGGCTACCGATCGCGACATCTATCGCCAGCTGGAGCGTGACGTTATCGCGGCCAATCCTCGGTTGGAAGGCTCACGCAGCCCGTTTCTGGTGATGGTGCGCGGCGCCTATACCGATGCGATGGCCATCCGGGTGCTTCAACTGCTGGACGCCGGTAACGCTGGACTTTCCTTGCGGAGGGTGTTGGCGCAATTCGCAGAGTATCCGCAACTGCTGCACGACAAGGTAGGAGACCGTGAGTTCGCCAGCGATCAAGCGGTGTTAGACGGCGCCGCTGCCAACCTCAGAGCTGTAATGGATCCGCATTTTTCCCATCACGAGCGGACGCCGGCGGCGATGACGTCCGTTCATCGAGCGCTGGACGAAGCGATTGACGCCATGATCTCAGCCGTCAAAACCTATTACTGGGTGGTAGCGGAAGCGTATCTCGACCTGGAGGTGAAGTACGCGGAGGATCCGCTGGCGATCTTCCGGTTTGCCTGGGTCGAGGGCAAATAACGGCGCGGTCAGCATTCTCTTCCCGCTGTGATACTTGTGCTGCTATCGACTGAGAACGTTGGTCGTCGCCCCATAAACCGAGTCGAGACAGCTGCTTCTGATCATGCCTCCGTCGGCAGAGATCGCCCCTGTGCAGCGTCCTTGCGAACGAGCGCCGTTCACATACGCTGTCCGGTAGTAGCCTTCGAATTCCAGTCCGCTTATGGTCCCACCACCTTCCGATACGCCAGACGCCGAAGAGGCGGTGTAAGTAAACGCGTTGCCGCGCTGCGTGACTCGGAACGTGGTGCCGGCCATGTCGTGCCAGATGCCAGCAACGTTGACAACCTGGGGGGTCGGCTTTACAGACTCCACTGGAGGCTCGGTCGTATTCTGCGCTGGCCTTGACTGGGTAGCTGCAGACGTCGGCCCCTCGGTTGGTGGCGTCACTTGACGAACATTACTCGAGGCAGGAGGTTTCTCGGATTGCGTCGGTACTTTCCGTTCTGACCCACCTCTGGGTACCTCAGCCGTCGTGTTCTCCGGCACCTCCGATACCATGAGGTCAACTTTGGAGCCGCCCTTTACCTTTTCTCCAGCGAGTGGAAATTCCCGCAAAACGGTATCGCGCGCAACCCCAGCTTTGGGCTGCCGTTCTATGCCACCCAGTTGAAGCTGTCGGTCGGCAAGGCTTCGTCGAGCATCGTCGAGCGACTCGCCGACCAGCGCTGGGACCTCGACCACCGATGCTTGCGACAAGACAAGGTCGACCGTTGCTCCCGCCTTTAGGCGCGTGTTGGGTGAAGGAGACTGACTCAGAACGACGTTTGGATCTTTCGTCGAGTCTTCCCTGAGGGTCTTTTGTCCAATCGCGAGATGCAGGGCCTCCAGCTTTGCGGTGGCCTCTGGCAGCGTGCTTCCGCTGAGGTCCGGAACACTTACCTGTTTCGGTGTGAATATAGATGCCACAATGATGATTGCCACCACAGCAGCCGCAACCAGGGCAAGGATTTTTCCCAGCGGCTTCTTTCTGGTCGCGGAGGTTCGAGTGTCAACCTCGTGAACGTTGGGGTGCGCAGCTCGAGCTGTGGACTCTCTTACGGCCGCCGCTCCCGCCGCCACCGTGTCCGGGCCGGCAGTCGAGCTCTTCGGCTCTTCGACATAGCGGCGCAGCGCCTTGATTAACAGTTGAAGATCGGAGTTCCAACGGACGTGAGTCAACTCAACCCCGTTGCGATAGGCCAGCTCCTTGAGGTCGTCAGGTAGCTGTTCAGGGCGCGGCATTTTTGCACCGTGGACGAGCACGGGAACCACGGGAATGTCCCGCCTCAGAGCGGAGGCAGTTTCGAGGCGAACGAAGTCGGACGGATCGTCGAGCCGCCGCTGTCCCGCCTCATTCTTGGCATCCGTCCATTCTTTACCGATAACCGCCAGCAGTACACCGCAAGTGGCAACGCTGTCGTCGATCGCTTTGCGAAAATCGCGCCCGACCTCAATCGCCGCCACATCCATGAACACAGAGTTCTCGCCGAAAACACCGACCAGATCGTCGAACAGACGCCCGGCCTCGCCTTCTGAGTCATCTCGACGGTAGCTGACGAAGATGGCACGCATCTCGGATCCCCTTGCCTGGGCTTGGTCTTGGAAGATGGTTGTAGCGAAACGTATCTCCATTTGCCTCTTAGGTCAAGAGCCTTAAGAGCGGCCGAAGCCGGATGGGGACCGCTCTAACGCGCCGAGATCAGCGCCACCGAGAGTAGAGCGCCCACGATGCCTGCGTTCTGCGTGACGGAGAGCCGCTCCTTGAGCAACACACGCGCCAGGATAACGGTGCTGGCGGGATAGAGCGACGAAAGCACGGCGGCAACATCGAGACGTCCGTGGCGCGTGGCCGCGATGAACATGGCGTTGGCCGCGGAGTCGAGCAATCCGGAGATCAGAATCGGAACCAGGGCGGTGCGCAGTGGGCGCGAATCGCGCGGCGAGAACGCGACGATGATCAGCATGAGCAGCGTGGAGGCGGTGCGTGCTGCCACCAGCGGCCAGAAAACCCCGTGGTGTCCGGCCTGTTTTCCCGCCACCAGAAACAGCCCAAACAGAAGGCCAGCCAGCACAGCGAGCCCAAGACCGTAATGCGAATTGATTTCGCCACTGGGCCGCGCCACCAGCCAGATGCTCACCAGAGCCAGTGCGAATCCGGCCAACTGGAGGCGGTCGGGCATGCCTTCGGTGCGGATACCCACCAGGACAGGCAGGATTCCCGTGATAACGGACGCAACCGGCGCGACAACGCCCATGCGCCCGACGGCGAGCCCCTTGTAAAGAGCGGCGATGCCGAATGCGCCTGAGATCCCAGCAACGACGCCCCATTGCAACGACGAGCCCGGCGGAAACGGCTCGCCCGTGAGCCACGTCAGGAGCAGCATCAGCAACAACCCGCAAGCATGGGCCCCAGCGACGACGCGAAACACGTTGGCGCGCTTGGTGGCGATGCCGCCGGCGAAATCGCCCCCTCCCCAAACCGCAGCTGCGCCGAGGCTGAGGGAGGCGCCTGTGACTGTTCCAGGGTTCATGAGGAAGTTGCCACTAGTCGATGAGGTTCCGTGCCCGAGCCATCATCTCATCCTTTGGGAGCGCCATGCCTCCCTGGAACTCAATAATCCCAATTCCGGAATCTATGATGAATGGGAAGTCCAGAGTTTCTATGACTTTAAAATGGCACGAAAGTACTCGCACTTTAGTAACCCATAGCGATTTGAAATTTCACAGCAAAATTCCAAAAATAATAACTTGTTGGGCGCTCCCGTTCTATAATCTTGGAAGCTGCTCATAAGTAGAGAGTTACCAAGGCGCGGATGGGCTTTTGTCGTGGCATCTAAGTTGCACGCTGATGGTGGGCACATGAGTGCAAACGCACTCGTGCGTCAACTTCATCAGCCACCTGCTGCGATGGCAAGCGATCTACAAACGCGTTTTTTTGCTGTCTTCCTGGCGCTACTGAGTGTTGCCGCCATTGTCTTCGCGTGGATTAATTTTCAGAAGGAACGTGAGTTTGTCGCTCCCTACGACGGCGTATGGTGGGTGGAAGAAGCTGGCCATCTACTGGCCGAGCGGGTGGACGTCGACGGTCCTGGCCAGAAGGCGGGAATCAAGAAGGGCGACCGCCTGGTTGCCGTGGATGGACACGACATCACCAATGTCGGCAGCCTGGAGCGTCAGCTCTATCGTATAGGAGTCTGGTCAAAGGCGAACTATTCGCTGGTACGGCAGGGGGTGCCACTGGAAGCGCCCCTGATCCCGGCTCCGGCTGATCGCACTCTGTACGGCGGCTTGCGGCTCATCGCGCTGGTGTATTTGGGGATTGGCCTCTACGTCCTGCTGCGGCGCTGGACCGCTCCCAGGAGCGCCCACTTTTATATTTTCTGCCTGGTTTCATTCATCTTTTACGCGTTCCATTACACGGGAAAGCTCAACGATTTCGACTGGATTGTTTACTGGTCGAATGTGGTGGCTTGGCTGCTGCAGCCCGCGCTGTTCCTGCACTTCGCGTTGGTGTTCCCGGAGCGCAAGCGTTTGGTCAACAAGCGTCCGTGGCTGATTCCGGCGGTCTATGTGCCGTTCATGCTGCTGCTAGGTGCGCAAATCTGCGCCGTGGCGCTGTTCCAGCCCAGCGAGCAGCTGCGCTGGAGTCTCGACCGCGTCTCCATGTCGTATCTGGCTGCCTACTTTGTGCTGGCGGCGTACGTGCTGTGGCATAGCTATCGCAACGCGGAGACGGCAATCCTTCGTCAGCAGATGAAGTGGGTGACCCGCGGAACCATACTCGCGGTCGCGCCCTTCACCATCTTCTACGTGATACCGTACCTGTCCTGGAGCACCCCAACGCTGGCGATGAAGGTTTCGGTGCTGTCGCTGGTGTTCCTGCCACTTACTTTCGGCTACGCGATCTTCCGCTATCGCCTCATGGATGTGGATCTCATCTTCAAGCGGGGCATGGCCTACACCATCGCGGCAGGCGCGATTACGGCTGCTTACTTCGCCGCAGTGGGCGTGGCTTCCGTGCTGTTCCACCAGAACTTTCCCAGCGCAGGACCGGTGGGACTGATTCTGGCCATCGCAGTGACAGCCCTGTTATTCAATCCGTTCAAGAACTGGGTGCAGGACTATCTCGACAAGTTTTTTTACCGCAAACGTTATGACTACCGGAAGACGCTGATCGAATTCGGACGTGACCTGAATTCCGAAACCGACCTGGATAAGATGCTGTCCTCGATTGTCGATCGCCTGTCGCGCACGCTGCTGGTGGATCGGCTGGCGATCTTTCTGTCGAATCCTGACGAACCCGACCAGTTCTCGCTGATGAAATCGTATGGCATTGCGAACACGGGAGGGCTGAACCTCGACTTCCTGCATGTGGAGCGGCCGGAGTGGCACGCCGGCCACTTATTCTTTGACAACACCCATCATGCGGTGCGTGAGACGCCGCCTGCGCGGGAGGCAATCCGTCGGCTCGACCTGAACTACTACATCCCATGCACGGTGATGAACCGCATGATTGGTGTGCTGGGCCTGGGCAAGACGCACGAAGGCGACTTCCTCTCCAGCGAGGATGTGCAACTTCTCGAGACGCTGGCCGGATATATCGGCATTGCGGTGCAGAACGCGCGCTTGTACAAGTCCCTGGAGCAAAAGGCCGGCCAGTATGAACGGCTGAAGGAGTTCAACGAGAACATTGTCGAATCTATCAGCGTTGGCGTACTGGCTGTGGATCTCGAAGACCGTATCGAGTCGTGGAACTCGCAGATGGAAGTGATGTTCGCCTTGCCACGCGTGGAGGCCCTGGCGCGTTCGCTGTCCGAGGTGCTGCCTCCGGCATTCGTGGAGGAGTACTACCGCGTGCGCCAGACCCAGGGCATTCACAACCTGTATAAATTCCGGCTGGGCACGACTGCGGGCGATACGCGTGTAACCAATATCGCCATCGCGCCGCTGGTGAGCAAAGACTTCAGCGTGATCGGGCGCTTGATTATTGTGGATGACATTACCGAGCGCATTGAGCTGGAGTCGCAGCTTTCGCAGGCGGAGAAGCTGTCGTCGGTTGGTTTGCTGGCCGCCGGTGTCGCTCATGAGGTGAACACGCCGCTGGCTGTCATCTCCAGCTACGCGCAAATGCTGGCCAAGCAGGTGCGCGGCGATGAGAAACAATCCGCGCTGCTGGAAAAGATCACCCGCCAGACCTTCCGTGCGTCGGAGATCGTTAACAGCCTGCTGAACTTCTCGAGAACGTCGAGCACCGAATTCACCAATGTTGATTTGAACCGCGTGATCTCCGACACTCTGACGTTGCTCGACCACCAGTTCAAGACGGCTCGCATCGCAGTGCAGCAGGAGCTGCAGGCGGAGTTGCCGCCGATCTATGGCAATACGGGCAAGCTGCAGCAGGTGTTTCTCAACTTGTTCCTCAACGCGAAGGACGCCATGCCCGCGGGCGGCACGCTGATGATCAGTACCAACAACGGCCACAAGGTGCAGGTGGTGGTTTCCGACACCGGCACCGGCATCGCGCAGGAACACATTCATCGCATTTACGATCCGTTTTTCACCACAAAGAACAAGCCGCAGACCAAAACCGGTCACAGCAGCGGCACTGGGCTGGGTCTTTCGGTGACCTACGGCATCATTCAGGAGCATGCCGGGAAGATCCGCGTGGACAGCAAGCCCGGCCGGGGCACGACATTCACCATGGAATTTCCCATGGTGAGAAAGGCGGTCAATGCCTGAAATTACCATCAGCCGGGCCATCTCCGGACGCGATGAGTTCTCCTCTCTGGGCGCGGTGTTGATCATCGACGACGAGGCTGCCATCCGGGAGTCGCTGCAGACTTTGCTCGACCTTGAAGGCTATGAAGTGGAAACGGCCAACGACGGGAACGAGGGTCTAACGCGTCTTGCCGACCGTCCTTTCGACCTGGTGCTGCTGGACTTCGCACTGCCGGAGCGTAACGGCATCGAGGTCCTGCGCGATATTCGTGAACGCGACTCGGAATTGCCGGTCATCATGATCACGGCCTACGGCACGGTGGAAAACGCCGTGAACGCCATGCAGGGCGGGGCCACCAACTTTATCCAGAAGCCCTGGGACAACGAAAAGCTTCTGGCCGATGTGCGCACCGCGGTGGGCCGGCGCCGCGCCGAAGAAGAAGTTATCCAGCTGAAGCGCGCCCTCAAGCAGCGCTACAACTTCGAACACATCATCGGCAAGAGCGAACCCATGCTGCGCATCTTCGATCTGGTGGCGCAGGTGGCTCCCAGTCGCTCGACCGTGCTGTTGCAAGGCGAAAGCGGTACCGGCAAAGAGTTGATTGCCAAGGCCATTCACATGAACTCGACGCGCAAGGACCGCGCGTTCGTGCCGGTGAACACTGGCTCAACTCCGGCCGACTTGCTGGAGTCCACGTTGTTCGGGCACGTCAAGGGCGCGTTTACCAGCGCCATCGCGAGCAAGAAAGGCCTGTTTGAAGTTGCCGACCGGGGAACCCTGTTCCTCGACGAGATTGGCACTATGAACCTGGAGACCCAGGCCAAAATCCTCCGCGTTTTGCAGGACCGCAAGTTCATGCACCTGGGCGGCGTGAACGAAATCCAGGTGGACGTACGCATCATCGCGGCAACCAATGTCGATCTCCGGCAGCAGGTGAAGGAAGGGAAGTTCCGTGAAGACCTGTTCTACCGTCTGAACGTCATCACTATTGATTTGCCTCCGCTTCGCCAGCGCAAGAATGATATTCCGTTGCTGGTGGAGCACTTCATAGCCAAGTTCGCCGAGGAGAACGAGCGACTGCCACTACGGGTGACTGCGGAAGCCTTGCGGCCGCTGCTGGACTACGACTGGCCCGGCAACGTGCGCGAACTGGAGAACGTGATCGAGCGCGCGGTGGTGCTGGCGGTCGGGCCGAACCTGACGGTTGATCTTCTGCCTGACGTGCTGGTCGGTCGCGGCAGTAAGTTTGCCATCATGGACCACGCTCCCGATGCCTCCCTGTTCGAAATTATCGAAGACTGCGAACGTCGCATCATCAGCGACATGTTGGAGAAGTGCGGCTGGAACCAGACGGACGCGGCCGACCGCTTCCGCATTCCGCTTTCGACCCTCAACCAGAAGATCAAACGTCTGAACATCGAAATCAGGAAGAATCATAAGGGGCGGGAGCAGGGCACAGCCTCGTAACCTTCTCTCTTGTATTTCTGTCATTGCTAGCGGACTTCAGCCCGTGAGGGATCTGCTTCCCCACTTTTTCAATCGCCTCTGAAGCCGTGCCCCTCCTCTCAGGGACGACGTGCGATTTCGCCCTGCTCCTCCGTTGTGTTATAACCGCCTGTTTCGACTTTGGTGCGCAAGGGCCTCGATCGCCAGCCAACTCTTACTAGTAAGGCGCTACCGGCTCCCGGAGGAATGGTTTGGATTTCCAGCTCTCGGATGAACAACTACAACTGAAAAAAATGGTGCGCGACTTCGCAGAGCGCGAAATTGCGCCCCATGTCATGAAGTGGGACGAACCCGGTACATTTCCTCTGGAGACCATCAAGGAACTGGGCAAACTGGGCCTGCTGGGAACCATCTTCCCGCCGGAATATGGCGGTGCAGGCATGGGTTACATCGAGTACGTGACCGCCGTCGAGGAGCTCTCGCGGGTGGACGGATCGGTTGGCATCACGGTCGCGGCGCACACCTCGCTGTGCTCGAACCATATCTACATTGCCGGCAACGAAGAGCAGAAGCGCAAGTACATTCCCAAGCTTGCCACCGGCGAATTCCTGGGTGCATGGGGACTGACCGAGCCGGGTTCCGGTTCGGACGCAGGTGGTGCTCGTTGCAGCGCCATTCGCAAAGGCGACAAATGGGTGCTCAACGGCAATAAGACCTTCATCACCAATGGCCACTATGCCGACGTCGCCGTGGTCATTGCGGTTACCGACAAGACGGCGCACACGCACGGGCTCTCGGCTTTTGTCGTGGAGAAGGGAACCAAAGGATTTCGCGCCGGCAAGAAAGAGAACAAGCTCGGGCTGCGCGCCAGCGATACCTCGGAGCTGATCTTCGAAGATTGCGAAATTCCTGCCGAGAACCTGGTGGGACATGAAGGGGAGGGTTTCGTTGATGCCATGCGCACGCTTGATGGAGGCCGAATTTCCATCGCTGCGCTGGGACTTGGCATGGCCCAGGGTGCCTACGAAGCTGCGCTGAAGCTATTCGAAGGAGCGCGAGCAATTTGGCAAGCCGATCGGCGAATTTCAGGCGATTTCGTTCAAGCTCGCCGATCTGGCGACGGAAATTGATGCCGCCCGTCTGCTTACGCATCGTGCTGCCGCCATGAAGGATGCCGGCATGAAGACCACCCTCGAGTCCTCAATGGCCAAGCTCTACTCCAGCGAAGTCGCGGTGCGTTGCGCCAACGAATGCGTGCAGATTCATGGCGGCTACGGATTCATCAAAGACTACCCAGCCGAAAAGTTCTATCGCGACGTGAAGCTCTGCACCATCGGCGAAGGCACCAGCGAAATCCAACGGCTGGTCATCGCACGGCAAATTCTGAAGGACTAAGCTGGTCGTGAAAGAGAACGGGCAAAGGTGAGCACGAGCAGCCAAATCCAGGAAATTGTCCGCAGGATCCGTGCTGGGGAACTACGCGCCTTGTCTCGCGCCATCTCAACCGTTGAAGATCGCACACCGGAATCCACGGAACTGCTGAAGGCGTTGTTTCCCTATAGCGGCAAAGCGGTGCTGCTCGGCCTCACGGGATCGCCCGGTGCAGGCAAGAGCACGCTCGTCGACCAGGTAGCGCGCGAATACCGCAAGCAGGGCAAGACCATCGGTATTGTTGCGGTCGATCCGACCAGCCCGTTCAGCGGCGGCGCGATTCTTGGTGACCGCATTCGCATGCAGTCGCATTATGCCGACGCAGGTATCTACATTCGCAGCATGGCGACGCGCGGCTCGTTGGGCGGGCTCGCCAGCACCACCGCCGACGTCGCGACCGTGCTTGACGCCAGCGGCCGTGATCTAGTGATGATCGAGACCGTCGGCGTGGGTCAGGATGAAGTGGACATTGTTCGTCTCGCGGATGTGACCATTGTCGTGCTGGTGCCGGGCATGGGAGACGATGTGCAGACTATCAAGGCCGGCATCATGGAAATTGCCGACATCTTCGTCATCAACAAGGCGGACCGCGATGGCGCCGAACGCGTGGAACGCGAGATTCGCGCCATGCAGTCGCTGGCCATGCGAAAAGACAACTGGACTCCGCCCATCGTGAAGACGGTTGCCAGCGAAGGGAGCGGCGTTACCGATCTGCTGGCGGCCATCGAGAAATATCACGAGTATCTTCAGCAGAGCGATCGCGCACAGGCCCGCCGTATCGAGAACTGGCGTGACCGCATTGCTGAGATGTTGCGCGATGCCCTTTTCCAGCGGGTGCTTTCGCACTATTTGAGCGATGGCCTGGCGACGCGGTACGCCGCCGAGGTTGCCGAACACAAGCGCGACCCGTATTCTTTGGTAGAGAAAATTGTGGACCGACTGGGGAAGCCCGAATGAGCTACATTGACCATCTTGGTATCGCGGTGAAGTCGCTGGCGGAAGCCAAAAAGTTTTACCAGAAGCTGGGTCTCGAGGTCATGCCGGAGGAGACCGTCGAGGCGGAGAAAGTGCGGCTGGCCATGGTTCCTGTCGGCGAAAGCCGCATTGAATTGCTGGAGCCGACCTCGCCTGACTCGACGATCGCGCGTTTCATCGAGAAGCGCGGCGAAGGACTGCATCATGTTGCAGTTCACGTGAGCGATCTCTCCGGCACGGTTGAGCGGTTGAAAGCTTCTGGAACGCGCTTGATCTCCGACGACATCAAGATTGGCGCAGGCGGACATCTCTACGTGTTCGTGCATCCTTCCAGCTCCGGAGGCGTACTGCTCGAGTTGGTGGAAGACGCTCCTGAAGGCGTCTGAGTTGAGGCGCTTTACGGGCGTGAGCGGAGCGGGAGCCCGCAGCCGAAATCCCGAGCGAAGCGAGGGACCCTGGTACCGATGCTGGTCATCGCGATTGACACTTCGGGGCGAAACGGCAGCATCGCCCTTTGCCGCGGCGATCGAGACCGATTCGAAGTCCTGCAATTGAACTCGCTGGAAGGCGGCACGTACTCGGCCCAACTGATGCCGCGCATCGCCGATGCTCTGCAGCAGAACAAACTCCAGAAAGCTCAAGTGGACGGTTTTGTGGTCGTCTCGGGACCGGGTTCGTTTACCGGCTTGCGAGTTGGACTTGCGACGGTGAAAGGCCTCTGTGAGGTACTGCACAAGCCTCTGGCCGCAGTTTCCATGCTTGAGGCTGTTGCCCTAACTCATGGATGCCCTGGCCAAGCGGCGACAGTCGCTTTGGATGCCGGTCGCGGAGAGGTGTATGTCGGCGAGTATGAAGTGTCCGCGGAACACGCCGTCGTGGTTCGGGAATACATCGCGAAGCTGGATGCATTCGCGACCGAAACCGCCGGTGGCCCCGGCCAACTGCTGACGCCGGACGCCAAGGTGGCGGAAGCCTTGCAGGCCGCAAATGCCGATGTGCGGATCGTTCCTGCGATCCAGGCTGACGAGATTGGCCGCATCGGCATACGCAAGCTGCTGGCGGGAGAAACCGCCGATCCCGCCACCATCGACGTTAACTACATCCGCCGCTCTGATGCGGAGATCTTTTCCGCTCCGAAGCATTGACGCTCGTGTTGATTCGTTCTGCCACTGCCGACGATGTGCCCCTCATGCGCACCCTGGAGCAGCAGTCCGAAGGCGCCGCGCATTGGGCAGAGCGGGAATACGACGCCCTGTTCGCGCCCGATGCTCCGCCCCGAATCGCCCTGGTGGCGACAAATGAATCAGGCGCTACACAACTTTACGGGTTTGTAATCGCGCGCTGCGCGATTGACGACTGGGAGATCGAAAACGTGGTTGTCGCGCGTGAGCATCGGCGACTCGATATAGGCACGAAGCTGATGGGAGAGTTGCTGACGCAAGCCCACGTCGGTGGTGCCACCTCGGTGCTATTGGAGGTGCGGGAGTCCAACCTCGCGGCTCGCAGACTGTATGAAAAGCTTGGATTTAGCCAGCAAGGGCTTCGCGCCGACTATTACAGCGAGCCCACAGAAGACGCGTTGCTCCTGCAAATCTCTATTGCAGTTCCGTGACAAAAGTCCCTTGAACCCGTCTTGCAGGTGTGCTAGCGTTTTAAGTCTCATCTCTCCGGAGGTCCACTGAATGGCAGCTCAGGTACGTGATCAGCTTCTGTCAAGTAATGATGAGTTTCGCCGTCTGGCGCAGGAACATTCCGAATACCAGCAGCGCCTCGAAAGCTTGATTCAGAAAAAGTATCTTTCCGAAGACGAAAAGCTTGAAGAAGTACGTTTGAAGAAGCTGAAACTCCGCCTGAAGGACCAGATGCAAAGTTTGGAACTGAAGTTCCGAACCGACCACCAGGTCGTTTAGTTTTCGTTCATCGCCCACGCCGGGCGGTCGAGACGCCAGTCTTCGCTGCCGCGCTCCTCCTATACATCCCCGCCCCGCGATCTCGCCTGACGTTATATCCTAGTGAACAATCAATCAGAGACTGTGGGGAGCGATCTTGACGCGCGGTAAACGGCATCTTCTGATTCTCACTACGATTGCGTTTTGCTTTTGGACAGTATGCGTCGCATTTGCGGCCGAACCCAATGTGCAAGCGCCCGCTGGCTTGTGGGATGGATCGATCCAATCCCGCGCCGGTGAAGTGAACTTCGGCATCGACCTGAAGCCAGCAGGGAGGCACTGTCACGGCCACGCTGGTGAATGCGACCGACCGCCAGCCATTCAGCGGCGGAACTTGGGATGGCCAACCTTCTGACCTTGCGTCTCGACTATTACGACGGGCAGCTCACCCTGCATTACGTTTCGCCGCAGCGCATGGAAGGCGAATACTCCCGCCAGACCAGCAAGGGTATGGTGCACATTCCGGTCACTCTGCTTCCTCACCGCGAAGTCCCAGCCACGAAGGCGTGGACCGGCCCAGATCTCACAGGCGACTGGATTCTGCACGAGGCGGGCGCCGAAGGCGCGGAGAAAAATACCCTCACCACGTATTCAACAGCAGAAGACGGCTACTTCCGACGGCAAGGTTGCTGCCACGGGAATCCTGGAACCGGTCAGCGGCGATACCGGCCTGATGCACGGCGCGGTCTCGACCGATGCAACCATGGCCAGACTCATGTTCATCTGAGCCGGTTTGATGGCATCCATGTGCTGGCGCTCGATGGCCAGTTGCAGCCGAATGGCAGCCTGGACGGGGAGGATCGGCGGAGTGAAATCTTCAGCGCCAGTTTACCGCCGAGCGCAGCACCGACGCAGCCGCCGCGAACCCGAATGCGCTAGCGGGCAGCCTGACCAAGGTTAAGGACCCTCAGGAGCCGTTCCGCTTCAGCGGCGTGGATCAATCTGGCAAGACGGTTGACCAGAGCAGCCCGGAGTTCAAAGGCAAGCCGATGATCGTGGACATCTTTGGCACCTGGTGTCCGAACTGCCATGACGAAGCTCCGCTGCTGGAGCAGCTGTATCGCAAGTATCGTGCGCAGGGACTGGTCATTGTGGGCCTGGCCTACGAGTACGTCGATGACACCGGCGCGTGACTGGCGGCAGATCGGCATCTATCGTGACAAGTACGGGATCAGCTTTCCTTTGCTGCTGGCCGGCACGACCGACGCAGGACAAATCGAAAAGACACTCCCGCAGCTGGTGAACTTCGGCGCCTATCCGACCACGATCTTTCTCGATCGCAACGGCCGCGTGCACGCGATTCATGCCGGCTTTGCCGGGCCATCGACCGGCGAAAAATACCAGGAAGTACAGCAGCACATGGACCAACTTACACGCGAGATCGTGGGACCGTCGAATTAGGGCAGCCGCAAGCCAGGCTCTATAATCAAGTCAGCCCATGGTTCGCGACGGGATCTATTACGGACTCGCATTTATTGCTCTGGCTGTGCTGGTGGGATGGCTGACCCTGCCCGCTTCTGGCGGTCATTCCATTGCTGCTGGCCGCATTTTTCCTGTGGTTTTTCCGTGATCCTGAGCGTGAGATTCCCGCGGTACAGGGCGCGATCGTTTCTCCCGCGGACGGCAAGGTCACTGATGTGTCCGTCGTAGAGCCGAACGGCCACCCGCAAACTCGCATCAGCATCTTTCTGAATGTCTTTAATGTGCACGTGAATCGTTCTCCCATAGCTGGCGTGATCACCGACGTGAAATACAAAACAGGGGAGTTTCGCAACGCGATGGGCGCGGTCTCAGCCGAACTCAACGAGCAGAATGTGGTCACCGTCGAGGGAGATGCAGGCACAGTGGTTTTCAAGCAGATTGCCGGACTGCTGGCCCGGCGAATTGTCTTCACCAAGAAGATCGGCGACCATGTGGCCCGCGGCGAACGCGTTGGGCTCATCAAGTTTGGCTCGCGCGTAGACGTGATCTTCGCGGCCGACGCGGAAATGAAAGTGCGGGTAGGCGATAACGTGAAGGGCGGATCGAGCGTCCTCGCTGTGGCACAGCCGCAAACGGTATCGTCCCGGGTACGAGAAGCTGCGGAGGTGCGATGAACGACCACCTCGTGCCGCGCTCGGACGATTCCGCCAAGCCGCGACGGGCAAGGAAGGGGTTGTACATCCTGCCGTCCATCTTCACGGCCGGCAACATCGCGGCGGGCTATTACGCGATCTCGCAGGCGATACAGGGCACCGCGTCCGATCCGTGGCACTTCAATCAGGCGGCTAAGGCAATTGGCATTGCGATTGTGCTCGATTTTTTCGACGGCGGCATAGCACGTCTTACAAACACGGCCAGCCCGTTCGGCCGCGAACTCGATTCGCTGGCGGACGTGATCGCTTTTGGCATCGCTCCGGCGATATTGGCCTGGACTTGGGGCTTTCGCATGCTGCCGCATAGCCGGGGATCAGGATATTCGCGCGCGCGTCATTCAACTCGGCGCTATCGCGACCTTCATTTTTCTCCTGGCGGGGGCGTGCCGTCTGGCGCGTTTCAACATCCAGACGAATCCGCAGCCCTCGAATCCCGGCCGGCCGGGGCGCAAGTATTTTGTCGGTCTGCCGATCCCCGCCGGGGCTGGAGCCATTGCCGCCGTAGTTCATCTGGTCCAGGGCAATCCACTGCAGATCTGGTGGCTCTCCATCGGATGGGGCGTGTTCGTCTTCGCGATTTCCTTCCTGATGGTGAGCACCTGGCGGTTTGTAAGCTTTAAGGGGATCAACTTCCGCCAGCCGCAGAATTTTCGCTGGCTCATTGTGATTGGTACTGTCATAGCCCTGATCTGGTTCTCCTCCCAATACGTTCTATTTCTGCTGGCGCTGGTTTACATCCTTGCAGGTGTGCTGGCCCGGCTTTCTTTCGTCTTTCGCCGGCCTGCGGTGCCGTCCCCTCCGCCGCACGACGAGGTATCCCACGCTTGATGAAGAATGGACCCAACAACACCGCCGCTGTTCGCACTGACGGCGGCCACTGGGGCGGCATGTTCCGCGTGGCCATCGTTGGCGCCGCCACGCTGAAGGGACGAGAACTGAAGGACGTCCTCAGCGACCGCAACTTTCCGGCCCAGGATATCCGCTTGCTCGATGATGACGAATCGCTCGGCCAATTGGAGGCCGTGGGGGAGGAACCGACGTTTATCCAGAGCGTGCTCCCCGAGCACCTGGAGAATGTGGACTTCACGTTCTTCGCCTCCGATGAGAATTTCACCCGGAATACCTGGCAAATGGCGCGCAAGACCGGCAGCGATATCATCGATCTTTCTTATGCGCTGGAAAACGAGAAGGGTGCTTTGCTGCGCTCCCCCTGGATCGAACGTGAACTAAACGTTCCTCCGAAGGTGGACTTTGCGGTGGCTCCGGTCAGCATTGCGCATCCTGCTGCGGTGGTCCTGGCCCTGTTGATGCTCCGCGCCCGGAAAGTCGGCGGCATTGCGCGCGCCATCGCGACCGCGTTCGAACCGGCGTCGGAACACGGCAAGCGCGGCATGGATGAGCTGCACGAGCAAACGGTGAACCTGCTTTCCTTCCAACAGCTTCCCAAAGTCGTGTTCGATTCCCAAGTGGCCTTCAATCTTCTGGACCGTTACGGAGCGCATTCTCTGCCTTCGCTGGATTCCGTGGAAAGCCGCATCCAGGGCCATTTTCGCAGGCTGGTGAGCGACCAGCTGGCGGTACCTTCGCTGATGCTTCTGCAAGCGCCTATCTTCCACGGGCATGCGTTCTCGCTGTACATTGAGCTGGAGCAACCAGCACAAATCGAGGAACTGACAGCCGCACTTTCTGGTGAGCATGTGGACGTGTTACAGGGAGGAGAAGAGTCCCCCAGCAACGTCAATGCCGCAGGGCAGGAGCAGATACAAGTGTTCGCGCGCCGTGACTCGCAAAATGCGAAAGGCTTCTGGATATGGGCCGCCTCCGACAACCTGCGGATTGCGGCGCTGACCGCCGCCGAGTGCGCGGAAAGCATGATTGCCGCCCGTCCGCGAGGCACGGTGCAATAATGTCGTGGCGGTCCACTCGCTGGCAGCTTCTGGCTTGCGTGTCGGCTCTGTTGCTGTTTGCAACCAGCTGCGGATACCACACCAGCGCTCACGGCGTCCGCCTGCCAGCGGACATGCATACTATTTATGTGCCCGCGTTTGTCAATCTGACGCACACCTACCGCCTTGAAGAAATACTCACCGCCGCAGTCGTCCGGGAACTGCGCAGCCGGACTAACTACCGGATCGTGACGACAAACGACGGCAGCGCAGATGCCACCCTTGACGGAATTGTCGTTACCGCGTTCATTGCTCCCCTTACTTACAACTCCCAGACTGGTGGCATCGATTCGTCCCTCGTGTTCGTGTCGATTAAAGTCTCGCTTGTAACACGCAGCGGCAAAGTGCTTTGGAACAATCCGAACCTGCTGTATCGCGAGGTGTACCAGATCGCCAACAACGGGCGTGATTTCTTTAATGAAGAGGGGCCGGCTCTGGACCGGATGGCTGCAAGTTTTTCGCAAACTGTGGTTAGCGACATGCTGGAGGCTTACTAGATGCGCAGCTTCGCAGCCTCGGACCGCTTCGTGGCTGACGTGAAGGCGCGCAAACTGTCTCCCGGATACGTCTTCATCGGCGATGAGGCATTCTTCCGCAAACGTTGCCGCGATGCGGTTCTGCAACATCTGATCCCCGCTGACGTTCGCGAGCTGAGCCTCTATGACATGGACCTGGGAGAAGTGGATCTGCAACAGGTCCTTGACCAGGCACGAACGCCCTCGCTGATGTCTCCATTCCAAGTGTTCTTCGTCCGGGGAGTAAAAAACCTGTATGGCCGCGGCAAACACGACGACGAATTTTCCGCCATCGAAGATTACTTTAAGAATCCCAACCCGGATGCCTTGCTGGTTTTCGTCGCTGACCACATCAGCATTCCCGCCGATGCCCGGCGCATGGACTTGACGGACAAGGAGCGCTACGAACGCATCCGTGAGACCCTCGGTGAATACTGCGCCATCCTTGAGTTTGCCCGCGTGGACGAGAGCGATGCCGTGAAATGGGCAATCCAGGCCGCCGACGCTGAAGGCGTGAAGCTGGAAAACGACGCAGCCCGAGAACTGGTGGATTCGCTGGGCGGGGACATGATGATGGTCGCCAACGAACTGGAGAAGCTGGTTCTGTTCGTCGGCGACAAGAAGCGGATCACTCTGGGCGATGTCGAGACCCTGGTGCTGGCGGCCAAGCAAAGGTCGTTCTATGAATTGACCGACGCCATCTCCGCCCGTGACCGCGGCCGGGCGCTGGCTGTGCTGGATGCCATCCTGAGCACCGGCGATGGAGACGAAGCGGCGATCGGGCACCTGTACATGCTCTCGCGGACCTTTCGCCAGATGCTCGTCATTCTGGAGCGCAATGTGCGCGATTCGCGCGCTCTGTGGCAGGCTTTGTGGCAAGGTTTTCGGATCCCGCCCTTTGCTGCCGAGGACATTATCCGCCAGGCCCGCCGTTACAAGTCCCGCCGCGAGTTGACCAGCGCCATTCGCCGAGTTGCGCGGGCGGACCTCGCCCTCCGATCCAACCCTCCAAGCAAGCGCCTGGTGCTGGAAAACCTCGTGCTGGACCTGGCAGCCGAACCCAAACCGCGTGTCGAGGCGGGCTGGCTGCAGGAAGAACTGCCGGTGTGAGCATGGATGTCCCGGCGTACCTGCGCCGAATCGAATATCGGGGAGCGCCGCAGCCTTCGCTGTCATCTTTGCGCGCCCTGCACCGGCAACATCTGTTTACCGTTCCCTTCGAGAATTTCGATATCCAGCTTGGCACCCCGATCCGCCTGGAAACGCAGTTGTTCTACGACAAAATTGTCACGCGCTGCCGCGGCGGATTCTGCTACGAATTGAATGGCCTGTTCTATGAGCTTCTGACCGCGATCGGTTTTCAGGTGCAGATGCTGTCGGCGCGCGTGCGCCGCGACGACGGCGGCTTTGGGCCGGAGTTCGATCATATGCTCTTGAAGGTCCAGCTCGAACAACCGTGGCTGGTTGACGTTGGTTTCGGCGATTCCTTTGTCGATCCCATCATCTTCCATGCCGGAGGCACAGATCAGGTCAACGGACACCGCTATTTCGTCTCGTGGTGCGGCGATGAATGGCAGCTCCTTCGCGAGGACGAAAAGGGTCAAGTCCCGCTCTACGCTTTCCGCGACATACCACGCCATCTCAACGACTACGCCGGGATGTGCCATTTCCACCAGACCTCGCCAGAATCCGGGTTTACGCAACGCTGGATCTGCAGCAAAGCGACACCGGATGGCCGCATCACCCTGACCAACATGCGACTAATCGTTACTCGTGGCGGAACCCGCGAAGAGAGCGTGCTCACCACGGAAGCCGAGGTGCGGCGCTGCCTGCGCGAGCAGTTTGGTTTCGAGTTTCCCGAATCAACCGACATCTCGAAGCTAACAGCTTAGGGAAAGCGCCAAGCCTCGTTCAGGCCTCTTTCCAGCTCTGTTAAACGACGCCGGAAATCCTGCGCCATTCAGCTACAAAGCGTCGAAGATATAGCCTTGATAACCTCCTCCCTGCACGTTTATTTTCAGCAAGTTACCGGGTGCTTTACTCATAAGTAATTGAATCGCAATAACTTATTCGTATCCAATAGAGCTGCTTAGGTTTACGAGCGGGCTTCACGCTGCTCACGCGGCCCGGATTCATAAGCCGCCGCCTCGGCTTCGGGTGGTAGCAGCCCCAATCCCGGCCTGGCGGCGCTCGGTCTGGAGCGCGTCTGGGCGAGCCGCCGACTGCTCTTGTTCCGCGATGAAGCGGAGATTCGTGGCCGACAGGCGCAGGGCCCAGCGCAGGAGTCTGGCGTGGGCGGGATCGATGCGATCCGTCGCCAGCGCGATCTGTATCTTCGTGAGGCCGACGTGCACGGCTTGCAGGTCCATCAGCCGCGGCAGCTTCAGCACCTCACGCTGACGGCGCGCCTCCGCCATCTTCGCCAGGCGAACCCGGAGCTGTTTGTGGGCGCGGCAGTACGCGCTCTTTCCGGTGGCCGGTGACTGGCAGAAGTTGCCGGTCTCCAGGATGTGCCTGCAGGTGCGAACGATCAGACGCCGCGGCCGGGCAGCCACGGGTGACGCGTCCTTCGTCACTTCGGGGCAGGGATTCAATTGCGAACAAGCAGCGTCACTCATAAAACGCTCTCCACATAACCACTCGCTACATTTCAGGCTAGACACAGGTCGGGAGAGAAGTCACGAAAAAAGGGCAGGGTCAACTTACGAAAGTAACCACGGAATTTCCCGATTCGGGAAAAAGTTGGGAGGAATCAGAGGATCAACGGGCATTCCTCCGCCGGCCGTACAGGACTCGGTTCATAGCCACTCCTTCCTTTATCTTCCCGCCGGATCGCAGATCGGGAGCAGCGGTTCCTCGGTTGCGGTGCCTCCGTAATATCTGCGCTGGAAAAAGAGCGCTACGTTTACCAGGCCAATCATCGCCGGGACCTCTACAAGGGGGCCGATCACCGCGGCGAATGCTTCGCCGGACCGGATACCGAATACAGCGACCGCAACCGCGATGGCGAGTTCAAAATTGTTGCTGGCCGCAGTGAAAGACAGAGTCGCCGACTTGGAATAGTCGGCCCTGAGCTTGTACCCCAAGTAAAACGACACCAGAAACATCAGCACGAAGTAGATCAGCAAAGGAATGGCGATGCGCACCACATCTAAAGGCAGACGCAGGATGTAATCGCCCTTGAGCGAAAACATCACCATGATGGTGAACAGCAACGCAATCAACGTGAGCGGGCTGATGCGGGGAATGAAAGTCTTCTCATACCACGTTCGACCTTTAGCTTTTACCAACACCAGCCGCGTGAAGATGCCGGCGAGGAAAGGTATGCCGAGGTAGATGAATACGCTCACGGCGATATCGCGGATGGATACATTGACGACCGAACCTCGCAAGCCAAACCATTCCGGCAGCTTGGTAACAAAGATCCATGCGTACACCGAATAGAACAGAACCTGGAAGACGGAGTTGAATGCCACCAACCCCGCTGCGTATTGCGTGTCGCCGCGCGCCAGTTCATTCCACACGATCACCATCGCGATGCATCGCGCCAAGCCAATGAGGATCAACCCGGCCATATATTCGGGATAGCCGCGCAGGAAGACGATGGCGAGAACGAACATCAGCACCGGCCCGATGACCCAGTTCTGCAGTAGCGAGAGTCCGAGAATCTTCTTGTTACGGAAGACTTCCCCGAGCTCCTCGTAGCGCACCTTTGCCAGCGGCGGATACATCATGAGGATGAGCCCAACCGCAATCGGGATCGACGTCGTTCCTACGCTGAATCGGTTAAGGAAGGGCACGATGCCGGGACAGCGCCCATCCGGAAAGCACGCCGATGGTCATCGCAGTGAAGATCCAGACCGTCAGATAGCGGTCAAGAAAGCTAAGGCGGGCGGTTACTTTGTCGTGCACAGCGTCTCCTGATGACGCAGCCGGATCGTCATTGCTTGCCGATCTGCTCGATGTGCTTCTGGATTGCCAGCTTGTCGAGGCTGGCGAGCGGCAGGCGCAAGGAACAGGCCGATCCTGCGGTCAAGGGCCATAAAGGCTTCGCGATAGGCGCGCTCGATCTCGTCCGGAGAACCGGTGACCGTAGCCGGATCGGGAATGCCCCAGTGCGCGGTCATTGGCTGGCCGGGCCAGATCGGGCAAATCTCTTTCGCTGCGTTATCGCATACCGTGAAGACAAAGTTCATCTGCGGAGCGCCGGGCTGGGCGAACTCGTCCCAACTCTTGCTGCGCAATCCGTTGGTGGACAGGTGGGCCAGTTCGATTTGCTGCAGCGCCTCCGGCCGCACCGTGCCTGCCGGATGGCTGCCTGCGCTGTACGCGATAAAGTTCGGACGGCCCTTAAAGTTCAGGATCGCCTCCGCCATGATGGAGCGCGCCGAATTCCCCGTGCACAAGAACAAAACGTTGTAGCGGTCGGGCATATTTTTCAATGTATCCAGGTAGAGCGGGCCTTCAGGCCCGCGTTTTCGGTCGCTATCTTGTTTGTTGTAGCCGCTGAGGTCATGGAGCTCAGCGGCGACAGCGGCTTTCAATCTTTGCTCGCCGACGCGGCGCTAAAGCTCCGCTCTACCAGCCTTGCGAATGCGGCTTCTGTGGCTTCTTGGCCCGGATGAACGCGCTCATGAACTTGCCGTCCACGAGCGGAGCGATCGCGTCCACGTCAACGCCCTGCTCATTGAGAAAAACACGTGCATCCTCAACGTTGTGAACCCGCGTCGGCTCGATCTCGATGGCCTCGAATCCGGCAACGGCCAGCTTTGCGGTGTATTCCGTGTCCTGCAGGGCGCCTGCGATGCAGCCGACCCACAGCAGGACGCTATCGCGCACTTGTTGGGGAACATCGCCATGTACCACAACGTCGGACACCGCGAAGCGGCCGCCCGGCTTCAACACACGAAAAGCCTCACGCAACACGCGGTCTTTGTCGGCGGAGAGGTTGATGACACAGTTGGAAATAATCACATCCACGGAATTATCGGGGAGCGGGATCGCCTCAATTTCACCTTTGAGAAACTCGACGTTCTCCACCCCGCTTGTACGCTGGTTTTCGCGTGCCAGGGCAAGCATCTCGTCGGTCATGTCGAGTCCGTATGCCTTACCTGTCGGTCCCACACGCCGGGCCGAGAGCAGCACATCAATGCCACCGCCGGAGCCCAGGTCGAGCACAGTTTCGCCGGCGTTGAGTTGAGCCAGCGCCGTGGGATTGCCACATCCCAGCGAGGCCTTCAGCGCGTCTTCGGGAACCTGGCTAGTTTGTGTAGCGTCGTAGAGATTGGTCGTGATGGGGTCGCAACAGCTCTCCACAGCGGTGGAAGCGCCGCAACAAGAGCTGCCGCCAGCATGCACGCGGAGCGCGGCCTGTCCGTACTTTTCCTTGACCACTTCCTTAATATCGGTGCTCATGGCGATCTCCTATTTACAGAGCGTAATAATTTTTTCGGGTTGGACTGCTTTGTTGCGGGTGCAGCACTCGGCATAGAGAAAGCCCAGCAGCTCTTCCAGGGCCCCGGTGTTGGCCGTGTACCACAGAAAGGTTCCATCGCGGCGGACCTTTACCAGGTCTTCGTTCTTTAGCTTGTCGAGATGGTGCGAAAGTGTCGAGCTGGGGATTTCCAGCTCGGCGCCGATGTCGCCGACCACCATGCCTTCGGGATGAGCCGAGAGCAGCAATTGCATGATGCGCAACCGCGGCTCGGTCCCCATGGCTGAGAACATGTCTGCGTAGCGCGTGATCTGTTCCGGATAGTGTTTCTTGGGCATAAGCATCCTTCTATTCTTCCATTATTATAGAAATATAGAATAATGTCAAACGAAATCTGCGAGCGTTCAGTATGTGCAGGCGGAGCGGTACGTTTCCCAGGATGAGAGCAGCCATTCTTGCTCTACCTTCTCCACTTCCTGAAGGCTGCCGGGCGATCCGCGCGCCTGAATGAAGAAAAAGAGTCATCGGACGGCGGCCACTAAAGATTTGGACGGGCGCGGCACGTAGATGCGGCCAATAGGGGCTGGCTACCGGAGAAGAGCGATACACCAGCAGATAAGCGACCACAATCGCCGGGTCCGTGTCGCCATAGTAGGCGCGGTGAATCGGCAGTGCGGCGGAATCTGCCCGCACCCATTCCATCCCGCGCCTCTCCACGATGGCGTGTTCCACCAGGGAGGTCTCGGGACGATGGTAGAGCCGCTTGGCGTCGTAGGAACGTATTATGCTGAAGTCAAAGCGCAGTCCGTCTCTGACAAAGCTCCCTTCTTGCCATTGCGAGCTCAGGAATATCTTGCGCATCCAGGCATCGCGGCTTCCGCCGGAATGCGAAGCCTGCGCTGATTCCGGCATCAAAGCCAGCGGGGCCCCGCAGTCGTCGATTTCAGCCTGGAAATAGGAGTGCACCACCACCGGGATTAGCGCCAGCAGCAAGCAGGCCGATAGCGGCCAAACGTATCGCCGAGACAACCGAGTCATGCGGCAGGTCCCCGCATTTCGACCCTGTCCAGAAGTGCCAGCAGGACCGCCGTAGCGGTAAACGTGAGTACGCCTGATACTGGATGCAGCACCGTATGTAGGATGCCTCTGCCCCATCGCTGCACGATGAGCGCAAGGAACACGCAGCGCGAGATATTGCAGGCCATCGCAATTGGGAAGGCCGCCGCCAGCGTAATTAGGCGGCGCCGCCATGAGGGGTTCATGTAGGCGAGGACCAGCGACAGCGTGAAGCAGGCATACAGCGCGGAAAAACCGCTGCACGCGTCCGTGATAGACAGAGTGTTTGCGGGCAGAAACAGCGTGGTGTCTACACGACCCACCGGTATGCCGAGCAACGCTATGACTTGCTCGGTCCCCGCGGCAGTGATTCTTCTCAGCAACAGAGTGAACCTTTCGATGAACGCGGCGGGGATTGGCAGCATGAAGAACGCTAATACCCAGGCAAAGGTCAGCGCCTGAGTACGACGGCTACCCAGAAGCAGCAGCGAAAGACCAGGCAGGCAAACGACCATGCCGAAGGCTGCGAGCAACTGCGTATGAATCGTGCTGTCCAACACGATCATCCCCAACCCGGGAATGAGGAACAGAAAGCCCCACGCGGATTGCTCCGCATCTGCAATTTGGTCCGAGCGCAACACCCTGTAGATGAAATAGGCGACGACGAAGGGGATGAACATCCCGTGAACGTTGTGCCAGACGCTCATGGTCCAGCGCTGGCAAAGCCAATAAATTGTGGGAGCAGAGACAAGGAGCGCGAGCAGAATCCAAACCGCATGGGCGGCCCACCCACGCGGGAATCCTTGTCGTTGGCACACGGCGGGGCCAGCTTCGCTGTCCAGCCGTGCTGCGGTGGGATGGTTCATCTTCCCCGTCCGTCCGGCGCAGGTAGTTGCCTGAGGTACGATTGCCAAAGATAGATCAGCGGAGGAAAACTCGGGTTCGCTTCGAATTCCTTCCCCGGCGCGGCCTGCCTAGTCCACAGGTTCTTCCTGAAATCGAACTTTACGATCCCTTCGGGGGTCACCATTCCGAGTTGGCCGGGCTTGTCGGCGCTGCCCGTGTAGCAGAAGAAGCCCTCGTCAACCGGCAAGGCGTCCTGCGGCCTGCGCAGCAGCGCGTTGTGAATCAGTTCGCTCACGCTGCTCAGCCCGAACGCCCTTGGCGGAGGCTTCCAGTTGGAATTAATGAGTTTGCCCAGGGTAGCGTTTTGTTCAAAGCTGATGCTCATGCCGTGCCCAAGGTAACCGTGGTCGAACAGTTCTTCTCCATGGTCGCCAACCACCAGGATCACCGTCTGTGACCGCGCCCCGGCCCGGTCCAAGTCGGCCAGCAGTCCGGCCAGCACAGAATCCAGATTGCGCGCGGCATTCCAATACGTCCTCATCAGCCAATCGCGTTTCTCGGGCACGATCTCGCCCCGAGAGATAGGCGGATTTGCCAGCGGCCTGGGCGCGCCCCAGTAGTGATACGGAAAGTGCATCTCCTGCCAGTTGAGATAGGCGAAGAAAGGGCGCTGGTGATCAATGCCCTTGAACCATTGCCGAAAGCGCTCTGTTACCAGCGGCGCTGGTATGCTGAGCGCCGCAAGTGCGGTGCTCGGGTACATGCGCTGCTCTCTGGGGAAAGAACTGGCATCCACGAATACATCCGCCCGATTCATGTGCGTAAGCGTGCTGGTGTCACCGAAGCCCTCGTATTGTCCGGAGAACACCGCCGTCTGATACCCCAGTTCGCGAAACCGGTCCACGAGAGAGATGTCCGCTTCTCGCTCATCGGCTGTCCCATTGAAAATCGCGCACAGCGAAGGAACGGTGTATCCGGCGTGCGAGAACATCAGCAGCCGCTCGCCGGGCAGACTATTCAACACGGGCATGACCGGCTCCCCGTTGACCTGTGCGTCCAGCAGATCATAGCGGGCCGACTCCAGCACCAGCAGCACCACGTTTTTTCGTTCCAGTTGGTTGGCATCCCAGGGAGCGCTTCGCCGCCGCCAATCCACTGCTGGCGAGTCCCCTGCGATGCCGTTCTGATCCACTCCGTTGCCTGGGAAATTGCTGGCATAGGGATGTCGGGACGCATCGAAAGGCGCGGAAGCCACCAGCCGGTCCATCCGGCCTAATCTGTCACCACCGAAATCGGTCACAGCGGCGACCGGTAAGGAATAGAGGTGATAGGCGAGTTCGAACCCAAGATTCTTCTGCAACGGAAACGAGGCCATTAATAGCAAGCCGGGGGAGACGATCATCACCGCATTGGCAGTCAGCAGTCCCCGTGGTGAAGCCAGCAGTTGCACCGGCCGACGGCCAACCAGCCATTTCTCCAGACGCCCGCTGTATTTCCTTACCAGCCATCCTCCCACGACCATCACCACGAATGCGGCTGCGGTCGCGGGCAGCAAACCGGCGAATTCCTCTTGTACGTACTTCAGAGCGGTCATCCAGTTGCCGCCGCCCAAGCCACGTATCAGAGCCAGGTTCAGCCCGTCGCGAAAATATTGCACCACTTCATATTGGGCGGTGACGGCAGCAAAGTAAGCCAGCGCGACAGGCAGGACCGCGAACTTGGCCATCCACCATGCCTCGACGCCCATGAGGCGCCGGATGACCCACCACAATGCGGCTGAGGCGGTGGCTATGAGCAGCAAGATGGCGGCCGCAGAGAAACCCACGAACAGGATTCTTTCCCACCATTGCAGTGGCTGTTCAAGGAAGGGTCCGCGATTCAGGAGGACTTTCCACTTGCGCTCTACCAAAGCCAGGTTGAAAGCCAGTAGGGGCGCGGTCGCAGCAATGGAGGCAAGGGTGACAGAGAGGCGCGCACGCTGAAGCCGGTCATCGCCAGACGGCGGGGCGGATCTTTGCGCGGCAGTTCCAGGGGTCGCCAGTTTCACTTCTCAATATCCGGTTCGCTGTTGTCCAGGACATCTCCGACTTTCGGACAGCGAATGGAAATACCATCACAATCTCGTGCCAGCGGAGGCGGCTTGTCAGTGATGCCTGATGCAAGGGTGGGTGACAACGACGCCTCCGTGGGAGGTTTCGTACAGGAAAAACGATTGTGAATAAGAGTACGAACCATCCCACCCCAACCAAGAGAAGGTTGGGCGGGCCATTCGCGAGATAACTGACCTATCACCAGCTAGAACTTCGGCTTCGGCTTCCACCGGAGCACGCCAGCCAATCCAAGGGCCCCCGAGCCGAGTAGCAAAACAATGTTCGGCTCAGGAAAACCACTTTGGTTACTCCCGCTGATGGTGAAAGCTTCTGAAGGAACCGTGCCGACGGCACTCTCGGAGGCGCTGGACGGGCAACCGTTCGACCTGCAGCCAGCGCCGCTGTTCTCATCCCAGTACACCGGGTCGCCGCTGGGAACGACCGCGTTATACAGGTTGAGCCAGTAGGTGCCAGAGCTAACATATAGGTTGAGGTTCTGAACCGTGATCAGGTCAATGTTATAGCCATACTGGTTGGTGGAAAGAAAGCGGTCAGTCAGGCTTCTGCCGCCAGCCGTGCCGGAACCATACACAGTTCCGCCGTTCTCTCCAGAGGTAACGGACCAGTCGACGGAGCTCATCACGTCACCCGGGAATTCCCAAACGCCAAACGAGAAACCGTGACAGGTCCGTAACTCGTGTTAAAGGTGTCACTGACAACGTAGCCAAAGTTGATGGTCCAGGCATCGGTCGTGCCGTTGATTGGACCGTTGTCATATGTCCATTGCGCCCAGGCTGGAATTGCAGCCAGCGCCAGGCACAGAATTGCCAGCCAAGCGATCCCCAGTTTCATAAGAGCCTCCGCTTAAACGAATGGAGTTTTCAGCACGGCGACGGACAGAGGGCAGATGAAGCGACGGAAGTCGCCCCGCACAGGCGAAAAGCGTTCCGCCTGCACCCGCCAATTATCCGCTCATGAGTGAGCGCCGCAACAGAAAATTTTGGCAAACGTGGAAACGATTCCCGTTTTGGGAATCCGCCGGGAACGGTCGCACCTACAATAGCTTAGTCTCTCTTGCTGGCATGTTAGCTTAGACTACCTTAACTAGCTAGTCTGATCTCTTGGGACTGAAAAACAGCACCTTTTCGCATCTAAGTCATTATTTCACTATATTTTGCTGTAAGCCTCATGGGCTCTATAGGTTACGAGTGATTCTAGGCTAGCCTATTGATTCTACGTAGGGTAGCAAGGCGAGAATCCGCCTTTGGCTGGCGGGATCCACGGCGTTCCAATTCGGGGGCCCTTAGCAAATCTTTACCAAGAATCCTGTAACGCTTTTTCGCGTTTCTGCGTTTGTTTGTATGGGCTGGTTGTAGTTGTTACTTTCTCTATCCGTACCCCGCGTCAAGCCTTCGGTGCTGATAATAACTTACTTCTTCTCTTTAACATCCACGCTGGCAACGGTGTTGTCCCATTCCAGCTTGAGGGTCGCGGAGTCCCCGCCAGTCTTGTCGAAAGAGATGGTGAACTGCTCCAGAGCGGACGGCAGCTTACCGACTTTCATGTCCACGCGCGCCAGGTCCTGAGCCTTGTCGTACTCGGTGCCCCACTGTCCGGTCTGCTTGTTGATGATCAGCTTCCAGCTACTCGTGCCGGGCAGGGAATAAAGCGTGTAGCTGCCTGCGGGAACGTTGGCGCCGCCGATGGTCAGGTTCACATCGGTCTTCAGGCTGGTGGCAGCGTTGGCGCCGGTGCGCCAGACCTCGTCGTAAGGCACCAGGCCGCCAAAGATCTTGCGTCCCCGGATGGAAGGACGGCTGTACTGGATGGTGACCGTCTTCCCATCGTCGAACTTCAGAGTTGCTTCACCCGGGGGCTGGCCGGTTTTTTTCCTTGCGCGACCATGATCGCGGTAAGCACGGCAATCGTTATTACGACGAGTATCCATAGACGGCTCTTTGGCATTGCAGGCTCCTGTTGATGGCGAACGCTTGTCGCTTGATGTTGCCGTACTATTATTCACGTCCTTGGCGAACGATACAATCTTGAGACGCATTGCCGTCTGAGCCCGTAGAGCCTGCCCCGAGCAACATCGAAGGGCGAAATCCCGAGCGCAGCGAGGGAGTTGCTATGAGTATCCTGGATGAAAAGCGCAGAGAACTGGATCAATACGAGTTCATGATGGGCATGCCGCGAGGCCGGCTCGCTGTCGCCCTCGACGTGCTGACTGATGCGCTCACGCTGGTGGGCCAGCACGGTGTCTATTGCCAAAGTGCGCGCCAGCCAGGCAAACCCGCCATGGACGTCCAACTCGTGATGAAAGGCATTATCGACGCCAAGGAGCTGATTTCATCCGTGATGGAAGAGCTGCGGGAGCGTAAAGAAGCAGGGAAGGGATAGCTAGCCGGGAAGGTGAACACCGCAGGCCGTTCCTGGTTCGCGCTGTGCTAAACTGCACTCACGCCGAGGGACGAGGATGAAAACCGCCATACGTAAGATGCTCTTCGTGGACCTGATCAAGGGCCTGAAGGTCACCTTTCGCAATCAGGACCCGAAGGAAGCCATCACCGAGCAGTATCCCCTGCAGCGGCCGCAAATCGCCGAACGTTTCCGCGGTGCGCCTCGTCTTAACAACAATCCTGAGACCAATGAGACGCTGTGCATCTCCTGCGACCTGTGCGCGTTGGCCTGTCCCGAGAACCTGATTGTGGTGAGCAGCGAACGCAATCCCAATACGCGTCGCAAGGAGCTGACCGAATTCACCTACGACCTCAGCCGCTGCATGTTCTGCGGCCTCTGCGAGGACGCCTGTCCGGTGGATGCACTGGAGTTGACGCAGGACTTCGAAATGGCAAATTACAGCCGCGAAGGACTCATCTGGAACCGCGAGACGTTGGAGAAGGGCCCCCAGCCGAACGCGTACCGGCGTTAGACTACCCTTTGATCCTATCCAGTTTGTAACTTGCCGCACTCGGTAGTAGTATCGCTGCATCCTAAACAATTGGGTCGCCAGCGGATGCCTGCTCAGGTCCGTCCGGGCTCAGCAATACGATTACTGCTTTCATACCGCGCAGTTAAACCGCCTGCGTTGTAAGAAGACCTGCCAAGCCGTGGGAGTGGCGGCTGACCGGTACTGAAGATCTGGTCACTTCGGATGCCTAACCAATAACAATAAGGAGCCAACTGATGAAGAACGTGATCCGTTTCATCGCGGTGCTGGCGTTTGCCGCGATGTTGCTGCCTAACCTGTTGCACGCTCAAGCCATGCCTGCGCGGCCCTTTCACGACGGCCCGGTCTGGAACATCACCTTCGTGAAGGGCAAGCCCGGCGTTGAATTGAAGTACATGGAGTACCTGGCGACCGAATGGAAGACGGAGCAGGAAGCGCTGAAGAAAGCCGGGTTGATTCTGAACTACATGGTCATTCAAACCGAGGCGCACAGCCCGACAGACTTCGACTTGATGCTGATGACCGAATTCAAAGACCTGGCAACCATGGAAGCCAACCAGGACAAGGCGGAGGCTGTCGCTAACCAGGCCCTGAACAGCAACGATAAGAAGATGATCGAGGGATATCAGGAGCGCGCGAGCTGGCGCGAGATCATCGGCGATCGCCTGGCGCGGGAGATCATCCTGGAGCCCAAGAAGTAAAGCTACCCCTACATGGTGGGACAGAAAAAGGCGCGAGCGATCGCGCCTTTGTTTTTACTGACGTCTGCGTCGATGTGACGAAAGCTATTCGAAGATCAGAATCGCGGCCGCGATCACAGTCGTCCAGCGGCCGCGCTTGTCGCCGACCGCGCTCTGCGTGATATTGGCGGTGCGCACGATTTTGTTCGACAGGCGATAGACTTCTTTCTTCTCGTCCCACGACTTGTCGGCGTCGAACTCCACGTCGAGCGTGGTGGCCAGCATCTCGGCTGCAAGCTCTTCGGCATAGTCTCCGGCCACGTCGTCGGTCTCGCCGAAGGAGTGGTGCTCGCTCAAATAGCCGTAGGTGCTGTGGTCGGCAGGAATAGCCACTCCGATGGAAGAGGCCGTCAGCCGGTGCGGCTCGCGGGTGGAGTTCTCCGCCACCACAGCGAAGGTGACCTCTCCCGGCGAGAGGTACTTCAATCCGTCTTTGCGCGGGATGAGCTTGCAATTGGGAGGAAAGATGGAAGACACGCGCACCAGGTTCTGGGCGGCAATGCCCGCATCGCGCAGCGCCAACTCAAAAGAGGTGAGCCGTTCCCTGTGCTTCCCCACGCCTTTCGTAAGGAAGATGCGCTTGGGGACCATGTCTTTCGCCAATTTTGTTCTCCAAAGAAGAAATTCGTTGTAACCGAATCGTCAAAAATAACACACGAGAACCGAACGATTGTGTGAAAACAACATTAAAGGACGCGAACCCGAGAAAAATGCCCAGCCGGTCATCGAGCGGTTGCCGCCGTCAGCACCGCCGCCTTCAGCTTCACCGCAATATCAATGAAGGCCAGCGCAGCGCGGCTGAGCGCCTTGTCTTTGCGGAAGACGAGCGCCAGGTCCCGTTGAATGCTCGCATCCGCGAGCGTGAGCGCCGCCAGGGCCTTCGCCTGCAGGTCCTCGGCAACATGGGAGCGAGGGATGAATCCCACCCCCACGTCGGCAGCGACGAAACGCTTTAGCAGTTCGCTCGAGTCCAGTTCCATGGAGACGGCCGGCTTCAGCCGGCGCTCATGAAAGAGCGCCTCCAACGCATCGCGGGTGCGCCCCACCTTGGGGAGCAGAAGCGGATACTCTACGACCTCTGCCACCGTCGCTTTTTTGTGTCCGGCCAGCGGATGACGCGGTGGCGTGATCACAATCAATTCGTCGCGATGGATGGGCACCACCGTGAGTCGCTTGTCGGGCACGGGCATGGAAACGATGCCGAAGTCGCAGGAGTTGTCGATGATCGCTTCCAGGATTTTGTTGTGTTCCAGGCGCTTGACGTTGACCGCGACGCTCGGATATTGGCGTTTGAATTCGGCAAATACCTCGGGCAGGATGTGCAGGCACGTGCCCTCGTTGGCCGAAACCACGATCTCACCGCGGGGTACGCGATGCATTTCCGCCAGTGTCACCAGCATGACGCGGCGCTGCTCCAGGGTTTCTTCGGCATACTTCTGGAAGACTTTGCCAGGGGCGGTCATCGCCACCTTCCCACCGCTGCGGTCGAGCAGCTTGGCTCCAACTTCCTCTTCCAGGGCGCGGATCTGCGAGGAAATGGCCGGTTGGGTGCGGAAGCGCCGCTCGGCAGCTCGTGAGAAGCTGCTGAGTCGCGCCACCTCCAGAAATGTCTCGATCTGATCGAAGTCCATAAAGCAATTAGCAACTAGCAATTAGCAACGAGCCAAGACTCCAAGGGGCGCCCTTGCTCCCATAGCGATCGCTTACGGCCGATTTGCCCCATAAATGATGCAAACGACAACAGCAGCTCAGGTTGTCTTCCCGATTCTACGCGAGCCGCTGGGTTGGGACGGCGAGTCCTTAATAAGCCGCTGTTATGAGGGCCATAAAAACATTGTATTAGCCACGCCTTTCAGCGGCACGTATTCTTGAGTGTGACCTTAGGGCAAGCGCCTGCGGCCACGACCTTTTCCCCAACAATGCAGTTCGCAGTTCGGAATTCCTACTCCGGAAAATTGTGCCGCTCCACGGCTGAAGCTGGTGGAAGCGCGGGTACGACGTTCCACAGAGATCAAACCGCAATTTCTAACCATGTCCTCGCGTCGAACCGAGTGCACGCGCGGCAATAAGGAGAACCAGAATGGCTGATACCAAGTCCGATCCCAAGGCAGTCATGGCATTCGTCAAGGAGCACAACGTGCAAATCCTTGACCTGCGTTTTACCGATATTCCCGGGCTCTGGCACCACGTTTCTTATCCTATCGGGCAGCTCAGCGAATCGTCGTTCGAAGAAGGTTTCGGCATGGATGGCTCGTCCATCCGCGGCTGGGCAGCGATTCACGAGAGCGACATGCTGCTGATCCCCGATCCGGCGACGAAGGTCCTCGACCCTTTACCGAGGCCCCAACCCTGGTGATGGTGTGCGACGTTATCGATCCCGTCACCAAGCAGCGTTACGACCGCGACCCGCGCTACATCGCCAAGAAAGCCGAGATGTACCTTGCGTCCACGGGACTGGCCGATACCGCCTACTTCGGCGCGGAAGCCGAGTTCTTTATCTTCGACAACGTGCGTTTCGACCAGAACGAACACGAGGGCTACTACTTCGTTGATGCGGAGGAGGGCCGCTGGAACTCGGGACGCGCCGACAACAACCTCGGCTATCGTCCACGCTACAAGGAAGGTTATTTCCCGGTTCCTCCGACCGACCACTACCAGGATCTACGCACGGAAATGGCGCTCACCATGCAGAACTGCGGGCTGGTGGTCGAGTGTCATCACCACGAGGTCGCGACCGGCGGGCAAACGGAGATCGATCTGAAGTTCGACTCGCTAATCAGATCGGCCGACGCCATGTTGCTGTACAAGTACATCGCCAAGAACGTCGCCAACCAGTACGGCAAGACAGTGACGTTCATGCCCAAGCCGCTCTTCCAGGACAACGGCAGCGGAATGCACACCCACCAGTCGCTGTGGAAGGACGGCAAGCCGCTGTTTGCCGGCGATGGCTATGCCGGACTCTCGCAACTAGCGCTGTGGTATATCGGCGGCCTGATTAAACACGGTCCAGCGTTGTCCGCTATCATCGCGCCCACGACCAACTCCTACAAGCGCCTGGTGCCGGGATTCGAAGCTCCGGTCAATCTCGCCTACTCGCGACGCAACCGTTCGGCAGCATGCCGCATTCCGATGTACTCGGCCTCGCCGAAGGCCAAGCGCGTGGAGTTCCGCCCGCCTGACCCCAGCTGCAATCCGTATCTCGGATTCTCAGCCATGTTGATGGCCGGACTCGACGGCATCGAAAACAAGATCGACCCGGGTCAGCCGCTCGACAAGGACATTTACGATCTCGGACCGGAGGAACTGGCGAAGGTCCCGTCCATGCCGGGTTCGCTGGAGAGCGCTCTGGACGCGCTCGCCCGCGATTATCAGTTCCTGCTCAAGGGGGACGTTTTCACCGAGGAAATGCTGAACACCTATATCGACTACAAGCGCGAAAAGGAAGTGAACGCCATGCGTTTGCGGCCGCATCCCTACGAGTTCCAGATGTATTACGACATCTAGGGTCTTACGCATTTGAGCTCCCGCTGGCTGCCGACGGCCAGCGGGAGTTTTTCGTGCGACTCTTCATCCCTGCCGCTTCCCACTTTTAGGGAAAAGCACAACCAAGTTTCGGTTGGCAATCTTTGCCAACAATGCTACTCTTTGGCATGAAATACTGCCAGTTAGAAAGGAGCATTTCATGCCTACCCGCAACGTGAATTTGACCGCCGAACTCGATCGCTTCTTGCTTACCAAGGTCAAAAGCGGACGTTACGAAAACGCCAGCGAGGTCGTGCGGGCAGCGCTCCGGACTTTGGAGCGCGAGGAGCAGCAGTACGAGGCGAAGATTGCCGCGCTGCGGGCCGCCATCGACGACGGCGATGCCAGCGGGCCTGCCAGGGGCAACGTGTTCAAGCGTGTCCGGAAGACGCTCAAGCTTCCCGCGACCCGGCGTTAACAGGTGGCTGCGTGTCGTTTCTCGCGCCGCGCCGAAGCCGACTTGCTCGGCATCGGCCGTTACACCCTCAGTACATGGGGCGAAGCTCAGGCTACCCGTTACCTGGATGAACTCGAGGCTTTCTGCGGGATGCTTGCCGACAATCCGGCGCTGGGCCGTTCCTCTGATGAGATTAGACCAGGGTTGCGCCGAATAGAGCATGGCAAGCACATCATCTTCTACCGGATTCGCACATCCGGCGGCATCCTGATTGTTCGCATTCTTCATCAACGCATGCTGCCCGAAAGACATGCGATCGACGAGGAAGACGATAAGTCGTAGGGGAAACGGCCGATCACGTGGATGTCTCACTGGCGGCTGAGCGCTCGTCGCGCCTTCGCGTAGTCTCCCGTGTGGCTTCTCCAGTTACTCGACAACGTTCCGGCCGCCCAGAAGAGCGCAAACAGAAGGAAGGGCGTGCCCCACGGAACGCCCGCGTGCCATGCCCAGAGCGCACCCAGAAGCGGTACAACGGCAGAGGACGTTACTCCCGCGGACCACATAATGGCTTTGGCCGTAGGACTGGCACGTTGCATCGAAGCTTTCTCCGTCTGCACCCCAAGAAAAGGCAGATGCCCGAACAACCAGCGCAGCCCGGCGGGATAGCCTTCCAGATTCCCGGTCCCGCCAATCCTGTAGTACGCGAAGCGGATGCCAAGAATTCGCCCGGCTACCCAGTGGGCGATGGCATGGCAATTGAAATAGAGCAGGACCCATCCCACAAGCATGGCGACGATGGCAGCCGATGTTGAGTGTGCCGATCGTGCCGAGGATAGAGCGAGACAAGCGGCTACAATCCCGGCAATCTGCGCCGCATTTCCGGCGACGATCGAAAGCCGGCCAAAGATTTTTCGGCTTGGAAACAATGACGCTCGCCAGGCTTCCTATTTTCCCGCCCAGCATGCCTGCCGCTTCTCGAGGAAGGCGGAAATTCCTTCCTGCGCGTCGGCGGCCAAAGCATTCATGCTCATGACTTCCTTGGCGTAGGCATAAGCCTTGGGCTGGTCGAGATCGATTTGCGTGTAGAACGCCTGCTTGCCCAGCGCGACGGTCAGCGAGCTGGCTTCGGCAATGCGCGCTGCCAGCTTGCGGGTCTGCTCTTCGAGTTCGGACGCGGGAACGGCCATGTTGATCAGCCCCCACTCGACCGCGGTGAGAGCGTCAACCATGTCGCCGGTCATCAGCATCTGCAGAGCGCGCTTGCGTCCGACGGCGCGGCTGAGCGCGACCATCGGAGTGGTGCAGAACAGGCCAATCTTGACGCCGGGCGTGGCAAACGCCGCATGGTCGGAGGCAACCGCGAGATCGCACGTGGCCACCAGTTGGCAGCCCGCGGCGGTGGCGATGCCTTGCACCTGCGCGATCACCGGCTGCGGAATCGATTGGACGCGTGTCATCAGCTCGGTGCAGACGTCGAAGACCTCGCGGTAGTCGTTGATGTCGCGGCCTACCATCTCGCTCAGGTCGTGGCCGGAGCAGAAGACTTTTCCTGCGGCGGCCAGAATCACGGCGCGCAGCGAACGGTCGCGTCCGATCTCGTTGAGGCACTCGATGAGCTCGGTCATCAGCTCCAGCGAAAGCGCGTTGCGCCGCTGCGGACGGTTGAGAGTGACGATCGCAATCTGGCCTTCGGTTTCAAACGAGATGCTCTGGTACGGCATGAACTAGGCTCCTTCAGTGACGGCGCGCGTCTGCGCTCGCAGTACATTCTTGCGAATTTTTCCCGTGGAAGTTTTTGGCAACGGACCAAAGTGTATCGCCTTTGGACACTTGAAGTGCGCCAGTCGCGCGCGGCAGAACTCGATCAGCTCTTCGGCAGTGACCGTTGCATCCTCTTTCAGCAGCACATAAGCGTGCGGCACTTCACCCCATTTGTCGTCGTGACGCGCGACAATCGCGGCCTCCAGCACGCCTGGATGTTCGTACAACACGCGCTCGACTTCCACTGAGGAAATATTCTCTCCACCTGAGATGATGATGTCCTTGGCGCGGTCGCGGATTTCGATGTAGCCGTCAGCATGCATGACTGCGAGATCGCCGGAATGGAACCAGCCGCCGCGAAAGGCTGTCTCGGTGGCTTCGGGATCGCGGTAATAGCCCAGCATGACGTTGTTGCCGCGCATCACTACCTCGCCCATGGTGCGCGCGTCGGCGGGAACGTCGTGCATCTCTTCGTCCACCACGCGCATATCGGTTCCCGCAACCACGTAAGGAACACCTTGACGCGCCCTGAGCTGCGCCCGCTTTTCCAGCGGCTCGCAGTCCCACTCCGTGTGCCACGCGCACACCGAATGTGGTCCATAGGTTTCGGTGAGGCCGTAAACGTGAGCAATCTGGATTCCAATTTCCTCGGCTGCGCGAATCACCGCCGGCGGGGGCGGTGCGGCCGCGGTCACCATCTTCAGCCCAGATTGGAAGCGAATGCCGCGTCGGGAGCAGTGTTCAGTCAGAGTGCGGACTACAACCGGAGCTCCGCAGAGATGGGAGACACCCTCTTTCTCGATCAGGTCAACCGCGAGCTCGGCGTTGACCTCGGGCAGGCAAATGTGTCGAGCGCCGACGGCCGTCACCGCCCAGGGAAAACACCAGCCGTTGCAGTGGAACATGGGCAGCGTCCACAGGTAGACGGAGCGGTTAGTCAGCCCGTGCTCGACGACCTCGCCGATGGCATTGATGTAGCCGCCGCGGTGCGTGTACATCACACCTTTGGGTGTGCCAGTGGTTCCGCTGGTGTAGTTGATCGAGATGACATCGTCCTCGCCAACCTGGTGCGGCGCCACGGCTGAGTTACCTTTGCGCAGGAACTCCTCGTAGCTGGTGACGATGCGTTCGACTTGCGGAATCTCACCAGCAATTGCGAGCAGCGGCATGACCAGGTCGTCGCCGAGCAGGATCTTCGCGCCGCTGTGGTTGAGGATCGTCGCCAGCTCGGCGCTCTGCAGGCGAATGTTGAGCATGACCAGCACGGCACCGATCAGCGGGACGGCAAAATGAGCTTCCAGGGCCAGCAGGCTGTTGCGCGCCAGCACGGCAACGCGATCTCCAGGGGCAATACCCGAGTGCTGAAGAGCTGATGCGAACGCGTGCACACGCTGCTGGAATTCCGCGTAAGTGAGTCGCCGGTCGCTGTCAACCACCGCGGGGCAGGAAGGGTAGACGACGGCGCTCCGCGCCAGAAAATCCAAGGGCGTGAGAACCGATTTCATGACTTTCACCTGAGTTGGGAGTTGGCGCGGATTATATCAGCGATTCGTCCCTGAACCCGGCAAAGTGCCGCAGCTTCCTCGATATTCAACATCCGCGCACCGAATTCGGTCATCGAATACAGCAATGCATCACGTGGGCAAAAAGCTGGCATTCGTGCCTCGGGTTCTGGGGGAGAGTCTTCTGCAGCGTATTGGTAATACACCCCTGCTCAGGTTCCAGCGGATCACGCGTGACCTGGCAGGCGTTGAAGTCCTGGCCAAAGCAGAGTGGACCAACCCCGGCGGTTCCGTGAAAGACCGGCCGGCTGCGAACATCGTGTCCGAGGCGCTGGAAGCCGGACAGCTTGACGCCGGCAAAATCTTGTTGGATTCCACCAGCGGCAACACCGGCATTGCCTACGCTATGCTGGGAGCGGCCCTGGGTTTCCGGGTGACGCTTTGCATGCCTCACAACGTATCGGAAGAGCGCAAGCGCATCATTCGCGCTTACGGTGCGGAGATCGTTTTTACCGACGCAGCCGAAGGGTCGGACGGCGCTATTCGCAAAGCTCGCGAGCTTGCCCTGGCGAATCCGCATAAGTACTTCTACGCCGACCAGTACTGTAACGACGTGAACTGGCGGGCACATTACAGCGGGACGGCGGAGGAAGTCTGGGAGCAGACCGAGGGCCGGGTAACCCATTTCGTTGCCATGCTCGGCACCAGCGGCACGTTTGTCGGCACCTCGCGCAAGCTGAAGGAGCTCAATCCCCGCATTCGCTGCATCTCGGTGCAACCGGATTCGCCGTTCCATGGCATCGAAGGCGCGAAATACATGGCGAGCTCCATCGTGCCAGGAATCTATGATCCCGCCGTCGCCGACGAAGAGGTTTGGATCAGCACGGAAGACGCGTACACCCTGCTGAAGCGCCTGGCGCGCGAAGAAGGCCTGCTGGCAGGCATTTCGGGAGCTGGAGCGATGGCAGCGAGCCTGCATGTGGCGGAGAGAGCCGAGCCTGACTCCGTCATCGTAACGGTCTTTCCCGATTCCGGCGACCGATACCTGAGCGAGAGTTTCTGGGACGAGCTTTAGACAGGTCTCGCAGTTTGGTGTAGACCGAGTCCGGGTAGAGCGGGCCTTCAGGCCCGCGTCTGCCAAGAAAGAAAATGGCTTCGGCCGCTGAGGTCCTGGACCTCAGCGGCCGAAGCAAAATGGGTCACGATCGCAAACGCGGGCCTGAAGGCCCGCTCTACCATGGCACTACGGATCGGCAAGTCAGGCTGGGAGCAGCTTCGCCGTCATGGCGAAGAAACTTACCCGCATGAGTGCTGCGGCGTGCTGGTAGGACAGGTCGGTGACGATGGCCTAAAGAACGTCCAAGCCATCGTGCGCTGCGAGAACCAACGCGCCGACTCGTTGCACAACCGCTACGGCATCGACCCGCGTCAACTCGTCCGCATCCAGCGGGAGGCGCGCGAGCGCGATCACGACATCATCGGTTTCTATCATTCGCATCCAGACCACCCTGCGCGCTGGTCGCCGACCGACTTGGCCGAGGCGCACTGGACGGGATGCTCCTACGTCATCACCAGCGTGATGAACGCAATCGCCACCGAGACCAACTCCTTTAACCTCATCGGCGAAGACGACAGCCAACGTTTCGAAGATGAGGAAATCCGGGTTGAATGAGGGTTCTCGGGCTGAATCCGGCGGCAGGAGCATCGCATCTTAGCTAGGAAGATGAAAGTGCTGATACCGACTCCGCTGCGCCAGTACACGGCGAAGCAAGCAAGTGTTGAGGTGACGGCCCAGACTGTCAATGAGATGTTGAGTCAGTTGACGGGCCAATTTCCCGAGCTGCGCAAGCAACTGTTTACTGATGAAGGCAAGCTCCGCCGGTTCGTCAACGTCTACGTGAACGACGAGGACATTCGTTACCTCGAGCACGAAAATACCGCTATCAAAGAGAACGATACGATTTCGATTGTGCCCTCGGTCGCTGGCGGAAAATGGACAGTGGATAGGGCATAAATCGGTTCAGCCGAGACATAGGAATTGTCATTACGAGCGCCCGATGTTGGCGCGAGGGATCTGCTTTTCGTTGAGCGGCAAAAAGCAGATCCCTCGCGGACTGAAGTCCGCTCGTGATGACAATTTCTACTACTATCCAGTAACCGCTATCCACGATCCACTGGGGAGTTTCATGGCCGTCATCAATAGCCCGCTGGCAACTACCCTCAGCAACGACGAGGTGCTGCGCTACTCGCGCCACCTAATCATGCCCGAGGTGGGCATGGCGGGGCAGCAGAAGCTGAAGGCCGCGCGCGTGCTGTGCATCGGCGCGGGCGGGCTCGGTTCGCCGCTCGCGTTGTATCTGGCTGCAGCCGGCGTTGGCACGCTGGGTCTGGTGGATTTCGACGTTGTGGACATGACCAATCTGCAGCGGCAAATCATTCACACCGTGGATGACGTTGGCCGTCCCAAGCTCGATTCTGCAGCCGAGAAGATTGCTGCGATCAATCCCTTTGTCACCGTGCAAAAGTTTGAGACCAGGCTTACTAGCGCGAACGCTCTGGATATCTTTCGCGACTTCGACGTGATCGCCGACGGCACCGACAACTTCCCGACTCGCTACCTGGTCAACGACGCCTGCGTGCTCAGCCGCAGGCCCAATGTTTACGCATCCATCTTCCGCTTTGAAGGACAGGCCAGCGTATTCGCCACCGAACGTGGCCCTTGCTATCGCTGCCTCTATCCTGAGCCGCCGCCGCCCGGATTGGTCCCCTCGTGCGCTGAAGGTGGCGTGCTGGGCATCCTTCCCGGATTACTCGGAGTGATTCAGGCCACTGAGGTCATCAAGCTGGTGCTGGGCTCTGGCGAATCGCTGATAGGACGCTTGCTATTAGTGGATGCCTTGGGCATGCACTTCCGCGAGCTGCGGTTGCGCAAGAATCCGGACTGTCCAGTCTGTGGTACGAATCCCACGGTTCGCGAATTAATTGACTACAACCAGTTCTGCGGCATTCGAGGCGAAGAAGCACCGGTCACGTCCAACGTGCCCGAAATTCAGCCCGAAGAATTGAAGAAACGGCTGGATGCCGGGAACGACATCTTCATTCTCGACGTGCGCGAGCCGCATGAATACCAGATCTGCAATCTCGGCGGCTATCTCATCCCGCTCGGCGATCTGCCGGCCCGGATGAATGAGTTGGATTCCAGCCGCGAGATCGTGGCTCATTGCCGCAGCGGGGTCCGCAGCGCCAAGGCTGTTACTCTGCTACGTCAGGCCGGCTTCGGCAAGGTGAAGAACCTAGGCGGCGGCATCCTTGCCTGGTCCGACAAAGTGGATCCTTCGGTGCCAAAGTACTAAGGCGGTTGAGACGTGATGTCAGCTCTACTTGCAGTGGAGTAGCAACATCTGATTGGACCGAGATCTGCGGTTCACGTGTCCTCCCGACAAGCATGGGTCGCAGCCTTTCCTGCAATACCGTCGGGGGAAAGACCACCCAAGAACGACTTCGATCCAGCCGCGAAGCGGCGGCATCGCATTTAGCCCCGGGCGCGAGCCCGGGGTGAGGTGGGAGATTGAGCTGAGCCGCGTAGCGGCGACACCGACTCTGAAGCCCTCTAAGCAGCCGACCACAAACTCGCCCAGCTGAAGGGACCGGGGACCCGCGCTGCCCCTGCCGGGGCTGAGATTTGTTTGGATGCTTACCCAGCGCTTCGCGCTGGGCTATGCTGAGTCGCCCCGTTGGGGCTTATTTGCTGCGGGTCTTGATGACCTTCGGACCGAAGGCTTTCTGTTGCCTTAGAGCTCAGAACAATAAAAAAGGCGCCCGCATGCAGGCGCCTCTTTCCAACGATCGTGACGGCCGCTAGAAAATTATCTTTCCCACCAGCTGCATGTTGAACGGCTCGCCAGGTCCGATGCCGGGAGCGCCGTTGAAGTCGCCGATGGTGTCGCTCACGAAGCCATTTCCACCTACGGATCCGGCACCAGTGGCAAGGTTGATGCGGTTAAAGATGTTGAACATCTCAGCGCGCAACTGGATGGTGACTCGCTCTTTGATCGGAATGTTCTTGATCACGGAGAAGTCGACGTCGGCAAAGCCCGGACCGTAATACTGATTGCGAGCGACCGTACCCGCACCTACTGCCGGGACGAAGCAATTAGGGTTGACCCACTGTTCGCCACCGGCGGCCGCGCTGAAGGTATGGCTGACGCCCGCAAAGGGGTTGCAGATCTGGTCTAAACCCGGACGCTGGGTGCCCGCGTTGAAGTTGAAGGGCTGGCCGGTGTGGAAGTTTACCGCGCCGCCGAATTGCCAGCCGTGCGTAAGGATTGCCGGACCATGCTTGGAACCGGGGATGTCGTAGGTCCAGAAGCCGGTGAAAGCCTGCCGGGTGTCGAAGTCGCTGTTCCCGTAATCCAGAGCCAGGTTGAAGCTGTCGAAGGGAATCACGCCACGGTACTCGGTGACTTGATCCAGGGCATGGGCCCAGGTGTAGTTGAATTGCGCCGTCAGACCATGCCACGAACGCAGTTTGAGAACGGCCTGCAGGGCGTTGTAATTGGAAGTGCCGTTGCTGTTGAGTTGCAGAATGGAGCCGACAGCGGGATAGGCCGCGTTAAAGGCGCCGTCCTGATTGAGATTCAACATAATGTTCAGCTTGTGGGCCGCGCTTCCAACGTATCCGAACTGGAAGGACGCCTGATTTCCCAGGGCCTTCTCGATCTGGAAGTTGTAGTTATAGAAGTAGGGGGTACGGAAGTTCTGGTTCACGGAATATACGTTGTACACGTTGTTTCCGCAACCGGGCGAGGTAGCCGGGTTAAGAGTTGGGCAGGTCGTAACCCCGGGGAAGATGAAGGTGTTGGGCTCCCATGTGTAGGACGTCTGGCCGTTCACATTCGCGCTGTAGTTCGAGACCGGCTTGGGGCCAACCGGGTTGTCCTGAATGCCGTCGGCTCCGCTAATCGGCGGACGAAAATCGAGGAACGGGTTGATGTTGATCTGGTCGTAGTAAACGCCGAAGCCGCCGCGGACGACCAGGTCGCCCGTTCCGGTTGGCTGCCAGGCGAAGCCGACGCGCGGAGCGAAGTTGTTGTGATCGGCTGGGAAGATGGAACCGATGCCCGCTCCCTGGATTTTGAATCCCTGGCCCGGAATGAAGACCGGGAGGTCCTTGGCGTTGTCGTACATCGGTCCAAAGTATTCATAACGCAGGCCCAAGTCGAGGGTGAACTTCTGGGTCAAGCGCCATGTGTCCTGCCCGAAAAAGGAAAAACCGTGGACTGTGACGTACCGCTCCGGATTTCCTACTGCAATTGAGGAACTGGACACATCGCCGGCAAGGTAATCGGCGAGAGCGCAGGTGGCAGCCCCGGCACTACCGGCGCATGCAGGCGAGCCCGCCCACGGCCCTTGGGTTCCGTCGAAGTTAAAGCTTCCCAGTGAGCGGCGATGGTAAAATTCGTCCACTCGCCCGTCGCGGAACTCGCCGCCCATGCGGAACTGATGCTTTCCCGTGCTCCAGGACAGAATGTCCGTAATGTGGCCGGTAGTGTCATTGCGGCCTTCCGGAGGGGTGATTCCAATCTGGTCGAATCCCGAGATGCTGATGTTGGGAGCTCCGAAAATCGGCTGGCCGCCGATCAGTGCGTCCGGGCTCAGATACAACCCGAGCGCTGTGGTATTGAAGCTATTATTGGCGTCGTGGAAGCTCTGATAGAAGGAGCTGACCCCAAGCAGTACCTGGTTGGTCAGCCGCGGGCTGAGCACGGAGTTCCATATCAGGGAGTAGTTCTGTACGTGCAGCGGAGCAACCTCGAAGTAGTAGCCCAGGTTCGAGCTGGCCGTTGCCAGGGCCAGGCTGAATCCAGGCGGCTGGGTCTGGCTGCCCTGTCCGCCAAACCAGCGGAACGATAGCGTGTTGTTCGGATTGATGTTCCAGTCAGCCTTGGCAACGCCGTTGTTGCTGTAGCCGGTTCCTGCACTGGTGGCAAAAAAGTTGTTCAGGTTTGCCGGCAGGCCAACGATGGAGCTGGGCCACAGGTTCGTCAGAAGCGTCCTGGAAAGCGGATTGACCGCAACCTCATACTGGTTCATCAAACTGACAGCCTGATTTGCCCAAGCCGCCGACGGTTCGGTGGACAGGCCAGACAGTCCAAGCTTGTAGGTCTGGTACTCGTACCCGATAAAGAAAAACAGCTTGTCCTTGATAATCGGCCCTCCAAGGGTGCCGCCAACATTCTGGTTGGTCAGCGGCGGCGCTTTCGGACGCTCAGGGGTCGGGACAAAGAAGGGCGACGTGGCAGAGTAAAAGCCGTTCCGGTTGTAGTAGTAAGCGTCGCCGTGAAACTGATTGGTGCCGCTCTTGACCACCACGTTGACCGTGCCGCCCGCGTTGCGTCCGGCTTCGGCGTTGGATTGCGTCTGCGACGAAAAATCTTCCACCGCGTCGATCGGCATGATCACACCGGCAATTCCGGAAACTCCGCCCTGGTTGACCGCGGGGATGTTATGCCACGGGTCGTTGTTGTCGGTACCGTCAATCTGCCAGTTCATCTGATTGGCGCGGGTGCCATTCAGCGAGCCGAACCCGCCGACGGAATATCCACCATAACCCGCCGAGGTTCCAATCAACTGCGAGAAGTCACGCCCGTTCAGCGGCATCTCCTGAACCGCCTGCTCGGCAATGGTGAAAGTCTGGGTGGGCGTGGTGGTATCGAGCGCGATGGCGGCGGCCGACACTTCCACAGTGGTCGCCTGCTTGGCTATGCCCAGCTTGACCGGCAGAGAATAAACCTGCCCGGCTGTGACCGGGACCTTGTCCGTAGTGGTTACGGCGAACCCGGGTGCCGTGACGACCACCTTATAGGTGCCCAGCGGAAGGTCCTGAAAAACAAACTGACCGTCGCTGGTTGTCGTGGTGGAGTGTTCAACGCTGGTGCCCGTGTCGATGGCCTTCACTTGGGCGTTCGGGACCACCCCTCCCGTGGGGTCGGTTACGGTGCCGTTGATGGCGCCTCGGAAGGTCTGTGCTTGAGCTAGTGCAGCGATCAGAACGACCAAAATCGATCCTACAACGATGCGCTTCATGAATTTCGTCTCTCCCCGATAAGTAAATCAAATCTCCACCAAGACGCAGGGCGCTGCTTCTACAGTCATGCCACGAAAGTCACCGCTTCGCAGTGTGGCTGGCGCAACGCCAAGCAGATCAACGAATCGGAAAGACGTTGCTTCCCAATTGCGCCTCTCCCCTGACGCTGAACACACAACCGCTTGCAGGGAGTCCAATCCCAGTGCTCTGCTTTTAGTTCCCCGTTCAGGGCAAGTCAAGCAGAAAAAACCTATGTGCCCTATAAGCAACATTTATCGCGCTGGATGGCACTCAGGTGGGATGAATGTTGTAACAACACGCCGGCAGTTTGCTGATGACCTCTGTCGCATGCCGAAGTTACTAGACTGGCAGCGCACAAGGCTCAGTGACGGATTGCCGTGCCCGGCTGGCGGCAGGTAGCTATACTGGACGCATCAACTGCAAGGAGTTGCTCATGGCTACTACTCTGGAAAAACCCGTCATCATGGAAAATATTTCGATTCATCCTCCCCAGCGGCTGCTGTTTGGCCCTGGCCCCAGCCAGGTCCACCCGCGCGTGTATCAGGCGCTGGCGCAGCCCATCGTCGGTCATCTCGACGCTTATTTCTTCGAGATCTCCGCCAACATTCAGCGCATGCTGCGCGATGTGTTCGGCACCAAGAACGAGCTGACCTTCGTCATCTCCGCCACCGGCAGCGGCGGCATGGAAACCGCTATCTCCAACTTCGTTTTGCCGGGGATGAAAGTCGTCTCGTTCGCCAACGGATTCTTCTGCGATCGCATGTCGGAAATGGCCCGCCGCAATGGTGCCGAGCTGGTGCGCTTCGAGAAGCCATGGGGCGAAGTTTTCGGCGATGACGAAGCCGCCGAATTCATTCGCACCGAGAAGCCGAAGGTCGTCATGTACGTGCAGGCTGAGACTTCCGCCGGAGCCTTCCAGCGCGGCGAAGCCATCTGCAAGGCGGCGCACGAAGTGGGCGCGCTGGTCATCGCCGATTGCGTGACCTCGCTGGGCGCCATGCCGGTGGAAGTTGACAAGACCGGAATCGACATCGCTTACAGTTGCACCCAGAAGGGCCTGAGCTGTCCTCCGGGACTGTCGCCGATTACGGTTTCCCCGCGCGCGGCCGAGTGGCTGAAAGCGCGTGAGACCGCCAACCGTTCCTGGTACTTCGACCTGAAGCTGATCGCCGACTATCTGACGGTATCGCACCGCTACCATCACACCGCGTCGGCCACCATGTTCTATGGCCTGCATGAAGGCCTGACCCTGATTGAAGAAGAGGGCCTTGAGCGCCGCCAGAAGCGCCATCATGAGGCGCATCTGGAGTTCGTGAAGCAGGTGGAAGCGCTCGGACTAGAGATGCTGGTTCCTCCCGCGCATCGCATCTGGAACCTGAACACTCCCAAAGTCCCGCAAGGCGTGGACGACGCCAAAGTCCGCGCGACCCTGCTGAAAGAGCACGGCATCGAGATCGCTGGGGGCTTTGGGCAACTGGCCGGGAAAGTCTTCCGCATCGGCGTAATGGGCCCGTTGGCCACGAAGGAACATGTGGATGATTTCGTGAAGGCCTTCGGAGCGGCACTGCGCGGAGCGGGGTACAACCGGGGCTAAGGATCACAAGAGTGACGCGCGAGCAGAAATACCAGGCATTCCGGGCGCTCCATGAGCGCCCGGGCATCTTTGTGATGCCGAATCCGTGGAACGCAGGCACGTCCAGGATTCTGACGGCGTTGGGTTTCGAAGCGCTTGCGACCACGAGTGCTGGGTATGCCTTCTCGATCGGACGCCAAGACTCGACCGCAGAGCTGACACGCGATGGGGTCCTGGAGAATGCGAAAGAAATTGTTGAAGCGACAGATTTGCCGGTCTCAGCGGATCTACAGGATGGGTTCGGCCAGTCGCCTGAAACGTGCGCAACCACCATTCGACTCGCGGCGGAGGTGGGCTTGGCCGGAGGGTCTATTGAGGATGCGACCGGCGATCCCACCGATCCGATCTATGAATTCCGACTTGCGGTAGAGCGGGTTGCGGCAGCCGCCCAGGCGGCGCACGATTGCCAGTTCGTGCTGACGGCAAGGGCCGAAAACTTCCTCCATGGCCGTCCTGATCTCGCTGACACCATAAAGCGATTGCAGGCCTTTGCCGAGGCTGGTGCGGATGTTTTGTATGCACCCGGACTCCCGAGCCTCGCTGCTATCCGCGAGGTTTGCGCTTCCGTTTCCAAGCCGGTCAACGTCCTCATGGGCTTGAAGGGCGCTACTTTTTCCGTGGAAGAACTGGCGGCGGTAGGAGCAAAACGGATCAGCGTCGGTGGAGCTTTTGCCCGTGCCGCCCTGGGAGCCTTCGTGCGAGCCGCGCGCGAAGTGAAAGACAAAGGAACGTTTACTTTCGCCGCAGACGCTATTTCTCATGCTGAAGTGAGCGGCTACATGCCGCCTTCTAAGCGCTAGCGGATTGACCCGAGTCCTTCGTTCCCACTCGCGTCTATTCAGCCGCGTTCATGCCAAGCCCACGCACTGCGCACAATCCTCTCGATATCCGTATTGCTGCGGATTCCATCCCAGCACGCCTGGTGCCCCACCCAACCTTCTTTTGGTTGGGTGGGAGAGGCTAATCCGGATCACTTGCGCACATAGGCATCCTGCGTAATGATGTACGCATTATGCGTAAGAGCGCGTTACTGGACAGCCTTTTTCCTGGCCCCTAACCGCTAGCCCCCGGCGTTATGCCACTCCCACGCGCTTCGCACAATGCTTTCGATGTCCGATTGCTGCGGACTCCATCCCATGACGCGGCGAATTTTGTCCGAACTCGCCACCAACACTGCCGGATCGCCGCCACGCCGCGGCGCTTCCACCACCCCACTCACTCGTCGTTTAACCTAAGTCCGCCATTTAGACCGTCATTGGCGCGTTCTTGATGGCCGGTGGAGCGGCGGCGGCGACTTCTTGTTCAAATAGGCGAAGAGGCGCGGCGTCGAAGCTCCGTTACCGTTCACTGGCACCAGTCCTCCCGCCGGATCTCCTGATTTGCGGGACTCCATCATCGGATAAAGATAGTGCGCGTTCAGCAGATGGCCCCACGCAGCGTTGCGCCGGTATCGGTCGCCTGCAATGGAGACGCTGCCTAGTCCCTTCACGTTCGCCAGCACACCCAAGCGTGCCACAATGTCCATTTCATTGCCGTAACTCTCAATCCATGGCGTCGGTACGCCGTTCTGGTCACGAGTCTTGACCGGAACCATTTCACTCGCGCAGTTGGCGAAGCAATAGATCTCCAGCTTGCGTAACTCTTCGAGTGTTATTTGCTCCGGTTGGCGTTGCCCGTAGTCCGGCCATGGGAAGCTTGGCGGTGATGTGGCGCACTGCGCGTCCCTTCCCTTGTCTGGGCCTCGCATGGTTCTTTCGAACCCCCACCGCTTGGCCAGCTTTCGAGCGACTGCGCGCTCCGGCCGGATCACGACCTGCGCCGCCAACCGTGATTGCATTGGAAGATACAACTCTTCGAGCAGGGCAAGGACCACGGCAGAAAGGATGGTGCCCTGGGAGTGGCCCAGCAATATGATCCGCTCGCGAGTCGTGTTCTTCAACGCGGCATAGATGGGAGGAAAGGCCACCGCCGCGGATTCGGTTACCTGTTCCCATTCCTTGCCAACCGCGCAAGCCGCAAGGTCGGGTATGGCGCCGCGAGTGAAGTTATGTATCACGGTGAGCGGACGTCCGAACAATGCATGCAAATATCCGGCGTTCAGGAAGACTACGCTGTGATCGGTGCAGATGCCATTGATGAAGAACCATCTTTCCTTCGGCGTCGGGCTCGTCACATCGGCGACTGGCGGGTAACGGAATACGACGGAAGGCCTGAATAGCACATCGGAAAATGGGAAGCTCAGATCACGCGGCTTCCAAGGTACAGCGGGGATGAGAATGTGGGCCAGCGCGGGCAGACCCTTGCTCCATTCCTGCACCTCGGCCAGTTTCAGTTCCGTCGGAGGACAAGTTTCCGTACTCCAGGAGTCCGGGTCGCCGAGAATCGAACGCACGTAATCCGGGGGACTAATCTGGAGAGCATGACTAACGTTGAGCGCGAGATCGACGGCTCCTGTGAACATCGCTCCTCCTTGTGCTTGAGACCTCCTGAGCCACACATCGTCGCAGACGACTGATGCTCGATATTTGTGAAATCAAGCCAGATCCCTTGCGAGCGCTCATTCGATTGGAACAGCAACTGGAAACGCACCAAGGCGTATCGCGTCCCGCGGTGGAGAGTGCTCTTCAGGGAGGCGAAAGAACTTACGCCTCCATTCTCCCGCTTATCGAGTGTGGCGGCGAAGAAGAGTAATCGGGAATCGCCGGTAATTCCCAATGTGGAACGGCTGGGAGAGTGCTACTTGGCGTGAGGTTGGATAGAGGGGCTGCCTTACGCTTAGTGCCCCGTCTTGTGCCACTCCCAGGCACTGCGCACTATGCTTTCAATGTCTGACTGCTGCGGATTCCATCCCAAGACGCGGCGAATCTTGTCGGAACTGGCCACCAGCACTGCGGGGTCGCCAACGCGCCGGGGTGCTTCCACGACCGGAATCGCGTGCCCGGTGACCTTGCGCGCAACCTCGATGACCTCGCGGACGCTGAATCCCGTGCCGCTTCCCACGTTGCAGATCAGCTGCGGATGCTGTTGCAGCGCCTCCAGCGCGAGGAGGTGCGCCGTCGCCAGGTCATCCACGTGAATGTAGTCGCGAATGCAAGTCCCGTCCTTGGTCGGATAGTCGGTGCCGAAGATGGAGATCGAAGAACGCTGGCCCATCGGCACCCGAAGAATCAACGGGATCAGGTGCGTCTCCGGATTGTGGTTTTCGCCGCGCTCCGCAGTGGCTCCAGCGGCATTGAAGTAACGCAGGCTGGCGTACCGCAGTCCATGCACCCGATGAAACCACAACAACATGCGCTCGACGATGAGCTTCGACTCGCCGTAGGCGTTGGTCGGCTCCAGCGGATGGTCCTCGGCGATCGGAGTGCGCAGCGGCTCGCCGTAAACAGCCGCGGTGGATGACAGCACAAAACGAGGCACGCGATATTTCAGGACGGCTTGCAGCAGGGTTAGCGTGCGCGCGCAATTGTTGTCGAAAAACTTCTCCGGATAAATCACCGACTCGCCCGCCTCGATGGAGGCTGCGAAATGCATCACGGCGTCGAAATGGCCCTGCTCGAAGACGCGCGCAATGGCCGCTGGGTCGCCCGTGTCGGCCAGCACGAATGCCGCCTGCGCCGGGACAGCTTCGCGCTGGCCTTTGCTCAAATTATCGAGCACGGTGACCGAGTGTCCAGCCCGCAACAGGTGGTCGGCCACCACGCTTCCGATATATCCCGCACCACCCGTGACCAGTACCCGCATTCGTGTGCGCTCCTAGAGCCTGATGTGTGAAGGGCGATTGTAATGCCTGGGCTGTAGAGACTGCGCGAACAGCGGATGTGAGATCCGGTGCTCGAACAAAATGTCTAACATGATCGAAATAGCCGCGTAGCGGCCGGATTGCAATACCGTCTCCGGACGCGTGTCCAAAGTCCGGACATCTTCGTCCACTTACTGGACACGATGAGCCGGATCGGGGAGATTACTTATCTCTACAGTACCCATCCTGCTAGTTACTTACGACGAGGCCCCCGTAATGGCAAGACATGTGCACTTGCGTGATGGCACGTTAGAAGTAGCGTGCAGCAAAACTTTTGTGGTTATTCAAGTCGCATTCGGGATAACCATCCATCACCCTCTGTTATAGCCGCGTGGCTCCGCCATGATGGGAGTTGCAATGGCGGAGCCGCGTATTGCGCCACTTCGTCATGAACCTTGAAAGAGAACGATGCTGGTTGGCTGCCTATACTCGTTCATGCCACGAGAGCCATGTGGCCTATCGCCTCGCTGTCAAGGGACTTGAGGCGCTGCTCCCAACATACAACAAAATGAAGCGATTCCAGACTCCACGAGGCGCGCGGGTCTAGCCTGGAAGCGCAGCCGCCACGGCAGGAGCCACCGATGTCTCACCGGGGTCCGCGTTCAAGTTATGATGGATGGGCCGAGTCGCACCGTGCGGCCCGGCCGAATTTTGCTTATGGCGAATGCTTTTATCTGCGATGCGATCAGGACGCCCTTCGGGCGTTACGGCGGGATACTGTCGTCCGTGCGCGCCGATGACCTTGCCGCCATCCCAATCAAGGCCTTGCGCGAGCGTAATCCATCCGTCGATTGGAGCGCGGTGGACGATGTGGTACTGGGATGCGCCAATCAGGCTGGAGAAGACAACCGCAACGTCGGACGCATGGCATTGCTGCTGGCAGGCTTGCCGCAGACCGTTCCAGGTACAACCGTGAACCGCTTGTGCGGTTCGAGCATGGACGCTATCTCCGTCGCTGCCCGGGCGATCAAGACGGGAGAGAACTCGCTGATGATCGCGGGCGGAGTCGAAAGTATGTCGCGCGCGCCGTTCGTTATGGCGAAGGGTGACAGCGCGTTTTCGCGAAGCATGAAACTGGAAGACACTACCATCGGGTGGCGGTTGGTAAATCCCCTGATGAGGGCTCAGTATGGCGTGGATTCCATGCCGGAAACCGGAGAGAACGTCGCTGAAGAGTTCGGGATTTCGCGTGAGGACCAGGACGCGTTTGCCTATCGCAGTCAGCAGCGCGCTGCGGCTGCCGTCAGAAACGGCAATCTCGCGGAAGAGATCGCTCCCGTGACGATCGTAACGGGCAAAGGCACGCGCACCGTCGTGGACAAAGATGAACATCCGCGTCCCGACACCACCTTGGAAGCGCTGGCCGCGCTCAAGCCAATCGTGAAACCCAACGGCGCCATCACCGCGGGCAATGCTGCCGGCATCAACGATGGGGCGTGCGCGTTGCTACTCGCGTCGGAAGACGCGGTGAAGCGCTTTGGCCTCACGCCGAAGGCGCGCGTCGTAGCATCCGCAGCGGCTGGGGTGGCGCCGCGCATTATGGGTATGGGGCCGGTTCCGGCGACGCGTAAGGTGCTTGAACTGGCGAGGCTCACCCTGGCGGACATGGACGTCATCGAACTGAACGAGGCCTTCGCTTCACAGGCGCTGGCCGTGCTTCGCGAGATAGGGATTCCCGACGATGCTCCGCACGTCAATCCCAATGGCGGTGCGATTGCCATTGGCCACCCGTTGGGCGCGAGCGGCGCCCGGCTGGTAACGACCGCAGTGCGGCAACTGCAGCGCTCCGCGGGACGCTATGCCCTGTGCATCATGTGCATTGGCGTGGGGCAGGGCATCGGGCTGGTGCTGGAGCGGGTGTAGCGCCCCGGTTCGGAGCGTCCACTTTTCCTTCTTCCGCCCAGTCACAGCCGATCGTGACCGGCATCACATCCCGCCTCGCCCGGCGCGGCCTATGCTCAATTATGAAATTGATTTTCATTTTCATAATCGAGTCTAGCCATGCAACGGTCCTTCTTACTTTTTCCTGTATTTCTCCTGTTTTGCGGCCTGGTTGCAGCCCAGGACCAGCCGCCGGTTTCGGTTGCGGTCTCAGGACAGTTCAACTCCGTCACCCAAGGCAACTTCAACTTCCATTCTCCCTATAGCGGTGTCAATAGCCTTCCCGGGGTTGGCCAGTTGGCCAGTTCGCGGGTGATGACGCTGTTCACCAAGCTTACGCTTCCCGCCGACACCGACCTTGAGATCGACATCGAGAGCGCGGGCGGGTCGGGCATCGGGAACGCTCTTGGGCTCGCGGCCTACGTGAACCTGGACGTCGTCCGTAACCCTACTCTCGGCTCGACGCCTTATCTGGCTCGCGCTGTGTTGCACCATTCATTTCTCGGAAGCAGCCAAAAGCAGCGCCTGGACGTCTATCTGGGTCAATTCAGCACCGTGGACTGGTTCGACGTCAACGCTGTCGGCAGCGATAGCCACACCCAGTTCTTAAACTGGGCCATCGACAACAATGCCGCCTACGATTACGCAGCCGATACCCGCGGCTACACGCGCGGTATGGTGGTTCAATGGATAACCAAGAAATGGGAACTGCGCGCGGCAGAGGCCATGATGCCCACCGTCGCCAACGGTCTCGTCTTGGCCTGGTCAGCGAACACGCATGCGGAAAATTTCGAACTGGCGCGCCGCACCTCATGGTTTGCCCACGACGGGTCGGTGACACTCCTCAGCTTTGTGAATCACGCCGACATGGGTGACTATCGAGAAGCGGTCCAAGACAGTTCTCCCGGGACTCCTCCTGATATCACGCTGCATCGCCACCCGGGGTCGGTCAAGTACGGTTTCGGTTTGAACCTCCAGCAGGAACTGAGCCATGACGTCAGGCTGTTCGCGCGTGTGGGCTGGAGTGAAGGGCAACACGAATCGTTCGCCTACACCGAGGCGAACAGCACGATCGCGGCGGGTGCCGACGTCCGCTACCTGCGCAACTTCAAGACTGGCTTCGCGGCGGCTACCGGTGGCATTTCTGCCGACCACAAAGCCTATCTGGCGGCTGGTGGCGTCGGCTTTCTGTTGGGAGATGGGCGGCTCCGCTACGGGCGTGAAACGGTCCTGGAATCGTACACGACCTACAATTTTCCCAAGGGTCTTTCTGCCAGTGTCGATCTGCAGTTCATTACCAACCCGGGCTACAACCGCGACCGTGGACCCGTTTGGGTGCCGGCGGTTCGGCTGCACTGGGAACTGCCAAAGTTTCAGAGGAAGGTGTGAAATAGCCAGAGGATGCTTTACGTCTTCCAGCGAGTGGGCGGGTTGTGGCGCTGCAAGTGAAAATTGGATGGAATGTGTCGCACGTTGCGTTCGTAGGTGATTTCTACGTTCAGCATCCATAGCACGGATGCTAGAATGGCGGCAGCGGCCATCCACAACAAACGCTTTCTATAACGCAGCATTGCTAAACTCTTACTTCAAGTACTTCGCGAGAAAATCCACAGTCAGCTTCCAGGCTTGCGCCGCATCGTCCGCACGATAGCCCTGCTTGTTGTTTGGGTTCTCGAAGGCATGACCGGCGTCGGGAAAGATGTGGATCTCCACCGTCTTGCCCAGCGCCTTCAGTTGGGCCTCGAACTTGTTCACGTCCGCCGGGGGAATGCCGCGGTCCTGCCCGCCAAAAATTCCCAGGATGGAGGCGTTAATCTTCTTCAGGGTTGCGTCGTCGGTTGCGAGATGGCCGTAGTTAATGACGGCCGCCTTCAGCTTCGGGTCGTTGAGGGCGAGGTCAAGGGAATAACCGCCACCCATGCACCAACCGATCGAACCGACGCGCTTAGGATCGACGTTCTTCTGGGAGCGAAGATAGCTGGTCGCGGCCAGCAGGTCGCGGGTCGCGCGGTCCTGGGGGACACCGCGCATGATCTCGTGCGCTTCGTCGGGCGTGGTGGCGACCTTGCCGCGATACAGATCGATGGCGAGCGTAGCGTAACCCTGATCCGCCAGCTTCGACGCCTCTTCCTTCACCCAATCGTTCAGGCCCCACCATTCATGGATTACGACCAGCGCGGGAAACGGACCTTTGCCCTGTGGCGTGTAAAGCAGAGCGTTCACCGTTTCATCCCCACTCTTATAGGAAACAGCGCGGGAATCAGCGGCGGCACTCGTCATGGCAAAAAAGAAGATCATGCCCAACAGCATTAGAGGTTTCACGATCTAGCTCCTAAAGACATGGCCGAGGGACAAGGGTTAGCGGTGTTTGTGAACCTACGAATTCTGTCCCAGCCCCTCAAGCAATTGCCGTCCCAGTTTCTGTAGCTCGCCGAAGCGCTTCTGGTACTCGACAAAAAGCCGGTTATACTCCAGCGAATGGTCGGCATCAAGATGCGCTCGCAGCATCATATCGCGCAAACGAACGGGGTTGGGCAAAACCGCGTCTTCGATCAGTTCTTCCAGCGCAGCCGTTGGGTCGTAGTGATACATAGGTTCCTCGACGTCGATCAGGTACCGTAGCAGATGCGAGAACCATTCGTCGCGTCGCAAGGAAAACGGCGCCGGGACTGCCCGTCGTGTAACTGGGCTAAGATAATTCATCCCCTGCGATTCTGGAGCTGTTCGGCCTCTTCAACGGGCAGCGGTTTGCAGGAATTGAAGACTTCCTTGTGTCGACACACTCCCAACCCGATTCTCTGGGCCTGCTGGCGAATGTGCACTTCCGCGATCGCGAAGGGGCGGAGCGTAATCTCGCCCACCTTCTACAGCTTGTGCCGCCGGGAGTTTATGAGTCTCTGGCACCGCTGCTCGCGACTTCTCCCAATCCCGACGCGGCGCTGAATCAATTCCAGCGCCTGGCCGAGTCAGCATCGGCCGAGCTGTTCCACCTGCTGAACCAGCATCCGTTTCTGGTTCATTATGCGGTGGTGGTTTTCGGATACAGTTCCTGGCTGGGAGAAACGCTCATACAGAACGCCGAGCTGCTGCGGGGGCTGGCGCGGGAGAGAAGCCTGGACCGTATTCATTCGCGCGAAGAGTTCCAGGAGAGCTTCGCGCGCTTCCGCTCGCGCTCGTTCGAGAGCGACACAGCTGCGCTGCTGGCGCGTTTCAAGAGGCGGGAATATGTGCGCATCGTGCTGCGCGACGTGCTTGGTATCGCGACCCTGGCCGAGACCACGGCCGAGTTGTCGGCGCTGGCAGACGTCCTGATCGAGGAGGCGCTGCGCGAGGTGGATGCCCAACTGCAGCATCGTTTTGGGACCCCCCAGGAGCTGGACCGCGAGGGCCGATTGGTGGATTCGCGCTTTGCTGTGCTCTCGCTGGGCAAGCTCGGCGGCAATGAACTGAACTACAGTTCCGACATTGACCTGCTGTATCTCTACAGCGGGGGCCTCGAGCCGGGAGGGACCGAGATTTCCAACCGGGAATACTTTATCCGTCTGGCGCAGCAAACCACGGAACTGCTTTCGCGCCACACCCGCGAGGGACCGGTGTTCCGCATTGACCTGCGGTTACGGCCGCAGGGCAACGATGGAGAGCCCGCGGTCCCTCTGCCGCATGCCGTCGACTATTACTCGCACGTGGCGCGTGACTGGGAGTTGCAGGCCATGATCAAGGCGCGGCATGCGGCTGGAGACCTGGCGCTGGTCCGCCAGTTTCTGCGTGCGGTGCAGCCTTATGTGTATCAGGAAGACCTGAATTTCGCCGCCATTAAGACCGCGCTGGAGACGCGCGAAAAGATCGGCAGCCGCCGCCGGCGGCGAGTCGTGAGCCAGGCAGGCGCCAGCGGCATTGATGTGAAGCTCGACCGCGGCGGTATCCGCGACATCGAGTTTCTGGTGCAATGCTTACAGCGCGTATACGGAGGCAGCGAACCGTGGTTGCGCTCGCGCGGCACCATGTTTGCCCTGCAGAAGCTCCACGACAAAGAGCACATCAGCGGCAAAGACTTCCATAACCTCACCAACGCGTATGAATTCCTGCGCAATCTGGAGCACCGGTTGCAATTGCGACATGGGCAACAGACCCACCGCCTGCCGCAGTCGCACGCGGAGTTGCAGACTCTAGCGCGTAGCCTTACCCGCGAAGGCATCGTCGCACCCACTCCGGAAGAATTTCTTTTGCATGCGAAGCGCCGGATGGCAGCAGTGGCGGAAATCTATCAGCGCGTCATCTATCAGGAGCAGAACCAGCCCCGCGCCGACAAGTCGCAAGCGTTCGAATTAAGGCCGGAGATTCCGGTTACCCCGGAGAATTCCTACAGCCTGATGATGCAAAGGCTGGCGATTGATTCCCCTCAGTTGCGAGAGCTAGCCGGCCGCGCCGAGTTATCCCAACACGCGCGCCGTAATTTGGAACGCTTCCTGAGTTCCGCGGGAACTACTTCTGAGCGCTATGGTGCGGTCCTGCACTCGCCGGACGCAGTCGAGCGCGCCCTGGAGATTTTCGAGTTTAGCGAGTATCTCACCGACATTCTGGTGAGGCATCCACGGGAGGTCCTGCTGCTGGAGCAAATCGGAACGCGCCCGCCTCTGGAGTCGGCTGACTTATTCGACGCCGGCGCGGGAGGCGGGGGCGTGATACCAGATCCTGTGTTTGCCTATCTCGCGCAGGACAAAGTGGACCGCTCGGAGGCTATGTGCATCTTGCGACAGCACTACCGGCAGCGCACGTTTCTCTCCGGCGCGCGCGATCTGTTCCAGTTGCGCAATGTGTTCGATTCCTTGAGGGAGAACACACTCGCCGCGGACGCGGCCATACAGGCTGCCTTGGCTCTGGCCGGTTCTCCCGGCGGCTTTGCCCTCATCGGACTAGGCAGACTGGGCGCGCAGGAGTTCGACTTACTATCAGACGCGGACGTTCTGTTCGTGTGCGATGAGTGCAGCAACCACGAAGAGATGCGACGGGTTGCGGAGCGCATGATGGAGGCTCTTACTGCATACACCCGCGACGGCACAGTGTTTCCGGTGGATGCGCGCTTGCGCCCGCATGGCCGTGAAGGCGAGCTGATTGTGACTCCAACGCAACTGGCCGACTACTTTGCGCAAGAAGCAAAACCATGGGAGGCGCTGACCTACCTCAAAATGCGCTACGTTGCGGGTGATGGCGGCGTGGCGGAGCGGGCCCTGCAAGCTGTCCGGACGTGCACTGCACGAATTGCGACGCGGCCGGATTTCCAGACCGAGTTGAAGGATGTCCGCGAGAGGCTGGAGCACAGTGAGAACGGGCCCAATTTCAAGACGGGTCCCGGCGGGACCTATGACCTCGATTACTTCGCCGGGACGTTGCAGGCGCAGCATGAACTGTGGCTGGCAGGAAACCTGCGGGACCGGCTGCGATTGTTGGCCGGACACGGGCTGCTGAATGCCGTCGAGCTCGGACGCTCGGAAGAGAGTGCCCTGTTCCTGCGCACCCTTGAACACTTGGTACGCCTGGTAACCGGTCGTGCCCGCAAATGGTTGCCGGTTGCCGAGCATCCCCGCCGCTCGGTGCAGAAGCTGCTTTGGCGCGTGCTTGGTGCTGAGAGCAGCTTTGACCCTGAGATGCGCCTCGCCGAAGTCATGCGGCAAGCCCGGGAAATCTATCTTCATTGATCTGCCTGAACGGAATGCCCAGGGTGGCTCCCTGCCACAATTAGGACTACGGCTGCTTCGCGGCGACTAAGACGGGGTAAATGCTCGGAGCCCGCCTATAGGTGGTCTATTTAATTGGCACTATAGACCCATTTTACTTAAAAAATTAGCATGCTAGACTGCATGGCACCTCGTAAATTTTGCTGGATGTTGAGCGGCTGTTCAGATGTCGCATGGGCGGGCTGGAGCTGAAATGGCTTCAGGTTAGATGCAGAGACAGCTGTAGTACCTGAAAGGGGCACTGCGGTAACTGATGAATGCTTCCGCGGATAGTAGGGCGGGAGTCACGCGCTGAATCTAAGCCCGCTCGGTCAAGACCTGCGTACCTTGCGCTGGGCGAAAATTTGACGACTTCCTTACCCTAAGCATTGGGCTCGCTCCTCTTGGTGGGAGAGGACGGCGCTTGGTTAGGACCCCAGATCGAATCAATCAATTTGTTTCAACAATTCAAGCGACTACTTGACCCTTGTGAGAAAGGAAAAAACAGCATGAGGTTGTACGGATTTGCATCGAGGAATGCGAACAATGAAGCAATGAATGCTGCGCAAGCGCGGAGGTGGGTCCTTGTCGTCGTACTGGCGACCCTGACCGTAACGCCGCTGATGGCGCAGGATTGGCCAATGTTTGGACAAGACCTAACCAATAGCGCTAACGCGTCGCAAACAAGCATCACAACCGGAAACGTACGCAGGCTGGCGCCAAAATGGACGGTTACCACCGGAGGCGATGTATCGGCCAGAGCTGCGGTCGTGAACGGCGTGGTCTACTTCCCGGACTGGGGCGGGAATCTCTGGGCGGTGAATGCTGATAGTGGAAAGGTAATCTGGTCGCATCAGCTCTCCGACTACGGTTTGGCGGCTGGCACGGTCTCGCGCACCACCCCGGCAGTCGTGGATGGCGTGCTGTACACAGGAACCCAATACAACACTTCCGGACCAACTGGATGGCTGCTGGCCATCAATGCGTACAATGGTAAATTGGTCTGGAAGAAACAGCCGGATACATCGAACTCCTTCCCCGTGATCACGAGTTCGCCGGTGGTAGCTTTCGGCATTGTGTTCGTGGGTATGACCTCGAACGAGGAGTTCGCGGCGGCTAATCCTGCCTATCCGTGCTGCTCGGCGAGAGGCAGCGTTGTCGCGTTGAGTGCCTACAACGGAGCGAAACTATGGCAAACGTTTACGGCTCCGACAGGGTACAGCGGCGCAGCGGTTTGGGGCAGCAACCCGGTCGTTGACTTGTTGCGCGGCACAGTGTTTGTTGGAACCGGCGACAACTACAGCCATCCGACTGATCCGGCTTTTCTGGCGTGCATCGCCGGAGGAGGTACCGAGGCCTCCTGCCTTTCCCACAACGACTATGTGGACTCGATTGTTGCGCTCGACATGTGGGACGGCCACGTGAGGTGGGCCACGCGGTTAGTGACCTGGGGACAGTATGGCGTAACCGACGGTAGTGATGATTGGAACGTTGGCTGCGCGTTTGGTGGCAGCAACTGTCCGACAAACCCCACCGGGCCCGACTACGATTTCGGTTCTGCCCCGAATGAAATCTCATTCAACGGCCCACACGGTTGGAAAACCATCCTGGGAGCGGGACAGAAGAGCGGCATCTACTATGCGCTGGATCCAGACACCGGTGCCCTTCTTTGGAAGACTCAGGTAGGACCTGGGTCGTCGCTGGGCGGCATGGAATGGGGCTCTGCGACTGACGGCAACCGCATCTACGTGGCAATTGCCAATCTGTACGGCATTCCTTACGGACCAGGTAACAGCTACTCTGCGGGTTCCTGGGCTGCGTTGGATCCTGCGACCGGAAAGATACTGTGGCAGGTTCCTGATCCAAACGGCTCCATCGATCTTGGCGCTTTGGCCGTAGCCAAGGGTGTTGTCTATGCATCCTCCATGGCAGGCGCAGCTACGGCACCCACTATGCTCGCCCTCGATGCTTCCAGTGGCAACACGCTCTGGAGCTACGCGGCCGGCTCGTCGGTGAACGCCGGGGCCACCATCTCAGGCGGCACCGTCTACTGGGGTTCCGGGTACGCGCACTTGCCGATACCGGGCTTCACTGGAAATAACCGGTTCTACGCTTTCACCCAAAACGGTCGATAGCGATATATCCACCACTCACCGGTAGATCCGTGGCTTGAACAAAGCCACGGATCTGCTTCCATCAAGCTATCTAAATTCTGCAAGCTCTGCGTTGGAGGTTTGATTCATGAGAGCCCTGCCGATTTACAGGACATGGGCAGTAGTTTTGCTCGTTGCGGCCGGAGCGGTTTCCGGTTCCGCACAAAACATGCAAGTCAACACGCGCGGCGACGAGGGGTTGACCGCGCAGTACGTAAAGACGGGCCTGTTCGTGATTTCCGGTCGCGGCAGCAATTCTGTACTGCGTCTGAGCGCTAACGGGTTGATCCTTGTGGATGGGAAGCTTCCCGGCAGCTACGATGCTCTGCTGGCGCAGGTGAAGCGCATCTCGAAACAGCCTATACGGGCTCTGATTCTCACAGACGTTGACCCGTCTCGCACCGGTACCAATGCAAAGTTCCTGGAGGGCGGCACCCCGATCGTTGTGCAGGAAAATGCAAGACAAGCTCTGGCTTCCTACGATTCTCAGCCTCAGAAGGCCGCATCACCGCTCGTCACCTACGCAGGCGAGTACCAGATCCATTTGGGCGGAGTGGACGCGCGACTGATGCACTTTGGTAATGCGCACACCAACGCCGATACGGTGGTCTACTTCCCCAATTTGAAAGTGGTTGCCGTGGGAGACTTGTACTCGTCAACTCACAATCTTGACGTCGCAGGCGGCGGAAGCTTGGTGGGTTGGGGGCGGGTACTGGCCCAGATCCTGAAGCTGGACTTCGACGTTGTGGTGCCCGGCACTGGACCGGTGATTACCCGGGCCGATCTGGAAGCCTTCAAGACCAAAATCGATACTGTGGTTTCGCGCGCAGCCGGATTGGTAAAGGACGGCGTCCCCAAAGATCAGTTAATGGCACGGCTCAAGACCACCGATCTCGGCTGGCAGCTTAGCTTTACCGGTGATCAGCTCGACAGTTTCTACACCGAACTGTCTCGAACGAAGTAATCAGCAGATGAAATTCACGTCGGGTCTCTGCTCATTCGGTAGCGATACGGATGGGACGGCCCTCAGTTTGATGTGGCAAGATAGAGCACTCATGTCCTACGTAGTTCAGCTCAAGTCAGCGCTGGTGTTCATAACGCTAGCCATTGTTTTTCCGCTACAAGGTTGGGGCATTCCATCGCAGGAACTGCGCGGGACGGTGAGGGACCACAGCGGAGCTGTGGTCGCGAGAGCGCAGGTTTTGCTCAGCACCGATGGGCAGGAACTCATTCGCGTGACCCAACCCGACGGCACTTTTGTCTTCACCGGTGTGCAAAGTACGAGCGGAAGCGTGACCGTCCGCGCGCCCGGCTTCGCGACCAGCACTACTGCCTGGCAGGTGGGACAGAATGACTTATCCATCACGCTGACATTGGCAACGGTGCAACAAAGTCTGGACGTGACATCAACGCGCACCTCGATTCTGCCGACCGGAGTTGAGGACGTCGAGGCGCAGCCGGATGCGGCGGTCGTCCGCTCGACCCAGTTGCAGCAATGGGGAGCACTGGCCACCGATGACAAGCTGCGTCAGGTGCCCGGCTTCTCGCTGCTGCGAAGATCGGGCAGCCAGACCGCGAATCCCACTTCCCAGGGCGTGTCGCTTCGCGGACTTGGCGCCAGTGGCGCGAGCCGAGCACTCGTCCTGGCGGATGGCATTCCGCTGAACGATCCTTTTGGTGGCTGGATCTACTGGGCGCGCGTGCCGCAAGCGTCGTTGAACGAGGTGCAGGTTGTGCCGGGAGGAGTTTCGGCGTTGTACGGGAATGACGCCTTGAGCGGCGTCGTCAACCTCGAAACTCGGTCCTCGGTGCAGACGGACGCCTTCGTCCAGGGATCGTATGGGAATGAAAACGCGCCGTTCGGCTCGGGGTGGGGAGCTTTGCGCGCCGGCCAGTGGACGATGTCGGCCAGTGGCGAGGGATTCCGCACCGACGGCTATATTGCGGTGCCGCAGAACATTCGCGGCTCGGTGGACACGCCGGTCGCGTCGCAGTACGGCAGTGGAGACGTCCGCTTGGAGCGGCTGTTTGGCGACGAGGGGCGCATCTTTTTGAATGGGTCCCTCTATGGCGAGAACCGGGACAACGGCACGCCGCTGCAGGTCAACGACACCACAATTCGACAACTGGCGTTCGGCGCGGATGGCGACAGCGAGTCGGCGGGTTTGTTCACCCTGCGCTTGTACGGCGGAACCCAGAATTACTACCAGACCTTTTCGTCGATCGCAGCGAACCGCAACAGCGAATCGTTGACCAACGTGCAGCGTGTTCCGGTGCAGCAAATGGGCGTCATCGCACAGTGGTCGAAACAGGTCGCGAGTCGCCTTACCTTGCTGGCGGGTCTCGACGGCATGAGCGTCACCGGCTTCAGTGACGAGGTCAGTTACTCCGCTGGCAAGCCGACAGCGCATTTGTCGAATGGAGGCACACAGCAATCGCTGGGCTTATTCGCCGAAGGCATCGTGCAGATAACTCGCAAGTGGTCGGTGACGTTTTCTGGCCGGGAAGACCTGTGGAGCAACTATGGGGCCACCTCGACGCGCATTCCAACCATCGGTAAACCGACACACATTGCCTACCCCGACCGGGGACAGAACGCCTTCAGCCCACGACTGACGACCTCGTATCGCGTCGGGGAACATACCGTCCTCTACGCTTCGGGTTATCGCTCATTCCGCGCTCCCACGCTGAACGAACTCTACCGCAGTTTCCGAGTAGGGAATGTGCAGACGCTGGGCAATCCTTTCCTTCAGGCCGAACACTTTACCGGAGGCGAGGGCGGAGTGCGAGCCACCATGCTGCAAAATCGCATGACGCTCTGGGGAGTCGGGTTCTGGGGCGTGGTCACCGATCCGGTTGCGAACGTGACGCTCGGCACCACGCCACAACTCATCGTGCGCATGCGCGAGAACCTGGGGCGCATCCAAGCCCCGGGACTGCAAGCCGGTATCAATTACGACATAACCAACCGCATCTGGCTGAGCTGCGCTTATCAGTTCATCAATTCCACCGTCACTTCGTTCCCCGCAAATCCGGCTCTGGTTGGAAACCAGGTCCCTCTCACACCCAAGAACGAGCTGGTCTTCCAGGGAACCTGGGCTGCGCCGCAGAAAATCTTCGTCGCCATTCAGGGACGAACCGCCAGCAACGAATTCGATGACGATCAGAACCTGCTGCCACTCGGAGCCTACTTCGTGCTGAGCGCGACCGTTTCGCGTCCGTTACCCAAAGGCTTCGACGTTTTCTTTCAGGGTGAGAACCTAACGAATAGTCAGTATGAGATCGGACGCACGCCTGTTGTGACTCTAGGCCAGCCGATCCTGGCGCGCGCTGGCGTCCGCTGGCACAGCCGGAAATAAATGGAACCTGCTCCCGTGCGTAGCGGGAAGACTGCTATTGGGTTACTGCTCGGGATCATGCGCCGGGTTCCCTTAGAATGATGTGTATGCTTGTCCGCGCCAGGTTTCTTTTGATTCCCGTTGCCGCCTTGGCAATCGTTCCTGTTTATTGCGCCGGGCAAACCGAGCAGCCAACTCGTTCTGCCGAGGCGGCGAAGGTCCTCAACAGCGATCCGCTGCACGTCTTCAGCGAATCGGTCCAAGCGCTGTCCGCCAGCGTAACCAAGTCCGTAGTTCAAGTGCTGACTAGCGGGTATGCGCTAAGCGGCGAGAACCAAAAGACCGACACGGCATATTTGGCTCCGGAGCACGGAATCGGCGCTGGCGCTATTTTGTCATCCGATGGTCTGATCGTGACCAATGCGCATGTCGTGCAAGGCGCCAGGAAAATCCGCGTTCGTCTGCAAGGCTTGGAGAAGAAATCTTCCTCTCCGAATTCCGAACCCCTTGGCCCCATTGAGGCCAAGCTCGTCGGCATGGACAGCCAAACCGACCTCGCGGTGCTAAAGATTGACATGACCGGCTTGCCGGCACTCCAGTTCGCCAACTCCAACGAGTTGAGACAGGGGCAAATTGTTTTTGCCTTCGGCAGTCCGTTGGGACTGGAGAACTCAGTCACGATGGGTGTGGTCAGCTCGACCGCGCGGCAAATCGATCCTGACAATCCTGCCATCTACATCCAGACGGACGCCCCCATCAACCCGGGAAACAGCGGCGGGCCGCTGGTAGATGTGGATGGTCACGTGGTCGGCATTAATACTTTCATCCTGTCACAATCGGGCGGCAACGAGGGACTCGGCTTCGCCATCCCGAGCGACGTGGTGCGCAACATCTACGACCAGATTCGCACCGAAGGTCACGTGCACCGGGGCCAGATTGGCGTCTATCTGCGTACCATCACTCCTGAGCTGGTTGAAGGATTGCACCTTCCAGCGAGCCGGGGGGTACTGCTGGAGGATGTAGGTCCCGGATCGTCGGCTGACAAGGCTGGTCTGAAAGTGGGCGACATTGTTACCAGCGTCGGCGGCAAGCCCGTGGACAGCGTGCGTGAGTTCGCGCTCGACCTTTACACCTACAAGATCGGGCAGAAGGCCGAGATCGGGGTGTTACGCGATGGCAAGCAGACGACGATCCCGGTGCTGGTGATTGAGCGGCCCGACGACCCGACGCGCTTTGCGGACCTGGTCAGCGGCCCCGACAACCTGGTGAACCGCATCGGCGTAGTGGGTGTCAACATTAACGCCGAGCTGAAGGAAGTGCTGGGAGACATGCGTATTCCTGGCGGCGTGCTGGTCGCGGCAAAGACTCCCACCAGTACGTTGCTGGGGGAAGGTCCACAGCCGGGCGACGTCATCCACGCGGTCAACGGCGCTCCGGTTCAGAATCTGGTGGAATTGAAGCAGAAGTTGCGCCAGATCAAGCCGGGACAACCTATCGTGCTGCAAATCGAGCGCTCGGGCCTGCTGAGCTTTCTAGTGCTGGAGTCAGAGTGAGGCGGCATCGTACTCTTCGCGGTCCACTGGCCAGCGAGGCTGGCAACACTTAAGAATTGTCATTTCGAGCCCCTTCAGTTCGGGCGCGAGGAATCTGCTGTCTGGTAGAAAAGGCGAGGAGCAGATCCCTCGCTACGCTCGTGATGACAAAGCTCAAAGCGTGTCTTTATTTATTGAATGGCCGGTCCATTCTTGTCGCTGACCTTTCGCCACACTTCGGAGTCGCCGGTGCCCGTCTAAGATGACGGAACGGATCTGGCGAAAAGCGAATAGCGAATAGCGACCGCTAACCCAACGCCTGTTCCAGATCGGCGATCAGGTCCTCGACATCCTCGATTCCCACCGAAATTCGCACCATGCCGTCGGTCAAACCAATGGCTTTGCGGCCTGCAGGTCCGATCGCCGCGTGTGTCATGCTTGCCGGGTGCGAGATAAGCGTCTCGACTCCGCCCAGCGATTCGCCCATCGTGCACAGGCGCACGCGTTTCAGCAGCCGCTTGGCGTTGGCGAGCGAGCCCGTCTCGAAAGTGATCATGGAGCCGAAGCCCGACATCTGCCTGCACGCCAGATCGTACTGAGGATGGCTCTTCAGCCCCGGATAAAACACTTGCTTCACCTTGCGATGCCGGCTGAGGAAGTCGGCCATCACGCGGCCGCTCGCATCGTGCTGTTTCATGCGCACCGCCAGCGTCTTGGTGCCGCGCAGTACCAGCCAGCACTCGAACGGCGACAGGATCGCGCCCGCGGCTTTCTGGATGAACGCCAGCTTCTCCGCCTGCTCCTTGGTCGTGCACACCAGCACTCCGCCCAGGCCGTCACTGTGGCCATTGAGGAACTTCGTGGTCGAGTGCATCACGATGTCCGCGCCAAACTTGATGGGCTGCTGGAAGTAGGGCGACATGAATGTGTTGTCCACCACGACCTCGCAGCCGCGTTTATGAGCGATCACGCTCACCGCTGCGATGTCGGTAAGACCCATCAGCGGGTTGGTCGGCGTCTCGATGTACACATAGCGAGTGTTCTTGCGGATGGCGCGCTCCACGTTGCGCGGATCGGCCGTATCCACGTAGGTGAATTCGAGACCGAAGTTCGCCATGATTTGGTTGAACAGCCGCGGCACGCCGCCGTAGAGATTGTTCGAGGCGACGATGTGGTCGCCGGACTTCATGAGCTGGCACATCGCGACCACAGCGGCCATGCCGCTGGAGAATACCGGCGCGGCAATGCCGCCTTCCAGCGATGCGAGGTTCTGCTCCAGCCGCGTGCGCGTGGGATTGCCGGCGCGCGAATAGTCGTAGCCTTTGGTTACGCCCAGCTCTTCCTGCGCGTAGGTGGACGTGGCAAAAATCGGAGGCGAGACGGCCCCGGTCGAAGGATCAGGATCGTTGCCGACGTGGATGGCGCGAGTGGAAAAGCCAGCAGTATTCTTCTTGGACATAAGAATGTTGGAGCCACGGATTTGCACGGATGTTCACGGATCAAACCGAAGATGTTGAGAAAAATCTTTAAGAATCCGTGTTCATCCGTGAAAATCCGTGGCTAATGATGTTCGTTGAAGTGGAAAATGTCTTTCGACAGATACCGCTCGGCGGAGTCTGGGATCAGCGTCGCCACGCGTTTGCCTGGCCCCAGACGGCGCGCAATGCCGATGGCCGCGAAAACGTTGGCGCCCGCACTCGACCCGGCCAGCACTCCTTCGATGGCAGCTAACTTCTTCACCATGTCGAAGGCATCGTGATCATTGACTGCGATAATCTCGTCCGCGAGCGACAGGTCGCACGTCTTGGGGATGAAGCTTGCGCCTATCCCTTCCACCTCGTGCTCACCCGCCGGGCCACCGCCCAGCACCGACCCCTGGGTTTCGACAACCACACCCAGCACGTTGGGATTGCGCTCCTTGAAGTAGCGCGCCACGCCGGTGAAAGTGCCGCCGGTGCCGGAACCGATGACCACGGCATCAACTTGCCCACCAAGCTGGTCGTAGAATTCACGGGCCGTGGTTTCGTAATGGAAGTCGGGATTGTCCTGGTTCTCGAATTGTCCCGCGACGAACGAATTAGGCGTCTTCGCGGCGCGCTCCTTCATGTAGCGGATAGCGCCCATCATGCCTTCCGCCTGCGGAGTACGCACTACCTCTGCGCCCAGGGCTTCCATGAGCGTGACTTTCTCGATCGAGAAACCTTCCGGCACCGCGAGCACCGTCTTGTAGCCGCGGCCGGATCCGATCAGCGCGAGCCCCACGCCGGTGTTGCCGGCCGTGGCCTCGAAAATGGTTGCGCCGGGCTTCAGAGCGCCAGACTTCTCCGCCTTCGTGATCATGCCCAGAGCGGCGCGATCTTTGATGCTGCCGCCCGGATTCAGATACTCGAGCTTGGCATAGATGTCGGCTGCGTCGCGCGGCGCGATTTTTCGAAGGTGAAGGATTGGAGTTTCGCCGACCAGTTCGGTGATGTCCTCGGCGACCCGGAGGGAAGTCATCTCAGCAGTCTTCATGAATACCTTGGGAGGTGAATAACGTTCAAGGGTACGTGAAGCGGAAGAGGTCGGTCAACGCGAGACATGCGGTTCGTCCCTTGTTTTTGCTTCCGGTTTCGGCCTGGCGGTACTTCGACGTTGGCCCCAGCGCGCTACACTACAATTCCGCTTTACATCGAAAAAAGAACTGCTGAGTTGTACAAGGAGAATCGATCATGTCCCGAGTCGCCGTTCTGGGTGTGTTTACGCTTGCACTTGTTGCTCTGACTGGCCCTTCCTGGGCGCAGGGGAACCCGCCGCAGTACACGGTTACGGGGACGGTTGCCTATCGCGAGCGCGTGGCGCTGCCGCCGGACGCAGCCATCGACGTTCGTCTGGAAGATACGTCGCTGCAGGACGCGCCGGCAAAGCTGATCGGCGAGTCCGTCTTTGCCGTGGCGGGGCAGCAGGTGCCCATCTCCTTTCAGGTTTCCTTCAATCCCGCGGACATCAATCCGGCGCACACCTACCAGTTGCGCGCGAACATTACGGTCAACGGCGTGAAGACTCTTACCTCCACGTCTGCCTATCCGGTCATCACCCATGGCGCGCCGATGCAGGCCAACATCATGCTGCAACAGGTCCCGGCCGCGGCCGCCGGCAAAGAGCGCCGGACCGAAGCTCCACGGGACCTACTGGATGCTTGTTGAATTGAACGGCAAGCCAGCCGTTCCCGGCATGGGCAAGACGCAGCCATACATCAGATTGCACCGAGAGCAAGGCAGTCTCGAAGGTTCGAGCGGCTGCAACGGCGTGGTCGGGACCTACATTGTGGAGCAGAACGCGTTGCGGTTTACTCCCAGCGGCACAACCCTGATGATGTGCCCGGCGGCATTGATGCAGCAGGAGCAGGACTTGATCAGCGCGCTGAAAGTCACGTCAAGTTACAAGATCGAGGGTGACACGCTCGAACTCATCAACGGAAAGGAAGTCGTGGCACGCTTCAAGGCGCAAGCGAAGAACTGACCAGTGTTCTTCGAAAGCAGGTTCAGCATTGCTGTGTTCTGGTAGAGCAGGCCCTTTGGGCCTGCGTCGCGGATTTGCTTTACCTTCTCCCTGTCTTCAGCCCGTGATCCACGGGCTGAAGACAGGGAAGCCATCTGGGGGCCGTCTGGACGCGCCGCTGAAGTGCCCCTCTACCCAAACGACTCACGAAACCAGCATTTGTGAAGTAGCCCTAGTTGAACGGCCTTCTGTGCCGGCGGAGGTCGGGGACTTCGTCGTCTTCATCGCGCATGCGCGGCTTCTCGCGGGGCGGTTGTTTTTCGCCGGCGGTGAAAGTCCGCTCCTCGCTACGGCCGATGCGCTTGTGCGCATACAGGCCTTCCAGGATGAACTCCGCTCCCGACACCAGCACCTCTGATGGTTCTTTGCCGCTCAGCCCGAGCGCGCTGAGCTTGTCGAGCAAGCCTTGAATGCTGCGCAGCTTGTGCAGCATCTCCTGTGCGCTGGCGGAGTCGCGCATCTGAATCTCGCCGCCGAGATCGAACCACTGCACCACCTGATTCATGCTGCTGTTGCCGTGGAAATACTTATCGTAGGTGCGGGCAACAGCCGAGCGAATGATCTCGCGCACCACCGTGTCGGCGCCTTTCAACTCGCCTTCGTACTCCAGTTCGAGCTTGCCGGTCATGGCGGGCATGGCTGCGTAGATGTCGCCGATGCGTGGCACAACCAGCTTTTCTCCCCAGCGAATGGCGCGCCGTTCGGCGTTGGAAACGACGTTTTCCATGGCGCTGATCGGCAGTCGTTGGCTCACGCCGGATCGCTTGTCGATGCGCTTGTCCTCGCGCGCGACAAAAGCAATCTGCTCGATCACTTGGCTGACGAAGGTCGGGACCTGAAGTTGATGACCGTTGCGTTCTGTCCAAGCCTCTTGCGCGGTAATAGCAATGCCTTCTTCGACAGTCGCCGGATAATGTGTGCGAATCTCGGAACCAATGCGGTCCTTCAGCGGAGTGATGATCTTGCCGCGTGCCGTGTAGTCCTCGGGATTGGCCGTGAAAACCAGCGCGACATCGAGCCCTAGGCGCACCGGGTAGCCTTTAATCTGTACGTCGCCTTCCTGCATGATGTTGAACAGTCCGACCTGAATTTTGCCGGCGAGGTCGGGCAGTTCATTGATGGCGAAAATTCCACGGTTGGCCCGCGGCAGTAACCCGTAGTGCACGGTGTACTCACTGCCGAGTTCGTGCCCCCCCTTGGCCGCTTTGATGGGATCGATGTCGCCAATCAAGTCCGCGATGGTGACATCGGGCGTTGCCAGCTTCTCGACGTAGCGCTCCTCCGGCGTGAGATACGCGATCGAAGCTGCCTCAGGATTGCCGGCCAGCAGCTCGCGGCAACGGCGGCAGATAGGAGCGAACGGATTATCGTGGATTTCGCAGCCGCGCAGATACGGCAGGTGCGGATCGAGGAGGCTGGTAAGGGCGCGGAGGATACGGCTTTTCGCCTGTCCGCGCAATCCCAGAAGAATGAAATTGTGCCGCGACAGGACCGCGTTGACGATCTGGGGGACGACTGTGTCGTCATAGCCGACTATGCCGGGGAAAATCGACCCGCCAGAACGCACGCGCGCCATGAGATTGTCGCGCATCTCGTCCTTGACGCGCCGGTTGCGCACTTGGGATTCGGAAAATTGCTGGCTGCGACGAAGCTCATCCAACGTCTGAGGAAGATTGCTCAAGGACTCGACCTCCCAGGGTCACGGCTGCCATCCTGAGTGCCGAATGTTGGTATTTTACGCCTGCGGTGAAATGAGCATCGACGCTAGGGCGTTAACTGCGGCATCTTCACCACTTCGGCGTCGAGCACGACGGCGATCGCTTGCACTACCGCCGCGATCCGCACCGCTGCAAGGATCTTCTCTTCGCTGATGCCCTTTTCACGCAGCGATTTTTCGTGGGAGTCAACGCATGCGCCGCAATTGTTGATGGCTGACACCGTCGTGGCCCAAAGTTCGAAATCCAGGGGATCAATGCCATGAGTGCGCATCACGTTCATGCGTAATCCAGAGCGCATGGTGCCGTACTTCTCATTGGAAGTCAGGTGACGGAAGCGATAGAAGACATTGTTCATCGCCATAATGGCCGCAGCCCCCTGAGCCGCTTCCAGGGCCTCGGGCGTCAAGTGGGTTGCCGCGTCTTGCAGCACCGCCTCGATCAACTGCTCATTGCGTGAGGCAACCGCGGAGGCAACCACTGCCCCCCATAGCTGCTGCTCCGTCATGTCCGTTTGTTGCCTCACGACGGTAGAGAAATTCAACTTCAGGTCCTTCGCATAGGAAGGCAGGTTTTCAATGACTCCGTCAAGTTTCATGGGACTCTCCTTAAGAAATCGCTTTGCCACATGCATTACAGAAGCACGCAGGCTTCGTCAAAGCCCAGCCGTGGGTTTCGCGGCAACACCTTCCCCGGATCGCCGTACCCGATATTGCAAAGGAAATTCGAGCGCACATGCGTCGTGGGGAAGAACTCCTGATCGCAGCCGTGTTCCTCGCGACCGGCTCCGAAGAACGCGTGGTCCACCTTGAAGTTGTCGAAACCTGACATAGGGCCACAATCGAGTCCCAACGCACGGGCGGCAATGATCAGATACGCGCCCTGCAAGCTGGAGTTGCGTTTGGCGGTTAGCTCAGCTAGCTCCGGGCTGTTGGCGAACAAGTCGCGCATTTTTGGGCTATGTGGAAAGAGCTCGGGCAGCTTGTCGTAGAATCGCAAATCGTAGCCGATGATCGCCGTCACCGGCGCTTTCATCGTTTTCTCAACATTTCCCGGCGCCAGGGCCGGCAATAGCTTCTGCTTGGCTTCCGGAGTGCGCAGAAAAAGAAATCGAGCGGGACTTGTATTGGCGCTGGTCGGTCCCCACTTCATCAGGTCATGAATCTGCCGCAGTGTGTCGTCGCTGACGGGCTTGTCCAGCCACGCCGTGTGGGTGCGTGCCTGGCGAAAGATTTGATCGAGGGCTTCGTCGCTGAGCGAATGATGCATATCGCGTACCCCCATTCAACATTGGGCTACCAACGGGGCGTTCTGCAGAGGATAGGGGCTCCGCCCATCCGAGCGGAGCCCTATGAATAGCCGCTAGACGTGAATCGTTTCCTGGCCCTTTTGCCAATTGCAGGGGCAAAGTTCATCGGTCTGGAGTGCGTCAAGCACGCGCAGAACTTCCTGTGGGTTGCGGCCCACGGAAAGGTCGGTTACGTACACGAAGCGAATGACGTTGTCCGGGTCAACAACATAGGTCGCACGCTGTGGCACGCCTTCCTTCTCATCGAGGATACCGAGGGTCGAGCACAGGTCACGTTTGATGTCGGAAAGCATGGGGAACGGGAGATCTTTCAGGTCGGGATGATTGTTACGCCACGCCAGGTGGACAAACTCTGAGTCGATGCTGCCGCCCAGTATCTGGGCATCGCGGTCCCGGAACTCCTTGTTCAGCTTGCCGAATGCTGCGATCTCGGTCGGGCAAACGAAGGTAAAGTCCTTCGGCCAGAAGAAGAAAATTCTCCACTTGCCCTGGTAATCCTGGTTCGTAATGGTTTTGAAAGCGTTGTCTTTATTGATAGTAACGGTTGCAGTAAGACTGAAATCAGGAAATTGCTCTCCTATGCCTAACATGTCTATCTCCGTTTCGTATATAAGTTATTACGATTTGAATTCAGTTGCAGCGCAGGTCTTGCAGATACCCTGCAACTCAATACTAAACTTCTCCACCCTGAAGCCGGAAGGCACTGCGCCCCGCAGCTTTACAGGAGCGAGCGAATTGACGGGCAGGTCGGTGATGGAACGGCAACGCGTGCAAACCAGATGATGATGCGGATGGCGGTTGGTATCGATGCGCCATGCGCCATGATGAGGGCTGACTTCGTGCAGCATACCGGCATGCACGAAGATCTTGAGGTTCTTATAGACCGTCGCGAGTGAGATCGACGGCAAGTCTTGTTTTACCTGCTCGTAGATCTCCTCCGGCGAATAATGTCCGGGTCGTGACACCAGCGCTTCGTAGATTTTTTGCCTCTGGTGTGTCGCCGCCAGATTATGCTCTCGGCACAACTGACGAAACTCGTTGTAAGTCTCCCGGCGCATGATTGTTGGATGATAAGAGTTATCAAAAGATTCAGATTCTCATAAGCAAATTCTCTATTCTTGCCTTCCCCGGGGGCGGGAGCGGTGGACGGGCCTGTGGTACTCTCTTTCCTCAAGCGCCTCTCCACCCATGGGAACCCAGATGACCCCTCCAGCCACTGACTTGCCACAACCGCAAGCTATTTTTCCCAAGGTTGTGAATGGCCCGTCTGGCCGTGCGAGGACTGGTTCACTGTGGTTCGATCTCGCAATTGCACTCGCAGCTGGTCTGCTGTACGCCCTGATTGTGATGGGACCCGATCCGCTGAATCCGCGCAACGTGGATTGGGTGACGGTTGATCCGGCTTATCACTACATCGGATGGGAGCTATTTCGGCAGGACCCTCACATTCATTGGCCGCTCACCTATACCGACAGGCTGGGCTACCCGGTGGGAGAGTCTGTCGCCCTGCTGGACCTGAATCCTTTGTTGGCGGTCGCGCTGAAGCCGTTCTCGCCTCTGCTGCCCGAACCCATGCAATACTTTGGCTTCGAGGTGGTGCTGGCGTGTGCCCTGCAGTTCTTCTTCGCGTTCCGGATTTTCCGACTGATTATTGGAACGAACCTGCTGGGAATCGCACTGTGCAGCCTGTTCTTCCTGCTTGCGCCGCCGCTGAATTACCGGTTCATGGGACATTACTCGCTTAGCAACCATTGGCTGCTGCTAGCGGCGTTGCTATTGTTCCTGCAAGCGCAGCAGGAATTCAATCTGCCTAGTCCCGGAAGCAAAGCTCAGACGGGCCACCCATCAGTTCGGAAGTTCGTGATCGCTGGGACCGCGTTGGCGGGGATCTCGGTCGGCATCAATCCCTACATTGCATTCCAGGTGTTGATGGTGCTGGTTGCTGGTGTTGTCAGCTTGCTCTGGCAGAAAAGGCTGACACTTTCCCGGGCGGCCGGCACGTTTATCCTATTTTGCCTGAGCGGATTCGTAGTGGCTTACTCGCTCGGTCTCGTCATTGAAGGAGGTCGCGGCTATACGACCGGCGGGTATCGCGTCTTCTCCCTGAATCTTCTCTCGCCCGTGGATCCACGCGGCTGGACATCCATTCTGCTTCCCCGGCTGCCGGGAGCAACCTCCGGACAGTACGAGGGCTATAACTACCTGGGCGTCGGCGTTCTAGCTATTGCACTAATCGTATTCGCGCTGTCCGTTTTGCGCAGGAGCAAGCTGCCGCCGCTGAACATCCGCGGGTTTGTGCCTCTGCTGCTTTGCTGCGGGGTGCTTACACTTCTGGCCCTTTCGACCAGGATCACGCTTGGGTCGAGAACGCTGGTGGACTTGGATCCGGGCGGGAAGTTGTCTCCTTATCTCGCGTCTCTGCGGGCAAGCGGACGCCTGTTCTGGACGCCCTACTACTTGATTCTAGTGGTGGTGCTCGCCGCACCATTTCTGTTCTTACGCAGAATGTGGGCAAACATATTGCTCACGTGCGCTCTCCTCGTGCAAATTGCCGACACACAATCGCTTCGTCACTGGGTGCGCACAACCATCAGTGAAGCCCATCCATCTCCGCTGAAGTCGCCAATCTGGTCCAGGCTGGGCTCGGTGCACCAGAACCTCATTGTTCTTCCGGCTTGGCAATGTGGAGGCGGCGCCGCGCCGCTCGGCCCCGAGAGTTACAGGATTTTCGGGTACCTGTCGGTCGAGTCAGAAGATGCGGACCAACAGCTACCAGTCAGCCCGCTACACTGAAGTCGCGCGCGATTGGCATTGCCATCAATCCATTGCGGCGCTCTCGGAGCAGGGCCTCTCTCCAGATTCCGCCTACGTGGTGACACCCGAACTGGCCGCTCGCATCGCGCAAGGTCCAACCGGGCCGGGCAAGTGCCACGATCTTGATCGCGTCATTCTCTGCTCAACCAAAACCGACTTCGGGCTTAGCCCGGTCCTGATGACCCCCGAGGCTCGCCTGGACAACGCCATCGCGAATGCGGGCTTCGAAGAGGGTGACATTTCCCCTTGGTCGCCAGTCTGGGAAGTAAATGCCGCCGCCAACACTGAACGTGCCCACAGCGGAACGCATAGCCTCGCGGAAAGTGGAACCGGCAGTGTCTATCAGGACGTGACTTCGCTCGAGCCGGGCGCGACTTATATCGTTTCTGCCTGGGTATCAGGCTCTCCTAATGCAACTGCACCGGTGCAACTCACCGCTTATGACCCGACCGACAACGTCGCCAGCTCTTCTCCTTTCGTGAAAGTCGGCCGGGACTGGCAGAATGTTTCTCAATCCTTCACGGCAGGACGGGAAGGAACGATTCGCCTTCATCTATTGCGCGGTCCGGGTTCCGGGATTATTTACTGGGATGACATCCATATCACCCGCGAGAAGTAAGCATTGTTGAGAGACCATCGACTCGTGAGCGCGTTGGAGACGAACGCGGGAAGATCCGGTGCTCACTCTCAGGGCCGCAGACGTGCGTCCAGATTCTTCTTGTTTCTACTTTCGGCTCTTCTCAGCGGCGCCGTATTCCTTACTTTCGACTACTTTTACACCTCGGTGCTCCAAGGTTCGGTCGTCTCGGGAGGTTCGCAAGGGTATTGCTTCGCTCCTCGTGATCCGGTTCGTTTCTTCGCCTTGGAGCCGAACTGTTCATGCATTCGCCTGTGGGGCAAGTCGTCATATCCGATGTTCACCAACAATCTCGGGTTTCGCGACGACAGAGTTCGTGATGTTCCGCGGACCGATGACAAGCCGAGGGTGCTGATTCTGGGAGATTCGCATGCCGAAGGCATGACGGCTTGGGAAGATACGTTTGTCGGTCGAATTGCCGCCAATTTTCCGCAATACGATTTCTCTGAATGGAAGCATGGGGGCCTACTCGCCCTCGAATTATCTCAACACAGCACGCCTGGTCCTTCAGAAGGGAATTGCGATTGACGAAGTGATCGTCTTCATCGATATCTCAGACGCTCAGGACGAGGCTGCTCTCTACCGGGACAAAGGTTCTTCCGGCGCAGTCGCGATTCCCGACCGGAAGTTCACAGACAACGGTCGATACTCCAACCTGCGCCAATGGATTACCAAGCATCTTCTAATCACCGACGACATTATCGAGTTCTTTGAGAGGAACACGGTCCGCCTCGGCTACTACCATCTGGACCGCGGAGACGACGGTAACGAATTCGATCAGGAGCGGGGTGCATGGACCTATCGCAAGGTGTCGGACAGTCAGCCGTTCGAAACCGGTTACGCTCCGCTCGGGCTGGAGGGCGGCATTGCCAAAGAGAAAGCGAAGATGGACCTTCTTTGGCAGGAACTGGCCCAACGCAACATTCCCATCAGCATCGTTGTTTATCCGTGGCCAAGCCAAATCGCGCACGATACGGAGGATTCCCGTCAGGTGAAGATCTGGCGCGAATGGTGTGCCGGAAAGTGCAAACGCTTCGTCTCACTGTTTCCGGCATTTCTCGCTGCCAAGGCAGAATGTCCAAGGATGGAGCCGGGTTGCTGGTATCTGGATTACTTCATCTTTGGGGACATCCACTACAACTCCGCCGGTAATGCCCTGGTTGCCGAGGTAGTTTCGAAGAGCCTTTCGGAGATACCAGCGGGGAAGAGAGTGGAAATCCCCGGCGCAAGTCAGTGACGGGCCATCGCATCTACGCAAGTAACCTTGCCATGAATCGGAAAGAAGACCAAAGGCCTTTTTGCCTTCTTACGGCGCTCCCTCCGGCTTAAAGATGATCCCTTCGCTTGTCTTGCCATTCATCAGTACCACCAGCGGTGAGGGGAATTGCAGTTGGCGTACGCAGCCGTTCTCCTCGACGGCGGGTTGGGCTGTGAGCCAGTCCCAATCGACGAAGCCCTCGCCGGCATCAGGGTTGACGGTGAAATAGCCGATCTGGAACGCGGTCAGGTTCTGAAAGAAGTGGCTGCCCTGCGACGGGACGACGCGAAAATCGCGGAAGCCCGACTCGACAATCACCCGAGCGCCGGAGATCTGGTCCCAAGCCACTGGGATGCCGAGCCAGGATTCGTTCGAACCCCAGCGTCCGACACCAATCAATAGATAGGGCGTACCACTGTCGCTGAGCTTGGCGTTGAAATGGGCAACGCTTTGCGCTACCTCGACGCTTTGCCCACGTTCGAAGCGGTGGAAGTCAACCACCACCACGTCACGCAGGTCCTGCACGCGGCCGTGCCCAAGCACCTGCGAGCTTTGGCAGACGAGGCGGGCCGTTGCCACTTCCTCGAGGCGAACGTCCTCGCCTTCGCGCGACATAACCAGAGGACGCAACTGGAGAAATCCGAAATCGGCAGTTTCAGTGGGCACCCGCGGAAGGCGTACTGCGAACTCGATCTCGACCGGGCGGCCCAGTGCGTCTTCACCGATGCGCATGAGTTGATCGAGAATCCCGGGCAGCGGAAAGAGGCAGTACTTGAGAATGGGTGCGAAGCTAACAATGCGCGGACCACGCCGGCTGAGCCCGTCATAAACAGCATTGTTGTCCACCGAGTATGTGGAGCCCAGCATTTGCAAGGTTCCATCAGCTTCGGCAACATTCAGCCGGAATGCGACCTCGCGCAGATCCGCCGCTGGATCTCCGTCGCGAGCCGCGTGTTCCAGTTCGAGGGCCCAGAATTCCGTCTGTGAGTTTGCCAGGATGTCATCGACGGAGGAAAACTGCACCAGATTCTGCGGATACCGCGGGCAGAAGGTCAGGCATTTACCGCCCCCGACGACGGAGCGGCCGAGTCCCAGAGCGACGGCGGCAAAACCGTCTTCCACCCGCATCGGCGGATGAGGATAGAAGTTGCGAGAGCGCACCACTCCCGAAAAATCAGGATAGAAGCGATTGCCGTGTGTCGTGCCTACAATCTGCTGGAGAAGCACGGCCATCTTCTCTTCTTCCAGACGATAGGGCGTGGCGCGAACATAGGCCTTAGCGTGCTGGCTGAAAGTGGAGGCATACACCAGCTTGATCGCTTCCAGGAGCTGTTCCAGGCGCAGTTGGATGTCAGCGCTCTGGTTGGCCAACATAAAAGTTTCGTATACGCCCGAGAAAGGCTGGTACTGCGAGTCCTCCAGTAAGCTCGACGAGCGTACGGCGAGCGGATAGCGCACCTCCTGCAGGAAGCCCAAGAGTTTGTCAATCAGAGTGATCGGGAAGGTCGCCTCCAGGAAGCGGTGCACGATTACATCGTCGTCGGTACCGTGCAGGGCGAGATCGAGAAGGTCGTTGTCGCGGAGAAAGCTGTCGAACACCTCCGTAGTCAGCACCAGGGTAGCCGGCACGCCGATTCGAATACCCGAGTAGCGGCGTCCGACGCGTCGCTGATGCAGCAAGTGACGTATGAAGGCCAAGCCACGGGCCTTTCCTCCAAGAGAACCGCCGCCAACCTGGAGAAAGAACGCACCGGCCGGCTGAAACGTGGCTGGGTTGAACTCGCCAATTAGTACTTGACCCTGCTCCCGGCGATACTCGGCGATGGATTCGATGAGATCCCGACGCAGGTGTTCGATATCCTTGAAGTCGAAAACCTTACGGGGGCGGAGCTTCTGCGCGAGTCCGAATTCGGTTCGCGCCATCAGCCAATGAGAGAAATGGTTCCGCTCACCGTGATAGGCGATACTGTCCGCCGGAACCGAAGCCAGCAGGACCTCCAGGGTATTGAGATCGCTGGCCCGGCCGACTTCTGTTTTCTTGTCTGGCAGGCGAAAGACAAAGTCTCCGAAACCAACCTGCTCGGTGAGAATCTGCCGCAGGTCTCCGAGCAATGTAGGAGAGCGCTTCTGGAGAAACCCAAGCTCTTCCTGATGAGCGCGCTCCATGAACTCGGTGTGGCTCGATTGCAGCACGATAGGCACGTCGGGCACGAGGTCCCGAATCGTGCGGGCCAACTCGAAGCCGGCTTCGGCGGTCATAACACCGTCTCGGGGAAACTCGACATCGGAGACCACGGCGAGCAGGTGGTCGCGGTATTTTCTTGCCTCGCGCTCTGCGTCCTCGTAATTGGAGGCCAGCAGGATCTTGGGTCGCGCGCGCATGCGCACTAGCTTGTGGGCGGCGTTGACTCCTTCGCTGAGCAGGCGGCGCGACTGGCTGATGAGTTCGGTGTAGATGACAGGCAGGAACAACGAGTAGTAGCGAATATCGTCTTCCACCACCAGGATCACCGGCACATCCATGGTTATGGCGTCGTGATGGACGTTACGCTTGTCCTCGATGTACTTGACGATCGAGATGAGAATACGGGCATTGCCTTGCCAGAGGAAGATACGCTCGACGCCAGTTTGCGGATTGCGAGCCAGGAAATGCGTGATTTCGCGGTAGTCATATGCAAGCACTACGACGGGCACGTCGAGATCGGCAGCCTTGACCTCGCGCGCCAGCTGCGCGGCATCCATATCCGCGATTTGCAGGTTGGTAACGATCAGGTTGTAGCGGGGCTCGGAGCGCGCCAGCGCCAGGGCTTCCTTACCGGTCGAGACGTGGGTGACTCCGGGGACCTGGTGCAGATCCAGTTCCAGAGACTCGCCAATCAGCAACTCGTTGAGGCGGCCGTCCTCCCGCAGAATAAAAGAGTCGTAAAGGCTTGAGACCAGCAGGATGTCGTTCACGCGGAATGGCATCAAGTTCTCGAAAGCATCAAACAGGCGCTCCGGCTGAGGAGCGTCGGGTACTGGCCGCGCGGTAGTCAACTTTACCCGCCGCCGCCGGCGCTCCACCCTTTCCCCCAGTGAGATTCTACGTCGGGTGTGCGCAAGCTCCGAGGAAATATGTCACAGTCGAGTGTGAATGCGTCACAAGAAGGCACATCCTCAGTTAGCTCCGGATTTGCAAGAACTTGTATTTCGTGTTCTTGCGGAGTCTATGAAAGATAACTGAGCTCAGGGATTGCTGCTGCGTTTCGGCGTACAGTGGAAAGCGGATATCGACAGCATTCTCAATCGCATTGACCACTAGCCGCCCAGATCCAGGGCAGATGGTATTTCACTGCAGGTCTCGTACAGCGGCAAAGCAAAGAGGACCCTGCCTGAACTTACTAGCGCCTCGTTCTTTCAGACCAGGTGATTGAAGGTTCAAAGAGCCCTCCATCCGCGGCTGGAGGCTTACCAGTCACCGGGCTGGTGATACTGACCAATGGCCGGGGATTCGAACATCCAGTGCTACTCCTCCCACTCAGCGAGTGTAACGATACAGCCGTGCCTGACGATGAGCGATTCGCGGATCGTCTGCCAAGCATTATTGGTGAGTAAGACTAAGAAACCGTCCTCCGCCACTCGGATTCCATTCGCATCCTGCTCCGGGACGAAAGCCAAAAAGGCGCCGTTTTGCGGGACCCGTCGCTGTTGGGTGGGGTAATCGCCATTCGCTGGTCTTCGCCTGAACGCCACATCAGATGGATGAGCCGGGATCGTGCAGAAGTAGTAGAACATCGGCTTACCTTGCCGATAGTGAGCACGGGTTGCAGCAGGGTCAGCGAGCACGTCGGGTCCGGCCATCGATCGCCCGCATACCTTTTTCCAAGTGCCACAGCACCACCATCGCCGGGCCGTCTAAGCGTCATGAGCAGGAACAGTAGCGGTGTTTCTTCCCAACAAACGTGACCCGGGTCAGCCCAATCTCCCAGGCATCTGAGCTTCATCGTCCTTTAGAGATCCCCGCCAGAGCGACACGTTTCACGGGGGATATTTGGTGGTGTTCAGAAATGAGAGCACGGTAAAGGCTGCGGACCGTCTGCGCGCTCCAGCGGTTCGGATCACCATACACGTTAAGGCCGCGAAGCACGATGAAGGCAGCAGTAAGCGCGAAACCCAGTCGCAAAAAGAAGGCCTTTCGCCGGCCTGCCGGCCAGCTATAGATCTGTCCAAGGCCGTAGCCCGCGGCCGTCACTCCCACCCACGGGATCAGAGGGTAGGCTACGAAAACCACATGCTGCGGAGTGGCCAGAATGACGGCAGGAGCGTGAAGGATGGACCATAGCGGATTGGAAGAACGGACAGAATCCAGAAGATTGTGCGTCGCGATCATCACAACGCCAAATGCCGTCACCCATGATGCGGGGAGATAGACCAACGCCGAGAGGACAATCATCGCCCAACCCAAAGCCCATAAAATGCCCACCGGCGTCAGTTGGAAGTCGAAATTAAACTGCCAACCGAAACAGCGCAGCAGCACCAGTTCCAGGAAGATCAACCAGAGGCCGCGAGTAAATAAGAACCGTGACAACCCGAGGGTTGATCTTCTGCGCAGCGCAAGATATGCGCCCGTGCCCACAAGCAGAAAGAAAACCGGCGCGCAGAAATGGGTGATCCATCGAGTAAGAAATAGTGGGATGGTCGTGGTGGCCGGGTCAGTAGGACTCCCGCCGGGCTTGCCCAGAAACTCGCGGACATGGTCCAGCGCCATGAGGACCAGCACGATCCCGCGAAGTAAATCGACAGATTCAACGCGGACGCGTTTGGCGCCAACTGCTTGGGGACCGACAACATCCGATGGCGAGTGTAGCAAAACCAGCGGCAACAGCCTACGCCGTCCCATTACTCATAGCGCAGGGCCTTCATAGGGTCCACGGTGGAGGCACGATGGGCAGGGAGGAGGCACGCCACGGCAGCCACGGCGACCAGCAACACGGTCACTCCCAGCAGAAGCGGTGAATGGATGGAATTGCCCTGTGCCCAATGCTCCATGACCCGGCTGAGCCCGAGACTCAAAACGACGCCCACCAGAAGTCCGCTGCCGACACTGAATGTCGTGGAGAACAAGACCATTTGCAGCACGTCACGACGCTGCGCCCCCAACGCCATACGGATGCCGAACTCGTTGGTGCGTTGTGCCACGCTGTAGGACACCACGCTATACAAGCCGACTGCTGCCAGGATCAGGGCCAGCACGGCGAAGGCGCCAAACAACATCGCGATCAGGTGTTCTCGCGCCCACTCCGGCTGGGTCGCGATCCAATCTTCCAGGCTACGCACGTGCCCTTCGGCTTGCTGGTCGGCGTCCACCGAGTGGATCTGCTCGCGCACTCCCGTAAGAATCGATAACGGTGGCACGTTGGTACGCACCAGAATCTGCGTCCACATGGGTAGTGCGGTGGTATAAGGAACGTAGATTCCCGGCTTAACGGGCTTGCCCAATCCGTCGTCGAAGGCGTCCCCCACAACCCCCACGATCTGGATCCAGCTGTCGCTCTCCGGGACGGTCAGCGTCAGCGGTGGTTCGCCCTTGAGATCGGGCATACGGACTTGGTGACCCACAGCATCGCCATCAGGAAAATATTGTTTTGCCAGGGTTTCGTTGATGACTGCCAACTTGGCCCCGCGCTTAGTCTCGGACTGGTCCCAGATTCTGCCCGCCATCAGGGGAATTTGCAGGACCGGGAAGTACTCGGCGCTGACGAAGTTAAGTCGCGCCCGCTGCTCCGCCAGGGCTGGTTTGCCGAGGATTTCAAATTTGTTGTCAAACCCATTATTGGGCGGCGTTGCATTTGTTGACAGACCGGCGGAGACCACTTCCGGCATGGCCCCTACTTTCTGTAGCAATTGGTCGAAATAGGTGGATCGCTTCTCCCAGGTGGTGTAGGTGTTGTCATGCACCGGTATGCCAACCGACATTACGTTGTGCGGGTTGTAGCCCAAATGAAGGTGATTGAGCCTGATAAACCCCTGGATGGCCGCTCCGGCGCTGGCGAGCAGCAGAAGAGTCAGGGCGATCTGTCCCGCGATCAGCGCATTGTGGGTGCGCCTACCGCGAACGGCGCCAGTTACCTTTTTCATGCTCGCCTGCATCACCTGTGAAACTTCAGGCCGGCTCAGTTGCATGGCCGGCGATAGTCCGAAGAAGACACCGGTAAGAATCGCCAGCGCTACGCTGAAGCAGAGCACCGGTAGATTGATCCGGATCGCCGCTTCGTGCGGGAACGAGAACTCGGGTAGCCAGGTAACGATCAGGGACACCGTGCGGTAGGCGAGCAATACTCCCAGAGCGGCCCCGCTCAGCGCCAACACGAGTGATTCTGTGAGCAGCTGCCGCACGATGCGCGACCGGCTGGCGCCCACAGCTGATCGCACCGCAAATTCGTGCTCCCGCGCCGTGCCGCGGGCCAGCAGCAAGATCGAAACGTTACCGCAGCCAATTGCCAACAGCAGTCCCACTGCACCTAGCAGCAGCACTAGAGTGCTCCCGATTTGCTTTATGAACTGATCGTTAAGCCCGCGCACTGCCACCTTGAAACCGTCGGTTGGAAAATGAGTGGGCGTCTCCTTGGCAAATTGCTCGAAGAGGGACTGGAACTCAGCGTTGGCCATGGCATGGCTCACGCCCGGTTTGAGTTTGGTATCGACCTGAAACCTCCGGCTGGGATCAGCCGACACTTTCAACGGCAGATATACATCGCCATCGCCCCAGGTGAAACGCGGCTGGGCCACCCCGACGATGGTGTAGTTCTTGTGGACCAGTTGAATCGTCTTTCCCACAACGTCAGGCTCGGAGTTGTAGTGACGTTGCCAGAACTTGTAGCCCAGCACCGCGACGGGTTGTGGGTCCTGACCTTCGGGAGCATCACCGGGGATCAGTCCGCGTCCTAGCAACGCCGGCACGCCAAAATGATTGAAGCCATTCCCTGTGAGGTAAACCGCGTTCACATCCTCGGGAAGCTCACCGCCCGTGGTGGTCAGGTTCCACTGGTCTTCCGCCACCGCACTCTCGACGGACTTCGCATTGCGGTACTGCTGATACTGTGGCCCAGTCAGACCGATCCAGCGATCTTCTGAGGCCTTATCTTTGGCGAAGAGATGCACCATGCGGTCGGAGTCAGCGTAAGGGTAGGGATCGAGCAGGACCGCATAGACGACGCTGAAGACCGCTGTCGTAGCGCCAATGCCTAGCGCCAGCGAGAGGATGGCAGTTGCGGTGAACCCGGGACTCTTCTTTAGTTGACGAAGCCCATAGCGAAGATCCTGAAGAAACGTCTGCATCAATACCCTCCGCCTCACCTGATGCTTGCGTTTGGACGGCCACATCTCGAGTTCGGTAGGTGCTCGGGACCAAACGACATACGGCGGGATACTGGGGCAGCGGGCTGGGGCCGCTGTTCAATTCTGGAAGCTGTGTTCAGAAGCGGACAAAAAACGCGGGGCAGATTTCTCCGCCCCGCATGACAATCAGGAGATTACACAAGTCCCTGGTCCAACATGGCGTTGGCGACCTTGATGAAGCCGCCGATATTGGCGCCGTTCACCAGATTGCCGGGGGTCCCGTAGGTCTCGGCGGTCTCGAAGCAGGTCTGGTGGATGGCGATCATGATTTTGTGCAGACGATCGTCCACTTCCTCGCGGGTCCAGCTCAGCCGTGCGCTGTTTTGGGACATTTCGAGGCCGGAAGTAGCCACGCCGCCAGCGTTCGCCGCCTTGGCTGGACCATAGAGGACTTTGGCCTCGAGGAACAGCTTGGTGGCTTCCAGCGTGCTCGGCATGTTGGCGCCTTCGGCAACGACCTTGATCCCGTTGTTGATGAGATTGGTCGCGTCCTTGGCGTTGATTTCGTTCTGGGTGGCACTCGGAAACGCGCAATCCGCCTTGATGTTCCATAGCGGGTTGTAGCCAAGCTTCATGTCGGTGGGCATGAAGATGGCTTTCTTGTACTGGTCCGAATACTCGCGAATGCGGCCGCGTTTCACATTCTTCAGTTCCATGATCCAGGCCAGCTTTTCGCGATCGATGCCGTCGGGATCGTAGATGACGCCGTCGGAGTCGGAAACTGTGACCGGCTTCGCGCCCAGATCAAGCAGCTTCTCGACGGTGTATTGCGAAACGTTGCCGCTGCCGGAGACCAGGCAGATCTTGCCGTCGAAGGTTTCCTTGCGGGTCTTCAGCATTTCTTTCGCGAAATACACGCAGCCGTAGCCGGTAGCTTCTGGACGGATCAGCGAACCGCCCCAGTTCAAGCCCTTGCCGGTGAGCACGCCGGTGAATTCATTCCGGATGCGCTTGTACTGGCCGAACAGGAAGCCGATCTCGCGTCCGCCCACTCCGATATCGCCGGCGGGTACGTCGGTGTCGGGGCCAATGTGGCGGCAGAGCTCGGTCATGAAACTCTGGCAGAAACGCATGACTTCGTTGTCGCTCTTACCTTTGGGATCGAAGTCCGATCCACCTTTGCCGCCGCCCATGGGCAGCGTGGTCAGCGAATTCTTGAAAACCTGCTCAAAGGCGAGGAACTTCAGGATGCCGAGGTTGACCGAGGAATGGAAGCGCAGACCGCCCTTGTAGGGGCCGATGGCGCTGTTCATCTCAATGCGGAAGCCGCGATTGATCTGGACCGTGCCCTGGTCGTCAAACCACGGAACCCGGAACATCAGGACCCGCTCGGGCTCTACGACCCGCTCCAGGATCCTGGCCGAGATGTATTCCGGATGCCTATCCAGTACGAGGCGCAAGGAGTCGAACACTTCCTGTACTGCCTGGTGAAATTCTGGCTCGGCGGGGTTCTTGGCCTTCACCAGGGTCATGACGTCGTTGAGGTAGTTGCCCGGGGTCTTAATCGCGGGCGCAGTGGTGGTTACACTCATTGGAGGTCCTCCTGGAACCTTATAGATATATTTTCGGAATGTACTGCGGTGAGATCGTTCGCAGATAGAAAGGAGGCGAACATATTGGGTTGGTTACCGTTACTATTTGACCCCCGCGCGGGCATTCTGGCTGTGACTGCAATCACCCAAACGGGTGACGAGACCGGGCCATGGTAACCCTTTTGACGGGCGGCAAGAAACAGGAAATGTCGGGGATGAACCCAGAACAACAATTATATTCGTGAGCAGCCGCGTAAATCCGTGCTTCAAGCGCTCTCCGGCACCCTGGGGATACCATACAACCATATGGCAGCGCGCGATTCGCACATGGTTTCCACTGCCGACCTGGAGCGCCTACTCGACGAGGTGAAGCTCTCGGGTGCCGGTGCTTCCGGGAGGATCCTCGGGCCTGATTCCGTTAGTTGGAAGATCAATCGCGAGTCGGCATTGTTTCTGGCCGCCGGACGAGCGGCGTTGCTGCAGTTGGCGCATCCTTGGGTCGCGGCGGCGATCGCGGAGCATTCCCGAACGCTGCACGATCCCATTGGCCGATTCCATCAGACTTTCCGGGTCATGTACACCATGTCCTTCGGTACGACGGAGCAGGCCGTGACCGCAGCGCGCCATTTACATCGTCGTCATCAAAGCATTCGCGGGAAGATGCCGGAAACAGTAGGGCCATTTGCCGAAGGTTCCGGGTATGAAGCCAACGAAGCGGGCGCGTTGCGCTGGGTGTACGCAACCCTGGTGGACAGCGCACTGCTGGCCTATGAGCTTGTGTTGCCGCCTCTGACGCAGGTGGAGCGTGAGCAATACCTCGCGGAGAGCCGCACCACGGCAGGGCTATTTGGCATTCCGAAGGAGGGGTTGCAAGGGAGTTGGCAGGACTTCGTCGGCTACTTGGAATCCATGTTGCACTCGAACACCTTGAAGGTGAGCGGCGCGGCGCGCGACATGGCGCACGGCCTTCTGGACGGCGCTGGATTATGGCTACGGCCGCCGTTCTGGTATCGGGCACTAACGACCGAGTTGTTGCCGCCCAGCCTGCGCGAGGAGTTCCAACTCTCCTACAGAGCGCGGGAGCAGCGTTCCGCCGCGCGAGCGATGAGCTGGCTTCCGCAGATTTATCGTCATCTTCCTACGAGCTTCCGGTTCGTCGGACCGTATCTTGAGGCGCAGGGCAAGCTGCGCGGAAGGTCCCGGCCGGGGGTGGCGGTCCGCCTGAGCAACCGGTTGTGGACCGGCCAACCCACCATTCTCTCAGCCAGTGAGGAACTCTAGGAATTTGATTCGGCGACATCCAGTCTGGCGTTTTCGGTGTAGCATGTAGGCCAACAGAATGTGCCCGGCTGTGGGGGCCACCAAGTAACGCTGTGAATATTCTCCTTCTGTCCATGCCCGACTCTTTCGAGCACATGCCCACTGTTGCGGTGCGCATGCCGAATGGCGCGCTGACGTCACTGGCTGGGAATATTGATCCGCAGCACAAAGTTGCGGTCGCCGACCTGATCCTGGTACAGCAAAACGTCCGCGAAACTATTGAACGGCTGGCGAGCGAGTTCAAACCCGACGTGGTTGGCCTCTCGGTGATGACCTTCCAGCGTAAAACCTCGCTGCGTATTGTTGAGGTGTTGCGGTCGCTTTGTCCGGGGGTGCGGATCGCCGTAGGTGGCTACGATCCCAGCCTTGCGCCCGAAGCGTACATGGCGGGCGGTAACGGAATTGACTACATTGTTCGCGGCGAAGGCGAAGTCACGTTTCGTGAATTGCTGCGCGCGATCGAACGGAGCCATGGCTTCGACGACATTCAAGGCCTGTCGTATCGCACCGGCGACGGTTGGCGCCAAAACCCAGCCCGTCCCGTGCACGGCCTCGAGGGCAACGAGATCCGGCTCCCGAAGCGCAGTGCGCGCGTGCTGAACGGCTACACGATGATGGGGCGGCCGATTGATGTGGTGGAGACCTCGCGCGGCTGCACCTTCGATTGCGGCTTCTGTTCGATCATCGAGATGCGCGGCCGCAATTTCCACACCTACTCGTTCGACCGCGTACTGGCCGACATCCGCGACGCGCGCGACCACGGTGCGCGCGCCATCTTCATCGTTGATGACAACATCACGCTTAACCTTCGCCGCTTCGAAGCATTGTGCCAAGCCATCATCGATGCCGGCTTGAACGACATAACGTACACCGTGCAGGCGATGACCTCTCCCATCGCCATGCATGGCGAGACGTTGGCGCCCCTGATGCGCCGCGCCGGATTCCGCTACGTATTTCTCGGCATCGAGAACGTTCTCGAAGACGACCTCGTGTTCCTGAAAGCTGCCGCCAAGAACGAGTATCGCGAAGATGGCCGTCGCACTGGCAACGCCACACTTCGTGCAATAGACTTCCTCCATAAGAACAAAATGTACGTGGTTGGCGGGTTGATCGTCGGCAATCCCGATGACACCCGCGAATCCATCAAGACCAATTTGGAATTTGCCAGCAAATATGTGGATTGGCCCTACATTCAGCACCCCACCCCGTATCCTGGCACCCCGATGACCAAGGACTTCCGCGCGCGCAATCTGATTGTGATTGAGAACACAGAGGAATATGACGGCACGACCGCCGTGGTTGCCACTGAGCATTTGCTTCCGGAGGAGATCGAGTATGAGCGATGGCGCGCCGAGCGCTGGATGAAGACCCGTCACATCCCCGCGGTGATTGCACATGACCCGCTGTTCGTGTTCCGCAACTGGTGGAAAATGTTGTCGCATACCTTCCGCGGCAGTTCAATCAAGTCGATGCTCGGCTTGGAGAGCGATCGCAAGGCTTTCGAACGCTATAAACATCTCCGCAGTGCGGAGCGGGTGTACTTGTAGCCGGCAGCGGTGCCGTTCAGCCCACATCCTGTTCTGTCTCTCCCTGCCGGATCGCTGTATAAATAAGCTAGAGGGTTGCGCTTTCATGCTGCCGGGCTCCCACACGCACGACAAGAAGGCCGGGCTCGCCTACTGGGCGCAGCGCGTGCTGGAGGAGTGCGACAAGGCCAGCCAGGATTTTGCCGCCGATCCGGTACACGACCTGCGTGTGGCCATTCGACGTTGCCGCTCGATGGCCGATGGCTTCCTCTCCGTCGATCCCGATCCGGAATGGAAGCAGATGAAGAAATTAGGTAGGCCGCTTTTCAGCAATCTGGGCGAGTTGCGAGACACCCAAGTGATGTTGGAATGGGTGGCTCGGCTGTCCGAAGATGATGATCACGTTCGACACTTGTTCTTGCATTCGCTGTCGCACAAGGAAAACGAGCAAAAAGCCGCCGCACAGGAAGCGCTTAGGGCGTTTGACCGCAAACACTGGTCGGCCCTGAATGCAAAGCTGGCAGGAAGGACTGGGAGAGTGCCGCTGGAAGGATTGGTGTTTCAGCATCTCGCCCTGGAGCGCTTGCTTGAGGCCCATGCGCTGCATCGGCAGGCCCTGAGAAACCGCACCCAAGTCGGATACCATCAGTTGCGCATCGGCATCAAGCGATTCCGTTATACCGTCGAGAACTTCCTTCCGCAACGGCACGAGAAATGGGCTCCTGATCTGCGGGATCTGCAAGACGCGCTGGGAGAGGTGCACGACCTTGACGTTCTGCGCTCCCTGCTCCAAGCGCATGCCGATATCACGCCTGAAGATCGCGAACGCTGGCAAAAGAAGATCGCGGAAGAACGCCAAAAGAGGCTCGATCTCTACCGCAACAAGATGATGGGGAAGAGTTCGCTCTGGCACGCCTGGCGTGCTGAGCTTCCCAGCGGACCGTCACTGGAGAAGGCGGCGTTGGAGAAGTTGCGGACATGGTCGGCGTTCCTGGATCCTGATGTCCAACATTCGGCGCACGTCACCAGAATCGCGCTACAATTCTTTGATTTCTTGTCTCAACGTCATCTGCTCTCGACCCGAGCCGGACATCGCCGCATTCTAGAGGCTGCGGGGATCGTTCATGACGTTGGACGCGGCAAAAGCGCTGACGGACATCTCAAGCGCGGCTATCGCCTGATTACCAGACTGAAGCCGCCCCTCGGCTGGAGTGAGGAAGACTTGCGCTGTGTCGCCGCCGTCGCACGCTATCACCGCGGTGCGTTGCCGGGCCCGCAGGACTCCCACTTTGTGGGACTAGGCGTGAAACGCCGTACAGAACTGCTGCCGATTATGGGTATTCTCAGACTGGCCGATGCCTTCGACTTTTTGCACGATCGAAAAGTTGCGCGGATTTTGGTGCAGCAAAGCGACGGAACGCTGAACGTCTATGCGCAAGGTCTGGAGGAAGTTGGCCCCGCGGCGGAACGGCTGGCCCGAGCCAGGTACTTGTTGGAAGCGTCCAGCGGGCTGACGATCAGAATTCGTCCGTTGCTTGCGAAGCCGGCGACCTCATCCCGCGCCGCACGAAACGCAAGACAATTAGCCGCCGGCTCTTGAGCCAGAAACGGTTGAGTATTACGCAGCGGGTGGCTGCTTGCTCTTCTTGTAGGGATCTCCGACAAACACAAACGGATATTTCTTAAGCGCCTGCACGTTGCCTGCTGCGGCGAAGGCTTCAACTTCCTGCATTAGGGCCGAAGCCTGTTCCGGAGCCATGTCCTTTGTAGCTTGCCAGAATTTGTTCGGAAAAAACCAGATTCGCTCACGATGGTCGACTTCCGCAGGATGGTCTGCTACGGATTCCATATGTTACAGCTCCTCCCACAACGTGGGACATGAAAGATTTTGAAGAGTTAATGGCCTGACGTTTACTTACTGACACCACACTATTATCAACCTCGGCACAACGGTTTGTAAACCGCCACTAGCGTGCTAACGCAACGGATCCTCAAAACCCCACTACTCGACGTTTCCAAATTACGTAAGTACAACAAAGTACAGGGGAGAATAATTCACTAGCCAGAACCGTCCGGCGATTTTGGATTTCAGGTTCAGGCGATGGCAACGGGTGCCTGTGGGAAACTACATCTGGGCTTTAGCGGCGCTACCACATCCGATGTTGCTGTGCCTTCCGTTTCGCAAGCATCCCACAGTGTGGGATATCAAGATTAGTATGGGGAAGAATACGGCTCGCGTTATCTGGAAGGGCTAGGAATCCAATTCTGCCGGACGCCCCGTCAAGCGTTCGATTCGTTTGGCGATCGGGGGATGGGTCGAGAACAGGTTGGCGAAACTGACACCGCTCAGCAAAGGGGCCACGATGAATAAGTGCGCGGTTGAAGGAGAAGCCTGCATCGGAATGCGCTTTGAATACGCATCCAGCTTCTTGAGCGCATTGGCGAGAGCGTAGGGGTTACCCGTAAGCTGGGCTCCGGTGGCATCCGCCTGGTATTCGCGCGAGCGCGAAACGGCGAGCTGGATCAGTGTGGCCGCTATGGGCGCCAGGATTAGCATCAGCAGCGAAGTAAAGCCGCCACCGCGATCGCGGTCGTCACGCCCTCCCATGCCTCCGAACAAGGACGCCCAATAGCCCATGCGCGCCAGCATGGTGATGGCGCCCGCCAGGGTGGCCGCGACCGAACTGATGAGAATGTCGCGGTTCCTTACGTGTCCGAGCTCGTGCGCCAATACTCCTTCCAGTTCTTCGTCATTGAGCAGGTCCAGGATGCCTTGCGTCACCGCAACCGAGGCATGCTGCGGATTGCGTCCCGTCGCAAATGCATTGGGCGAGTCCGTCGGGATGACGTAGATCTTCGGCATCGGAATACCCATCTTCTGGGTAAGGCGTTCGACTACCTGATAGGCGCGCGGTAGTTCCTCACGTGAAGCCGGTTTAGCGCGATACATCGCCAGCGCGATTTTGTCGCTGAAGAAATACGAAGCGAAGTTCATGACGACCGCGAGGCCGAGAGCCAGCTCCATGCCTCGCTGCCCGCCAAAGACTTGTCCCATGAAAAGCAGGAACAGCGTCAGAGCGGTCAGCAGTAACGCTGTCTTGAATGTGTTTCCCATATGTCTACCATCTAGATGATAGCCAAAGCCAGCGGTTGCGGGGAAATCGGTCTTCGGGGTGACGCGGAGTGTACTATTTCTTCATGTCTCATCTCCCGATCCTTGACTCGCACCGGCGGCATCACGAAGATCTGGTCATGGTGGGCTTCCGAGTAGACGCTAGCCACGACGGGCCGCAGTTCTACACTTTGCTGGCGGTTGGCGGCGAGAACGAGCGTCCGCTCGCGGCCGATGGGCGGATACTGTTCTTCGCCCGTCCACAACTGGGGGCTACGGCACTGGCGCTCGATCGCAGCCTGGCCGAGCTTGGTCCGGCGCCCGCGGAACTCGAAACCTTCTGCGATGTCGCGGAAGCGTTACACCGCGTGAACTCACAAAACACGGACCCTGATGGAGTGGTCCTCGATTGTCTGCTGGTTCTTGACGACCTGGTGCGCGCGACCAAGCTGCATATGCCCGACCGGTATCAGGGAATCCTGACCGAGTTGGCGGCGCGCCTCACTGAAGGCGCGCAGTTGCGCAACATCTTCACGAATAATGCGCTGCGCGAGCACGTGGAAGATGCCCTACTGTGGTGTGTTGGAGCGGTGACGGTCAAGTCCCATTTGTTGACCGAATGACCACGGCTTAACCACTTTGGATGGCCTGGCGAAGAATCACGGCACGGTCCCGCTATTTTACAAAGGCGAAGGATTAGCGAAAGTCCAGGAAATCTTCTACAATCTTTCTATGCCTGTGGGGGAGACTCCCGTCGCGCTTGCCTGGGCACATCCGCTTGTGGCGGAGTGGTTCGTGTCGCGCTTCGGCACGCCGACTGAGCCGCAAGAGCAAGGATGGCCGGAAATTCTTGCCGGCCGCACCACGCTTATCTCAGCCCCCACCGGCTCAGGCAAGACGCTTGCCGCCTTTCTCATCTGCATTGACCGACTAGTGCGCAAAGCGTTGCAAGGCGAACTCCACGATCGCACCGAAGTTCTTTATGTCTCGCCGCTGAAGGCGCTCGGCAACGACATCCAGAAAAACCTCGAGGTTCCGCTCGGCGAGATTCTAGCGCTTGCCGCCGAGCGCGGTCTGCTGATGCCCGAGATTCGCACTGCTGTTCGCAGCGGCGACACGTTGGTCAAAGAACGCCGCGAGATGCTGAAGCGGCCGCCGCACATTCTGGTTACGACACCGGAGTCCCTCTACATACTGCTCACGGCGAACAGCAGCCGCGCGATCCTTAGCAATGTCGAGACCGTGATCGTGGACGAAATCCACGCGGTCGCTGACGACAAGCGGGGCGCCCACTTAACGCTCTCGCTTGAACGGCTCGATCTGCTCGCCAACCGGCCGACGCGCATCGGACTCTCGGCCACGCAGAAACCAATCGAAGAGATTGCGCATTTCCTCACCGGTGCAGGCCGGGCCGCCCCGGCGGTCGTCAATATAGGTCATCGGCGGAAGCTCGATCTCGCGGTGGAGGTACCGCCGTCGGAACTGGGTCCCATCGCGAGCAATGAGATGTGGGGCGAGATTTACGACCGCATCGCGGAGCTGGCGTTGCAGCATCGTTCCACGCTGGTTTTCGTGAACACGCGTCGGCTGGCAGAGAGAGTTGCGCTGCACTTGGGAGAACGGATCGGCGAGGAGCTCGTTGCGGCCCACCATGGCAGCCTGGCGCGCAAGTTGAGGCTGACGGCCGAGCGCAAGCTCAAGAATGGCGAAATCCGCCTGCTCGTGGCGACGGCATCGCTGGAGCTTGGGATCGACATTGGCACCGTTGATCTCGCCTGCCAGATCAATTCGCCGCGTTCAATCGCTGTCACGTTGCAGCGTGTTGGGCGTTCTGGACACTGGCGTGGCGCTGTCCCCAAGGGACGGCTTTTCGCCACGACCCGCGACGATTTGGTGGAATGTGCCGCCACCGTGCGCGCCATCAAACATGGCGATCTTGATCGCATTCAGGTCCCATCTGCACCACTCGACATCCTGGCGCAGCAGATTGTAGCCATGTGCAGTTGCGAGGACTGGGACGAAGACGCGCTCTTCAATTGCGTGCGCCGCGCGTATCCCTATCGCGAACTGCGGCGCGAAGAGTATGACCGTGTTCTCGAGATGTTGTCGCAGGGAATCGCTGCCCGGCGCGGCCGCTATGGCGCGTATCTCTATCGCGACATGGTGAACCGGCGCCTGCGCGGTAGGCGCGGAGCACGCCTGGCAGCAATCACCAGCGGCGGAGCGATTCCGGAGACCGCGCTGTTCACGGTGGTTGTTCAACCGGACGAGATCGTCGTAGGCACGCTCGATGAAGACTTTGCAGTTGAAAGCAATGCTGGCGACATCATGCTACTGGGTAACACCTCGTGGCGTATTCGCCGCGTGGAGTCTAACTCGGGGCGCGTGCTGGTTGAAGACGCACACGGCGCTCCGCCTACGATTCCATTCTGGCGGGGCGAAGCTCCGGCCCGCACCGACGAGCTGTCTCATCATGTCGCCGACTTGCGAGATCGCGTCAGCACACTGCTGCCGAACACGGCTCCGCTACCTGTGCCTGGGAATCCCGAACCGACCGAGGAAAACACGCAACAGAAAGCACGCCTGCGTGGCATAGGTTCCAGTCCTGAGGTGCAGAGCGCAGTCGCGTGGCTGAAGGACGAATGCGGGCTCGACGACCAAGGCGCCGAGCAACTGGTCGAGTACATCGTCACCGGGCGCGCTGTTCTCGGCGAGGTACCGACGCAGCAGACGATCATCGCCGAACGCTTCTTCGATGAAGGCGGCGGAATGCAGCTCATCCTTCATGCGCCATTCGGCGGCCGCGTAAACAAGGCCTGGGGATTGGCGCTGCGCAAGCGTTTCTGCCGCTCCTTCAATTTTGAATTGCAAGCGGCCGCGACCGACAACGGGCTAAATATCGCTCTGGCCGAGCAACACAGCTTCCCGCTCAGCGATGTCTTCCACTACCTGCAAACCGAGACAGTGCAAGAAATCCTGGAGCAGGCCGCGCTGGCATCGCCGATTTTCGCCACGCGCTGGCGCTGGGATGCGAATCGCTCCCTGGCGTTGCTGCGCTTCCAGGGCGGCAAGAAGGTCCCTCCGCAGATTCAGCGCATTCGCAGCGACGATCTTCTCGCCTCGGTCTTTCCCGATGTTGCCGCGTGCCAGGAAAATATCGTCGGCGATATCCAGATTCCCGATCACCCTCTCGTCCACGAAGTAATGAAAGACGTGCTGACCGAGGCCATGGACATTGAAGGTCTGCGGCGGGTCTTGGACGGAATCCGCGAAGGAAAGATTCGTTGTCTCGCCGTCGATACGCCGGTTCCGTCTCAGTTCTCACACGAGATCTTGAACGCCAATCCGTACGCGTACCTGGACGACGCTCCCCTGGAGGAACGACGTGCCCGTGCGGTGCAGATGCGCCGCGTCCTGCCGGAAGCCGTTCTGCAGGAAGTGGGTAGGCTGGACCAGGCGGCGATTGCCCGCGTTCGGGAGGAAGCGCGACCCGATGTTCGTGACGGCGACGAATTGCACGACACGCTGCAAACCCTCGTCGCTCTTCCGGAGGAGATTGGTGATCCCGAATGGCAGGAGGCCGTTGAGAGTTGGACGCCGTTCCTTGCCGATTTGATGGAAGGCTGGCGCGTGCTGCGCGCTCGCGTGAATCAGCGGCGCTATGTTGTGGCGTCGGAGCGAGCCAAAGATCTCGCATTAATCTTTCCGGAGGCGGAGTTCGAGATCGTACCGCCAGAGCTGCCGCCAATGGCGGCCTCGCGCGAGGACGCCTTGCTCGCCATGCTGACTGGGTGGATGATGCATTGTGGGCCAGTTACCTCGCAAGCGTTGGCATACTGGCTTGGCCTTCCACCTGCTGATGTGGAGAGAGTTCTGCTGCGTCTTGAAGCCGCCGGCTCCGTCCTTCGTGGGAACTTTACTGGAACGGCCACGGGCAACGAGCCCCAAAACGCCGAGTGGTGCGACCGTCGACTGCTGGCGCGCATTCATCACCTTACCGTCGCCACGCTGCGCAAACAGGTCGAGCCGGTAACGGCAGCGCAGTTCATGCGTTGGCTATTACGCTGGCAGCATGTTGCACCGCAGTCGCAATTGATCGGCGAGCGAGGATTGCTGGAAGCTGTGCGCCAGTTGCAGGGCTTCGAAATACCAGCGAACGCTTGGGAGAAGCAAGTTTTCTATTCGCGCATGACCAAGTACGATCCGGCAGAGCTGGATCAACTTTGTCTTACAGGAGCCGTCGGCTGGGGCAGGCTCTCGCCGCATCCAGCCACACTGGAGGATTCAGGTGAGGGCCGGCGTCGCGTGGTTCCTACCAGCGTTGCGCCGATTACGTTCTTCGTTCGCGAAGACTCCGATTGGATGCAGCCGCGTCTGGCTGAAGAGGAGCAAAGTTACGAACGCGTCCTAAGTGAAGGCGCGCGAACTGTGCTTGAGTTCCTACGCCGGCGTGGCGCGTCATTCTTTGCCGATATCGTGCGCGGCACGGGCAAGCTGAAAGCCGAGATCGAAACCGCGCTGTGGGAACTGGTGGCGGCAGGCATGGTTGCGGCGGACGGCTTCGACAACCTGCGCTCCCTCATCAACCCAAGGCGCCGAAATGCCGTGGGCGCGCCGAAGCTTGCCCGGCCACGCCACACGGCGGGGCGCTGGTCGTTGCTGTATCCGGCGGAAGGCACGGACCGCAACAAGATGGTCGAAGCCACTTGCTGGATGCTGTTGCGGCGTTATGGCGTCGTCTTCCGCGAGGTGCTGGCGCGCGAGTCGAATCTTCCGAAGTGGCGAGAGTTGCTAATCGCATTCCGGCGTCTGGAGGATCGCGGAGAAGTTCGCGGCGGAAGGTTCGTCAACGGCTTCCTGGGGGAACAGTTTGCTTTGGCCGAAGCTGTTGAGTCGGTGCGTGCCATGCGCAACCTGCCCGTGAGCGGTGAAACTGTGACCATCTCCGCCGCCGATCCCCTCAACCTAGTCGGTCTCATCGTTCCCGGCGAGCGCGTTCCGGCCATCTCGGGCAAGTACGTCAGCTTCCGCGACGGCGTTCCTTGCGAACCGGAGGACCACGCACTCGCCCTGCGCGAGGGTGCCGCGCAATGATGCCGGAGCAGCTGGTCGAAGGAATCGACTACTACATCGAGAAGGGGTTTGTGGTTTTCACAGCACACTACCTGCGTAATCGTGGTTACTGTTGCGAATCAGGCTGCCGTCACTGCCCGTACGGTTTCGAAGATAAGAAAAGCGAAGAAGTGAGCCGCACGTCTGATTCCAGCCCAAACGGGAAAGCGGGCCAATAGCCCGCCTGTTCCCAATTCCCGAAGGCAGCCTATCCCATAGTGTGCACGTGCTCCGGCTTGATCTTGTAGAGCACGCGCTGTTCGCCAGGTTGCGCGAAGGGATACTTGTCTTTCCCCAGATACTTCTTCGCCATCTTATCGATGTGCTGGGTCGCGCCCTCCTGCGTAATCTCGTGCACGCGCCCCCGAATCCCAAGATAGCGATAAGGGTTCTCAGGGTCGATGACAGCGACGGCCACGCGAGGATCACGTCTCACGTCACGGTCTTTCTGGCGTCCAACCGCCGAGTTCACCCAAATCTCGCCGTTCTGGAAGTCCACCCAGACGGGCGTGGTATGGGGGCTGCCGTCGGGCAGCAGCGTAGTAAAGCTGCCGAATGCGGGTTTCTTGAAGAGGTCAAGATAGTTTTCAGGAATCGAAGCAGACATGCGTATCTCCTAGCTCATTTCCAAATGATGAGTGGACGGAAAGCCAACGATTGGATTCCCGAAACATTGTACGAGGTGCAGGGATTTACGGCGCGTCCTTTACGAATTCCGGTTGCCTACCTTCGTCCCAGGGGTCGTAAGTCTGCACAAAGATCATGCGGTCGCGGATGGTCGGGTGGTCCCAGGCCCAGAACTCGGCCAGCTTGCCGACATACGGATAATCGAGCGAACGCTCACCTAGAATTTGGAACGCCTGTGCCGCTGCGAGCGAGGCATCGGGCACCAATCCGTGGATGACCTCCAGCCCATATTGGTCAGCCTGGTGCTCATAGTGGCGCGACACGGCATTGAACGCCGGTGTGGCCAGAAACGTGAGCACTGAGATGATAAGAACCAGCAGCGGAAGAGAAGCCCAGTCACTCAGGTCACGTATGCCCCATCGCGCTCCGCAGCGGGTCACCATCCAATTCGCCAGCTTGTAGCCGAGGTAGTACAACGCAAGCAGCAGTAGCAGAGTAATCGTTAACCCCTTGGCAATGTGGTGCAGGACGTAGTGCCCCATCTCATGTCCAAAGACAAACAACGTCTGCGGCGTGGTCATGTGTTCTATGGTGGTGTCCCAGACCACAACGCGTTTGGTCGCGCCGAAGCCGGTGACGTACGCGTTCAACTCTGTCGTCTTCTCGCTGGCCTTCATCTCGAACATGCGCTGCGGCGGAATCTCCATCCCCGCGCGCTGCACGACACGTTCGATCTGCCCAACCAGATCGGCATGATGGCCGGTGAGAGGCTCGAACTTGTTAAACAGCGGCTCGATCCAAACCGGAGTAACGAAAATGAAGAAAATGACGCTCGGGATTGTTGCCAGCCAGAAATAGAACCACCAGCGGCGTGGACTGCGACGTATCGCGGCGTACAGTCCCCACCCCGCAACGCTCGCAATCAGGAAGCCGAGTAGCAGGCCTTTGCTCCAGTCCCAGAACCACGAACCCCAGTGCTGCACCGAGAGCCCGTATTGCAGGCTGATGTGGTGCTGATAGCTGTCGAAAGGCAGCTGGGCTAACTCCAGCACGAGGACAAAAAGCGACATCACGATAACGGCTTGCAGGATGCGGTAGTGCGAGGTCCGTTCTGCCCAGTCGCGCAGTCGCGCGCCGAAGCGCGTCCGCAACATCAAATACAGGATTAGAAAAGCCCATGCCGTAGTGACAAAGTAAAGCGTACCCGTGAGCAAGTAGAGGGCGTACGCTTTTTGCAGCTTATCGGGCGGCAAACGATATTGCAGGAGGTGATGCGGGCTGGCTGCGTCGGCCGTGGTTCGCGAATCGTGTTGGGCGATAGCGGCGCCGGGCAGGACCGAAGCCCAAAGGACCACCATCAAAGTAAGGCGGGAGAATGTCCGGAAATTGCTACGCATGGAGTCCAGTATGGCCGGGGAGAGACAAAGTGTAGCATCGCTCACCCGATGCAGGGAACCCGCTGCGGGAGCACCGGCTGCCTTTTTCGGCATGCAACGCGGACCCCATCCCCCATGTTTTCAGGTAGTTGAAGCCTGATCTTGAAACTCATCAACTCCAAGAAATTCAGTAGGTTAACACGGGTTTTCCCTTGACATTTCCACCGGCGCGCGTACCATAAAGGTATCACCTCCGATCCGCTTCAGGATCGAATGGGCTCGAGGCCAAGGAAATGTCACCGCTCCTTGGCAACGGGCCCATTTTAATTGGCAGCCGATAAGGCGCTGGGTCGGAGACACGTACAATGGCACGACCTGATTTTCCTCATCCATGAATTCCAGACTTCTGTTTGCCTTGGGGCTCTTCTTCTGCCTGACACCGTGGGCCTCGCCACCCTTGGCGCTGCTCGCCGGTCTCATCTTCGGAGCCATCTCGACCCACCCATACAAATCGGAATCGAGGACCCTTTCCAAGGTATTGCTCCAATCAGCCGTGGTGGGCCTGGGCTTTGGCATGAATCTGCAAGAGGTAGTACGCGCCGGGAGAAGCGGGTTTCTCTATACCGCCTTGGGCATCGCCTTTGCGATGGTTGTGGGAACACTGCTGGGAAGGCTGCTATCCGTTCATCCTCGTCCGGCGTTCCTTATCTCGACTGGCACAGCGATATGCGGCGGAAGCGCCATTGCCGCGGTGGGTCCCATCGTCGGCGCAAATGAAGATGAGATGTCGGTTTCGCTGGGTACGGTTTTCCTGCTCAACTCCATCGCGCTGCTGACCTTCCCGGCCATTGGCTTGATGCTGAAGCTTTCGCAAAGTCAATTTGGACTGTGGGCGGCCTTGGCAATCCATGATACTAGCTCGGTGGTCGGGGCTTCAGCGAAATATGGCGCAGTGGCTCTGGCGGTGGGAACCACCGTGAAGCTGGCGCGCGCGCTGTGGATTGTGCCTGTGTCACTCGGAACGGCGGCGGTGAAGGGCGGCAAGACCCGTATCCAGTGGCCGTGGTTCATCCTGTTCTTTTGTCTGGCCGCTGTTGCGAATACCTATCTGTCTCCCGGCGCAGCCGCGTACCGGTTTCTGTTCAACGCCGGCAAGCTGATGTTGATCATCACGCTGTTCCTGATTGGGGCGAGTCTTTCCCCGGCGGCATTACGCAAAGTTGGCCCCCGGCCACTGTTGCAGGGGGTACTGTTGTGGATAGTGGTTGCGGTGGCAAGCCTGCTGGCAATTCGCGCGGGATGGATCAGCATCTAGGGCCTAGCTACCGACTTCCAACACCTGCGACAGCTCTTCCCATTCCACCATCAGGGGTTTGAGTTCGTCACGGCGCTTGGCCAGCAGATCGGTCCAGCGTGCTGTTTCCTGCGCACTGACAAACGACTGCAATTCGCGTTCGCACTCCGCAATGCCATCTTCCAGCCGTCGCGATGTCTTCTTCGATCCGGTGATGGCGTTCCTGCATCTGTTTCAGTTTGATGGGATTGATGCGCTTCTTCGATTGCGCCCTCTGTTCCGCATAGCCGGGAACGTCTGACAATGTGGGAGCCCAGCTTCCGCTGCCGTTTCCGTCTCCGGATCCCGGAACGTCTCCCGCGGAGGTGTCTCGCTGCTTACGCCACAGGTAGTCCTCGTAATTTCCGGGGAACACCTCGACGCGACCGCCGCCGATCTCGAAGACGCGTGTCGCCAGCTTGTCGATGAAATAGCGATCGTGGGAGACGAAGACCACCGTGCCGTTGTATTTCTCCAGCGACTCGAGCAGCACGTCTTTGGCGCGCATGTCGAGGTGGTTGGTCGGCTCGTCGAGCAGCAGGAAGTTTGAGGGATGCAGCAGCATCCGCGCCAAGGCATAGCGATTGCGCTCGCCGCCGGAAAGCACGCCGATGGGCTTGAACACGTCGTCTTCAGAGAAAAGAAAGCAACCCAGCAGACCGCGCAACTCGCTCGTAGTCTTCTGCACCGCAACGTCGGAGAGGTCGTCGAGCATCCGGCGTCCAGGGTCGAGCTCCTTGTACTGGTCCTGCGCGAAATAATCAGGCTCTACATTGTGGCCATGCTGTAGCGTTCCGGCAGTAAGCGGTTCTATGCCTGTCAGCAGCTTAATGAGCGTTGACTTACCGGCGCCGTTCACGCCAACCAAAGCAATACGATCCCCACGCTGAATCGTGAAGCTCACGTCGCGAAACACTTCTTTCGCCCCGTAGCTTTTGGCCAGCCCCGTGCATTCCACGACCACACGCCCGCTGGGCTTTGGCTGCGGAAACGTAAAGTGGATCGTCTTTTCCTCGGGCGGAATCTCGATGCGCTCAATCTTCTCAAGCTCTTTGACCCGGCTCTGTACCTGCTTGGCTTTCGTCGCCTGGTACCGAAAGCGGTTGATGAAGGCCTCCAGTTGCTCGATGCGATCGCGCTGATTCTTGTAGGCGGCGACTAGAGAATCCCGGCGCTCCTGTTTCTGCTGCAGGTACTTCTCATAGTTCCCGCTGTAGAACTGGACGCGCTTGTTCCAGATTTCAGCGATGCGATCGACAGTCACGTCCAGAAAATAGCGGTCGTGCGAGATCAGGACATACGCGTACGGGTAGCCAAGCAGATACTGCTCCAGCCAATTGCGGGTTTCGAGATCAAGGTGGTTCGTTGGCTCGTCGAGCAGCAGCAGGTCAGGCTTTGCCAGCAGCAGCTTGGCCAGCGCAATGCGCATTTGCCAGCCGCCGGAGAACTCTTCCGTGTACCGAGTCCAGTCTTCCTTGACGAAGCCCAGACCATCGAGGACAGTGCCTACCTGCGAGTCCAGAGCGTAGCCGTCCTTCACCCGAAATTCGCCCGAGATGCGTTGATAACGGTCCGCCACCTGCGCGTATTCGCCGGAAGTATGATCGAGTTCGCCCATCTTGTGAGCGAGGTCTTCCATCTCCTGCTCCAGCGCGCGCAGGTTGCTGAATACGGACATGCATTCGTCGAAGACGGTGCGACCGGAAAGTTGTAGGCCATCCTGCGGCAGGTAGCCATAAGTCGTGTTCTTGGCCGGAGTGATACTGCCGTAGTCCAGTGACTCCATGCCGCCGAGAACCTTCAGCAGCGTGGATTTTCCCGTGCCGTTGGCGCCGACCAGGCCGACGCGTTCACGCGGCGTGATCAGCCAATCCAGGTTGTCGAAGAGGAGTTTGGGGCCGAAGCGCTTGCCGGCAGAAGAGAGCTGAATCATGTTAAAGAGTCAGTTGCTCTTCTTCTGTCCCCGAAGGATGTGGTCGTCAATTGGTTTGCGGCCGGCAAACCCTTCCTGCGTTCCGTGCCAATGCGTGATTTTCTTTTCCCCGAGCTTCCAGCAGAGCAGGATGACGTCATCACCCACCACGCAGGGAAAATCAAGCAGGCCGATGTCGAGGTCTTTGACCTGCACGCCGGTCGCGTCAATTTCGGCGACGGAATCCTTGGCGCGCTGGACGGCTTTCTCGCGTTCGGCCTTGCGCCGCGCGACCGAGACGATGTCAACCAGCGTTCCACCGTTGACGAAAACACGGTTGGCCAGCGATTGCATCTCGCCGTCAACTTCTTCGATGAGCGCTTTTGCCTGCATGGCAGAGCGCAAAAGCGACTCCAGAACGGGCAACAGGGTCTCGGCTTCGGATACTGTAAACGTGCGCGCCATATCGATACTTTCCCACTTTGCTTGTGCCTTGCGGCGATGAAGAATGCGGCGGCGATATTCCCGCAGGTCCACCCAGGACCGGGGAATACGCCGAAGATATTTTTCCCGAGGACGCTTGCGAACAATCATTGGACCTCTAACATCCTATCAAGAGCCACGCGCGCCCACCTCTTTACATTATCCTTTACTTTGATCTGATTGACGATGTTGCCATCTATCAGGTTCTCCAGCGCCCAGCATAGGTGCTGGGGCGAGATGCGGAACATCGTCGTGCACAGGCAGCCGGAATCGTCGAGAGTAATCACCCGCTTGTCCGGATTGTCCTTCGCCAGACGGTTCACCAGATGGATCTCCGTTCCAATGGCGAACGACGTTCCTGAAGGCGCTTGCTCCACAACTTTGATGAGGTGGTCGGTGGAGCCGATGTCGTCAGCCTTCTGGCAGACTTCCCAGCGGCATTCAGGATGCACGATCACCTGGATGCCGGGATAGTTCGCCCGGACCTTGTCCACGTGCTCGGGCAGGAAGCGCTGATGCACCGAGCAGTGGCCTTTCCACAAAATAACTTTGGCTTTGCGCAACTGGTCGAGGCTCAACCCGCCTTGCAACATGTACGGGTCCCAGACCACCATCTCATCTAGCGGAATTCCGCGAGCGAATCCGGTGTTGCGGCCCAGATGCTGGTCAGGCAGGAAGAAGATCTTCTCGTTGCGGCGGAACGCCCACTCGAATGCGCCCTTGGCGTTGGTTGAGGTACAGACCAGGCCTCCGCGCTCGCCGCAGAACGCCTTGATCGCCGCGGTGGCGTTCATGTACGTGATGGGCGTGATCCCATTACCTTCGTCGTTCGTCAGCCCGAGCTTCACGAATTGCTCCCAGGCGTCCTCCACCTGAGTAATGTCGGCCATGTCGGCCATCGAGCAGCCCGCGTTCAGGTCGGGAAGGATAACTGCCTGTCCCGGTCGCGCCAGGATGTCGGCGCTCTCCGCCATGAAGTGCACGCCGCAAAAGACGATGTAGCTGCCTTTGGCCTGCGCCGCCATCTGCGAGAGGCGGTATGAATCGCCGCGATAATCGGCAAAGCGCACGACTTCATCGCGCTGATAATGATGCCCCAGAATGACGCAATCGCTGCCTAATGTTCGCTTGGCAGCCGCAATGCGGCTGTCCATGGAGCGGTCTGGGAGTACGAGATAGTTTTCGAGCGAGCAGGATGCCGCTTCTGTAATCGGTGCCGTTGCCACTGTTTGTCTCTGCCTTCAGCTCCAGCCACGCGCGCCCGCTTGACCGCCGAGGCTCACGTTCTGGAACGGGGATGTTGAAAGCTGACCTGCGGCTCCAGTAGATCCACTACGCTGCTTGCGCCCGACCTACGGGGTTGTTGAAGCTGCAAGTTGACGCTTCTTTACTTCTCACTCTTTTCGATGCTCCGGACAGCGCATTCGTTACAAAAAACAAGAACCGCGCCTCACTCCGACGCGGCCTGCCGGCTCACACGGCGCTGTGACAAGCATCGAACACCTTATTGTGGCGCGTTGGGGAGGATTGCGCAAGCCGGAGACGAAGCATCTCCCTATCCACTAAGGCTTTCATATATGGTGTAGATACGCACGTATCTACACGCATGATATGCTCTTCGTGGAGGTGGTTATGCGGGCGCGCAAAATTGTGAGATGGGGCAACAGCATGGCAGTTCGATTGCCAAAAGTGGTTCTCCGTGATGTTGGGCTGCAAGAGGGTGACACTCTGGTATTCGGCGCGAAAAACGGCGCCATCGTGGCGAAACCCGTTAAGAAGAAGCCCCCTCTAAGAGACCTTCTGGCAAAGATCACGCCAGAAAACGTCCACGAGGAGGTCGATTGGGGCAAGCCAAAAGGTAGAGAAGCTTGGTGAAGCGCGCGTACACTCCCGAGGCGGGTGACTTGGTATGGGCGTCATTCGACCCGCAGTCCGGCCATGAGCAATCCGGACGGCGTCCTGCTCTCGTCTTGAGTCCACGAGAATATAACGAAAAGGCCGGGCTTGCCTTAGCCTGTCCGATAACCTCCAAGGTGAAAGGCTACCCTTTCGAAGTTGCGGTTAACGCCGGTCGTGTTCAGGGAGTAGTTTTGGCTGACCAAGTTCGCAGCCTCGACTGGCGATCTCGGCAATTCACTCTGATTGGACGAGCTGGTACAGAGACGCTAGAGGCAGTCGTCGGGTCGTTGGGGGCGCTCCTTCAACTTGGTGACAGCTGACAACTATCCCCCAATGTGCACCATCGTCCTGGACGCCGGAATAAAGCCTGGCTCGCCGATGTGGTGGCGTTCTTCCTTGTGATCCACGGCGCGAAGGATGAACTCGACCATTTCTTCGTCAGTTGCACCGCTCAGCATCACGGCGGCCAGATCGTGCTCGCGCACGGAGAACAGACAAGTGCGGATCTTACCATCTGAGGTGACCCGCACCCGGCTGCAATGCCCGCAAAACGGGTGCGACACCGGCGCGATGATACCGATCTCACCGATTCCGTCCTCGAAGACGTAGCGACGCGCCGTTTCGCTGCGCGCGTGTCCGATTTCGCGCAAGGGCATGAACTCGGCCATGCGGCGCACGATCTCGTCGAGCGTAACCACAATCTCGGGCGACCAGACTCGGTCTTCTTCCAGCGGCATGAATTCGATGAAGCGGACAGCGACGCCTTCCTCGCGCGCAAAGCGGCCGAAGGCGGTGATCTGGTCGTCGTTGAAGCCGCGCAGAAGCACGCAGTTTACCTTCACCGGATCGAGTCCAGCACGTTGCGCGGCCCGAATTCCGGCCAGCACGCGATCGTAGCCGTTTGGCACCCGCGTAATACGCGCGAACTCCCCGCGATCAACCGCGTCCATCGAAACCGTAACACGGGTCAATCCGGCGTCGGCCAAGGGTTGCGCCATTTCAGCCAACAGATGGCCATTCGTCGTGATAGCGATGTCGAGAGGCTCGCCTTCTGGCGTGCGCATGCAGCCCAGTTCGGCCACCATTTCCACGATGCCCTTACGCAGAAGCGGCTCGCCACCGGTGAGACGGACCTTCGTGATCCCCAGCTCGACAAAAATGCGCGCGATGCGCAGATAATCGGCAATTGGCATCTCGGGAAATTGCGGCCCATCATTGCCCGTGCGGCAATAGACGCACTTGTAGTTGCAGCGATCGGTGATCGAGATCCGCAGGTCGCTGATGCGCCGTCCGAATTTGTCGGTGAGAAGCACGCACTCGCTCTTTCGCGATTCGTCTGTTCGCTATTCAGCTCTTAGCGCTCCAAATACTGTCATCCTGAGCGCAGGCCGCCCGCTTTTGGCCGCCGGAGTCGAAGGACCCCTATAACCGCAATTCACAGTCTTCCATTCGTGCTTGAAACTGTTTCGATGTGCGGGGAAAGAAGGCAGGACAGCGCGCGAGCAGAACGGCGCCGCTGACCGTTTCCTTTCCAAGCACGGGAGGCGTGGACGTTTCCCTCCACACCCTCGGTCCCGCAGAAATCGCGGAACACCGCCTCCGCATCCCTGGGTATGCCGTTAGGCTGCGGAGGTCGGAAACAGTACAGCCATTATAGATGCAACCGGCCCAGAGAAAGCAGCATTCAGAGAGAAAGATGCGGACGAGCTACAGGAGGTACAATCCGGCGAGAGGCTTTCAGCGACAGCGAACCGAACGAAAGGCGGCCTCTCTCACATGCCTTCGTAATTTGGCCCGCCGCCGCCCTCGGGGGGGACCCAAGTGATGATCTCGTAGGGGTCCATGATGTCGCAGGTTTTGCAGTGCACGCAATTGGAGGGGTTCAGGTGGATTTGTAGACCGCTGGGCGTATCGGCGGCTTCGACCATCTCATACACACTTGCCGGGCAGAAATTCTTGCACGGGTTGCCGAATTCCTTTACGCAGCGCTCGTTGCAGATATCGGTGTCGTGAATGACCAGGTGCGCCGGCTGGTCTTCTTCATGCTTTGTGCCCGAGTGATAGACGTCGGTGAGCTTATCGAAGGTGAGTTTCCCGTCGCCTTTTACCGGGCCGATGATGTGCGCATCAGGCCCGCCATTTGCCGCCAGCCGGTCCAGTGGTTCCATGCGCCGATGCCCGGCCTCATTCGTATAGTGAGTGCGCACTCCACGACCGCCGGTGAACTGCTGAACGCCGGCGTGGAACATGCCGGAGAGGAAGCCGTGCTCAAAGCCCTGGTGGAAGTTACGCACCGGCCATAACTCGGTTTTGATCCAGCTCTTCTCGACCCGCTCCTGAAACGTCTCCAGCCTGGCAAGCGAAAAATCATCCTTCACCATGCTGTCAAAGGCCGTCTCCGCCGCTAACATTCCGCTCTTGATGGCCAGGTGGATGCCCTTCAACCGCTGCGAATTCAAGAACCCAGCGGAGTCGCCCAACACCATCCAGCCGTCGCCCGCGAGCGGTGGAATGCACCACCAGCCTCCGTAGGGCAGGGACTTTGCGCCGTAGCGCACCATCTTTCCACCTTCCAGAAGCTTGGCGATGAAAGGGTGCTTTTTGAATTCCTGCAGCACATGTTGCGGGTCGAGGCGTGGGTCACGATAGTCAAGCCCGGTAACAAAGCCGAGCGAGACAAGGTTGTCCTTGGAACCATAAATCCACGCGCCACCATACTCGTTGAACGTAAGCGGGTAGCCCATGGTGTAGATGACTTCACCCGGAGCGACGCGGCCGGCCGGCAGTTCCCAGAGTTCCTTCACGCCGACGCCGTAGGTCTGCGGATTACGTTCGCGATCGAGTTGAAAGCGGTCGATAAGTTGCTTGGTGAGCGAGCCGCGCGTGCCTTCGGCGAGGATGACGACTTTGGCCTTCAGGTCGTAACCGGGCTCAAAATTGGATTTTTGCTCGCCACTCTTGTCCACGCCCTTGTCGTCGGTTCGCACTCCCACGACGCGGCCAGTCTCAAACAGCAACTCGGAGCCGGCGAATCCGGTGAACAGGGTGATGCCCGCTTCCTCCACCTTGCTGCCGAGCCATTTCACAAACTTGTTGATGGAGATAACATAGTTCCCGTGATCGCGCATGGGCGGCGGCGTGATCGGGAATTTGAGCTTTCCCGTGCGGGTCAGGTAATAGACAGCTTCTTTAGTTACGGCTGCATCGAGAGGCGCTTCCTTTTCGAAGCCGGGCAGCAGCTCTCGCATGGAGCGCGGATCTAGCAAAGCGCCGGAGAGACAGTGCGCGCCGGCTTCCCGCGCCTTTTCCATGACGTAGATGTTCTCTTTGGTAAGCGGCGCTTCAGGATGCTGGGAATTGTGCTCGTCAATAAGCTGCGACAAGCGCAGAGCACACGCCATGCCGGCCGGACCGCCGCCGACGATAACTACGTCTGCTTCCATCACCGGGCGCTCGATGCCAGGAAGCGGCTTACGAAAAACAATCATTAGACCTACCCTAAATCAGGTCGTTGCTACGGTTGTGTTCCTGCATACATTCTCATGATTCTGAGTTGAGAACACAACTCGAAAGCGCTGTTACGCAAAAAGAAGGGCGCTAGTTCCTGCGCCCGGTGCATTTGGTACGAAGCTATCGGCGGACAAGAATACCCACTAGGCCCCCTTCACCTTTTTCACTTCTTCGATGAGTGGCGGTACGATGTCGAACAAATTCCCCACGACAGCGACATCGGCGATCTCAAAGATGGGCGCTTCTGAATCTTTGTTTACGGCGATGATGGTGCGCGAGCCCTTCATCCCGACGACATGTTGAATGGCGCCGCTGATGCCGAGCGCCAGATAAAGTTTGGGCGCCACGGTCTGTCCGGAGGAGCCAACCTGGCGGTCCATCGGCAGCCAGCCCGAGTCGCATATGGGGCGCGAGGCAGCGATCTCACCACCCAGCACATCGGCCAACTGGCTCGCAATCTCGATGTTCTTCTGCTCCTTAATGCCTCGACCGACAGCCACGATGATCTCAGCCTGCGTCAGGTCCACCGCCTGCTTGGCCTCTTTGAAGGGGGCCTCGGGTTTGTTGCGCACCGCCCCGTCGGCAACATCGAGATTGACGGTTTCGACGGGTGCGGCAGTGCTGCCTTCCTCGACCTTGTCTCCCCGAAAGGCACCGTTCTGGAAGGTGGCAAAATACGGAGGATCGCCCACGAACGATACATCTGCGGCAAACTTACCCTGGAACATCTGGCGGGTGAAGAGCAGCTTGCCGCCGGCGTACTTGTATCCGATTGCGTCACTGATGAGCGATCGGTTCAACGCGGCCGCCACCTTAGGAGCGAAGTCGCGTACCTGGTAGGTGTGCGGCATCAGCACCAGCCGCGGTTGTTTCTGCTCGATAAACGGCTTTAGGGCCGCGACGAAGCCATCAGGCGTGTACGGCTCCAGTTTCGCCGACTCCAGGTCGTACACCTTCGAAACTTTCTTGCCTGCAATTTCGGTTGCGATTCCGCCCACGCCACTGCCGGCGACCGCTGCCTCCAGCGCCCAGCCGGTTTCGGCGGCGATTGCCTGTGCGCCAGTCAGCGTCTCCCAGGAAACGCGGTTAAGATTGCCTTCTCGTTGCTCCACAACCACCAGGATCGTATCTGCCATTGGGTCCCGTTCTTATTTGCCATACCGAACTCAGCCGCGAGGCGTACTATCGGCACGGCCGTTATGAATACGTCATGACATAGGACAGCGCGTCCTTGTAATCTTCATAGCCGCGCGCGAGAGTTGGTCAGCGGTTCTTCGCCCGCACACGCGCACCTATCACATTCAGCACCAGGCCTGTGAGGACCAGCACTGCTGCAATGATCTGGAACCGCGATTCTCCCAGCAAGGCGCCCGCCGGTTGATAGAACATTACCAGGAATGCAAACAGCACCATGACCCAGCCGATGACCATAAGAGCTGAGCCGATTTCACGTTTCTCTTCCGCTGGCATAACCGACTCCTACTCTCCGACTCGCCACTCCCTCTACCCGAAACCTTATGGGCAGAGGCCAGCGTTTCGACCCGGGAAAGCCTCAGCTCACCTGCCGCTCTTCCTCTTCTTCCCGCTGCTGTTGCGCCAGCGTGTGCGCCAAGTCGCGACGGCCCAGTCGGGTCGGCCCGACGGCGCGGCGGTAACGTGTCCCCATAACTACCAGCACCAGCCCAAGCACGCCTTCAATGCCCAGCCATATCGGCCAAAACCAAGAGCCGTTGCGCAAGCTGATGAAGAAAAATATTCCCAGCCCGGCATCCATCCACAACAGAATCCAGCCCAGCGTCAGCAGAATTGAACCGAGTTGGCGATTTTCGACGGTGTTGTCTATAGCGACCTGATCGCGATCAAATCCCGGCATGTCCAGAGCTCCTTTCGTCACCACTTCAGCTCTTTTAGATGCCGATTTATGAGCAGGTTGCCAAATATCCAAGAAGCTCACGCCGGAAACGCTCTCAGCGCCAACCAACTTCGATTATTGCAAAGACCCAAACGCAGCCTTCTGCTGCGCGGCGGCATGGCCGCCTGCTTTCGCTCTAGATTACGCGCATCTCGTTGCGCAACTTGTCCACCAACTTCTTCGCAATCTCCGCTGGAGGCCCTTCCAGCACCTCGGTTTTCTTCGTCTTTTGTGGGACGTACAGCCTCTCAATTTTCTGCAGGTTCTCACCGAGCGCCGATTTCACTTCTTCGAAACTTACTTTTTTCAGCGGCTTGTTCTTTGCCTGCTTGATCCCGATCAACGTAGCGTAGCGCAGTTTGTTGATGCCGGACTGAATGGTGAGCACCGCGGGCAGCGGCATATCAACGAACTGGAAGAATCCGGCCTCGAGCTCACGCTTCACCCGGATTCCGCTGTCGCTCTTCTCAATCTGCATGATGATCGTAGCGTGCGGCCAGCCCAGTAACTCGGCCAGTATCACCCCGGTCTGGGCAAAGCCGTAGTCGTCCGATTGCAGCCCGGTGAAGACGAGATCGAAATTCTCATCCTTCACCGCCGTTGCAAATGCCTTCGCCGTGTTGAAGGCGTCGAGGGTGACGAAGCCGTCGCCTTCGAGATGAATGGCGCGATCCGCGCCCTTGGCCAGCGCCTCCCGCAACACCTGCTGCGCCCGCGCTGGACCGCTGGTAATCACTACCACCTCGCCGCCATGCTTCTCCTTCTGGCGCAAGGCTTCTTCCAGCGCGTAGGCGTCAGGTTCATTGACTTCGTAGGAAACATCTTCGCGAATCCACGTGCCGCTTTCATTCAGCTTGAGCGGCGCGTCCTTCTGCGGGACCTGCTTCATGCAGACCAGGATCTTCACCCGGCACTCCTTCCGGCACACAGATGCGCATCACGCATGTGGGCAAACAGGCGAGTATAAATGAGCGGCGGGGAGTTGGGGAAACCGAAGGCTGATGCGAGTTTCAAAACGGGAATGCGAAGATGACTGCCGCGGTACAGCGCAGCAGTCATTCGCAAGAAGTCACTTGTCCGATTAGGAAGACCGCTCGCCTTCCAGAAGTTTCTTCTTGCGCTCGATTCCCCAGCGATATCCCGCGAGGTCGCCGTCGCTGCGCACCACGCGATGACATGGCACCGCCAGCGCAACTGGGTTCGAGGCGCAAGCGCGGGCCACGGCGCGTACCGCCTGCGGATCACCGATCTCACGCGCCACGTCGCGATAGCTGCGAGTCTCTCCACGCGGAATCTCGCGCAGGGCTTGCCAGACCTTCTTTTGGAAAGCGGTAGCGCGCACGTCCAGCGGCAAATCAATAATGGTGTTCTCGCCGCGAATGCCGGCAAGCAGCGGCTGGACGTACCGGCCGATGGCAGCATTGTCGCGATGCAATGAGGCGGCGTGAAATTCTTCGCGTAGACCGCCTTCCAGCTCAGTGGCGCTCTCGCCGAAGCGCACGGCACACAGGCCGCGATCGGTGGCGGCAACCAGCATTTGCCCTACCGGAGTAGGCGCAATGGCGAAGGTGATGGTCGCGCCCGCGCCTCCGCGGCGATACGTGCCGGGCGTCATGCCCAGTTGCTGGCTGGCGTTTTCGTAGAGGCGGCTGGGCGAGCTGAAGCCCGCGTCGTACAGTGCCGTCGTCACGTCTTCTCCTTTGCGCAGTCCGGTTTTCATGTGCTGCATGCGGCGAGCGGACTGGTACTCGCGCGGGCTGAGGCCGGTGGCGCGCTTGAACAGCCGCTGCAGGTGAAATGGGCTAAGCCCGACTCGCTGGCTGAGCTGCGCCAGCGTGACAACTCCTTCGGCATTGTCCAGCAATTGCCGCGCTCGCAGCACATATTGTGCCTGCTCGGAGACCTGGGTCGGTTTGCAGCGCAGGCACGCGCGATACCCGGCGCGTTCGGCTTCCCGCGGACCGGCGAAAAATTCCACCGAATCGCGGCGTGGCCGCCGGCTCGGACATGACGGCCGGCAGAAGACTCCTGTGGTGCGCACGGCGAAGACAAAGCGGCCGTCCTGCCGGGCATCACGCGCCAGTACTTGTTGCCATTTGTTCTGAAGTTCGGTTTGCATGCTCTGAGAGTAGCTTCGCCGGGTGGACAGCGCTATCCGTCCCTTGCGCGCAAAGTGTTTCGCCGCGGCAGTCGAGCTAGTACCAGTTTTTCTCATGCTCCCAGATATCGTGCAGGTTCACTTTAAGTCCGCGCTCATACCAGATGTCGAAATTCTCCAGCGCGTAGGGATACTCGAAGTGCCCAACCTTTTCGGCGTGCTCGCTCATCTGCTTGAGATGCTCTCCATTGTTGCCTTCGTTCACCACAATGATGCTCTCGCCCGTATAGCCGTGTGTTCCCCAATACCAGTAGTTCTGATGAAAGCAGACCGCCGGAGGCAGCCCGTACTTTGGCCCGAAGTAATCGATCGCCCCAGCCTCGCCATAGTTGCGAGTTTTGATAGCAGTCCTGGCCTGCACTTCGGGTGGAAGGCTGTGATAGATGCGCGCCAGTTCGGCCACCATCGCTTCCCAACCCAGCTCGTCGGAATAGTACTGCGGCAGCGGCGAGCGGGCATGGCTGTGCTCACTGACCGGCGGCGTGAAGTGAATCGCCCGTATGAAGGCTATGAATTTTTCCGGGCTGACGACCGGCGCAATCAGCGGCATGAATACCAGTGCAGGAACCATCAGCACCAGAACGAATACCGGCTTCAGCCAGGCCCTCTTTGTGCGCTCGATCCACCGCTCCCAGACCACAGCCCCGGCCGCGAAGAGCATGGGATAGGCCGGAGCAACGTAATAATCCTTGCCGTGCTTCATCAGGAAGAACGCCAGCGTGATCACGTACGCCCAGCCCAGAACGCGGTAGCGCCGCCCCTCGCGGCCAAAGAACAGCCAAGTCAGTCCCGCCAGCCACAGTGGAAGCGCGAACGGGTTCACCATCAGGATTTGTTGCACGATGAATTGAATTGGATTCAGAGCAACGTCTCGGCCGCTGGCGCTGATGTTGTGCATCAACTGCGCGAACGGCCAATCGCGGTGAACATTCCACAGCAGGTTCGGCAGGCAAATCAGAACCGCCAGCCCGCCCGCAATCCAGATCCACTTGTGTGCGAAAGCCTTCCGCTCGGGCGTGAGCAGTAATCCGACGACAATGCCAAACCCGAAGACCGCCATCGAATACTTGTTCATCAAGCCGACGCCCGCTAGAACGCCGAACCACAGCCACAGCCTCTGATTTCCTGTTTGGATGATGCGGATTACGAGCGAGGCGCAGCCCATCCAGAAGAGCGCTTCGAAGTCGTTAGTTCCGAGCAGGTGGCCATTGATCACAAATACGGGGGAGACGGCCATGGCCAACGCCGCCAGCGCTATCGCGAAGCGCCGTCCGCCGAGTTGATATGCCTGATAGCCGGTGAGCGCAATGGCTCCGCAGCCCGCGATTGCCGGGATGAGGCGGATGACAAACAGCGACGGTCCGAACAGCGTGGTAAACAGCCAGGTTACCGCCGGAATGAACGGCGGCATGTCCACGTAACCCCAGTCCAGATGCCGGCTGCAGGCGAGGTAATACATCTCGTCGCGAAAGATGCCGTAGCGGTTGGCGGTGAGCAGATGCAGCAGCAGGCGTGCTGCCACGATGAACGCGACCACGGCAACCGCAGTGGTGTACCAGTGAGTCGGCGTTTTGCGATTACTCAACTGCTCCAGGTTATGAGCTGCAGTGGCCATCAAGCTCTCCTGAGGCGAATGCTCACTCAGAATATACGGAATCCTCCGAGACTGGGTTTACAGACCACAGCGGAACGGCGGAGCAGCCTGGCATGTCGGCTGCTCCGGGGCTGGTCACAACTTGTTCCACACCACGTCTTCGTTGTTGCGGCGATCAATGAGGGCGTCCACTTTTCCGCTGTCGTTCCGGCGGAAGAGACGCCGTCCTTCGGCACCTGGGCGGAAGAAGAGGTCGCAGGTTTCGGGCAAGAGCAGTTCCTGTGGATGATCGCCCCGCTTCGAGTACAACTTATCGCGAGCGAAATCGTGAGCGTGATCCCAGGGGCAAGTTCGTAAGTTCCCACGTAGTCATTGAGCCGCGCGATCTCCACCTTGCCCGGCGCCGGGTCTTCGTAATATCGGAACATCTGGCCCGCCACGATCTGCCAGCGGCCGTCGCGGAACAGCCACGTATCTGTGCCGTGGTAACGGGCCGTCATGTTTTGTCCGTAGATGGTCTTGCTCTCGTCGAGGTCATAGGTAAGGATGGCCGTGCGGCCGATCATGCGGCTGTGAGCGTTCATAAGCTTGATACTCCCCGAGTAGCCCTTAGGCAGCGGCGTGACATCCGCCACCAGCGCGGTTTTATCCATGCTGCGGCCCTTCTCGTCGAAGTAAACGGCATCTTCGGCGAAATACTGTTTCCAGGGCGCTTGGTTGCCAAGCGCCACCGAGCAGAAGAGTTCCTGCGTTCTGCGGACGAGTTCGTCCTGTGCGATTTTCTCGTCGTCGGCCCGGGCGGAAAGTGCGAGAGCGGCAAGCACGAGAACATGGACAACAACACGCAGCTCTGACATTGGGAGACTCCGGCAATAGGTAAGGGTCTCCCGTTGGACGTCCGATGTCACTCCAGCGTCAACGCCGAACTGGCACGGGAACATCCCGCAGCGGAAATTTTCACTTAGTCGGCTTCGAAGGGGTTTCTTTCCATTTCACACTGAACAGGGGCACTCCTGCGCGCTCTACTTTTATCTGATTATGACCCATCGAAATCTTTCCGAGTGTCGCCGACTTAAACTTCATGTCGGCCTCGAAGTTCGGCAACTGGTGGTGGCTTGGCGCTGCTGTTTGCATGGAGGCCCGGGGTCCCGCCAGCGCCGCCGCCGACGGGGATTCGCCCATCCCCATTCGGCTATCAAGGACTGCGCCCAAAACCCTTTCCGACGCACCCTGTTTCCTCAATTCAATCAGCGCCGCGGGGCTGGTGCCGAGATCGGTTCTTGACATCTGGATTTCCCGCACGATGATGCTCTCCGGGACGCCGGCTTTCACCATCCTGGCGACGTCCGCATTGGTGAGCGCCTTGTCAGTTGGGACTTGCGCCAGGAAGGGAACAGAAAGCGCAAGCAGTAGGGCCGGCAGGAAGGTAAATCGAAGCTTCGACATATCTCCGGAACGTTCAACCCGTCCGAACTTGCAGAACTTATTTTGGGGGCGGCTTGCCCCTCAATACTGCCAGCTTTTCGTGTCGGCGCCGGCCGGTGCATGCTCTGCGACTTGGTTGGCCATCTTCCGAATGAAGTCGACCAGCTGCCAGGGAAGCCAGCCGTGTCCCTTTTCCGGTCGCCCGTATTCGAAACGGGCGTGCGCCTCCGGATGCAGCTTGAAAAATGCTTCCATGTCATACACCGCAAGATTTAGGTAGAAATTGTCCATATCCCCGACCCAGATGAAGATCTTGTCCGTGAGTTGCGGGCCGATCGTGGCCCAGTTTTTCTCCGCATAGGCCCGCAGATCGTAACCGTGAGCGAGCATGTACTCGGCGACGTCGTGATCGATCTTGCCGGAGAGCTTGTCCCATAGGGGTCGAGGATAGCCATCCGCGCCCACAGGTCCGTACACGGCTTCCCAAGCTTCGATTTGCTGGCCCGAACGTCCGTGCGAGCCCAGCACCTCCTCCAGTTGGCTCATCTGCCGTTCCGTCTCCACCACTTGCTCCTCCGCCGTTCGCATCAGCGGACGCGGGCGCGCCACCCACTCGTATCCCGGGACGTCGAACGCATTGGGATCGCTGTAAATGTTCACCAATTGGTAGTGGCGGAAGTCAATCGGGTCGGGAAAGCCCGTCCACGTGCCGCCAAAAAACTCTGGATGATAGAGCTGTAGCGCCAGCGACTCCCAACCGCCCGTAGAGCCGCCCATCAGCACACGCGCCCAGGGCTGGCGGATGATGCGGAAATGTTCCTCCACATACGGAATCAGCTCGTCCATAATGGCGTCGCCGTAAGGTCCATTGTTCACCGAATTGACAGCGTAAGAATCGTCGAAGTACGGCGTCGGATGCTGGAACGTGATCCCAATCATGCGGGGAAAGCCGGGGCCACTCCACGCTTTGAAGGCCTCATATCGTTGGCCTCCGCGCTCCGAGCCAGCCGCTGGGGCCTCCATTTGCATGAACAACGGTGGCCGCAGACCGAAATGTCCCTGTTCGTAGATGACCGGGTAGGACACAGTCAGGTGCTCGTCATAGCCTTCCGGCAACAGCACGGTCGCTCCGATGAACATCGGCCTTCCCCAGAACTTTGTCAGCAGCTTGCTCTGTAGCTTGATGTGCTTGACCCATTTGGTATCGGCCGGCGGTTGTATGGCCGGGATGACGTGCCGCGCTTCCAGCATTACCCGGTATCCAATGGCCGGGTCGAGGTGTACCTTCTTCACGTCGCTGTACAGATTGCCGGGCGACTTATTGAACTGCTGGCCCTCCCATTGGTCCATGTGGGCCCAGATAACGTGGCCATCAGCACGATGAAATTCGGTGTAGACATTCACCAGCGCCTGCACGTAGTAGTCTCCGGCGGGTATCTCCTTCAGGCTGCGCAACGGATAACCCAATGTGCGGCTGCTGATAACGGCGGCGTTTCCAGCGGTGAGTCCCGCTACATCAGTCCCGAAGAATGGGGTTTCCTGTTCCCATGAGCCGATGTTGTCGCGCAAATCGGGGTCGTTATGACGGCTGATGATCACGTACACCCGGCCGGTGATAGGCTGCCCGTGGACATCGGCAGGAACCGTGATCTCGAAGCGGCGGCCAACCTGCGCGCTCACGGAAAGAGTCAGCAGAAAGACAGCCAACGCCAGGCCGGCGAGGCGTCGAGACGGGGACATTTCAAAACTCTCCTGTGTGTAGTGATTCAACAAACGGCGGGAGTGCGGTCTCGACATCTTTATTATCGGCAATTCTTGCCATCGGCTGTGCGCCAAAGATGCCTATGGGCGAGATGCAGGGCCAGTCGCCACCTGCTGTCCCAGGTTGTAATCGAGATAATGGATGCTGAGGATGGCCTTTCCGCCTATGCGTACATCGGTTACGGTCTGGTTAAAAGCAGGCAGGTAGAATTGGCCGATCTTCTGATACTGATGCTGAATCTGCGAGCGGATGGTCCAGAACGAAGGGTTCTTCGCCGGTTCGGCCTCGATGCGAGTAACCGCGAAGTCGCGCGCATCGATCCAGATTTTTCCCCGGTAGAGGAACTTGTTCTCGCGCAAGGGTTCGACCTTCATCACGTAAAGCGGACGACCGTCGCCCGATGCGCATCCGAGCAGAGAGAAGCGATAGTTCGCGGTAGTGAGTGCAACCGCGTCGCGGTTGGCTGCATCCGAAGCGGCTTCCTGTTCAGACTCCAGCAACTTGTGCAGAACATGTTTGCGGAGGAGCGTGGATCCCGACTCGGATATCACGGTGAACTGCTTGGTTCCGGGCGCCGTGTACGACGCCTTCACCTCCATGTGTGCTCTGAGTGCCGGGAAGCCCGTGTAGTCCAGAGTGTATTGCCGAACTGAATCCGCCTGGCGCAATTTCTCCGCGCGCTCGGCGTTCTCGCTTATAAGGCGTGCCACAACTGTGTCGCCCGGCAAGTTGAGTTCGGCCGAGCAAGGAGCAGGCGCGGCGCCGCCTTCAGCGGCCGCAGCGGCAATTGCGGCCAGCATCAGAATCGCGAGGCACAGCCATCGTTGCGCCAAAGGTTTGATTGGACCCATCCTCACAAGCTGGCTACTACTTTACTCGATACGATCCGGAAATATCCGCCTCAAATCGCTGAGCACCGCAGCCACTGAGGCTGTAAGGCCGTAACGGTTCTCCTATCGAGCCGCTCAATAGGGCGATGTCAGATCGCTCTCGGAAGAATCCCCTGAGTCTCGGCTGGGCAGTGATGTCGCCCGAACCACAGCGGACGACTGACTCCCCGCACCAGTCCTGGCTGAGTTGGACAGGTGAAGGTCGAGCAGAAGGATTCTGCTGTCGGAATGATAACTCTCGCCGGACGCCGTTTGCGCCAAGTAAACCGGATCGGCGGAACGCAAATACTCCTGCCGGCTGACCGATAAAGTGTCCGTCAGGTCAGTTCCGACAAAATCGCGCTCGTCATCCACCGCAGGATCGATCCTGTGGTTGATCAATCGACCTCGCTTTGCAATTTCGATGGCAATGTCGTGGGTGGCGGCAGCTGCCCAGATGGGCGTTCCAGCTATCGTGTAAACGGTTTTCCAGATTCGCAGATGATGACGCCGCGAGACGATCGCGCCCGGGTCGGGCAAAGCGTACGAGTAATCCTGCACACGGCCGAACAGATAGAACCGGGCCATCGGCAGCTGCGCGTCCCTGGTCCGCTGCCGCATCAAGTGCCAGACGAATATCGGGTTCCATTTGTCCGTCTTGACCCAGCCGGCGCGCGCAAAGGCGTTCTGCAACTCTTCCTTTTGGCCGACAAAAACCAGGTTCAGCATATCGCCCTCACGGCCTTCGCCGCTGAAGACGCGGGGCGGCAGATACTCCATCATCTCGCCCAGCTCAGACGACTCTTCCCGCGCGGGCTGCAACCCGGCCGAAAGAATCGAGGTAGGGCCCTCGATGCGGGCCGTAATTTCTGTGCTCTTCACGACTGTGCTGTCGTGCCCACGGGTGAGCAGAAAGACCGGCGTAGCGGGCAGGAAGATTACTGCAGTGGCGATCATAGCCGCCGCCATCAGCTTAGTGCGGGAGGCTCCTTTTACGTCCAGGTTGGCGCGCAACCCGGCCTGGTCGCCGTTGGCCAGTTCCACCGAATCCAGCTTCAAGGCCACGCGGCCTCCGATTCCCAGGAACCGCTTTCCCTTGACTCCAGTGACCGTGCCGCGGGCCATAGTCCCCGCTGGAATCACTGTGAACCCTCCGACACTCACATCTCGGACAACGACAAAATCCAATCGGTCTCCCGTCCGTGCATGGGCGGAGGACACGTTGTTCGCCAGTCGCAGCTTGACTGGCGTGTCGTCTGGAATGGTGACTCGGGCGGGAATCGCACTCATCTCCTGCGCCGAAGCACAAGGCATGAGAAACAGCGTGAGCAGGATGGATGCCGGTATTTTGCGGAGATGCGCGCTGGACAATGAATGCCGCCTTTACTGAGTCTGGCCTCTCACCCGTAACGGCCAAAAGATGTCGAGCGCAACGGTGTGGTGGATGAAAAATAATACCTTAGCGGGAATGCTCTGTCTGTACAAAATTGCACAGATGGGCTGGGCGACCCCCACCTTCGTGAAATCGCAAATCTGCTCAAGGATTACGAGGAAGGAATCCCGGGGACGCATGACTCTGGAGGGAGCGCGCCACCCATCCTTCCCTTTGTGGTTGGTGCGGTAACTCGCCGCTGACCGTGGCGGCCCACTAGCCGCAAATGCAATTTCAGTTCAACTGTTTTTGCCAGCCCTACAATATTCGCACCCCCTCATTCGTCTAGATCCGTAGATGAAGGACGCGGCGAGCCTGGAGCGCATGAGTCTCGAACAGGACCGGCGGATCTCCGCAGTGGTGACGCGGGAGCAGTCCCGTCTGCGCAACTTCATTCGCCGGCGTGTGCCCGATCCGCGCGACGCAGAAGACATCTTGCAGGAGGTTTTCTACGAACTGGTGGAAGCGAACCGCCTGCTGATGCCGATCGAGCACGTTACCGGCTGGCTCTTCCGCGTCGCGCGCAACCGCATTACCGACCTCTTCCGCAAGAAGAAGCCGGTGAGCTTCAGCGAAGCCACTGTGGCTGGCGACGAAGGCGATTTGCTGCGGTTGGAAGACTTGCTGCCTTCGCCCGATGCTGGGCCGGACGCTCTTTACGCCCGCAGCGTTCTCCTCGACGAGTTCGAGTTCGCGCTCGACGAGCTGCCCGAAGACCAGCGCGATGTCTTTGTCGGGCACGAGATCGAGGGCCGTAGCTTCAAGGAGATGGCCGCCGAAACCGGCGTGAGCGTGAATACGCTGCTCTCGCGGAAACGCTACGCGGTGCTGCATCTGCGGGAGCGATTGCAAAGCATTTACGACGAGTTTACGAAAGCATGAGGGACCTAACATGAGACCGAGATGGAAGAAACTGATTTTCATTATTCCGGCCGCGATCGTGGGGATTGCGCTCTTTATCTTCATCGGCGGCGAAATTGTGCTGCATCTGTGGAATTGGCTGCTGCCGCCGCTGTTCGGCTGGCGCGTTATTACCTTTTGGCAGGCGGTCGGCCTCCTTGCCCTTTGCCGCGTCCTCTTCGGCGGGGTGAGTGGCCGCGGGTTCCGCCGCTCCAACTATCGCCGTCGCATGTCCGAACGCTGGGAACGCATGACCCCCGAAGAGCGCGAGAAATTCCGCCAAGGCATGCGCGGACGCTGCGGCTTCGGCACGCCGGCCAGTGAGAGCAAGGAGTCATGAGCCCGGTTGACCGCTTTTGCAGGCAACATGGTGCCAATGGCCACGAGATTGTTTTCTCCGAACTTTCACAAACAGAAAGTGAAACTTTCGGTTGCCGTCATCGTATACGTCTCCAGAACGAAGGACGCCGGGGTTACTTGGCTCAGTGGCCACTGCAACTCTCGACGAACCCAGCACGCCCGATATGATGGTGCCCGCCATACATCTAAACCTAAGGAGAATGAAAACATGAAATCCCTGCACATCGCAGTGTCAGTTGCGCTGATGTTGCTCACCACAGCAGCTTTCGCTCAGTCCGCCGACCAGATGAAAGCCCCGGACAATCCGCTCAGCACTTTCAACAAATACGCCTACGCACACGTGAAGGATATCCTGCTCCGCTCCGCCGAAAAAATGCCCGAGGAGAATTACAGCTTTAAGCCCGTTGACACGGTCCGCAGCTACGGCCAGATCGTCGGGCACGTGGCCGACGCGCAGTACCTGTTTTGTTCCATCGAACTCGGCGAGACAAATCCTGCCCTGAAAATCGAGCAGACCAAAACCTCGAAAGCTGATCTCATCGCCGCTCTCAAAGACGCCTTCGCCTACTGCGACAAGGCCTACAACGGCATGACCGACGCGTCGGCTACTCAGATGGTAAAGCTCTTCGGAAACGACGCACCCAAGCTGGGCGTCCTGACCGTCAACAACATGCACAATATGGAACACTACGGCAATCTTGTCACCTACATGCGGATGAAGAACATTGTTCCTCCCAGCAGCGAGCAGGCGTCCCCGCCACAGCCAAAGAAATAGTGTCGCCTGGCGCCCTTGGGCGCGCCGAAGCAGTAGCTCACGCAATTCGCCCGAAAGCTGGGGTTAATGTGCAAGTTGATAAGACGCGAGAGCAATAGGCCCGTGCCCCCTCATCCACTCGGGACATGTCGCCCGACTTTGGTCGACAGGGTTGAGTAATCGGCCTCGTCTGAGCGAAGCCCCCGTTATAGCCAAGTGTTCCCAACAGCGGTTCGGCTCTGACTTCATTCGCCGCGCAGCCACCCTCCGGGGCAACGTTCAGCGTTCTGGATGATCACAGGAATCGCCGCCGCCTGGGAAGCTCGTGTAGCGAGCCAACTTGCCGGTCAGCGACATTCGAGACGAACAGGTTATTGGTAATCGGTCAGCGACGGCCAGCGGGCTCGTCGGAGCTTCCCGGGAAGAGCACGGAAGTGCGGCGCCTGATTGCCGGCGAACGTCTGGTTCATGAGCGTACCCGACAAGTCGAAGAGAGCCACAGCTCCTATGCCGCCGAAGCGCTGTTACCGGCAGAGGTGTTGTAGACGGCAGTAAGCTCAGTATAGTCACCCTGTTGCGCCGCCGTGACCGGCCGTATTTTGAGAGAACGTCGATCGCTTAATGACCAAATCGTTCTGGTAAGCGTAAAATGACCCGCCGTTAGCGCTGCTGTTCCCGTCAAAGTCGCTTTGCGCAATGGTCAGGTTCTGAATTCCGGGTCGCCTGCCCTGAAGATGGCTCCCCCGATTGCGTTCGTACCGGCAAGATTTTGAGTGAACCGATTGCCACAGGACAACGCTCGTTCATGTCCTGACCGTCCAGATACGCCGCGCCTCCATTGCCGCCGTCTCCCACTTGATATTCGTTATCGTAGAGTGGACAACCGCTGCTGGCAATATCGCGTTCCCGTCGTGACCGAGGCCAGGTTGCCCTGAAACACGCTATCGACGACTTGAAGTTCGACTCAAGCATGCCAATGGCTCCGCCGTTCGCGCCGTCGTTCCTCTGAAAGGGGTGCCCTGCACAGTGACGTCCACCGATCCCAGAGCGTAGATCCCACCTCCCGCCGCGTCGGAGCCCAATGGCGCGGCATGATTGTCAGCGAGTCGAGCTGATGACGTACAGCGCCCTATCGCGGATATAGATAACGCCGCCCCCGCCATCAATCTCGGTGCCCTGTGAACAATCGGCGGAGCGCCCGGTGGAAGGGTGGAATCGCAGTACCGCTAAGCAGCCATTCGCCAGCGTGATCCTCTGAAACGTGATCGCGGTGTGCGTGCTTTGGTAATACGGCGAGTTCTTCCATGCCAGAGACCGTCCCCGCTTTCGGCGATGAAAAGACGTGTCGTGCCATTGCCTTAGAGAGTGATCTTATCGCCACCATCAACAACAGTGTCCATGTCGTTACGAAATTCCTGCTGGCTGGTCAAGAGGAATCACAACCGGATGCGCGCCACAGTTGAACGTGATAATGCCGCCCTGCGCGACAGCCGCATCGAAAGCTGGCTCGGTGCAGGAGGCTGGCGTCCCTGTGCCAACTACTGTTTCAGGATGACTGACGTCTACCAGCTTCAGCGGACGGCTGCAAGAGGAAGGCTGTTCGGCCTGCATGCCCACCGCCACCAGGACCAGAAAGAAAGCAACGCTTTTCATATCTCAAGTTATATCTATCACCAGTGACCAACCCAGCCTTCTTTTCGAAAGGGGGACGATCCAAATGCATAGTCCTTGATCGTTTTCGACGGGAGGTAGGCGGGAGTTATGTATCTCTTAACATCCTCTTCTACAGAACGTTAACCCATGAGGAACATTCGGTCCTTCAAGCACGTAATGCCTGACATGAGGCACGGCCTCGCCCTGTTGGTTATCGCTCTCGCTCCCTGGATCGCGCTGAGCCAGGACGCTGCCGTCGCGCCCTCGTCCGTCTCGGAGGTAGTTGCCGCCAGGAGTGTCCCCACGCTCTCCGCCGGCCAGATCCGCGAACTCATTCGCCAGGTCGCCGAAAAAGACATGCAGAACGACAAGAAGCAGCTTGACTACACCTACCTTGAAAGGGAAGAAGAGCACCGGCTGGATGGCAAAGGACAGGTGAAGTCCACCGAGACCACGACCCATGAAGTCATGATGCTGTACGGCGACCAGATCGAGCGCCTCATTGCCAAAAACGACAAGCCGCTTTCCGCGAAAGACGCGGCCAAGGAAGACGAGCGCATCCAAAAGCTTACCGACAAGCGCAAGAACGAAACCAGCGAGCAGCGGGCCAAGCGCCTGAAGCAGGAAGAAAAAGACCGCGAAGAGACACGCCAATTTGTGAGCGAAATTGCCGACGCCTTCAACTTTCATCTGGCGGCCATGGAAAATCTCGAGGGCCGTGAGACCTATGTGATCGACGCCGAGCCCCGCCCCGGCTTTGAGCCGCACGCCAAGGGAGCCAAGTTTCTACCCAAGTTCCGTTTTCGTATCTGGATCGACAAGGCCGAAGGCCAATGGGTCAAACTCGATGCCCAGGCCATCGACACCGTTTCCCTTGGCCTCTTCCTGGCGAGAGTCCACAAGGGTTCCCGCATCATGATCGAACAGACTCGCGTGAACGATGAAGTGTGGCTGCCACGGCACGTGGCGGTGAACGTAGATGTCCGCCTTGCCCTGGTGAAGAACTTCGACATCGCGGATGTCACCTATCGCGACTACAAGAAGTTCCGCAGCAATTCCCGCGTGGTGCCGCTCGGCGAAGCACAGCAGCCCTAGCGGCGACGACCCCATCCAATCTCTTTTGCTTGGGCGAGGTAGTTCTCTAAACCCGGCCGGGCCACGCTAAGATTTTTTCCTTAAGCCCATTACAAGCGCGAACAACCCTGCGCCTAGTACGGACATGGTCGCCGGCTCTGGAATCGGGTTGGCAGTCGCGGTTACAGAGTCGCTCAAAACCAGACCCGCGCACCCTCCCGGGCCGTCACAGTTCGCATTCAAATCGATGCTGAACGCCTCTGCGCCGCCATTGACGAACTTAAATGTGCCTAGCGCCGGGTTCAGATAGATGGTAGACGGATTTAGAGAACCGTTGAAGATGGACATTGGCGCGAAGCTGTTGAAGGTTGCGCTGCTGAACTGTGCACTGAACAGCTTGGTGCCGGCGGGGAGCCCGAGAGCCGGTATCGCCCCGTAAATGGATACACCGCCCGCACCCCCAGATGGCCCGAAGTTGTAGAGTCCGGGAGAAGGCTCGGATATCTCGGAACCGGTCGTCAATGTAAGGTATCCGATACCGGAAGGTGGCGGACCCGAAACGCCACAGGAGGGATTGCAGAGGGCAAATTGGCTGGTTACAGAATTGATCGCCGCCCCAAGGTTCCCGGAGTAATCCGTACCGATCGTGAGGCTATTGCTCGCCCCTCCATCGAAATGCATTTCGCCTTGGGCAGCGGCGCCCGAGAACGTGAGTGTTCCCGCCCATGCCGGGCTTACTCCTAGCAGGAACGAAATCAGCGAGGCGCACAGAAGAAGCCTTCGTAAGCTCATCGAGTTCTCCAGCCGGAATATGGCCGGGAGAGGTACTCGAGTGCGTCCGGCCAGAGACGTGGCATATAGTTTGTACTGCCGTTAAAAACCTGGCCTCACCGTACGGACGGCAAGATATCGAACGACAGTAAGATTGAAGACGATAGACCGAGCATGAAGCCGTTCTTCCGAGCTGTCAAGGCACATTCGTGGCGAAAACCAGAAAAGAATGTTGCGGCGGGGTTCACCACGACCTTCTTTTGGTGGATGTTGGTCATCATCGCGCCGGTTCGACGCACACATATGTCAACGCCGCCGCTTCGAGGAGAGTAGAAGAAATGCTCTCTCTTGACATCCCCGTTTATAGAACTCGGCACCCGGCGGTGAACATAGGCATCCGCCTCGCCCTCGTGAAGAACTTCGACATCACGGAAGATGTCACCTATCGCGACTACAAAAAGTTCCGCAGCGATGCCAGCGTGGTGCCGTCGGCGCAGCACAGCAACAGCCCATAACAGTCGGTGTGACTCAGGATCATCTTCCTCGACCTTCCGTCCCATGGGTTGGATTCTATCTGTCCTCCAGAAAGTTCTGAAGTGGCTCATAGAGGCGTTGTTCTCTCATCTGCTTCCCGAGATGACGTATGATCGTAAATTCTGCTCATTCGTAACTGCGACGAAAAAGTGGCACACCCGACATGGTAGTGTCAGAAAATAGGAATCGTGAACTCGATCTCCGATGCACGATATGCAGTGCGGGTGCTGATTATTGTTCCAGCTTTCAACGAAGCGCGATCGTTGCCAACGCTCATCGGCCGTCTTGCCTCGCTCTATCCCCACTTCGACATTTCGGTCATCAATGACAGATCTTCCGACGGCACCGCGGAAGCAGTGCGTAAGAGTAACGCACGCCTGGTTTCACTACCGTGCAACCTCGGCATCGGCGGTGCCGTGCAGACCAGGCTTCTCATTGCTCGGAACGAGAGCTATGACATCGCTGTGCAGGTGGATCGCGACAGACCGCATCCCCCAGACCAGGTCCACCTCCTTGTGGACACCATCCGGCGATCGGATGTGATGTTGCAATTGGGTCGCGTTTCCTCACACACACCCGATATCAGTCGACGATCGGCCGTCGCTCGAGAATCCAGTTCTCTTCGGTCTGGCTGTCAGCAATATATCTCACCCTCGTTACGACGTGACTTCCGGGTTTCGAGCCATGAATCAGCGTGCCATCGACTTGCTATCGCGCCGCTATGCGGAGGACTATCCGGAGATCGAAGCGATCCTAGTGGCACATCGGGCGGCGTAGCGGATTTGCGAAGTCTCCGTCGAGATGTCGGCCCACGCGGAAAGGGCTTCCAACATCGGCGGACTACGCTCGATTGCCTACATGTTCAAAGTCTCTCTCGCGATTTTAATGTGCTCCATTCGCAAACCGGAGCTTACCCCGTAAGGAGGTATCATGCCGGTTTACGGCCATGCATTCGTCTTCACGAGTACCTTGATCGTCTTTCTCTTCGTGTTATGACTGGTACATCGCCGATCTGTTCGTGAGCGTTTGCCATGTTGTCGCTGTTGCTCTCGGGTTTCTCTTGCTCGCATCATCCGTTGCCTATCGCTACTTGTTCGAGATCGCGAAGCTGGTTCGTGTTCCGTATCCTCCGTCCGCCCTGTTCTTGCTAGCCATCGCCGGGCTCACACTGTTGATTATCGAGCTGTTTGCCTCGGTTTCAAAACTCAACGACCGCACCATCATTCTCACGCAACAACTCGCCATTTTTAGCGAACAGATCGATCACGAGCAGTCTCGATTGAGCGCCAGGAAGGAGTGAATCGGATCCTCACGTTCGCGTCCTGGGTGGGATGTCTGGCTCAGTGAAGCTATGAGGTGACTGGCATCCTTGACCTCAGCTCCTAGAGTTCTTGATTAGAGAGGAAGTTGAAATAAAGGCAGAAATGACCATTCGTCCCGACCCGAGAATTACGAGAGTTGTTGCCGCCGAACTTATGCAGTCGATGATATAGATGAGATGGCGATTCCCTCCTATTTCCCATTGGAACCCTGCGGTTCGGGTGGATCATCACGAAGAGGTTGAACACCATCGTCGAAGTAGCAGGCTTCAATTCTTCTGACACCGTTTTAGACTTCGGCACCGAGCACGGCATGTTTTCCGACCACTGTCGAGGATGGTTAAATCCGTTATGGCAACTGATCTTCATCCCGAGCTCGCCAAGTCTTGGGTACAGGTCAACAACCTTCAAAATGTAGAGGTCATTGGGCTACCAGAATTCCAGCGCCTCCCGCCGGGTTGTGTCTCCAAGATCGTTGCCGCCGATGTGCTGGAACATGTCGACAATTTGGAGAATCTCATCGAGAGGTTTCGCAGCATCCTGCATCCAGGAGGCACGATCGTCATTTCGGGTCCGAGGAAAGCGAGTTGTATGAACGGTGTCGAAAGACTGGATCTCCCGAAGCATCGATGTTCAATCCGTTGCGATTTCTACCGTAGTTTAATGCCGTCGTAACTAGCCGACAGAAAGTAAGACTGCGACTGGCTGCCGTCCCGCTAATTGCCCGTAGTGGTATTTACGTCTTAGACCGGTCGTCAATGGAGGGCGGACGTCTTTGCTGTCACCTCAGTGCAGACAGCACTGGGGGGCGTGACGCTCCGCGGGCCGGCTCTGTGGACTTGACGCTCGCACATTGGTCACCTAAACCAGTTGTACAATCTGCCGGGGAGCCTGTACCGTGCAACAGTCGAGGGTTAAGACGCACCTGTCGAGCGATAAGCCGCTAATGCTCTTCGTGATCCCCCTCAGCGGTGTTTTCTTCTTGTCGCTCGTGTGGGCTCTTCCGGTCTCGTCAAGCATACCGCTCTATGGTGACACACCTGAATATCTTCGCCTCGCCCAAAGTCTTCACGTTGACCAGTACCGCACCGTTCTATATCCATTCCTGTTAAGAACTCTTGGCGTAATCCCGAATGGTCTAACCTCCCCTCCATTGCCTGGATCTGTCTTTTGCGAGGGCTGTATCCACTGGCGTCTCCGTTGGCGTCTTTCCGTTTGCCAGCTTGCAGAGCGGACCTCAAATCCCTGCATCGCGGGACGGTTCTTGAGCTACAGCCCACGTGACAAGCTTTGTCAAAACGACGGCTCTCGTTGCTCATTTCTCTTCCACGTTACTGTCGGATTCGCTTGCGAGCTCCTTCTGCATTCTTTTCCTGGGCAGCGCCGCCTTGTCGCTTAAGGTGGGGAATCCTAACCCGCTGAGCATCAAATGGTTCCTCGTGTCCGCAATTAGTTTGTTTCTGATGTCGCTAATCAGGGTAGAGAAACTTTATGTGGCACTGTTCATGCTTCTGGTATTCAGTATTTTCTTGGTGCGCCTAAAGTCAACGTGCGTGCTGGCTCTCCCTGCGGGCAAGGTAGGCATTGTGATATGCGTGTGGACGGTTGCCCTGATCTCCGCTAGGCTGGTTAACGATAGGGCCCAATATCACAACCCTGTTCGCCCACCTCGTGTCCTGGCAGTATTGCCTTTAAACGGGTCGGTATGTCCGCGCCTTAGCAGGGTATATAAATCTCTATCGACCGAAGAACAGTCGAGTGATCTCATATCCGGACTCCGTATATTTGACAGCCATAATAATAACGTCTATTTGTTCTTAACTAGAGTCTATAAGGAACCGGACGGCAAGGAAATAGTTAACTCAATTACCATTAAGACAGTAAAGCGCTTTCCGTTACAGGTGATAGGCAAGGCATTGTGGGATATCGCGAAATATTGCGCACCGAACCTCATGTTCCCTCTGGAGAGCGCACGCATCCCGAAGGAGTCAAATCCTTCCGAATTGTCAATTTCGAGGAATGTCACGATCAAATCTGCGGGATTTACTAACATCGTCTTAATATTGTCAAGTATATTGTTTCTTGCGGGTCAGTTGCCGGCGGCGATGCTGGCGGCACGTAGGCTGACGGCCTGTGATGCGCCATGCCAACTTCTAGCGCTTCTTTCGGGGCCGGTTCATTGCTGCCAATGCGATATTGTTTGGCAGTTCTTAAACGGGCGGTGACGCGCATATTCGTTATGCTCTTCCTAACTACATAATAATCCACATTGTGGTTGTTACGCTTTCCGCGGTCTGGATATATCAGAGAATATGTATGGAGGGCCACAGCAGGTCGGCGCGCGCCCAGAATATTAGGCTTGGCGATCCACCCGAGTCACATCCGTAGGGTTGGGCCGGACAGCCGGCGGACGCATGGGCGTGACTCAAGCTATTTCCACCATGCTTAACAGAGCGCAGCCTACACCTTCCTCCCAGCTGACGGTTACCTTCGGGCAAGAACACGGTAGCTGGCGGTTACCATGTTTTGCAACCGGCGGATTTTCCTTGGTTTCCGGAAACCGGCGCGCGTAGCCTGATTACAGTGGGCTTAGTGTTCCCCGCATCGGTGCAATGCTTGCGCGCCAGCGGTCTGGTCTTTGAAAAGTCAGTAGTCAGTGGATAGTGGGCAATGGATAGAACTGAGAGACCCCACGATCGGTTCTTCAGCATGACGCTCCCAGCGGTGCGCCTGCGATCTTCAACGCGAGAGGAAACGCGAGCGAGAAAACGCCCCACGTAAGTCCTTGTGGCTCAATTAACAACGTATAAGTCTTTAAGACTACAATATTTACCGGAAAAAAACGTCGTAAACGCATGATTCTAAAGGAAGCGTACAGGGGGGAGGGGGTAGCCCAGATCGTCGTTATCAGTGCCAGAATGGGAAGAACGGCGGATGCGGAACTGGTTGGCTCGAGCTTCGATTTATGCCCGGAGCGCCTTCTGCACCAGCGTGAAACGGGCGGCTCCGATCACAGCGGACAATTCCACGGTCTTTGGGCAAGCACCCCAAATGCTTCGCTTCCATGTCCTGTGAAGCTCGGCTCGAAGTTACGTCGAACGACAGTTTGGATTCCGATCCCGGGGGAGCGTTTCAGTCGCGGCCAAGCTACCGATCGAATTGAACCGTTCACTGCAGAGACCGCCGAGTAAAACCCAGCGGCCAGCTTACTCCGGATTGTCTCCGCGAATCACGGGTTGCTTGGCATCGCTCCATTCGCTATAGGAGCCGTCGTACATCGCGGCGTCGAAGCCCAGGTAACGCGCCAGCAAATAGACGTAGGAAGCTTGCAGGCCGACTTCGCAATACGAGACGGCCTTCTTGTTGCCAGTGACTCCGGCCGCGGTAAAGAGCTGCCGAATTTGCTCCGGCGATTTCAGCAATGGTTCTTTCTCGCTGACCAGCGCGTTCTCCCAATAGAGCGATTCGGCGCCACGCAAGTGACCATTGCGATATCGCTTCGACGGACGAGCGTCGACGATCACAATGTCTTGCTCCGGATGGTCAACCAGCTTCTTCATGTAATCCATCTTCGCGACGATCTCGGGATGCAGATGGACTGTCAGGCTGCCGGGTTTCCCGGTGCTGGTTTGCGTCGAGGTAGGCCGCTTCTCGCGAGTCCACTGGTCAAGGCCGCCGTCGAGCAGCGCCGCCTGGTTGCCATGTCCCAGGTAGTCCATGGTGAAGAAGAGACGGGTCGCCATCGGGTCCCAATCAGGCGCGTAATACACCACGCGGGAGTCGTCGCCAATGCCGATCTCTTCCAGGTTCTTCTTCAGCTGGTCTGGCGGCAGCAGTTCGGTTCCCGGCGGGGTTTGGCCCGTGGCGAATTTGTCCATCGCCAGGTATCGGGCGCCCGGGATATGGGCCGCGCGATAGTCGCTCTCGTCATGGCCGATATGCACGATCACCAGATTTGGATCAGTCAGGTGGTCAGCCAGCCATTGGGTCGACACAACCAGTTCCGGGTGGGCAGGACCAGCAGCCGCGGAACTCTTGGGCGTGTCGTTCGCAGCCAAACTAACAAGGCTCGTCAGCAAACACGCGGCGACTATCGAAAGGATGGAATTGCGTTTCATGGTTACCTCCGTCAAACTCGGCGAGATTTCTTTATTGATGCGTCGTGCTCGCGCGCTCCGGCACGGGCGACGTCACAAGTTCGTTGCCTGCCGCGTGAACCCACTCGTAGACCGAGCCGTCGTACATGGCAGCCCGATATCCCAGGTACTTTGCGACGAAATACGTAAACGACGACTGCATGCCGGTGCGGCAATAGGTGATAACCGACTTGCCTGGCTCAGCGCCGGCGAGGACGAATTGCTGTTGCAGTTGTATCCGGATCGAGCAGCTGCGGATTTGCGTCGGAGCGAATCAGCTTCTTCCAATACAGGCTTTGCGAGCCGGCGATGTGTCCAGCCTTGGGTACCCCTTCGGAATTCACGATGCCGGTGTATTCCGCCACTGGCCTGGCATCGAGCAAGACGTAATCCCGGACCGCCACCATTGGCACCGAGACTCAGTTCTCGCATTTGCGCCGTGCTCACAAGAATGTCTGGCTGAACGTGCGGAGTGAAGTGCGCGCGAACAACGGGCGCTTCCTTCCTTGGACGTACTCCTCGATTCCGCAATCCACGTTTCCAGGCCTCCGTTCAGCAATGCCACCTGATCGCCATGTCCGAGGTAGTCGAGCGTGAAGTAAGCGCGTGCTGCCAGGACACCCCCCGCATCGCCGGTCAAGCACCACGCGCGATTCATCGCCCACTCCCAGGTTTTCGAAAATCGCCTGCAGATCCGCGACCGGTGGAAGCTCGTTCAGCGAGTCCTTGTGCTGCTCGACCAGTTCGTCGAGGCGGACAAAGCGCGAGCCGGGTATATGTCCGGAATCAAACTGCCCTCGATCGCGACCGACATAGAGGACAACCAGGTCGCGGTCATTCAGGTGCTGCTCCAGCCATGTAGTGGATACAAGCATTTCCGAGCGCACCGTCGGGAGATTGCGCTCTTGCGCGCAAATACGCTGAAACGCCGGGCTCAGAACCGCGGCGCCGATCAACGCAAGCGCCGCCTTGTTTGTCACATCTTTCAGCATCGCTTCCTTTTCCCGCATGGGCTCACTCGGCCCTCAGCAACACGACTGGATCGAGCTTGGCGATTCGTGTCAGCGGCACGAACGACGAAGCCGCCGTCACAGCGATCAGCAGCGCTGACGAAACTGCGAAGGTCACGGCGTCGCGAGGCGCGATACCGGCGATGAGGTGCGACATCGAAGTCGACATCACCCAGGCAGCTCCGAATCCCGCTCCTAACCCCACCGTCATGAGAACGAGAACCTGCTTCATCATTGACCGGATGACGGTGCCCGGGGTCGCGCCCAGCGCCAGCCGCACACCGATCTCATGTTTCCGCTCTCCGACAGCGAGTGCCATCATTCCGCTGATGCCCGATGCCGTGATACACAACGCAACCACCGCGAAGACACTCAGGAATATTGCGGTCGTGCGCCGCGATGCAAGCCATTCTTTGCGCACCTGCATCATCGGACGCACGTCCGCTACCACGGCATTCGGATCGATGTCATGCGCGATCCACTTAAGCTGCTCTCCGAGCTCCGGCGAGGTCTGCGAACTCCGGATAACCACGCGTCATCGCGGCTTGGGGTGACTGCGCTAACGACCCGTACACCTCATCGACGGGATCCTGATCAAGGCCGAGATGCCGGATGTCACTCACCACCCCGACAATAGGAAGCCACTTGTCGGACGCGACGGCAATCTGTTTACCCACGGCGCTGCCATCCGGCCAGTAGTGGTTGGCCATGTGCTGATTGACGATTACGGCCGGCAGTGCTTCGTTCGTGTCCTGCTCGTTGAAATCGCGGCCGGCCAGGATGCTGGCGCCCAGCGTGCGGAAGTAATCCGGTGTCACGATTCGAATGACGGGAGGACTGGGTTTGGTTTCGCCGTGCTGGATAGCTTTCGCTTCGCGAACCTCGATCGGCACGGGCCCGTCCGACGCGGCGTCGTGCAGCGGTATCGTGCTCGCCAGTCCAGCGGACTCCACTCCGGGCAGCCGTCGTGTGCGCTCCAGCAGTTCCTTGAAGAACTCGCTGGTGCGTTCCACTCAAAACGTAAATTCGGGCGGTAAGGACCCCGCTTGGTTGGAACCCTGGATCAACCCGCTCCAGGTGGAGCACAGTGCGCAGCGCCAGCCCGGCCCCGACCAGCAGGATCACGCACACGGCAAGCTGCGCCGCCACCAGCGCGCCGCGGGTTTTCGAGCTGATTCGACTGGATACGCTGGCATTGCCTCCCTCCAGTGTCAACAGCGGTGTATATCGCACGCCGACTGACGGCACCATTCCGATCACCACCCCACACGCCACCGACAGCAGAAAACAGAAAGCGATTACCTGCGGCGTGAAGGTGAGTTGCGAGGCGAGGCTGGTGAACTTCGACGTAAAACTCACCAGCAGTCCCACGCTCCAGTACGCAAGGATCAATCCGACCATGCCGCCCAAAGATCGCGAGCATGACCCCTTCCGTAATCATGCCGCGCAGGATCCGGCTTCGACTGGCGCCGAGGATCGTCCGAACCGTCAGCTCGCGGGTGCGCGCCAGCATCCGTGAAACCATGATTCCCGTCACGTTCGCGCATGCCAGCAGTAACAGCAGGCCAACGGCCGCGGCGAGGACGATCAACACGGGCCGAATGTCGTGTGAGAGCTCTTCATGCACCGGCCGCAACCCAATCTCGTAGCCCTTGGCACTCGGATACTCGTCCGGGTAGGCAGTTTGCAGACGCTTCGCAATCTGGTTAAGGTCAGCTTGCGCCTCCGCCAGCGATACCCCGGGCTTGAGCGTCGCATACACGTTCATCATGTGCCACGAGCGATCATGAAGCGCGTGCTCTCCGGAACGCGTAGGACATGCCACGGTGGGCATGTACACATCAACTTCTGCGGGGAACTGCGGGATCGGTGGCAGGATGCCAACCACGACATGCTCTTTGTCGTTCATGGAATACTTCTGACCAACCACGTTGGGATCGCCGCCGAAACCTTTTTGCCAGAAGTTGTAGCTGAGAATCAGTACCGGACGAGCATTGGGCCGGTCGTCTTCGTCCATAAACGTGCGGCCATAGAGCGGCGTCACTCCCAGTATGCGAAAGAAATTTGCCGAAACCACTCCCGTATCCACGCGCACCGGCTCCCGGCCGCCGAGCAAGCTGAACGTCATCTCGTGGAACTCGACCACCGAATCCAGAGTATGGTTCTGTGAACGGTAGTCTTCGATTTCCTTCACGGAGAACGCCATGTTCTCCACGCCGATCCCGGGCCTGCCGCTGTTGCAGATGTATCAGGTGATTGCCGCCGGAAAACGGTAGAGGCTGGATCAGATATTGCATTCGCCGCCATGAAGGCCGCCGTGCTCGCCCCAATCGCCATTCCGAGAATGGCAATCACCACGATCGTGAACGACAAGTCCTTTCGCATCAGGCGGAAGGCGTAATCCGCGTCCTGGAACAGTATCTCCCGATGCTCGCGGAACGCAGTGGCAACCAAGCCGCGGCACGTATCCGAGAAGAAGCGGACGTATGCCAGACGGCCCGCATCCCGTGCGTCACGCTGCTGGTCGTGGAAGAGTGTCCGCATCTCGTCCGCGAATCGTTCCCGGAAGTCCGCTGGAAACAGGCGCAGAAGCGCAGCAAAAAATCGCTCTTGTGGTCCTGCACCTGGATCAATTCTGGCTGCCATGCTCACCTCAGGCGTTCTGCGGACCCAGTACGTGCTTTGAGCGCGCCAGGGCCAATACCCGTTCCATCCGCTCGGCTTCAGCCTCGGCCACCGCCTTGCCCAACTTCGTCAGGCGATAGTAGCGGCGCCGCTGGTCGTCCAAGCTGAAATCCGGGCGCTCCGCCGACTCTTCAATCATCGAGTCGTCGAGCAGCCGCTTAATGATGCCGTACAGCGTGCCCGTGCTCAGCCTGACTTCGTTGTTCGTCCTTCGCGCAATCTCCTTGCTGATGACGTAGCCGTGCTTCTCGCCATCGGCGAGCGCCAGCAGGACGTGGAAGAGCGCCGGGGTCAAGCGGCAAATAAGACTCAATCGTTCGTTTCTTGCCCAATGGGATCACCTTTCATTTCCGCCCGCGGGCTTCGTCTGCATCACAATCCCGCGCGCTCGTCATATTTCCGTTGCATTAACACGTTAGACGGTGTATTAGTACGTGATACGACTTATATGCTCGTTCGCAGACTGAGTCAAGAAAAAAATGGAGGCGTCCATGAATCTGCTGGTTTCCCTCGCAATAGGAGTAATGATTGGAACGATTTCCGGGATGATCGGATTGGGAGGCGCTATCTTTCTTATCCCTATCCTGGTGTACGGATACGGTATGGATCAGAAGAGCGCTCAAGGAACCTCGCTTGCGACGCTGCTACTCCCGATTGGCGCCTTGGCTTTCTGGAAATACTACAGCGCCGGCCACGTCAACTTGAAGCTGGCAGCGCTATTGGCACTCGGGTTCTTTGTTGGTGGTTATTTCGGCGGATCTCTGGCACAGCTCGCGACTGGCTTACAACTCCGGCGTATTTTCGCCGTGTGCCTGGCCGGAATAGCGGTAAAGATGTTCCTGCAGAAGTGACGACTGCCGTTTCATTTGGCGTAGCCTGCGCGACACAGCAGGGGACGCGTGAGACAGTCGGAGGAAATTTCACCACCGTCGAGGCGATAGCGGTGGATCCTGGGCGTATGGTCGTCAGTCGGTTGTTGGCCGGAAACCGGGCTCGAGGAACTTTGGGCGCAGCCGGCCGTCTGAGCGCATGCTTCCATGAAGCCAACTTCGGGACAACGTTTGCGGACTATATCTAGGGGACGTCTGCTGGTTAACGAATTCATATGCAACGCAGATGTGCCGCATTCTTCCAGCCAGAATCCTGTTTCCAGGGAAAACGAAGGCGAACATCGGCGATGGGGAACGAGTCCCGCAGTATACCTTTTATCGCCGGCGATTCGGAGCGTTTGGAACAGCGCCGCCTCGACCATTCCGGGCGGTGCTCCGCTCAAGTCACGATGGAATGGGTCGTGAATTCTCGGCGACGTTCGCGGGCGGTTCGCGCGCTCGAAACGTCATTTGCGACTACAGCTATGTCCTTTGGAATGCGGTGGTAGCTGGATGAAACAAGCGACGCGAGCCTTTTTCCGCTGGGCTCTAGCACAACTCTTACTCGCCTAAGTTGTTGAGTTTGAATGGTGGCCAGGGACGGAGTTGAACCGCCGACGCCAGCCTTTTCAGAGCTTGGTTAGTTAATGTTTTCAATGACTTGGAACGCACGGACGACACCGTAAGTCATTGATAATCACCCTAGGTCGCGAGTTTTGTGGGCTTTCTTGTGGGCTGCAGGAATTCGGCGGAAAGCGCCCGTTTATTGCCCAGCCTCAACGGTAAGTTTCAAACCCATTGCCTTGGTAACGGCAACCAGCGTGGACAGGCGAGGATTGCCTTGCGCCGACAGTGCTCGGTACAGGCTCTCACGCTCGATACCAGCGGCCTTGGCCACCTTGGCAACACCACCCCGGGCTTCAGCTACCCGGCGCAAGGCTACCAGGAGCACCCGCGGCTCTTCCGCGTCCTCCAGCGCCGCCCTCAAGTATTCGGCGGCGAAGTCTGGATTTTCGCGAAGCTCTCTAATCATCGCTTCGTCATGAGAGGTGCTGGCCTTGTGTTTCATGGCTTGCGCGTCCTTTCCTTGTAGTCATGGAGGCATTCAATCGCCCGATTTATGTCGGACGCTTGTCTGCGTTTATCGCCGCCGCACAGGAGCAGCACGCAGGTCCTGCCCAACAGCGCGTAGTACACCCGATATCCCGGCCCCCAGTCGATCCGAAGTTCGGATACTCCCTCGCGCAGAGACTTGCAATCGCCGAAGTTCCCAAGAGAAAGCCGGTCAATCCGCACAGCAATTCTCGCTCGCACATGGGCGTCCAAACCTGCCAACCAGTCGCCGATCAAATCTTTTCCTGCTCGGGTGACATACCGACGAATCTCGATCACGCCCAAGTGTATCTTATAAGTTACAACCGCGCAAGCCCGAATCGAACTCCGAATCGCGTTGTATGCCGGACACCTTTTTCTGGCATCTGCGGCGGGCTTCGCCATGAACTTCTAGGCGGCTCCGCTTCTTCTCTTCCACTCCGCCTTGGTTCAGGTGGACGCCGCTCAGTCGCGGCTCGGGCGGGCGCTTCGGACTGCGCCGGTTTCGCGCCAAACAAAACCCAAACGCGTTTGTCACTCACCGCGCTTTCACTCGCACCCTGCCACCCTCACAAGCCTCCGTTCAGTTCCTTTCACCGTTCCGTCTGTTTTTGTCCGCTGGCGCTCAAGTGAAGAACAAAAACAGGCCGGCAACGGCAGAAAGGAAAAAACAATGAAATTAGAAGAAATCAACAACCGCACCAAAGATGCAGTCAGCTATCTCGTCGAGGCTCTGGAGTCAGGGCAGAGTGAAGTCTTGACACAGTACTTCTCGGCGATGGGCCGCTTTCACAACTACAGCTTCGGCAATATCATGCTGATTGCTCGCCAGAAACCCGATGCCACCAACGTCGCTGGATTGAGGACGTGGAACTCGCTTGGCCGCTTCGTGAAACGCGGGGAAAAAGGCATCATGATTCTCGCCCCGATGATCGGCCAGAAAAAAGCCGACATCGTAGCAGAGGCAACCGAAGACGCGAAGCAGTCACAGGAGCAACTCTACGGATTCCGCGCAGTCTATGTTTTCGACATCAGCCAGACCGAAGGGAAAGACCTGCCAACCTTGACCGAAGTGCACGGCGATGTCAGCGGTTACCGTGAACGGCTGGTCAAGTTCGTGGAGTCACGCGGCATTGCGCTGGATTATTCCGAAAAGATTGCGCCTGCCAAGGGCCTATCGCACGGCGGGAAGATCACCCTGCTTTCCGGGATGCAGCCTGCCGAGGAATTCTCGACTCTGGCGCACGAGATCGGCCACGAGATGTTGCACCGGGGAGAGCGCCGCACCCTGACCACCAAGCAAGTCCGCGAGACCGAGGCCGAAGCTGTAGCCTTCGTGGTGTGCCAAGCCATCGGGCTTGAAACCGGAACTGCCGCCGCTGATTACATCCAGCTTTGGCATGGAGACGCCAACCTGTTGCGGGAGAGCTTGGAAGCCGTTCAGCAAACCGCAGCCATAATCCTCGGGGGCATTGCCCCCGAGGTCGCGGAGGCCGCAGCCGCCGCTTAGACTACGCCTCGCGAAAAATCGCGGCGGAGTGCTCTGCACTCCGCCGTTTTTGTGAGTTGGGCAACGAGTGTCACGTATTCTTGCTAAAAAACATGACGAGGCCGAACAGATTGCAAGGGAGATACAGCCATGACCAACAAGAAGGGATACGAGATCGGAAGCCGCAACGTATTCAAGGATATCGGCGTGCCGAATGCGGAAGAGCATTTGGTCAAGGTGCAGCTTGTATTCAAGATCGACACGATCATGAAAGATCGCGGCCTAAAGCAGGTCGAGGCCGCCGATTTGTTCGGCATCCGTCAGCCCGATGTATCGAAGATGCTGCGCGGTGAGTTCCGGCAGTTTTCCGTCGAGCGCCTTCTGCGGTTTCTTGTGGCACTCAATCAGGATGTGCAGATCGTCGTAAAGCCGCACCACGGCACAACAGACGCTCCGGCCTTGCAGGTTTTCTGAAATACACTCGTCTTCGGCGCCCGAATTGACGATGGCCCTCCTAACTGAAGGCTATTTTACTGTTAATTTCTACTCTATTTGGCGTAGCATTTGCTCATATGGCCGAAGAAGACGAGCAACCCACAACCACTACCGCGTCTGCAAAAGGAAAAGGGAAAAAGAAGAAGTCCTCCAAGCGTAAGAAAGGCGCGAAAGCTGCTAATGGAGCCACCAAGCGTGGCATACCACTTGGGTATCCCAAGCATCCCATCCTCAAGTCTCTGCGAATGCCACAGGCCGTTCTGGAGAACAACGCGGGGAAGGAATGCAGCGACCGTGAGGCTGCAAAATTCGCGGGTGTCGGGTGGAGTGGCCAGATCGCAGTGGAGATCAGTTCGGCGCTCAAGTATGGTCTGTTCGAACGTCCGTCTCCGGGGAAGGTCAAACCGACCGACATCACCCGCCGTATTGTCAAACCTCAGACGCCCACCGATAAAGTAGACGCCATTCGAGAGGCTCTGCTTAAGGCTCCGCTCATCTCCGACATCTATAAGCACTATCGCGGTGAGAACCTGCCGGACGAATCCTCATTCTTGGCAAACACCGCAACCGAGACATTCAAGATTCCCGCTGACAGGGTGAACGAGTTCATCAGTGTATTCCTAGAAGACCTGGAGGCCGCTCAGCTGCTGGAAGAGGTCAACGGTAAGAAGCGCGTGCTGGACATTACGCACACACCCTCTGAAGTCGCGGGTGTTGCCTCCATCACGACGGACGACCACCTGAAGAAAGTCAGCAAGGGTGTCACGGTTGGAGCGACTGACACCTGCTTCGTGATGATGCCGTTCGCTGCTCCGCTCGGCGGATACTACGCGAGCATCTATGAACCCGCAATCAAGAAGGCTGGTCTCACTCCTGTTCGTGCAGACACCGACATATTCGGTACTGGCAAGATCATTGATCAGATATGGGCAGGTTTGAATCGAGCGAAGGTGCTCGTCGCAGAGCTGACGGGCAGGAATCCGAACGTCCTGTATGAGCTTGGACTGGCTCACGCTCTTCACAAGCCGGTGGTGCTGATCTCTTCCAACGAGGCAGACGTGCCCTTCGATGTCAGGCATGTTCGAGTGATCTACTACGAACTCACCGATCCATTTTGGGGAGAAAAGCTCATCGCGAAAGTGGCGGAGAACATCGTCTCAGCGATCAAGAATCCTCAAGAGGCGATTCAATTCCCGAAGGCGTAGGAATGTACATTCCGTACAAGGAACATTTCGACGGCAACGACCCAGTGGCCATTAAACTCCACCAGTATGAGATCAACGCTCCGATGCATGGTCATTGGGGAACGTTCGTCTGCGACGTGTGCAAAGCAGACTTCGCTCTCGGGCCGCATCGCATCTATCCCAATTGGACGAACGAACAACAGTGCGTGGCCAAGTTGGAGCGACTCCTTGCTGAAGACCACAAGGCAAACCGGGAACATCAAAACCTGTACGATCTGGGATAAGTGGGCATGAGGTCTTGCTATTTGCCGGAAACGTGCTGTCAAGCCGAATCTTCGAGAGGGTACGGCGTTGAGGGCGCTAAACGATTCGTCTCCATCGCTTGAATGCCTTCACGTCCTCCTGCGTTAAGAGAAACCATTCTCCTTCGCCGCGTTTGTCGGCGAACCGCTTGTGCCAGTAGGACTCTACTCCAATGGGGTCATCGGTTTCGATGCTGTGAATAGTCTTCGGAGGAACTGGAATCTTTATGGCCAACTCGCTGCCCCGGCGACCAATAGAATTTGTGCGCCCGATCTTGTAGTGAGGACCGGATTTCATAAGATAGACAAATTCGGTCGCAATTTTCTTTCCGGATTCCCCCTGTGCTGCTTTGATGTGTGCAGATTTAGTCTCACGTTCGGCGCAGAGCAGCAAGACATCTTCAAATCCGCTCGTTTTGCGACAATGTGCTGCGACGGCTTCGAGCAGCTTATCTTTTCCGCCGAACCTGCTAAATACCGAGTGGGACGGAAAAGACTGGTCTTCTCTGGCTTTGCGCCGAATCTCGCCCTCGACAGGGAACCGTCCCAACTCTCTTGCGAATCCGATGTACTTTTCAATAAGAACCTCATCGCTCGCTTTCGTTTGTAATGGGTTCGGAGCGTACCCGGCCTCAGACAAAGCATCACCCCAGCGCAGCCAAGTGTGTGGGTACCAGTCCGACATCTTGACTCCAGTTATGCGCTCGAAAGCTTGCCGCCCAGGGGGCTGGCCGCCATTGTCGAGCGCAATACGTCTTATCTCTGCGACGATCTGTTGCCTGTTCATGATTCAAATGCCGTTGCCTGCCAAGCGATCTCTATTTGGTGTTGGTTGAATCGTTTTCCTTGACGAGCTTGCCAAGTGCCGCATCAACCACTTTATTGATCGCCTTGGGATCGACAGAATCGTTATGGCCAATACGGAGGACCACCTCCTCGCGGAATTCATGGCCATCGTCGGCGCGACGAATGATCAATTCAATTGGATCAGTTGGATGATCGCCTTTCTTGATCCCGTCGGATCTAGCCTTGACGATTGCAGTAATGAGATCAATGACACTTTTCGCCAGGGTGATGCCCGCCGTGGCAACGGCCACGTAAACCAACAACTCAGGGCCGCTCTCGTGTTCGATAAATTCCACATCAGCGGACAAGAGGGGCAGTTGCGAATCAATCAGGTTGTAAGCTCGGGGAGAATGCTCGCGGTGGAAACAACCGGAAGCAACTCGCAACTTGATGGAAAGGGCCACGTCGTCAGTGCCAACATGTCGGCTGGCCTTGAACCTGCTCATGCGATTGCGGAATGTCCTTTCCCAGTTTTCGTCCATTGCGGCCTCCGGGAGTTGGCTCTGGCTCGTTTCTCGTACGTATGATAAAGCACGTTATCTTGCGCTAACAGAAAGACTTTCGGTTATTCCCCCCAAAGAGCATTCCGCCTCGCGCCAGGTGCGCCATCGGAAATCGGCGAGTCGCCACGACCACCAACGAACTGCGCTGGTTAGCAGTCGGGCTGCGGGAGCAAAGTCGAGTACATGATGTCGGGGCTCGGCATCCTCGATCAGCTTGCGGGCGTGCGTGCGCACCTCCACTATGGACGCTGCCTCCGGCAGCGGGAGGAGGGTTGAGACGCCACCCCTGAAAGGGTGCTGCACAGCGCCCGCCCGGCGCTGAATGGGAACTCGCTGAGAGCGCAGATTCTTGGCAGGGTATCCCGAGAAAACTTTATGTTTCGTGCGTTGGACGCGATGCAAAGATTGTCCTAGACTGCCGGCAGTACCCGATGGCCACGGGGAGGGAGGTCGCTAGATTAATGATGGGTGTTTCACGCACAAGATCGGCTGGAGCAAAAGTCACGGAAGAAGAGTACGCGCAGCTTGAGGCGTTGGCTCAGACCCGCGGGCTAACCGTCGGCGAGTGGTGCCGCGATGTACTCCTCGCGCAATTGAAGCCACCTGTGGCCAGCCTCCCCGAAGAGGCAATCCTGTCCGAAGTTGTCGGCCTGAGAATGATTATGATCAATCTACTGCGCGCTCTCGGAAATGAAGAAACGCTGACACCGGAGAAGGTGCAAGAGGTTATCCAGTGGGCCGACACGGAGAAGTTTGCCACAGCCGTGGAGCGCCTGCGGGACAACGAAGCGCGGCGAAACTCCTAGTCGTCTTCGCGACTGTTCTCCTCCGCTGACTTGCTGATTTGTCCCCGTTAGCAGTCCAGCGCAACCGGGAGAACCGAGAGTGCAGTTGCCCCTTAGAGTAACCGGCAAATAGAGCTCAGCAGCGGTTCGGCCAAACACTCGCCAGATCCCCCGGAAGCACCAGAAGCGCTTGACATCGCTAATTCTGAAACGGCGATGTTCCGACAGCTATCCGGGCGGAAGTGCGGAGTCAGTTTCCGGATAGCTGACCGCACATCCACAATCAGTGTTCGGCTTTCCGGAGACGATCGCTCGCGCATTGGGGCGCAAGAAGCACGACGAGGGACTGGTACGCGGTGAGGAAAGGGTGGTGCCTTTCCTTGATTTCTCTGCGGTTTTTGCATTGAGGTGTTCAATACTGCACAGACAACCAGCAGATCGACCGTTCACACTCCGCTTACAACAAAATTGATCAATATCCCGTGGAGTCACCCCAAATGTTGTTTCTCGATAACTTCCGCGTAGACAATGCTGCACAACCCACCTAAGAGAGAAAGCTTTGCCGCTATCTCCTTCCGTCAGTCCTCACAGACCCCTCCACGGGCTGTTCTCCGCAGCTGGACAGCAAGCCGCTTTCAGCATACGACGCGGCTTCCTGCAGGTCGAGTGTCAAGCAGTCCCGCTCCTGCTGCCACGACAGGCGTTTAACGTGGCGTGTTCGCGCTAGTCGGAGGCTTCAAGTTCCACTCCGTATCGCTTTGCGGCGGACTGTATGCGCTTCCACGCCGCCCGACGTTCCGCTTCCGTAACGTCCTTCACTTGGTGAAAGCGCGCGACCGCGTTCCGCACGTGAGACGCATTCTCCAGCGGTTCCTTGCGTTGCTTGGGAAAAGCGAACTTGCTTGCCGATATCCGATCACGAGCTGGCTTGGTTAGTTTTGCCATCGTTTTCCTCCCTCGGGAGTATCCCGTTGCGCCCGGACGGCCCTCTTTACCACGGATTACGACAGCTTTTTCAGCTCCTGCAGCGTGGTGTGGTTGACGTCATACTCCTCTCGCGTGGATTCGGCCATGCGCGGCTCATCCATTTCCTTTTTGACCCGCGCGAGAAGCGCTTGGTTGGATTCTTGTCTTGGCTGGTTCTTATGCATACTTGCACGATGCCACGAGTCCAAGAGCATTACAGGTCAATTGGGAACAGAGCTGACCAATTGTGGAATTGTTTTCCTTGCCGAGCAGTTTTGATCAGTCCGTACCGCTCTGCGAAACGTAGCATCGCATAACGTGCAACAAGCCGTCTCTTTCACGCGATCGGACGCTTGGACTATCGAAGACGAACAGTGTCAGAAGATTGGCGGAGGGTATGAGGCAGTGAAGTTCAGATTTTTACTGTTTCTCTGAAATGGAGCCAACATTTTATCTACGCCGATCCAGAGTCCTATTCCGTAGGGAGATCCCCCGGCTCTGCCGGGGAGGCAGTCGAACTTTGAGAATTCCGGGACTGTACCTCCCGCTGTTGCCTTCGTATTTGCCGAAGCCCGATGCCTTACGAGCTTCGTGCCGTTGCAGTTGGTTTTGCTTTTCACCGGTTGCGATCAGGCCCCTTTGAGGGGCCAGCAACCGTAAAGCCTCCGGCTCTGCCGGAGGATACTTACTGTCATGAAAACTGAGACGAACGGTCCGTCGGGCGCCAGAAACGTCGAAGAGGGGCGCTTCACTGCCCGCAAGGCGTCCAACGGGGGCGGGGGTGACAACGTCGCCTGCTGTGGCTAGGACGGCAAAACGAGGATTCTGGATCAAGGCCCGGCGACGTGTTCAATCTTGACCGGACTTGGGATCCTCGGTGGTCTATATCTAGGTAGGTAATACCCGAAATTCACAAATGTGAATACGCAGAAATAGAGGAGACACCATGACAGCAACAATGGAAAGAACACCCACAGTAATTGCGGCCGATACGCTAACGGGCGATAAAGTCGTAAATTTTCAAAAAGAAGATCTCGGAAAAATCGAGCATTTGATGATCGACCTGGAGTCAGGCCGCATCGCGTACGCGGTTCTTTCGTTCGGCGGGTTCCTGGGCATGGGCGATAAGCTGTTTGCCATTCCATGGAGTTCCCTTAAGGTCGACACGGTTGAACATCGGTTCATTCTGAACGTCGACAAGGAATTGCTCAAGGCCGCTCCCGGTTTCGACAAAGAGCACTGGCCCGACATGGCTGACCGCGCCTGGGGTGCCAAAGTCTACACGTATTACGGCGCCAAGCCCTATTGGAACTAAGAGCGTAGGCTAGACGGCGATGGCTAGCCGCAACAAGGCTAGCCGACGTCATCCGGTGTTGCGCTGACGCAACAGCGGGGCTATACCGGCGGCAAGGTGAGTTGCTGATTCCAGAAGGCAAGGCTTCGTACCGCAAGGTCGCGGCCGTGGGGGGCGGTTCCATTCCAACCGCGACTGGTTGGAATGGAACCACCCCCACTTTACAAGTGAGAGTTCAATCGCGAAGAGCCTTACTTAACGTTTGACTCCGGGATGTCTCCTTGCGGAGCCGCTGTCGCAATGACCGCGGAATATTTCTGCCACCGCACCCAAACGATGCGGATGGTTGCCACGACCGGGATCGAAAGGTACACGCCCAACACTCCGCCGAGTTCGCCGCCCATGAGCACTGCTGCAATCGCTGCCAGAGGATGCAATTCCAGCGTCCCGCCCATCACTCGCGGAGATACGACATAGTCCTGCACCACCCGCCAGACGGCAAAGAACAGAACCAGCGCCCACAAATGAGGATAGCCTGTCAGAAATCCGACGAAGACGATCACTAGCGCAGCCACCAGCGGACCAACGACGGGGATAAACTCCATAGCCCCGGCAGCGAATCCCAGTACCAGCGCATACGGAAAGCGCAGCGCCGTCAACACCACGCTGTATACCACCAGGGATATGCCGGCCAGTATGAGTTGCGCGCGAATGAAATGAGCCAGCATCACGTCGAGATCGGTCATGATCAGGCGCAGAAATCGCCGCTGTTTGAGTTCGCCAAAGGTGTGCAGCAAGGTTGCGGAGAACTGTCGGCCGTCGCGCAAGAAAAAGATAGCGAGGATGGGGACCAGAACAATCCAAATCAGACTCTGCAAGGCCCTCGCAACTGCTGTACCTGCCTGACCACTCCAGGCGAGAATCTCTGACTGATGGGTCGCGATAAACTGCTCAATTTTGAGCTGAGTGTCGTAGCTCCAGCCATATCGATTGCCAAATTGCCAAACGATCTTTCCAGTTGTAACCTTCTCCAGCAATCCGGGCAGCGACTGGCGCAGCAGTCGAGCGTCCTCCACCAGCTTCGGCCCGAATAGAATGGCGACCATCCCGACGATCGCGCCAAGGGCCAAATAGGCTTCCAGGATTGCGAGCCATCGCGACCCTCTTGCAAGCCTCGACCGCTCGATTCGGTACACCACCGGTTCTAACAAGTAGGCGAAAAGCACCGCAAAGAGAATGACGACGAGGGTGTGACGCACCCCATAGAGAAAGGCCACGACGGCAATAACGGCGCCAATCGTGGCCAAAACCCTGGCCGTATGCTGATCGAAGATAGACATTGGACAGTTGGATTGTACTTAGGTTTCAGCCGGGATCTCCGTTATTGAAATCCGAGTAGGCCGAATCGTCCCTCACTTCGCTTCGTCTCGAAGTCTTCTTGATCCTTGCAACTCCTGAAAAGGCCCATGCCGCGTCTCTAGCCAAGGCTGAGATTCTCCGAACTGACTTGGCTCGGAGGCAGAGTCTTAGATACCGCTCCATCCTCTCGATTTCGGATACCAATCCAGACTGCATCGGTGCAGGGTGGCACATGGCCACGTTCCTACGCGTTGCCTGCGCCGTTCATTCGCCGAAAGAGTAGCCGAAATGGGCAGCGATCCTGTAATGCCGCATCCCTCCCGGTTCAAAACTGATCAAGGCCATCCCCGAGCGACGCCGCAACTTGCGATTGCCGGCGTGCACAATTCGGCAGGCGCACGGGCTAACTCAAACTACTTCTTTTCGGCAGCTTCGTGCTGGTTCGCCTTGTTGACGGCAGCCCTTACCGCCGCGAGAAACGGGTCGCTGCCCGTCGGAGCGTGCACGTCACCTGATAGCGTTTTACGGAAAGAAGCATTCTTGCCGTAGAACGCAACTGTGGAGTCATTGTCCTGCTGGATCACGGCGCCATCGACTGCGACTCCAGCAAACAGGCCTTTAGTACGCGAGTAGCTCAAGGCCTCCGTGTTCATCTTCCAGTCGGTGCCTGCCGAGGCATGCCTTCCAACCGGACCCGCTGTGGCTGATGCCTCACCGGAAAGTTCAAACTTGCTCGAAAGCAGTCCTTGCACACCCTTGTCATTCATGAACAATATGACGAGATCGACGGACTGGCCGCCAGCCTGGAAGGCAAAATTGCCTCCACCAATCGAAATGAATGCCGGCGCGCTCCAGCCGTGGGCAGTGCGGCAGGTGACCACACCGCGACCATGCTCTCCGCCAACGATGAATGCGCCCTTCGCCATGTCCGGAACGACAGCAATACACTTGGCGCCATGCAGTACTTCTTCCGGGATGCCTTTATCGGGCGCCGCCATAATCTCGTTCATGACCACGCCGGCCGCTTGTAAGCGCGCAGGGGCGTCTTGCTGTCCCGGACCAGCGAACGCGAAGGTTGCCAGGGATAACGTCAACAATGCAATTCCGTAGTTCTTCATATGACACTTCACTTTCATTCCACGCTATTCAGTGGACGAACTTGTCATGGCGAGACTTGCCGAACCACAAATTTCTCGACGGTCAAATCTCTTTGACGTTGATCAGGACGGCTCTATGTGACCGAACCGCCCTGATCCTTGCGTTTCACCGATCTGAATCCACTGCAGCCTAAGCCGGCTTTTTCTTCTCTTGATCGTGTTTCTCTTGCGCCGGCTGCGGAGTCTTGGGCTGTGCGACCGGGATCTCCTGTTTCGGGGGCACCGGCACGTTCGGCTGCGTTACAGGCTTCTTCTCCTCAGGCTTCGGCGGATCGGTGTGCTGTACGTTGCGATTTTCTTGGTCCGACATTTTGCTTCTCCTTTGCTGGTCTTTCTGTTGCTGGTAAGTTGTTGCGATCGTGTCGACGGTGATTTAGGCGTTTGGCGGGGGCAACAGGGTGGATTCGTGCGCCGAAGTGTTTGGTATGTGGGCCTGATATATGTGGCCCACTTTGAGACAGAACTCCGGAAGCCTGGTTTACAGACCGCCGCTTCTCTGTAGTGCTGAGCGGGAAACGGCGGTACGTCAACGGATCCGAACCCAGGATCACGCTCTTGGCCGAGCCCGCCTCATCTACTTCTCGAACACTTTCTTGATCTGCCCAACCTTTTTTTCAACTTTCCCGGCCTTGTGTTCGGCCTTGCCTTCAGCCTCCAAGTCAGGGTTGTTCGTGACTTGGCCTACCGCCTCTTTGACTTTGCCTTTCACTTCATGAAAAGTGCCTTTAATCTCATCCTTCGTACTCGTGCTCATCGGTTTTCTCCTTTGCATTGAGAATTGCGTTGTTAAGGAGCGGGGGTTCGTTGCCCGCTCAGGAAACGGCACACTACTGTTCGCCGGCCTGGATGCGAAGCTCGTTGGGTCTTCGCGAATGCCCCAGCGCAGGCCTCAAGCCACCTTGAGACCAGGAACGATGGTCGCGGACTCTGCTGCCCATGCAGTGCGAGGTTTGTACGCGAGGGTCTTCATTTCGGACCAGTCGTACGGGAACTCCCGGCCACAATCGAGGCAAACAACATATGTCCCGGTTACCGACGCTGCCGCAGTGCTGCGGCGCAGTTTGCCGCGCACGGTGATGGGGAAGCTGCACCGTTTGTGCCAACAACCGAAGACTAGGTCGAATAGACTCATGAGTCCTCCTCGATTGAAGCTAATGGTTCATGCCGCCAGCCGGGACTTTTCCCCGTTTCCAGGAGCGAGAACCCGCCTTCGGTTACTGAGCGTTCGTTTCAGAACCGGTCGCGTTAAGCGCGGCCGCGCCCCCAGTACCAACCGCCTCCACCAAGTAGGAACACAATTAAGACGATGACCAAAATCGTTTCGATACTCATTGAAATTCTCCTTGAGGTTCTCGAAGGGCTGACTTATCAGATTGGCGGCAGCCTGCACGTAACGCTTCACAGGTGACCGCTATATGCTCCACGTCTTGCCGTGGCACCAGACCTGCGTAACACCAAGTCTGCAAAAAGTCTGACAGGTCGAGGCTTGAGCAGTCTGTTCAAAACAGAACACGCCCAGGTTCTCCTTCCCCTATCTGGCCTTGCTCCCGGCGCAGACGCTGGTTTCATCAACGCTACTGCCGCAACATCACCGGAAGCGAGCGCAACGTTGACCTCCCGCGCGAGTGCGACGAGGTGGCGCGGCCAAGGCGCAGATCTCGGATTCTTGAAGAGCTATAATATGGAGTGGGGGAGGTATCCCCTGGGAGGTGTGAAATGAGCGCCAGAGGCATGCCAACCCGCAGCCAAGGCCGTTTCTCAGCCGAACGGGTTCCATCGGTTGATTCAGTGCAATCCGAAAAGTCCCCCACTGGCAAAATTCCGAAATCTGTCGGGCTCCAAACGCCCAAGCCGCAACCAACGAATGGCGATGCGGGTTTCGATGCCAAAACCTTTCTCGCCAGCGCTGGGTTGGGCAAGAAACTTCTCAAACTCAAGAAGAATGAGACGGCCTTCGCGCAAGGTGACCCTTCCGACGCTATTTTTTACGTCCAAAAAGGTCGGTTGAGAGTAACTGTCACCTCCGCGAACGGAAAAGAAGCCACGATTACGCTGGTGGGTGAAGAGGAATTCCTGGGGGAAGACTCCATGGTTTCCGCCCATCCTCTTCGACTCGCGACTGCTACCGCGATGACCGAGTGTTCACTGCTCAGGATTAGCAAGACGGCAATGGTCAGCGAACTTCACCAAGAACCAGAATTGTCGGGCATGTTCGTCTCCTTTTTGCTCGCACGCAACGCTCGCATCCAGGCCGATCTGGTCGATCAGCTTTTCAATTCCAGCGAAAAGCGGCTGGCGAGGATTTTGTTACTGCTCGCGCAGTTCGGCAAGGAAAGCAAACCGGAAACCGTGGTTCCCAAGATCAGCCAGGAGATATTGGCTGAGATGATTGGCACAACCCGGTCCCGAGTGAGTTTCTTCATGAATCGCTTCCGGAAACTCGGATTCATCGAATATAACGGCGAGATTCGGATTCATAACACCCTTCTGAATATCTTTCTGCAGGAATAAATAAGGGCGCTGCAGTTTTTGTGCGGACCTCGGAGTGAAAGACTACCGTCCTTTTACGGCCGACCGTTACTGGAGGCCCCCGGGTGGGAAAACCAACAGCCTCTGTAGAGAGCTTCTGGGACCGGCCGCTGCGCGAACTGTTTGAACTACTACCGGCAACTCCGGCAGGGCTGACCACCGAAGAGGCGCGGCGGCGATTGCGTCTTTACGGCCCAAACAGCTTTGTCCATGAGTCTCGCTTTGCTGCCCTGCTCAGTTTCTTTGGTTTCTTCCGTAATCCTCTCGTCGTCATCCTCGTCATTGCCAGCGGCGTGTCTCTTGCGCTCGGAGAGCACATCGGCGGGCTGATCATCCTTGCAATCGTGCTGTTCAGCGTAGTCCTGAATTTCCTGATGGAATTCCAGGCTCGGCACGCCGTGGAGGACATTCAGAAGCAGATTGCCCTGACCGCCGCAGTGGTACGGGATGGACGAGAACAAGAACTCCCGACCGCCGAACTGGTTCCGGGAGATATTGTCCGGCTCAACGCAGGAGATCTGGTACCGGCAGATGCCCGCTTGCTGGAAGTGAAGGACCTGCATGTGCGCGAGTCCGTGCTCACTGGAGAGTCGCTGCCGGTAGAGAAGACGGTGGCTGATCTTCCCAAGGCGAAGCACGGCGTCGCGGACGCCAGCAACAGCGTATTCCTGGGCACTGCCGTCCAGACGGGGATTGGCACCGCGGTCATCGTCTGCACCGGGAAAGATACCGCCTGTGGTGAGATCGCGAATCGCCTGGCGATGCGCCCACCGGAGACGGAGTTCGGCCGCGGCATACGCCATTTCGGAATGATGCTCACATGGGTGACCATGTTGCTTGTTCTTTTCGTCCTGCTGGTGAACATCATTTTCCATCGTCCGGTGCTGGAGTCTTTCCTCTTCTCAGTCGCGCTCGCCGTCGGGATGACGCCGGAAATGATGCCCATGATCATCACCGTGACGCTGGCCCAAGGTGCGAAGCGGATGACGAAGAAGAAGGTCCTGGTCAAGCAACTGTCGGCGATCGAGGATTTCGGCAGTGTGGATATTCTCTGCACTGACAAGACGGGCACACTCACCGAAGGAGAGATAGTGCTTGACCGGCACGTGGATTTTCAAGGTAAGGACAACGAAAACGTCCTGCAGCTCATTTACCTGAATAGCCACTTTGAAGCGGGGATCAAGAGTCCTCTTGACGACGCCATCTTGAAGCACGAGGCGCCTTCCATCGTGGGATACGACAAGGTTGACGAGATTCCGTTCGACTTCAACCGCAAGCGCCTGTCGGTGGTGGTTCGACACGCGGACGAGGATCTTCTTATCACCAAGGGTGAAGCTGAGAGTGTGTTTGCCATTTGCGAGACGGTGACCGTCGACGGCGTTGCTCAGCCGTTCGACGATAGCCGGCGGGCAGAGGCAGAAGACACCCTGAAGAAGCTGAGTGCGGATGGATTCCGCGTGCTTGGGGTGGCAACGCTCAAGGTTCAAAAACAGGACGCCTACGCGGCGGCGGCCGAACACGCGATGACACTGGTCGGCTTCGCGGCATTCCTGGACCCGCCGAAAGAGGGCGTGCTCGCCGTCCTGAAGGCACTCAAACAGAATGGCATTTCTGTGGTTGTGATGACGGGCGACAACCAGTACGTAACCCAGAAAATTGCCCATGACGTAGGGCTGGATGCGGACCGCGTTCTTGTCGGCAATCAGCTCGATACGATGGACGATGCCGCCGTGGCCCACCAGGCGGAAAACGGCGCCATCTTCGCCCGCGTGTCCCCCGAACAAAAGAATCGCGTAATTCTCGCTCTCAAGGCCCGCGGACACGTTGTCGGATACATGGGCGATGGCATTAACGACGCCCCATCGCTCCACACTGCAGATGTTGGAATCTCCGTCATGAATGGCGTGAGTGTGGCCAAGGACGCGGCCAAGATCATCCTGTTGGAAAAAGACCTTGCAGTCATAAACGAGGGCGTGCTCGAGGGGCGCCGCTCCTTTGCCAACATCATGAAGTACATCATTATGGGCACCAGCTCGAATTTCGGCAACATGTTCAGCATGGCCGCAGCATCGCTCTTCCTTCCCTTCCTGCCGATGCTCCCGAGCCAGATACTGCTGAACAACTTCCTCTACGATGTTTCGCAGGTCAGCATCCCCACGGACAACGTCGACCCCGCCATGGTACAAAAGCCCAAGCGTTGGCAGATTGGCTTCATTCGTCAGTTCATGGCGATCATCGGTCCAATCAGCTCAATCTATGATTTCCTCACTTTTGGGGTGCTGCTCTGGGTGTTCCATGCTTCCACAAACGAGTCGCTTTTCCACACCGGATGGTTCGTGGAGTCGCTGGCGACACAGACGCTCGTGGTATTTGTGATCCGGACCGCAGCCAACCCTCTCAAGAGCCGACCTAGTCGGCCGTTGTTGATTAGCGTGTTGGCGATCGTGGCTGTTGCGACTGTGCTGCCGTATACGCCCTTGGGAAAATTGCTGCGGTTCACACCACTGCCCGTATCGTTGCTGGCAGCAATTGCGCTTCTTGCGGTGACCTATCTATTTGTCGTGCAGGCCGTGAAGAGCTGGTTTTATCGTCGGCACGCGCTGCTTTGATGGACCCGGTTGACGCCGCGATCGTCAATGCGGGCAGCTTCCCGACACCCGCGAGGGGGCTTTTCCTTCGATGTAATGGGCGGAGCCAGTGAATCGAAAGAAAGCCATAATCTCTGCCAGTGTTTTGTCCGTCCACGGCCTTAAGATTTGCTAACACGTCCTCGTCCGGCAGGGAATCCCCCCAAGAACCGACCGTGCTCAGTATTCCCCTGTCGGCACCCAAGAGTACCGAAGCCCGAAATAACTCCCCGACAATCGCGCGGTTCATTAAGTCCACATTTGTGGCGCAACAACAAATTGGCCCACGACCGAAAAGGGATATGCGTACTGTGATTACTCTCTGCTCACGCCGTCCGAATCGAGGGCTATCCCAGCCGACAGTGCGTCAGTTCCTCGCGCAGAACCAGTCGGTTCTTGTAGGCCGACGGCCTGGGCGCATCTCCATCCGCCGCTAGAACCTGACCGGGCAGCGGTCTTACTTCCGTGGTCACGGTGCCCTCTCTTTTGGGAACAGCGTGGAAGACCTTCAGTCAGACTGCACAAGTTGGGTGCGAGTTGTTGCGAGGAGCAGTAACGACTGAACGTGGTTCCATTCGAGGGTGTACGCATCAAATCGCCTACCCAGAGTGGAGCCACGTTCTCTGTTATGTAATTCTAGCAAAACAGAAATCCAACGGAAGTTCAAAATTGGACATCTAGCGAAAAATTACGGTCCCCGGAAAACCGAAATGCACAGGAGCAGAAATGAGCTGGAAGAGCTTCTGGAAACGATGGTTTTGTGGCTGCGACCACAGTGATCAACATTGCTTTCATCGCCACTTTCCAGTCCGTAATCACTTTTTCTCGACAAAATCCGGCTTCGCTCAGCGCTCTTGCTGATTTCTCAGTGAATCGTGCTGTGATGCCGGCCATTGGGCACGCCCGTTCTAGGCGGCCTACCTGATCTACTCCGCACTCTTTTTGCCGATCACGGCCATGGCCAGCGGAACTGTGGTGAGCCCCCCGACCAGGGCGAGGGCCCATCCGGCGGCTTTGCGTTGATCATTGTTTAGCCGGCTGGAAAGCAAAAGGCCGATCCCGGCGCCCAAGGCGATACGGGTTCCGGCGATGAGTATGATCTCGGCGATGGTAAGCTTCCGTTCTATCATTTTCCCAATCCATTCTGGTGCCCCGCGGTGTACTCGGCGGGCAGTCAGTCTCTCTAGGGAGAACAGGGTGAGGAGCTTGAAGGTTTGCAACTTCCCGCATAGACATTGGTCCCGACTGCCCCAACGCGAGTCCCGAACTGCTGACCGCGGCCTTGCCATCCGGTTTTGGCCGGACGTTAGGTTGCATCCCGGCGACAAGTCACTTTGCTTGGATCGTGCCAGCTTCTTGTTGCGAGCACTCTTTGCTCTCGATGTTCCGGCTCGGGCTCTTCGGAAAAAGGGTACGCATAATACCACTCACAAACACAAACTTCATCACCCGTTGCGGTGGTGGATTTGACGAGCCGTGCAAACACACTTAGCCAAGCCATAAGCCACCTCACACCACTCACGCTAACGCAAGGGCGTATACGCTGTCTGATCACAATTGGACAGTCCTGAATCTCAAGAGGGGCAATACGGGAGCCAGATGAGCGAGTGTGCGATAGAGGCGATTGAGGACTGCTTGGCTTCGGAGGTTGCGAAAAAAATCGAAAAGCAGATCCATTCGGGGGCTGAGGCCCCCTCGTGACGACAAAAATGAAGGGCTTGCACGGCGCAGCTAAAGCTGCGCCCCTTCAAAACAGTTTGAAAGCCGCATCGATCAGCCCGACATTATCGTTTCAACAATTTACGCGGAATCTGCCCCAAAAACCCAACCCACAATTCAACCGTCACTGGATCATTTTCCGAGGGTATCCCTAACTCCTTCAGAAATGTGCCCTTTGTCATCCCCCCAGCCATGTTGGGTTGCGTCCTCCAACAGACAGCCAATCAGCCAATCTGCTTGCGAGTGTCCGGCGTGTTTGTCCAGACATCCGGCGGCACTCGCGTTGGGCGAGGAATCGTTGATCGTCCGCCCGACGGGAAGCCGTCCTCCCGTAAACATCATCTATCCTAGAACGATCCGAACGTGATGGTCTCCGCCATCGTCGGCTAGCGGGATATTTGGGACGTTAACCAGCGGCTTGCCGTCGATTTCGACCAAAGTGACGCCGCGTGAAACGGCGGCAGGGTTTTCTACCCTGATTTTGTAGGCCGTCGAGTGATAACGGAAACTCATAGAGTAATTCGACCAGCGTCTCGGAATGCAAGGGTCGATCGAGAGCACCGTTCCGCGAATGCGGAAACCCAGAAGCCATTCAACCGCCGCGCGATAGAGCCATCCGGCTGATCCTGTGTACCACGTCCAGCCACCGCGCCCGACATGCGGAGGTTCGGAATAAACATCACCTGCCACCACATAAGGCTCCACTTTGTACCCCTGCACGGCCGCTCGCGAGGCTGTGTGATTGATCGGATTCAGCATATGAAACAACTCAGCCGCCCGATCTCCGTCGCTGAGTGCCGCATAGGCTAGAACCGTCCACGCGGCAGCGTGCGTATACTGCCCGCCGTTTTCGCGGATGCCAGGCAAATATCCTTTAATATAACCGGGGTCATGATCCGTCTTATCAAAGGGCGGCGTGAGCACCAAGTCCAATCCCTCCGGACGCCGTACCAGATACTGGTTGACCGCAGCCATGGCACGCGCTCCGCGAGCCGGTTCCGCGGCGCCACTGATAACTCCCCAGGATTGAACAATGGAGTCAATGCGGCACTCCTTGTCTGAGGCGGTGCCCAGCGGCGTACCATCATCAAAGTAAGCGCGGCGGTACCACTCTCCGTCCCAACCGTTGCGCTCCAGTGCTGCCTTCAGCGCGCTGACATGCAGCCGCCAGGTTTCAGCGCGCTTAGGCTCACCGCGCGCATCCGCGACCTTAGCGAACTCCCAAAGAATCGTGTGCAGGAACCAACCCAACCAAACACTCTCGCCCTTGCCTTCCTGTCCAACGCGGTTCATCCCGTCGTTCCAGTCCCCCGTGCCGATCAGCGGAAGACCGTGGCTGCCGACCGCAAGGCTTCGATCCAGCGCGCGCGCGCAGTGTTCAAAGAGGGTTGCGCGTGTCTGCGATACCCGCGGCTGGAAGTAGGATTCGAGTTGTCCGTCAGCGAGCCTATTGCCTTCCAGGAACGGTACGATCTCATCGAGCAGGGTCAACTCTCCTGTCACCTCGATGAAATGGCTTACAGCGTAAGGCAGCCATAGCAGGTCATCTGAGATGCGCGTTCGCACGCCGCGTCCCGAAGGCGGATGCCACCAGTGCTGGACATCGCCCTCAATGAATTGGCGTGAGGCGGCACGTAATAGATGCGCACGAGCGACGTCGCGTTTAGCAACCGTGAGCGCCATCACATCCTGCAGTTGATCGCGGAAACCGTAGGCTCCACTCAGCTGATAAAACGCAGCGCGTGCCCACACCCGACAGGAAAGCGTTTGGTAGAGGAGCCAGCGATTCACCAGAATATCCATCGACCGGTCTGGTGTTGTGATCTGCACGGTGCCGAGCACCTCGTCCCAGTGCCGAGTGACCTCCAGCAAGACCTGGTCAAGCCTGGCGGAGCGATAGCGACCGACCAATTCGCGCGCTTCTTCCCGGTTTTTCCCCTGACCCAGGAAAAAGACGACTTCAGTGCGTTCACCGGGACGCAACTCTAACAACGTTTGCAACGTGGCGCATGGATCGAGTCCCGCACCCACTCTTCCTGAAAGCGGGCCGCCGCGCTGAAGTGCCGCAGGCCGCTCCATCACTCCGTTGCGGCCCAAGAACTCCGTACGGTCGCCCGACCATGAACTCTGCCGTCCGCCGAGATCAACAAAGGCACATCGCCCGCCGAACTCGCCGTCCCATGCGCTGCGCGCAAACAGAGCGTTCGTTTCCGCATCGAGTTCCGTGATAATGTGCGGCGCCGTCGCGTTGCGCGAATTTCCCAGCACCCATTCCGCAAAAGCAGCCACGGAGAGGCGGCGGGTGCGCACCGAATGGTTTTGCAGAACCAAGCGCGAAATCTTAATCGAGTCCTGAATGGGAACGAACTGGAGCAGCTCTGAGAGAATTCCTTGCGATCCATTCCGGAACCGGCTATAGCCCTGGCCATGCCATGCCGCATAGGTAGAAGCGTCATCTCGAACCGGCAGCGCCGTCGGGCTCCACACGCTCCCGGTGTCTTCGTCGCGGATGTAGATGGCCTCACCGGCCGGGTCAGTCACGGGATCGTTTGACCAGGGAGTGAGTTGATTCTCACGGCTGTTGCCTGACCAGGTGTAGCCAGAACCGGATTCCGATACCAGAAAACCGAACGACGGATTGGCGATGACATTGATCCACGGAGCGGGAGTGCGCAATCCTTCTCCAAGGACAGTCACGTATTCACGGCCCTCTTCGGCGAAGCCACCCAGTCCGTTGAAGAATTCGAGGTCCGGAATTTTCAACGGCACTTCCGCATCTTTTCCCCGTCGAGGCGGACGAGCAACGGGCCTCGGCGCAGCTTCGGCGCGTTGCGATCGGATAACTTGCTCGGCCAACGTGCCGTGACGGCTGAGCAGCACCGCACGAGCCGCAGTCTGCAGGAGCGTGCGCTCCTGCGGAGAGATCAGGTCGCCCCGAAGGAGAATGATGTTGCCATGGACGTCGTTCGGGTCCGAAGAGACGCGCTGCTGGCTGGCGCGTGCAAGATCGTCCAAAGAACCTTGCAGCTCCTGTTCATACGATGGCGGTTTCTCATTGAGAATAACCAAGTCAACTGACAACCGCTTCAAACGCCAGTATTCATGAGCCCGCAACAATTGCCGGACGATTCCGACGTCCTCTGCCTCGTCGATCCGTACCAAGACGATGGGCAGATCGCCGGAAATTCCGTGCGCCCACAGAGCGGAAAGCTGGAGCGTGCTCCGGCTCAGCACGTCGGAAGACGGCCGCAGGGAAGGATCTGAGTACAGTACGGCGTTGGCCAGCCTCTGGAACAAGTGGGCTTCATCGGGAGTGATGCCCAGATGATGAAGTTGCACTTGCGCCTGCGTCCAGGCCGCCGTCAGAGTACGTTCACAGTTCCTTGCATCCCGATATTTATCTGCCAGGCCCAGTGCTTGCTCGCGAGTCGGGGCGACTATGGTGGAAAAGACAATCCGCACGGTTGTGCCTGGCGGGATGCGCACGGTCCGCCTCAAGCTCATCACGGGATCCAGCACCGGGCCGACGGTATTCGAAAGAGGACGGCCGTCCCTTATGGATACGGCGTCGTGAACCTGATGCCCCCGGCCAAGGAACCGGAGGCGATCTGTCTCGAATTGCAGGTCTCCAACCGACTCGCCTTCCACAACCGCAACGTGAGCAAGCCATACTATTGTTTCTTTTTCGGATTGCCGGCGACGGGTCGCAACCAACGCATCCACGCTGGCGACGAACTCCGTTTCCACAAACAGATTGGAAAACGCGGGGTGCGCTTCGTCGGCGGCTTGAGGCGCGAGCACAACTTCGGCGTAAGAAGTGACCTGAACTTCGCGAGTTCGGGTTCCCAGGTTGGCGATCGAAACGCGGCGCACCTCGGCATCGTCTTCAGACGAAACGACCACCTCCAGCGTGGTGGTCAGCGAACCGTCACGCCGAACGAATTCAGCGTGATCTTCGCTAAAGGTGGCTTCGTAGGAGTCGGGTTCGACGCCGCTGGGCTGGAAGCCCGCCGACCAAACCTGGTCACTCTGCGCATCGCGAAGAAAGATGTAGGAGCCCCAGCAGTCCTGGGTAACGTCCTCGCGCCAGCGCGTGACCGCGATATTCCGCCATCGGCTATATCCCGAGCCCGCCGTTGTTACCATCACCCCGTAGCGGCCGTTGGAAAGCAGATGCGTCCGTGGAACCGGTTCGTGTGGCGAGGTGAACCGGCGCACGACCGGGGGAACGAGTTCGCGGACGTGCGCCGCCGCAGAGACTTCTTCCGCACGCGGACGTGCGATGAGCACGTCACGCGGGGTGCGTTCCTGCAGCAGCAACTCCGTGGCTTGCATCATCGGTTCGGCATGGAAACGGGTCCGCATTGCGCCGTTGTGCAATACGTTGGCGAGAGCGACCAGCGACATTCCCTGGTGGTGTGCCAGGTAAGCATGCACCACCGCGTTATCTCTTCCTTCGGGCACCCGCTCGCTGGTGTAATCGAGCGCTTCGTAGAATCCGTACACCCCCTTTCCACCGGCCTCCGCGAGTTGCGCAAAGTTCTGCGCCGCCGCATTTGGGTCGATCATGGAGGCCAGTGCGGTGGCGTAAGGCGCGATAACCAGATCTTCGCTGAGTCCGCGCTTGTACCCCAATCCAGGCACGCCAAAAGCCGTGTATTGATACGTGAGGTCCAGGTCTCTCGCGTTGTAGGCCGACTCTGAGATTCCCCAGGGGACTGCACGCTCCTTGCCATAGTCAATTTGCCGGCGCACGATCAATTCGTATGTCTGGTTCAGCAAGCTGCCCGCCGGCGAAATCATCATCAGCGCCGGCATCAGGTATTCGAACATGGAGCCCGACCACGAAATGAGGGCGGAGCCGCGGCCCACCGGTGTGAGCGCCCGGCCCAGGCGGAACCAATGGGAGGACGGGACATCGCCTTTGGCGATCGCAATGAAGCTGGTTAGGCGCGCCTCTGAAGCCAGCAGGTCGTAACTGTTGGCGTCCAACTTGTTGTCGGCGACGCGGTATCCGATGGAAAATTGCTTACGCGTGCGATCAAAAAGAAAGCTGAAATCCATCGACTGAACCATGTCTTCAGCCTTGTGCGTGATAGCCGAGAGGCGGCGAATGAGCGAGGCTGCATCCTTTGCTGATTGCCACACGGCTTGCTCCAAGGCAGCGACGCGCGCCAGGATGTCGGTAGTCGCCGATGAATCGTTAAGCAAGCCGGCTCGCAACACGGCCAGAGCCCGTAGTGCGCCCTCGCAACGTTCAGGGGCATCCCCCAGCGTAGGCAGAGACTCAAAGAACGGCTCGATGGCTGCCCACTCCGGCGCCTGCTCCCGTGGACGTTCTGCCAGGGCCATAACGATGTTCGAATTCGGGCGCGCCCACGGAATAAGAATCTCTGCGTCCTGTGCATGACTTTCGACGCAGGCCCTGGCGGCTTCGGCCCAGACGCACAACTTGGAATCGGGAGCGTCACCGCGTTCCTGGGCAAAGGTTTGCGCAATGTCAGCTACCGTCAGGGCCCGCGCTCTCAGCTCGACGAAACGCTCCGCCCACTCCACTGCATTCACCGGCGCAAGCTCCAGTGGGCTGGCCAGTGCGTCGATGGCATTACTGAGCTGTTTCCTGGTGACGGTATTCGTCCGCCGCGTTTCTGCGATCTCGCTCAGAGCTTCTCGCAAAAGCTCGATCGCGTCTTTCAGTCCCGTGAGCGAATGTTCCCCGAGAGGAGATTTCCGGCGGAGTTCCCGGCAACCGTTGCCCAGGGCCAGCAGATGCCCGGCAAGGTTTCCGCTGTCCACGGAGGAGACATATTTTGGATTCAGGGGGTGAAGATCGCAAGTGTCATACCAGTTATAGAAGTGCCCTCGGACCAATTCCAGTTGGCTCATCGTGCCGAGTGTGGCTTCCAATCGGTCAACTGCATCTAGCGTGCCCAGGTAGCCCAGATCGTGCGCCGCCAAGGTGGACAGCAGATAAAGCCCCATATTCGTCGGCGAAGTTCGATGGGCAACGACTGGCTTCGGGTCTTCTTGAAAGTTATCGGGAGGCAAGGCATGATCGGTCGGGGTGATGAAAGTCTCGAAGAAACGCCAGGTTTGGCGCGCAATCAAACGTAGAGCTCGGGCATTCGCTGCAGTAAGCGGTTCGGCAGCCGTGCGCCGGAGTGGAAGACTTATTTGACGCGCGATCGTGGGAGCGGCAATCCAGAGAATGATGAACGGAACCATCACCGTCATGGCCTGGCGACTTTCAAAGGCGATAACCACCAGCACGGCCACTGCAAGTAGCACGCCGCCGGCCATACGCTTATACATAGCGGTGAGCTTCAGATCGACCGCGTACTTGGCCTGGGTTGCGGTCACCCACTCCAGCAGGTGCCTGTGAGTAATGAACATGCGAGTGAGCGTGCGCAAAATTGCATCCAACATTAGCCATGTCTGGTACGCCAACATCGTCACCGTAATCGCAACTTGGGAGACCCCGAAAGAAAGGTCAGTGAGCAACGCCCGAATATGAGTACGTTTAGAAATTCCACGTCGCGGCGGGTTGATTCCAATCAGGAAAGGCAGCAGCGCAGGAAGCGCAATCGTCGCCAAAAGAAACCCTGCCCACGCCCAGGGTGAAGCTGACGGCAGCAGGCAGGCAACCACCAGCGCAAAAAACGCGGCCGGCGCTGACATAGAGCGGCGCAAATTATCGAACATCTTCCACCGGCCAATTGCGCGAATGCTAACATAACGTCGTTCTCCCGGTGCTGCTCGTCCACGCCCGAAAATCCAGGGTAGCAGTTGCCAGTCGCCGCGCACCCAACGATGTTGCCGGGCGGCGGCCGCTTCATAGTGCGAAGGAAATTCTTCGAACAGTTCAATGTCCGATGCCAGCGCAACGCGCGCAAAGATTCCTTCAAAGAGATCGTGGCTTAACATGGCGTTGTCTGGCACTCTGCCCGCCAACGATGCCTCAAACGCATCGACGTCGTAGATGCCTTTGCCGGTGAAAGAGCCTTCGTGGAACAAATCCTGGTAAACGTCCGAAACCGCGGACGCGTAGGGATCAATGCCGCTGGGGCCAGAAAACAATGTCTGGAATATCGATTTCTCGTGGTCGGGGGCTAGCGAGTGGGTAATGCGCGGTTGCACGATCCCATAGCCTTCCACGACCCGCCCGACGCGGTCGCTGAACCTCGGTTGATTGAGAGGATGGGCCATGGTGCCGACCAGGCGGCACGCCACACCTCTCGGCAGACGCGTGTCGGCGTCGAGCGTGATAACGTACCGCACACCTGCAGGAGCTTGCACTGGGCGTCCACCGATCGAAAGAAACGTAGAGTTGACTCCGCCGCGCAGAAGCTGGTTGAGCTCCCGGAGCTTTCCTCGCTTGCGTTCCCATCCCATCCATTTGCCCTCGCTCTCGTTCCACACACGCTTTCTGTGCAACAGCAGGAAGCGCTCGCCGCCGTCGGCAGCGGGACCATGGACCTTGTTCAGTCGCGCAATACCGTCAACTGCGATGGCGAGCAGTTCGTCATCGCCCGGGAGGCTCTCGCTCTCCGCGTCCATCCAGTCAGAGAGCAGGGCAAAACGCAGATCGCCGTCCGAATTCGCCAGGTAGTGGACCTCCAGCCGCTCCACCAATTGTTCTATGTCATGCTGGCCGGCAAGCAGCGTGGGCACGACAACCATGGTTCGCAGTTGCTGCGTCACGCCGTGCCGCAACTCCATGCGAGGCAGCATTCGCGGGCCGAGCAAGTCCGTCACCAGGCGGTTGACGAGTGCGATAGCCAGGTCGGAAGCCGGCACAGCAGCCAGAAGTCCGAGCAAAAACAAACCCCAATCCGGAACCCCTGCTTTTCTTTCGTGGAGCAGCGGGAGTAGCACGATCAAGGCGGTACTGAGAGCGATCGTTCCCAGGTAGCCCGCTGCCGCGCTTCGCATGTAAAGGCGCAGCAACCGGTTTTTCCACGGCACACGGAATCCGAGTTCATGCTCAAGAACCTGCCGACCACTTGAAATCAGATAATAGCCGGGATCCGCACGCCGCTCCTCGCGTGGCTGTTCGCCCTCAGACGACTCTGCGCGGGCCCGCTTGGTACGGTGCACAACGTGTTCCGCCACTTCGATTTCCGAATGGCGCGAGCCCCGCGAGAGATCCTCAATCGCATGGCGGTAAGAATCTCGCGTGGCAAAATCCATCTCGGCGAAGTTGGTGTCGCTCCGCAAGATTTGGTCTGGCAAGCTGATGCCCTCGACGAATTCATGCCAGTCAAAGTCCGTTATCAAACGCATGCTGGGGATAATGTTCTGCACGGTGACGTTCATTGCCGTTTGTTCCAGGTGCTCGGCGCGGACAATTTCGTCAGCCGTGGTCCCCTGCTCAGCCAGACGCTGGTCGAGCCAGCGCAGGACCGCCCCCATGTTTGGCTCGATATCGTGCAGACGTTGGATAAGCTGCACAACGAATGCTCTGGCGAGCGGCGTTCTCTCGAATCTGCGCAGGGCCGTTTCTGGGGGAATGGAAATTTGTCCGCCTGTGCCAAGCAGGCTGTCGGCCAATATGTCGGCGTCCTGGCGTTCGGCGCGGCTTCGGACAATTCGATCGGTGAGCCGGCGCAGATTTTCCACCAGTACCACGCGCAGGGTGATAGCCACCGCCCATAGCTCACCGATGTCGAGCGGTTGTACTCGCTGGTATGCCTTCACAAAGCGGCGCAACACTTCCGGATCGAAGTGGCTGTCGGTGTGCGCCACATAGGCCCATGCCACTCCGTAAACTCGCGGATACCCTTCCAAGTGACCTGATGCTAGCTTCGGTAGTTTGCGGTAGTACCCGGGGGGCAAATCGTCCCGGATTTCGCGGAGCTGTTCTTCGACGATGTGGAAGTTGTCGACCAGCCACTCAGCCGCAGGCGTGATCGCGCGCTCCTCCTGAATCGCTCGGGCAATTGCCCGGTACGAATCCAACAGCACACGGCCATTTTCTATTACCCGCGGGATAAGGGGACGGCCCTGGTACGATTCCTTAATGACCGTCTGCGCCGCCGCTAGGCTCTCGGCGTGCTGTTCAAGCCGCTCCACGCTGAACAGTTCAGCGCGGATGGGCTCTTCCAGAGCACGAATCGTTATCGATGGTTGGTTCTTGTTTGGAAGAGCCGTTATCGACCTCCAGGCAGGCGGCAATTCAGGGTTGATTGCCTTCTTAGCGCCATTCTAGCGTGGATTAACATCCATACTGTGTTTCAATTGGTCCGCAGGAGAGGCGCGTCCAGCGCCACGCTGCGGGTCCTTATGGTCAAGAAATCCGAACAGGTTGCAAAGCGAAGGTTGCAGTCTTACTCGCCTCACACTAGTGTTTTCGAATTATCTTTTTTGTTTTCTCACAGCCTCGATAACGCACTACAACGTTTCACTACCCCAAGACTCACCATGTCATGACCTCATTTGTGCGGTCGGATTACTGGTGACCCCGAAGTGTACTGGCCGGCGCCGGTCAGGGAAAAGGCATACGAATACAAACAGCAACCGACATGTGGCTGTCGGACCCATCTGCCCGAGAGCAAGATTCGTATTCGGGCCCGACAGGATGCGCCGTATGCGTATCCCAAGGCGAAGTCGATCAGTCGTTTCATGGACCAGGTACGGCGCCGAACCAAACGGAGGGTTCCTCTGAAAACCACGGAGCTGATTGTGGAACTGAATCCGCTCATGCGGGGTTGGGGCGAGTATTACAAACGCGCCCACGTCCGCAAGCTCTTCCAACGTCTCGATGGCTGGATTCTGCGACGCATTTGGTCGTATCGATACCAGCGTTGGCGCAATGCTGGCTGGAAGCGACTACCTGCGCGCCAGCTTTAGGCGAGTACGGGCTTGTTCGGCTGCTTGATCTAATTCCTTCTCTGGCATTCCGGCGTTGCTGAGTCATCGTGAAAGCTGCATGTGGGAAAACCGCACGTGCAGTTTGGGCGGCGGACGGAGGCCAGCGCGTAAGCACGTCTCGTCCGACCAGAGTAATCGCGTCTACATTCACTTGGCGAAAAATCCGAAGTGCCGTATCGCAGGCAGGACTTGGGTGGTGGCAGTGAAGCTGGGCGGAACATATAAAGCAATTGTCGTGCCAAACCCTCCCAAACGGTTTAGCACAAATCGCCCTATCGACAACTAACCGAACCCTCTCAAGAAGGAGTCCCGCTTAGCTCGTTTTCTCGCAAGCGGCGGGGCTACACGCATCCAACAGTCGAGAATTCGACCAGTACACAAAAGTGCCAAATCAATTCAGGGCTATCATACCTGATCTTTACCGCCGCAGGTAGCGGTTGTTCCGATTGCATTTACTCAGATAGCACGACGAAGGCGACTCACAAAACCCGCATAAAATGGCCCCGTTTGACAGATTTTTGAAACCGTGTGACTCTCCCCGCGATATACCACGTGCCTTTAACGGGCCGAAAGCAGGTGAGAGCAATGAGGGACGAATGGGGACGAGTGGAAACCCAGTCCTGGCCGGGTGACAAGCCCGTGTGGACATACGGCGTATTGATCCTTAGCTTGACCGTCACATGTGGCGGCCTCTGGCTGCGATGCCAAGCCTTTACGCCCCTGCAGCAGTATTGGCTGATGACCTACCTGTCCGCCAACATCATGCCCGGATTCAATGTCTCCACCAGCAAGTACGGCTTGATGCTCGTCTTGCACCGCGACGGAGCTGGCTACCTGCCAACCGAGAACGATGTGCGGCAGGGCATGACGACCGCGCCGGACGGACGCCGCATTCCTTTTGCTTTGACCGAGGACGCGCAGCGGCAGGGGAAGCGGTTGATACTCACACCGCCCAGACCATGGAAAAACGAACTGATCAAGAACGAACTGCGGGATGCGGTGTATCGGGGTCAGAGCCTCAAGGACTTTGCCCGGTTGCCACTCCTGTGCGGCATGGGCTTGATGGTCTTTGGCCTGCCAGTAGCCATTTCAAAGGACAAGCAGAACGCGCAGCTATACAAGCAGGGGCGACCGCTGCGAGGTCCGGAAGAGGTCACAGCCGCCGAATTCAACCGCCGCAATCACTCTGACGGAATCGGTTTCGGAACACTCGAACCGCCAGCGTTCTCCGAACGGCTGTTGCGCCGAAATGGCACGCAGGTGTGCATTCCACGCTCGATTGAAGACAACCATTTCCTCTTCATGGGGGATTCCGGGAGCGGTAAATCCTCACTCATTCGGCAGGTCTTAGCTCAGATTGCCGAACGAGGAGAAACGGCTGTTGTTTACGATCCGGCGCTGGAATACACCGGCCAGTTTTACTCACCCCAGCGCGGCGACGTAATCCTGAATCCTCTGGACCAGCGGATGCCCTATTGGTCGCCTTGCGACGAGGTGACGCGCCCTTCGGAAGCGTTGACGCTGGCCGCGTCCCTATTCCAGGAAACCGACCGAGAGAACCCGTTTTTCGTGCAGGGACCGCGCAAGATCTTCGCCTATCTATTGAATCTAAAGCCGACAACAGATGAATTGCTCGGGTGGCTCAGCGACGAGCGCGAGCTTGAACGCCGGCTGAAAGGCACGCCGCTGGCGGCAATGATCTATGAAAGCGCCGGGCCGCAGCGCGGCGGTATGTTCGCTTCCCTCAGCATGGTGGCCGACAGCCTGCGGCTACTCCCAGACAAAGTGCGGCTGGTGAAAAAATTTACAGTCGCTGAGTGGGCGGAGCACCGGCAAGGCTGGGTTTTTGTGACCAGCATTCCCGAAGCCAGGGAGCAGCTTCGTCCGCTGATCAGCATGTGGCTGGACATGATGATCCTGCGGCTGATGAATCAGGGCAGGCGAGGATCGCGCCCGGTTTGGTTTGTCTTGGATGAGTTGTCATCGTTGCACAAGCTGCCGCAGTTGCTCACCGCGATCACCGAAAACCGGAAGGCGGGAAACCCCGTTGTGCTGTGCTTCCAGGGGCGGAGCCAGTTGGAGGCCATCTACGGCCACCAGGCGGAAGCAATGCTCTCCCAACCCGCGACCAAAATCTTCCTAAAAACCAGCGAACCACGAGCTGCCCAGTGGATCAGTGACACGCTCGGCGAGGTCGAGATTGAGAGGCTGCGAGAGAGCCGCACCCACGGGCAGATGCCACAGCCGCGCGAGTCGCGCAGCTACCAACTTGAACGTCAGGTAAGGCCACTGGTCATGAAGGAAGAGATTACGGGCCTGCCCAAGGGATACGGTTTTTTCAAGTGCGGCAACTTGGTGGTGCGGATCAGCTTTCCCTACCTTGAGCTTCCAGAAAGGCATCCGAGCTTCCTTGAGCGCAGGACTCCTTTGGGGAGCGTCGAGAACCCTCAAAAACGGGTAGCGGAAAGCAAGCCACTTCTGGCCTCTGGCAGCGCGTCCGATGAGCGCCGAACACCTTTAACGAAACCGCAGGCACCAGGAGAAACCCAACAGCACGCGGAGCAGCAGACGTTTTTCAAGTAAATGCAAGGAGTTACGACATGCAAGACCATGACGGAAATGATGGAACGATGGTGATAAACGCACGGGAGCTGCTGACGGTGGACGATTGCGAGTCGATCATTCGGTCCGATGGGTGTTTGGTGGGCTATCTGATGTCCAAGAAATTCGAGCTCAGAACGGGGAGCGATCAGGAGGCTGACGAATGCTGACCATCTCCAAACCGCTCAGTTCGGGTCAGGCGCACTCCTATCACCAGCAGGAGTTTTCCAACTCCCAGGACAATTACTACACCGAAGGCGAGCGAGTTCGAGGCGAGTGGCACGGCAAGCTGGCGGAACAGTGGGGACTGAAAGGCGAGGTACAGGAAGAGCACTTCGCGCGGCTTGCCGACGGGCAGCACCCGATTACCGCGACCGACCTCGTTCGCCACCGACCAGGCTATGAGTACCTGAACAGTCAAGGTCAAACCATCCACACAATGGAACATCGAGCCGGATGGGATGCGACATTCAGCGCGCCTAAGAGCGTTTCTCTGACGGCCTTAGTGGGCGCCGATGAACGCGTGCGCGTGGCACACCGCGAGGCGGTCAACGTGGCGCTTGACGAGTTGGAAAGATACGTTCAGGCGCGCATTGGCGGGAACCATCAACCCGAAACAACTGGCAGATGGGTCGCTGCGAAATTTGAGCATGACAGTAGCCGTCCGGTGGATGGATATGCCGCGCCGCAGCTTCACACCCATGTGGTCATCTTCAATGTCACCGAACGAGAAAACGGCGATACCCGCGCACTGCAACCGCATGAGTTGTATCGCTCGCAGCAGTACGCGACAGCCGTTTATCGAACAGAACTGGCGCTGCGCTTGAAACAACTGGGTTACGAAATTGAGCAGAGCCCGAATGGGGCACCGGAGATCAAGGGCTATACCCAGGAGTATCTGGAAGCCAGCAGCCCGCGCAGGCAACAGATCAAAGAGCACTTGAACCAAGAGGGTGTCCGTGGTGCCGAAGCCGCAGAAATCGCCGCCCACCGAACGCGGGACGCCAAGATCGATGTTAGCCACGAAGAAATGCAACGCCGTCACCAAGCGATGGCGGAGAAATTCGGGAACCAGCCGGAGCGTGTCGTCCACGAAGCCCAGGCCCGCGCTCATCAGATCGAACCTCCGCACCAAGAGCAAACGGACAGAGTAGCCCGGCAAGCCGTCCATTATGCGGTCGAAAAGAACTTTGAACGCGAAGCAGTTTCGGGGGAACGTGAGCTGATGCGGGATGCGTTGAAGCGGGCAATGGGCGAGGCCCCGCTTTGGAGGATTCAGCAGCAATTCAATCGAGAAGTCGAGCACGGTGGGCTAATTCAGCGGGAGTCTGATGCTGTCATCGGACGCACCTTCACCACGGACGAGATGATCGCCTTGGAGCGTGACAACATCCGCATGATGCGCGCGAGCCAAGACCAATATCCGGCCCTGGTCAGCAGCAGGACCCGCAACCAAGTCGAACAAGACTACCCGCATCTCAGCAGCAGTCAGCATCGAGCAGTACAAGAGATTCTAAGCAGCCGCGATCAGATTACGGCGCTGGAGGGAGTAGCTGGAGCCGGTAAGACGACCTCTCTGAGCGCCATTCGTGACGCCGCTGAACGCGAGGGCTACAGCGTCGAGGGTTTCGCGCCCACTTCACGGGCTGCGCACAAACTTGGAGAGGCCGGAATCTTATCGAACACACTACAGCACCACCTTGCGCGAGAGCCGCAAGCCGAAACCCAGGAAAAACATCTCTACGTGCTCGATGAATCGAGTCTTGCCAGCACCCGGCAGATTAGCGACCTCTTGCACCGACTCGGCGCGCAGGATCGTGTTCTGCTCGTGGGTGACGTGCGACAGCATGAAGCGGTCGGGGCTGGACGGCCCTATTACCAATTGCAGCAAGCCGGGATGAGAACCGCACATCTGGACGAGATCGTGCGCCAGAAGGACCCGGCGCTCAGAGAAACTGTGGAGCAACTCGCCCGTGGCGAGGTTTACGCGGCTATCGAGAATCTGGACCGCCAGGGGCGAGTGCAACAGATCGCGAACCGCGAAGAACGTTTCCAGACCATAGCGCAGGAGTATGCACGTCATCCTCAGGGCACATTAGTAGTGTCGCCCGACAATCAATCCCGCCGGGAACTGAACGTCCTCATTCATCGCGAGCTGCAGGAGCGTGGTGCAGTCCAGCCGGAAGGGCACACCTTCCGCGTGCTGGAGGCCCGGCAGGAGCTGACCGGAGCTGACCGCGCCTGGGCCGAACAGTACAACCCCGGCGATGTGCTGCGCTATTCGCGAGGCAGCAAAGTCGTGGGAGTCAATGCCGGAGAATATGCCACCGTCACAAACACAGACGCCAAACAAAACCTGCTCACGGTGGAGCGTGACACCGGCCAACCGGTGACCTATGACCCGCGCCGCCTGCAGGGAGTCTCCGTCTACCGCGAATCGGAGCGCGAGTTTGCCGAAGGCGACCGCGTACAGTTCACAGCACCCTCGAAGGATTTGCACGTCGCCAACCGCGAACTGGGAACGATTGTGCGCCTCGATGAGCGTGGCGACATTGCGGTGCATACCGACTCAGGCAGGTTGGTGGAGTTCCACCTCAAGAGTCATCCTCATCTCGACCACGGCTATGCGGTTACCAGCCACAGCAGCCAGGGCCAGACCGCCGACCGTGTATTGATCCATGCGGACACCGAGGAAAGCGCCGACCTCGTTAATAGTCGGATGGCATACGTGGCCGTTTCGCGGGGGCGCTACGATGCGCAGATTTACACCAACGACAAGTCAGAACTCGCGCAGCATTTGAGTAGGGATGTCTCGCACCGCACGGCCATCCAAACCGGCCAGCAATATGAGCTGGAAATTGGGCAGAAAGTTGGACCTTCATCCGTAGGTCACGACGTCGGTCAGGAGCACGGTGTTGCGCCGCAATCGCACGGGCACACGGCAGGAGAGGGCCAGGGTCAAGCAGTCGGGGAGTAATGGCACTGGGCAGCGCTAACACTCTTACGCAAAGAGACCCGGCACTGGGTGTGTAACGAAGTGGGATTGATAAAAGTTTATGCACGACAACACGGTGATTTCGAAATTCAAGAATGACGGTAGGTCTGAAATGTCAGTGTCCAACAGCGCAAGTTTGCCCTCTTTGCGAGTCGAACCAGAGCACTACGTCAGCTCCGATGAGGCAGCGTGCTTCCTGAAACTTAATCCGCGTACAGTGCAGCGCCTGGCGCGCGAAGGAATCATTCCAGCGCACCCTTTGGGCGAACGGAGCCGCAAGACTTGGCGATTCTTGCTGTCCGAGTTGGACGAGTGGATGAAAGCCAAGGTAAACTCTTCGCGTCGTCCGTGCCGTTCCGTAGGGAGGTAATACCAACCGATGGGAAGGACACGGTATCAAGAAGGAAGCCTGCGTCTTGAGAGTCGCAAGGGAGGCAAGGTATGGCGGCTCCGTTTCCGCATCACTCGCGCCGACGGCCACAGGGTCGAACACGCGATCGTGATCGGAACACAGAAAGAGCTGCCCACCCGAGCCGCTGCGCGCGAATTCGTCAAAACGCTTTACCTGCCAATCAACAACCCAGCTCCAAACAAGTGTGGCCGCCCCGTGACGTTCAACGACATCGCGGTGCACTACATCCAAGAGGAGTTGCCCGACGATCAGAATCAAGCATCGATCCCGAAAGCTTACTCCACGACCACGACCTACAGGCGCTATCTGGCCAAGTGGGTTTTGCCGCGTTGGGGCAATCAACCAGCTTTAACCATTCGACCACTCGACCTCGAGAGTTGGCTGAAGGAATTGGGCAAAAAGCGCGGGCTGGAAAACCAGACACGAGCCAAGATCAGACAGGTGATCAGCCTGGTGTACAAGCACGGCCAACGAGTGGGATTTCTTCCTCGTACGGAGGAGGCCAATCCCGTCCGTTTCGTGCGACAGTCAACGATAAGCAACTTCGACCCGATTATTTTGACGCCGACTCAGGCCTTCGCGATCATCAACCAGTTGGGGTTGATGTTGCGTACGCTGGTGCTGGTAACTGCTGCCACCGCGCTACGCATTTCGGAGATCTTGGCATTGCAGTGGAACGACATCGACTCGGGCGGCCAATGTATCTACGTCCGTCGGGCCTATGTTTACGGGAAATTCGGCAAGCCCAAATCAAGGGCGTCGAAGCGTCCCGTTCCTCTGCATCCCGTTCTCGCGGCTCATCTGCTCAACTGGCGACGAGAGACGCCGTACGGCAGGGAAGAAGATTTGGTATTTCCCTCCTTCAAGCTGAAGGGCAGAAAGCCTCCGAGCGCCAATATGCTGTTGTCCGACCATCTACGCCCTGCAGCACTCAAGGTTGGCATGGTGGCCCCGCCCCGTACATTCGGGTTCCACACATTTCGGCGAACGCTGGCGTCGGCGCTGGTCGCGAACAACTACGATCCAAAACTGGTGCAGGAGCTACTCCGGCACTCCAACATCAAAACCACTCTGGACGTCTATGCGCAGGCCATTACACCGGCCAAGCTGGAGGCTCAGGGGATGTTCTTGGCCCAGTTGTTAAAGGGCTCATGGACGGAGAAAAACCTAACAACGAACCTCGTTGTCTAGATGAGGCCTTCGTTTTGTGGGCATATTGTGGGCTAGGGCAAATCGAGTGTTTCGAGGTAAGTGCTTTGAAATGATGGTGGCCAGGGACGGAGTTGAACCGCCGACGCCAGCCTTTTCAGGGCTGCGCTCTACCAGCTGAGCTACCTGGCCACGGGCGCGAACGCGCGGTGAATGGTGCTGTGGTAACCGCATTATAACAATTGCCGCCGCCGTTACGCTAACCTTCGCCCAGACTCTTTCTACGGGCCGTGGTAAGCAAACTGTCATCTTGTACGCGGTCCCTGACTGGCAGAACGGGCATGAAGTCTTCCCCGCCTTCGGGATCTGGCGATCCGGCGTTGCCGCCGCACGTCATATGCATTTCGCTTGTCGCGCTGCAACGATGAATGGGTCAAGCATTCCTGGACGCGGCCATCGGTCATTGGCTACGGAATTTTTCCAGCACCATCTTTGCCGCCGTGAGGTCTTCCACGGCCAGTCCCAAGGACTTAAACACCGTGATCTCCGTTTTCGGAATCGGCTTGGTTCCGGAGAGCAGTTCACCTAACTCCGCATCGATCTGCGCCTTGGCCAGCAGCAGGTCGCCCGACTCTTGCAGAGCTGCTTCGCGCGAGTCCACCACGACGGCGCCGCGCATAGAGTCGTCATCCAGTTCACGCCGTGCAGGCCCGACTGCACCCACCGCATTGATCAGGACGCCGGGCTTCAACCACGCTCCCCGGAGTATGGGCTCGGGCGAGTTAGTACAGGTTACGACGACGTCGGCGCCGCGCACCGCGTTCTCCGCGGAGGTCGCGGTCGCGCCGATTTCATCGGCAAGGGCATGGGCACGCTGCGGATTGCGGCTCCAAACACGGATCTCGTCGAACTTCCTTACCAGAGACAATGCTCGGACGTGTGCCCGCGCCTGCACTCCGCTGCCGAGAATGGCCAGCGCTGTTGAAGTTGGCGAGGCCAGAAGTTTTGTCGCCACCGCGGACACCGCCGCCGTGCGCAGTTCTGTGATCAAGCGGCCGTCCATCATCGCTATTGGCTCACCGGTATCGGAGCGGAAAATTGCGATGACGGCCTGATGCGTCGGCAGTTCGAGCCCGGCGTTGCCGGGATAGACGTTGACCAGCTTGCAGCCCATGATGTCGCCGTACACTGCGGGCATGATTCCCATAAGGGCGTTGTGCTGGGAAAGCGCGATGATGCTTCGCACCGGTTGCAGCACGCGTCCGGCAGAGAAATCCATCAGCGCGCGTTCCATCGCCGGGATCAGATCCTCCAGGCGCAGGACGCTGCCGATCGCCGCTTCGTCGAGGAAGGGAACGGCGGGCGCTGGATTCGGCGAGTCGTTCACGGGTCGCTCGATTGTATCCGACACGCTCCAATAGCGCTCTGGAGACGCGCATTATGCTGCGCCGTTCGGCAGGGCGGAGAGCTGCGGGATGAAGTGAGGGATTTCGCGACCCACAATTTACTAGGTCACGCGGACTCGATTTTCGGAAAATCTATTACCCACTTAGTTATCCCCCCTCTCCCCTTGATTCCCTTTAAAATCATCAGATTACCGACCTTTTCCCGCCAAACGTTAGAGCCGTAAAGCTTTATACGTAAGTGTATGATTCACAGCGACTTACTGTGTTGCGTTTGCCTGTCTCTGGGAGGGTAGTGGGCAGGCGCACCTTCTAGTTGTCAAAGATCAATGGCCCCGAGGACGCCACTGAGGCGGGTCGCAGGGGGCAGAGACGCTAAGCCTCTCTTCGCCGAGTGTATGGAGTGGCCGCCAATGTTGTCTGTGAAGTGGATCACGCAGGCCGGTGATGATCTGACAAGAAAGGTGCGACCGGGATGACATCAAGAGGCAGGGAAGAGGGAGAAGTGCAAAGCGAATTGCCCGCTTTAGTTCAGTGGCGACGGCTGCGTGCCGACTGCTGACCGACGGTTCACCATGTACTGTAAGCGGTGCCCTCGCTGGAAACCTGATCGCTTCCGCTATGTACGTCCATGATGCCAGGCTGGGTCTGGTCGGGCGACATCAGGCTGTCATCGGTAACCGGTACCCACGAATCACGCGACTTCGTGAACGGATCCATGGGAAGCTGCTTGAGGTAACCGGCGTCCACCAGTTCCTGTAAGGACTGCGGGGCCTTCTGCTTATCGAGGGTGTACTGATCGATGACCGAGCGCATGGTGTGCAGGTCCTCGCGCAACGCCGTTTCCTGGGCATGCAGGATGGACTTCGAGTAGTTGGGCATGGCCAGCGAAAGCAGGATGATGATGATGGAAATCACCACCATCAACTCGATCAAGGTAAATCCGCGTTGTCGGGCACGCCGCCGCATAGTTGCGCTGTTTGAAGCTACCACGTCTTGTATTTCGTTCCGTCCAGCCCGGTGCCTTCGGATTTGGTGTACACATCGAAGACGCTTTGTCCGCCCCAGGAATCGGAATCGGGGTCGTCCTGCATGGAGCGCAGTCCCCACTCGTCCTTCCCAGTCATGGGATCAATCGGGATGTGCCGCAGAAAACGCAACTTCTTTCCGTTGGAATCCACCCCTTTGACCAGTGTTTCAAGATCGGGAGGATAGCCCTGGCTGTCAAGCTTGACTTGGAACGCGCCCCGGTCGGCCGCGTCCTTATAGCGGTCGATGGCGTCGCGCATCTCCCAGAGGTCGCGGCGCAACTCCCGCTCCTTGCCGCGCTGAATGGTGACGCGCACCACAGGCATGGTCACGGCCGTCAGAATCATCAGGATCGTCATCGCGACGATCAACTCGGCCATGGTAAAGCCATTCTTGCGCGCGACGGGGCGAGACACACCTCTTCCTAGACCAGCTAAAGCGCCATTGAAAAGCGTGAGATGCACTGCCCTTATTCTAGCCCTTCCCAGCTTCGCGGGGAGAAGTGGAGCGACGCAATGTCGCCGCATCGCCATAGACTTAGACGATGTTCCTAGTGAACGGTCACAATGGCTTGCGAGCCGCTCGCCGGAACATTTTGCATAGCGGCGTTCTTTACCATGGCGCGGTTGATGCTCAGAGTAGCCTGTCCAGGGGCCCGAGCCTGAAAGGTCAGCGTAAAGACGGCGCCATCGCCGGATATGCCGCCACTTCCCGGGGGACGCGAGGCGGTGAGCTGCAGGATTCCGGCCAGGCTGTCATCGCGGTTCACCAGCGCCACCGTCTGGCCATCTTTCGACAGCAACGGCCCGTTAGAGACATTCAGAACCTGCAACACGCGCGGGTTATACATGACCTGCAACGGAACCGCATAGACGTTCTGCCCGCCCGCCAGGTTCACGTTCACTGTGAAGGTGGCTCCTACCGCCTGGTCGAGTGTCGGCGGGTCGAAGCTTACAATGGCGCTCCCTGCCGGCGCGGACGCCGTAGGAGGTTGTGTGCTGGAGGCATTTGCAACCGTGGCCGCAGGCTGGGTTGCCGGACCCGCCGGTGGCATTGAGTTGTTCTGTGCCGCTCCGGGGCCGTTAGGCGGTGCACCGCTGGGTTGGGTCGTGGGTGACTGCGAATTGTCGCGGCGCAGAGAGATCGTGTTGGCGGTGCCCACATCAATGGCTTTCAGGTTGGCGGGATTCAGGTCCTGTGCGCGCACGATGTGAGGGATCAGCACAAAAACAATCTCGTTGTCCTTCACCTCTTTCTGTTCCGATGCAAACAGGTACTTGAAAATCGGGATCTGCGCTAAGCCCGGAATTCCAGAAAGAGACTTCGTCTGTGTGTTCTCGAGGATGCCGCCCAGGATGTTGACCTCACCTTCTTTGAGGCGAATGTCCTGCTCGATCTTGCGCTGGCCAATGACCGGCTGCTGAATGCCGCCGATGTTCTGGTACGAATCTACCGCTGAAATATCCATGGAAAGTTTCAGGGTGATCTCGTCGAGCCCATGCACATGCGGTGTGATGTCAATGTTGACGCCGACATCGATATAGTTGAACTGGGTGTTGACCAGCGGGTTGATGCCGACACCGCCGATTCCCGGCTGAAACGATCCAGTGGCAACTGGTACCCTTTCGCCAATCTTCAACGAAGCCTTCTGGCCATCCGAGGCGCGGATTTGCGGCTGCTGGATAAGCTTGCTGCTGCTGTCGCTGAGCAGGAAATTGGCCGTGGCGGCTGGGATGGTGACCGCGAAGTTGGTGGCGTTGATGTGCGCCAGTTCATTCAAAGTAATGCTGCCGGTACTGGCGCCCGTGGTGGTGCTGACTGAACCGTTACCGGTTCCGATGTTGGATCCAGTGGTGGAGGTGGTGGTGCTGGCGTTACTCTGCAATGCCACCGTTACGCTCGCGGGCGGCTGAATGCCAAGATTGCGTAGCTTATCGCGATTGACCTGCATAATCGCGACCTCAACCACGACTTCGGGACGCGACTTGTCGAGATCTTCTATCAGCTTCTCCGCCATCGCAATCTGGTCAGGTGTCCCCCGCACCACCACCGCCTGCTGCGACGGGAACTGCTGCAATCGCTGAGTTTCCAGCAGCGTGCGAAGAATGTTGACCAGGTCCTGCAATTCGTTTGGCTGTGACAGATTCGTGAGATAGAACGTCCGGATGACGCTCTGTTCCAATTCTTTGCGCTTGGCGGGAGTGTCGGCAGCGACGAAGATGGTGTTGGGTGTAACGGGACGCCAGAACGTCTTCGACTCCAGTGCGGTGATCTGCAGCGCTTCCTCTAGCGTGACGCCGTTCAAGTCCACGCGAATGCGGCGCGAGGTGTAGTCCGGATCGAACAGTACATTGATGCCCGCCAGCTTGCCAATGCTCTCGTAAATGGTTTTGGTATCCTCGCTCAACTTCAGGATGATGGGGGTCTGCGAGATCGGAGCCAACTCGACCGGACCAGTGGCCTCTTCCATGCGCCGCGTCAGTCCGGATTGGGTACTAGGGGCGGGCGCAGGGTTTTGGCCTTTGAGTAGAAGCTGGCGCACTTTGTTCGCCTGTTGTTGAGCAATGAAACTGGATGGGTCAATGGCGATCGCCTGCTCGAAGTCGGTTAGCGCTTCCTGCAGCTTGCCGGCGTTCATCAGGATCTCTCCCTGATGAACATAAGACGCGGACGCCAGGAACCGCACAAACTCCGCCGCGGTGCGGTAGCGAAGGTCCGTGGGCTTCAACTCCCAGGCTTGGTGATAGCTGTTGTAAGCCGTTATGTAATCTTCCCGAGCCTCGGCAGCTTTGCCCTTCTCGTACAGGGCCTTGGCTTGCTTGTCGGTCGAGGCCATGGCTGGCAGGGTGGCCACAAGCAGCAGCATTGCCAGGATGCGGGTAAACCGATTTATCACGTCGCCTAAACCCCGGGGAATTGCGCCGGTCCCTCCCCGGGCACGCGGCCACAGGGCAAGGGCTTCCGGAACGTAAGACTTATGCTCACGGCAAATGTGAGCACGGTTTGCCTTCCAGTGCACCACAACTCTGAAGTACAAACGAAATTTGGTGCAATGGGCGCGATTATAGCATCTTCAGCGCACCGTAAGATGCTGCGTTCATCGTGTGTTAGCATTTGAGATTCGAGTGATGCACGTGACCATAACCGTTACACCCGCCCTGCACGGTGCCGCAGTGGAGTCGCTCTGAGTAGTATCGAACGCTGATGTCTTATGGCCCGTCAACCGCAGACAAGTGACCGTCCACAGAAGGAGAAGAAGACCAGGCGCGACCCCGTCGCTAGTGGCGAGCGTGATGCTTCGGTCAATCGGGCCGCCTCGCATAATTACTTTCTGCTGGAGAAGTTCGAAGCCGGCGTTGCGCTGCGTGGAACAGAAGTTAAATCCGTTCGGGGCGGCCGGGCCAACCTGAAGGATGCCTACGGTCTGGTGAAAGACGGCGAACTATGGCTGATCAATGCGCACATCGGCCCCTACGAGCACGGCAACATCTTCAATCATGAGCCCTTGCGCACGCGTAAGTTGCTGGTACATAAGAACGAACTGCATAAACTCATTGGAAAGACGCAGCAAAAGGGCCTTACGCTAATTCCGACGCGGCTGTATTTTCGGCACGGACGCGTGAAGGTCGAGATGGCTCTGGCCAAAGGCAAGCAGACTTGGGACAAGCGCGAGACTGAGCGCCGCAAGACAGCCGACAAAGAGGCGCGCGAGGCGATCGTTAGAAGCCGGAAAACGTAACCTCGCTGGTCGGTCTGGTTCGCAGCCAGGAAAGCTTTTTCGACGTAACGTCAACCGCTTCATCCGGCCATCGTGGACAGTCGTTAGGGCGTGGCTGCGCAGAGACGACCTTAGGTGTCAGCTCGAGATGAGCTGCCATAATAAAAGCTAAGTCCCCACAGGGACGGCACATCTTAAGAATGGAATCTTGATCACCATGAAAATCACTCTTCACACTGGATCACCCTCGCAACTCGAAACCGAGTGCCTCGTAGTTGCGGTGCTCGATGCCGCCGAGAACCAAAACGGCGACCAATCCGACAAGCATGACCCGCGGATTCAGACCGGCGACAAGGCCGTAATCGCGGCTGCTGCAGACCTGATTGCCTCCGGAGAGGTCACCGGCAAGATGCTGGAGACGGTCCTGCTTCACAAGCCGGCCGGCCTGAAGGCCAAACGCCTGCTGCTGCTGGGGGGCGGCAAAGCGAAGAACTTCTCCTCCTCCGAAATACGTAAGTTGGCGGGCACCGCCGTCCGCAATCTCAAAGGCAGAGAGCTGAAGAGTTTCTCGTTTGTCGCGCCCGGTAGCGGCACGGAAGAGGCTGTGAAGGCCATTGTCGAAGGCGCGTACGTCGGCAACTTCGATCCCGACTACTACAAGAGCGACCGCAAGGAGCAGAAGATTGACGAGTTGGTTATCGTGTCGCCGCAGGGGGCGAACCAGAGATCACTGAAGACCGCGATCGAACAGGGTCGCATCATCGGCGAGGCGCAGAACTTCACCCGCGACCTGGTCAACGAGCCCAGCAACCGCATGACGCCGACCATCCTGGCTGATCGCGCCAAGCAGATGTGTGACGAAGTAGGACTGCAATGCGAGATTTGCGGCCCTGACAAAATCAAAGAGTTGAAGATGGGAGCGTTCTGGAGTGTGGCACAGGGATCCGACGAAGAGCCGCGATTGATCGTAATGCGTTACGAGCCGGCTCGCGCGCGCAAGAAGCCCGTGCTTGGCCTGGTTGGCAAGGGAGTCACCTTCGATACCGGAGGCATCTCCATTAAGCCAGCCGACGGCATGGAAAAGATGAAGTATGACATGGCGGGCGGAGCGGCCATGATCGGCGCGATGCGCGCGATTGCGCAGCTCAAACCGAACGTGCGAGTCATTGGGATCGTCTGCGCGACCGAGAACATGCCTTCCGGCAAAGCGCAGAAGCCAGGCGACGTGCAGATCGCCATGTCGGGCAAGTCCATCGAGATCATTAACACCGACGCCGAGGGCCGCCTGGTCCTAGCTGATGGATTGCACTACGCGCGCCAACTCGGTTGCACCCACCTGATCGACGCGGCGACCCTCACTGGGGCATGCGTAGTCGCGTTGGGTATGGTAAACGCGGGCATCTTTTCGAATGATGAAGACTTCTACAAGAGCTTCAGCAAGTCGCTGCAGAAGTCTGGCGAGAAGATGTGGCGCTTGCCAGTGGATGAAGAATACCGCGAGATGATCAAGTCTGGCATTGCCGACATCGTCAACAGCGGGGGACGCTGGGGCGGTGCGGTCACCGCGGCCATGTTTCTGAAGGAGTTTGTCAGCGATACCCCGTGGATTCACCTCGACATTGCCGGTGTCGCCTGGATGGAAGACAACAGGCCCTGGATTGCCAAGGGTCCGTCGGGCGTTGCGGTGCGATCACTAGCAGAGTTCGCGCGTGATTTTGCAGGAAAGTAACCACGGATGCTGGCTGGCGTAAATCCCACATTGTGGGTGGGCTCCTTGAGGCGCGAAACTGGCGAGTCGAACAATGTAAGATATCCCACTCTGTGGGACTATCCGGTAGCGACGGCCACAGAAGTGTTTACAGACTTTTAACATGAATGTTGCCGTTTGCTATTGTCAGGCGTTTGACGGACGGCTACTCTGTATTCAATTGCAAACCTGATCGGAGAGAGGGGGAGTTGGCCAATCAGCCGCTCCCCATTTTAATTCTTGCCAAACTCTACTCGAATTGGTTGGTGCGGTTTGCACTCTCCGCTCTGCCGCACTACCATCGTGCTGTCATGCCGGTCGCAACCGATTTGTCCAGCTCTGCCTACGTTCCTGTGAAGGCGCCGCGCGGCAATCAGCTCTCCTGCAAAGGATGGGGCCAGGAAGCCGCCATGCGCATGCTGATGAACAACCTCGATCCCGATGTCGCCGAGCGTCCGCAAGACCTCGTGGTGTACGGCGGCACCGGCCGCGCCGCGCGCAACTGGGAGTGCTACCACGCGATTGTCAACTCGCTCCGGTCTCTCGAGAACGACGAGACGCTGCTGGTGCAGTCGGGCAAGCCGGTCGGCATCTTCCGCACCCACGAATACGCGCCGCGGGTGCTTATCTGCAACTCCAACCTCGTCGGCCACTGGTCGAACTGGGAGAAGTTCAACGAACTGGAAAAGCTCGGCCTGATCATGTACGGGCAGATGACGGCGGGATCGTGGATCTATATCGGCTCGCAGGGAATCATTCAGGGGACGTTCGAGACATTCTCCGCCGCCGGGCAGAAGCACCTTGGCGGCGATCTGGAAGGGAAGCTGATCGTCTCTGGCGGCATGGGTGGTATGAGCGGCGCGCAGCCGCTGGCGGCGACCATGACCGGAGCGTGCTACCTCGGTATCGAGGTCGATCCCGAGCGCATCAAGAAGCGCTTGCGCACCGGCTATTGCGATTTCATGGTGAACTCGCTGGACGAGGCGCTGCGCATCCTGAAAAACGCCGTGCGAAAGAAAGAGAACGTCTCTGTCGGGCTGGTCGGAAATTGTGGCGACATTATCCCTGAGCTTGCTGACCGTGGTGTCGTCCCCGACATTCTGACCGACCAGACCTCCGCCCATGATCCCTTGAACGGCTATGTGCCCAGCGGCATGTCGCTGGAATCCGCGCTGGATCTGCGCAAGAACGACCCCAAGGCATACGTCGAGCGCTCGCTCGACACCATGGCTCGTCACGTCGAAGGCATGCTGAAGTTGCAAAAGATGGGCTCGGTCACCTTCGACTACGGCAACAATATTCGCACCTTCGCCTTTGAGCATGGCGTGAAGAATGCCTACGACTTCCCGGGATTTGTACCCGCGTATATTCGCCCGCTGTTTTGCGAGGGCCGCGGCCCATTTCGCTGGGCGGCGCTGTCGGGCGATCCCGCCGACATTCACATCACCGACGATCTAGTGCTCGAGATGTTTCCTGAGAACAAAATCCTCAGCCGCTGGATCGATCTCGCCCGGAAGCGAATCAAGTTTCAGGGATTGCCGTGCCGCATCTGCTGGCTTGGTTATGGCGAGCGCGCCGAGTTCGGCCTCGCGCTCAACGATCTGGTAAAGAAGGGCCGGATAAAAGCGCCGATCGTCATGGGCCGCGACCACCTCGATTGCGGTTCAGTCGCATCCCCCTTCCGCGAAACCGAAGCTATGAAGGATGGCAGTGACGCCATCGCCGACTGGCCGCTCCTGAACGCGTTACTGAATACTGCAAGCGGCGCGTCGTGGGTGTCCATCCATAACGGCGGTGGCGTGGGTATTGGCTACTCGCAACATGCGGGACAGGTGACGGTGGCCGACGGCAGCGACGAGATGGCTAAGCGCATCGAGCGCGTGCTGACAAACGATCCGGGAATCGGCGTAGCACGGCATGTGGATGCGGGATACGACGAGGCGAAGACGTTCGCGAAGGAGAAGGGAATTAAGGTGCCAATGGAAGGAGCAACTAGCAGCTAGCAATTAGCGACTAGCTTGAGGCGTCAGTCTTCAGCGGTTAGCTTTCAGATGGCTTCTCATCCTGAGCGCAGTGGGCAAGCGGAGTCTAAGGACCACGATAACTGGCGCGATTTCTGAAATACGATCTGTAGACTTGTGTTCCTGAGCGCAGTCCGAGGCGACGGAACTGCGGTTCGCAACCATAGAAAGAAAGATTTGCACTCCGACGACCAAGGTTCTCCTGCCACGCTGCTCGTTCATGCTGCGCAACTGCTGACCCTCCGCGGCGCACCCGGCGACACCGATCCCCGACGCGGGCCGCAGATGCGGGAGCTCGGCATCATCGAATGTGGCGCGGTGCTCATCGCCGACGGAAGGATCATCGCAGTCGGCGTGACTGACGAAATTGCGAAGCATCATCTGGTGAGGCAAGCCGACGAAATCGACTGCTCTCACAATGTAGTACTGCCGGGGTTTGTTGACTCACACACTCATCCTGTCTTCATCGCACCGCGCCTGATTGACTTCGAGAAGCGCACGGCAGGCGCTTCGTATGAAGAAATCGCCGAAGCGGGCGGCGGCATCCGCGCCAGCCTTCGCGGTGTCCGCGACGCTTCGAGGGAGAACCTAGCAGAGCACGCAAGCCGAGCCTTCGATGAAATGGCGGTACAAGGGACGACGACGGTGGAGGCCAAGTCCGGCTATGGCCTGAGCTTCGCTGCCGAAATGAAATCGCTGGAGGCGATTCGCGAAGCGGCGCACCGATGGTCCGGCACGGTGGTTCCCACGCTGCTGGGGGCGCATGTGATCGCGCCGGAATATCGCGATGATCCCGAGGAGTACGTCCGCATTATCTGCGAGGACATGATTCCCACCGTCGCGAAGCTTAAGTTGGCGGCGTTCGTTGATGTCTTTTGCGAGCGGGGCGCGTTCACCATGGAGCAGTCACGTCGAATCCTGCGCACCGCCGTTGAACATAACCTCAGAGTGAGGGCGCATGTCTGCCAGCTCACACCCGAGGGACTCTCGCCGCTCATGGAGTTTCATCCCGCCTCCCTCGACCACATGGACTTCGTCAGTGACGAGGACATCTCTGTGCTGGCGAGGCTCGACACGGTCGCGACACTATTGCCGGCGGCTAACTACTTCCTTGGCCTGGAAAGATTTCCGCCAGCGCGCAAGCTTATTGACGTTGGGGTACCCGTGGCGCTGGCTACTGATTACAACCCCGGCACCGCCCCAACTCCATCCATGCCGTTCGTGCTGTCAGCCGCGTGCACGCACATGAAAATGTCGCCCGCCGAAGCCATTGTTGCGGCTACCTACAATGGAGCTTGCGCGCTGCGTTTGCAGGGCAGGAAGGGAAGCCTGGAACCAGGAAAGGACGCCGACATCGCCATTTTCGATGCCGCGGATTATCGCGAACTGGCCTACTGGTTTGGGACGAACCGCTGCCAGGAGACGCTGCTGAAGGGAATATCGCGTTTGAAATCCAGAAGTTTGCGCTAAGGTCCTGCCGCTCACGCATTTTCCGGCTATTCGTCTAAGATATTGGCAACGTTCGCGGAACTCGGATCTGCCTTCCGCGCGTATCTCCCTTCATAGCTGGTGGGGTATCTTCTAATTTTTCGAGAGTGTGATATGAAACGAATCCTGCTTGTGTTTACTGCGGGCCTGCTGGCCTGCTGCGCTGCGGCTGCGCAACGCCTGCCCGGAGGCGCAAATCCCAATCACTACGCGCTCACCGTCAACATGAATTTTCCGAGCAACACTTACGATGGTGACGAGATCATCGATCTTGCGCTTACCAAGCCCAGCAATACGATCACGCTGAACGCAGTGGAGATCGATTTCCACGAAGTAACGGTGACGGCCGGAGGGCAGACCCAGACCGCCAAGGTCTCCCGTGACGAGAAGAATGAGATGGCGACCCTCACGGTGGATAAGGAACTTCCTGCGGGTGCGGCGACAGTACACATCAAGTACACAGGGCATCTCAACGACAAACTGCGCGGCTTCTACTTGAGCACCTACAAGGACAAGAAATACGAAGTGTCGCAGATGGAAGCCACGGACGCGCGCGTGGCGTTCCCCTGTTTCGACGAACCGGACTACAAGGCGACCTTTGACATCACCGCCATCGTGGACAAGGGCGATACCGCCATCTCCAACGGCCAGATCGTTTCCGACACTCCCGGCCCGGGAGATAAGCACACCATCAAGTTCTCGCAGTCGCCCAAGATGTCGAGCTACCTGGTGGCGCTCAGCGTCGGCGACTGGAAGTGCGCCTCCGACGAGGTCGATGGCATCAAGCTGAATGTTTGCACCGTCCCCGGCAAAGAGAACATGACGCGCTTCCCCTTGGACGCGACCAAGGCGATTCTCCACTATTACAACAACTATTACGCGATGAAGTATCCCCTCCCGAAGCTGGACGAGATTGCAGTGCCTGACTTCCAGGCCGGAGCCATGGAAAACTGGGGCGCCATCATCTATCGCGAGACTGCCTTGCTAATCGATGAGAAGACCGCCTCCGTCGGCGCCAAGCAGGGGGTTGCCGATGTTATCGCCCACGAAGTGGCGCATCAGTGGTTCGGCGATCTGGTCACCATGAAGTGGTGGGACGACGTCTGGCTCAATGAGGGTTTTGCCACCTGGATGACCCCGCACCCGGTTGCCCAATGGAAGCCCGACTGGATGGAGAACCAGGACGTGGTGGACAACACCATGCATGCATTAAGTGGTGATTCGGTAGAAAACACCCGTCCCATTCACCAGGCCGCCGAAACCCGGGGCGAGATTGAAACGCTCTTCGACGGTATTGCTTACGGCAAGACCGCCGCCGTGCTGCACATGCTGGAGGCTTACCTGGGGCATGACACCTTCCGTGCAGGTGTCAATCTTTACCTGAAGGAACATGCGTACGGTAATGCCACTGCTTCCGATTTCTGGAATGCCATGACCCGCAGTTCGAAGCAGCCCATTGACCAGATCATGCCGACGTTTGTCATGCAGCCGGGCGCTCCCTTCGTGGGCGTCGAGGCCAAATGCGAAGGCGGCAACACTACGTTGAGTCTGTCGCAGAAGCGCTACCTGGAAACGCCTGCCGCCTTCAACGAGCCCAACGACCAGATCTGGCAAATCCCGGTCTGTGCCAAGGGCGTTAGCGAAACTTCGGCAGGGAAGCAGGAGTGCTTCCTGCTGACCCAGCGGCAGCAGCAGTTCACTCTAAAAGGTTGCTCGAAGTTCGTCTTCCCCGACGCGGGCGCCCTTGGCTATTACCGCTTTGATTACGACGCGTCAGCCTTGCATGAACTGGGCAACGCCGTGGAGCACGTGCTCACGCCGGAGGAACGAATCGCACTGGTCAGCAACGAGTGGGCGCTGATGAGAATTGGCAAGCACAGCGTGGGAGATTATCTGGCGCTGGCCGACCAGTTGAAGAACACGCCCGGCTCCGACCTGCTGGAGCATTTTGGGGAACGGCTCACGTTCATCAACGACTATCTGGTGACCGACGCCGACCGGCCGCAGTTCCAGGCATGGTTGCGCAATGCCTTTTCGCCGATGATGCAGCAACTCGGTTACGCCGCTCGTCCCAGTGACACGCCCGAACAGAAGCAGAAGCGTAGCATCCTTTTCCGGACCCTGGGTAATGTTGCGCAGGACCCCGCGGTCATCCAGGAGGCTGGCGTTCTCGTGCAGCAATATATGAAGGACCCGGCGTCTGTGGATCCCACCCTTGCTGGGGCTGTAGTTTCAGTGGCAGCCCGTCATGGGGACGCCGAACTCTACCAGCAGTACAAGGCGCAATTGCACAAGGTAAAGGCGCCGCAACAGTATTACCGCTTCTTCTACGGCCTGGCGGAATTCCCGCAGCAGGCCCTGATCAAAGAGACCCTCGAGTCCACGCTGACGCCTGCCGTCCGCGGCCAGGATTTGTACATCTTTATCAACATGATGAGCAATCCCGCCAGCCAGAATCTGACGTGGGACTTCATGCGGCAGAACTTTGACGAGATCATGAAGAAGACGGGCGGCGGCCTCGGTGGCGTAGGCGTGTTCCTCTACGGCGCGGAGAGCTTCTGCAGCACGCAAAAGGCGGCCGAGCTGAAACAGTTCTTTGACCAGCATCCGATCCCCGGTACCGAGCGCAACCAGAAGGAAACGCTCGAGTCCATCAACTCCTGCGTTGAGTTGGGCGGCCAGCAGCAGAACAAGCTGGCGGCGTGGCTGAAGCAGACCGGCAGCATGAATGCTTCCGGCGGTGGCGGCGGTTCGAGCGTCGGCGCGGTACGGTAAGCGCCTTCGCTTAGAGCAGGCATTCTTCACCGGGCGTCCTCACGGGCGCCCTTATCTCACTTCGACAACTTTTGGGTTAGGACGGCACGGTAAATAGATAGTTGGCCAGCATCCGTTTCATCTCAACGATAACGCGGTCGCGATCCTCGCGCGTGGGCTGCTCGTAGGCATACGCGATGAGCCGCTCGCCGGCCTCGCTTACGATGCGCAGCATCAGGTCCAGCTCCGATGTGTTGGGAATTCCCAGGCGCTCCAGCATGAAGTTCTTTAACAGCGCCGGTAGCCCCACGTTGGGCGACGCTTGGCGTTCCTTGGTCGCGGCACTGACGTATCGGCCAAACGAGATCGTGCGAAAGTCGGGATGCGCGTCGAGATATACAATGTACGCGTCTACCACGCTGTCGAGGACCTTAGCTGGGTCGAACGTCTCCAGATTCGCAATCTCGCGCTCGATGGTCTTCATCACGGTGTCCTCCAGCGAGGCACGAAACTGCTCGACGTGGCGCACGGCGATAGCGTCAATAATGGTCTGCTTGTCGGGAAAGAAACGATACAGAGCGCCGATCGACAGCCCAGCTTCGGCTGCGATGCGCGTAGTGGTTACATCCTCTAGCGGCATCTGCTCCAGCAGAGAACTGGCAGCGTCCAAGACCCGTTGGACGGTGTGCTGGCTGCGGGACTTGAAGGGGAGGCGGCGCGCCGAGGCAAGAACTCATTCCCAACCGGAAAGTGCATCGAGTTGATTCTTAATGGGCATCGGTTATGGTGGCGAAGCCTGCGCGTTGACATCATCGCACAAATAGTGTAAAAGAGAAAGAGAGTTCGCGTTCTCATTCTAAGGGCAAGGCCGAGTTTTACGGGCGGCCGGCTTCTTCGACCGACCGCCGGCCGCTCTGCTCAGGATGAGAAAGCAATGGGTTTCGCGCCGGGTTGAAACACCGGTGCAAAAAGCGAAGAGCGAGGTATTTTACCTGCATGGCTGTTCCGGTTTCCCAGATGTGGACGGTCGCCACGTACGTCCTCAAGCAGAAGATCCAGGGCCGCAAACGCTACCCGCTGGTGCTGATGCTGGAGCCGCTTTTTCGCTGCAACCTGGCCTGCGCCGGCTGCGGCAAGATCCAGTATCCCGCGCACGTTCTCAAGCAGAACCTCTCGCCCGAGGAATGCTTCCGCGCAGTGGATGAATGCGGCGCGCCGATGGTTTCTATTCCCGGCGGCGAGCCGCTGATGCATCCCCAGATCGCGGAGATCGTTGAAGGCCTGGTCGCGCGCAAGAAGTACATCTATCTGTGCACCAACGCGCTGCTGCTCAGGGAAAAGATTGACCTGTTCACGCCCAGCAAGTATCTTGACGTTCTCCGTCCACATGGACGGCCAGCGTGAGCACCACGACTTCTCCGTCTGCCGCGAAGGCGGTTACGATGCTGCACTCGATGGGATGAAAGAAGCACTGCGGCGTGGCTTCCGCGTGACCACCAACACGACGCTATTCGATGGCGCTGACCCCAACAGCGTGCGCGCTTTCTTCGACGAGATGATGGACCTCGGCGTCGAGGGCATGATGCTCTCGCCCGGCTACTCGTATGACAAGGCGCCCGACCAGAAGCACTTTCTCGGCCGCGCCCGCACCCGGCGGCTGTTCCGCGCGATCCTCGCGAACCGCAAAGCGAAGTGGGTCTTCAACCAGTCGCCGCTGTTCCTGGAATTTCTCATGGGCAAGCGCGACTATCCTTGCACCGCATGGGGCATGCCGACCTTCAATCTTTTCGGCTGGCAGAAGCCGTGTTACCTGTTGCAGGACGGCTACGCCGACACCTTCGAAGAGCTGATGCGCGAGACGGAGTGGGAGAAGTACGGCACCGAGTCGGGCAATCCCAAGTGCGCCAACTGCATGGTGCACAGTGGCTATGAAGCCTCGGCGGTGCACGACACGTTTGGTTCGCTGCGCGGGTTCTTCGGCACGGTTCGCGCGACGTTCTCCACCAAGTATAAGGACGAAGAAGCGCTCGCCATGCTCAATGAAACCACGCATCCGGTGCATGCCTACAATCCGCTGGTACAGATCGGGGATGCCAGGTCCTAAGCGACGCTCACGGTGTAGCTGGCTTTGCGCCCTTAGCCGTTGGCAAGGCGCTTGGAGCAGACGTAGAACGTATGCAGTTGAAGGACCGAGCCCGCGAGGGCGAACTACAGTAAGCCCGAGAGCGCTTAGCATTTAGCTCTTAGCAAGACGTTCGAGGCAGACGCAGAATGTTTGCAGTTGAAGGATCGAGTCCGTGAGGGCGAAACTGCAGTTAGCCCAGGACGCAGCGCAGCGGAGTCCTGGGTAGGGTGGTTATACAAATTCTGAGTCGGCTTCAGCCGGCGGCACACGAGAGTTTGCTCCCATCTGCTCGGATTGAAGAACATCCATCTAATTCCGGCAGATTTCAGCCATCTGCACGGCACGATTGATGAGCTTGGTGCTGAATTCTGGCGAAGAGCGAAAGGCGAAGAGCGAATCATGAGCGAACCGCAACGTAACTTGACCGTCGATGCGCTCGAAGTGTCTCCGGACGCGACCACGACCAGATTGAGGGCTGGGTCCCCGAGCTGGCGACCGAAGCCGAACTGCGCGACGCGCTGGAGCAGGCTTTCGACTATCGCGGCGACGTGACCATCACCCGCAAAGATGGATCGCGCGTGGAGGGCTACATCTTCGACCGGCGCAACGGTCCCACGCTCGACGCTTCCGTCGTGCGCCTCATTCCGCAGAATTCCCCGCAGAAGATTTCTATTGCTTACTCCGATATCGCTGCCCTGGCTTTCACCGGACGCGACACCGCCGCCGGCAAGAGCTGGGAAGCCTGGGTCCGCAAGTACTGGGAGAAGAAAGCCGCCGGCGAGAAGAGCATCGCGCTGGAGCCAGAGACGCTGGAGTAAGCTTTCCGCTGAACTTCAGAGCTTGGCTGCGGTTTACTACTCGGTACATCCGCAGCGCTTTTCCAGACTTCCCCACTTTGGGACGACCTTACTGGTTGGTTAACCCCCTTAACCCTTATCCCTGACATTTTAAATCAACAGGTTAGCCGATAAACTACCCGCAACGCATGACGAACAAAGGAGTTGCATGGATCCAATACAATCTAAATGACTTATGGGTGAGAATTTCTCCTGTTCTAAAACTCCCGAGAAAGATGGCACTAACCAAGTAATGAATCTCACTGCTCCCCTCTTCCGGCAATCCGCTACCCACTGCCTGGCCCCTCGGGGCACAAAGACACTACCCCTTAGCCGCCAGTGTACTAATTCTGGCGCCGTTGTCAGTAAAGCCGGTCACAGGTGCCTGTGATCTCAATCTCGCGAAGCGCTAGCAAGCGCCGCTGGCAAAAGTTGGGAAGCCTGGGTCCGCAAGTATTGGGAGAAGAAAGCCGCTGGCGATAAGCACATCGCACTGGAGCCGGTGAAGGTGGAGTAGTTGTTTCTCTTACCGCTGGCCTCGAAAGTACAAATCCCCACATAAGCTCTCCCGTGCTCCAGCTCTTATGCGCGTGGCAAGGGCTGTGGAAGGCGACCATTCTGTTGCCGCAATTGGCAGATAGACACTCTTGCCGCTAGAATGCTCTATTTATCCACCCGCGCAACGAATCCTCTTGAACTGCTCGATAACTACGAACGCACACGGCAAAAGCAGAGCTTTTCTCGTCCAACTCGGTTTGGCCCCATGTGGTCAGAACCGATATCCCTAGCGCGCCTTTGCCCGAGCTCCAAACCATGTTGCCCGTAAGCTTGGTGAGTCCGTTCGTGCGTAGCTTATAAGTCGAAAGATTAAGTTCTCCGGATTGTGCATTCGCAAGATCTGTAATCAATTCGTGCATTGTTGGGAGACGCCAATCCCGAAAACCACTAGTCCCCAGGTTACGACAGTAGCTCGCAGCACTCTCCCAAGAATAGTCGCTCCCACTATCGTGTCGGACCCACATCAATCGAGTTGTGGGATCAGCCCAGTAGCCCTCCTTGACGACGATTGGCGCGCTTTCTCTACGATTCGCGTCGTCTATGAATTGTGGGGATGTAGCCTTAGTTCCATTGCTGGGATCCTTTGAAGTCTTGGTATTGACGCTTCCGCTCTGGGATCCTACCTCGCGCTGCCCGGTCGCGGGTTGGGCGGACTTCGAAGGGTTGGTTGTTTCCACTTTGACCCTGTTGCCGGGAACACCGCCCTGCGGTTTGCTTGCAGGCGGTTCAGCGGAGGCCGAAGGAAAAGACGTTGCGGTCGTGATCTGCGGTTTCTGAGTTTCTGTCGCAGATTCCTTGGGGCGCGGGCGCGACGTTGCCCAATACAAAAGCGACATTGCGATCAGAACAGCACCTATTACAATTGCTCCCTTGGCCCATATTGGAAAGTTAGAGAAGACATCTAGTCCCGAGGTAGGCTCAGCCGCTTGCTCGCGCTCTTCTTCGCGCTGTTTACTCTCCGTCTCCAACCTGGAGCGTTCGGTGATCTGCTTGCGCTCGGCTTCGTCCAGGGCCGCCAGCCCGGCCGCCTCAGCCTGCCCCCTCTGTTCGCCCTCTTCGGCTGGCTGCGCCTGTTCTGCAGCCGCCTTGCGTTCTCGTTCTAGGCGTGCCCGCTCTACCGCTTGTTTGCGCTCCGCTTCGGCCTGTGCTGCTAACCGGGCTGCCTCTTCCCGCTGTTTGCGGTCCGCTTCCGCCTGGGCTGCCAGGTGAGCTGCTTCATCGCGCTGTTTGCGCTCCAGTTCCGCCTGTGCTGCCAGCCGAGCTGCCTCTTCCCGCCTGCGCTCCGCCTCTGCCAGCGCTACCAGCCGAGCTGCCTCTTCCCGCCGCTCGCCCTCCGCTTCCGCCCGCGCTGCCAGCCGGGCCGCCTCAGCTTGTTCCCGCTGTTTGCGCTCCGCTTCCGCCAGCGCTACTAGCCGGGCTGCTTCAGCCTGGTCCCGCTGTTTACGCTCCTCTTTCAGCCGAGCCTGTTCCGCCGCTTCGCGGTCCCGTTCCTCCTGTTCCAGTCGGTCCGCCTCAGCCTTTTCACGCTGTTTGCGCTCTTCGTCCAGGCGAGACTGCTCGGCTGCTCGCTTGTGGGTTAGCCGCTCAATCGCGGCTTCAACGTCTTGGGGACGGTATGGAGCGGCCTTGTCATACCAGCTCTTCGCCTTTCCATAGTCCATCTCGACGCCTTGGCCGACTTCGTACATATAGGCCAAGTTAAACATCGCAAATCCATCGCCTAGGTCTGCGGCTCTGCGAAACCAAGTTGCGGCTTGTAGTTCATCCTTCTCCACGCCCTCACCGAATATGTACTTGAGCGCGAGCTTACCCATTGCCGTTGTGTTCCCCTCTCCAGCCGCTCTTCGATACCAGGCAAGTGCCTGGGAGACGTCTCTATGCGTCCCATCTCCTTCGATGTAAGCGTCGGCGAGGTCCACCATTGCCGGAGCGTTTCCAGCCTCTGCCTTACGCTTCAATTCAGCCAGCAAGCTTTCTTCAGCAGAGACATCGGGTGGGCTGCCCGGCGGCGCCGCTGCATCCAGGGCAGTTGCACCCGGAGCGACGGCTTGCCGCTCCACGCCCAGGGCCTTGAGCAGTGTCCTCAGCCCGCGGGTATAGTCGGTCGTGAAATCTACCCGTTGAAAGGGGCGGAGTTGAAAAGGAACCCTGCAATCGCGATAGAGAACCGGGATGACGGTCTTGTTTCCTCAAGAGCGAAGGTAACTTCGTCCTTGACGTTCGTGGACTCGACGGAAGCGGGAGACAGAATCACCAACAGGCGATGACAGTCTTCAGGGCATCCTGGACTGCGCGCGCCCACCGCTGACCCGACCAAGTCCAGTTGATCCAGCCACACGTTTGCCCCGGCTGCCTTCAAGTCTTCGGCCAGACGAAGGGCGAATTCGGAATCGTCCCGGCTGTAGCTGAAAAAAGCTGCCTGTAACTCTGGTTGCCAAGCCGATCTCCCGGCGCAGGAAACCTATGGAAAGGACATAGTAGCCGATGTAGGCGGAATTGAATCCTCATAAATGCTGACAGTCGCATAGATGGACATCCGCAAGATTTGTCTTCACGAGCGTAGCGAGGGAGATGCTTTTGGTGTCTTCCATCAAGAAGCAGATTCCTTCCACCCCAACCCGCGCAAAAGCGGCGCGCGTTGGGGACCCCGGTCTCGCGCCCAACCCCGGGGCGTTCGTAATGACAATTTCGTGAAGGGCGGCGCGGTCTCGCGTCCCAAGAACGGGTGCGGCATCGAAAATGTCGTTCCGGCCGAACCAAGCTCGGCCGCAAGTCCACGTGACGGCTTTACGCCAGCTTCTGGCCGATCACTCTGGGCCGGCAGTTCGAATTTATCTTCAGATTTTCTGGCCGAGGGACCGTATCTCGACTACACTAGACCCAACCGCGACGCGTCGGTCCTTCTGGGGTGGGGGGCCAGGCCAACCAATGCTAAGCACTGTCGTAACGACCGTCCACGGTGGAAGGCAAATACGGCCATCGCCCGCGTCACGGGTGCTGTCGATGCTCGGCCTGGCTCTTGCGCTCGCCCTGACTGTGCACCTGCTAGGCCCGAGAAGTAGTGCACAGCAACAAGATCAGTCTGGACCCATGCCGGACGCACCTTCCGCATCAAAAGCGCAGGCCATTCCGCAAGGCAACAATCCGATGCAGAGCAGCGCTCAATTTGTCAGCCTCCTGCAGCGAGAGTCGCTGGTGTTCCCGAATCTCGCCACCAGCACGGCTCCCCTCTCTCCGGAGCAGAAATTGAAGCTCGCCGTGAACAATAGCGTTTCTCTCAGCGCCTTTGTCGCGGCCAACCTGAGCGCTGGCGTAAACCAGGTGCACGACGCACCAGTCGCCTACGGCGAGGGCGTTGGGGGTTACGGCCAGCGGCTCGGAGCGGCCATGGCCCGAAGGGCCTCCTCGCAGCTTTTCGGGACCTTCCTGCTGGCTTCCGCGTTGCATGAAGACCCGCGCTTTTTTGTGCGCAACGACCTCGACTTCGGAGGTTCCGTCAAGTACGCTATACGTCGCGTCTTTGTGACGCGCACCGATTCTGGTGACCCCGTGTTCAACTGGTCGGGCGTGCTGGGTATGGCGGGGGCCGAAGGCTTGGCCAATGTCTACTACCCGGATAGCTATCGAACAGCCGCCAATACCTTCAGCCGCTTTGGACTTGACCTGATGGGGAACGCGGCTGGCAACCTTCTGCGGCAATACTGGCCCCGCATCAACCGAAGGCTCAAACTGGTCCCAGCGCAAACGCTGTCCGCGACGTCGAACGATCCTTAGCTGAAGGTTCTTTTTCGGACATCACAACCGCCATGTGACGGCTGTGCTTGCGCCGTTCTTTTGCCGGACTACACTGGGCTTAAACAGGGTCGCCTGACCGCCAGGAGGTAGCCCGGATGGCAGAAGCTCACCTCGAAGAAGCCCGCGAGCGCCTCGCGGAATCCAGCCAACCAATCCGCTGCCAGTCAAGTTCCACAGAACCACAGCCAGCGGGCTTTTCGAGGCCCGCGAGCCGTTTCGCCAGGAGGTTAATATGCACCTCAGCAAAGTTAAGGATTTCCTCGATACCTATGGTGTGAAGTACGTCGTCATCTCCCATTCCAAGGCCTACACCGCACAAGGCATTGCGGCCGTGTCCCATATTTCGGGCAAAGAACTGGCCAAGACCGTGATTGTCAAACTCGACGGCGCGCTTGCCATGGCCGTGCTGCCAGCGTCGTACCAGGTGGACCTGCCGGCACTGAAGCGGGCCACCGGCGTTAGGGAAGCAGAGCTGGCCAGCGAGCGCGAGTTTAAACAGCATTTCCCGGATTGCGAGACCGGCGCCATGCCCCCGTTCGGCAACCTCTACGGGATTCCGGTGTACGTGGACGAGACCCTGACGGAAGACCGCGAGATCGCCTTCAACGCAGGCTCCCACTATGAGTTGATCAAGCTGACCTACGCGGATTTCGCGCAGCTGGTGAAGCCTGAAGTCATGAGCTTTTCGTCAGCTCGCGCGGCTGCCGTCGTGATGGTGTAGGGCTGGATCAATCGAGCCGGGGCGGTACAAATTCCGGCCTTGTCGTCGGCCTGTGCCGATGAAGTGCCGCTTTGCGCGCCCATTGCCCATTTCGCGCGGAATGCCGCAGCCTCGCGAAACGTGGCCGGAGCTAACGCGATAGCATTCAACTACCAGCTTTTGCACGCGTGTGGATCGCAAACATCGACGAACCAAAACCGTACTATAATGCTCACCCATGTTCACGCGCTGCTTGTCTGGCCTGCTGCTGATAGCCACGCTAAGTTCTGCTCAACAGAAGCCGGATCTCACCGGGGATTACGCCGGGGTATTGGGGCCACTCCACGTGAAACTGCACGTGGTTGCCGGTCGCGACGGGGCTCTCGCCGGAACGGTGGACAGTCCGGACCAGAACATGTTCGGGCTGCCGTGCACGGACTTTCTCATCAACGGGCAGGCCCTCAGCTTTAATGTGCCGATGGTGCACGGTACATGGGTCGGGTTCGTCAGCGGTGACGGCGCGACGCTATCCGGGATGTGGAATCAGGGCAGTCCGGTACCCCTGAACCTGACGCGTGTTGCCAGCGCGAATGCGGCCAATGCCGCCACCAGAAGCGCTCCCTCTGCGCCGGCCAGCGCTGGTGAAGTCAAGTGGGATGATTACGTCTTTAAATTCAACCCAAGCGGCACCATGGCCCAGGTGTTTGAGGGCGGCAAGGTCGTCGGCACCATACTAACCATGAATGGCGATCAGCAGGTTCTTCCTCTGCCGGGCACGGATTCCGACAAGTTGAAGAAGTCATTTGCCGATTACAAGGCCTTCAATGCTCGCAGTCATGGGGGAGGCAGTTCCGTCGCCGCCACAACGGCGGCGCCATCGCCTGCACAACCGGGATCTCCTCCTGCAACGACGTCTTCTTCAGCGCCTCCGGGCGGAAGCGAGACGCCTGCCTCGGCGATTCACTTCGATAACGCGACCCATACCATCACCGTTCCGCGGCCTGATGGTGTCATGGTCACGTTTGTCGGGGAAGATGTGAAGATCGCGGGTTTTCGCCGGTTGAATTACATTTTGCGGCACCAAAAAGGCAGTGCGGGCAGGTTTTTCGAACACACTCTCGGACATCCTGATGCGGCGGGAGGCAGCTTATCCGGCGGAGGAGTGGAATTCCTGAGGGAGGGAGGCGGAATCATCTACGATTCGGGCATGGGCACCAACAGCGATATGCAGGTGAATAGTCCCGTCCTGACAGCCAAACAACTTTCCCAAATAGCCGTCGCCGCTGTGGCGGACGTCCGCAAGGTTTCTGGTCACGAGAGCTTCACGCCGCCCGGATATAACACGCTGAAGGAAATTTCACAGTATCGCCTGCGTTCGGACGGCTCAAGGTAGGATCCTCTCTCCGAGCCCCAGTGCTGGGAACCTGCCGGTTCGCCGCGAATCGCCTCGAGTAGTATTGCGGGGCACCGATCGCCGCAAATTGAAAAGCCCGCTTGCGCGGGCTTTTCTGTTGATCTTCAAGTGTCAGGCTAGCGCTTTACCGACTGCGCTTCCGGAACGTCGCCCTGCTGTGCCGTCAAACGCGCATTGTTGCGCTGCGCAATGACCTTTTTGGCGTTGTCGGCCAATTGCTTCGCCTGAGGCAGCAGGTCAAGCGCCTTTTGTACCTCAGGGTCTCCGTCGGCGTGCACCCGCATGCCTTCCTGCTGGCCGAATTCGTTGATAAACAACTCGGCCTTGATGCTGGTGCGGATCCATTCGTTGTTGTCGGCCAGATCAGCTTCGGTGAAGGTGATTTTCTGGTCGTCGAGATACTTGCGGAACTCCTGCATCGCGGCATCGTCCACTTCGAATTGCTTGCTCACCTTGTGGTTGATGACATAGTGCTTGGCGAAGTTGAAGAACGCGTACTTTTCCAGCAGCGTGTCCTGAAACTTGTTGGTCTTGGGGGAAGCAATCTTCACGTCAGGAGAAATGCCGCCGCCGCCATACACCGTGCGGCCGCTGTCAGTCATCTTGACTTCGTGATTGGTGGTGCTGGCGTCGCCGTTCTCGCGATCGTTGTAGTAATAGTCGTAAAGCGAGATGTTGCTGTAATCGCGCTGAATAAGGCGGCCGCTCGGTGTGTAGTACTTGGCAGTGGTCAAAGCCAGGCCAGTGTTTTCCGAAAGCGGGTACACCGTCTGCACCAGACCCTTGCCGAAGGTGGTTTCTCCTGCGATGAGGCCACGATCATGGTCCTGAATCGCGCCCGCAACAATCTCGGCTGCCGATGCCGTGCCCCGATTCACCAACACGACCAGCGGATAATCCTTGCCGCCGTTGCCGTGGGCCGCCTTGTAAACCTTCTCCGCCGAGGCCCGGCCGTGATGCGAGACGATGACCTGCCCCTTTTTCAGGAACTGGTCGGCCACACCAACGCCCTCACTGAGCAGTCCGCCCGGATTTTGCCGGAGGTCCAATATCAGCCCGTGAATGTCACCTAGTTCATCGAGTGCCTGCCGCAGTTCGTGCTCGGTCGTCTCCTGGAAACCGGAGATGTGAACGTAGCCAATACCCGGCCGAATCATGAAATGCACATCTACGCTGTAGCGCGGAATCTCGTCGCGCACGACGGTGAAATCGAGAGGTTTGTCGGAACCCTCACGCAACATGGTGATCTTGACCGTAGTGCCCTTGGGGCCCTTCAGCAGTTCCGCCACGTCACTGGTGCTCATGTTGTCAGTAGGCTTGCCGTCGACCGCGATGATGACGTCGCCCGGACGGATGCCCGCGCGATAGGCGGGCGCGCCGGCAAAGGGCGCGATCACGATAACTTTGTTGTTGCGCGGACCGACCTGCATGCCCACGCCGTAATACTTGCCGCGCTGCTCCTCGCGCAGGGCCGCGTACGACTTGGGATCGAAGAAGTTGGAGTGGGGATCGAGCACCCGCAACATCCCGGGAATGGCGCCGTTATAGATGGCCTTGTCGGGGCTGACCGGCTCCGCGTAGTTCTGCTGCACCACGTCGTAAACGTCGGTGAAGCTGCGCAGGCTCTCGCGCACATCACCGTCACCGGAACTCGTGTTTGACGTGAGATGCTGACCAAACAGCATGCCGGCGCAACCACAAGCGAGAATGATAAAAAGGACCAGAAAAGCAGAGCGACGCGAACTACGTGCCATGTAGGTTTCCTTCGGCTGGCCGGAAATATTCTTCAAGGAGCGCACCGGTGCGGGGGATACACGCAGTATAGCATGCACTCTCGCGCCTTCCATGTACCAGATTCAGTCACCAGTTTTGGATGCATCAGCGGAAGCAAGGGGTGCGAAATCCTTTGTCTCACGACTGGATAACAGACGAAACAGGGCGGGGTTGGTGAGCGGGGGCAGAGAGTGGATGGTCGTCCGGGGCTGGTGGGCAGAGGGGGACTTCCGCAACATGCTGGGCTGAGCGAACGGCCGTCCGGCGTTTCGGCGCTGTTGGCGATTTCCAGCGGCTTTCTACGGTTTCTTTCTATCCACTACCCACCATCCACTTTATAATGGAGGCAATGAGTTCCAATTATCAGCCGCCCCATTTCGAGAATCCCGAGTCCGGCAAGGAGCGCTTCGACAACCTGGTTGGTCCGGAGCACAGCCGCAGGGCTGTCCTGCGCGCAACCTTTGGCGAGCAGCAGCACGAGGGCGTGGTCATGGCCTCGCTCGACGCCGTGGTGAACTGGGTGCGTAAGAATTCCATCTGGCCGATGACCTTCGGCCTGGCCTGCTGTGCCATTGAAATGATGTCGATGGGGGCGTCGCGGTTCGACATCGCGCGTTTCGGAGCGGAGGTCTTCCGCCCCTCACCGCGCCAATCGGACCTGATGATCATCGCCGGCCGGGTTTCGCAAAAAATGGCGCCGGTCATCCGCGAACTCTACATGCAGATGCCGGAACCGAAGTGGGTCATCTCCATGGGCGCCTGCGCCACCTCCGGCGGCGTATTCAACAACTACGCGCTGGTGCAGGGCGTCAATCAGTGGATTCCGGTCGATGTCTATGTGCCCGGTTGCCCGCCGCGTCCGGAGCAGTTGATCTACGCCATCATGCTGCTCCAGGAAAAGATCAAGAACGATCACGGTTCGTTCCGGCGCGCGCTGAATCTGGAAAAAGCGTAAAAGCAGTGGTCGGCGGCTAAGTGCCGGTGGCACGCCGCTGAATCTCTCTTGCCGAATTCCCATCCAATCTTGAGCACAAAGTCATGAGCGACGGCACCCCATTGAAAATTGGGATCACCTGCTATCCCACCTACGGCGGTAGCGGCGTGGTCGCCACGGAGTTGGGGCTGGAGCTGGCCGAGCGCGGTCATGAGGTGCACTTCATCTCCTACTCGCAGCCCATCCGCCTGACGCAAATGCTGCCCAACATCCACTATCACGAGGTCGAAGTCTCGCGTTACCCGCTGTTCGAATATCCGCCGTACGATTTGGCGTTGGCCACGCGCATGGCTGAAGTCGCGGAGATTTACGATCTCGATCTTCTGCACGTGCATTACGCCATCCCGCATTCAGTGAGCGCGATGCTGGCGCGACAGATGCTCAGTTGTGACCACGCGCGCAAAGACCGTCGCCTGCCTTACGTGACCACGCTGCACGGTACTGACATCACGCTGGTGGGCTCCGATCCGTCGTATCTGCCGATCACCCGCTTTTCCATCGACCAAAGTGACGGCGTCACTTCGATCTCCGAATATCTGAGGCAGCGCACTGTCGAGGTCTTCGATGTGCAGATCCCGATCAAGGTGATTCCCAACTTTGTGAACTGCGATCTCTATCACCGTACCCCTGAAGTGATGCAGCATCGTGCCGAGTACGCCAAGCCCAACGAAAAGATACTTGTGCACCTGTCGAACTTCCGTCCGGTGAAGCGTATCCCCGATGTCATCGAAATCTTTGACCGGGTGCAAAAAAAGGTTCCGTCGCGGTTGGTGCTTATCGGCGACGGGCCGGAGCGCTCGCGCGCCGAATGGCTGGCGGTCAACAAGGGAATTCACAACAAGGTGGACTTCCTCGGGAAACAGGATCGCATTCACGAGAAACTTCCCCTGGCTGATGTGATGCTGCTGCCGAGTGAACTGGAATCCTTCGGCTTGGCGGCGTTGGAAGCCATGGCTTGCGAGGTGGTGCCCATCGCGACCAACAAAGGCGGCGTGCCGGAAGTCATTGATCACGGCAAAACAGGATTTCTGGCGGAAGTGGGCGACGTGGACACCATGGCGGATTATGCCATCGAACTCTTGTCCGACGAGGATCGCCTGAAGCAGATGGCAAAAGCAGCGCGCGCCAGTGCTCAGGCGCGGTTCTGCGCCAGCAAGATCATTCCCATGTATGAGCAGTTCTACCGCGACGTACTGGAGCGTTCCTCGTAAATGGCGCCGGCCACCGACCCGCCCATTTCTTCGGCTTGCAGCACAGGCAGGGCCAGTCGCACCAGGGTTCCGCGCCCGGGCTGGCTCTGTATTGTGATCTCGGCTGCGTCACCGTAAACCACTTGCAACCGCTCCGTCACATTCAACATGCCGATGCCGGTCCCCGAAGAAGCGCTCGCGCCCGACGCCGGCATGCCCACTCCGTCGTCCTCGACTTCAATGACCACGCGATGGCCGGCGTTGCGGCTGCGGATGTAAATGCTTCCCCTATCCACCTTCAAGGCGAAGCCATGCTTGACGGCGTTCTCCACCAGGGGCTGCAAAATCATGCTGGGCACAAGGTGATCGAGCGATGCCGGTTCCAGTTCCTTCACCACGTTCAGCTTGTCGCTGCCAAAGCGGGCAACTTCGATGTCAAGATAATCATCGAGGAACTCCACCTCTTCGCGCAGTGGCACGAACGAATCGCCCTTACGCAACAAGCGTCGCAGAATGTTACCCAACTTCACGATCATCTCGCGCGCCGAATCGGGATCGCGGCGCACCAGCGAGGAAATAGAGTTCAGGGTATTGAACAGAAAGTGCGGATTGATCTGGCTCTGCAGCGCTTCCATGCGCGCCTGCAGCAGCAGCCGTTCCTGCTGCTCCAGCTTCATCTCGATCCGCACATTGTTCAACACCTTCAGAGCGATGGCTACCGACATCACTGTGCCCGCATAAATGGCCAGCGTTACCCAGCCGTTATCGGAATCGAGCGCGAAAATGCGGCGGGGAAGTAAGCGGTGCAGCTGGATGCGGACGAATTCCAAGCCTAGAATCAGAAAGAAGAACGAAGTCTGCCAGTCGATGAACGACTTGCGAATGCTGCGCCGGATCCAGTGGTAGATGCTGAGGTCGAACAGTGGCGAGAACGACCAGATGGCTTCGCGATCGCCCGCGATATGACGCAGCAAGCCCGCCAACAGGCCGGCCAGAACATTCATCGGCAGGGTGAGCCATTCACCCAGGAACAATGCCGGCAGCGAAACCAGGGCGCCTCCGGTAGCGCCCGCCAAGCGGCCGCCAATAACCCCCATGAGGATTGCACCCTCGAAGCCAATATCGGCGGCAAGGAAGTTGCGTACCCAATGGCGCACCAGCACGCCCAGCAGGATCGGCGTGCTTACGATGAAGACCAACTCCATCTTCTCGCCGAGGGTACGCTCCTCGCGAAACAGCAACACGCGGAAACGTCGTGCGCGTACCAGAACGCTGCTGATGGCCGCAGCCACGCCTAGCCGGATCAGCAGGTTAACGAGTATGAGGCGGTTGTCCATGTATCAGTCGCCAGTAGTCAGTCGCCAGTTGTTAGTTGGTAGGGTCTTAACGTCAGCGACTCTGGTTGCTAAGACGACGCATGGCTCCTACTGGTTACTGACAACGGACCACTGGCTACTGACAACTGTTATCCTACCGCGTCGGCGGCCGCTCGCAACGCTGCTTCGGCCCTGGCGCTGTCGGGCGCGCCGCCTTGCGCCATGTCGCGATTGCCGCCGCCCCGCGTGCCCAAGTCCTGCACCGTCTGTTTCACCAGCGCACCCATGTCGTTTGGCAAACCCGGTGTCTGCGCGAAGACCAGCGACGGTTGCGGACCTCCGCAGCTGAGCAGGGCGACCGTGTTGCCACTTTTGGTGAGCTTCTGTGCCAGCATCTTGATGAAGCCGAGATCCCGCTCAGGGAAGAACTGCACCACGATCTTGTGCCCTCGGCGCTCCGGCGCCGCTTGCAGCATCCGCTCCGCCTGCAGTTCGGCGACCTCTTCCAGCAGTCGATGTTGCGCCTTCTGCGCCGACTTGACCTCGTCCAGCGACTTGACTACCTGCTGTGGAACCTCCCAGATGTGAGTCGAAAACACTGCCGCCGCTTCGGTGAGCGTCTCAAAATCTCGGCGCGCGGTGTGGACCGCTCGCAGGCCGCAGACAAATTCCACACGCACGCCCTGCTTCACCTTCTCGGTCTTACGCAGCAGCATGCCGCCAATTTGTCCAGTACGCTGCACATGAGTTCCGCCGCAGGCGTTCAAATCGAAATCGCGGACCTCGATCAGACGCAGCTTCTCGCGTTCCGCCGGTGGGATTTTGCGCACGCCCAATGTGCGCGCTTCCTCAGTTGTGACGAAACGTATCTCAACCGGACGATCCTCTGCGATGACCTGGTTGGCCAGCCCTTCGGCCTCTTCCAGTTGTTTGGCGGTGACCCCGCCCGCTTCCAGATCGATGGTGCAGCTCTCCTCGCCCATATGGAACGAAACGGTGGGAAAGCTATAAAGCTTCTCGAACGCGGCCGAGAGCACATGTTGTCCCGAGTGCTGCTGCATGTGATCGAGGCGCCGTCCGGCGTCGATAGTGCCGCGCACTGTTGCACCCAGTGACAAAGCCTGGGTGGCGTCACCCTCCAGAATGTGCAGAACGTCGCCGGTTCGCTCGTTCTCGGCGACGTCTTTTACTCGAACGCGCGCAGAGTTCTCCGTTTCCAGCCAGCCGGTGTCGAAGACCTGCCCACCACTCGTGGGGTAAAAGGCTGAACGGTCCAGGATGATGGTTCCGGCCTCGACGCCGACCACGCGAGCCTCGAATTCGTGAAGGAAGGAATCGGTGTAGTAGAGACGCTCGGTCAAGGGCAATGCTCCAAGTCAGAACACCCCATGGATTATTTACCGGGCGGCTGGCAATTAGCAATTGGCACGGTGCACGTGTCCGTTGCAGCACGGCGGACGAAACTGTGGGAGAAATGTGCTTTGTTGCGGTAGAGGATGAAGTGTCAAAGACGTCATCTCGCAGGAGTGCGCCCGCAGGCCACATTAGGAAGTCGCGTAGAGCTAGATGCTAGTGCTGTTTTTCTTCAGCAGAATTCCCGCCAGCAGGGCCGCGGCCGCGCCCAGCAACCACTCGATCCGCCACACCTGAACCGCCTGCCAGTCCAACAATGTCTTGGTTTTGTAGATGAGGCTGGTCACCACGGCTCCGGTCATGCAAGCCAGCCCCAGAATCAGAAACACCAGGCTCGCTAGCGAGAGGTCAAGCTTGCGGCGGATTATCTCGATCGCCATAAAATCTGCCAGCTTGGTGGGCCACCGGGCAACGACAGGGGTCGGTGCGCGGCCGCCGCCGCAGGTGTGGCAGAAACGAGCCCCGATAACAAGTTCTGCGTCACAGTTGGGACACATGACTCGTGGGGCCTGCACCACGTGAGCCACGGCTGGGTCTGCCGGGCGCCAATATTCCTGACTCGTATCACGGATTGCTTGCGCCATAGGATTCTCCTAATGGGTTCCGTCGCAAGCTACTGGCCAAAGTTGAAGCCTGCTAAAATCCGATGTGCACAATAGTTTCCGCAGACCGACGTTTCCTGAATTTTCGCCTCGCCCGAAAGAATTGCTCCGTCGCGAAAAATCGCCATCGTGGAGCACTTCTCACGTCAGTAGCGATTCTGGACAAAACGCCAATTCGGAAACGAGCCTGCCGTTTTCGGGCAGCCCCGCCCATCAGGTAAACTTCTCATTAACTACTGCCGATGAAATCCTACCAACGAGTGCTGTGCATTCTCAGCCTGGGCTTTGTTTGGGCGATGGGCTTACCGGGCGGCGCGCGGGCCGCACCCCCAGACAATCCCCCTGTCCCGACCCGGGCCGAAAACGATGCCAGCACCCGCAAGGGTTTCGATCACTTCTACAATCTCGAATACGACAAGGCCATTCGCGAATTCGAAGCTGCGCAGCAGGCCCATCCCAATGATCCATTTGCGGTGAATCACACCTTGGAAGCAGTGATCTTCAAGGAGCTGTTCCGCATTGGGGCACTGGACACCGAGGCCTACGCCGGTGACAGCTTCTTAAACAAGAAGCCTTCAAGTCCGCTCGATCCCAAAGTACAAGACCGCGTCAGACAGTTAAGCGACCAGGCTCTGACACTCTCGCAAACCCGGCTCGACAAGAATCCCGACGATGTGGACGCTCTCTACGCGCGCGGGGTCACGCGCGGTATGCGCGCAACCTACTCGGGAATCGCAGAGAAAGCCTGGTTCTCTGCCCTGCGCAGCGCGGTCGCGGCCCGCCGCGACCACGAGCGCGTGCTGGAACTCGACCCGAAATATGTAGACGCCAAAGTGTTGGTCGGGACCCACCTCTACATTGTTGGCAGCCTGAGCTGGCCGACCAAGATGGCTGCCTCCATCGTGGGCATCAGCGGCAACAAGCAGAAGGGTCTCGACTACCTGCGCCAGGCGTCGACCGAGGCGCACAGCGAGGTCGCCAGCGACGCCCAGATTGTCTATGCGCTGTTCCTCCGGCGTGAGCAGCAATATAACGAAGCGCTGCAAGTTGTTGCCCGCATGCAAGTGGAATTTTCCCGCAACTCCCTGGTGGCCGCGGAATACGCTCACCTGCTGAATGCCGCCGGACACGGGCAGGAGGCGATTGCGGCCTATCGCAAAGTCCTGGCAAATTGCCACGCCAATGTGTATTCCTCGTGCCGTATCGAAGTTCCGGCTTATGGACTGGGCGAGGCATTGCGGGGCCAACGCCAGTATCAGGAGGCCGCCGAGGCCTATGAGCTGGCTGCCAGCAACAGTGGGAACGACCCCGAATTGCGGCAGAAGGCGACGCTGGCTGCCGGGCAGATGTACGACGTCTTGCAGAAACGCGACACCGCCTTGCAGAAATACCGCGCCGTCGTGGCTGAAAATTCCAGCTCAAACTCCGCCGATCTGGCCCGACACTACATGAAGCAGGCGTACAGGACTCCGTAAGTCTCTGATTCGGAAGCGCCTTTGCATCCGCGGGAACTTCTGCTTATGCTATTCGTATCTCATGGCAGGGAGGCCTTATGTATTGTAACTACTGCGGAAAAGTGATCCAGGATGACGCCAATCTTTGTCCCTACTGTGGACGCCGCGTCGGAACTGTTGCAGGCCGGAAAAAGCTCATGCGTTCGCGCACCGACCGCAAGATTGCCGGTGTCTGCGCCGGATTTGCCGAGTATTTCGACCTCGATGTCACCGTAGTCCGCGTAGTCTGGTTGATCGTCGCCCTGTTTGGCGGCGGCGGCATTCTGGCCTACATCATCGCCTGGATCGTGATGCCGGAAGAGCCGGAATACGTCCCCGTTGCCACGCCGGCAACTCCACCCCAGCCCTATCAAGGAAGCTGATCAAAACCAAGGCACGACTGCGACCCTAAGCTGCTCTCAAGTCGCAGTTCCCAGATGTTCGGTTCCATGTTCCGGTCTGCGGTTCCGCTCAATGCGGCGAAATCGCAGACTGCCTGCCAACCTCGCATTTGGCTGTACCTGACTTCCCCCTCGCCTGCGAGAACTGCGATACTGAAGACAAGCGCGAATTTGCGTTCACAGTTAATGAGCGACTTCCTACAGGCCGTGCAAGAACGCGTCGTCATCTATGACGGCGCCATGGGTACGAGTATTCAGGCCCGCAACCCCAGTGTGGACGACTACTGGGGTAAGGAGGGCTGCAACGAGCTGCTGGTGTTGAGCCGGCCCGACATCATCAAGGACATTCACGCGGCGTTTTACAGCGTGGGCTGCGATGTGGTCGAAACCGATACCTTCGGAGCCACCCGCGTTGTCTTGGCCGAATACGATCTGCAGGACAAGGTACACGAGATCAACCTTGCCGCCGCAAAGCTGGCACGCGAAGCAGCCGTGAGCTTTAACGGGCGGAAGCGCTTCGTCGCGGGATCGATGGGGCCGACGACGAAGCTGCCTTCGCTGGGACATATCGGCTTTGACGACATGGCCGCCTCCTACACCGAGCAGGCCGTGGCGCTCATCGAGGGTGGTGTTGACGTCCTGCTGCTCGAAACCTGTCAGGACATTCTCCAGGCAAAAGCTGGACTGGTCGGCATCTTCGACGCGTTGAAGCAGACGGGTAAGAACATTCCCGTGCAGGTGCAGGTAACGTTGGAGGCGACGGGCACCATGCTGCTGGGTACCGAGATTGGTGCGGCATTAACTACGCTGGAAATGTTCGATGTTGCCGCCATCGGCCTGAACTGTGCTACCGGTCCCAAAGAAATGAACGACGCGGTTCGCCACCTGGGGGCGAATTCGCCAAAGCATGTCTCCGTGCTACCCAACGCCGGCCTGCCTCAGAACGTAGGAGGCCATGCGGTTTACAAGCTGACGCCCCAGGAACTCGCGGAGTACCACAAACAGTTCATTACTGAGTACGGCGTCCGGATAGTTGGTGGCTGTTGCGGTACTCGGCCCGAGCACCTGAAGGCTGTGGTGGAAACCTGTGCCAGTCTTGAGCCTGCGAAGCGCGAGGTGAAGGTTGCGGGCGCGGCGGCCAGCGCCTATTCGATGGTGCCGCTCGACCTCGATCCCAAGCCGCTGATCGTGGCCGAGGAGATGAACACCACTACGCGCGTCGAGCACTTCAAGAACATGGTGCGTAGCCAGGACTATGACGCGATCCTCACCCTGGCGAAGAAGCTGGTGAACGAAGGCTCGCACATGCTCGACCTGTGCTGCGCCATTGTGGGCGAAGACGAGAAGGGCTACATCAGCAACATCCTGGAGAAGATTGCCACGCGTGTGCCCGCTCCGATCACCGTGGATTCGACCGAAGCCGACGTGGTTGAGGAAGCTCTGAAACGCATCCCCGGCAAGGCCATCATCAACTCCATCAACCTGGAGGATGGCGAGAAGCGCACCGCGAAAGTTCTGCCGATGGCCAAGCGCTATGGCGCGGCGGTTATCGCCCTGACCATCGACGAAGACGGCATGGCGCTCACCTGGCAGAAAAAGCTGGCCATTGCCAAGCGTATCTTCGACCTGGCAGTGAACAAGTACGGAATTCGTCCCGTGGACCTCATCTTTGACGCGTTGACGCTGCCAATCTCCACCGGGCAGGAAGACTATCGAACTGCCGGTATCGAGACTTTGAAAGCGGTTAAGGCAATCAAGGCCGAGCTGCCCGAGGTGAAGACCATCCTTGGGGTCAGCAATATTTCCTTCGGGCTGAACGCCTACTCGCGCCGTATCCTGAACAGCGTCTTCATGCATGAGGCGGTGGACAATGGCCTCGACATGGCCATTGTTAACTACAGCAAAATCTATCCTTTGTACAAGATTCCTGAAGCCGAAGTTGATCTTGCGCGCAAGCTCATCTACTTTGACCAGTCCAACGGCGACCCGCTGCAGGTCTACATGGCGCACTTTGCCGGAACCAGGGGCAAAGAAGAGACCACCACGGCGCACGTGGACACGCTGTCGATTGAGGACAAGCTGAAATGGGCCATCATCAACGGCGAGAAAACGGTCGGCGAGGCCGCCAACAAGAAGTCGCTGGATGAGCTTCTGGAAGAGGCGCTGGTCAACTACACGGCGCTCGATCTCATCAACAACATCCTGCTCGACGGGATGCGCACGGTCGGAGATCTGTTTGGCGCGCGTAAGATGCAGCTACCCTCGGTGCTCGACTCGGCCGGTGTGATGAAAGCAGCCGTCGCCTACCTCGAACCGAAGATGGAGAAGAAAGAGGGCAGCCAGAAGGCGACCATAGTGCTCGCTACAGTGAAGGGGGACGTCCACGATATCGGCAAGAACCTGGTGGACATCATCCTTACCAACAACGGCTATCGTGTGGTGAACCTCGGAATCAAGCAGCCGTCGGACACCATCATCAAGGCCGCTCTCGCGGAGAAGGCGGACGCCATTGGCCTCAGCGGCCTGCTGGTTAAGTCCACGTTGGAGATGAAGTACGTGGTGCAGGACCTGCATCACCAGAAACTCGAGTTCCCCGTGATCTGCGGCGGTGCGGCCCTTACGCGGAAGTACGTAGAAGACGACCTGCGCCGCGAGTACTCCGGCGGAGTGTTTTACGCGGACGATGCCTTCGCAGGGCTCCATATCATGGAAGACCTCGCTTCGCCGAACGGCGCGCGCGAGAAGCGGATTGCTGAAGGCAAGCTGGTGAAGGAGTTCGCGCGCGCTGCCGTTGTCGGTGGCGACGGCGACGGTGCGACCGCCCCTAACATCGAAATCGCGCCCGCGCCGAACATCCCGGCGCCGCCGTTCTGGGGCGTGCGTGTGCTCAAGGCGCAAGACTTCGACCTGCGCGAAATCTTTCAGTACATCAACGAGACGGCGCTGTTCAAGAACCAGTGGCAGTTGAAGACGGCGTCGCAGGAAGATTACGGACGGCTGGTCGAGACCAAATACCGGCCCATTCTTAAGAACCTCGAAGACGAAGTGATCGCGGCCGGCTGGTTCGAGCCCAAGGTCGTGTATGGATATTTCGGAGCGCAGAGCGACGGCAACGACGTCATCGTTTACGGCCTGCCCGAAGAATGGAAGCAAGGCGACGCAGTTCCGCCGGAAACCTTGCGCTTCACCTTCCCGCGCCAGCGCGAAGGGCGGGGACTGTGTATTTCGGACTTTCTGCTGCCGAAGAGCAGCGGGAAGATGGACGTACTCGCGATGTCATGCGTGACCATCGGAGCACAGGCCTCGCACGAGACGCAGAAGCTGTTTGAAGGTGGCGAGTACACCAAGTATCTCTACCTGCACGGGCTCAGTGTGGAATCGGCGGAGGCACTGGCCGAGTTGTCGCACAAGCGCATCCGCGAGGAACTGGGCATCGCGGGCGAGGATTCGCCGCATGTCCGTGACCTCTTCCACCAGAAATACCGTGGCTCGCGCTACTCGTTTGGATATCCCGCGTGCCCCAACCTGGAAGACCAAACCAAGCTGTTTGCGCTGCTGCATCCCGACGAAACCATCGGTGTGCATCTGACTACTGGCTTTCTGCTTGACCCCGAGCAGAGCACGTCCGCCATCATCGTGCACCATCCTGCGGCAAAATACTTCGTGGTGTAGGGTACCTCTCGAATAGCCAACAGAAACGTCGTCACTCGCAGGCGCGTCATGCGTCACTGACAAGCGCTCGGCCGCTGACGTGAAATTATCCTAGGCAGGAGGAGCGGAGTCGCGCCGCCCTCGTCTTAGCACCCGAGCGGTAGCCTGCCCAGCGAGAACAAGACCTGCGCGTTTTCCTCTCCAGACATGCCGCGCGCTCGTCCGTCCGGTCAACCCAATTGGCAGGAGCAAGGAGGCGACGCCATGCGCGGCAAATCTCAGTTTTGCAATTCCATTATGTGGACCACTTTTTTCCTGACGGCAGCGCTACTGTTGGCGCTGGCGGTTGTTCCCGCCCGGGCGCAGAACGCCGTTCCGCCCACCGCGCGGGAGGCAGGAGCATCGCCTGCGTATGCATCCAACCTGCACGGTGGCGCCGGTGGGTCTCCGCCTTGCCTTGGATCGGGAGGTGGTCTCAACATCCTTCACAACTTCACCCAGAACGAGAATGGACAGTTCGGGGCGGGCAGTCTGGCCCTGAGGATTGATAGTGCAGGAAACCTCTACGGCACAACCGCAAATGGCGGCGGTCTCATTCGACCCGCCATGGTTTATGAGCTTTCGCCGCGGGGTCAGGACTGGATATTCACTCCTATTTATTACTTTGGGGGAGAGCACATGGGCGGCTTTGGTCCCGGCCTGAACACGGTGGGCCCGGATGGGACTCTCTATGGTATTGCCAATACCCCGCAAACGTGCGGCCAAAATTACGAATGCGGCCTGATATTCAGCCTGAAGCCGGCGCCGACTACCTGCGGCACGGCGTTGTGCGGTTGGCAAGAGAGCGTGCTCCATTGGTTTACCGGAGGCAACGATGGATGGGGTCCGGTAGGGCTCACTTCCGACAACCTGGGTAATCTTTATGGCACTGCCCAATTCGGGGGCACTTACGGCATCGTCTATGAGCTGACACCCTCCGGCGGAGGCTGGGCGGAGAAGGTCCTCTACAGCTTCACCGGCGGTAGCGACGGGGGAGACCCGGGCGGCTCCCTGCTGGTCGGCAACGATGGCAATCTGTATGGAATCACCTGGGACGGTGGCGACTACGGCTTCGGAGTGGTTTACCAGCTAGTGCCGTTCGCAGGCGGCTGGGCGGAACATATCATCCACGCTTTCGACGGCCAGAGCGACGGAATCGCAGGCGGCTACCTTCGTCAGGATAGTTCCGGGAATCTCTACGGCGCCTCCTATGTGCACTACTCGTTCGGATGGCTCCCGGAAAAGATTTTCATGCTGTCACCCTCCAACGACGGCTGGGTGTTTACGATAATTTGGCAAACTCAACATCAATATGAGTACATCGGCGGCCTAGCGGTGGACGCGGCCGGCAATCTGTATGGCGTCGCAACCAACAGTGGGGAGTCAGACCAACTGGTTTTCGAGATCTTCAAGCGAACCCAGGATGGACAGTTTCACGGCTGGCTGAAGTCCGGCTATTATTTTCCGTCCGAATTTGGGGTAGTCGTGGACAAAGGCGGTAACCTCTACGGCACAACGGATTTTTGCGGGACGTACGGCTATGGTACGGTGTGGCAATTTACCGGCTTACCCGACCTCTCGCCGTAGCCGAATCGGGGGCTTTGAGCGGCTCGCGCCTAGAGTAGGCGCTGGCCGTTATCCGCCTTGCGCCTTTCCTGCACGCGTCGTAGCAGCTACTGAATCGCTACGTGCGCCAGCACCGCGTTCTCGATGCGTTGAATCCTGTTCTGGGAGCGCGGCACCATGAGTTTCTGCCGGTCCTTGTGCGAGACGAACGTCCCCACGCCAAATCCAATCACCGAGCCCGCAAAAACATCGGAAGGGAAGTGTACCCCGCCGGTCACCCGTGTTGTGCTGACTGCCGTCGCCGCGCCGTACATCAGCAGCCGCATCGGCCAGTTGGGATACTCGTGCGCCATGACTGTGGCCAGTGTCCATGCGAGTGTTGCGTGTCCCGAGGGGAACGAGCCTGCGGCCCAATTGCCGGAGAAGAACTTTCCTTCGCCCGCTCCGGTGTAGGGACGCTGCCGGGCAAGGATCGCTTTCATCGCCGCGTACAAGATTACGCTGTCAATGCTAGCCTCCGCGCTGCGTATGCCGGTGTCGGTAGCGTGCTCGTTGTGGGTGATCAACCCTGTGACGAAGATGCCACCGGCGGCAGCGCCCAGACCGTATACACCCGCATTCGAGATATCGATGCTGGTGTTGTGCCAACTTGGCGAGACTTGATGCGCCACACTTTCGTCATTCGCGATCAGGATTCCGGTGGCCCCTACCACCATTGCGTCCCACTTGATGGCACTCGGCGAGAACGGCGACTTAAGGATATGGAGTTCGTCCTCGCCGATCGTTTTAACAGCTGTTCCGAGGGAACTGGTAAACGACTTCGATTCTCTCTCCTGGGGGCTGGGTGAGGGTGGGACGTCAGGAAGCGACGAATCAGCCGCGGCAATACCGGTCGTGGAGTTTCCGTCGGCAGGTTGCTCCAGGGCGCGGACATTCCACCACGATGGCGCAAGCAACACCCACAGGAAAGCAACCATGCAGATCGCGCGCGAAGTTCGTTTAGTGCGGACACGAACTGCATTCGCCGGAGGTGTCAGCGGTGTGACTCCAGTCGCGTACTCAACCATGCAGGGCTCCACGAAAACCAGCGTTTGCGTTTTGATTCCCTCTACGGGCCAGAGTCTGCTCATGTTAACGCAGTTAGTTCGATTTTGTTTCGGCTCCGTTCGCCGAAGGCTGTCCACAAAAGTGCCGCTGGGAAGGAGATGAGGCGCCACAGGTTCAAGGCAGCACCTGCCACGTCCCATCCCAATCGGCCGCCAGGTGCGCCTTACCGCCATTGTGCGCCATGAACTTAGCGTTGTGACGTACGCCACAGACTGAATGTTCGTCCCTCAGCAGAATCAAGGGTGGAGGGCAATGTGTTCGACATCGTGGAAGCGCGTCAGTTGGCGCGGAATATCAAGCTGTTCGTGATCCGGGCCCCGCGTATCGCCAAGAAGCAGCGGCCCGGGCAGTTCATCATTCTGCGGCTGGATGAGTCGGGCGAGCGCATCCCGCTTACCATAGCCGACGCCGATCCCAAGGCCGGCACCATCACCATCTGCGTGCAGGCCATCGGCAAGACCACCATGCTGATGAACCTCCTGGAGACCGGCGATTCCATCCTCGACGTGGTAGGCCCGCTTGGCAAGCCCTCCGAAATCGAAAAGTTTGGCACGACTGTGGTTGTTAGTGGCAGCGTTGGCACGGCGATGGCATATCCCACGGCGCGCGAGCTGAAGCGGGCGGGGAACAAGGTCATCTCCATCGTGGGCGCGCGCAGCAAAGACCTGCTGGTGCTGGAAGACGAAGTCCGCGAGGTGAGCGACGAAACTTACGTCCTGACCGACGATGGCACTTGCGGCGAACAAGGCCTGGTAACCGAACGGCTAAAAAAAATTCTTGAGTCCGGCAAAGTGGATTACGTATTGGCTGTTGGCCCGGTGCCGATGATGCGTGCGGTGTCGAATCTCACTGCACCGCTGGGGATCAAGACCATTGTCAGCCTGAACTCCATCATGGTGGATGGCACCGGCATGTGCGGCGGCTGCCGCGTGCTGGTCAACAACAGCAGTCAGTTCGCCTGCGTCGATGGCCCGGAGTTCGACGCTTCGCAGGTTAACTTCGAGGTCCTGATGCAGCGCAACAACATGTACCGCGAGCAGGAGCGTTGCAGCATCGAGCGGTTGCAGGCCGATCCGGAGGCTGAGTTGCTGAATTTGCGAGAGAGCATGGCGATGCGCCGCGAATGCGCCGCCATCGAAGCGGGAGTGTTCGATGAGCAATAATGTGCCCAGTAATAATCCGCTGCCTAACAAAGAGCGCGTCAAGCTGCCGCGCCAGCGCGTGCCCGAGCAGGACCCGCAGGTGCGCGCCCACAACTTCTGCGAAGTAAACCTCGGCTTCCCCATCGAGCAGGCGCGGCAGGAATCGCTGCGCTGCATTGAATGTCCCAAGCCCGGCTGCGTCGAGAAGTGCCCGGTGTCGGTGAACGTGCGGGCTGTGATCGATCTCATACTGGCCGGTGATTACCTGGGCGCGGCCTCGAAGGTGCGCGAGGACAACGCGCTGCCTGCCATTACCGGGCGCGTGTGTCCGGTGGAAGATCAATGCGAGTCGGGTTGCGTGCTGGGAAAGAAGGGCGAGCCGGTAGGAATTGCCTACCTGGAGCGCTTTGTGGCCGACTGGGAGCGCGAGACCGGTCAGTTCGGATCGCCGGGATCGGCGCCCGCCACGGGCAAGAAAGTCGGCCTTATCGGCAGTGGCCCTGCCAGCCTGGCCTGCGCTGGTGACCTCATCCAGATGGGACACCAGGTGCATGTGTTCGAAGCGTTGCACGAACTCGGCGGAGTGCTGGTGTACGGCATTCCGGAGTTTCGGCTGCCGAAAGAAATTGTCCGCCACGAGATTGATGTGCTGCGTCGCCGTGGCGTGGTGTTTGAGACGAACGTGGTCGTCGGCAAGACCGTTACCATCGACGAATTGATGACCGAGGAAGGCTTCGACGCCATCTTCGTCGCCACCGGCGCTGGCCTGCCGAAGTTCTTGAAGGTTCCCGGTGAGCACTTTAACGGTGTCTATTCGGCCAACGAGTTTCTTACCCGCGTGAACCTGATGCGCGCGTATCAATTCCCTGAATATGACGAGCCGCTCTATCCCTGCAAAGACCGCGACGTGATCGTGGTCGGCGGCGGCAACACCGCCATGGATGCGGTGCGAAGTGCTTTGCGCTTGGGTGCGAAGAGCGCCAGCATCTACTACCGCCGTACCGAAAAAGAAATGCCTGCCCGTGTGGAGGAAGTGCACCACGCCAAGGATGAGGGCGTCCACTTCGAGATGCTGGTGAACCCCGTTGAGTTCCTTGGCGATGAGAAAGGCAATCTCACCGCGGTGAAGTGTATCCGCCAGGAACTGGGCGAGCCGGACGATTCCGGACGCCGCAGCCCGGTGCCGATCAAAGGCTCGGAGTTCGTAACGCCGTGCCAGGTGGCGATTATTGCCGCCGGCACCTCGGCGAATCCGTTGATTCAGTCAACGACGCCGGGACTGGAGGTCACCAAGCGCGGATATATCTCGGCCAATGATGACCTCGCCACTTCGAAGCCGGGTGTCTTTGCCGGCGGCGACATCGTGACTGGCGGCGCAACCGTGATTCTAGCCATGGGGGCGGGACGCAAGGCAGCGAAGTCCATCAACGAGTATCTGACGGGTGCACCGAACAGGCAGCAGGAGAAGACGGGCGCCGTAGCCTCCGCCGACTAGCGCCGTCTCGCAGTCAGTGTACCCAGCTCGGTAGAGTACAGCAGGCCTCAGGGTTGGGCTCTACTCGGACATACTGACAGGAAAGCTGATCTACAACCGGCCCACACAAAGAAACGCATTTGAGCGTTAATAAGCGTTACAGGATTTTACAAAAATATTTCGGTGGATTCCCAAAATGGAACTCCGAGCGTTGCTATTGGGCTTCCCACAGCTTATTGAACGTTAGATCCGCACGACGGTCCCTTGCCTGTATCGGGTAGGCTTGGCCTGCAACCAAAGTCCACCCCGGACAATCAATATGACACATGATAATCCAGTCTCGCTCGGCGTAGTCGTCGGTTCGTTAACGGTTCCAGGTGACGCTCAGCGAGACGAAATCCCGGGAGGCAAGCCATGGCAAATAACATCAGAGCTTTTTCTACCTCGCATCTGGGATCTCTGGAATTGACCGAGGAAATTATCCGGATGCGCGCCTACCAACTGTTCGAACAGCGCGGCTATCGGCACGGATCGGACTTGGACGATTGGCTCCAGGCGGAGGCGCAGATCATGGGCAAAAGACCCGGTGCTTCTGCCGATCAGGCAGAACGCGCCTAGGCTGCTGCGGCGGCGTGACCGAGCGGCATAGCGGCCCAACTACAGCTGCGCGGCGACCGGCGCACTACATTCGAGCGGCCGTTCGCCGCGCGACCGCTCCTATCAGGACGCCGATTGTGGCGGCGCACAGTGATACCGCACCTACCATCAGGATTGACGTTACCGTGTCCGGTTGGAGCGTCGTTTTTCTCCCCATAAGATGGAGCGCTAAGTGGACCGCGGGCAGGCTTACGGCCGTCAGCACCGCCAGTAGCAGCGAGAACTTCCTGTGAATCGCGCCGACGATAGTGCCGGCGATCAACAACAGAGCCAACACAACGGCTGGACCGATCTCGCCTCGATCCGCGAACAGGTCCACGCACGCAATAACCAGTCCCAGAATGATCGCAGCCAGGTATGCGAGGGACGCGTGCTTGGTCATCGTGAGAGAATCCTGGTTTTGCAAATGCAGCCTACGCAAACACTCCGCGCCAGCCCTTACGGCTGCGTTGTCTTCGCAGCAAACCCACGGCCAGCGCCGCGACTCCCATCGCCACCCCAACTCCGACGGCGACATTCTTGATGCGGCAACCCGCTGGCTTCCTCGCACCCTTGATGTGCTCCGGCCGGACGCCCATTCCGACCGCTCTCGCCAGCACGTGCTGAATTCCCGGTATGCTGAACACCACTTTCAATTGCCAGGGTGCTTTCGCCGGCCCAGGGTTTTCAAATACCCGTTGCAGCACGCTGTGCGCGAAGACCTGCATGCGTTGTGTGACGCGGGTCGGAAACTCCCGGCGTTGCTGCACCTGTTCCAGCCACCATTCCGTGATTCGCCCCTCGCGTAGTGGATCGGCGAGCAGGTTTGCAGTCGCGACCGCGTCCTGAATTGCTAGGTTAATGCCCACGCCTCCGGCTGGCGACATGGCGTGCGCGGCATCGCCAATGCATAGCAGGCCCGGCCGGTACCACTGCCGCAGGCGGTTAACCTGCACCGTCAAGAGCTTGATTTGCTCCCAATCCTGCAGCTCGTCAACGCGGTCTCCCAGATAGGGAGCGATCTGGAGAACGGTCCGGCGGAATTTGTCCAGACCTTCATTTTGAATTTCTGGAAACGAGTCTTTGCGAATCAGCAGCCCGGCCTGGAAGTACTCGTCGCGATTGATGAGAACCAAAGCCCTGCCATAGTTGAAATTACCCAGCAACTGTTCAGGATCGTCGGCGCGGCGCCTGATGCGGAACCAAAGTACATCTATCGGTACTCCATATTCGATCACCTCAAGGCCAGCCGCCTTGCGTGTCGTAGAGTGGCGGCCGTCGCAGCCAACAACCAGGTCCGCACGGATCTGCACGGGACCCTCAGTCGTCTGCGCCTGCACTCCGCGGATTCGGCCTTCCTCATGAATCAAGTCAACACACGCGTACTGCGTCTGAAGATGAAAGCCGGGGAACTGTCGGGCTTTGCCGGACAGGAAGTTAAGGAAGTTCCATTGCGGCATCAGCGCAACAAACTTGCAATGCGTTGGCAGACGGCTGAAGTCGGCCACCCGGAAGGGGAAGTATCCGAACTTGCCGCCGATGGACCTTAGCTCCTGATGCGGCACCTGCAAGAAGTCGTGCAGCAGCCCGAGTTCATACATCAGCTCCAGGGTCGAGGGATGCACGGTGTCGCCGCGAAAGTCGCGATTGAAGTCCTGGTGCTTCTCCAGAACGGTGACGTCCACGCCAGCACGCGCCAGCAGATACCCCAGCATCACACCCGCCGGCCCCCCGCCAACCACACAGCACGTCGTCTGCAATGTCTCGCCCATCATCACACCTCTCTATGCTGTTTGAAGGTTATGCGCGTCGCCCTAGTCCTCGCTAAGAGAGGCGCACCCCACGCGTTCTGGCAAGTATAGGGTCCCTTCGACTCGCGGCAAACCCGCCGCTCCTCAGGGTGACAGGGTACTGCCATGAATAGCCAGCCTGTCATCCGTAGCGAGGCCGCGCCGCTGTTGAGCGGCTGAGCTGAAGGAGCCCTATTCCCGACCACGGACATCCGCTCAGCCAAAGGGGTGTTTCCACTCGCACGGCCAAAAGCTGGCCGTGCTCGCTCAACATAACAGTTCGTTTTCTCTCTATTTCGGTGGTGGCGTTATTCCACCCACAGCGCCGCCGAGCCCCCTACCCATTCCAGATTGCGGTTGTGGTCCACGCCCATCATCATGCCGCGGCCCATGCGCACCAGCGGCAGAACGCAAGTCAGTTCGCCGCCCTCGGGCCACACGTACATCATGCGGATTTCCATCTGGGTCGCCCCATGCGGGGTTTGAATGACCGGCTCGAAGTACACTCGCTCCTGCAGGATGTAGTTGTGGCGCTGGTCGGGCGGAATCGCGTCCAGGTCAGCCTGCGTCGGAGCGAACTTGATGCCGACCCCGGCAAATGAATAGAGCGGCTTGAGTAGATAATTCTGATTATCGAGCGGCACCGCACGGACCTGGTCAAGGAAGATCGTCTTCGGCACGCACGGATGCTTCAGGTGAGGGATGGAGAACTTGCTGATTCGAAAATACCAGTTGGGATGCCCAGCCCATTCCACATCCAGCTCATCGCGCAGATCGAAGGGCAATGTCACTCCTTTGCGCTCCACCTCATCCACGATGCAGCGGTTGTAGATGCGGTGCACCTCGATCTCCCGCTCACCCTTGGTGTAAAACAGCTTCGTGCCGCGCTTCTTCAACGCCAGAATGTCTACGATGGCGATACCGAGCTCGCGTTGCGTGACCAGGAAATCCGGCAGTGTCTTCTGGTGCTCGGGATCGATCTCCATCAGAATGACGTTGTCCGGATCATGACCGGCGACGATCAACTCCCGCATTAGCTTCCAATATGAATTGCGATCATAACCACTGAGGTAAACGCCCAGACCGCGCGCCAGCCCGTAGGATTCCACATATTGGTGCGCTAGCAGCGGCTGGTATCCATACAGGGAAGGGAAGGCCTGCAACTCAACCAGTTTGGGCTCGAGCTCGCCCCCCAGGTTGCGCACCACGCCGAAGTCCACTTGCACGAACATCGGCAACCGCGATTGGTTGGGTACGTTGTACGGTGCGGGAACCGAAGCGTCGGAAGCGCGCAGGAACTGTGGATCGTGAACCAGCTGCGAAACCAACTCGCGGCCGTACTGCGCCATCTGGTCGAGTAGCGGCCCGGGAACGAAGCACGGTGTCTCAGAGACGCGAAAGCCAATGTGGGTATCGCAGGCCTTGTCCAGCGCCTCCAGAAACCCACGGTATTTATCGGGCGTGTACTTGCGGTTGAATTCCTCGCGAAAAGCGGGAACCATCTTCAGGCCTCGATAAGGAAGCGTCCCTTTTCCATGATCTGGCGGCCATCCACCCAGATGTCGAAGCGCGTGCCAACCACGTCAATGTGAGTGCTGGAATACCAATCCGCGCCGGTGTGCGCGCCGTAGGGATTCCCGAAGGCAATGTGCACGCCGGGAAATTTCTCGTCCTGTAGAATCTGCCCGATCACGTGCTTCAGTTCGAGATTGGTGCCGATGGCGAATTCGCCCACCAGGTGACTGTTTTCGTCGGTGTGGGTGTAATTCCAGAAATCTTCCTCTAGGACCTTGTTGTCGCTGAAGGCTTCGGTGATGCGGTTGTCTTTCATGCGGATGGTCAGCGGCTGACGGCCCAGATCTTGATATTTCTCGCAAAGATAGTCGCCCACCACTCCGTCCACAACATAGGTCCCGTTGACTTCACCGGGCGTGGTGAACACTTCACCGCCGGGCAAGTTACCCCACTTATCGCGACTGATGATGCCGCTGGTCTTTACCCAGCGATAGTTCGGGTTGAGCGTGGCGGTGAAGTCGCTGCCGGCGGGGTTCTTCGCGCTGATCTCCCGCGCCGTACTCACGATCTCGATGACCTTCTTGCTGAGCGCGTCCACCCGGTTGAAATCGGCACGCATGCCTTCCAGCATGATCTGGTGGTTGATGTTAACCATGTGGGCGTGACGCATCCTGCGCCGATTCACGATGTCCGTCATCTGCATCCGCGACTTCAGTTCGTTGCGCTGCGCGTGGACAGCGAAGATGCTGATATCGCTGGTTTCCATGTCCTCAGCAATCTCGGGCGGCAGGTCGGTTAAGGGACGGGGTGCCAGGTCTTCCAGCACAAAGGCCTTGAACGGCGACCCGACTTTCAGCAACTCTTGCGCCAGGCTGGCTGCGATCTCACGGCAGTCGTTGTCGGTGATGACCGTGACCTTCTCCGGCGGTTGAATGCGCAGGCAAGTATTCACCGCGTTGTAGGCGCCGGGAGAAAGCTCAGGGTCAAATGTGGTTTTGGTGAGATCGGTGAGAACGGGTTGAGTCAAGAACGGTCCTTTCTATAAAGAGCAGCTTCTAACTGTGCGCCGGGGCTTGTTCGAGCACGCCTACCCGGGTTTCGGCGACGATGTAATCCACCACCTTCTTCAGATCGCCGGTTTCCTGGTACACCTTCATCTGGCGGTCGGCGCCCGTCCCCATCTCCAGCATCTGTTGAATGTAATTGATCTCTTCGCGCGAGCCAAGTTCATCCACCACGTCGTCAATCAACTCCAGATACTCGGCCATCAACTTGCGTAGCGGGACCTCTTCCTCCTCGCCAAAGTCAATCAACATGCCGTCGAGGCCGTAACGTGCTGCCCGAAACTTGTTCTCCATGATCAGCGACCGGCCATAGATGCGATAGCTCTTGTTCGACGCGTGCAGGTTGTAAAGCATGGCGACCGTCGCCTGGATCAGCGCCGCCAGGGCCATGGTTTCATCCAGCCGCATGGGGATGTCACAAACACGCACTTCCAAGGTGTTGAAGTAGGGATGCGGGCGGATGTCCCACCAGATCTTCTTGCCGTTGTCGATGCAGCCGGTCTTCACCAGCAGGTTGACGAAAGTTTCGTAATCGGCCCAGTTGGCGAAGACGTCGGGAATACCGGTGCGCGGGAAGCGTTCGAAAACTTTGCTGCGGTAGGACTTGAATCCTGTCGGCATGCCCATCCAGAAAGGCGAATTGCTGGAGAGCGCCAAAATGTGCGGCAGGAAATACCGCATGGAGTTCATGATGTGGATGGCGGTATTGCGGTCCTCGATGCCGACGTGCACGTGCAGTCCGAAAACCAGATTGGCGCGCCCAATCATCTGCATTTCCTCGATGACCTGCCGGTAGCGCTCGTCAGGATAGATCTCCTGCACCTTCCAGTCGGCGAAGGGATGAGTACTGGCGGCAGCCAGCAGCAGTCCGCTTTCGCCGGCCAGTCGGATCATTTCTCGCCGCAACTCAAGAATGTCGGCGCGAGCTTCCTTGATGTCCCGGCACACCTTTGTCCCGACTTCGATGACTGCCTGGTGCATCTCAGGCTTGACCGCTTCGTGCCGCGCCCGCTTGGCCTTGGGAAGGATTTCCGAGGCGATGTGCGAGCGGAGATCGCGCGTCTCCGGATCGATCGTCTGGTATTCCTCTTCAATTCCGATGCTGAGGCTTGGCCGGTCCATCTGTCTTACCCCTTTGCCGCTCGTGTAGCTACTTTCTTCGGCGCGGCAGCCCTTTTTGGGGCCGTCCCTTTTGCACTGGCCGCTGCTTCATCGTAATAGCCGCTCAGGAAGGCGCTCCAGCGGTACTCGGGAGTCAGTCCGGTGTGCTGCTTGGCCTTGCGCACCGCCAACCCCGCTACGTTATCCACGATCCAATCAAAATTTTCCTGTCCGACCGAGTTTACATCAGCGTCAGGAGCGGGATTCATGAAGTCGATGGCATAGGGAACACCGTCCTCGCAGGCGAACTCGACCGTATTCAGGTCGTAGCCCAGCGCACGGCAAAGCGTAAGGCAATCGCGCTCTACGCGTTCCAGCAGCTTGGGATCGGTCGGCGGCGGGTTCTTCACATAACGCTCGTGGAAGGGCGCTGAGGGATCGTAGTGCATGATGTGCACCTTCTCCTGACCCACAACGTAACAGCGGAAGTACTCCTTGAACTTCACCCCGCGCTGAAGCGTCATGCACAGGTCGCGGCTCTGATCGTAGGCGCGGAAGAACTCTTCCGGCGAGTTCACCTTGTACACGTCCTTCCAGCCGCCCCCGTCGAAGGGCTTGAGGAACGCGGGGAACCCGACATAGCCGAAGATGCTGTCCCAGGGCATGGGAAATTGCAGGTTGCGCATCGAGCGGTCGGTCGTTCCCGGTGGATGCTCCTTGTGCGGCAGCAGAACCGTCTGCGGGATGGCGACGCCCAGCTTCGTGCCCAGCGCGAAGTTAAAAAACTTGTCGTCCGCGCTCCACCAGAATGGATTGTTGATGACCACCGTGCCCGAAAGCGCCGCATTCTTCAGATAGCCGCGATAGAAGGGAATGTCATGCGAGATGCGATCGACGATGACGTGGTAGGGAGACGGCTCCGCCATGCGAACCTCACCCACCGTGGCGAGCTCCGCCTGAACATCCGCCTCGCCCATCGAGTTGATCTTCTCCACCAAGGTCGGCGGAAAAGTGGTTTCCATGCCAAATATGATTCCGATCTTCTTCACGAATACTCCTCCGTCGGGGAACACCAATCCCGCCTACGCCCGATTGCCCTTACTGTTGGAAATCCCAAGAAGAAGCGCGGGGAGCGCTTCGAACAGCCCGTCTTTATTATTTTAAGCGAAAAATTCGCGATTTGTAACTGCAATGGCGAATGGCATCGGCCGCCCAATCTCCTCTCTAATGGTTGACTTAGGCGGATTGTCAAACGATAACAACTGGAACTAGTAGGTAAACGATTGCAGCCCTGACATGTTCCCGTTGTTGCCCGGGGCCTGCAGGAATCCGAGGCGCTTGCTGGGAACCAGGACGATCTTGGCGCCGGCCGGAGGAAGCGAGAATCCATCTAACGATTCCTGCAGGTTTCCGTTCTCATCGTAAACATGGATCTGGCCCACCGAAAAGGGCCGCGGATGGGTGATGAGGAACAGCTTATGCACGGTGTCAACCGCAACCGTCGCGGCTGAATACTGTCCGATCACCGGCAGCGAGACGATGAAGCCGCTCTTCGTCGCCAGATTGTAAAACTCGGCGCTGTTGTCGGTTTCTGTGGTCGTACAGGCAATCCCGGTGTTGGAGTCAACCGCCAGTCCATTTACGAAGCCATCGCCCAGTCCGGTGAATTCGGTGATGTTGCGGGTGGCGAGATCCACCAGGGCAATCTCGGGGGTGCTGTAGGGAGCTCCCTGGGCCTGCGCCAGCACCGCCTGGTTGGTGGCGCCGTCATACGCCAGCTGTGGGGGAACACCGCCGGTGAAGATCGGGTCCTGGAGCTGGATGATCGGCCCGCTGAGGTTGGTGGCGACGGTCACGCCAAACACCTCCCGGCCACAGCAGGAAAAACTTGACGCCATCACTGCTGCATTCTGGTGTCCCTGGTCGCCTTCGATGTCCTCAAACAGCTCTTTGCTGTTGTCGATGGGAGGCAGCCAAGTCCCATTGATCTTGTTGCCCTGGACGGGATTCAGCCGGTTATAAGTCCGGCTCGACACATAGCCGTTTTGCACATGCTGGTCCTGCCGCAATCCAGTGTGCATCCCAAATATTCCCAATGTGACGAAGTTGTCCTGGGTCTCATTCTGCTGTTCGACGACCGCAATAATGGCGCCCGTGTTGGGGTTGAACGTCTCGGTCGCAATCAGCAGATTGCCATCCGGGAGCGATGCCGCTTCGCTGAACAGCCCTTCCGTCCCGTCGCGGTCCACGTCGTAGCCAAAGATCTGTCCTCCGAACGTGTCTTGCACGACGAGGCCCATGCCCACCGGTGGCTGCGCCGCCTCGCTGGACGATTGGGCGGCCGCAACCGTGAAGCCGGCGGTGAGTAGGAGGCAGCAAACGGCGAGGACAACAACTTGACGAGGCGGCAGCAAGCTCATACTTATGTCTCCTTATTGGCAATGACGGAACGTCGCCTCACATATCTTACGCATGACACAGCAGCGAAGCGGTTATTCGGTTGGATCGCAGCCCATCCTAAAGTTCGAAACAGTCTCCACTTGTCACGCCGGCGTCACAGATTTGTAAAAATCTGGACAACAGTTTCCCCTCGTTTCGCGAAGATGATTACAGCATCCGAACTCTAATACTTGCCGCGAAAGAGATAGACCAGCTCAATCATGAGGATGATCACCACCATTAGTTCGAGCACGAAGCCGCGGCTCTGGTGAAACTCGTCGATGAGGGCGCGATAAACGCCTTCGGCTGCATGAAGCTTCTCCTTCACCAGGTTCTTGTATTCAGGGACGCCCACTTTGGCCGCTGCCAGACGATACAAGCGAGCGGAAAACATGTCGCTGACGAACTTGATTGCGGTGTCGGCGCGCTCGACCAGCTCCGTCACCTCGACCGTAACGCTGTTCAATCGTGATGCCTGGCTGCGCATCCGCCAACGGCGCCATATGCCGCCTTGATGTTTGAGTGAGCGATAGACGGCACCGAGCTCGCGCGTCAGCAGTTCATCGTAATGGCGAAACTCCAGCAACTGGGAGTTGGCGTACTCCAGAATTTGCACCGACGTTTCGGCTCCGGAGGGTGTGTCATAAACCAGCGCGGCATTCCATCCCACCACGACCAGATCGTTTGGGTAGTAAGAAAGGCTTGCCTGAAGCACATCCTCGTTCTCGCTGCCTGCCAGAGCGGTCTGCTCGCCGCACAGGACTTGCGCGATCTCCGGCCCATGTTGCGAGAGTAGGTCGGCGCCGCTCGGGCAGCCGGGAACGTCGCCGAGCAAAAAGATGTAATAGTCCTCGCTCAGCCAGTCGTTATACTGACGCACAATCGCGGGCGCGATCCGATTCATCCGACCACGGATGACTTGTTGCGCCCGCCGTTCCAGCTCGGTGTTTGGAACCCAGCGCGCCGCCAGCTGCACCAGCGCTTCCCAGTCAGCCTCGAACCGCAGTTCAAACAGCACGCTCACGACTCCGTAGTCGTAATACTTGACTTGCGTGTTCAGGGTTTCGCCGCCGGCCAACACCACGGGATCTAGGCTCTCTACCACCGGAGGCTTTTCGAAACGCACGTATTCAGGCGTAGCGTGTTTGAAGCTCGGCTCAACCCGTTTCGCGCCCACAATCTGGCGCAGATCCTCAAGCCTGATCTCTTCGCAGATATCGTAGAGAATGACCCCGAGGACGGAACCCTTCATCGTCGCAGCCGTCATGCTCGCAACCATGCGTAAGGCTCTTCAACGAGCACGATTGTACGTTAGGAGTAGATAGGAGAGGCATGCCTCTGGCGGATCCGCATTACTTAGCCACGCGGCGGAAACAGGAACTTCAGCATGGGCGCGACGCGCTGCGCCCATGCCCACTCGGAGTGTTCTCCACCTTGTGCTTCGGTGTAAGCCAGATCTTTGCCTCGCTTCCATCCTTTGTTGGTCAAGTCCCTCTTTAGCGCGCGCACGTCCGGCAAGGCCCGCCGGCCCTCGCGGGTGCCAACATCGAGCCAGATCCGAAGGTCGGGTTTCCTTGTGATCTGCGCTACTGTTTTGAGGATGGCACGACTGTGCCACCACACCGACGGAGACATCACGGCCAGCTTGCTGAACACCCACGTGTAACGCAGTCCGAGATAGAGGGAAACCAGTCCGCCCAGTGACGATCCCCCCATACCGCAGTTCTCAGCTCCAGGAAGCGTGCGGTAGGCGTGATCGACGAAAGGCTTGAGCTCTTCCACCAGCATCTGGCCGTAGGCATCGGCTCGGCCGCCACCGAGGCGTTTGTCCTCCAGCGGCGTGTATTCGTTGATGCGATGCACACCGGTGTTGTAGATGCCCACGACAATCAGTGGCTCAATCTGGCCGCGGAGGATCAACTCGTCGGCAGTTTCTCCCATTCGCCAATAGTTTCCCTTGATGAAGCTGGTCTCGGGATCGAACAGATTCTGGCCGTCCTGCATATAGAGGACAGGGAACCTTCGGTCGGGCTGCGCTTCGTACATTGGCGGCACATAGACGATAAGGTCGTGCTTCTCGTCCATCAGCCGGGACGCAAGCTGCTCGTGTTTGCGGAGGCGCGACTGTAGGCCTTCCGCGGCCGCAGGTGCACTCACATTGTCGCTGATGATGGGATCGGTGCTCATTCTGTAGAATGATGGTTCTTTAGATTACCAAACCCTGCTGCAACGAAAGGCTCAATACCTTGAATCGCGAATATCACCGCTGGTGGTCGCACGATCTGCAACGCGACATGGAGATGCTGGTCTTTGGTCACGACGGTACGAAGGTCCTGGTGTTCCCTACTTCAATGGGACGCTTCTTCGAGTATGAGGACAACAAGATGGTCGCCGCGGTCGCTGACCGCATTGATGCCGGTCAGCTCCAGATCTACTGCGTGGACGGCGTGGACAGCGAAAGCTGGTACAACAAGCGGGCACATCCCTATTGGCGCTTGCAGCGCCATCTGCAGTACGAGCGCTACATCCTCAACGACGTGCTGCCGCTGATGTGGCACGAGAACTGGACTCCGCGCACCATCGTTACCGGCTGCAGCTTTGGCGCCTATCACGCTGCCAACTTCGCCTTTCGCCATCCTGACAAAGTCACCGGTTGTGTGACCATGGGAGGCTCGTTCGACATCAAGAGCTTCCTCGATGGCTGGTACAGCGAGGACGTGTACTTCAATAATCCGCCCGATTATCTGGCGAACTGCACCGACGGCTGGCGCTACAACCACATGCGAACTGTGCTGGCTACCGGTGAATGGGACATGTGCTGGGAGAAGAACGAGCAGTTTGCCGCAGTCCTGCGCGCGCGCGGTATTCGCCACGAACTCCATGTTTGGGGCGATCACAGCTATCACGATTGGCCGTGGTGGCGACCCATGGCAAGGACCTACCTGCAGTGAGCCTCTCCATCTTGGGTATTCAATTGTTTTTGGGAGCCGCGTTAACGATCTCAACCCTAAGGCGATTGACGCCCGCGCCGATGCGATCCAGTTCGTGCAAGAAGGCCGATCAGGCAGAGTCCGCCCGGAGTTTTGTGCCCCCGCCAGCCTGCGAGGATCCTGGTGTTTCCTGAGCCGCGCCGCGGGACTTCAGTTCACGGTCAATCTTTCTGCCGAACGCTGATTTCGAGAGTGGTTCTGACCTATGGTCTGCGCTGGCAAGTCCGGCCTTTTATAAGCCCGCTCAACAATCTCACTGCATTCGACGGTTGAAACGGCGGAGTGATTGCGCCCGATCACAACGGTCCTGTAGGGATTTCCGCAGCCGATCAATGCGGTCTTTCCCTTTTGCGCTTGACAGGCGCAGATGGAAGTGTTACCCCAAGTGATACTCCAAACTCATAATTGGTGCCTTTTTTAGGGTTTCCGTCCGTTTCGGTTTCGGCAGGTTGGCTAACGGAGATGAGACATGACACCCCTGGGGCTCAATCTCAGCAACTACGCCAGAGCAGTCTTTCTGCTTTCGATCGGCTTGGTGGCCTTCGCCTTCGCACAACCCTCAGCTTTGGCACAGACTGGGCTTGGAACAGTTTCGGGTACCGTGGGAGACCCATCGGACGCCGCCGTGCCGGGTGCGCAGGTTACGGTCACCGGTACGGAAACAGGACTCACACGCAGCGCGCAGACGTCTTCGGCAGGTTCTTATTACTTCGGCGCGTTGCCCCTCGGTCCGTACAGGCTCACCGTCGAGAAACAGGGTTTCGCGACTTGGGAAGGCACCTTTACTCTCGCCGTGGGCCAGAGCGCCGTGGTCAATCCCACTCTTCGAATAGGCAGCATCACGACAGTTGTACGAGTGAGCGGCGCTGAAACGCCTGGGGAGACGTCGAAGGGGGCGGTCGGCGATGTCAAGGAATCCACCCAAATCCGCGATCTTCCCCTGAATGGGCGACAGGTTGGTTTGCTGTTCGATCTCACGGCCGGTGTCGAGAGTGGCTCGAGTGGTGCTCGCGTGAATGGTATGAAGGTTGGCTCCCTGGACATCAATTTGGATGGGGTCACGCAAGTTGACCGTTTCGGCGGAGGCATGGTCCGGGTACAGCCCGGGATCGAAACCATCCAGGAGTTTGGAATTGAGACGGTGGGGTCCGACGCGAGCTTTGACCAGCCGGCCACCGTTGTCATGGCAACGCGCAGCGGCACGAACCAACTGCACGGCGGCGCCTACGAGTACCTGCGCGACAATTCCGTGTTCGGCCCAGCGCGATTGCGCACCGACCCAGTGAACGCGCCCGTTCCCCTGCTGATCCGCAATGAGTTCGGAGGTTATGCAGGCGGCCCCATCGTGATCCCCCATGTCTATAACGGACACGACAAGTCATTCTGGTTTCTTGACTATGAAGGGTTGCGCGACCACGAGCGCTTTTCACCGTTCTTCCCCTATGTCCCCACCGCCGCGATGTGGAATGGCGACTTAAGCAACGCCGTCGACATTAATAACCCCTGTACAGTAAGTCCGAGCTGCCCGACCGGGTATACCCCGATCGTGATTTACAACCCCAATACCACGAACCCGGCGACGTTCCAACGACAACCGTTCCCCAACAATCAAATTCCCGCGCCCTATAATCGGACTGCCCTGGCTTTGAAAGCCCTGACCGCGCTTCCAATCAACGGCAACAATCCCTATATCGCACCCAATTTCACCTCGACGTATCCCCAGATTAACAACACCAACACCATCACGGCCAAAGTGGACTGGGGCTTCTCCGATAAGGATCGGCTATCGGTTCGCTATACGCGGAGCTGGCTGAATTTCGCCATCGAGGGCGGCTATTATGCCAACCCCATCAACACCTCCTCCGGCATTGGAACCAGTGCTCAGGACTATTACCTCACTAACGTCGGGGTGAATTACACCCGGACCATCTCGCCCACTTGGCTGAATGAATTACTGGTGGGGGTGAACAGGTCCGCCGTCCACATCGGCACCAGCGCGGACTCCACTAACTGGGACTCCACGCTGGGTCTGCCCAACCCCTTCAACGCGACCGGATGGCCAACGCTCTATACGGAGGAAGCGAATGCCCTCAACGCCGGATCGCCGCTTTTCTTCGGTTGGGACTCGGACAACGCGCACAATCAGAATCTGACCAGCGAAACGGTGGAGGACAACGTAACCTGGAGCCACGGCCGGCAGACGATCCGGTTCGGAGGGCGAGTCCGGTGGGAACAGAACAATGTCCGCGAGAACCAGCAAGCCCAAGGCAGTAACAATTGGAGCGGCTCCTACACCACCAACTGGTGCGATAGCTGCGCGGCGCCAGCCCTCGATACCGGGAGTGGATTTGCCGAGCTGTTGTTGGGACTGCCGAACTACCTTTCCAACCAATACAACCGGGGATATTTCTACTTCCGCCAGACCGAAGTTGGGCTCTACTTTAGCGATAGCGTCAAAGTGACACCGCGTCTGACGCTCACCCTCGGGCTGCGCTGGGACCATTGGTCGCCTTATACAGAGGCGCAAAACCGCCTCGTTGACCCCTACAACCCCGAAAGCGCCAGCACTCCCAACGGAAGTTGTATGCCGCCAGGTTCCTGTGAGGTGCTTTCGCCCGGCAACACTAGCGTGAACGAGATGAGCGGCGTCCCGTCCGCCGTTCTCACTTCGTGGGCGAACCTGGGATTAACGTGGCAGACGGCGAATTCCGTTGGATACCCGTCCGCCCTGTTTCGCCAGGTTTGGCATGACTTTGCTCCGCGCGTGGGTGTTGCCTATCAGCTCAAGCCCAACACAGTGATTCGCGGCTCGTACGGAATTTACTACGTTGGTATGCCGCTTTCTCTCTTGCTCCAGTCCATCCGTAACAATCCTCCGTTGAATCTTCTGTTCCAAAACAACCCCTTCAACAACCCCAACGTTCCCGGAGGCGCCAGTGGCCCGTATTTCGGCAACTACCCGTTTATCGTGACTCCGGCGTCCACGGATTACCTCCCGGCCGCCACGGTGGATATCAACACTCCTCAATCGCTCTCTCCTTATAGCAATGGCGCGACGTACTGGGACGGCACCAATTGGAATGACGAGTACCAGCAAACCTGGAGCGTCACAGTCGAACACCAACTTCCCAAGCAAATTAGCCTGCGCCTGAGCTACATCGGAACCTACGGAGGGGACCTCGAGCAGCAATTCGCGATCGACGCCCAGGAGCCAAAATACAACTATGCCCTGCGCACTGGGCTCAATCCTCCGGGCCAGGCCGCTCTGCTGGCGCCGCAAGCGTTCTGGTCGCTGCATGGCATCAACCATACCGGGTATTCCCACGACAATTCGGCGCAGGTTGAACTGCACCGGAACTTCACTAACGGCCTGAGCTTCCAGTGGTTTTACACGTACGTGCGCGCTCTTACCACCACCGATCCCGCCGGGTTCAGCGACGGGAGCACGGGAATCAACGGCGCAAACAGCACAGGGGCGAACGGCAAGTTTGGCCAAAGCGGCGGAGCAACCGTGCCTCAAAATATCCAGTTGCTCGGCGAACCTAACCTCAGTTACCAGCAGCGGCTGCGACTGGCATACTCCAATAACACCACGATCCCTATCCACCGCATAACCTTCAATGGCGTCTACTATCTGCCCGTGGGCAGGGGAATGCGTTTTGGCAGCAACATGTCCGTGCCGCTGAACTACCTGATCGGCGGCTGGCGAGTGGCCACCCTCGGCACCTGGAACGGCGGGCTGTGGATGGGGGTAAACCCCGGCTTCGTTCAGACGGGCAGTGTGAGCATTCCTGCCAGCAAGCGGGCCACGTTGAATATCTCCGGCAGCAGCGATCGCTATCGGCAGTGGTTCGCAGGCAATTTCAATGCCGCGAACGCGACGAATGTCCAGGGCACTCTCGCTGCCGCCGCGGTAAGGCCAGCCGGCCCGAACTGCTCCGGGGCCTATGTCGGCCAGCTTGCTGTGACCTTGGCGGATGGAACCTGTTACAACGCTCCTTTCGCGGGACTCTATAACCCCGATCCGCGCGCCAACATTATCGGGCCGGGCTCGTGGACCGTCGACATGTCGCTTTACAAGGACTTTAAGATCAAGGAACGACTCGATATCCGGTTTGGCGCCGATCTCTTCAACGCTTTCAACCACCCGAATGACGTGCCACCCAACACCACTACTGGTTTGCAAGACCTCAGCCTGCAATCGACGACCTCGAATGGAGGCTTGAACGACCCGCGCGTCGTTCAACTTTCCTTACGCTTGCAATTTTAAGGAAGGCAGGCGGGCAGTCGATTGTATGGGGTCAATGGGCGTACCCCTGCCCCGCTACTCGCGACACCCGAAGGATCTCATTGCCGGAAGTTGCGAATCAGCACGGCGTCTGAGTACCGCGTTCCTCGGGAAAGCACGAGCTGCTTACCATCGGGCGACCAGGCAAAGTCGAAAATGTCCTGCGATGTGAAATTTGTTAGCTTCCTCGGCGTTCCGCCTTCAGTCGGCACGCTCCAGATATTGGATGAGCCATCGTGATTGTCAACGTAGGTAATGCTTTGGCCGTCGGGAGTAAACTTCAATACCCACGTCCAGCCGGGGAACTTAAGCTCTCGAGTCAACTGGCCGCTGCGGAGGGAAACCACCCCACGACGCAAATGGGAAGCCGTTGGATCGAAAAAGCTGCACAAAATGGAGTCGCCTGCAATGCTCCAGGCGTGCCCCATGGGGAGATCAGACACCCGCGAGGCGGGACCTCCCGAGACTGGAATGCGGAACAGGTGCCGTTGCAAATCGCTGTCCTCTTTGTCGAACACGATCTCTTTCCCATCCGGGGAAAACAACGGAGCCAGGCCGTACTCCGAACCGGTAAGCTGCCGGAAGGTTCTGCCTTCCATGTCTGCAATCCAAATCCCTTGCTGAGTATGAAGTTTGGCAGCGGCAACAGCGATTATGCGGCCGTCAGGCGATAGGGCCGGCCGGCCCGGCACTGTGAGTTCGACGGGACTAATGCGGCTTGAAGGTGAACCGTCAAGGCCTGTTCTCCATATTGCCGCCGACTCACCAACGTTCGAGGAATAAACCACCTGCTTTCCGTCAAAATCCAATCCAAGCTGGGCTCCGGTGGATGGCAGCTGCCGAACGTTCCTAAAGCTTTCCGTAGTGAGCCAGAGGGAAGTGCGAATAACCCCAGATATCGCAAAAAGCGTCTTCCCATCGGCTGTGATGCTGAGGCTGTGACCATCGTAGTTGCTGGTGTCGTTGCTAATGCGTGTCGTGCTCCCGCCAGGATACGACACCAGAAAGAGATGTTCCGGCTCCGGGCCAGCCGGATTCCCCACAAACGCCAAGGCGGCACCATCGCGGAGCCAAACCAGCTTTTCAATGTCGATGGAATTGACCTTTAACTCGCTCACATGACCATCGGCGCGGATAAAGGAAACAGCCGAATAACCGCCTTGTTTGAGCAGGACCCATCGCGAGAGCGCAATCAGCTTTCCATCGGGTGACCACGCGGGAGCCGGACGAGATACGTCATCCGCCTGCATCTCCCGCGAATACCAGACCTGAGGTTCGCTGCGATCTGCATTGGCGACGACAACTTCGAACGTATTCTTGTCTGTCAACCGTTCGTAAGCAATCTTCGTAGCATCCGGGGAGAAAGCCACTGTCCCCACCGTATGGGAGAGAAATAGCTCTGGTGATCCACCCAACGTCGGCACCCTGTACAGCCGATTTTCCTTTCTTTCCATGTCATATAGCTCGTAGTAAACGAGACCATTGTCGGGCGAAATCGTGACGTCGGTAACGTTCACGTCCAAGTCAGGCGTAATCTTCAGGGAACTTCCCGTAGAGACCTGTTGGAACCAGAGACTGTATTTTCCATTGGCGTTCCTCTGATACACAAAATATCTGCCGTCTGCTGAGAGCGCGCCAGGCCCAAAAGCCCCACCATCTTCCGTCAGGCGAATCACAGTCTCCGCTACATTTGCACTGGGCGGATGAATTGCATTGCGATAGACAAGCCATCCCACAACGGCCAACGCTGTCAGACCAGCGGCCAAAACCGCGTAGCTGAGGCGACGAAACGGACGCGTCGGCGGCGCTGATCGTGCGTGCTCGTCCGCGCTACTCGCAGCCCGCCTGGTTCCTTCCGCGACAAGCGGTGGGGCAATGCCGGCCATGGCGGAGCCGACTGCAGGATTATCAGCTTCCCACTCGCGCCTGACACCCTTTAGTTCTCTGCCAACCTCCGCGGCCGACGGGTAGCGCCGCTCACGATCTCTCTCCAGCGTTTTGCTGATGACTGTCTCCAGTCGCTGGGGTGCGGCTGGGTTAAGGGATTGGATGGGGGGCGGCACGTGATGAAGGATGGCATGGTGGACGACCGCCGCGGTCTCGCCTCTGAAGGCACGCCGGCCGGTAGCCATTTCGTAAAGAACAAGGCCAAACGAGAAGATGTCGCTGCGCGCGTCCAACCTCTCTCCACGAACCTGCTCGGGGGACATGTAGCCTGCCGTACCCATGGCGACGCCGGTGCAGGTAAGTGTGGGTTCGGCGGGCGTCACACGGCGAAGGGACGCGGCTTCAGCCGCGCCAAGGTTTTTCTGTGTCATCCCCTGCGTGCTGCCAATACCAGGTTGGCTTTGCTCCTTCTCCCCCGTAGCGGGTTCCGCACCCAAGCCGGTGTTGCCTGGGTGAGTTTCGGCCTCCACCAACTTTGCCAGCCCGAAGTCCAGGATCTTCACAATACCTTTGCTGGTGAGAAAGATGTTTGCCGGCTTGATGTCGCGGTGGATGATTCCCTTTTCGTGCGCGGCCTGCAGCCCTTCGCTCACCTGAATCCCGATGTCCAGAAGTTCCTCGAGTGGCAGCGCTGTCTTATCTTCTGCCACAGCCGCCAGACGGTCGCGCATGGTCTGCCCTTCCAATAACTGCATCACAATGAAGGGCTTGCCTTCGTGCTCGCCAAACTCGTGGATCGGACAGATGTTGGGGTGGTCGAGCGACGACGCGGCCCGCGCTTCGCGGCTGAAACGCTCCAGCGCCTGTGGCTCGCTGCCCCACTCCTCGGGCAGGAACTTCAGGGCCACCTGCCGGCCCAGCTTGAGGTCCTCGGCGCGATAGACCACTCCCATGCCCCCGCCGCCGATGATGTCCAGCACGCGATAGTGCGAGACCGTCCGGCCAGTCAGAACAGCCGGCTGAAGCTCCATGCGTACCGCAGCCCCGTCGGCGCCCGCGACCTTAGCAGCCTCCTGCACCGGGCGCTCTTCGGGAAATTCAACCCGCTCTACTGGCACCATCAACCGGTAGCCGCGCCGGGCGAGGGTCTCAATGTACTTGGGCTCGTCGGCAGAGTCATCCAGCGCGCGCCGCAGGTTGCGGATAGCGGCGTTGATGCTGTGGTCGAACTCCACAATGGTGTCGTTCGGCCACAGCTTCTTCTTAATCTCTTCACGGGCGACAAGTTCGCCCTCGCGCTCGACGAGCATGCATAGGATCTGCAGGGGCTGCTCCGCCAACACGTTCCTGTTCTTGCCCGTGCGCAGTTCTCCGCTCTTCAGATCGAGTTCAAAGACACCGAAGCGAACGCGGGCTGGCTGCGTGTCCTTCATATTCCGTGGCGATCCTTGAAAAGCACCTCTGGGTTGGAGACAGTCTACTACCCCACTTAGGGGACTCCAAACGAGATTCGTCCCGCAATCTCTGCGCGTCCGTGAACTCACCGAGGGTCTATGGAAAGCATTCTGGAACTAAGATTTGAGCAATGTGCGAAAAGGGACGTCGGGCGGAGGAAGAATTTCAGAACCTTCTCGACCATCCTGAGCCATTAGCCGTTTTCGACGCGCGCCTTTATATCCGAGTACGCCGTATTGATGAGCCTGCTTAGCGCTGCGGCGTTTGTGGCCGTTCCTGGTCTCAGCTTCACATGACGCATGAACTTGCCGGTACCTTGCAACAAGCGGGCCGGATCCGGCAGTGCTGCGCCGTGAAAGAACCCCACGTTTACGTGCGAGGTGAATACATTCACATAGCCGAAGGGCGCATCTCCCAGACATGCCACCGGACAGCCGTCGTGCAAAAGCTCCCGGACTTCGTCTCCGCACTTTCGCATCACCTCAAACCACTGATGCGCGATAGCTCCTAATTCACCTGCATGCTGTTTCATCCACGCATCGATGGCGGGATCCCGCTCGACAGCGCCGTTGAATCGCAGCAATTCCGTTCTCATCGTCGCTCGCCTTTTCGCTTTCGATATCAATGGGCAATTGTCAAAGCTAACGCGAAAAGCGGTCGCCTGCCATCGGTACCATCGCACGATTTGAGAAGAACCCGTGCGCGAATGTGCCACCTGGTTGCGGGCCACCCAAACCTACGGTCGACTGACCCAGCGACCTCTCAACGGGTCTACCTTGCCGCTCCCGAACACCGGATGTAACAAATCAGACTTGCCAAGTTAGCTACGACAGTACGGCGTAGAGATCCCAAAATACAACTTCGCTTGTGAATCGAGCATCTGTTCATCCGGGACTCCGCAACCTATCACGCGACCGGCCGTGCGCGTGCGTGCGTCACTAATTCGAATCGAGAAGTTGATGGTGTGAGGGCCTGCTTTTGCTGGACCTCGGAGCCAGTGCCGGCCGCAAGGATCTTTGCGATTAGCCATGAACAGCCCCATAGAGAACTACGCGCTAATCGGCGACTGCCAGACGGCAGCTCTGGTAAACCGCCACGGCTCCATCGACTGGCTTTGTTGGCCCCACTTTGCTTCACCGGCTTGTTTCGCCGCACTGCTGGGAACCGAAGAGAATGGGCACTGGTCAATCGCTCCCAACGGCCCAGCGTCGAGCAGTTACCGTTATCTTGACCACACCTTGGTTCTCGAATCCTGCTTTGAGACACGCGAAGGCCGTGTAGCCCTGCTCGACTTCATGCCCATCCGCGGCCGCAATTCTCGTCTCGTGCGGCTTGTTCGAGGACTTCACGGCGCAGTGCCCATGAAGATGGAACTGGTGCTGCGCTTCGACTATGGCCGTTCTGTCCCGTGGGTCACGCGTATGGAAGATGGCGCTCTCAGAGCAATCGCGGGGCCCGACATGGCGGTACTGTACTCCACGACATCGACTCATGGCGAAAATCTCAAAACTGTCAGCGAATTCACCATTCACGAGGGTGAAACGGCGGCGTTCGTGCTCGCCTACGGGACATCTTATGAAGAACTACCCGAAGCGACTAATGCAGAAGATGCTCTGCAGGAGACTATCCGCTTCTGGCAAGACTGGGCTGGCCGAGCCAAGCTGACAGGCGAGTACGCCGGCGCGGTAGAACGGTCGCTGATCACTCTGAAAGCTCTCACGTATTGCCACACTGGAGGTCTGGTAGCCGCTCCGACCACGTCTCTGCCAGAGCGACCGGGCGGCGAGAGAAACTGGGACTACCGTTATTGCTGGCTGCGCGACGCGACGTTTACGCTGCTCGCCTTTATGAACGCCGGATATTTTGAGGAGGCGAAAGCATGGCAGGACTGGTTGCTGCGAGCCATCGCCGGAAGTCCAGACCAAGTCCAGATCATGTACGGGATTCGTGGCGAGCGAGAGTTGAGGGAGTTCGAAATAGATCGGCTTTGCGGATATGAAGATTCCAGGCCAGTTCGCGTTGGCAATGCGGCTTCGAAACAGCTTCAACTTGATGTTTATGGCGAGGTAGCCGATGCGCTGCTGCACAGCCACTTAGGGGGGATATCTCCGACGGCAACCGCCTTCGGCCTGCAACGCTCACTTACCAACCACCTCGCCACCATCTGGGTCCAGCCTGATCAGGGCATTTGGGAGATACGCGGAGAACCCCAGCACTTCACGTATTCGAAAGTGATGGCGTGGGTCGCGTTTGACCGGGCCATCAAGAGTTCGGAACAGTTAGGGCTGCAAGGTGCAGTGGATCATTGGCGCACCTTACGGGAACAGATTCATCAGGAAGTGTGCAAACGAGCCTACGATTCGCACCTGGGTAGCTTCACGCAGTCGTACGAATCGAAAGAACTGGATGCCTCCCTCTTGCTAATGCCGGTTGTGGGATTTCTACCGTGGACAGATCCACGGGTCGGAGGCACCATAGCGGCCATCGAAGACCATCTCATGGTCGGCGATTTCGTCATGCGCTACAAAACGGAGCGCGTAGATGACGGTCTTTCAGCAGGAGAAGGGGCGTTTCTAGCATGTAGCTTCTGGATGGTAAGCGCATTGAAGATGCTGGGACGGCATGACCAGGCGAAGCGAATGTTTGATCGGCTGCTCAATTTGCGCAATGACGTCGGCTTGCTCGCTGAGGAATACGATCCCTTTACGAAACGGCAATTGGGAAACTTTCCCCAAGCTCTCTCTCACATTGCACTTATTAATGCGGGCTTCGAGTTCATGAACGCCAATAGCCCGGGACAACAGCGAGCGGCATCCAGCCCGGCAGATCCGAATGGGGATGTGGCAGGCCAGAAGGGCGCCACGTGAGTCCATACCCCGCTCCACCGTGGGGTATTCGAGCGAAACGGAAATGGTTAGGCTCCGCGGGAATAGTTGGCAAACCGTAATTCATCACTCAGTGGTGCAGCTTCCAATCCGGGCACGTGCATGTCGCACTTCGATCTGTCCGTTCCGTGTGCGGACTTCCAGGCACGGTTGGGGGTGAACGGCCGGTCCATCGATTACTCGGCCATCCTCCAATGCGAACCGCGAGAAGTGATATGGGCACACAACGGTATCCCCTTCGAGTTTGCCTTCGGAAAGAGGCCCGCTGAAGTGGGAGCACGTCTCAGCCAGGGCAAAGAGATGATCTCCGCGACGGACAAGTAGAATCGGCGTGCCTTGGTACATTGCTCGGGTAAGTCTGCCGTCTATCAAACTCGTTTCAGGCAGAACGGCGGCAAACTGCTCTGGGAATACCTGGCCATCCGTGCGGTCAACGCCCACTCTGTGCTCATACACCAATTTACCGCCGAGGTTGGCTGCGTAGCTCATAACCGCGTAGCCCAGAACGCCCACGATGCGGCCGGCCTCACGAGATTTCTGTTTTCGCAAGAACAGCGACGTTGCAAACAACGCGGCGCCACTCAAGTTGAGGAGACCGTGAATCAATCCCAGGCGACGAGCCGGAGGATCAACGTCGGACCAATCCGTCGCCCCGGTTACGGCCGCACCTGCCGCCGCGAGCAACCCGATTCCGATTGACCCTTCGCACGCCCGGGCGAACTCACGGCGGTTGAAGACGAGGTCCAGAGCATCAAAGGCCATGGCAACGGTCCAGGCCCCTACAGGCACATCCGTGAGCACCACATGCAAAGGTTCGCCGAGCCATGTGCCATTCAGGAAATTCCTGATTTTTTGTGCCGACGGGTGGCCTCCGCCGTACAAAGCCTTGTCGAGCAGCTTCTGTAATTTCTCGTCCAGCGGTGGCTGGCCCTGTGCGGACGACGAACTCCGAGTGGAATCGACCTCCGACCCTGTTCCAACGATGAGGTTTGGATCTTCCATATGCTCCTCGTTACCCAGCTGTGGCTACAGTTGCAACCGACACTTAGATGCAGCCACCGTGAGGTTCGTTGGGTATCAAACGCGCAACCTGGCAAACGGATTGGCCGCCGCGGCCAAGGAATCGGAAGAAGCGGCGCCCGGGCGACCACGATCGATAGCTAAGCGGAAACGAGTCGTTGTAGTCGCCAGATGAGATATGGCAGCACACCCAGGCTGAAAATCGCGAGGGCATACGGCAACTCGCTGGAAACAGATTGAGAAGACCCCAAGGCGAAGAAGCTCATGCTGATATGTCCGAGTCCGCGATGCACGGCACTTCGGCTGGCCTGAATCTGGGCAGTGGTTCCCATCCATGCGATCAGGATCAAAGCCAGTGTGGGCCATAGCCAATTCAGTAGTCTTTGGCGGGCAGCGACCAGAGCAATGGCCCAACCGGTGAGCATGGGCGCGGCGATGTAGTAAAACTTGCCGGCCTGGAAATACATGTTGGCCAAGCCGTACATCGGACCTACAGGACCGCCGAAAGGGGTATCCGCTGCGGGCTTGAAGATCGTCCAACCCAGCCACAAATATAAGCACGCCAGAAAGTAGGCTGCGGCCAGGAAGAGAATGGGGGCGACACCGAACATTGCCCAGGGTGCACGAGCACTCCAGGATTGGAACTGAGGCTGATCGATCATCGCGTTGGCAAGCTGATCGATGTTGCCGAGCCGCGAAAGTGCCGCTGCCTCCGCATCCGCCGGGCTGCGGCCGTCGCGCCTCTCCTCTGCCGTCAAGTCGGCAAGGTGATCGCCGAGTTCCGACAGGTAGCGCCGGACATGTCGGGGCGCAACGCCAGCTACCAGTAAGCGTTCCCGAAGGTCATCGAATGCCCTGTTCGGCATAGCGGCCTCCTGACAGCATTTTTTGGATTGCATCGTTGAGTTTAGTCCACCCACTCGACATGTCGGCAAAGCGGCGCGATCCCTTCGAAGTCACCGTGTAATAAACACGACTGCGGCCATTGACCGTTTTGCGCCGCGACTTCAGCGCGCCGTCGCGCTCAAGAGCGTGCAGCACGGGATAAACCACTCCCTCGCCCACGGCGATCACGGCGTCGGTGCGGCTGCGGATTGCCTGAATGATTTCGTAGCCGTACATTTCTTCTTCCTGAAGCAGCCCGAGAATGAGGAGCTCGGTGACCCCATTCATGAAGTTCGGGTTGGTCTGGCGTGCCGTCATATGGACGGCAGTATACATCGCAGTTCGAGGTATAGGCAAGCGCCAACCTGGGACCGGTCATCCAGTGTAGATCGGTTAGTTCATACGTGGAGGACGCTGCATCTAGACGGTAGAGAACATCGTAGGATGAATCGCATGACGCACGAATTGGAATTAGACTGCCTCGACCAGTTGGAAGCGACCCCCGCGATCCTGCGCGGATTGATGTGCGACCTGTCGGTCGAAGATACCGAATGGAAGCCCGCGCCCGACCGCTTTTCGGTAGCGGAAGTGCTCGCGCATCTTTCCCATTCCGAGGGCCACTGCTATCGAACACGCGTGGACCGGTTCGTGAGTGAGGAGCTGCCGGAGTTCGAGCTGGATGAGGCGCAGATGTACCTGGAGTTGTACCGCAATGCCAATGCGGAAGATGCCTTCGACCATTTTGAAGAACAGCGCGAGACCAACTTGGAGTATCTGCGGACCTTGCCGCGAAGCGCCGGTGAACGCCGCGCGAGGCACCAGGAGGCCGGCGAAATCACCCTGCAACAAATGCTGCATGAGTGGACCATGCACGATCTGGGACATATCCGGCAGATCGCTGAGCTGGTGAGAGCACGAAAACACCTGCAAGCAGCGGGAAAACTGGGCGATAGCTACCGCCTGGAACCATAGGGCCGCCGGCGCTGCCTGAAACCTCACGTTTTGGGTGCGGCTCGTGTTGAGAACGGGCTCGTACGTGACCCGTCAGTCGTCACCGCGATGCCCGCATTGCCGGGAGGAAGCACTCTAACTAGCTGAAAAGGTTTGGCGTCCCCGACGGGATTTGAACCCTTGTTACCGCCGTGAAAGGGACTGAGTAGCTCGTAACTTACTGAAACCAAGCGATACGGGTGGCACCGAAAGCGCTCTCAGTAAGCCTCGGTAACAATTCGTGGACCATAAAGTCAGGGGATGCTCCGCGGCATCTTCGTATGTTTTGCCAGCTCTTTCCGCCGCCAACTACCTAGTTTTCGACTGGCATTAAGCGTACGCAATGTGTACACTTATGTGTACGTGAGGAGTAAGGTCATGAGCACGATCAAGGTTGGCGTACGAGAGTTCCGGGAGAGAATTTCCACCTTCTTGGAGTCTGACACCCCAGTCGCCGTTACGCGTCGCGGAGAGACCCTCGGAGTCTACGTCCCTACCCGTCGAAAACGCACCAAGACTGCCGATCTTTCCGAACTTAAGGCCGCAGCAGACCGTCTGTCACAAGCGTTGGCGGATGTCGATGAAGAAGCGCTGGTAGACGAGTTCGAAACCCTCCGTCGGCGCGGGAAAGGCACCTCTCGTTGAGATGATCGTACTCGACGCGAATATCCTGATCCGTGCCGTGCTGGGCCGCCGTGTCCGCCAAAAACTAGTGCGCGGCGTTGCCCGCGCGCCGAATCGGGCTATCGCCTCAGGAACTCATCGATTACGACCGCCAACGACGGGCTAGCAATGATGTTGTAGTGAGTCGTGCCGGGAAGGATGGCCAACTGCGCTATCGACCTCATCGATCCGTCGAGTCCGGCGTCCCGTTGTGCGCCACCGAGAGCCTTGTAGAATTCAACGATATGCTCGGCGCGCACGGCATCTGCATCGGCAAAGACCAAAAGTGTCGGTTCCTTGAGAGCCTTGACCTGCGCTGACCAGTCAAATGGCGTGCTGGCCAGTTCGCCCATCTTTCTGAACGACGTTTCCCACGTCCGTCTTCGGGTACATCGTCGCAAGTGGTGACTTTTTGACGTTGTCTGCAAGCATCGGTGCGTTCTTGCTCATCTGTGCGAACGCGGCAAGCCCTTCCGGATAGAATCCGGTTTGGGCCATGACAGAGGAAATCACCACCAGGTGATCGACGACTTCGGGATGTCGTATAGCAGTTTGCAATGCGACACCTCCACCGAATGAATAGCCGACCAAGTCGATTTTCCCCAGCTTCAGGTACGCGACCAGCGCGGCTACATCATCGGCCAGTGCTTCAAAGCGGTAAGGACGATCGATGTCGGCGGTGTTTCCATGTCCTTGCAAATGCACCGCAATCACCTGACGGGACTTCGCCAGAGCATCGATATTCGTGCCAAAGCCTTCGAAAGCGGTGATTCCGCCGTGGAGCAGAACCATCGGCTTACCTTGGCCATGAATCTCGTAGTAGAGCTGCATGCCATGAATCGGTGCGTATCCAGTTTTACTTTCTGCGTTCCTAGGAACTCCTGATGCGCTCACTTCAGTGCCAGCGAGACTCAAGAGCAGCACAGTTATCGGTGTCAGAATGTTATTTCGCATAGTCTTCTCCAGTAGCCGAGTTCTGCATGTTCGGTTGTGCTATTCATGAGTAACTCCCCGCGAGCGAATCCAGACGAGCGTAGCTGGCTTCCATTCATGTTCCATGCCTGTGGCCAGCATTGCCGCACGTGTCTGGGCATCCGGTAACGTCATGCACATAGTCATCAGTGTTCCGGAACCTTCAGGTTTGGGAATCGATCGTGATCGACTGTCGATGAGTGCACTGGCCCGAAGGCAACAGTCGAGCCAAGGCCGCTTGCCCGAAAAACTAACCATTCGGCCAAGTGACGAGAAGCAGGGTTCAACGAAGCCTCCGCCGCCCTTAGCCAGGGTCTCCGAGACAGCCTGCCTTTGCTTTACGTTCAGTCGCTCGCGCATGATGATCACATTGAGCGGGGGACATTCTATTCGACAGAGTTCGCGGTACCTGGTCTCTTGAGCTTTACTTCTTGGGCCGCGACTCCGGCGGCACAAGACCTGCGAGGCGGTAGTACACAACGAGCTGGCCGTAGTGTTCACCGCTATGTTCGATGATGCCGTATGCGATGTCGAGAACGCGCGCTTTCTGATCACCGTATACGACAGTCTGCATCAGGCCTTTCTCGCCCTTTGACTGAATGGCAGCGGCGCCGTCGGCAACGGATTTCTTTACGAATGCGACGATGTCGGCCTTTGTTTTGTACTGGTCGCGCTTCGGGTCTTCTCCCGCGGGAGACTTCTGCCCCATCACAGGATTGGTGAAGTAATACATTGAACCCGCAGCATGCAGCAATTGCTCTGCGAAACTGCGCTGCGCGGGTGTCGGCTTGAAGTCATATTTGTCCTCGGGAAAATCTTCGGCCATCGCCGTCAGCTTGCGGCCAATCTCATTCCAGGAATCGAGCACGACTTTCAATTCCGGATCGGCAGGTTTGACGGCTGCATCTTTCTTCATCGCGTCTTGGGCATCGGCGGGAAATGCGAATGCCAGCAGGACGATAGCGAGAAACGGGATTTTTTTCATTTCTTTCTCCACGATTGAGTTCCGCGAATCAAAGCCTCAGCTTCTTATTTCGCCTGTGCCAGCCCCGCAACAACCGCAGCAAGTTTATCGAGTTGCTCCGCCCAGCCCTCGAGTTGCCCGCTCTCGATTGCGTTCTGCATGGTTTCGTTTCCAATGAAAGTGAGTTTCGTCTGGCCGTTTCCAATATCCTCAAAAAGAATCACGTTGTGCGCATCGTCTATGGCCTCAAGCTCTATTCCCAGCTGCTCAGGCTCAATCTTGTTTCCCTTCGAATCGGAAAAGTACATGGATGAGACGATCTTCTCGTACGGAACAATCTCATAGTATTCACCACCGTTCCAGCCCTCCCACCCATCCGGCGTTCTCATGCTAAGGAGAAATTTTCCTCCCACGCGAAAATCTATCTCACAAAAGGGCGCAGTGAAACCCTTCGGCCCCCACCACTGCATCACATATTTCGGGTCTGTCCACGCCTTCCAAACCAATTCGCGTGGGGCATCAAAAACTCTCGTGATAACCATCGGCTCTGTTTCACTCACCGTGTTTTTTGTCATCTTTGACCTCCGCTTTTTTCATTCGGTTCAGAACCACATCCAGCTTGTCGAAACTCTCTTCCCAGAACTGGCGATAGCTAATCGCCCAGTCGCTGACTGCCTTGATCGACTCTGGCCTAAGGTTGCAAATACTCTCTCGTCCACGCTTCGTCTTGATCACAATCCGCGCCCGCACCAGGTAGGCAATATGTTTTGAAATCATCTGCTGCGAGAGTGCAAACGGTTCCGTCAACCCATGCACAGAAGCAGGCCCACGGGAGAGTCGCTCGATCATCGCCCGCCGGGTTGGATCAGACAAAGCCGCAAATGTTGTACCCAATTTATCCACAACCATATGGTAGTGGATTTTCGGCCGATGTCAAGTGTGAATTTTGCGATTCCTGATTTCTGTTCCCTGATCTCTGATCTCTAAACCCTGACACCTGCGCTAATTTATACTTCCCCATGAGCCGCGTATCGCAGCTGGGTGCATGGTTTTAAAAAATAGGCTTCCTCAAGCAATTACTCATTAACCTGACGCTTAACAGTCCGCACCACAACCTGCGCAGGAGTGCGAGCCGGCAGGGTTGAGGCGCTGGCATCAGGGGGGCGGGGGAATGCAGATTGCCTCTGGAACGTGTTCTGGATGTATCACGGGCAAACCGGAAACAATCAAACAATTTCAATAGTGCTGTCTCTTTTCAACAAGCCCGAGTCAAAACACTAAGTCCCTGCGTCTGAGTACGCAGAGGTACTAAATGATCGGCAAGCCGTTACTCGATTCGCGGATTGCGTCTGGCAGAGCGGGATCGAACTACCGCACAGGGCGATCATGGCGAACATCGGGAGCGCCGTAGACCTCTTGGTTCACATCGGTAGGACTAAAGGACACCGTGCAGTCTCGGAAATCGCGGCAAAGTGCGATGCACAAGCCAGGATTGCAAAGCTGATCATGGCGGGTGGTTCCGCATCAAAGGCGATCACGCCGAAACTCCAATACCCCATTGGACCCAAACGGACCCTGATTCAAAAGGGCCGATTTTTGTAAGTCTTTTGGATTGTTGGCGTCCCCGACGGGATTTGAACCCGTGTTACCGCCGTGAAAGGGCGATGTCCTAGGCCGGGCTAGACGACGGGGACGCTGGCGTGGTGGGAGTTCGCGTCGAACATCTCATACTAGCAGTCGCTGGAAAACAGTGTCAAAGAACAATGTAGAACCCGCGGCACACAGGACGAAAAGGCTTCTGGTTCCCCCTGCGAGGGCTCCTCACCGGCCAACGAATTCCACGGCGAAAGTTCTCGAATAGCACGTTGCAAGACGGCCGACCTATGTAAAAGGCCGGATCCCCCAAGCGGACCGGACAGCACTGCAACCTTCGACTCAGAACCGCAGTTCTGACAGGCGGTACAGCTTGTCAACCGGGCCTCTCCCATACCTGTTTCAGGTCGCGGTTCCGGATGGGCGGCCCCGCCCGACGCCACATAAGTGGTATTCGGATAAAAACTACAAATTGTTGTTGCAGGACGCTCTACCCGCGTGATGTACTGCATCTCATTTCGCTACGTTGCGCTCGTCCTCCGAGGAGCGGTAATGATCCCACCTTACGTGCTGCGACCCGCCCAGACATCTTTGCTGTTGCCCGCATTCGTCCTGTGCTTACTTTCCGTGCCCTGCATTTGTAGGGCGCAGTCGAACGCGCTGGATCAACCGCACGTTGTTCCACGGCATTCATCGGATCAACTGGTTCGGGCGGGAGTCGAGCCTGCGCTGAGCGCCGGAGTAAGGCCTTTTCGCTCCAATGTCGAACTGGTTATCGTGCCAGTTACGGTAACCGACGGACTCGATCGTCCGGTCCTCGATCTCCCGCAGCAGACCTTCAGCTTATTTGAAGGCAACGTCGAGCAGCAGATCCGGTATTTCTCGTGCGAGGATGCGCCAATCTCGGTCGCTCTCGTGCTGGATTACAGCGCCAGCATGAAGAACAAGATTGAGTACGAGCGTGAGGCCGTGAAGCAGTTCTTTACTTACGCCAACCCGCAGGACGAGTACTTCATCATCACGGTCTCCGGTAAGCCCACGCTGATCGCCTCCTCCGCGCAATCGATCGGCACCATCGAGGAGCGTCTCGCGTCTACCAAACCGGAAGGAGGGACCGCCCTGTATGACGCGATTTACCTGGGCATAAACCAACTGCGGACAGGACGCTATCAACGCAGGGCCCTGGTCATCGTCTCGGACGGCGGCGACAACCGAAGCCGGTACTCGCTCAAGGACACCAGGCACGTGATCGAGGAAGCCAATGTGTTGACCTACGGAATTGGGCTTTTCGACGATCTGCCTTTGCCGCTGTTCAAGACCCTCGAAGAGCGCTGGGGCAGGAAATCGATGGGCGAACTCACCGACGCCAGCGGCGGGCGGACCATCCCCGCTGACGATCGACGCCAGATCCCGGAAATCGCGGCGATGATCAGCCGCGAGCTGCGCAATCAATATATGCTCGGCTATCGGCCAAGCGACCCAACCCACGACGGCAAGTGGCGCAAGATCAGAGTGCGTCTGAGCGCGTCGGCAATTCCTCGGCATGTTCATTACCGGGAAGGATATGTAGCGCCGGAGCAGTGAGAGCAAGTCTCAGGCACAGTGACGATTCATATTCGCGACACATTCCATTGTGGATTCCCCTTTTCAGCATGTCCCCGACCGCGATAAGCTGACTTAACGACTCGAACCCAGAGCAGACCTCCGGCTACGGGATCCTTGGGGGTTCTTCGATCAAGAACTGGGCTCTTGTCCGTTGCTGAGCGATGGTAGGGTTGTAGGTAGTCATTTCTGGGGCGCAACGTTCGGGAGTGCTGGGTGAAGTGGGCGAGGGCGGCACTCAGACAATCGATGCAAGGAGAGGCAATGAATTCGTACCGCCAAGCGTGTTTTGCAGTGTTCACGGCAATCATATTGAGTCTGTTGTTCTGTATGCCTGTAGTTGCGCAGGGGCCGGCGGAGCTGTCAACCGCGACCCCGGCCACAACTGCGGAAGCGGACGCTCTCCCACCGGCTGCGGACGGGCTCCCACCTGCCCCTCAGCCACAGCAATCAGCGGCAGCTGACCCCGACGATGGTTGGCGCGGCACGATCGCTTTTTACGGGTGGTTTGCGGGAGTGCACGGGACCGTCGGAGCGCTCGGCCATGATGCCGGCATCCACGTCCCCTTCTCCGATCTCTTTCATTACCTCAAAGGGATAATACCGATCGCAGTCGAGGCGGATAAAGGCCGCTTCGTCATGCCCGTGGACTTCCTCTGGATGAAGCTGGGTGACGACAAAGGGATCCCGTTTAACGAGTTGAACCAAACCTCGGTCAATATCCATCTGACGCAGTCGATCCTGACCCCGAAGGTCGGATACCGGTTGGTTGACGCTGAGCACTTTAAGATCGATGCGCTGGGCGGGATTCGCTATTGGTACATAGGCCAAAACCTCACTTTGGAGCCCTCAGGCATCGGCAACTCGCGATCGGCCAACTGGGTCGATGGTCTTGGCGGCGCAAGATTCACTGTGCCCCTCAGCGAAAAGGCGTCGATCATCATATCGGGTGATGCAGGCGGCGGCGGAGCCAATTTGGACTATCAGGTTCTAGGCCTCCTGAACTTCAAGTTCACTCAGCACTTCGGTCTTGGGCTGGGCTGGCGCTATTTGGATGTGGACTATCGCCCCGGCAATCACCAGTTCGTCTACGACACGGCCATCAGTGGCGCGTTGGCCGGAATCTCTTACGAGTTCGGTGGCAAGCCGCCAGTTCCTCCGTCGGCAAGCTGCTCGGCCCAGCCCACGGAAGTCTGGTCTGGCGATCCGGTGAGGGTGAGCGCGACGGGCGCGAACTTTAACCCCAAGCACACCGTCACCTATGGCTGGACCGGAAACGGCGGCAAGCTGATGGGCACCAACGCCGAGACCGCGACCGTCGATACTGCAGGCCTGGCGCCGGGGAGCTACTCAGCCGTCGCCACCATCACCGATCCCAAGGAGAAGAAGAACAACTCCGCCACCTGCACGGCGAGCTTCAGCATCAGGCAGCCACATCCGCCTGAGCTAAGCTGCTCGGCCAACCCGACCACCATCGCCATTGGCGAGCCGGCCACCATCACCATGACCGCCACTGATCCGCAGGGCTGGCCGATGACCTATCGCTGGTCGGCGACCGGTGGACAGTTGAGCGGCAGCGGCACCACAGCCACGGTGACCGCGACCAACGCGGATGCGGGCAACACCATCACCATTACCGGCACCGCGACTGACGCGCGTGCCAACCTGAGCGGAACTTGCACCGCATCGGTCAACGTGCCTGCGGTCAAGACGTGCAGTACCATCGAGGATTGGGGCGAGTGTACGTTCGAGAAGAATCCCAAGAAGCCGTGGCGTGTTGACAATGATTGTAAGGACACGCTCGACAAGCTCGCTCTTCGGGTGCAGCAGATGCCCAACGGCAAGCTGGACGTCGTTGGCTATACCAACCAGGAAGAGTCGGTCAACATGCAACAACTGGGTTCGCAGCGCTCCGTGAATGTCAAGTACTACCTGACCACGGACGGTCCGACCAAGGTTGACGCCAGCCGCGTACAACCTCGTGCGGGCGGCGCCAAGGGCCAGGCCACCCACTTCTACTTCGTGCCCGAAGGCAACCTGTGCGGCGGCCAACTGGAAGAGGGCACCACGGTCGACGAGAGAGCAGTTCAGCCGCAGTCGCGTAATGCGCCTGCGCCAACGAAAAAGCACAAGAAGGCGGCAGCGGCCCCCTCTGGAAACTAGCGACTGACGATCACAAACTGCCGAGGCCAACCATTAACCTGGTTGGCCTCTTTGCTCTATGTCCTCTTCAGCGACTTGGTTTTCGTAGTGGCCCTGAAAGAGCGGGCCACCCGGCCGAAGAAAATACTTGTCCGCTGGAGTTCCCACTGGGGTATATAGTGTTTGGCCAGTGGGGACCTGGAAGGGAAATTCCGGAATGACAACCCACGTGGAGGCGAACATGAATCTAGCAACAAGGCTTGTCAGAACCGCCGGATGCATCATCTTCATGGCGATCTTGGCAATTGCTGTGACGCTGCCCGCAGTGAGCCAGGTCGAAACCATTGATGCCACGGCCCGCGGCACCAGCACCCAGATGGGGAAAATTGTCAACGTCAAGGTGATCGTTCAGCAGTTCTCGACCCCGGAAGACCGGGCCACTTTGAAGGCAGCGTTCCAGAAGGGTTCGAACCAGGGCCTGGTGGAAGCGCTGGAGAAGATGAAGTCTGCCGGCCGCATCCAGATACCCGGTACCACGGGCCAGACCCTCGCCTACGCGTCGTCGATTCCCACACCGACCGGCCGCAAGATCCGCTTCGTCACCAACCGCCTGCTCAAATTTGGTGAGGTGGCCAGGAACACCCGCTCGACGGCCTTCAACCTGACTGCAGGCGAGATTGAGATCAATGATTCGGACGCAGCAAGAGCACCGGGGTGTTATACCCGGCAGCCCAGTTCGGGATCGATACCGACGGCCAGCTATCCATCAACCTGAATCAGAACCCCTGGCAACTGACCAACATCATCGATTGGAAACCAAAGGGTAAAGAGTAACAACTGGTCTCAGTAGTGCCTGGTCTTCGTTAGCCTCGCCTTCGTGCGATTCCGGATTTGGTGACGAAGTACGTCTTCCGGATCGCCTGGGCGTCACCACCTGGCCGACTGCTGAGGCGCCCCTCAGCGCCGGTCGGCGATGATCGGCACATCATTGCCCAAGGCGGCTGAGCGGATTGTAGCGCAAGTGGGCGTAGTGACCCGCATCGCTGCAGAGCACTTACCGGTTGGTCGGAGGGTGTAATAGCAAGCCCTGGATTTTCGCCGACGCACAAGACGGGCTGATGCTTTCGTGGTCTTTTTTTGCCATCAGAATGACCCCGAGAAAGTGTGTCTCACGGGGTACCTCGCAGACATTCTCTTCATGACAAACGTCGCAACGCCACTTCGTCTTTAGCACGGAAGCCTCCCTGGGGATCCTGCGACGAAGTGGGAAGGGTAAATTGCGTGGCGAGTATTGCGACCCAGTATCGCACAATCGCGGAGCGGGGCGGAAGGCGTATTCCCATTTTGGGAAGTAACCGCAAAATAATTACTTTCGTTCTTGACGCCGGTTACTGCATTTCCCTACGCTTTAATTAGCGCGCCACGGTTGCGCCACACTCGCTAACCATGGTCCCAGGCGTCGTGGTTTCGTGCCGCCCGCCATTGCGGGTTGCGGACTGAGGATGCGAACTGTAACGGGTCACCTCTTCGACCCGGTTCCGGCGTCCGGCCGTCGCGTGGCCCATTCCGAGCGGACAACCCCTGTCCGTCACGCGTTGCCCGCCACGGCGAGCGGCCGTGCGTGCCTGCATGGCGCGGCGGTGAAGATTCCCTTGCCAATTCCTACAGCATAGAACCGCGAACGCGACCGAAGAACCGCGAGGCCGCGGATCGCGATTGACAGGGTCCGAAAAACGCGAGTGCCAAGGTTTTGAAGGGGCGCACCTTCAGGTGCGCCGTTCAGACCTGTTTTGATACCGGGCTTTAGCCTCTGAGGGCACTCGAATCTTGCAGGGGGTGGAAGCGAGTTCCCTCGGCGGCTAAAGCCAGCTCGGTTCGACGAGTTAACGGCGCGCCTGAAGGCGCGCCCTTCAAAGAGGATGTCAACAAAACTGATGAACCTCGAAAATCAATCTTAGGAGAACATCATGGCTATCAAACTCTGCCATCACATCAAGGAAGATGGTATCTGGTGCAAAAGCGCGGCCCTGCACGGGCGCGACTACTGCTTTTTCTCACTTGACCTTTCGCGGACGCCGCATGCGCTCGGCCCAGCAGCGGGCCCAGACCGGCACTTGGCGTCTGGAGCTGCCTCCGCTGGAGGACCTGAACGCAGTGCAGGTCGCCATCATGCAGGTCTTGGACGCGATCACCGGCGACCGCATCGAGCGGCACGCCGCCGGGCATCTCCTCTATGGTCTGCAAACCGCCGCCAGCAACCTGCGCGGTAAAGACCGCGTCTCGTTCGAAGTGGCCCCCAGCGCCGAGAACCGCTGTCTTTCGTATGACAGCTTCGAGGAAGACTTCGAGCTGACGTCCGGCGATACGGTCGCGGCGGGGGCGGACTCGTCCGCGGAACCGCCGGAGCTGAATGCCACTTCGTCGCCAACTGACGGCGGTCAGGGTGGGGTGCCGGCGGCAGGCGAGAAAATCGCAGTCGAGCCCGCCGAGGGCGCAGGCCCGCACTCCATCATCATCGAAAAGATCCACGCCGTTGCCGACGACGCGCCACCGCCGGGTGGTCTCGCTATCGTGAAGGCCAACTCCGCGGCCAGCGAGGCCGGCGCACGGGAAGCGCCCAGGAGGCCACCGCGCGGTTTGCGCCCGCCTGACGCCCGACGCCAATCGGCGGAAGAAGCGGCCGCCCTCGCTAAGGAGCTGGTGGCGACGGCTGAGGAGTGCGGCCGCCTCGAAGGGGAAGTAAGGAAGTGCCGGGATTGCAAAGTGAAAGTGTGGAAGCGGCTGGCTCAGTATTGGGAAGGTCTCAGTCATCCACCCGACTGGTTGCCCATCAGCGGCACTATGGACTGCGGCGATTGCACCTACAGGCACCTCACCACCCTGGGCCGGCATCTGCACGAGCCTCTGCCGATGCTTTTCAACATCTACTTTGAAGCCAAGCACTATGGAGGTGAAGGTCCCGGTGACTTTGACGACTATCTGTACGCCGTGTCAGACGCTCTGAAGGAGCCAGGCAAGATACCGCACGATTGGGAAGGCCTCATGGAGTTTTTCGGTCGGGCCAAGACGCCACAGAATGTTGCAGGTGAGGACGTGAAGGCGCCGGAAAACGAGGACGTAAGTGCTTGATTGTCAATATTTTGCGTGTAACCCATTGGGGCTCAATATTTTGCCGGGAATTTTTGTCCCAACCCACTGGTTCTAAACCATAGGGGTAGGGGGAGGGGTAGCCCAGCTGTTCCTAGTCCATCCCGAAATGGGAAAAGCAGGGGACAGTGGCTAGCGATTACAGGATGGTAAACAGCGGCTGTTGATTGGCAGAGCGCAAAGCGAAGTCGCTCGCGCTGCTCACTAGCGTGAGCAGCGCGGCAACAATTTCCTACTGCCCGGGGGTCACGATTAATGCTCCCTGCGCTGCCTTACCCATTCCGTAGATCGCGTTTGAGTTGCTGGCCGTGAAATTGTACTTGTAGCAACCCGGTGTCTTAGCGACCACGGGAACGGACTTTTCGGTGCCGCCGGTTATGGTGCCGGGCGGGTCAAACGGAGACGAACCTCCGAAATCGATGAGGAAGCCGGTGTTCTTGGCGGTGGTTTGCCACGTGACGGTGCTCCCGGCCTTAATGCAGAAAATGCCATTTCCTTTCGCGCCGGGAACGTTGGGAGTGGCGGAGGACGAGTGGGAGGTCCGCTTCACGTTCACCATACAAGCGGAGCCGCAGGTGTTGCTGGCGTTACACAGGCTCGCCGGACTCGCTTGCGAGCAAACATCGTTGCTGCTGACTTTCTTTTGGTCCTCAGCGGCAGCAAAGCTGGCGAGCAGCAGGACGGGCAACAGCAGCAGGGCACAATGAACCATAAAACAGCGCTGAATCTTCATAAGCACCTCATTCGAAATGAAATTCAATGACTGAAATCGATTTTTCAGAAAGCTCCACCGCGCCAATTCGACGCGCGCAGATCCGTCCAAGCCGTCGGCTAATTTTCGCCGGGCGTGCCACTCCAGTCGATGATGTTGCCGAGTCTCCAGGGGTTCTGATTGGCATTGATGGTCAACTCTCCCTGCTCATTGATCGTGAATTGGGATGCGGGATACAGGACGCCCGCGCTCTTGCTCTTGTCCTGAGTGTTGATGTCAATTTCCCCGCAGGTCAAGTCGAAGGCCATGGTTGGCGAGTCCGACCAGGCTTCACCGAATCGGATTTGCCGGTTGGTGATGAAGCGGATTTTCCTGCCCGTCGGGGTTTCGATCAACCGGATAAAGCTGACATCAGAGCCGAGCGTTCCCGTGACGTTCATGTGCCCGACCGCCTTCATCTTTTGCAGAGCGGCTACCAATCCCTTGTTGGAACCCTGCTTGAACGCGTCGACCAGGATCTGTCTGTCGTCCGCGGTCGACCAATCGTAAATAATCAGGGTGACTCCGACATTTCGCCCCAGTTGGGTGCTCGTGCCCCAGGCGGTGGCGTCAATGGTTTCATTTTTGTCGCGGGAAAATCCCGGGACGCTGCCCAACATCAGCAGACTGGTCAGAAGCAGAAGGCTGAATGACTTTCTCATATCTCTCTCCTCGTCGCCGCGTCTCTTGGCAGAGACTGTTTTATAGTTTCCGAAACATCCTAACTTTGGCGGTACGGAAAACTATAAACCATATCAATCGCCTCTGCTACGCCAAAAGCCCGCCCATGGCCGGGCTTCACTTCGGGTACGTCGCCGCGGAAGGCCCCATCCCTCGTAACGGGCGCCCTCCAGGCTCCGCAAGTTTTCGCCTACCGATAGATAAGCCTGCCGCTTACGAGAACGGACGATCAACAGGACTCCTGACAATGCGTCTGCAGTTGCGGATCCTAGAGACCAGTTGCGCCAGAGCTTCATTCGCGAGAGAATGCGTCATCCTCGGGCTCAGCGCTGAAGTTGGCGGGGCCGCTTCGACGAGACAATCACTGTGCCATCAAGAGCAGCCATGGAGCCGCAAATGCAGCGGGTAGCAGAGCCGCGCGCGACCGATGAAAGCAAGGACTGGCGACCTTCCACGCGCGTCGCCTTCCGATTTGTGTTCTCTTACTTTCTTCTCTACACATTTCCCGGTGCGGTCGGTGCTCTGGGCGCCGATATGCCTCACAATGACGCCTATCGTCGTATGTGGCACGCCATTGTGCCTTGGGTGGGTGAAAATCTTCTCCATCTGCATGGCGACATGACGGAAGTTGCCAATGGCAGTGGCGATCAACTGTACGATTACATCCTGCTGCTGTGTCTCTTTGTACTGGCGATTGTGGCCACAGCCGTCTGGTCATGGATTGATCGAAAACGGACCAATTACGACCAGTTGTACCAGTGGCTGCGGGTATTTGTTCGGCTGACACTGGCAGTAGCAATGATCAGCTACGGCGCCAACAAACTAATTCGCATGCAGTTTCCCGAGCCGCCCTTGTACCGGTATGTGGACTATTATGGCAACTCCGCGCCCCAAGGGATGCTGTGGACGTTCATGGGAATGTCCAGGGCCTACAGCCTGTTTGGCGGAATCGCGGAGATGCTGGGCGGACTGCTCCTCATTGTGCCTCGCTTCGCAACCCTGGGAGCGCTGGTGACGTTTGGAGTCATGAGCAACGTGCTCATGCTCAACCTCTGCTATGACGTGCCCCGCAAGATCTACTCGACACATCTGGTGCTTATGAGCCTGTTTGTCGTGCTTCCCGATGTGGGCCGACTGATCAACGTCTTCATCCTTAACCGCAAGACCGAACCGCTGCCCACGGTGCCGCTGCTCAAAGACCCGCAACTCAACCGCTGGGCCTTGTTCCTTCAGTACGGTATTGGTGTGGCTGCCCTGGTTGTTTGCTTGAATACGGCGCACGCCTACGCCGTCAAATACTCAACGTACTTGCCGCCTGCCATCCGGGGAATTTGGGCGGTGGATGAGTTCGCGGTTGACGGCGTCTCACAGCCTCCATTGGTGACCAACCAGGACCGCTGGCAACGCGTGATCTTCGATACCCCGGACATTTTTTATGTCCAGGGCATGGATAGCCGGATCGGGGATTTTGGTCTTCAAATGAATACCCAGAGAAGGACATTCACGTTGACCAGACCCGACGAACCGAACTGGAAGGCGACGTTCACCTATGAAGATCCCGCACCCAATCAACTTTTCGCTGGACGGGACCTACAACGCGCACCATTTCAGCGTGCGGCTGAATCGCGTTGACATGTCGCAATTCTTACTGCTCAACCGCGGTCTTCACATCATCAACCAGAGCCAGGTGAAACGCTGAAGATGACGCGAGAATGTCTGCCGTGATGGTCCCGCTCCGCAACCGCCTGTACGCGGCTAGCGCTTTGCGTGCATCGTGCCCTTGCTCAGAGCGCGCACGGGTCATGCTTGCAGTCGCACTGGATCTCGATTTCCTTCTCTCCCTGAGCATCCTTGCAGTAGTCACTGCAGTAGTATTCATGTTCAGCGACCATGCAGAGGCATTGCGAGTAACCGCACTTTTTTTCGTTTGCCATCCAATTTTCTCCTTTTGTTTCACAAAAGCGAATCTCAGGATTGTAACTCCAGATCAAGCGTCAGGCATCCCGACAGGGCACTTTTGAGTTGCTACCCTTCGTGGAATTGCCTCTCGAGAACGTGATGATCGCCAAGCAAGTCTTATAGCCGAAAGCCTTTTCCGCTCAGTCTCTTAGTCCGAATGACCCTCAATTGACCTGCAAATGACCGCCAGTGCATTGCCTGGGCAGGTCGTTTAGCCCACACTCGCCTCCACTCCGGACAGGAAAAACAGTACCGCATTCGATTGCGGGGCTTCGGCGTCCGGAGATTCCGAAATCAGCAGGCGAAGAGGAGACAGTATGAAATCGACGAATAGGACTTTTGCAGCGGTGAGCTTGTCTATCGTGTTGGCGCTAACAATTGTGGTTGTCCCAACTCATTCGGCCGAGGCCCAGACCTACACTGTGGTTTACAACTTCACTGGCAGTAGTGACGGAGCCAATCCCATTGCAGGTGTGACCGTGGACCACTCCGGCAGTCTTTACGGCACAACGTCGGCTGGCGGCAGGAAGGGCTTCGGCACCGTTTATCGTTTGGTGCACTCAGGCCCCAACTGGCTGTTCTACCTGGTCTACACCTTCGAGGGACTGACCCAAAACTCAACCGACGGCAGTGCTCCTTACGCCCGAGTGGTGATTGGCCCGGATGGCTTTCTCTACGGCACCACGCACTCTGGGGGCGAAGGCCAAGGGTGCAAGGCCCTGCATGGCTGCGGCACGGTTTACACTGTGCGGCCCAAACCGGGCAACATCTGGGTGCCGTGGCAGGAAACCGTGCTGTACAGCTTCGGCACCAACGATGGCAGCAATCCAGACTATGGCGATCTGGTGTTTGATCAGGCTGGCAATTTGTACGGCACCACCAGGAATGGAGGCGCCAATCTTCAGGGCGCGGTTTATGAACTGAGTCCTAACGGCGGGAATTGGATGGAGAAAGTCTTGTACAGCTTCGGCGGCCAGCCCGACGGCGCTACGCCATTAGGCGGTCCCGTGTTCGATCGGGCCGGAAATCTGTACGGCACGACATATGCGGGAGGTGCGAACGGCACGGGAACGGTCTATCAGTTGAAGCCATCCGGGTCGGGCTGGACAGAGAATATTCTTCACAGCTTTCAGACTGGGAGTGATGGAGTAGCGCCTACTGGAGGTGTAACCTTTGATCAATCCGGCAACCTCTACGGGGCAACGCAGACGGGCGGAGCAGCCGGGGGCGGCACAGTCTTCGAACTGACGTCTCTGTTGGGTGGTAGTTGGAGCCTCAGTACGCTCTACGGCTTTCTCGGAACGGCCTTCGGGGGAGCGTATCGCACGATCGTCATGGACGCTGCGGGCAACCTCTACGGCACCACCTCCAGTGACGGTGCTCATCCGTGGGGATCGGTTTACAAGCTGACCAGGTCGAACGGCGGGTGGACCTATAGCTCGCTGCATGACTTTACGGGGGGCGCCGATGGGGGAACTCCCTATGGCAGCTTAGTGTTTGATGGCAGCGGCAATCTGTATGGCACGGCGTCTGCGGGAGGAGCAAACGGGCAAGGCGTTGTCTTCGAGATCACGCCTTAGCTGGAACCTTGCGAAATGCAAAGCCCGACACCCCGCGGGCTGTTGGCCTTCATTGCGGCGTGGTGGTGGATGACTGGGCTGTGCCGGCGCTGGCGGTTACCCGCACCAGACCGCTTCGCACCTGCCGGGCCTCAGGACCATTGGGATCCTCCCGAAGATAGGTTTCGTATTCAGCAGTCGCCTTGGAGTACTGCTGCTTCAGTTCGTAGGCGCGTCCAGCCACATAGTGGGCGACGGCATAGCCTTGATGCTGCAACTGGTGGACCCTTGACGCATTTTGCAACGCTGCATCCAATTCGCCAGTTCGCAGCTCCGCCATCGCCAGCAGGGTGAGGGAAGCAGGGTCAAGCGGCGCCATTGCCAGCGCCTTGTTCAGCAGCTCAATCGCTCGCGCGTAGTTCTGGTCGGTGAGTAAGACACGGGCATAATTGCGTTCGGCGTCCGCGTTCTTATCGTTCAGCTGGACTGCCCGCTCAAAGGCAGAGCGGGCCTTGTCGGTTTCCCCGAGCTGCATATACGTGGCGCCGAGATTGTCGTAGGCAGCATCGTATTGCGGGTAAACAATCGTGGCCTTCTCGAACTGCTCCGCGGCGTTCCGGTAGTCGCGACGATACAACGCTTCCATACCCTTCAGGAAAAGCTTCTTGGCGTCGGCGGGAACTCGCAATTCATTCGCCGTCGTGGTAGTTCTGTTGGAGCCTTTGCTCGTGACGACGCCTGCAGCCGAGGTCTTCGGCCGCACGTGCAGCCATATCATGGACATTTGGTCGGTGGGCTGGATGTTCACCAGCTCCGACTCCGCTTGTTCAATGTCCGGGCCCGAAGCCTGGGCTCGATATGTGCCGCCTCCGGTGACCTGAAATGCGGCTTGTCCCTCCCCGTCCGTAAAGGTCTGCTCCACCTGGACGCCTTGTGCATTCAGGAGTTCGACCCGAATTCGTTGGCCCACCGGCTGCTCGTTACTGTAGGCAACGCGAACCTGGATCCTGCAGACGGTGTTAGGGGTGGACTGAGGGCGTGCTTGGGCGGACGCCAGCGAGCAACCAGAGATGGAAACCAGCAGAGCGAGAAAAGCGAACCTCAGCCGGCACATACTGCCTCCGGGGTGAAACCGACCACCATTGGAAGGGAATTGTACTCTAAGTCGGAACCGCGAGATGTCAACTCGAAGTCAAAACTACGAAGCAGGGTTTCGCAATCCGAGTCGGCAAAGCATCGCAAGCAATAGAAAAGCGGAGACGCTTTTGCGCCTCCGCCGCCATGGTTCCACTTATGGCTTCATGGGCATATACATCACGTCACCCTGTTTGCCAGTCTCGATCGTGTAATCGGACGGCACTTGGAACAACGATGCATCCGGTGCGGAACGGTTGATGTTGGTCAGGTTGGACGTCATCGTGCCCATCATGGGGTCGATGTGCGTGGTCGTAATCGGGAGTTGCAGGTCGGTGGAATACCAGCGCTCGGTCACCACCTGAATCGGCTTTTCGTTGCCAATCTTGCCTGCCGGAATGGTTCGCGTTACGCGCGTGCCTTGGGCTTGCAGTCCACTGATGGTCTTGGTTCCCAACTGCTCGCGGTTCACGTTGTCCGTAGTCGATGCTGGGCTGGCCTCGCCATCCGGAGGTGGAGGACCCTGCCATTTCGTGGGAGGGTGCAGCGGCATCACGTGGGCAGTCTTATTCTGCGGATTCAGCACGTAGCGTTTGCCAGCAACCGGATCGGTTATGACGATCATGTTGCGCTTGGCGGCGCCGGTGGTCGGCGTGTTCAATTCAAACCCGATTTCCCGGCGTACCCGGCCATCGGCGTCACGATAAACCTTGGTTTGGTTCTCCGTGTGGATACGGTTGCCGTCAGCCAGCGTGGTGTCACGGGTTACCACCAGGTCGGCACTCAGAGGGACACCTGTGACGACCTTACCCTCACCGATTTCGTCATGCATCATGAACCCGCCCGCGCCCGGACCAGGACCGTGCATCGTCATGAGCATTGCGCCCGGTGGTGGCGGTGGCGGAGGCGCCGGAGTGTCACTCTGCGCCATTGCAAACGAAGCCAGCCCCAGCATCAGCAACCCGAATAACAGCCCTGTCAAAACCACACGAAGACTTGTGGATTTTCCCAAATTCATAGATTTGCCCTCAATTCGATTTCACTTCCTCATTCGATACCCAAGCCACGTTCAATTGACGATACGCATCGCGCGTACCACTCCGTCGTAACCCACCACCACGTCGGCCACTAGGGGCTGAGCATCGCGGTCAGATGCGGCTCCCGTCGGGGGCAGCTCCATCCGCACCACCTGGGCCTCACTCGAACAGCTGAGCGGGTCGCAGAACATCAGGGAGACATACTCCGGGTCCTCAGTGCTCTGGGCAACAGTGGCTGAACTTGACGGCCCGGCTTTGTTGCCTCGGGAGACCGGATGTACGACTGGATTACGTTTAGACAATGTCACAGGCCGCTCCGGCATTGCAGTACGAGCCTCCTGGCGGGCCGGGCCTTCCACAGACTGCGCCTGTTGTGCCGGCGGAACAGATGCGGACTGGCTCTGCACAGGGCCGGTCGCGGAGCGTTGCTCCAGCAAGCGAACGCCTAGGAACACCCCCACCATGAGCGCTGCTGCAACCGCAGCGTAAGCGCCGACCTCAAAGAAACGGCTCAAACGCCATGCGATTGGAGCGGAACGGAGCGCCGCCACCGGTTGCGTAGCCTCGAAAGGATCTTGCCTAAACATCCTGAGCAGCGCCCGTTCCACGTGGGGGCCGGCTTCCCGGCCGGCAGTCCGTGCCTGCAGTGTCTGCATCCTCGCGGCAAGCATCCCTTGTTTGTCCAGCCATGCCCCGCACTTTGGGCAGTCATCCGCATGCTCCAGGATCTGTCCATCCTGAGGCCGCGACAGCTCCCACAACGTGAGAGATGCGGCTGTACGTTTGAACTCGCGGCACGTCATGATGCACACCTCGCCGTAACTCTGGAAACCCGGGCGCAGCGGCCGCCGAGTGCTGCAGCTTTTTCCCTAGCATGTCGTGCGCCCGGTGCAGGCGTGAACGAATGGTGCCAATCGCACATCCCAGGGCTTCGGCCGCCTGCGCATAAGTCAGTTCCTGCAAATCGCAAAGCACAACCACCTCGCGGTAATGTTCGGGCAACGACAGCACGGCCTTCCATAGCGCGGTCGAAGTCTGACGCCGCGCAATGCCGTCCGCCGGGTCGTCCTCGGTTATCAGAGGTTCAGCCTCATCGTCGGCCGGACTGTGCAGCATGGCTTCTGAGTAATTACGCTCCAGCGCACGGCGAACGTAGTTACGCGCCACCCCGAACAGGTATGCTCCCAGCGCGCCACGGCAGGGGTCAAAGTCGCGGCCCCGCTGCAGCAGGAACACGAACACATCCTGCGTCACCTCGTCCGCTATATGCGATGAGCCGCTCATGTGCAGAGCAAACCGAAAAACGGGGCCCTGCCGCCTGCGGTACAGGACGGTGAACGCGTCTTCATCTCCGGCCAGCGCTTGCGCAAGCAGCTGTTCGTCGGTCAAATTCAGCAACGTCACCTCGGTGGTGAACCCGATCTGGTTTCCATCCGTATTTCGCCCGGCAGAAACCAAAGGTTCCTGAAAGTTGGACTCCTTTATCGTATTCCGTCCAGCAGCTTCTCTACATAGGAACCCGTTGAAAGGAAAAAAGGCGTTGTCGGGGACAGCCAGGAGACAGATTTCAAATGCGATTTCAGCCGATGAGCTCCGCCCGCGTTACATCGAGGGGATGATCGATCAGGGGCTCCACGCGTTCGAGGAATCGCACGGTGTGCGGCAACGTGGCGTGGACGTCGAAGGCTTCCTCGTTCCTCCAGCGCGAGTGAATGTAGAACAGCTGGCCATCACGGACCGAACGAAAGGCGTGAATGCTGAGGCAGCCGGGTTCTTTGCGAGAAGGAGCAAGTACCTCGTCCAGCGCATCCGCGACGGCATTCTCATTGCCTGCACGGGCATGAAAGCGAGCGAAAATGAATAATTCCATCGGTCCCAATGTCACCATGCACTACAACGTGATTCAGGGTCCCTCCGGCCCGCAACACGGGCCGAAGTTGCAGTGTTTGCATTCCCGGCGAACCTGCCGGCATTTGTGATCCCGAAGCTTTTTGCTTTCCGGCTTTCAATTCTTCAAAGCTGAATTGCTTGCCAACGGCCTCCTACGGCTTGCCATCAACCCCGATATAAGGATAAACGAAATAATTTACCGGCGGTCCATCCTGTTTGGGCGACAGGGTGATGTCGCGGCCGGTCGAGAACTTGACTCGATTGGCGTACACTGCCAAAGTTTCGCTTCTGTCTGGAAGTGCGGCACGCATTCCCTCAAAGAAGCCCGGGGGGGGGTGGACACGGGATACTTGTACACGTATACTGTGCCCATGAACGTTACTCTATCCATCGATGAGCAAATAGTTGCTCGCGCCCGCAAGAAGGCCGACGCACTCGGCAAGAGTCTTAATCAGCTTATCCGGGATTACTTGCAAAAGCTGGCCGGGAGCGACGATCCTGAGCGCAGCATTGAGGAGTTCAAGCGGCTGTCAAATCGGGGCCACTCGCGTGGCTGGCGCTTCAATCGGGACGAGATTCATGAGCGCCCGTAGCTTCTTCGACACCAATGTCCTCGTCTACTCGGACGACAAGGCAGCACCGGCAAAACAGCGACGTGCCCTTGATCTCCTTGCCCAGCACCGGCGCGCTGGAACTGGCGTGGTATCGCTGCAAGTGCTACAAGAGTATTTCGTCACCGTCACGCGAAAACTGCGTGTTGATGCGCGCGTGGCTCGCAGGAAGGTCGAACTACTTGCCGAGTTCGATGTCGCCTTCCCCGAAGTTGCTGATGTCCTCGCCGCCATAGACCTCCACAGGCTTCACGGGTTTTCTTTCTGGGACGCTCTAATTTTGCGGGCTGCAAAACAGGCGGGGTGTAGTGTGCTGCTATCGGAAGATATGCAAGACGCTCGAGAGATCGACGGAGTTCGCATCGTAAACCCGTTTCGGTAACTCACGACGAGCGCTTCAAGTCCGTCATCTCCTCGCGCACACGCCGAAAACGGCGCAGCAGGGAACCGAGATAGCCAAGCAGAATCACCCAGGTAACGATGTAAGCAGCTTTTAGTGCGACGGGGCCGGTCATCGTGCGCCTCCCTGCAAAGCGGCGGCTGCATGCGTGGCTTCCACCTTTTCTTCCAGCAACTGCAAGCGATATCGCAACACCATCAGTACGATTCCCACGCAGGTAAATGCCAGCAAGTTCCAGAAAAAGGCTTGTAGCATGGCGGGATCAAGTCCCGAGTTCTCACCGCCTCCCATCACGGGCGACGGATGCTGGGTACGAAACCAGCGGATCGACATATAGACAATGGGCACGTCCACGAACCCGAAGATGGCCAGCGCGGCGGCCAGGACCTGGGTTTGTCCGCCCGCAGCAAAGCGCCTCAGCACCAGATAGCTCACGTAGATGAGCCACAACACCAGCGTTGTGGTGAGCCGCGCGTCCCAAGTCCACCAGATGCCCCAGACCGGGCGCGCCCAGATCGGTCCCGTGATCAGAACGATGGTACAGAACATTACCCCAACCTCAGCCGACGCCGCAGCCAGAGCGTCGCTTGCGGCATTGCGTTTCCACAAATACATCACCGACGCCAAGAAATTGACAAAAAAGCATACGCCAGCTGTCCACGCCGAGGGCACGTGATAATAGAAGATTCGTTGCACCTCTCCCATGGTTTGCTCAGTAGGCGCTACGAACAGTCCCTGATAGGTGCTGAAGGCCAGCAGGCCAACCGTGAATGCCACGAAAGCCAGGAAGAGAGATTTCATTCCGCGTTCAACACACTTTCGAAGAGAAGTAGACACACTGCCGTAAACACCACATCGTAAACCGCCAGCATCTTGATCCAGAAATCAGGGGAGGATTCCCCCGTGAGAATTGCCGTGGTGGCGTCCACCATGCCGAGCAACGCCGGAATCGAGATAGGGAAGAGAATTAGCGGCAGCATGATCTCGCGGCTGCGAGTGCGAATGGATAGCGCCGCGAAGAAGGTGCCGTTCACCACCAGGGCCCACGTTCCCAGCAGCGCGACCACGACCAATTGCCAGACCGGACCCACCGAGCGCAGCTCGTAAAACACGACGAATAGCGGGGCCATCAGCGCTTCCAGAACCACGACAAAGAGGAAGTTGCCGACCGCCTTGGCCAGGAACAGCGCGTTGGGCGGTGCGGGCGAAACGCGATAGGCGTCCAGCACTTGGTTACGCAATTCGCGCGCCCAAGTCTGGTTCAGAGCCACTACCGCGGCAAATAAAAACGCCACCCAGACCAAACCGCCAGCAATGCGCCGCGACTCCTCGGCCGTAGGATTGAAAGCAAAGCTGAAAATCACGACCACCAGAAGGGCGAAAAACAGCATGGAATTGATGGCGTCTTTGGAGCGCCACTCCATGCGTAGATCTTTCAGCAACGTCGCGCGCGTCATGGCGAACGTGGTCATGACGTCGTCCCCACCTGAGAGCCGGCCATGTTCCCAGCGCGCGCCATCTCTTCGCGGGCGTCGATCTGGCCGGCTGTCATGTGCACGAACTCATCGGCAATGCCTTCCATCAGCGCGGCCTGGTGCGTGACCACGAAGATGGTTTTTCCCCGGTCGCGCACGCGCCCCAGCACTGCCGCCATCTCGCGTGCTGAATGTGCATCCACGTTGGAAAACGGCTCGTCCAGCAGGATCAGCTCAGGATCGTGGAGGACCGCTCGCGCTAGCGACAATCGTTGCCGCATCCCTTGGGAGTATTGACCGGCGCGCCGCGAGAGCTCGGGATCGAGGCCGACCATTGACATCGCGTCCTTGCATATACCCTCATCGTGCAGCCCGTAGAGGCCGGCGAAGTAACGCAGGTTCTCCATGGCGCTTAATTCGTCATAGAGCAGGGGAGCGTGGCCCATGTATCCCACGCGCTGCGCGACCTCGCGAATCCTGGCTGCGCCCAACAAGGTAACCTTGCCTTGGCTCGGTTCCATCAGTCCGGCGACGATGCGCAACAGCGTGCTCTTGCCGGCTCCGTTATCGCCCAGCACCACGTACAGACGCTCGGCGGCGAAGCTCGCAGAAATGCCGCGGATCGCCGCAAAACGGCCGAAGAACTTCACCAGGTTTTCCAGGACGATGACAGGCGGGGGAGAGAGGTCGCTTGTGCCTGTCATGTGACGTGCTTCCGTAATTTTCGCTTCCAGTGAGTTACTGTCCCTGCGCGCCAGGTTGAGCTCCCGTCAACGCGGCCTTCTGTGCGTTCCCGTCCGCCGTCGGAGTGGTGCCCGGCTGGCCTGGCTGTTTGGGAGCATACTTGGAAGCGCATTTGGCTTGAATGTTGGTGGCGCGGAAAACCCCATCGCGTCCAAACTTGCCTTCTGCCAGAGCCTGGGCGTTGTCTTTGAAGGTGTCGGGAGGCGCTTCGGTCCCGCTGTAAACCACAGGCAGGGTGCGGTCCTGCTCGACCAACAGGAACTCCAGATGCGTGCCTTGCCGCTTGATGGAACCAGGTACAACATTGCCGGCCACGCGCAAGCGCTTAGTGTATGCGCCATTGCCCATGCCGTTCAGTTCCTTAATCGTGACATAGTAGCTCTTGCTGTCCTGCACGCCGGTGTACGCCAGATAGCCCAGCGAGAGCAAAATCACAGCGATCACTGCGCCAAAACGTAAGTACCTGCGTCCTTGATCAGACATCGGATGAGACCTCTACCCGTGGAAACCGCGAGCCCCTCCGACTGAAACCAGTCAGGCTTTACGGATGTCCTAAAGGATACCGCCTTTGAGCGCACAGCGCCATGTGACTTAAATCACATTTTGAGGGGTTTTTTCCCGATGGAGCGGGCTGACGATGCGATACGGCTATGCCGCTCCCCGGTCTCGCATGGATTCATCGAGACTCGCACGGACGAGCTCAATCAACTCAGCCGGCGGAAACGGCTTTGCACGGAAGATGACATCGAGGTCGCGGTACTCGACGTCCGCCTCCGGCAAACCGCTTAACACAATGATTGGAAGCCACTCGTTCTTTGCGCGAATCGCACGTACCAATTCTGAACCACTGTGTTGCGGCATGACGTGGTCTGTGACCATCACGCCGATGCGGTCGGCGAAAGTGCGCAGAATCGCAAGCGCGCTCTCCGCCGTGGTGGCAATGGCAACGCTGAAACCCGCATTCCGCAGCACGGCTTCACGAACCTTGAGTTGCAAGGGGTTGTCGTCAACCAACAATACCTCGCTTAGTCGATTCACGCTTTCACCCTCACCGGCCACAAAGCACAGCCTTGTATGCGACGCGGAATCGTTCCGCGTTTTCTGGGCAGATATACTAGCCCATCTCCGCTACAAACAGCAGTGCATTTCCAGGTTTTATTTCGAGGGGAGGCGATGTGATGTCGCAGTACTCTTATGCCACGCAACAACACACCTCCCGCTGACTTAGATGCAACTCTGGCCGCAGGTGTTTACTTGTCGAAATAATCCAAGACTACCGAAACGAAATACTATGTCTGTTCTAAGCTATGCGCTGTTCTCCGCAAATCTCTTCCTTTGCCTGTAGCCAGTCCTGCTCAGGAGAACCGCCCGTTCCGCCGCGCTGCAGATAAAGCTCATAGGCACGCCTGCGGATTTTCTCCTCAACCACCGGCAAGGATTGAGACCCTTGAGCGAATTCGGGCGACGTCGTTATCGGCTGCACTTGAGTGCCAGTCCCATTTTCGGGTTTGGCCTTGCGGCTCCGTTTCTTCGGCGTGGCGCTGTCATTGGCCCGTGTTTCTTTCGGCATCGTACTTAGCTCCTAGACTTAACAGATTTGCAACCGGTCCGTGCTCTGAGAGGTCATGGCTGGTTGCGGTATCTCTAATATAACCAATTTCGGCCTGTTTGGGGCGCTAAGGTGCCGTTTTCCACAACTTTCCGACGACTCACCTTAGTAAAGTGCTGCTCATCACGTCCAACCCTGCGAGCGGCTCCCGAACGATGCATTCTGGTGTCCAATGGGACAATGATACGAGGAACTTAGCGGGCGGCCACTGCGTATCAGACAAAAGGGGCGACACACCCTCCACTCCCATGATCTTCTTCGAGATTCTCCGGCAGACGTTGCGAACGTTATGGGCGCACAAACTGCGCTCGTTCCTGACGATGTTTGGTATCGCGTGGGGAGTCGGCTCCCTGCTGCTGCTGGTAGGGCTGGGAGAGGGCTTCCGCTCCGGTAATCGCCGCGAGTTGAACTCGCTCGGCGAAGACATCATGTTCATCTTCCCAGGACGCGCGCCTGCCGTCGCAGGGAACATGAGTTCGGGCCGGCAGTATTTCCTGACCTATCGCGACTACCTGGACGTTCAGCAGGAAGCTCCGCATGTCCGCGCCGTTGCGCCGGTGCTTATGCGGCAGGACATCCGCGAGGTCAGCGAGTTCGGTAACACCAACGGGCAAGTGGTCGGAGTCCCGCCCCACTTCAACACCATTCGCTATCTGCCGCTCGACAGTGGTCGCTGGCTGAACGACGCCGACGATACCCAGAAACGGTTTGTGTGCGTGATCGGCGACGAAATGGTGAAGAACCTATTTCCCGGCGGCAGAACGGCGGTCGGCAGCTTCATCATGCTGAATGACGTTCGTTTTGAAGTGGTGGGAGTGGTGCAGCGTGTCGGCCATGGCGACGACAATTCGACCAATAATCGCGTCTTCCTCACCTACACCATGATGCACCAGTTCTTTCCCCTGGCCGGGGAACAGCAGCAGGATGCAGTCTCGTTCCTGAACTACCGGCCGCGCACCCGCGACGAGCACGCCCTGGCCCGCGAGGAAGTGCGAAAGATCGTGGCCCGCAATCACGGGTTCGATTGGCGCAACGAGGATGCCTTCGAAGACTGGGACACGGTGAAGAACGCTGAGATGGTCGGTAAGATTTTCGACGTGATGGACATCTTTCTCGGCGGCGTTGGCCTGGTCACCCTCACCCTGGGCGCCATTGGCATTGTCAATATCATGCTGGTTGCCGTGACGGAGCGCACGCGCGAGATCGGACTACGCAAAGCATTGGGCGCAACCAACCGCAGCATCCTGTTGCAGTTTTTCCTGGAGGGGGCCTTCCTCACTCTGTTGAGCGGCGCCATTGGCATGGGTGGGGCTGCGCTGCTCATGTTTCTGATGAGCGGATTGGGACAGGTACCGGGTTTCGATCCTCCCACCATGTCGTATATGTCAGCGACCCTGGCCATCGGCACACTGGCGCTGGCGGGAATCTTTGCCGGGCTGTATCCCGCCCGCAAAGCGTCGCTGTTACAGCCGGTCGATGCCTTGAGGCAGGAGTAGCTCCATGATGCAAGATCTACTTACCCAAGCCTACGGCGCCATGCGTCACAACCGGCGCCGCACCGCGCTCACCATGCTCGGAATGGCATGGGGCATCGCGACCGTCGTTCTCTTGCTTGCCTACGGCGCGGGATTCGGCCGGGCTATTGAGACCATCTTCGCCAACTGGGGTACGCGCATCATCGGCGTTTTTCCCGGCCGCACTTCGCAACAGGCCGGAGGGCAAAAGGCCGGCACCAAGATCAAGTTCACCTTCGATGACATTGACCGCATCGTGAACGCCGCGCCGCTGGTCCATCGCATTACCCCCGTAGTCGAGAAGCAGAGCAATGTTCAGCAGGATGTCCGTACCTACACCCTTCCCATCAACGGCGTTTATCCCACCATGTTCCAGATCCAGGCCTTGAAACTTGGTGAGGGCCGCTTGCTGAACGAGGAAGACGAGATGTCGCGGGCGCGCGTGGCGGTCATCGGCTCGGAGGCAAAATCCAAACTCTTCTCCGGCCAGTACGCGTTGGGCCAGTTCATCCGTATTGACGGCATCAGCTTCCGGGTGATCGGTATACTGTCGGCCCACATGCAGGAAGGCGATGACAGCGTCAACAAGCTGATCTATATCCCGTTCACCACCATGGGTGATTTGAAGGACACGCATTATCTCGACGGCATCTGGCTCGACTATGAAGGCAATGAATTCGAGCTCGTCGAGCGCCAAGTGCGCGGGGTATTAGCCCAGCAGTACAACTTCAAGCCTGATGACAAGCGCGCAATCTTCGTCTTCAACATGATGAAGCAGTTGAAGCAGTTCCAGATCATAACCACGGGCTTGCAGGTTCTGCTGGCCTTCATCGGCACGTTGACGCTGGGAATTGGCGGCGTCGGCCTGATGAACATCATGCTCGTCTCCGTCACCCAGCGCACGCGCGAGATCGGCGTGGAAAAGGCCCTGGGCGGCCGCAAGCGCGACATCCTCTTCCAATTCCTGGCTGAGGCGCTGGCCATTACTTTTGTTGGTGGGATTGCCGGCATCCTGCTGGCTTACGCAGTTTCGCTTGGCGTTGGACGTCTCACCTTCTACAGCGCTGTCGCCAAGAACGCCGAGGCAGCCGATATCCGCCTGATTATTGACCCGACAATCGTCGTGGTGGCCACTGTCATCCTGACGTTTGTGGGCCTGATCAGCGGGATGCTGCCCGCCATCAAGGCCTCACGCCTCGATCCCATCGAAGCCTTGCGGTACGAGTAGGAAAGGGCCCACCGTCCGTTTTTCATTTTGCCGGGACACCTTCACCCGGAGGCAGATTCGGGCAGTTGCGATCGTAGGGAACCTTCTTGCCTATGTAATGCTCCCACTCGACCTGCGTTCGGCCACGTGGCTTAGTTCATAGGTCAACGACTAGGGTCCCGGAGGTTTTTCTTCTTTCTTGCCGCCTTTGGCTTGCGCAGCTTCACAAATGTCCTCAACGTCGGCAAGGTCGCGCAGACGGCCGGCTGCAAGCTGACGCAATCAGGTCGTCTTTGGAAATGAAAACGGCCCTGAGGCCACTTTCCGGGTCGATGATGCCTTCAACCCTCCGTTCCCAGGCCGCATTAAATTCAACTCCGTCGATGCCGGGAAGTATATCGACCGCGACCGGTTCCTGCCCGAAGCGAACAAAGTTGCGCCGATCGGCAAGGTCTTCCACCCTGATCTTGTCAAGGGAGTCTCCAAAGCTGGCGAGGGCCGCATACGCCGCTTCCGCGTTGGCTGCGTCGGCGGCTATGAACAGATCGATATCTTTGTTAGCGCGCGGCTGGGCGTGGAACGAAACGGCGTGGCCGCCCACGATCAGGTACTTAACGCCGTGGGCGTGGAAGGCGGACAACAGGTCCTTGAAGTCTTGGAACATCCGCGGCCGCGTCCTTCATCGCGTAAGTGGCAAGGGTGATGGCAGTAACTGCGTCCATCCGTTCATGAACCGGCCGACTCTGCCAGTAGCGATATTCCTCGGCCTTCATTTCCTTCTGGCTGGCGTAAATGTGGATGGTCTTCTCCATAGCTTCGTTTGTAGCACCGGGATGCCATTCCTGCAACCGGGTTCCCCGAAACGTGACTTCATGCACTGGCTTGCCCCAAATCTGAGTCTGTGGGAACAAGCTAGAATCTAGCCATGACTTCCGATCGCCTGGCCCGCGTGCAGCAGCAGTTGCGGTTGTACGAGCATCCCCTAGTCGAATTCGACGCGCGGGTAAAAGGCGAGGCTGTCGAAGTCGTCATCCGGCCGCGATTCACCGAACCGCCCGTTCATGCCTATTACTTCGAGATGCATCCCCGCGATCTCGATGATCCACAATTCGAGTGGACCTTTCAGCGGCAGATCTTCGACTGCCTGCATGACTACCTCGTGGAGATGTTTGTCCGCACGCCGCAACACCGCAAAGAGCATCAGCAGATGGAGCGCGAGGGCAAGCTGTGAGCCTACGCGAGCGCATCGCGGACGAGATTCGTCGCGAAGGGCCCATTCCGTTTTCACGCTACATGGAACTCTGTTTGTACGAGCCCGAGCTGGGCTACTATTCGCGCCCCCGCGAGCAGTTCGGCAAAGCCGGAGACTTCTACACCTCGAGCGACGTTCATGCTGTGTTTGGGCGTCTGCTGGCACGGCAATTCGAGGAGATGTGGCGCGCGCTGGATTCGCCGGAGCGAATCGATCTCGTTGAACTCGGTCCCGGGCGCGGACTATTCGCGGGCGATGTGCTGGATTGGTCGGGAAAGCACTTTCCCAGCTTCTCGCGCGCTCTACATTACGCACTGGTGGAGCAGTCGGCACACTTGCGAGAACGATTACAGGAACGCTTGTCAGAGCACATTTCTGCTGGGCGGGCGCAAATCTTCGAGTCCATCGAATTGGCTGCTTCGCGGGCGGGGGAGACCCTGATCATTTTCGGCAACGAGTTCTTCGACGCGCTGCCGGTCGAGGTGGTGGACTATCGGGGCGCGGTGCGGGTGGGAATGGCCGACAGCCGATTCTCGGAAATGTTCGTACCGCCTTCTGGGGCCGAGTATGAGTTCCTGGATTACTACAGTGTTCACCCGGAAACAGGAGAGCGCGTCGAAGTGCCTCTGGCATCGCTGGGGTGGATGGCGCGCATCGCTGAGGCACTCCGCGACAGGCGCGGTTTTGCCGTGCTGATCGATTACGGATACACACGCGAGCAGCAGCTTGCCGGACGGCATCGCGATACCCTCATGGAGTATCGCCAGCATCGGGCCGGGACCTCGCTCTACCAGGCTCCGGGAGAGCAGGACCTTACGGCACATGTAAATTTCACCGCGCTGCGAGCGCGAGGTGCGGAGGGTGGGCTCGATCCGTTGGCGCTGGTTACACAATCGCAGTTTCTGATCGGCATCGGCGAAGAGACTCAGTTCGCCGATGCATTCCAGGAGTGCAACCTGCCGCAGGAGCGGGCGAAGGTGGCGTTGCAACTCAAACACCTGATCGCTCCCGGCGGAATGGGTGAGACATTTCAGGTGCTGGTGATGTCGCACGGCATCGAACGAGAAGAGGCCACACGATTGAGCGGGCTGAAATTCGTGCGATGATAGCGGCCACGCTGCGCGTCATAAGACATTGCATAACTTGATAGTTAAACAGAATATATAAAGTCTTACATCAGCCTTGTCGTGTTGAGTTTCGGGGCGGACTTGCGGCCTACCATGAGACAAGAAAATCGGTGGAAGCGCCGGGCTCAGCCCGGCGAAAATGTCGACTCTCCTTTGGATGAGGCTTCAGCCGTGGTCGCTTTGCCGGGCTGGAGCCGGGCGCTTCCCCGACTTCCGCTACTGCATGCCGTTGGTTCCGCTCTGCGGGTTAAACGGGCTTTGCAAGTACTTGCGCGCCTCGTCGAGCGCGTTCTGGGTGTTGTCGTTGGTCTGCAATGCCTGGCGATACTCGTTAGTCGCGCGCTCGCGCTGCCCAGTCAGGTCGAATATCTTTCCCAGTTGAATGTGGCTCCAGACCTCAGTCCAGCGCGGAACGCCGTCGCCATTGAGCGCTTCGCGATAAGCATTGGCCGCCGATTGGTAGTTGTGCTGAAGGAAGAAGACCTCGGCGATGCGATAGTGTGCCAGCGAGCTGTTCTTATTGACGTCGAGCGCTTTCTGAAATTCCTTCAGTGCTTCCACCAGGTCGTTCTGCTCAACGTCCTGCTGCCCGCGCATGATTGAAGTGCGCACCTGCAACTCCTTCGAGTTCTGCAGGACCATATTTCCGGGGTCGATACTGATCTTCCGCGGCCTGCCAAAGGTTTCCACGGCGTAGGCGGAATTGGTGCCCTCAACCTCAATGCGCTTGGTTTCGGTCTTGCCGTCGGTGTCAATCTTCAACTCCACAGGCATGCGGAACAGGTCCATGTCCTGCTGGATCTCGCCGACCACACGGAAGCCTTTCTGGGTGCGATAGACGGTGTACTTGTTCTTGAACTCAGGCGCGCCGGTCGAATTGAGCCATTGCGTAAAGAACCAGTTGAGCTGCTGCCCGGACGCCTGCTCTGCGACCTTGCGAAAATCGTCCACCGAGGCGGACTTCCCGGCATACTGCGAGAGAAAACCTCGCATGGTCTTGTCGAAGGCTTCTTCGCCGATCACCCAGTCCAACATGTTCAGGATGATGCCGCCTTTGTCCGTCACCAGCGACTGGAACTCGGGCGAAAACGGATCGAGCTTGCCGACGTCGGCCAGTGGGACCGAGACATAGGCCAGGGCGCCGACCGACATGTCCTTGGTGACTTCTTCGAAACCAGCGTTGCCGGCGACATGCTGCACATACAAGGCCTCAGAAAATCGCGCGAAGCCATCGTTCAGCCACCAGTCGTTCTTGGTCGCAGGACTGACCATCGTGCCCCACCACTGATGCGCAATTGTGTCGGCCAGCAGACGGTAGTTGATTTTTGTGCTGAACGAACGCGAGGCAAGGGCGGCAATCTCCGGAGCCCAAGCCGAGGGAACGGTATCGTTAGGCAACTCAACCACGTTCAGCGTAGTGCTGAATGGGGGAGCGAAGGTGCTGGTGTAGAAGAAGAATTCTTTAACAGCCGTGTCGGCGTATTCCTGGGCGACCGCCTTCTTTTCTGGCGTGGTGTACACCGTGATGTTCAATCCGCCTTCGCTGCTCTTGGTCGCTACGTACTTGCTGATCAGGATGGTGCCGGGGAAGCTCGGCCGCTCTTCGTAGGTGAACGTATAGGTCTTATAACCGGCGGGAAGAGATAGCTTCGCGGGCGAAGACTGCGCTGCGGCTGCCTTGCGACCCGTGCTCGCACCAACGCTGAATTCCGGAATCGCACCAGTCGTCTCTTTGCCGCTGCCGACAACGGTGTATCCGGCAGGAACGCTGACGCTGATGGTCGAAGTGAAGCGATTGATGCCGTACCCCACCATGGGGAACCAGCGGCCGGCGTAAAGCAGATAGGTGATAGGATCGCCGATGTAGGCAAGTTTCAGCCCCTGTACCGGACTGTCATCCGACGACTGAATGGCCCCCTCGTATTCGAAAATGAAAGTATCGCTTGCTCCCTTGGTCATACCGTTCGGCAAGGCGATGCGCACCGTCGAATCCTGGCTGACGCGTTCGGCGGAGAGCGCTTGCCCGGTGCTGTCGAGCACGCGCGTGGGTCTGAGGTCATTGTGCAGCTCAAAGGTCGCGATGTTGATGTCGTCGAGCGCCGTGAACTTTACCCGGGCCTGCGCTTTTATCTGGTGGGTCTGCGGAAGAACAACCGCATTGACGGCGATGTCATTGAGCTGAATTCGTGCCTTCTCGGCCGCAAAACAGGTCGAAACCAGAGCAAGAACGAAAACGATGAGAACGCGTCCACCGGATCGCGCCGAGATTCGCATTGGGGAGGAAACTCCTAGCCTGTTACCCACTATAAATGATGAAAAAACGGTATGGAAAGATGCGTTCCGCGACAACTCACGGCTGCCGTTCCAATATGGCAAGCACCGCCTCAGCCGCGCGCTGGCTGGCATTGCCGGTGCGATCTTTCGGCTGCAAACGTTGCCGCACCTCGCGAAAGCCGGCCATCATAGTCTCTCGTGCTTCACCATCTGGAATGATCCGGCGTAACTCGGCGTAAACTCGCGACGCCGTGAAATCCATCTGCACCAACTCCGGCACAACGTCACGTTCAGCAATCAAGTTGACCATCGCGAAGCGGTCCACTTTAACTAGACGGCGGCCAAGCGTCCAGGTGAGCGGCGCAACCCGGTAAACCATTGTGAGCGGTGTTCCGATCAGCGCCGCCTCCAGCGTGGATGTGCCGCTGGCAACGGCGGCTGCCCGCGCATGCAGCAAGGTCGCGCGGGCATCGCTCGTGAATGTAATTGGCGGACCCTCATACTCGCGCAAGAACGAAGACATCCAATGCGGATCGAGAGTGGAAGCTACCGGAACTGTGTAAACGTAATCCGGTCCTAGAAGTTGCGTCGCTTCCAACAACGTCGGGAAAATGCGCGACACTTCGGCCCTGCGGCTGCCCGGAAGCAGGGCAATCCACTCACGGCTGGCGTCGAGATGATGTTCGGAGGCGAATTGATCTCGGGTGATGGCGGGTGCAGGCAGGTCAGCCAGCGGGTGACCGACGAACTGCGCCTTAATGCCGTGCTCGCGGTAGAACCGTTCTTCGAAAGGGAAGATGACCAACATCTTGCGGACATACTTTCGCACCCGTTCGATACGTCCCTGCTTCCACGCCCACAGCTGCGGGCTCACGTAATAAATGACCGGCACGCCTCGCTTATGCATTTCGCCGGCGAGCCGCAGATTGAGGTCGGGGAAGTCAATAAGTACGGCAGCGTCGGGCCGTCGCTGTGCGGCTTCGCGCACCACCTGTCGAAAACGGCGGTAGATAGTCGGAATATGCTTAACGACCTCAACGATGCCGACTTCGGCGATCTCTCTCGCGTCGACCAGAAGCTCACAGCAGGCAGCGCGCATCTGCTCTCCGCCGACGCCAAAGAACTCGACCGCCGTATTCGGTTCACGCTCCGAAACCAGCTTGCGCAGGGCCTTCATCAGTTCTGCGCCATAAAATTCGCCGGACGCCTCTCCTGCGGAGATGAGGATTCGCACAGTGGGATTATGACAGGTGCGCAAGTCGGCAATCAGCCGATCGGCGGCCAGCTCTCGCTTCTGGCTAGGGAGAGATTTTTGGGCCGCCATGGTCAAGTTCTCCCGAGCTGCTTTGCGGCCGTCGCAGAATCGTCATCGAGACGTAGGCGCCGATCCAAGATCCCAGCGCCGCGAAGCAGACATACACCCAGTTTCGGGTGTAGCTCATGACCGCGAACGCCGACAGCAAGTACCACACGCTGCTCCACGTAGCCGCAGGCACTCGTTTGCGCGACGAGACCGCCGCGTTGAACATGACATATACAGCGTCCGTCGCGGCTGTGGATGCGGCGACGCCGAGAGCTAGCAAGGGATGAATTTGCGGCACGTTTCTCACCTCGGGCGGCAGAAGGGGATTGCAACATTCGAAGACGCGACGGTCAAGCGAGAAATAGCGGTGCCCGGCTTGTTAGGTTAAAGGTCATTCCGGCGTGCGCGGCTCATCGATGAGGAACAGCCATGTGCCGTCTGACTGGCGGCGCAAGACTTCAGTGCTGATGCCACGCGCACTGGATCCCGCACTGCTCAGCGTCCAGCCGGCGTGCAGCACGGCCAGCCCTTCTCCAGACTCGACCACAGAGCGGGTCTCCAACTCCATCTGGCCACGACGCGCAAGCATATGCTGATAGGCCTCGCGGATCGCTGCGTGCCCGACCACAGCCTGGCCGCTGATAACCAGCACTGCATTCGGTTCGTAGAGGGCAACTAAAGATTCGACGTCTCCCCGGTTGAAGGCGTCGAGGAAGAGAGCGTGGAGTTCGGAGGGTACGCGTGCGGCCATAGTGAATTAGTCGTCCGCCGAGACACCGACGCCGGGTCCAGTTACTTCGCCGGCTAAAATCCCGGCAGGAATTTCCTGGTCCTTATATTGCAGTTGATAGAGCTTCCAGTAAATGCCGCGCTGCGCCAGCAGTTGCTGGTGAGTGCCGATCTCCCGCACCTTGCCTTTATGCATAACAATGATCTTGTTGGCACGTTGGATGGTGCTCAGCCGGTGCGCAATGATGATCGAAGTGCGGCCTTCCACCATACGCGTCAGCGCCTCGCGCACCCGGAACTCGGTGTCCGTGTCAACGCTCGACGTCGCTTCGTCAAGAATCAGGATCTTGGGGTTGTGCGCCAGGGCTCGGGCAAACGAGATGAGCTGCTTCTGTCCGGTGGAAAGTGTGCTACCGCGCTCGCGCACTTCTTCCCCGAAGCCCCCGGGCAGGGAGCGAATGAAGTCGGCCACATTAACTTGCTCGGCGGCATTCTCGACCTCCTGGTCGGCAATCCAGCTCGAGCCCAGGCGAATGTTTCCGGCAACCGTCCCCGAGAAGAGGAACGGGTCCTGCAGCACGACGCCGTAGCGCCGCCGCAAATCCATCAGGTCCATGTCGCGAACGTCTATGCCGTCAATCCGGATTGCGCCTTTTTGCACGTCATAGAAGCGCAGCAGAAGAGAGATGATGGTGGTCTTGCCGGCGCCGGTGTGGCCAACAATAGCCACCGTCTCGCCCGGTTCGATACTAAACGACACGTCGCGCAACACCCAGTCATATTCCTGGGCGAGATTTCCGTTGCCTCCGGCCGTCTTGAGTTTTTCGCCCTTGCTGGCAGCTTCCTCGGCCGCCTGCGCCAGGGTGCGATAAGCAAACCAGACGTGGTCGAACTCGATGCGGCCTGGTCCATCCGGCACTTTGGGCGAAGCCGGCGACACGATCTCGGCTGGCGTGTCGAGCAGTTTGAAGACGCGCTCGCTCGACGCCATCGCCGACTGCAGGATGTTGTATTTCTCGCTCAGGTCCTGGATGGGCCGGAAGAAGCGCTGCGCGTACTGCATGAACGCCACCAGCACGCCGAGCGTTACCAGGTTGCGAATCACCTGGTTGCCGCCGAACCACACTACGCAGGCGATTGCGGTTGCGGAAAGCACTTCCACCACCGGGTAGTACACGGCGTGCGCCATGATCGCGTCCTTGAAAGCGTCCATGTGGGTGCGGTTGATCTTCTCGAAGCGCTCGTACGACTTTTTCTCGCGGTTGAACAATTGCAGGACGACGATGCCGGTCACGTGCTCCTGCAGGTAAGCGTTGATCCTGGCGATGGCAACGCGAATCCGCCGGTAGCTCTCGCGCACCTTCCGGCGGAAGATGGAGGTGGCATAGAAGATGAGCGGCAGCACGGCAAAGGTGATCAGCGCCAGCCGCCAGTTCATGTTCAGCATGATGACCAGGATGCCGAGCAGCACGAAGACATCTTCGAAGATGGAGACGACCCCCGCCGTAAACATCTCGTTCAGGGCGTCCACGTCGCTGGTGACGCGCGTGACCAGCCGGCCCACCGGGTTCTTATCGAAGAATGCGATGTGCAGCCGTTGCAGATGCCGGAAGATCTCGCTGCGCAGGTCGAACATAACTTTCTGCCCGGTCCACTGCATCACGTAGGTCTGGGTGAATTCCAGCAGAAAACTGAACAGCAGAATGCCGATGTACATTCCGGCAATCTGCGCGATGCCGGTCATCGGCCGTGGGCTGAGAAACCGGTCCAGGAGGGAATGCGCTTCGGTGTGGCTGGCGAGATACTTGTCGATGGCGACTTTAGTGAGATACGGGCCGAGCACGTCAGCGCATGCCTTCAGTACGATCGCAATCAGAGCAATCACCACCTGCACCCTGTACGGGTGCAGATAGGTCAGCAGGCGCTTCATCAGCCTGCTGTCATATGCCTTGCCTAATACTTCTTCTTCGTGGATTCCAGACATGTCCCCGAGATGATTGTAAACAATTGCTTGAAGTCATATAGACGAGTTCGGAGCAGGGCGGGATGGAAAAGATTGCCGCGAGCGTCTCACAGGCGATCTTGCGCAACACCAGCGCCGAATTCTTCGAACCGAAGGCGATGCAGTTGCACACTGCATGTTCGATCGCGGCGTGCCGTCCCACTTGCGGGACATAATCGAGGTCGCAATCCGGATCAGGTTTTTCCAGATTGATGGTCGGCGGAATCTGCCCGTGCTGCATGGCGACCAGGGTGGCGGCAATTCCCGCGGCGCCGCAAGCCCCCTGCGGATGCCCGATCTGCGACTTCAGGCTCGACATTGGAGTTGCGAAGGCCTTCTCGGCCAGCGCCAGCTTCAGAGCGCGGGTCTCGATGCGGTCATTCAACTGAGTCGAAGTGCCATGCAGGTTGACATAGCCAACGTCGGCCGCCGCGATGCCAGCATCTTCCATCGCCATCTGAATGGCGCGCGCCGGCTCCTCGCCGCACTCCTGCAGACGGACCCGATGGAAGGCCTCACAGGTCGATCCATAGCCGGTGACTTCGGCCAGAATTCGCGCTCCGCGGGCGCGGGCATGCTCGAATTCCTCAAGGAAAAACATCCACGCGCCTTCCGCCACCACGAAGCCGTCGCGATCGGCCGAGAAGGGCCGCGAGGCGCGTTCCGGAGCATGGTTCCACGAAGCCGTCATAATCTTCATCAGGGTGAAGCCCTTCATGATTCCGGGCGCGATCGGCGCGTCCACCCCGCCGACAAGCATCATTGGCAGAAAGCCGAACTGGATTTGCCGCAGCGCATAGCCGAACGCGTCGGTAGACGAGGTGCAGCCAGTTGTGATGACGTGGCTCATGCCGCGCAGGCCGAAGCGCATGCTGATCTCGCTGGAGAGCGTACCCATAGTGCCGCTCGGAATGCAGAACAGGCTGACTTGTTTCACCTTCCCTTGCAGCCACAACCGGACTTGCTCTTCTGAAAATTCCTGCGCGCCACCACCAGAACCGAGCAGCACACCAATCTCGCGCTGCTGTTCCAGGGAGAGTTGCGAGGTTTCGATGCCTGCTTCGCGCAATGCCTCGGTGGACGCCGCCAGCGCAAGGGGCACCGCGCGCGAGACGTGCTTCCGCTCGTGCGCATCAACCCAGGCCAGTTCGTCAAAGTCCTGCACCTCGCCGGCGATCTGTACCGGCAGGTCGCTGGCGTCGAAGCTGCGGACACGCTTTACTCCGCTGGTTCCAGCCAGAACCGCGCGGCAGAAAGCCTCATTGCCGATGCCGTTGGGGCTGACCACGCCCATGCCGGTGATGACGACGCGTTTCTTCATGCCGGGAGATAATAATCCAAGAGTACTGTAATCTCCGGATATTCGCCTCGCGAGCCTCTTGTCACAAGGAATTTACATCTCGGTGCCGTTCTGCCGTACCAAGTGCAGCTTCTGCAACTTTGCCTCCGGAGTGTTCTCGCGCGCACTGTTTGACCGGTACGTCGGGCAGGTATCTGAGGAGGTTCAAGCCGCCGAGCGCATCGCGAAGCATCTCGGTGGCGATCTCGAACGCCGCGTAGATTCGATTTACCTTGGCGGTGGCACGCCGTCGGTGCTCGCGCCTGATCAGTTGGAACGCCTGTTTCTGGCGGTCCGCGACAACTTCGACGTTGACCGAGCGGCCGAGATCACGGTCGAGTGCGCACCAGGTACCATCACCGATGAGATTCTGGAAGCATTGCTCCGCTGCGGCGTCAATCGCGTGAGCTTGGGCGTGCAATCGTTCGTGGACAAGGAGTCTTCTTCTGTCGGCCGGTTGCACACCCGGGCCATTACGCTGTCGGACATTGGGCGCCTGCGCGCCAGCGGGATCGGCAACATCAGTCTCGACCTGATCGCTGGTTTGCCCCACCAAACTGAAGAGAGCTGGCAGTTTTCGCTCAGCGAGACGCTGGCTAGCGGCGTGCCCCACGTCAGCGTGTACATGCTGGAGGTGGACGAGGACTCACGCCTCGGCACCGAGTTACTTGCGGGCGGCAGCCGTTATCACGCGCACTGTGTTCCCAACGACGATCTCACAGCTGACTTATACCTCGCGGCATGCGAGCGCCTCGAGAGGGGTGGCGTCGAGCAATACGAGATTTCGAATTTCGCGCGTCCCGTTACCCACGGCATCGGCCTGTGGGACTCGCGGCATAATCTCAAGTACTGGACGCGGCAGCCCTATCTCGGATTCGGACTTGACGCACACTCGATGCTCCCGGCGGACCATGCGCTGCAGGCTGAAGGCGTGCAGACCGTGCGCTTCGCAACTCCGGATTCGTTGGAGGGATACTCTGCGCGGGTGAACGATTTGGATCCGGTGACCGCGCGCGCCCAGCAGCTTCGCTCGTCGCGCACGCTGGTGGACGCGCAAGCGGCGCTGGAGGAATCGTTTTTTCTTGGGCTGCGCATGAATCGCGGAGTTTCGATTCGCCTGCTGGGGGAACAGTTTGGTGATGAGGCGGTTGACTGCTGTCAGCCCGCGATCAACGAACTCGCCGCCGGCGGATTGCTACAAGTCGAAGACGAGGTGTTACGGCTGACTGCGCGAGGGCGGCTCCTGTCGAATGAGGTGTTCGCGCGTTTCTTGCAAGAGCCGAAGGGCAAGCGCAGGGACCTAGAGGCGAGGACTAAGGCATTTAGCGCTTAGCCGAATGGGACCTGCGCGATTCGATAGACTAACATCCATGTATTCCTCCGCTCCCGAATCCGGTGTCAACACCAGCCGGCGCACTGCGACTGCGATCGACCTGCGCAGCGATACGGTCACCAAGCCGTCTCCTGAAATGCGGCGAGCCATGTTTGAGGCCGAGGTGGGCGACGACGTTTACGGCGAAGATCCGACCATCAATCGCCTCGAGCAGCGCGCGGCGGAGATCTTCGGACGTGAAGCGGCACTATTCGTTCCCAGCGGGACGATGGGCAACCAGATCGCGATCAAGCTGCACACCCATCATGGACAGGAGGTCATCTGCGAAGAACGCGGCCACGTCTTCAACTACGAAATGGCGATGATGGCGCACTTCTCCGGCGTGGTACCGCGGACCGTGTGGGCGGAGGATGGCATTCGTGACCTGGGAGCACGTTAAGTCGAAGCTGAAGCCGAAGAGCTACGATGCGGCGAAGACCGGCCTGGTTTCACTGGAGAACACGCACAATATGGCCGGTGGGACCATCACGCCGCCCGCGGTGTTCGACGAGGTCTGCGACAACTCGCATCAGGCGGGGCTGCCCGTGCATCTTGATGGCGCGCGCATTTTTAACGCTGCCGTGGCGCTTGGAATTCCGGTGGCCGGGCTTACCGCGAAGGCCGACACCGTGATGTTCTGCCTCTCCAAAGGACTGGGTGCTCCCGTGGGTTCGTTGCTGGTGGGCAGCGCGGAGCTGATAGACCGCGGCCGCATCATTCGCAAGGCGCTCGGCGGGGGCATGCGCCAGGCAGGTATCCTGGCCGCTGCGGGCCTTATCGCTCTGGAGCACGGCCCGCAGAAACTGATGCGGGACCACGCCAATGCGCGCTTACTTGCCGAGGGGCTGGCGGAAATTCCCGGCATCAACATCGATCCCGGCAAAGTACGGACCAACATCCTGATGTGCGACATCAGCGGTACCGGCATGACCTCCGATGCGTTGTCGCGCAAGCTGGCCGAACAACACGTGCTGGCTAACGGGGTAGGTCCGCAATTTATTCGATTTGTTACCCACCTCGACGTGGACTGCGAGCAGTGCGCCCAGGCGGTGGAGGTGGTCAGCTCCATCTGCGGTGCGAAGGCAGGCCGAGTTTGAGTTTCGCAAATATCGCTCATTTCACAAATCTCTTCGGTTCGTATCAGGACACGACTTTTTAGTCGTGCCGAACAGGGTGCAGAAACAGTCGGGCTTTAGCCCCGGCAGATGTAAAACAAAACGCTGTCAGGGGCTAAAGCCCGAGCTCTTGATTGACTGGGTTGCGGCATGGCTGAAGCCATGCCCTGATACAAACCGGGTCATGAAATAGGTCTACGGAGCGGCCTTTAGGTTTTTCGGTGAGCTCCGTGTGCTCCGTGGTACTTGGATATGCAGAGCAGAAGGGAGCTCATTCATGCGCTATCGATCATTAGGTAAAACGGGTCTTAAGGTTAGTGAAGTCGGCTACGGCGCCTGGGGCATCAGCAGAGCACAATGGGTGGGCGCGGAGGACGAAGAGTCGCTGCGCTCGCTGCGGGCTGCGCGCGAGGCCGGTGTCAACTTCTACGATACGGCCCTGGCTTATGGCGACGGCCACAGCGAGCGCCTCATCGCGCAATGCTTTGGCCACTCGAACGACGTCGTCATCGCCAGCAAGGTGCCACCCAAAGATTACGTTTGGTCGGTGAAGCCCGGCACTCCCCTTCGCAATACCTTCCCCAGGGAATATGTCGTGGACTGCCTCGACGAAACCCTGAAGAACCTCGGACGGAAGAGTGTGGACATCTACCAGTTCCACACATGGATTGACGATTGGGCCACGGACAAAGAATGGCAACACACCGTTCTCGCCATGAAGTCATCCGGCAACGCGAAGTACGTGGGCATCTCGATCCAGAGCCATCAGCCAGCCAACGCGCTCAAGGCGCTGGATACCGGCCTGGTTGACGTGGTGCAGGTGATCTACAACATTTTCGACCAGTCGCCCGAGGACGAACTGTTTCCCTACTGTCAGCAGTACGGCATCGGCGTAATCGCGCGTGTGCCGTTCGATGAAGGCAGCCTGACCGGCAAGATTACGCCCGACACGACCTTCCCCGACGGCGATTTCCGCAACATGTACTTTGCGGGCAGCCGCAAGCAGGAAGCCTGGGAGCGTGTGCTGGCGATCGCGGTCGATCTCGGCATCAGCATGCATGAAATGCCGCAAATCGCGTTGCGCTTCTGCCTCTCCCATCCCGTCGTTTCCACGATTATTCCCGGGATGCGAAGCACCAGGCATGTCGTCGCTAATACAGCGGCATCGGACGCGGGGCCGCTTCCGGAAGAAACACTGCGCAAACTGCGGGGGCATCGCTGGGTCCGAAGTTATTACGAGTGAGCGGGCGCGAGGCCTACTCAGACGCCCGCAGCGACCTCCCTTGCTTCGCTATAATCGAAGGATTGGGTACCTTTGTGACCACGATGCAGGAGAAGTTGGCGGCCTCCGGCGCCCGTGCCGGACGCTATCGCGGCGGCGAGACTCCGGCTGCGTTCGGCGATCGTCAGGAGGAATTTCGCGCTCTGCTGGACGGCTGTGCCATCTTTGACATGAGCTGGCAAGCCAAGCTGGTGCTGAGCGGGGAAGACCGCGTCCGCTGGTTGAATGGCATGGTCACCAACAATGTTCGCGACCTCGCGCCGGGGCACGGGGTGTACAGTTTTCTGCTCAGCGCGCAGGGACGCATTCAGGGGGACCTTGTCGTCTACAACCGGGGCGACTACCTGCTGGTGACGACCGACCGAGAGCAAGCGCCCGCTATCGCTGCCATTTTCGAGCGCTACATCATCATGGACGACGTCGAGGTCACTCCCGTCAGCGACAATCTTGCCACCATCGGTGTGGCGGGTCCGAACGCGCGTGAGGTACTGTTCGACGTTGACGTCGGAATCCGACAGCTTGTGCCGGGCCAGGTGATCGACACGGTTTGGCGCGATGTCGGCATCTCGGTCGCACGCAGTGCTCAGCCCCCGATGGACGTTTACGAGATCTGGTTTTCTGCCGAGAATGCAGACAAAGTTTGGGACGCATTAGTGGGTGCCGGCGCAACTCCGGTCGGCAGCGATGCGCTGGAGCTATACCGCATTGTACGGGGTGTGCCTCGTTTCGGTGTCGATCTGCGGGAACGCGATCTTCCGCAGGAGACCGGCCAGCACTACGCCTTGAACTTTGCCAAAGGCTGCTACATTGGGCAGGAGATTGTGGAGCGCATTCGCTCGCGCGGCAACGTGCATCGCATGTTTGCAGGATTCGAGATTCAAGGTGACGCGGACCACCTTTTGCCGCCCGCGGGAACGAAAGTCCGCGCTGGCGACAAGGATGTGGGCGAGATTACCAGCGCGGCACGGGTCCCGTTCCCCAGCGGTGAGCGGATGCTGGCCTTGGGATATGTGCGGCGCGAAGCCGCAACTCCCGGAACCTCCGTGCAGATCGGCGAGCAAACTGCAATCGTTCAGATGCTGCCTTTCCGCAGCGAAAGTTGACGCGGACATCGAAAAGCCACGAGCGAATAACGACAAGCGACCTTATGACAGAAAAAGAGAAGAAATCCGAATTCGTAGTGACCGACCGCCGTCTTTTCAGCACCGACGGCGAATTGCGCCAGGACGTTGTCGAGGACGAGCAGCGCCGCGCGGAACGGGAGCGCGAAAAGCGCGAAGCCCAGCAGCGCGCCAATGACGAACGTGCGGAGCGGAACCAGCCCCCGCCCGCGGCTTCGGCTCAGACAATGGCGCCACCCCAAGGACCCGAGCCGGAAGCGCCAAGCGCTGCCGAACAGCAGGCCTCCGCCGACGCTTACAACAAGTCGGCCCGGCAAATGGACGACCAGATTAACAAGGAGATGCGCAAGCAGGGGCAGACGCATCGCGCGACCGACTTCGAGATGACCTTCGAGAAGTTTGTCGCGTCGGTTTACATGAGCGCGCTCATGCAACTGGGGCTCGCTGCGCCGCCGGGAGAGAAGCCTGGGGTGGACCTGATCGGCGCGCGGCAGACCATCGACACTCTCGCCATCCTGCAGGAGAAGACCAAAGGCAATCTCACTTCGGTCGAGGAAAATATGCTGCAGAACTGCCTCTACGAAGTCCGCATGGCCTACCTGGAAGTCACCAACCTCATCACCCATCCGCCCAAGGGCGGTCCGGGTACTGACATCAAGGTCGGATGAAAGCTACGCTCACGGTGCTGGGCAGCGGAACCTCGATGGGCGTGCCCACCATCGGCTGCGACTGCCGCGTATGCACTTCGGCGGACCCACACGACCGGCGCACCCGCCCCTCGATCATGGTGCAGTGGGGCGGGCGGACCGTGGTAATCGACACCACGCCAGACTTCCGCGAGCAGGCCATCCGCGAGCACATCCGCAAGATTGACGCCGTGCTTTATACCCACGGCCACGCCGACCACATTCTCGGACTCGATGATGTTCGCCCGCTCAGCTTCCCACGCGTCACCGGTGGAACGAAGATTCCATTGTTCGCCAGCGACATGACGGCACGAGTGCTGCGCAGCGTCTTCCGCTATATTTTCGAGGCCGACTACAAGTACGGTGGACTCGCGCAAGTCGAGATACAGCCTGTCAATGGGCCGCTGGAGCTGTTTGGAGCAACGTTTTCGCCACTGGCGGTATTTCATGGCGACGTTCCTATCGAGGCCTATCGCTTCGGCTCGGCCGCCTATCTTACCGATTTCAGCAGCATCCCGGAGGAGTCGTTGGCCCAATTGCAGGGTCTCGACATCCTGTTTCTGGATGCTCTCCGGCACCATCCGCACCCCACCCACTCCACGGTGAAGAGTTCGCTGGAGTTGGTGGAGCGGCTGCAACCGAAGCGCGCCTACTTCACCCACATCGCGCACGACCTGCCGCATGACGAAACCAATGCCACTCTGCCGGCGAATGTTCGCCTGGCCCACGATGGCCTCAAACTTGACTTCGACCTCTAGGACGCCAGCCCATGCAAGTCTTCCACAAACTTGAGGATGTGCCGCCGCAACTTGGTCCCACGGTAGCGAGTGTGGGCAACTTCGATGGCGTGCATCTCGCCCACCAGGAGGTGGTGCGGCGTATGGCGGAGAGCGCGCGCAGGCTGGGCGGCAAGGCGGTGGTGGTGACCTTCGAGCCGCATCCCTTCCGCATTTTGCGGCCCGATGTCGCACCTAAACTGCTCACCCCATTACCCATCAAGTTACAACTGCTGGAGCAGGCCGGCGTGGATGCCGTGCTGGTGCTGCCCTTCACCCGCGATCTCTCCCTGATGCCGGCTCAGGATTTTGCTCGCGAGGTGCTGGTGGGGACTTTGCACGCCCGCGAGGTGCACGAGGGTTACAACTTTCACTTCGGCCACAAGGCGCAAGGGAACGTGCGTACGCTGGATGTACTTGGCAAGGAACTGGGTTTCGAGGCGGTCGTCTATTCGGAGCTCTCGCGGCGCGGGCATCACGTTTCCAGCAGCGAAATCCGCAAGCTTCTTACGGCGGGAGAAGTAGGCAAGGCGCGCGCATTGCTGGGACGGCCGTTCAGCATATTCTCCAATCCGGGGCGCGGCCGCGGCTACGGCCACAAGTACACCGTGCCCACCATCAACCTGTCGCGCTACGACGAACTCGTTCCTGCCGACGGCGTTTACATCACCTGGCTGCGCGTTGGCGGCGAGTGCTTCGAGGCGGTGACCAACGTTGGCAATCGTCCCACGTTCGGCGCTGATTCCTTCGCCATCGAAAGCCACCTGCTGAACTTCCACCCCATCGAGTTGCTGGCGCAAACCGAACTGGAGCTGATCTTTCTGGAACGGCTGCGGCCGGAGATCAAGTTCCCGTCGGTCGAAGCGCTGCGCGAGCAGATCGCCAAAGACGTGCACAAGGCGAGAAGGTATTTCCATTTGCTGAAGATAATTGGAGAGTGAGCCAGCGACCTTGGATCAAGTAAGGTGCGAGTTCACGATCAATACACGTCGCGGCGGTGTGCGATCCGCGTCACATCCACAGTTTTCGCGGCATCGTTGATCGTGTAGACAACCCGGTAATCGCCGATCCGGATTCTCCAACGATCTTTATAGCCATGAAGTTTTTTGCAACCTGCAGGTCGCGGGTCATTAGCGAGGTCGCGTATTTTTGGCCGGATGCGTTCGATAACATCTGGCGTCAAGTCACGGAATTCTCTTTTGGCCGATGACGCAAAAGTGATTTCATACAACGTCACTTGATTTTGCCCAGCGCCCGCAGTTCGGCCTCAACTTCATCCAGACTGAAGCGCGGCTCTCCTGCCCGTGCATCCGAGACGATTCCATCCTCAATATCTTCGTAGAGCATGGCGAGTGCGGTCCCGATCACTTCATCGGGATTATGGTAGGCCCCCGAAGCAACCGCAAGGTCAATCATTCGCTGCTGTTCATCTGTGAGCTCAATGGTCATAGATTCATTCTCGGTTTTGGCCCCGCGAAAATCAAGGGCTTGCTAGCGCCCAGACACGTGCGGTGAGTATATAGTGTGGGGCGGCCACTCGATGGCGCTTCACTTGTCCTAAACCCACGAGGTTCTTGCGCATGAGACTGTTGGTGATTGCATCGATCGTTCTAGCCTGCACCGTAGCGTTGTCCGCCCAAAACAGCGGCAGTACCCTCGAGGCGCGCCGCGTCCAGTTGCGCGACGCTTTGCAGGCGGAATGGGAGTACCAGCTCCGCACCTATCCCGAATTCGCCACGTACGTCGGCGACACCCGCTACAACGACCGCCTGGGCGATTACTCGCCAGAGGCGATTGCGAAGCAGGTCGAACATGCCAAACAGCAACTCAAGGTCTTCGAGGCCATTGACACCTCCGGGTTCCCGGACGAAGAGGTGCTCAATCAGCAACTGATGGTGCGCGACCTGCGCGAGGACGTGGAGGGCGCGAAGTTCAACAATTGGAAGATGCCGGTCAACCAGTTCTGGGGCGTGCACTTGAACTACGCGTCCATGCCGACGCAGATGCCCTTCAAAACGGTGCAGGATTACAAGAACTATATTGCTCGTCTGCACCAACTGCCGCGCGTGTTCGATCAGGTCACCGAAGACATGAAGCTGGGTTTGCGCGACCAGCTCATGCCGCCCAAATTTCTGCTTGAGAAGGTGACGGTTCAGGCGCAGGAGATTGCCGACGCCAGCGAAATGAAGAGTCCCTTCATGCAGCCGGTGTTGCAATTTCCTGAAGGGTTTTCAGCCGCCGATCAGCAACGCTTGCGCGACGAGGTGAGAAAGACGGTCAAAGCCGAAGTCAATCCCGCCTACGCCAAGTTTGCTGCCTTTGTAAAAAACGATTATGCGCCGAAGGGCCGCACCGAGATGGGAGTCTGGTCCCTGCCCGACGGCGATGCCCGTTATCAGTATGAGGTCCGGCACATGACCACCACCTCGTTTCAGCCCGAGCAGATTCACCAGATGGGGCTGAAGCAGGTGGCCGATCTCGAGTCGCAGATGCTGGCCATCGCCAAGCAGCAGGGCTTCGCTGACCTGAAGAGCTTCAACGAACACATCCGCCAGGACTCGAAGGTGCATGGTACTTCGGGCCAGCAGATTCTCGACCTGTATCAGCACTACACCGACCAGATGTACCCCAAGCTGCCGCAGTTGTTTGGCCGGCTGCCGAAAAACAAACTGGTGGTGGTTCCAATGGAAGCCTTCCGCGCGGCCAACGCGGTCCCGGCCGACTACTCAGTGGGAGCCGGCAACGGCTCACGTCCCGGCCGCATCAACGTGAACGAGTATGATCCCGAGCACCGCCTGCTGCTGAACGTGGAAGCCATCGCCTATCACGAAGGCATACCCGGACACCATCTGCAGTTCTCGATTGCGCAGGAGCTGACCGACATTCCGCCCTTCCGCAAGTATGGAGGCTATAACGCCTACTCCGAAGGCTGGGCCTTTTACTCCGAGCGGCTGGGCAAGGACGTCGGTTTCTATCAGGACCCGTACAGCGAATACGGCCGGTTGGAGAATGAGATGTGGCGCTCGATTCGGCTGGTGGTGGACACCGGTGTGCATTACAAGCACTGGAGCCGCCAGCAAATGGTGGACTACTTCCGTGAGCACACCGCCATGGACGAGCCTAACATTCAGACCGAAGTGGACCGCTACATCGCGTGGCCGGGTCAAGCTCTGGCCTACAAGCTGGGCCAGATGGAGATTCTCGAACTGCGCGAGCAGGCGAAGAAGGAACTGGGCGCGAACTACGATATCCGCGCCTTTCACGATGAAGTGCTCGACGCCGGAGCCTTGCCGCTCGACGTGCTGCACGCGCGCGTCACCAAGTGGATCGCCGATCAGAAGGCGGGAAGCACCCCAGGCACTGACAGGCAGCGGCATCCTATTGATGAATTGCAGGAGTGCAGAACCAGAATGGCTTGCTTGAGCAAGAGG
>CAWIMR010000040.1:0-190927 GCA_963837245.1 uncultured Acidobacteriaceae bacterium | reverse complement strand
ACATGACTTGATCATGAAACAGCAAAAGTACTTGCCTGACATTTTCCATCTCCTCGGTTTGAAATCGGTTTGACGAAGAGGCCGGGCCCTCAGACGGGAGTAGCGCGCTGGAACTGTAGCACTGAATCGGATGCTGTTTCCAAGTGGTTGTTGCCCGCCAGGCTAAACCTGCTATTCGTTGCAGAAAAACGATTGGAATTCCTTGACCACAACGTCCGCCACGTCAATACTCTTCGACTTCTGCGACAGGCCGTGCGGCGCGCCTGCGATTGCCACCAGTTTCTGGTGGGCGGGAATCAGCTTGATCGCGCCTTCCAACTCCTCGATCGAGCCGAAGGTGTCCCTGGTTCCGCTGACGAACAGAGTGGGCACCGTAGGCTGGGGAAATGCGCGGTCCGCAACTGGGCTGGCCGTCCCGGAGGATGCAGCGGATACGACAGCAGGAGCAGCCCTTCGACCAGCGACGGTTCGGCCGCCACCAGCATGCTCGCCTGACGCCCGCCATAAGAACTGCCGCCCAGGAACGCCCCGCCCTTGAACCGCTGCTTCATCAGATCTACGGCGCGCCGCAAGCCGGCCTGGTCTGCCTTGGCATCGGAGGGCGACGGCGCGCCCCGTGGACGCCGCTGGCGGTAGGGCAAGTCGCAGCGCAATACGGTCAATCCTGATACTGCGAATTTTTCGGCCAGCGCGACCAATAGTGGAGCACCGCAATTACCGCCCGCCCCATGCGTGAGCACCAGAAATCCAGCACCGCCGTTTGCGCCACGGTGCAGAAATCCTCGCACCGGAGCTTCTCCCGGAGTTTCGTCAACGAACGGTTCTGCGTCGGTGCCGGCCACAAGGAGTTCCGCTGCTGAGGCATCATGTTACACCCCCAGCAAGGGACTGGAAATGCTCTCAACCCCGCTCTGTGCCGGGCGTGTTTTCCCGCATGTTTTGGGTAATTTTCCGCCAGCCCGTTTTCTCAACCACTATAGAACAGTATTTGCACCCTTGTTTTCAATATCTTGTGGCCATGGTCGATATGGAAGCCTAGGTGCACCATCTTATCCAAAAGCAGCTTAATCCAGCCCGTGTTGTCAGGGGCACGAACGTTGGTTGAGCGATGGACGACGCGGCTCGCAACTACGATTCCTATAATTCGCAACAGGAGGTACCCCGCGCAGGTTCCGGCGATGCTGACGACCTCTACGACCCTCGCTGGGGTACCGCGGGCCGGCTCCGCCGAACCTTCCGAAAGCGTGATGGCATTGCTCTGATTGTGTCCAACGTGGTTGGCGTCGGCATCTTCACAACTCCCGCCCTTATCGCCAACCTGGTACCGAACCCCGCTGCGATGCTGGCGCTATGGATAGTGGGCGGGGGACTCGCCCTTGCTGGTGCCGCCTCTTACGCCAGGCTGGCGAACCTGTGGCCAACGGCTGGCGGAGAATACGTTTACCTCTCGAAGGCTTATGGTCCCACGGCAGGATTCTTGTCGGGCTGGACTTCCCTCATCGCCGGGTTTTCGGGAAGCGTCGCAGCCAGCGCCGTGGCGCTGGTGATGTTTGCCGGTCAGTATTTCCCCGGACTTGCGGCGGACCGCAGTGTGCTTTCCCTCGACCTGTTCGGAATCAACCTCAGCCTGTCGCCACGCACGCTCGCGGCCGCGTCGGTCATTGCGCTTTTCGCGGTGTTGCACATTTGCAGCCTGGCGGCCGGCAAGATTACCCAGAACGCGCTGGCAACAGTGCTGGTGGGCATGGTCGCCGTTTTCGTTGGCCGGGGATTCGCGACAGGAAACGGTTCGTGGTCGCACTTCCACTCGAACGGCGCACATTTGGGGACGATGAACTGGCTGCTGGCGCTTATCCCGGTCATGTTCACCTATAGCGGCTGGAACGCCGCCGCCTACGTCTCGGAAGAAATCCATGCCAGCCGCCGCTCGATGCGGCCCGTGCTTCTAGGAGGGACATGCATTGTCATCGCGCTTTACACGGTGCTCAACGCCCTCTACGTGTATGCAATTCCTGCCGTCCAGATGCGCAGCGCAACCAACGTCGCGGACGCTGCGGCGCGCGCCCTGTTCGGGGCAGGCTCACGACTGGTCACGCCCGCGCTAATCGTGGCTCTGCTGGGAGCCATCAGCGCCATGACAATCGCGGGACCGCGGGTGTATTTCGCCATGGCCCGTGACGGGGCATTCATTCCCGCTTTCGCCCGCACCAGCAGAAAGTTTGGCACGCCGGCCCTCGCCATTGTGCTGCAGGCAATGTGGAGCATTGCCCTGGTCATGCTTGGCGGATTCGACCAGATCCTCATGTACACCGGGTTCGCCATTGTGCTCTCCTCCGGCGCAGCGGTCGCAGGCCTGTTTGTGGTTCAGCGGAGGAGCAACCGCACAGACCCCATCAAACGCGCCCGGCTTCTGGTTCCCGGCATATTCGTTCTGGCGAGCGCAGCGCTGGTCGTTGACACGGTGTTGGAAGCGCCGAGAATCGCCCTGATCGGAGTTTTGCTGATCGCTGCGGGGATTCCGGTTTACGCGGCGTGCCGCAGAAGCAGTTCGGCACGTTTCGATCTTCGACTTGAAGAAGCGGCGGGCGATTAAGATGATCGCTGCCTGCCAACGCTTCTTTCGCTTCGCTTCTCCTCTGCTTTTTACGCTCGTCGCCCTTGCGACCTCCGTCCCTTCTCAGGCGCCCACACCTGAGTTCATGTCGCTGGAATCTGCGAAGCCGGTACTGCAGAAGATGGGACCGGGCACCGGCGCTCATCCGGGTGCCGATATCAACTCGAAGGACTGGGCCGCGTGGCTGCAGAAATCCGATGCTGACATCCGGCAACGCTTGGACGCTGGCGAAGAGGACAGCCTGACTAATCTGTTGCGTTTCGGGGTCACCTTCACCAAGGAGTACCGCATTGACGACGACTATCTGGTTCGTTACGGCCAAAGCAGCCTGGTGAATGGGTTCGCCGAAACCCGTGCCAACGATCTCATCAAAGCACTCGCGGCTCCGGGCGGCAATCAGGGCTTTGTAGAAATGCGATCGTTCGTTGAGAAAAAGGGTTTCTCGCTCAACTCGCAGGCAGGACGCAAGAAACTCAAAGCCTACCTGCTGGCCAACCTGGCGAGAATGCAGCAGGACCTGCTGCAGGCTCGACAGGAGGCAAAGACCAACCGGGACCAGATGTTCCAGCGCCGCGGCATCTCTCTGGATAGCAATCTATGGCCCGACTACGACCTCGACCAGCAGTTGCAACGAATGTTAGCGAAGGGCATGTTGAAACCCGGCAGCATTCGGCGGGTGGCGATCGTGGGCCCGGGGCTCGACTTCGTCAACAAGCAAGAAGGTGTGGATTTCTACCCGCCGCAGACGGTCCAGCCCTTCGCCGTGCTGGATTCCCTGCTTCGCCTCGGCCTGGCAAGTGCGGACAATGTCGAGCTCTACACCATGGACATCAGCTCGCGGGTGAACCTGCACATCGCAGCGGTCAGGAAAAATGCGGTTCTAGGCCGCTCCTATACAGTCCAGCTCCCTTGGTACACAGAGGAACGCTTGACGCCCGAGTTTCGCGCAAGCTTCATCCAGTATTGGCAAGGGCTGGGAGCGAAGATTGGAGAGCCGGTCGCCTCCATTCCTGTCCCGGCATCTGCTACTGGCTTTGATACACGGGCGGTGAAGATTCGCCCGTCCGTCGTCACCCGCATCAAGCCGGTTGACATGAATATCGTCTTCCAGCGCTTGCCGCTTCCTCCCGAAGAGCGCTTCGACCTGATTATCGGGACCAACATCTTCCTCTACTACGGCGGGTTCGAGCAGTCGCTGGCGCGAGTCAATGTCGCCGCCATGCTGAAACCCGGCGGCTACCTGCTCTCCAACGACAAGCTGCAGGACACGGTGCCGTCGGGCCTGGAGCAGGTCATGGTCACCGAAATCCCAATGACCGTGCCGCCGGTCATCACCGATTACATTTATTGTTACCGGCGCACGCCGTAGAGTCCCCCGCGGACAATACTCATATCATTCTTGACAGGTTTATTATTGGACATCACAATAAGAATATGCGCAGTATCCCGTCATCTCGATCCAGGCTCAGAAAAACCCGATCTTATTCGCTCGATCCCGAACTTGTTTTGGAAATTCAACGGACCAAGGGACAGGCATCCGCCAGTGAGCGAGTCAATCAGCTCCTCAGCTACGCGTTGGAGATGGAACGCAAGGCAAGCCTCGCCCAGGAAGCGGCAGAGTTCTTTGCGGATGCGCCCGAGGACCGCCAGGAGCGCCGGTCCTTTCAGAAGGCCAGTCTCAAGAGCTGGGCCCGCCAATGACCGCCTGGCGCCGGACTACAAAGCCGGGAGGTTGGTATCCCAAGCGAGGTGAGGTGTGCCTCATTGCGTTGGACAAAGAGCGGCCCGCCCTCATCCTTTCCAGCAACAGCCTGAACGCGCACTCGCTCGATGTGTGTGTGCTGCCGATCTCCACCGCCGAACATCGGGCGTTCTCGTTGCGGCCCAAGTTGAAGGCGGGCGAAGCTGGGCTGGCTCGCGACTCCTGGGTGAAGTGCGACCAGCCAACCACAGTGGAGAAGCAACTGGCGATCTATCCCCCACTCGGGGCGCTATCCACGGCCAGCATGGAATTGGTTCAGGCAGCGGTGAAAGCTGCGCTGGAGCTGCCGTAGGTTCTCGACTTCGCACTAATCCCCTACCGCCCCAACTTCCTTGCCTCGCACGCCTGCACCACCTTCGATGGGTCAATGGCCTCCGAGTCCAGTTGCATTTCGATGACCTTGCCATCCTTGTCAATGAGGTAATTCACGCGTCGCGCGGCTTTGTACTTCGGATTGTAGAGGCCGTATTCCTTGGTCACGTCCCCGCCCCAGTCGCTAAGCAACGGGAAGGTAACGCCGATCTTTTCCGCCCACGCCTGATTCGAGAACCGGGAATCCATGCTCACACCCAGCACCTGGGTATCGGCGGCTTCCAGCTTGGCGAGGTTTTGCTGGAAAGCCTGCATTTGCTTGGTTCAACCACCGGTGAAAGCGAAAATGTAGAACGCCAGGGCGACGTTCTTCTTGCCCTTGAAATCATGCAACGAAACCTTGTTGCCGTTCTGGTCGGTTAAGGTGAAGTCGGGGGCCACATCGCCCACCTTGATTTTGGGCGCGGGCGTTTCCTCGGGTTTGTTGTCGGCGGCATAGCTGGCGGGCAGCAACGACGCCACCAGCAGCAGCCCCAGCAAAAGCCGTTTCATGGATTCTCTCCTCGGGCCACGAGCGTGCAGCGTGGCCTGCGCGTCATTGTCCCATTTGCGGGAGGCTCCGCGCCAGAGGAGGGGAACGGCAGCTACGGCTTCGCACGGAAGGACGCGGATTGTTTCAGAAGAAAAAAATCCAAATCTAATCCGTGTGATCCGTGAAAATCCGTGGCTAGAACAGTCAGGTCCTAACGAGGACAGAAAAGCAGATCCCTCGACTCGGACTAAAGTCCTCGCTCGGGATGACAATCTTGTAGAAGGCGCACTCATTGCTAATTGCCAATTGCTAGCTCCTAATTGCTTCTTCTACTCCGTCCGCAGCGCTTTCATCGGCTCAATCGAGGCCGCGCGTCGCGCCGGCAGATAGCTGGCCAGCAAGACGGTCGCAACCAGAATCGCGGTCGCTACAATCCACGGCGCCGCCTGCAACACTCCGACCTGAAACAGCAGGCTGGAGAAGACGCGGCTGAGCGCGATAGCGAGGATGGCGCCCAGGACCACGCCAATCGCAGCCAGTCGTGCACCCTGCAGCAGCACTAACTGCATCACCTCGCCACGCTGCGCGCCCAGCGCCATACGCACCCCCAGTTCGCGCGTTCGCATCCGCACCGAGTAGCTGATCACGCCGTAAAGCCCAAGCGCCGCCAGCAGCAGCGCCAGTCCGGCGAACGCGGTCAACAATAACACCACAAAGCGCCGCCCGATGAGCGACTCGTCCACGCGCTCTTCCATGGTCTTTACGTCGTAGATGGGAACGCTGGAATCCACTGCGCGCACCGCTGCGCCGAGGTCACCTGTCAAGTTCTCCGCCGAGCGCGAACTGCGCACCACAATCGCGGTTGACAACTGCGGCCCCTGCGCAGCCGCCACGTAGAAGAAACCTTCGTTGGTGTCCGACTCCAGCGACGAGGCGCGCGCGTGGGCCGCCAGTCCGACGATGGTGTACCACGGTCCCTTCACCCGGTCGTTGAACCCGATGTGCTCGCCAATCGGGTTTTTCCCCGGCCAGTACTGATGGGCGAGAGTAGTGTCAACGATGGCCACCAGTTCCGTTCCCTGCCGGTCTTGCGGCGCGAAGGCCCGCCCCATCACCAGCGGCACGTGCAGCGTGGACAAATACTCCGGCGAGGCCATGCGGTAGTTTCCGTGCGGCCCCGGATCGTTGGGCGCGGTGGGGCGTCCCTGGATAAAGAAGCTTGACGAGCCGCCGTTGTTGTCGAACGGCACTGCGTCGGCGAGCGCCACGCCGCTCACGCCCGGAATGGCGTGCAAGCGGTCCAGCAATGCCGTATAAAAGGCTGCGACCTTCGCGTCGCTGGCATCCTGCGCATCCTTCTCCTGTTTCGCGGCAGTGTCCTTGTCCGGCGAAAGGTTCGCTACCTTCACCGGGCCGTACACCGCTTGCGGCAGTGTGAAGCGCGCCGACAGCAATCCACTGGGCTGGAAGCCAGTCTCGACCTGCTCCAGTGCCTTCAGGCTGGTGAGCAGCAGGCCTGCGCCCGCCAGCAACAGCAGCGACAGCGCGATCTGCGCCACCACGAGCGACGAACGCGCCCGCTGATGCACCAGTCCGCTGGTGCCCGAGCGCCCACTCTCCTGCAGGGCATTGAACCATCCCGATTGCGTGCGCTGCCACGCCGGGACCATCCCGCACAGCAGCGAGCACAGCACGGCAACCCCGGCCACAAATAGCAGCACCGGCCCACGGAATGAAGGCTGGATGTGCGTGCCTAGCATGTCAGGCAGGTAGTGCACCAGCAGCGGCACAGTTGCCATCGCCACCACGAACCCAAGGACGGCTCCGGCCACGGTCAGCACAATGCTTTCCACCAGCGCCTGGCGCAGCAGACGAACGCGTTGCGCTCCCAGGGCAACCCGTATTGCCAAATCGCGCTCGCGCGCCGACGCGCGCGCCATCTGCAATCCGGCAATGTTGGCGCACGCAATCAGCAGCACCATACCCACCGCGATCAGCAACATGGTCAGCGGCTTCCGCAAATTGCCGCCGATAAATTCCGTCAGCGGCATGGCAAACATGCCCCATCCGCTGGCGCGGCCGAAGCTCCTGGGTATGGCGCCGGGGGCGGATCCGCTGCTCTCCGCAACCAGATGCTGCTCCGCTTTCATGTTCAGGTAGGCATTCGCCTGCTGCAGCGTCACGCCCGGGCGCAGCCGCGCCACGCCAACCAGATATTCGTTGTAGCGATTGTTCTCGTCGTGATAAATGGCTGGAGGCAATGCGATTGGCACCCACAGCTCGGCCTGGTTCGGCCAGTTGAACGCGCGGTCCATCACCCCGATCACGCGATACGGCTGATTGTTGAGCATCAGCGTCTGGCCCACGACGTTGGGATCCGCGCCGAAGTGCTTCTGCCAGGTGCGATACGACAGCACGGCTTCGTTACCGGCACCGGGCTGGTCTTCTTCCGGCGTAAACGCGCGCCCCAGGTACGGTCGCGCCTCAAACGTCTCGAAGTAACCGGAGGAAACTTTCGCGCCGTTCAGCAACTCCGGATTCGCATTGTCGCGGCTGTAGTTGAAGCTCTGACCCTGCATGATTGCGGCGGACGAGAAGATGTCCTTGCCATCGCGCGCGTCGCCAAAGTCAGGAGGCGACACGTTGATATTGCTGAGATCGGGCAGGGCGTTGTAGCGAGCGCGCAGCGCCACCAGTCCGTCGGCGTGAGGAATGCCGCTGGGATTCAACAGCACCGCGTTGGTAACGGAAAAGACCGCGATGTTCGCGCCGATACCCAGCGCCAGAGTCAGCACTGAGACTACTGCGAACCCGGGCGACTTGCGCAATTGGCGCAACGCGTAGCGAAATTCGTGGAGAAGCGTTTGCATAGCGTTTACTCGTTTCGCTCTTAGTCCTTAGCTTTGAGCATTCCTTTTGTTACCGCTCCCACAGACGTTTTTAACCGCGGATTTTCACGGATGAACGCGGATTCCTTCTGAAGAAAAACCAATTTCAAAATCAAATCCGCGTTCATCCGCGGGGATCCGCGGTTGCTTTGGTTTTCCTCCGCGCCTCCGTGGTTCCTGATTTTCATTCCGCCCGCAGCGCCAGCATCGGCTCAATCGAAGCCGCGCGACGCGCGGGAATGTAGCTCGCCAGCAGCGCCACCACGACCAGCAACGTAGCAACGCCAAGTAAAATTGCGACATCGGTAGGCCGCACGTCGAAGAGCAGCGTGGCCAGCATCCGGCCCGCAGCCAGCGCGCACACCGCTCCAATCGCTGCGCCAAGTAACGGTGAAGATCGCCGTATTCGCGCCGATGCCCAGCGCCAGCGTCACGACCGCAACCGCGGTGAAGCCGGGCGACTTGCGCAATTGGCGCAACGCGTAGCGAAATTCGTGGATAAGCGTTTGCATGGCGTTTACTCTGTTCGCTATTAGCGTTTAACTCCCGGAACTTTATTCACTGCCACTCCGATCGGCTTATTTAACCGCGGATTGTCACGGATGAACACGGATTCGGAGTCTGCACCTTTGCCAAGACCGCACCTGTTTCCAGAACCTATCGGTGCACGGGAAAGACCACCGCACGGCCAATGATTTCAATCGCTTACATTACGAAGGGGATGGGGATTGTCCGCCCGCGCAACCTGTATGTCCGCCGCTGGACAGAATACGTGGGGCAAGAGGCCGACCGTTCCATCTGAGGAGCCAGCCTACTGGCAATGTCCCGACGAGGCGGAACCTCAGTTCGGCAACACCTGAGTACGCTTCCGCGCAACTGACTTGCTGCGCAATCAAGTGGATGTATCAGATGTGGTTTCGGTGCGCGTCGCGACCGCTAGCTTACAATGGATGGACGGCGCGTCGCGCCGCGCAATCATCAGGAGGAAATAGATGGCGCAAGTAAAGATCACGTGCCGCAGGAACGGCCCTTACCGCATGGAGGCACCCGAGGGCACCATCGAACTGGTGGACGCCGACGGCAACCCTTACGACCTGACCGGCAAGGTGGCCTTTTCGCTCTGCCGCTGTGGAGGGTCGGTGAACAAACCCTTTTGTGACGGCACCCATTCCAAGATGGGCTTCGAGGCGGCCGAAGCAGCGGTGAAAAAAGCCGACGAAACCGCGCCCAATCCACCCACCGTCGGATAGCGAATGCTGCGCATTTACCCATTCGAGGACCGCCGCGGCGGTCCTTTGTCTTGCTTTCCAGTAAATTGGCCTTCAGAGTCGGTGTCAACTGTCATGAAAATGGCGAAAGCGTAGATTTCTCGGGGATGAACCCTATAATCGCCGCAGCATGTCCGGCGCTCTCTCCGCATCCGTCATCAGTCAAGACGTCAAGCGTCTCGCCTCCGAGGTTGGCTTCGAGCTCGCCGGCGTCGCGGGCGTGGCCGACACGATGGAGCACCGATTCTTCCCCGATCTGGGTCGCCGAAGGTTACGCCGGTGAAATGAGCTACCTGGAGAAGCGTACCGAGGCCGGCGAACTGAAACGCGCTTCTCTGGCCAACGCAGCGCCATGGGCGCGCTCGGTCGTGGTTTGCGCGCTGAATTACAACAGCGATCAACCCTACTCCGCGCACGCAGGGACGACGTCGCAGGGCTGGGTCTCGCGCTACGCCTGGTCCCAACGCGACTACCACAATGTGGTACTCGAAAAATTGCGTGCGCTGGAGGCCAAGCTGCTTGAAATTTGTGGGCAGCAGAATATTTCCGCGCCGCGCACCTGGTGTTACGTCGACACTGGTCCGGTGATCGAGCGCATCTTCGCCAAGTACGCTGGCGTTGGCTGGATCGGCAAGAATACCTGCATCCTGAATGAGCGGTTAGGTTCGTGGCTCTTCCTCGGCGTCATGCTCACGTCGCTGGAATTGACGCCCGACTTCCCTGCTCCGGACCGCTGCGGCTCGTGCACACGCTGTCTCGATGCATGTCCGACCAACGCGTTTCCCGCGCCGTATCAGCTCGACGCCACCAAGTGCATTTCGTATCTCACCATCGAGAAACGCGGCTCGATCCCGGAAGAATTGCGCGAAGGCATTGGACGTCAAGTCTTCGGCTGCGACATCTGCCAGGATGTTTGTCCGTGGAACCGCGAAGCGCCGGTCAGCAGCGCACCGGAATTCGAGGCGCGTCCGCACTTGGTGAATCCTGAGCTCGAATGGCTGGCGACGGCTCAGCGTTGAGGAATTTCGCGAAGTGTTCCGCGGCTCGCCGGTGAAACGTGCACGATTCAACGGTCTGCGCCGCAACGTGGCGATTGCGATGGGCAACAGCGGCGATCAGCGCTTCCTACCGGTGTTGCAGGAGCTGGCTCACGACGAGGATGCGATAGTTGCGGAACACGCGCACTGGGCCTTGCAGCGCTTGCAGCGGCCATGAAAAAACCCTCTCAAAGCGAGAGGGTTTAGTGGTTTGGCCGAACTCGGAAGCGCAGGGAGCGAAGTAACGCTTGGCTTCCGCGCGGCGGAGACGTCTTATACGCGCTGAACGTTAGCGGCCTGGAAGCCTTTGGGTCCTTTCGTGAGGTCGAATTCGACGGTTTCACCCTCATTCAGGCTCCGATATCCGTTCTCCTGGATAGCTGAGAAATGCACGAACACATCCTCGCCGGTGGAACGCTGGATGAACCCGTACCCTTTGGCTCCGTTAAACCACTTGACAGTACCTTTCTCTCTCACGACCTACTCCTTTCACCTGGCTTGCTTGGAATAAACCCCTGCTTAGCGGACGTTCCGAGGCTCAACCCTGAGGAGCAGAGGCTTGGAAAACGTCTCAACGTTTGCCGGGAAACAAGAGTTGCGGCTCCGCTTGCAGTTCTGGCGCAAAGTAAAAAGGCCCATGAATTCGTTCTGACGGACTCATGCAAGCGCGTCAGAGCAGATCCCTGGAACCCATGCAAAGCGTAAATTCGACTGCTAACAGAAACATCAACCCAAATCCGCGTTTCGGTTTGACCGAAAGCTCTCCTTCGCCCAATCGAAGTCGAGCAGATGATAATCGCAGGAACTCGACAATCTGGCAAGTGTTTTCATCGCAAGAGCTTCCGGGTACCGAGATGGCGCAGTTTGAAACCAAGTTCAGCTCGGCACGGGTTCGTTCCATGCTCTGTTACGATTGAAAGTGTGAGCAGCAACTCCGAATCGACGGGTGAAGAGGGGAAATCAGCGGCGAACGGTTTCCCCCAGTCCTCAACGGTGCTGGCCGCGGCACCACTTAAACCCAGTGGAACCATAGAGTTGAACGCTGCGCCACTCCGTCCCGGGGAGGTTGCGCGGAGGCTGTTGGCCGAGGACGAAAAGGAAGCCAAGGAACAACTCTTCAGCCACCTGCCGGAAACTTACAGTCTGGCGCATCGCCTGCGCCGCCACGGTTGGTCCACACTGCGCTATCTGATGCAAACGGAAGTGCATACTTACGCTTTTTCAGTGGCGGCTAATTCCATCCTGTCACTCTTTCCGTTCATCGTCCTGCTGCTGACGGTGGTTCGTCGCGTCTTCCATTCCACCGCGATGTACAACGTAGTGCTGGAGTTGCTTCGCGACTACCTGCCCAGCAATAAGGACTTCGTCATCCGCAATCTGCAGTTTCTGGCCAGCGTAAAAGGACGCGGACAGGTGCTGTCGTTGGTCATGTTGTTGATAACGTCAACCGGAATCTTCCTTCCGTTGGAGGTCGCGCTGAACAGCATCTGGGGCTTCAGGAAGAACCGCTCCTATTTGATGAACCTGGTCGTGTCGCTCGGCCTAGCTCTGGGATGCGGTTGTTTGGCGATGCTTTCGATCGCGCTGACTGCCGAGAACCTCAAGATGCTGGGACTTGTCATCGGTGACCAGAACATCGTCTTCCGAGGGCTGGGATTCGTCGTGATGAAGGCTTCGGCCATCCTGGCCACCATCGGAATCTACTTCCTGATTTATTGGCTGCTGCCGCACGGGAAAGTTCCGGTGCGCGCGGTATTGCCGGCGGCGATCATAACCGGCCTGGTATCGGAGGCGGCGAAGTACATCTACATTCTGGCCTTACCGTGGCTCAACTTCCAGGAAGTGTATGGACCATTCGCGGTGTCAGTCACGCTTATCTTCTGGTCGTTCTGGAGTGGCATGCTGCTGCTGGGCGGAGCCTATTTGTCGGCTGCGGAGCACAGCGACCGGGTGTTGGCACGCCGAGAAACCGCTGCCGCCAACCGCTGACCTATAGGGTTTGGGGGCTAATCAACCACGGTAGCGATGATCGCTGACGGTGCCGCCTGCTGAACCGCGCGCCGCTTGAAGCGTATGGCGGAGGACATTTCCTGTGACGGCTTTTCAATCAGCTGATACATAATCCATGCGACCAGGCCGCAAGCCGCCAAGCCGACTACATCCAGCACAACCATGTAGCTGCCGGAATAAGGCAGCCAATGCGAAAGGCAGCCGATCAGGGTCACGCCGATGGGAAGGTGCAACAGGTACAGCGAGTAGCTCACGTCCCCGACTCGGTCTGCCGCAGGGTTGTGGAAGGTGGAGAACGCGATCACCATTCCAGTCGTCACCGAAACCCCAGCAACAATCCAGCCAATCGGCCCTATCATGGCGAGCACCATGACAGCGATCAGGCCCACCATGGCGCGCAAACCGATCAGACCCATGCGGTACTGAAACACGAAGACGCCAACCAGGAAGATCGGGATGCTGTGGAAGATCAAGCGGTCGTTGCCCACCGCGAAGTAGGTCAACATCATTCCTGCGAGACCAGCCAATCGCACGAGCCGGTTGCGAGTCACCAACAAGGGGAACATCAGACCGACCAGCAAATACCACTGAAACTCAATGGCGAGTGTCCAATACACCACGCTAATCCAGGGCACACGCGCCACATCGTTCAGATAGGCAAAATGGAGCAGCAGGCTTTGTGCAGTCACGGTCAGCCGCGGCAGGTGCAGTAGTGGCGCCATGATGAAGTTGGTCGCCAGAACGGTCACGGCGATGGAAGCCAGATAGGGCGGATACAGACGCATGTTGCGCTTCAGCAGAAACCGGGGATAATCCCGTAAGGCGTAACGGGAACGATACAGGCTCCAGGGAATCACGAATCCGGAGATGACGAAGAAAATGTGCACCCCGAGGTAGCCATATTTCCCCGACAAACTCAGATATTTGCCTTGCCCGGTGACGAAATGGCCCCAGGCGACGAAAATCGCCGCAAAAGCCCTGAGCGCATTGATGACACCAATGCGTTGGTTTGGAGCTTGCATCTGCACGTATCAATGAGTGTAAATGTGAGCCGCTATCCTGCGTCAATCACCGAGGAGTGTGATGCTCCGGCTTGGCGGCGGTAATACCTGCAAACCGTGCGGCGCCAACCGGACAGGCAATCGACTAGCGCGAGCTGACATCGAGCGGAGCACGCTCATCCCTCAGTGCCCGGAGGCGTTTGGGTGCGGGGTGCTCGTAATAATCGAAGTCAGTCAAGGCCGCAATCGCGGTGTTCGCCAATGCTTCGATCTCGAAGAAACGGGCTTCACGCTTGTCCTCAAACCTCATGATGCGCGGCAAGGCGGCGGTGACGCCAGCTATTCCAGCATCGACGCGGCCGTGCGCCCGGTAGCTAAGGATGGGGCGGGTTCCTCCAGGGTAATCAGTCAAAAGGATATTCGCGACGGCCGCCCCGCCGCAGAATAACGAGCCGATAGCCGCGCGCTTGCTGCGCTTCCAGAAGCGGACTCCCATGAGCAGAAACGAGCCGGCGACGGCGTAGTCGAGAACGGCGTGAGTTGTGGGATCAATAACCTTGGGCATTTTGCCCACGGCCGCACGGAAACCTTTGTGCCACAGTGCCATTGATGAACCTTGCCTTTCGCCCAGGACCGCCGGGCGCAGCGTCGACCGGGCGATTGTACGCTGCCTTCTGTCAACTTAAAAGCTTCACTGACCGCCCGATTATGTTCTAATGTTTCGAGGGCAGGATGGCGCCACCGGGCGAGTGGTGAAAGGAGAACGTGATGGACGAACGGGACTTCTTCGACGAGCGGCAGGAAACCCGCAAGGCGACCCTCAACTGCCCACATTGTCATCAGGCTGGCGAATACGATCTTGGCTGGTTTGTGCGCACCAAGAAGCGCCAATTGCCTGGACGCGCGGACGAACGCGATCGCGCCAAGTTCGCCAAGGCCCGCTCCTATATGGTTCGGCGCGACGATCTCGTCGCCTGCAAGAACATCCGCTGCCGCAAGCGGTTCGAAGTTTCCGGCGTTCAATCAGTCGCCTTTCTCGATGAGCAGGTGCCCTCGGGGCGCCCGCACTGATTCCCGTAGTGCGCAGTTAGCCTGCTCGAACCTTCGTGGCTCACGGCATCTCGCAGTCTCGCCTATAATCCTGCTACGCCTTCCATGAGCTTGAACGCCCAAAGCGCCGGCCCGTTGCCACCGCCGCGCGATCAATACACGGCGCGAGTTCAGCCCATCATGACACGGCTTGAGAGGTTCTGGCAGCGCGTCACCGACGGGATGCGGCTCAACGAGCTCTGGAAGCAGTTCCAGGCCGACGCCCGCTCCAGTTATCGGCTGTACTCGCATGAAGTAGATTCCACATGGACGCCCGGAGTTGGCCGGGGCAAGCACTTCTTCAACCTCGCCAGCCAATTCTTCTGGGCCATCATTGAGAAGCTGACCCCCGCGCGCCGCGTGCTGCTGCTGATTGCGCTGGTGTTGCTCTTTTTCCCAACGGCGAAAGCTCCTGGCAAACCAGCAGTGGCGAAACCAGGGCTTCTGGCCTTCGGCGATTCCTTCTGGGGCGGCCTGCTATTGCTCGGCTGCTGGTGCTCGAGGTCGCTGACCGCGTGGTCATGAAGCGCGATCTGCAGATCGCCAAAGAGATCCAGACGTGGCTGCTGCCGGCAAACCCGCCGTCAGTGCCGGGCCTGGAGATCGCCTTTGCCACCCGTCCCGCCAACACTGTGGCCGGCGACTACTACGACGTATTTTCTCGTCCATCTTCGGTCTCGTCGGCACAACATTCCTGGTTGCCATCGCCGACGTAGCCGGCAAGAGTATTCCTGCGGCCATGCTGATGGCGACCTTCCAAGCCAGCCTTAAGACGCTCGCCATTAGCACAGACTCGTTGACCGAGCTAATCGGCCGCATGAACGCTTATGCGTGCACCAATAGTCAGAATGGACGCCGATTCACCACCACGTTCCTTGCCGAGTACGAACCTGCATCTCGCAGTTTGACCTACGTCAATGCCGGCCACAACGCTCCTATCTTGCGCCGCCAAACCGGAGCGATCGAGCGCCTGGAGACAGGAGGCATTCCGCTCGGTATCAACGAGAACGTTGCTTACGAGTCGGGAACGGTCACGCTGCAGAGCGGCGATTGGCTGGTCATCTTCACCGACGGCGTTGTCGAGGCCGAGAATGTTCGCGCTGAAGAGTACGGCGAGAGTCGCTTGCTCGCTATGCTTCATGCGAATATCGCCGTGGCTCCCTCAATGCTGCTGAATACCATCATGCTTGACCTCGACCGTTTTGTCGGCGGCGCGCCGCAACACGATGACGTTACGCTTCTGTTGCTGAAGGTCAGCTAGTTCACCAGCGTCATTCGAGTGCCTTCGCAAACAGCCCACTGACCGCTGCAATATTCGGGAGCAGCTCCGCCGGGAAACCGTGACGCTGCTGCAAGTATGCGGGATCGTTATACGTCAGCCACACTTTGCCATCAGCGTCTTCCCAGAACAACGCCTTCAGCGGAAGATCGATGGCTACAGTCGGAGCGGCCTGCATCAGCGGAGTTCCGCCCTTTGGACTGCCAAAGATCAGCAACTTGGTCGGCCGCATTGCCAGTCCAACCTTCGCGGCTTCGCCGCTGTGATCCACGCGCGCGAAGATGGTGACTCCGCGCTCGTTAAGCAGCCCTTCCAGCCGCTGCATGGTTTCCTCGACCGAGTGTTGGCTCGCCAAGTGAATGAGTCCGTTCTGTGCGCTCATAGTCATATCTTCTCCCGTTTCGTTTCTTTTTTTTTTTTTTTTTTTTTTTTTTTTTCCCACGGCGCCAGGCTTCGATCTCAGAACGGGCCTCACGCTCGTCTCGAACCTCATAATGCGCGGCAAGGCTGCCGTGATACCGACAATTCCTGCATCGACGCGGCCGTGAGCCCTGTACTAAGGATCGGGCGGGTTCCTCCAGGATAATCAGTCAAAAGAAGTTCGCGACGGCCGCTCCGCCGCAGAACAGCGAGCCGATAGCCGCGCGCTGCTACGCTTCCAGAAACGGACTCCCATGAGCAGAAACGAGCCGGCGACGGCGTAGTCGAGACGGCGTGCGTGTGGATCAATAACCTTGGGCATTTTGCCCACGGCCGCACGAAAACCTTTGTGCCACAGTGCCATGGATGAACCTTGCCTTTCGCCTAGGATCGCCGGGCGCAATGTCGACCGGGCGATTGTACGCTGCCATGTGTCAACTTAGAAGCTTCACTGACCGCCCGATTATGTTCTAATGTTTCGAGGGCAGGATGGCGCCACCGGCGAGTGGCGAAAGGAGAACGTAATGGACGAACGGGACTTCTTCGACGAGCGGCAGGAAACCCGCAAGGCGACCCTCAACTGCCCACATTGTCATCAGGCTGGCGAATACGATCTTGGCTGGTTTGTGCGCACCAAGAAGCGCCAATTGCCTGGACGCGCGGACGAACGCGATCGAGCCAAGTTCGCCAAGGCCCGTTCCTATATGGTTCGCCGCGACGATCTCGTCGCCTGCAAGAACATCCGCTGCCGCAAGCGGTTCGAAGTTTCCGGCGTTCAATCCGTCGCCTTTCTCGATGAGCAGGTGCCCTCGGGGCGCCCGCACTGATTCTCCTGTCGCCCGCAGTGCGCTGCGAATCTTCGGTGGCTCTAAGTCTCTCGTAGCTCGCCCATTATCCTGCGCGCCTCCATGAGTTCGAAAGCCCAAAGCGCCGGCCCGTTGCCTCCGCCGCGCGATCAATACACGGCGCGCGTTGAGCCCGTCATGACGCGGCTCGAGAAGTTTTGGCAGCGTGTCACCGACGGCATGCGGCTGAACGAGCTCTGGAAGCAGTTCCAGGCCGACGCCCGCTCCAGTTATCGGCTGTACTCGCATGAAGTAGATTCCACCTGGACGCCCGGAGTTGGCCGGGGCAAGCACTTCTTCAACGTTGCCAGCCAGTTCTTCTGGGCCATCATCGAGAAGCTGACTCCCGCGCGCCGCGTCCTGCTGCTGATTGCGCTGGTGCTGGTGTTCTTTCCCAGTGGTGAAGCCTCCTGGCAAACCAGCAATGGCGAGGTCAAGATTCTTGCCTTCGACAATCACTTCTGGGGCGGTTTGCTGCTGCTCGCGCTGCTGGTCCTGGAAGTCGCCGACCGCGTGGTCATGAAGCGTGACCTGCAAATCGCCAAGGAGATCCAGGCATGGTTGTTACCGGCAAACCCGCCACCAGTGCCGGGCCTGGAGATCGCCTTTGCCACGCGTCCCGCCAACACTGTCGCCGGAGACTACTACGATGTATTTCCTCGTCCATCTGCGATCTCGGGCACAACGTTCCTGATTGCCATCGCCGACGTAGCCGGCAAGAGTATTCCGGCGGCCATGCTGATGGCGACCTTCCAAGCCAGCCTTAAGACGCTCGCCATTAGCACAGACTCGTTGACCGAGCTGATCGGCCGCATGAACACGTACGCGTGCACCAATAGCCAGAATGGACGCCGATTCACCACCACGTTCCTTGCCGAGTACGAACCTGCATCTCGCAGTTTGACCTACGTCAATGCCGGCCACAACGCTCCTATCTTGCGCCGCCAAACGGGAGCGATCGAGCGCCTGGAGACAGGAGGCATTCCGCTCGGTATCAACGAGAACGTTCCTTACGAATCGGGAACGGTCACGCTGCAAAGCGGCGATTGGCTGGTCATCTTCACCGACGGCGTTGTCGAGGCCGAGAACGTGCGCGCTGAAGAGTACGGCGAGAGTCGCTTGCTCGCGATGCTCCATGCGAATATCGCGGTGGCTCCCTCGATGCTGTTGAATACCATCATGCTTGATCTCGACCGTTTCGTCGGCAGCTGCTCCACAACACGATGATGTTACCCTTCTGTTGCTGAAGGCCAGCTAGTTCACCAGCGTTATTCGACTGCCTTCGCAAACAGCCCACTGACCGCTGCAATATTCGGGAGCAGCTCCGCCGGGAAGCCGTGACGCTGCTGCAAGTATGCGGGATCGTTATACGTCAGCCAGACCTTGCTATCAGCGTCTTCCCAGAACAACGCTTTCAGCGGAAGATCGATGGCCACAGTCGGAGCGGCCTGCATCAGCGGAGTTCCACCCTTGGGACTGCCAAAGATCAGCAGCTTGGTCGGTCGCATCGCGAGTCCAACCTTCGCGGCCTCGCCGCTATGGTCCACGCGCGCGAAGATGGTGACTACCGCGCTCCTTGAGCAGCCCTTCCAGCCGCTGCATGGTTTCCTCGACCGAGTGTTGGCTCGCCAAGTGAATGAGTCCGTTCTGTGCGCTCATAGTCATATCTTCTCCCGTTTCGTTGCGCTGGCTCTCGGCGCAGCGGGATCATTATGAGGCCCTAAATCGGTGTCAGCAACCCGCGCTACGGCGAGCGATTGTCTCCGGCATGTAAGAATGGAAATGATGCCATCGAGCCGCTGGGATGCAGTCATCTTTGATTACGGCCGGGTGCTGAGCCTCCCGCCTTCGGATGCCGAGTTGCAACAATTCGCCGCCTTGGTTGGCGTCAGCGAACCTCCCTTCTTCGAAATCTATTCCGCCACTCGCCATGACTACGACCGCGGCCGCGCCGACTTTCGGCAGCACTGGCGGGCCTTCTGCGAGGCTGCGGACGTCGAGCTCAGCCCGGCGCAGGTGGAGCGCATAGCCGAGATGGAAACGCTCATGTGGCTGCGCGTCAACCATGATGCGCTTGCTCTGGCGCGCGAGATCAAGGCAACCGGAGTACGCATCGCCATCCTCTCCAACATGCCGCACGACTTGCTGACCTACGTTCGGCGCGAGTTCCAGTGGCTCGACGAATTCGAGGTCAAGATCTGGTCGTGTGAGCTTGGTGTTACGAAGCCCGATTCTGCTATCTATCGTCATTGCCTTGAGGCGCTCGGTTGCGATGCCGGCCAAACGTTGTTCTTCGACGACCGTCCCAACAACGTCGAGGCCGCGCGCGAGCTCGGCATGGAAGCGCATATCTTCGAATCCGCGGAACAGGCCCGAACGATTGTGAATGCGGGCCTGCATCTTGGCGCTTAACACAAGTCATTTCGCGCTTGCGATATTTCCGATCGAAATGCATCGTTCCAGCTCCAGCTTGACAGCCCTTCGCGACACGTTTTACTGTAAGCGCCCACTGCGAGTGAGGTGGAAATGTCGCTGTCTCCGGTTACCGAAGTGGACGACGATCTCGAACACGGGGGCAAACCTGCGGGTCCGTGCGCGATGGTGGTGTTCGGCGCCACCGGCGATCTCACCATGCGCAAGCTGGTTCCGGCGCTGTACAACCTGGAAAAGGCCGGCTTGCTGCCCAAGGAGTTTGCGGTTCTCGGCGTGGCCATCGACGATCTCAGCCTGGAAGAGTTCCGCAAGAAAGCGACTCGCTTCCTGCAGGCTGAAGATCACGGCACCGAGGCTTGGGACCTCTTCCAGCAATGCCTTCATTACCAGCGCGGCGACTTCGGCGACGAGGCCACCTACGCGAAGCTGGGAGCGGCCTTGGCCGCGATCGACGAGCAACACGGCACCAGTCAGAACTATCTCTTCTACATGGCGACTTCGCCCAAGTTCTTTTGCGATATCGTTCGACATCTTGGACGATCGGGCCTTTCCAAGGAGCACGACGGTCGCTGGCGCAGAGTGGTCATCGAGAAGCCGTTCGGCCAGGACCTCGACTCGGCGATGGCGCTCAATCAGAACATCAAGGAAGTCCTCTCCGAAAAGCAGATCTATCGGATCGACCATTATCTGGGCAAAGAAACCGTTCAGAACATCATGGTCTTCCGCTTCGGCAACGGAATCTTTGAGCCCATCTGGAATCGTCGTTACATCGATCACGTCGCGATCACTAATGCGGAAACCGTGGGCGTCGAAATGCGCGGAGGCTACTTCGATGCCGCAGGAACGCTGCGCGACATGGTTCCCAACCACATGATGCAGCTCATCAGCCTGACCGCAATGGAACCTCCGGCATCGTTCAGCGCCGATGCGGTGCGCGATGAGCAGGCCAAGGTCCTGAACGCCATCCAGCCGCTGAGCTCGGAAGACGTGCTGCATCAGGCGGTCCGCGGACAGTACGGCGAAGGCACGATGGCGAAGGAAAAAGTGCAAGCCTATCGCTCCGAGCCTGGGGTCTCGCCGGAATCGAAAACCGAGACTTTCGTCGCTCTGAAGCTGAACATTGACAACTGGCGATGGGCGGGGGTTCCTTTCTATCTGCGCACCGGAAAGCGCATGGCCAAGCGGCACACCGAGATCAACATTCAGTTCAAGCGCGCACCGTTTCAGCTCTTCCGGCAAACTGCGGTCCATAAACTCCAGACCAATCGGCTGGTCATTCAAATCCAGCCCGACGAAGGCATGGCGCTCGGTTTCGGCGCCAAGATCCCCGGCGCTCAGCTCCGCTTGGGATCGGTCGAGATGAGCTTCGAATACGCCAAGTATTTCGGCGCCGATCCTTACACCGGCTACGAAGTCCTGCTCTACGACTGCATGATCGGCGACGCAACTTTGTTTCAACGCGCCGACATGGTCGAAGCCGGCTGGCGAATCCTCGATCCCGTCCTGGACGTCTGGAAGGCGCTGCCCGCCCGCAACTTCCCCAATTACGCGTCCGGTTCATGGGGACCGAAAGAGTCGGACGACCTCATGGAACGCGACGGCCGGCATTGGAGGAAAATCGCATGATCCTTGCGGGCGACATCGGCGCCACCAACGCGAGACTCGCGGCCTTCGAGACCGAGGGCAATCGCCTGCAATGCGTGGTCGAGAAAATCTATCCCAGCCAGCAACACAGCGGCCTGCCCGAAATTGTTGCCGACTTCACCAGGACCGAGGGCATTCCAGCGCAGTCGGCGTGCTTTGGAGTCGCAGGTCCGGTCCGAGGAGGCCGCAGCAAGATTTCGAACCTGCCTTGGACCATTGACTCGCGCGAACTGGCCGCGCAGTTGAAGCTGCGCAGCGTCGGTCTGATCAACGACCTCGAAGCCTTCGCCTACGGAATTGACGCGCTGGAGTCGAAGGACTTCGTCACCTTGAGCGAAGGGTCGCGCGAGGCCGAAGGCAACACCGCCGTGGTTTCGGCGGGAACCGGGCTGGGCGAAGCCGGACTTTACTGGGACGGTTTCCGTCATCATCCTTTCGCCTGCGAAGGCGGACACACCGAGTTCGCCCCCAAGAACGACGTCGAGATCGAGCTTCTGCAATACCTGATGAAAAAATTCGGCAACCAGCACGTGAGTTATGAAACGGATCCTCTCCGGTCCGGGCCTCAAGAATGTTTACGACTTTCTGCGGGACACCTCGAAGGAGGAAGAACCCGCGTGGTTGCGCGACGAGTTGGCCGCAGCTGCGGACGCTCCCGCTCTGATCTCGCAATTGGCTCTGGCAAAAAAAGCTGCGATCTGCGACCGGACCTTGTCCATCTTTGTCAGCGTCTTCGGCTCGGAGGCCGGCAACTGCGCCCTGAAGCTCATGGGAACGGGCGGAGTGTTCGTGGCAGGCATCGCCGGAAAGATCGTGCCGAAGATGAAGGAAGGGGCGTTCATGGAGTCCTTCCTCGGCAAGGGCCGCATGAAGCCGCTACTGGAGGAAATACCGGTCAAAATCGTCCTCAACGATGACTCCGGACTGATCGGAGCAGCCCGCTTCACGCTGGTGCAAAAGGCGTTCCGGGCGTAAGTCGGCTTTCGAGCCAACCAGTTTCGCATCCGCCGCTCTTCCCATTCTGGGACTGATAACGACGGTCTGGTTAACCCCCCTCCCCCTACCCTTCCTTTAGAATCATACGATTACCAACTTTTTCCCGGCAAATAATAGAGCCCCAAAGGTTTATACGTTATTGTTTGAGCCACAAGGACTTACGTGGGGCGTTTTCTTGCTCGCGTTTCCTCTCACGTCGAAGATCGCAGGCGCACCGCTGGGAGGGTTCATGCTGAAGAACCGTCGTGGGGCTCTCAGTTCTATCCCACTGACCACTGACTTTTCAAAGACCGGACCGCTGGCGCGAAGGGCTTGCGCAGATGCGGGGGACACTAAGCCCACTGTAATCAGGCTACGCTCGCCGGTTTCCGGAAACCAAGGAAAATCCGCCGGTTGCAAAACTATGGTAACCGCCAGTTACCGTGTCCTTGCCCGAAGGTAACGTCAGCGGGGCGCAGCCAAATATGTGCCTTCGACGGCGTCCGCTTTGAGAATGAATTTCCGGAAGACTGCCTCCGGAGGGTCCTTAGGCGAAATCCCACCCAGCAGCCCATTAGGCGGAGTTCCAGTGCCAGCGAAGGCCTGCGAGTCGGTTTGGAACCGCTCCATCACGGAAACCTCGCCGCCCACTTTTTTCCGGGTCGCGATGAGCGAGGCAGGATCAGTGGTGAGGTCGCTCAAGACCTTCAGCCCCTGGCTATTGATCACCATCAGGCCCAGTAATTGCGTCGAGTCCAGGCGGTCGCCTAGGTACTTGATCAATTGTCCGCGAGCGTAGGCCTGGTCGAGGAAGGGCGTGTTGACCGTGTCCAGCACGATGACCGTTACGGAATGAGGCTGCTGTCCTTCCAGGCGGAGATTGCTGACGGTGCCGGGTGGATTTGGACGAACGATCAGCCGGTCGGTGACGGGGGTGATCTCCGAGAAGCTCGCGATGCGCTGCTCTTTGCCATCCTCCATGACCTTGAAGTCGGCCTTAGTCAAGTTGTGAATGTGCCCGCCCGACTTGTCGGTCACTACCACAGGCACCTCAACCAGTGTCGTCTGCGACTTAAATTCGAGGTTCTTTCCTTCGTCTGCGCGGCGGGAACCGGACGGGACATCGGTACTGGGAGGATTGAGCGGGACGCCTAACACCCCGGAAACACCAGGAGCACCGCCGCCCCAGGGGTCCGACTGGCCGCCGGATTGTTGAGCCGCTCCGCAAACCGAGGCGAGAACAACAGAGGACGCGAGGCCAAACAACCAACGAGGGCCCATAGACTCCTACAATTCCATGGAAAATTATAGATTCCGACTGACCTATTCGTAGCGCCTAAATTGATTATCCACCAATCTCCGTGTTAGTCATCCCCCCAAAGTCCCCCAATAACATATTAAAGCCCGAGTAAGTATCCCCCGGCAGAGCCGGGGGCTTTAGATTGTGAGCCGCTCAAAGCGGCTGTGCGGGGTCGCTAACGCGGCCCCGATTGCTTGAGCCACCTTACGGTGGCTGGTTAGCGCCACAGGTTGATTTGCTCCAAGCGTTTGTCCTCTTGCTCCTGCTTCCGGATGTACTCTCGGATGACCGTCTCATCCCGTCCCACCGTGGACACGTAGTACCCTCGCGCCCAGAAATGCTGGCCCACAAAGTTCCTCTTCTTCTCCCCGTACACCCGCGCCAAGTGAATCGCGCTCTTGCCCTTGATAAACCCAATCACTTGCGCCACCGCATACTTCGGCGGAATCGCGATCATCATGTGCACATGGTCGGGCATCAGATGCCCCTCTTCGATCCGACTCTCCTTCTGCTCCGCCAACTTGCGGAACACCTCGCCCAAGTGCTGCCTTAGTTCCCCGTACAACGTCTTTCTGCGGCACTTCGGGATAAACACCACATGGTATTTGCACTCCCACTTGGTATGGCTTAGGCTTTCCATCTCGTCCATCGCGAACTCCCTTTCGTGTGCTTTGGCGGCTCACGTTTGGGAGTCTCCGCGATGGACTCCTGGATTTGTCAAACTCCTACTGCCTCCCCGGCAGAGCCGGGGGGTCTCCCTTCGTACTAGTCTGATTTCTTTTGCCCAAAGGTGTAAACTCGCCCCGTAATTGCTGTCGGCCACAAACTCGGGTGCAACATGAGCACAAGTGCAATACTGGCAGCTGTTCTTAAGTCCGCTGAGCGTTATGCAGACCGCATCGCACTGATTTGCGGTGAAGAAAAAGTTTCCTATTCCGAACTCGTGAGGCGTACGCAAGCGGCGGCCGCCCACATCGCAAAGTCTGCACCGGGAGAGAATGTCGGCATTTTTCTCCCCAACTCGATTCATTTTCCACCACACGCACTTGGCGCGCTGTGGGCCGGCAAGATCGTTGCGGTGTTGCCGACGCTGGCGCCGGCTCCGCTGCTGAAGCTGATGTTCGCAGAGGCGAAGCTAACCACAGTGTTCACCTCTTCCGACCTGGCGCCGCGGCTTGCAGAAGCAGGAGTACCTTACCTTCCGATCGATCCGACCTATCCGTCAGCGAATGACTTCGCGCTTCAAACTCGGCCCCATGAAGCAGCGGTGCTGCTCTACACCTCGGGGACTACAGGGCGTCCAAAAGCGGTTGCACTCAGCGAACAGAACATCATTTCCAACGCTGAGGGCTGCCGGGAGGCCACCGGATTCGACGACCGCCAGGTGATGCTGGCGATTTTGCCGCTGTTCCACGCCTATGGACTGACGGTCACCAATCTTCTGCCCCTGATGACCGGCTCGACGGTGGTTGTGCTGGAGCGGTTCGTGCCGCGGTCTGTGTTGAACGCCATTGAACGCCATCGCGTGACCACGCTGGTCGCGGTCCCCAGCCAATACCGTTTGCTGGCACTGGATCCGACACCGTGCGATGCAACCTCGCTCTGGCTGTGCATCGCAGGGGCGGAGCGGCTGCCGGAGACGACGGAACGGGAATTTACCGAACGCTTTGGCCATGCCATCCTTCCTGGATATGGCGCGACCGAAGTGGCCCCTGTCATTTCGCTGAACATACCGGAGACAAACCGGCCGGCCAGCGTTGGGCGCCCGCTGCCCAACTTGAAAGTAACCATTCGCAGTGAGGACGACGCCGTATGTCCCGTGGGCGAAATAGGTGAGGTTTGCGTGGAAGGCCCGAACGTAATGCTTGGCTATCTGAACGACTCGGAAGCAACCGCACGCAAGCTTCGCAACGGCATCTTCCATACCGGCGACAAGGGCTTTACCGATGCCGATGGCTATCTTTACCTTGCCGGTCGTGCCGACGAGATGGTCAAGATAGCCGGCGAGAAGGTTTATCCGGCCGAAGTTGAGAACGCGCTGGAGAAGATCGAAGGCGTGGAAGAGGCGGCCGTGATTGCCCTGCCGGACCAGAAGCACGGTATACGGCTGCACGCGTTTTTGCAGAAGAAGGAAGGGGCCATGTTGGATGAGAGTATATTGCGAGCTGCCTGCCGCGAATTACTGGAACCTCACAAAGTCCCCCGCTCTTTCACCTTCGTGGACAGTCTGCCACGCACCATCACAGGCAAGACTGACAAACGCACTTTGACCGCCTCAGCCGGACAGTAGATCGCTTAGGCATCAAGCATCGTCACCGTCGTCTGCCCTGCACGTTTTCGTTTGCAACGCAGGATTCCAGAGGGCGCAAGCCATTGGAGCCGATCATGAATCCTCGCTTGGGTATTCTGTTTCTCCTTGCTTCAACCGTTGCCTTCGCACAGTCGAATACGCCAGCGGCGGCCCTGCCGAGCGTTACCTATCTGCATTGTGGAGCGCTTTATGACGGCAAGAGCGAAGGAGCTCGCAAGAATGTTTGGATCCGCATCATCGGCGAGAAGATTGACCAACTCGGAGACCTCGTCCCTGAGAAAGGCAACTCGGAGATCATCGATCTTAGCCATGAGGTGTGTCTTCCGGGCCTTATTGACACGCACACCCACGTTTTGCTGCAGGGTGACATCACGGCCGAAGACTATAACGTGCAAATCCTGCAGTACTCCACGCCTTACCGCACCATTCTCGGAACGGTGGCGGCGCAGCGCGCCCTGAATTACGGGTTCACCACGATCCGGGATCTTGAAACAGAGGGCGCCGGCTACGCCGATGTGGACATCAAGAAGGCCATTGACACCGGCGTCATTCCCGGGCCGCGCATGCAGGTCTCCGGGCGTGCGATGGACGTGACCGGGGCCTATCCGGTTCTCGGTTACTCCTGGGAACTCAAGTGGCCAAAGGGTGTACCGGAGGTGGACAGCGCCGAGGGCGGCCGCAAGGCGGTACGTGAGCAGATCTCCAACGGAGTAGATTGGATCAAAGTATATTCCGACCGCAGTTATCGTGTGCAGCCCGATGGCGTGCTGGATGACATCCCGACCTTCACCCTGGAGGAATTGCGCGCCATTGTGGATGAGACGCACCGCGAGCGCCACAAGATCGCCTCGCACGCGAGCGCATTGAACGGGGTGCACAACTCGGTCGAGGCTGGTGTGGACTCCGTGGAACACGGTTTCTATATCGCCGACGCAGACCTGAAGACCATGGTGGCGAAAGGCATTTACTACGTGCCAACGTTGTTCGTAGGGGAGTACGTTGCCGAGGGTCGCGCCGCCACGGGAGCGCGCGTGTGGGTTGATATGGTGAACATTCATGCCGCCACCTTCAAGCGCGCGCTGAACGCCGGCGTGAAGATCGCCTTCGGCACCGACGCCGGCGGATTTCCGTGGACGATAAACCCCGCGAAGGAATTTACCTTGGAAGTGAAGTACGGCATGACTCCAGCGCAGGCGCTGCGCTCGGCAACCATGACCGCCGCTGAACTGCTGGGCATGAAGGACAAGATCGGCTCCATCGAGCCAGGAAAGTTCGCTGACGTAATCGCCGTGCCCGGCGACCCCATCGCCGACGTTACGCAACTCGAGAAAGTGAACTTCGTAATGAAGGGCGGAAAAATCTACAAGCGGACGGAGTAACCACCACGCTAAACAATAGCGGTGCCTTGCCGACTAATGCTCATGTTCATGCTTGGAGTGAGAATGCAAATGCGGGTGGGAGTGCGCCATAGTTCCGTGGGAGTGTCGATGGGCGTGAACGAGGTTTGCGCGCAGCAGCAGCTCGTAGTTGGACAGAATCTCTGACGGCTTACCGCTCGCCGCGACCCGGCCCGCGTCGAGCACAATGATGCGCTCGGCAATGTCTTCCACGATTTCAAGCTGATGGGTCGCGGTAATCACCGTCTTCGAAGATCCCTTCCATTCCTGAATCAAGTCGATGATCTGGCTTTGACTGCGCGGGTCGAGGGTTGAGGTGGGCTCATCCAGCAGAAGAACTTCAGGGTCGAGCACGATAACCGAAGCCAGCGCGACCCGTTTCTTCTCGCCGCCAGAGAGCCGGTAAGGCGGACGATCACGAAGATGTTCGATCTTCATCAGCTCCAAGGTCGCTGCCACCCTGGACAGTACTTGCCCTTTTGGCCACTGTAATTGCAAAGGTCCGAAAGCAACTTCGTCGAAGACTGTGGGATTGAACAGCTGCACATCGGGGTTCTGAAAAACCAGCGCCACTCTCCTGCGGAAGGCAAGCGCAAAGTCGTCCTGGCCGAGCAGTTGAGGCAGGAGCCGTTGGCCACAGAACCTGACCGAGCCTTGCGATGGAAAATACAGCGCGTCGAGGATTCGCAGCAGAGTGGATTTTCCCGAGCCGTTGGCGCCGAGCAGGGCGATGCTTTCTCCTTCAGCGACCTGCAGGGACAGCCCGTGCAGCGCCGGAATCCGGTCGTACTCGAAGGCAACATCCTGCAATTCGAAAAGCAGCGCCAAGTGTGGTTTACCTTCCCATCCAGACAGCAATCACGCCGATGCAGACAAACGCGAGCAGTCCGACATAATCCCATAAGCGCATGCGGAAGTCCGAGAGCACGCGAATCTGCCCGCGGAACCCTCGCGACTGCATGGCAAGATACACATCATGGCTGAGGTCGACGCTCTTACTGAGCAGAACGCCCGCGGTCTGAGCGGTCATGCGGCGTTGCTCTCTGCCCGGCAACCTGCCCACTGTCCGGCTGCGGCGCGATTCAAACATCTGGCTCGCGGTTTCGACAAGAAGAAAGACATATCGATGTGTCATGGCCAGCATCGCAATCACTTCCCGAGGAAGCCGAAAAGACTGTAGCGCTTTTAGCACATGGGCCCACGGCGTACACAGTATCAACAAGGTGGTGAAGGTCACCGCGGTCTCAACTCTCGCGATCAACAGCACCGCGGTTCTCAGGCCGGGCGCAGTGATGCGGAGAGATCCCCCGGTGAAGGTTACGACAGGATTGCCCGGCGTGATGAAGATGGCAGGCAGGGCAATGACCCCGGTGAACGCCAGGGCTACAAGCCACACGCGCTTGGCGAGTGTGCCGATACCGACTCTGGAGAGGACTGCAATCATCACCGCCACCAGGAACAGCGCGAGCACGACTATGAGACGACGCGAAAGCGTTACGGCCAGAACGAGCGAAAAGAGACCAATCACCCGGACGCGCGGGTCCAGCGCCTGCAGCAAGCCGCGCTGGCGTGCGATCTCTTCTGACATGAGCGCGCGGCCCAGAGTTCGCACGAAACCACGGACGGTTGAGTCCATGAACGCGCCGCGCTTCACGAGGAGTATCTCGTCGTTCGCCGCCGCTCCAGATAGCGCTGCATCAACAGCGAAAGCGCAAGCAGGAAGCCGACTCCAAACATGGCGGAAAGAAGGTATCCGAACCCAGCGCTCCTTACGAACGCAGGCGCATAGGCCGGAAAAGGGGCGGTCCAGAGGTTAGTCAGCCGCTGCATTCCCGCGGGAACCTCCCCGGCCGGCAGGCTGGCCGCCGCCGCAGTCTGCGCCGACGATCCGGCGCGGGTGAATTCCGACGGCGACCATTCACTCCACGCCTTACCCGCAGCCAGAACTCCCAAGGGCGTGAGCAGCATGAGCACAGCAACGGCAAGCCATAAGCGCCGCTGCGAGTTGACCGCTGGGCGGGCGACCGCTGGCCCACCGTCCCTGCTGGCGATGACTCCTGCTGTGGCCTGCAGCAGGCCAGGATCAGCCACTTGGAGGTAAGCCACCAGCCCGGCGGAAATTACCGCCTCCGCGAATCCGGCAAAGGTCAGGTGGCCGATCATCATCGCCGGCAACGCGACCCGGAACGGATAAGGCGCGTACAGCGGCGTTCCTGCCGCATCGTGAAATAACAAGGGCTGCAATCCGAATTCGATCGCAGCCACGACAGCCGCGGCGTTCACGGCGAGATAGCCCGCGATCGCAGCCGCCACGATCCGCCGTTTCGATGCGATGCTCGCACCTGCGGCGATGACGCAATAGCTGCCGTAGGCAACCAGTGAGCCTATGATCGCCATGTTGAAGCAATTTGCGCCCAGCGTGGTGATTCCGCCGTCGCCGAAGAACAGCGCCTGAATAGCAAGTGCGATGGAAATGGCCAGGATCGCCCCGGACGGCCCCAGGACGATCGCAGCGATGGTGACCCCGATGGCGTGGCCCGTCGTGCCGCCGGGCAAGGGGAGATTAAACATCATCACCACAAAAGCGAAGGCCGCGAACACCGAGATGAGCGGTACGACGCGGCTCAGTAGCAAGCGCTTAATGCGCTTCAGGGCAGCGTACCATCCGGCAATTGCGCCCGCATAGAGCGTCGCGCAGGTGGATGGGCTCAGGTATCCGTCAGGAATGTGCATGCAAAACCAGCCGAATGCGAAATGTTCTTTATCCTAGCTTATATGCGGCACTGATTGAGGATTCGGCACTGCCCCGCGCCTCTCTGCTGGCAACGCGCTTGCAATGTTGTCGCTAACCGCTTTCATCAGCGAATCACGATCGGAATAGTTGCGCGGATCGAGTGGCGCATGGAACACAACCGTGGCCTTGCCAGGATGCAGGGCGAAGCGTGTCTTCGGCCAGCTCTCGAAAGTGCCAAGCACCGTCACCGGCACAACCTGCACTCCCGACTCCATTGCCATGCGAAACGGCCCTTTCTTGAAAGGCAGCAAGCGACCGTCGCTGGACCGGGTGCCCTCAGGAAAAACGATCATGTGCAGTCCTTGCTGTAGGACCCTGATGGCGGCGTTGACGCTCTCAATGGCAGCCTCGCGGTCAGTGCGGTCCACGGGAACAAGGTTGGCTGCCTTCATGCCGGTCCCAAGAATAGGAATGCGGAAGAGTTCTTTTTTGACCAGCACTGAACATCGGCCGGGAACCGCTGGGATGAGAACAGGCGGATCAAGATTGGAGGCATGGTTGGACATGAAGATATAGTTCTGACCCGGTCCAAGAAGCTCGATCCCACGGACTTCGATCTTCACTCCTGCAAGCCGCACCCCGAGCTGTGCCAGCCAGCATGCGGCTCTGTAAAGCGGCACCACGTTGCCGGTGAGCAAGGCAAACAACAGCCCCGGCGGTCCAACAATGAGGGTTGAGACTCCCCAGAAAGTAAGCATCGCGACCGCGCGGATCATGGTGTGCCTCCGGGCTCGTCGTCGCCGCGAATCCAGGCTGCCCGATGCGCTCGCTGCTCCGGCGTTACCGTCGGCAAATCCTGAAGCTCGTAGAAAGTCTCCCGGCGCGCGCCGAGCCTCAGGCTCACCTCGCGCTTGCCTCTCCGGTTCTCGACCTGAAGGCGAACGATTGTGCCGGGGCGCATGCGTGCGAGTTCGTCGTCGAGGAAGCTATCGGACGGCGCGCCGTTGACGGCGGTTATGCGATCTCCCGGAGCGATGCCTGCGCGTTGCGCTTCGCTGTCAGGCTCAACCTGAACTATCTCAGGCTGCCCCCCGAGGTTTGCGGTCGTAGCGAATCCAGAGGTGGCAACCTCGACCGTTTTCGCCACAGCTCGCAGACCTGCAAGTTGGAAGAATTCGTCGTAGGGAATTTCCTTCACGCCCGCCACATAATCGCGAAAGAAGCCGGCAAAACTCTGGCCGGTGATCGATTCTGCCGCCTGTTGAACGCCCTCCGAGTCCGGAAAGAAGAGGTGCCGCTTCGCGTAGGTCCCGTTCATCCACTGGAACAGATCGCGCAGCGACTTCTTGCCGGCCGTCACATCGCGAATGCGAAGATCCAGCAGAACACCGAGGATGTCGCCCTTGTTGTAGTAGCTGATGCTCCTCTCCGGCGAACGGTAGAACGCGTTGCCCTCAAACCAGGCATCAAGACTAGACTCTTCTGCGGATTGCCAGGAGTGCGCCGGCCGGCGTTGCAATTCGGTGATTTCGCCCGAGACGCGTTGCAGGTAAGTGGCTTCGTCGATCAGCCCCGCCCGAGTTAGCAGGACATCGGCAGCCGCACTGGTCACTCCTTCGCTGAACCACAATGCACGAGTATCGTTTTCGTGCTGGTAATCAACGGGCTCGAGCGATTGCGGCCGGATACGCTTGACGTTCCACAGGTGAAAGAACTCGTGCGCGGTCACGCTCGCGACGGGCGACAAGCCATTGCGCAGCCGTTCGGCATTGATCTCGATGGCTGTCCCATAAGCATGCTCCATCCCTCCGCCACCTTGACCCCGCGGAAAGTGATAGAGAAAGGTGTACTCGTCGTAGGGACGGTCGTGCATCCAGTCAATGGCAGCGCGCGTGATCTTGCGCAGCACGTCTTCTAACTTAGCCATGTCGTAATCTGCCGGATTACCATCTACCACAACGTGGTAGGTCGCTCCATCTTCCTGAAACGCCGACTGCTGCAACCTGCCGGCTTCCGCCGGACTGTCCACCAGTTCGTCGTAATTGCCGGCAATTCCGATCGTCTGACTGACCTTGCCGGGTTCGGCCCCGCCGAGCACATGCAAATCGCGCAGAGCCCAGGTGCTGGGGACGTCCAGCAGCTGCAGACTCGCCGGCTGTGCGCGCAACAACGGGGAGTACATGAGCACCATGGCCCAGTTGAAGAAGCCGTGGTCGGCATTCAGCGCGCTTCCAAACGGTCCCGGAATATTGAGGTAAACGTCATAGCTCACCACGATGCAACCGGAAGGTGCGGTAATCTCCCATTCGCTAGTCTTTGTATTGCGCACAACAGCGGACGCGCCTGAGACATCCTGCGCGCGCACGTCCTCCACGTTCGCCGCGAAATTGCGTACCTGGTAGAGCGCGTTCCAGACCGGCATATCGAGCGTGCGCAGACCCTTCGCCGCCGCGGAGGCGAATGTTGACGTGCGCCCGATGGGTGGCGGGATCGGCGAGTGAGACGAAATACTCGGTCGCCGTGGGAGCGGGGCTGGCAGGCGAAGCACAGGTCACGGGTGTGACGGCCAACGCCACGTTGAAGAACACCACTCCGAAGGCTACCAGGATGGATAGAAAGCCAACAGTGTGGCGGTGGCTCACGCGGTAGTCGAGACCTCGCGCCGGGATTTGAGTCTCGCGGGGAGCTTTTCGTAGATGCCGCCGAATCCGCCATTGGACAGGATCACGACCACGTCCCCTTCACGTAGTTCCGGCGAGATTGACTCCACAATCGCATCCGCCGTGTCGAGCAGTCGCGCCGGTTTCCCACCCTCCTTCAAGGCAGCGACGACAGCCGCAGGATCCAATCGCTCAGGCTCCGGAATCGCCTGCGACTTGAAGATCCCAGCGAGCACAACTTGATCGGCCAAACTGAGACTCTCTGCCAGTTCGCTTTGAAACACTTTGCGGCGAAGGGTGTTCGAGCGCGGCTCCAGAATCGCCCACAAGCGCCGGCCGGGATAACGCGTGCTCACCGCCTTCAGCGTTCCGGCAATGGCAGTAGGATGGTGGGCGAAATCATCGATGATCGTGATGCCGTAAACCTCGGCTTTCACTTCGAGACGGCGCTTCACGCTGCGAAAACCGCGCAGTGCCTCCGCGATTGTGTCTTTCGGAATGCCGTAGTTGGCGGCCATGGCCGCAGCCGCCGTGGCATTCAGCACGTTGTATTCGCCTGCGAGCGAGAAATCAAACTCGGCCCACGGAGTTCCATCCCGCAGCACGCTCCAGCTCGTTGAGGCCGACGTGTACGCGACATCACTGATCCGCCAGGTTGAGACTTCCTCGAATCCGTAGCGCTCTACCCGGCAGAAAGCACGGCCGACGCATTCGTCAACGTTGGGATGGCCATCCCAGGCAAGCAGGAGGCCACGGCGAGGAACCAGGTTCACCAAACGCTTGAATGCGGTCTTCACTTCGTCGAGGTCTTTGTAGATGTCGGCGTGGTCGAATTCGACGGAGGTCAGGATGACGGCGTCGGGAAAATAGTGCAGGAACTTCGGTCCCTTGTCGAAGAACGCTGTATCGTATTCATCACCTTCCAGGATAAACTCGTCCCCTTCGCCCAACATGAAAGAGCTACCAAAGTTTTCGGGGATACCGCCAATTAGGAAGCTGGGGGCGCGCCCGGCGTGATAGAAGAGCCAGGCCAACAGGGACGAGGTTGTGGTCTTGCCGTGCGTGCCTGCAACCACCAGTCGCTCATGCCCGGCCAGAAATTCGTCATGCAGGACCTGCGGCATGGATTGCAGTGGAAGATGGTGGTCGAGCACGTACTCCAGCTCCGAATTGCCCCGCGAGATCGCATTGCCAACGACAACCAGATCGGGCCGCGGCTGCAGGTTGGACTCGCTGAAGGGTTGGGATACTGGAATACCAAGCGACGCCAGTAAGTCTGACATTGGCGGATATGCCGCATTGTCAGAGCCCGTCACGTGAAAGCCTCGCTCCTTCAGCATTCCGGCCAGCGACGCCATTGCCGTACCACAAATCCCGATGAGATGAACGTGCTTCCTTGTCATCCCTTGTGTACCTTCTCTGCTTGCCGTCTCCCCACTGCTGCTTCGTATTCCAATGTCACGGCTTTCCCCACGCTCAGCCTCCCAAGAACACCGAATGGCAGCGTGAAGTTTCTGCTGGAGACATGGCCGGACCTCAACCCAAACGCTATCGGCACTCGCAAGTCGCCTAATACACGCAGCATGACCTGCTGCAGCGTGTAATCCGCAGCGGTGCGTTGATTACAGCCGCGCATTTCGCCGAAGATGATTCCCTTCACGCCTTTTAGCTTGCCCGCAAGCTTCACGTGCATGAGCATTCGGTCGATTCGATACGGCGGCTCGTTGAGATCTTCCAGGAAGAGAATCGTGCCACGGGTGCGGATCTCGTACGCAGTTCCCAGGGATGCGCACAGCAGTGAAAGACAACCTCCATACAGCACACCTTCGGCTGTTCCTTTCGCCAGCGGCTCCACCTCTTCCTCTGAGAAAGCGCGCTGGTACTTTCTGCCTGCGGCGAGGGCCGCAAACCACGCATCCTCGTCAACGCCATCCTGCCGGCCAAAATCTCCGGCCGCCATCGGCCCATGGAAGACGACAAGCCCCACGGCGTCGCAAAGATAGGTGAGCAACGTCGTCACGTCGCTGCACCCGACGAAGATCTTCGGATTCCGCCGGATCAGTCCCAGATCAAGATGCGGCAAAAGATAATTGCAGCCATAGCCCCCGCGTGCACAGATGATGGCCCGCACTTCCCTTCTTCTGAACATCTCATGCAGTTCCTGAAGGCGCCGCTCCACCGGCCCGGCAAAATACAAATCGCGATCCAAGATTGAGGGAAGATAGAACGGCCGATAGCCCATCCGCAGAAGGGTCGCGCATCCCGCTTCTAACGCGTCTGGCTCAACCGGTCCAGCGGGCGCAATGATCCCGACTGTGTCGCCAGGTCGCAAAGGAGCTGGGCACACGCGCTTAGGCTGGGCAGAAGAAGGCATGAAGCTGGCTTATCTTAAACGAAAAACTCTCCCTGGCAGAGTAAGGTCGCCTGTCCGGTGAGAAACACTTCTCCGCTCCATTCCACAGTCTGTGCTCCACCCGGAGCATGCACCCTCACCGGGGAACTGACTTTGCCGGTATGGATGGAAGCCACGGCCGCAGCACACGAACCCGTCCCCGACGACATCGTCTCTCCCACGCCCCGTTCGCAAAAGCGCACGTCGATTTCGTTCGCGCCGCTTACTCTCACCAATTCGACATTCATGCCGTGTTTGAAATCGTGATGGGTCGAGATTTGCTGCGCAACAGCCTGCCAGCCCAGCTCGAATTCCGCGACAAACACCACGTAGTGCGGGTTGCCCATCGAGACCGGGATACCGCTGATTTCTCCATACGCGATCTTGATGGGAAACGGATCCCCCACTTCCGGCTCGCCCATGGAGCTGCGGAACTCGAATGTGTTATCCGTACGCGCCATCAAGCTGCAGGTCTTCAGCCCCGCGCCGGTGCGAATCACGACCGCGTCGCGCTTATTGCCAGCGCAATACCAGGCGGCGACGCAGCGCGTCCCATTGCCCGAGATTTCCGCCTCGGAGCCGTCAGCATTCAGCAGGCGAACCCGCAGGTCTGCGTCGTTGGCAGGCAAGACCCATTCCACGCCATCGGCGCCGACGCCGTTGTGCCGATCACAAATGCGGCGGCTGAAGGAGTAAATGTCGTCGGGAGCATGCACAAAATCGATGATCAGGAAGTCATTGCCGCAGGCGGTAGCTTTGACGAAGGGAACGTTGGCCATGTCAGTCGCGCTCGGCGATGGTATTGTGCGCCATGGTCATGACCTGCGAGACGTCCTTGGTTCTCTTCGCCCGGACGATCTGCCCTCAGTGCTTAATCAGCCACATTGCCCAGGAGGCGACGATCACCCCGACCGCAAACAGTGCAAAGCAATACGCACCGTAACGCAACATGTCTTTCGGTGTGCTGCGCTGGGTGATTCCGAAGACAGTTGAGGCGCAAAGCGCAAATAGCAAGGCTGCGTTGTAGTGAGAGAGTTCGAAGGTCATTTTTTCTTGCCGATCGCGATGTGGTAAGCATCAACCATCGCTATGACGTTCAGCAAACCAGCCACCACGATGTACTTGGTGCCGTAGTCGGCGACGGCGCGATGAATGTTTCCGGCGCCCCAGTCCATCCAACGGGCGATGAAATAGAGCAGGCCTGAGCCAAAATCGCCGACAAATCCCAGGATGTCGAGCAGGTCCCCGGTATTGAACGCGTACACCTTGCCCTGCATGCCGAGCCCGGCAAAGAACATGGTGAACACGGCAACCATCAGCAGGACGCCGCGAATGAAGCGGCCCTGAAGAATATGACCCAGGCCTGGCACCAGCCATCCTGCCAAAGTCACCATGGCCGGCGAGGCGCCGGTTGGAGTCGCCGCAGCATCGGCGGGCCGCGAGCTGATCTTGGCTGCACTCTGCGGGTTGGCCATCAGATACGCACCAACTCGTTCTGCACCCGGCCGGTGACTTCGCCCTTCCCGTTGCGAATCATCATGTTGATTTCGCTGCGCACGCCGAAGTCCGGCAGGTAAATGCCCGGCTCGACCGAGAAGCAGGTGTTGGGCAGAATGTCGCGGTCGTCTTTGGTCTCAAGGTTGTCAAGATTGGCTCCGTTGGCATGAATGTCGCGGCCAATCGAGTGTCCGGTGCGATGGATGAAATACGGCCCGTATCCTTTTCCGTTGATGAACTCGCGCACTGCCTGGTCCACTTCCCAGCCGTGCAGGTTTTTCTTCGCAGCAAAGGCCTGTTGCACGGTGCGGATGCCGACATCGCGCGCGTCGCGAACAATCGCGAAGACCTCGTTCTGCTTGTCGCTGGGCGTTCCAACCACGCCGGTCCAGGTGATGTCGTAATACACGCCATCCGGCTCGTCGCATTTCGCCCAGATATCGAGGAGTACGAAGTCGCCCTGGCGAATCGGCGCCGAAGTTGCAGAAGTCGGCTCGTAGTGGGGATCGCCGCTGTGCGCGTTCACGCTCACGTTGGGCGGATCTTCGGTCACCAGATTCTCACGCTGGAACGCCTCCATGATCCACTGCTGCATCTCGAATTCATGGGTGCCGCCGTTACGGGCGCGCCGTCCCAGTTCCTGGAAGAAAGCTGCGGTGATTTTGTCCACGGCGTCGCGTGCCTTGAAATGCGTCGCCATCTGCGCATCGGTGAGCGTAGCTTCGAAGCGCGCCACCAGGTTGGCGGAGCTTACGATCTCTTTGCCGAAGCTGCGCACCAGCTCCAGCATGCCGGCATCCACCAGAGAGATGTAAGGAATCTGATTGTTGGGCGAATACTGCATCACCACGGTGTGGTAAGGCTTGAGCATCGCCTCCAGGTTCTGCCACAGCTCCTGCCACGCCGAGTACTCCAACCTCTGGCCGGGCAGCGAGTCGAGGTGGTGGCTCTCAATGCGATGCACCAGTTTTACCGGTTCGCCGTCGGCGGGAACGACGTAAAACCAGCGGCGCGTGACCATCATTTTCTCGGGCAAACCGAGGATGTGGTAGGCAATCGGATCGCGGTGATGATGATCGTAGAAGAGCCAGCAGTCGTTATGGCTGTCGCGCAGCGCAGCCTGAATTTCAGAGAGAATCATGCGTGTCTATTGTAAATGACAAGCCTAAGAAACGACTGCACCGCGGATGTACACGGAGGAACGCGGATTCTAATTCCTTTCTTTCTTTTTTCTGATGCGTGATGACCCGCGCACACCGGTGGCTGCCTTCTTCAAGAGCACCCGCTTGCGGGTGTCGGCCGGCAACGTCTCACATGCCGTCCGCAGCACCAGCCGTGGCGCGCGATCGCGGATTGTCATCAGGTATTTCACGGTCTGCTCGGGATTCGCTTTGGCCGCCTCGCGCAGAAGCCAGCCCAGCCCCTTCTGCACCATATCGTCATCGCTAGTCAGCAACATTTCGGTAATGCGCTGGATCTCACCAAAGTTCTTGTGCTGCCGCGTGCTGTGGATAAGGCTTACGGCGGCGGCACGCTGATGCCACGGACTGTCCGCCTTCTCTTGGGCCCAGCGAGAGGGGCGAGTCAGGAATGCAGCATTTGCGGCGACCATCGGACCGATGAGGTAATGCACGAGTGCATCGTGGTCGGCCCAGTTGCTTACCCGGTCCAGCCAGCTTTCGAACAACTTGAACTGCGGCTTGCTGAACTCCGTGACTGAATCCTCCAGCAGAAATACTGCGAAGTTCTTCTCTTCCAGCACTTCACCGCGAAAGAGCTGATCGGCCACTTGCAGCAGGTACTCCATGCCATGCTCAGCCACAATCGTGCGGCGAAATCGCACCGCCAATTTCCGTAGCTCGTCGGTGTACCAGCCACGCGCCTTCACCTGATGCTTGAAGAACCGCTGTACTTCGACGGTGTGCGGGGCCGAGCCCCCATTCTTGATGACTGTGCGGATGTGTTTAGCGATGTAAGCAGGAGATTTCATGGCTGTGTCTTCACCATCATCCTTCGCACTTCCTAGTGCTCGTACCCCTCCCCCCTGCCGTCTGTATTTTCAAGAACTTACCATGTATCTACTGGCAAATGTTTGAGTTCCAAGGGTTTGTGTGTACTTAATAGAGCTACTTGGACTTAGCGCTCTCTGCCCGAATGGTTTCGAGGCCGCACGGCGATCATGAGACTTCTCCCCCCGATCCCAGTACGCCTGTTCTTTCAGGTAGCGGATATTGCCGATGGCCATTCGCAGCGCCCAGAACAGCATCCGCACGGTGGCCGGCTCCAGACGCCCGGCCGCCATAGCATAGCGTATCTTCGCTCTTGAGCGTTGTATCGCTGGCATGTCTGGAAGCGGAGGCATGGTGAACGCAAGCCGGATCTCCCGCTCGGCACGTCCGGCGCGCAAGCGACGCACCCGCAGATCGGCGTGATGGCGGCAAAAGCGCTGCCCCCGACGCGCTGGCCCACGACACAGCCGGCCACTCTGGAGAATGTGATGGCAAACCGGGATGATCAAGCGTGGCCGATTGAAATGCACGAGTGGTCCTGGCCTCCGTTCGGAGAGCAAGTTTGATGGCGAATAATGGGAATGATTCATACTGCCTTCCTGGCGTTGGCATAGCCACACGCTACACCTTCAGGCTAAGCACGGCGGAGCCGCGAAGTCAGCAAGAATGCGACGGCTCAACTTACGAAGGTAACCATCGTAATTCCCGTTTCGGGAAAGTCAGAGCCTTGTGGGGAGTGGGCGGTTATCAGGATTGAACGGTGTCTCAATGTGAGTTTTCGGGTAGAGCGGGCCTTTAGGCCTGCGTCAAAGGCTGACATGAAATCTGGGAGCCCCTTTAGGGGCGATGCGGTACTCGAGGAAGATTCTGCCGTCCCTACGGGACTTGGATTCAAACGATCAACTTGACGCGGGCCTAAAGGCCCACTCTACCACCTCAGGTCCCCCACAGGACTCTTCAGCCAGCATCAGCCCGCCATCGCCCGCGGCTCGATCTTCGCCCCCTTCGGCAGCAGAAGCCGGTCATACATCCAAAGCAAGACTGCGGTCAGGACACCCACCGCCGTGATCACCCACCACATCATTCCGGGCTGGTGTTTCACCTCGCCGTAGTGATGGATGAGAAATCCGCCGAACTTTCCGCCTATGAGCGAACCGATTCCCAGCGGCAGGAAGGCGAAGCCCATGTAGGTTCCCTGTTGTCCCGAGGGAGCGAGCCGGGAAATGTATTCGTAATAGCGCGGCGATTGGGTTATTTCGCCGAGCGCCACCGCGATCAGGGTGAGGATCACGCCCACCACCGTCGGCTGCAGGATGAGGATGAGCCACGCCAGCGCCGTAATCAGCGTGCCGAGAATCACGGCGCTGAAGGCGGGAATCTTCTGCGTCAGAAGGTTCACCACCACGGTCAGCGCGATCACGATCAGCGGGCCGGTAACCAGCAAGCGTTCGGTGTCGGTATGTGGATTGACGTAATCGTGAACATAGAGCGGCAGGGTAATGAACTCCTGCCAATAGACAATCCAGTATCCGGTAAAGATCAACAGGAACAGCATGAAGCGTGCATTGGTAATGACGGTCCAGAAATTCCCTGCGGCCTGCGACAGGGTGGTGGTCTCCACCTCATCGTGACGGCTCGGCTCGCGGAAGAACAGCAGCACCGCGACGAACATGAGGAAGACACTAAGCGCGGCCACGCGGAAGACACTCTCCACCCGCATGTGCTGGTGAACATAGGAGGCGACGAGAGGTCCGGCAGCGCCACCGATATTGACCAGCGTGTAATAAATGGAGTAGCCGATGGAGCGTACATTCTCTTTCGAAGCGCGGGCAGTAGTGCCGACCACGCTGGGTTTCACCAACGCGATGCCGAGCGCGGGCAGGGCGAGCACGAAGGTCGCGAGGGCAACCAGCGGCACATTGTCGCGAATGGGGGCCAGCCAGGGAGCTCCCAGCGATCCCAACAGGAAGTAGGAGCAACTCAAGATCAGGTAGGCGAGGGAAAGAGCGCGACGGAAGCCCATCCGGTCAGCAACGGTACCGCCGAATACCGCCAGAAACCACACCAACCCGCCGAAGATTCCGGTGAGTGTACTCGCCTGCTCGGTTGGGAAACGCAGCGTCTCATGGAGGTAGCGCGCCAGCGAGGCGAAGGCCGCGTAATAGGAAAGCCGCTCGAACAGCTCGCTGAGGTTGGCGACCCAGAAGGGACGCTCGAAGCCGGTGCGAATGTCGTGCCAACGCTGCGCAAAACTCAAAGAGGTCTCCTCGTGGAACTAGTTGTCAGTTGCCAGTTGTCAGTTCTGCAAAGCGAAAGTTGGGAGGACTCAGGATAGTTCGCGAGGGTGGAGCACACCTTCAGGTGTGCATAAAAGCAGTTCAGAGATAGCCCGGCTTTAGCCGCCGAAGTAGTCTTAGAAAGACCCTTACCTCGGCGGCTGAAGCCGCCTCGTGATGACAATTCATGAGGGACCATTAATGAAGGACCCTTGAAATCCTCGATGCCGTAAACATCAGCAAGCGCCTTCCCCACAAAACAATTAATAGAGATGTTTATGGTAAACGGAATTATTGTGACAGCTGCATCTGCAGCTTCCCTCCCACGTCGAACCTGTCCTACTTTCGCGAGAACGAATCAAATACTTAATTCGGATTTTTTCAGCAGCCTGCTAGGGATCACGCCATTCGTCAGAGAGCAGGGTGCAGAAGGTGGCGATATCGACGCGGTAGCTGGTGGCATTCTTACCGGCTACTGCAATCTGCACCTTGTATGGGTGTTCAGACTTGGTCAGTGCCCCAAGAAGTCGCTCCCTCTCTGGCCCGGCCATACGAAACCCAACGATCAGCTCGCGGACAACCGGAAGTGGTAGCGGGCAGCAGTATATGCCTGTATTTCTCTCGGTCGCCTCTTCTAACGGTCGAACGATCCGCCATTCCCGCTCATACTCCCAATCAATGCTTTTGGTGAAATAAACTTCCGCCGCCTTCGGCCCGCTCTTTTTTGGAACGACGCTCGGACGATCTTGCGAGTATCGCACTTTTCGAACTGGCCACTTCCCCTTCGTACGATCAAATTCCGGATGGTCAGTATCGAGGCCGATGACGAATCCTCTGTAAGCGTCCGTATAGTGCGACCACATGAGTAAGCTGTCGTTGACTTCGGACAAGCATAGAATCCCCACTTTGGAGCTCCAGCTTCGATACCATTGCTGCTCGATGGCGGCGTTGATCTTTCCAGTGACAAACGACGCTACACGTCGGAAGGTGTCCTCATCCCCGACTTTCTCTTTTTCTTCCGGAGACAGCCCCGCCCAGACCTGCCCTAGTCCTGGAGTATCAACATAGGGATGACTATCGAATGGGTCGTTAAACGCTAGGGGTTGAGTGAACCGCAGCGCCAGTTGCTCCAGAACATCGATCCGCGTCGGAGGTAAGTACTTATATAAGATCATGTCGCTGAAGTCGAAGATGCCCAATGATCATCCATCACCCGCAAGTGTAAGTGAGCCGGCTGCATGCCCGTTGGAGTGCTTTTCAGATGCATCGCATTCAAATTAATAGCTACAATCGGCTACTGACCACTTTCTTCGCGCAGCTTGGCCCCAACCTCCGCCGCTGAAAGGCCGCTTACAACAATCACTTTGTTTCGGGTGCTTTCCCCGGCGGCTATCGTAACCGACGAACGGGACACATTCAAAACTTCGGCAAGGAATGTAATGCAGGCTTCGTTGGCGCGGCCCTCGACGGGTGGCGCGGTGAGCGCAAGCTTCAATGCGTCGCCTACCACGCCGGTGATGGCGTTCTTTTTCGCGCGGGGATGGACTTTGACTTGGAACGTAACGCCTGACGCCGTGTCGCGGATGGGAATCATGGGGTAGTGCGCGTGCCAAAGATTGCCGTGCCGAGCCGCACGCAGGTCGAGCCCTCTTCGATGGCCACTTCGAAGTCGTGCGACATGCCCATCGATAAGACGTCAAAGGTGACGGCTGGGAAGTTTCGCGCCGCCAGACGGTCGCGCAAATCGCGGAGCTGGCGAAAGTATGGCCTTGCGCCTTCCGGATCCTCGGTAAAGGGAGGCACGGTCATCAGACCCCGGATGCGCAGGTGCTTCCAATCGGCAGCGCCAAGGAGAATGCTTTCGAGTTCGGTCAAATCCGGAGCCACCCCGCTCTTGGCTTCCTCCTCGCCCAAATTGATCTCGATCAGCACGTCGAGGGTCTTTCCAACCTTCTCGGCAGCATCATCGAGTCGCTGGGCCAGCTTTGCGGAGTCGAGGGAATCGATCGCATGGAATATCTCGGCCGCCTTTACCGCCTTGTTGGATTGCAGGTGCCCGATCATGTGGTACTCCGCATCGCGCAATTCCGCGAGTCCACCAATCTTTTCTACGAATTCCTGCACCCGGTTCTCGCCGAACAAGCGGTGCCCTGCGGCGTAGGCCTCAATAATGGGCGCCGGGGGAAACGTCTTAGTCACAGCCATCAGCGCAATGTCGTCAGGGTCGCGGCTGGCCCGCTTCGCAGCAAGTGCAACGCGGTCGTGGAGGGCGGAAAGATTGGTGGCGATGGTCATCAGGAATTCTGTCGGTGTGGGTTTGAAGGGGCACAGCTTTAGTTGTGCCGTCACCCGCGATAAGAGAAAAGGGGTTCAGCCCCCGAAGGAGCCCGGTTTGTGGAATTGGTACATCCCATAAGAACGAGGTCCCTCAGCGGCTGAAGCCGGACGGGTCTCCACTGTTTACGGCACGCCTGAAGGCGTGCCCCTTCAAAGCGATGCGTTTCATCGAAAGCTGTTCGCGCGGCCCGTCGAACTCCTCACATAATCGCCGTCGGTGGGGCCGGCTCATCGGGACGGCCGGCATTCGCCAGCGGCACCCGCACCATTACAACCGCCAGAATCGCCAGCACGATAAAGCCCGATATCCAGTGGGGATGCTGGAAGATCACCGGCAGCGGCCATTGTTTGTACTTGAAGATCGCGATCACAATTCCCATGAGCGCCTCACCTGCGATGAAACCGGAAGCAGTCAGAACTCCGGCGTTTTCGACGCGGGCCTTTTGCGCGTCGTTGAAGCTCCGGCTGTCGCGCATCTTGTCGGTGACCCAGCGGATCATCCCACCAATGAAAATCGCGAACGTCGTTTCCAGCGGTAGATACATACCGACGGCGAAGAGCATGGGACTGCGGACTTCCAGCATGATCAGCGCGAATCCCATCAGAACGCCGACGACGATCAGCGGCCACGCCATCTCCCCGCCGACAATGCCCTTGGCCAGCATTGCCATCAGTCCCGCCTGCGGCGCAGGCAGTTGCCGATCGCCGAAGCCGATCCCCCCGCTGTTGATGTTTGCCTGGTTCAACAGCATGAGCACGGGCAATAGTGTGAAACTGGCAACCGTCACACCCATGAAGTCCCCGATTTGCATCTTGCTCGGAGTGCCGCCCAGAATATGCCCAACCTTCAGGTCCTGGAGCATTTCACCGGCGACGGCCGAAGACACGCAGACCACGGCCGCGACGCCCAGCACGGCAGCGACGCCACTCATTCCCGAGACGCCGATGATCACCATTAACAGAGCGGCAATCACCAGGGTCGCCAGAGTCAGGCCGGAAATAGGATTGTTGGACGAACCGATCAGGCCGACCAGGTTGCCAGAGACCGCGGCAAAGAAGAATCCGATGATCATCATGACGATGGCAGCGACGATTCCGCCCTTCAGGACGCCCGCGTAGCTGGTGTAAAGCGCGACCATGCAGAGCAGCACCACCCCCAGTCCACCGAAGACGACCTTGCCGTTCAGGTCGCGCTCGGTGCGCGCTGTGCTCGCGTGCGCTGCCGCGGATTTCTTCAGGTCAGAGACTGCGCGCGCCATGCCCGAGCCTAGGCTCTTGCGCATGCGGAAGAGCGTGTAGCAGGCGCCCACGAGCATTCCGCCGACCGCGATCGGCCGAACGATGAAGCTCCATACTGAAGCTGCCTGGCCCGCCCAGAAAGCCTCGTCGGGAATCGTCGTGCCGGCGGGAGCAAACTCGGCCACCAGGCGGGGTCCACCCAGGAAGAGAATCAGCGGCACCAGCAAGCCCCAGGCGATAACGCCGCCGGCGAAGTTCAGCGACGCCAGCCGAGGCCCGATGATATATCCCACACCGAGATACGCAGGACTGATGGCAGGTGCGGACACGGAAGTCACTGCGCCAGCCGTGAGCTTCGGCGCCGTAGCCGAACGTCCCATACGCACGAAGCTCTTTCCCAACTCGCCGACATTGACGATGAAGTCCCGGCTCGGGCTGAACAAGCTGAACTGGCCCAGCAAGTACACCGCGCCGCCGAACCCCATATTCGAAAACAGGATCTTCGCGGCCTTGCTGCCTTGCTGTCCGGCCTTGTGGATCTCCGACGCGGCTACCGACTCGGGAAATGGAAGATCAGGGTCTTCGACCATCACGCGGCGCAGCAGGGTAACGAAAAGAATACCCAGCACTCCACCTACCAGCATCAGCAACGACGACTTGAGATAGGCGTGCTCGAAATCAAATACCGGCCATGCCCCGGAGATCACGAACGCTGGAATCGTGAAGATGGCGCCAGCGGCGACCGATTCGCCGATGGAGCCCACCGTTCGCGTGATGTTTTCCTCCAGCAGCGAGCCTCGCATAAGGCGCAACAGAGCCATGCCGATAACGGCCGCGGGATACGTAGCTGCGATGGTCATACCAGCACGCAGGCCGAGATAGGCGTTCGCCGCGCCCAGAATGACGGTCAAAACCAGGCCTAAGAGGACGGCACGGAGTGTGAACTCCGGCATGTTGGTGTTGTCGGGAACGTAAGAGCGGAACTTTTTCGGAGGTGCTGTAACCGTAGTACTCATGTAGGAAGCCTCGGGCGGCGCATGAATAGGCGACGGCGCAAGTTAGCATGTCCACGGCACTTGTTACAAGTGCCGATGCGCGAGCGATCCTCAGCCATCGACCAACTCGCCGCTGCTGCTAAGTGCTCTTGGCAACGATTAAGGTAATGTCGTCGGACTGCTCATGGGGGCTGAACTTCCTGACGTCATCCACAATCGAAGCAACCACGGCTGGCGAAGGCTGCTCGCGATGGCGTCGCAATGACTCGATAAGGCGCTGTTCACCAAACTCCTCCCCCGTGTGGTTGAACGATTCAGTTACGCCGTCGGTGTAGAGTGCGAAGGTGTCTCCTGAGGAGAGTGGGTGTTCCCCGATCGAACAGTCCCATTCCTTGAAAAGCCCGAGCACGGTACAGGTGGAGTCGAGCCGCTCTAAAGTATCATCGTGGCGCAGCAGAAGCGCGCAGAGATGCCCGCAATTTACGTAGCGCAAGTGCCGAAGTCTGTCGTCGTATTCGGCAAAGAACAGAGTGGCGTAGGCGCTGTCCGTCGAATTTTCGTAGAACAGCCGGTTTACCGATTGCAAGAAGCGCTGCGGCTGGTCCGCGATCGCGCACTGGCTGCGCAGGTTCGCCTGTAGATTGGCCATCAAGAGAGCCGCTGCGATTCCTTTCCCGGAAATGTCGCCGACCACCAGCCCGAGCCGGTCCCGGCCCAGATCAAGGAAATCGTAGTAATCGCCGCCGACCTGGCGGGCCTGGATGCAAATTCCCGCATAGTCGAGCGTGGCAAGGGGTGGAAGCCTTTGCGGAAAAAGCCTGGCCTGCACCTGCTTGGCGATTTCCAATTCCTGGGCTGCGCGGCGTTCGGATTCGAACCTCGCAGCTGCGGCGCGTCTTTGCGCATCGATCGCTCGGTTCACTTCGTCGAAGCTCACCAATGAAAAAGAGTTGCCGTCAGGATCTTTGAATCCGGTGAACACTCCGCCCCAAACCGGCGTCTGGTGTCCGGGCAGTAGCGAGAGCTGAGTCGGACCCGGGGCCGGCGTCTCCCTCTCGTACTTGACGCGCCTGAGACGCGGCGTATATAGAAACCGGACTCCACGCCTGCGCCATTCGCGAAACTTGGCCACAACATCATCAGTAACAAAGACGACCGGAGTTTGCCTGCCAATGAGCTCGTACTCTTTAGAGTCAGGCTTGGGCGCGACAAGTGAAAGCACGGCTGTGCCGTCCGGAGGGGCAACCGTTACCCAACGCTGACCGGATGCAACCTGGACATCGCTGACCAGACTGAAACCGAGCTGGTCCAGGTAAAAGCGCAGGCTTTGGTCTTGATCGCGAACGAAGATCTTGACAGCCTGAATGCCGAGGTAGGGCTCCGGCCGATCCAGATGAACCGTGAGATGATCCGCCCAAAGAGCTGAAGGAGAAGTGCTCATCGGCGTGATTATAAGTCCAAACAACATTCCTGCCCGGCGGACGTAACCCGTGCCGCGTAGCTCGATGAAATCTCGGTGAAATCCCAGGCAGGTACCTTCCCCAGCATTGCACGCCGACGGTGAAGTTCATATACTGATGGGTCACGGTGCTTCGGGGACCGGGAAGAAGCCAACCAGCCCTTATCCGGAAACCCGTGGCGCCGGCGACAAGGGTTCCTTTGTGCGCGCCGGATGGGCGTGTACGCGCGGTTGGAGGGTCGTCTTCAGCAGTCGTGAGACGCTAGAACGAAAACGACGAGAGCAGCGCGCCGAGCAACGTGCCGTCCTCGTCGCGCCCCTGCAAGGCCTCATAAGAAGCGTTTTCTCCGTCCTCTTCCCTTCCGATTGCCGACTCTGCAGTACACCTCTGAACCACATTTCCCGTGTTCCGGTCTGCACCGAATGTCTTGCGGCGATTCCTCCTGTGGTTGCGCCGCAATGTGTGCTCTGCGGCGACCGCCTGACCAGCGCACAATTGCTTGTTGGAGACGGCCGTTGCCGCGGCTGTCGCGACTTCGAGCCGGAATTCGCACGTGCCGTGTCCTTCGGCGAATACGAGGGCGGCCTGCGCGGCCTCATTCATCTATTGAAGTACGAGTCGGTTCTGCCGGTGGCGACCGTGCTGGGCACCATGCTGGCCACGACGATTCAGGAATTGCTTCCCTCGTGCCGGGACGCGGTGCCGCTGATCGTCCCAGTTCCGCTGCATAAGAACAAGCGTACTGATCGCGGTTTCAACCAGGCGGAACTGATCGCGCGCGCCGCTGTTAAGCAGATACCGCGGCGGCTGGAACTGGCAACGGGAATTCTGGTCCGCCAGCGCGCTACGATTTCGCAGGTCGGCCTGACGCGCGAGCAACGCGTGGAAAACGTGCGAGATGCATTCCGGGTCCATGATCGGCGGCGGGTGTGTGGATGCACCGTGATTGTCGTGGACGACGTCATGACCACCGGAACCACACTCTCCGAATGTGCTCGCGTGCTGAAGAAGGCTGGGGCAGAGCGGGTTCTGGCGGCGACCGTGGCGCGGGCCTTTCAGGGTGCGGGCTTGCAGAGCGCCGACAATCCAGCGGAACACGAACCTGCCATTCCAGTGGAAGAGGAGGCACGCGAAGCGGTGGCACTTGCCGCTTCGGTCTAAAGGGATATGTCAACTTCGGCCCATAGCGCAGCTTCCCGGTACGGCAAGTCTCTTGCCGGTTGCATGCAACACGCCCGAATGGCCGGCGACGAGCCGCCACAGTGGACTCCGATGCACGCTCCGGTCCTGGTGTTGAATGCTTCCTACGAGCCCATCAACGTGTGTGCTGCCCGTCGCGCCGTCATCCTGGTGTTGAAGGGCGTGGCCATGATGGAAGAGGCTAACGGACATTACTTGCACGCGGCGCGTATTGCCATGCGCGTTCCCTCGGTGATTCGGCTGCTGGAGTATCGTCGCATTCCCCATCAGACGCGTGCGTTATCGCGCAAGAACATCCTGCTGCGCGACCGTAACACTTGCCAGTACTGCAGCAAGATCCTGGCTGCCGGCGAATTGACGCTGGATCATGTCATCCCGCGCTCGCGCGGCGGAGCTTCCACCTGGGAGAACCTGGTTGCCTGCTGTCATACCTGCAATCGCAAGAAGGGTAATCTGCTGCCCCACGAGTCCAACATGAAGCTGATGCGTGAGCCCCGCGCGTTCAACCTTCACACCAGCCGGCACATCATGCGCATGATGGGCCGATCTGACTCCAAGTGGCAAAAGTACCTGTTCTACTGAAGAAATTTCATCGCCACCGTTTGTGAACGTTCGCTGACCTCTACGATTGCGAATCTGTGCAGTTTCATGCTCAACATGCGCTTATCGATGCCCTTTGCTGGAGTAGCGGAACTCCTAACCTTCTCGATAAAACAATCACTTATATGCGCGGCCATCGCCCGTGATGGAAGCGAAACCTGCATCTAATCCCATAGCAAGCTGATCACTGGCGAGCCCGCCGCCCCCTGGCGGAACTTTATTCAGCTACCTATTCAGAAGTGGGAGACCCATGGCAGATAACGTCGTAGAGCAGATCGTCGAGAATCTGGAAGAGTCTGGTGTCAAGTATTTCCCCGAACACGCAGAGCTAAAGGCGGTGCGCGTGGTGGGGCGTACGCCGAAGCTCGATCACTATATTTACGAAGTCGTGTTGGAGTTCGCCGGGGGCAGTAACCGCGTCAGCGCGAAAGTGTATCGGGCCGGCAAATGTGGAAGCCACACGCCGCAGGAGTTGGCAAAGACTGAGGCGCAAAATCTGGAGTTTGCATTCCACGCTGCCAAGAAAAGCGGACTCGAAGGCGTGCCCCGTCCTCTCGGCGACTTCACCGGTCTCGGCGCCATCGTCAGCACCAAGGTTGACGGCTTGCCGTTGCAAAGCGTCATCCTCAAAACGGCGCTGTTGCCTGATCTCGGCGGCGGCGACAATAAAGGATTACTGGAACTGGCGGCCCAGAGAGCTGGTCAATGGCTGCGACGATTCCACGAGGCGACGGCTCAAAAGCCCGTTTTGCTCGACACCGCGTCACTGCTGTCGGAGATGGAACAGCTGTGCCATCGAGCGGAGAAGAGTGCGCTGCAGGCGACGTTAATCGAAGCGATCCTGGAGAATGCCCGCAGCTCGCTCCTGCGACAGGATAAGCCGCTGCCATCCTCCGCTGTACTGAACGATTTCGTGCCGCTGAGCGTTCTGGTGACCAAATCGGGAGTCGGCTTCTGCGAGTTCGCCAAGCTGACCCAAAACGGTAATTCGCTCTATGACGCTGCCGTGTTTCTGGCTGCGATCGAAGCACTGGAGAAGTATCCTTTTTGCGATCGCCGCCTCACCACTCTAGTGCAGAACGCATTCCTTGAAGCCTACGGTATTCAAGCGGAAGAGGAGCGGTTGTTAACCGTGCTGAAGATGAAGGTACTGCTGCAAATGTTCACGCGGGGGCGCGCCGCTGACAAAGAAAGCGCAGAGCACAAGAAGGTGATGTGGGCCAACGTGATGAAGCGCTTCATCCAGCAGGCTGCCGAGCGCACGGTCGCGCCGGCGGCATAGTCCCTACTGCTTCGGTGGGGTCTTCTGTGCTCCCCCTGGCTGTTGCGTCCCGGCCTGCGGCTGGTCCTTCGAGATCTCCTGCCCTTCGTAGGTAATCTTCACGTTCGATCCGAAGCGCTTGTAGTTTGAATATTTGACCACCTGGCGCACGTGAACGTCACCAGTGGAGAAATGCAACTCATCGTCCACTTTGGTGTACACCGGAAACCAGTACTTGCCATCGATTTGTTGCCGCCAGGTGGTGAAATTGGGAAACAGGTTTTCCTGTCCGCCCCGGTGTTTGCCTACACCAAGATCAGGAACGTTCTTGCCATAGGTCTTCACGATCTGAAAGTCATGGTCGTCCACCCAGATGCGGCCCTGGAAGTACCGCTTGTTCTTGTCAATCTGCTTGGGTGCTATGTCGAATACGTAGGTGCCAAGCTCATCTTCCTTCTGTTTGCCGACGTAAAGAATCTGGTACTCCGGGATTTCATCGCTGGTGAGCACAAAGGGCATGCGATGGTTAATGTCGTCAAAGTCTTCCCGCGTCATCGAAATACGCTGCAGACTGGACTGCGGCGCAAAAACAACTTCGTCGAGGCGCTTACCCTTGTCGTCAAACAGGATGTCGTCAACCTGTTTGTACTCGCCATCCACGCTGTCGCCTTCGAGCGTCTGTACGGTTACCGACTGGCGGTAGGTGTACTGCTCACGCGCGAGCTTGAATTGTTTTTCTTTGGCAGCAAACTTCTGGATGATCTCGTCAACGGTGATGCCTTGGGGCTGCGAGGAGTCGAGCGGGCCCTCGCCGCGGTCGGATGCGAGTGCCGGTAGGGTAAGGCACACGGCAAGCAGGAACAACGAAAATGCCAGCAAACGCGGAGGGCCTTGGAAGTACTTCATGGGGATGGGTCCTTTAAAGCTATTGTATTCGATGCGGCAGCTCTACGTTACGTCCCGTGCGGTTGACGGTCCGGCTTTAGTTTCAACAATCCACCCCGGGTGATTTAGACTAGCCAGTTTCTTAGACGCACATCTTGTTGCTTCGTTTGTGCCCGCCTGGAGGCTTCATGCTACGCCGCCTTTTCCTCTTTCTTCTTTGCTGCTCACTTTTTGGCACCGCACAGAGCAAACGTCCCTTCACCTTCGAAGACATGATGCAGCTCAAGCGCGTGGGCGAGCCCGCCGTTTCGCCCGATGGCAAGTGGGTAGGGTTCGCCGCAGTGGACGTCAACCTGGACGAGAACACACGCAAGCCGCACCTATGGATCGTCCCCGTCGCTGGCGGCGAGGCACGGCGCATCACGCCCACAAGCGGCTCAGGAGAAGATCGCATCCGTTTCTCGCCGGACGGGAAACGCATTCTTTTCGAGTCCTCACGCGATAGCGGTTCGCAGATCTGGGTACAGGACTTCGACTCCGCTAGCGGCGCTCTGAGCGGCGAAGCACGCAGGGTGACGAACATCTCGACCGAGGCCTCAGGGGGCCTGTGGTCGCCGGACGGCAACAGCATCCTGTTTGTCTCCGAGGTCTATCCCGACTGCAACGACGACGCCTGCAACAAGCAGCGATTGGAGGAGCAAGCCAAGTCGAAGGTTAAGGCGAAGATCTTTACGCAGCTCATGTTCCGCCACTGGAACCATTTCTTCGACGGCAAGTACAGTCATCTGTTCGTGGTTTCAGCAGAGGGCGGCGCCGCGCGCGACCTCACCCCGGGAGCGCACGAAGTCCCTCCCTTCAGTCTCGGCGGTCAGGACCAGTACGCATTTTCACCCGACGGAAAGGAGGTCGCCTACACCGCCAACCTTGACGAGATGCAGGCGACCAGCACGAATAATGATGTCTTCCTCGTGCCCACGGCAGGCGGCGAACCGAAGAAAATCACCACCAATCCCGGCAGCGACGGGACGCCCATCTATTCGCCAGACGGAAAGTACATCGCCTATCGCTCGCAGCTGCGCGGCGGGTACGAAAGCGACCGTTTTCGGCTAATGCTCTATGAGCGTGCCACCGGTAAGATTACCGACCTGTCGCCGAACTTCGATCGCTGGGTTGACTCGATGGTGTGGTCACCCGATTCCAAAACCATCTACTTCACCGCTGAAAACGAGGGTGCAGCGCCCATCTACGCGATTAACGTGACGGCCCCCAATCCGTGGCCGCAGGAACTGGTCGCCGGCTTCAATGACAGCCCTACTCCGACGCCGGACGGCAAGACCCTGGTTTTCGATCGTATGTCGGTCATGGCGCCGAACGAAATCTACAGTGCGCCGTTGCTGTTCCAGCAATGCCGCATCGCGGTGCCGCCGAATGCCTATAGCGTACCCGATTGCCTGCTCTCCAAGGCGCAGCCGCTCACCACGCTAAACGAAGCAGTGCTGTCCAAGATTGAGATGCAGCCGCTGGAATCCTTCTGGTTCGAGGGCGCGGCCAAAGAAAAAGTGCAGGGCTTCCTGGTCAAGCCGCCGAATTTCGACGCCAGCAAGACGTATCCCGTCAAGTTTCTAATCCATGGCGGCCCGGAAGGCGCGTGGGGCGACGACTGGTCCTATCGCTGGAACCCTGAGCTGTTCGCGGCCAGCGGGTACATCGCGATCATGATCAACTTTCACGGCTCGACCGGCTACGGGCAGAAATTCATCGACGCCATCAACGGCGATTGGGGCGGCGCTCCTTTCCACGACCTGATGCTGGGCCTCGACTACGCCGAAAAAACTTATCCCTTCATCGACAAGACCCGCGAGTGCGCCCTCGGCGCAAGCTACGGCGGCTACATGATCGACTGGCTTGAGGGCCACACTACGCGCTTCAAGTGCCTGGTTTCACACGATGGAATGTTCAACACCGAGTCAGCCTTCGGCACCACCGAAGAGCTGTGGTTCAATGAGTGGGAGTTCAAAGGCACTCCGTGGACGAATCGCGAGATGTACCGCAAGTGGTCACCCCACCTCGCCGCCACGAACTTCAAGACTCCGCTGTTGGTGGTGCACGGCCAGCTCGATTACCGGCTTGACGTCTCGGAGGGGTTCCAGATGTTCACCACCGCTGCAGCGCCTGAAGGTTCCGTCAAAGATGCTGTACTTCCCCGACGAAGGCCATTGGGTGCTGAAGCCGCAGAACAGCCGCCTGTGGTATCAGACGGTGAACGATTGGGTGGACCAGTGGACGAAGAAGTGACGTCTACCGTTCTAGCCCGGCCCCGATTCGCCCGACGGTCCACCCTCTTCCGATAGCCCCGTTAGTCGCCGCGCGACTCCTCGTTGGTCTGCGTCAGACCGGCATGCTGAGATGGTCACAAGGATAGGTGTGCCAAATCACTGACATGCCGGTACGGTGTAGTAGCTAATGTGAGGAGAATACTTGATCCTGGCGCCTCTTCTTGCCGCCTCTTCCTGATGTCGATTGCCTCTCTCAGGGTTCTCCCAGGCAACGATCCGGGAAGGGATAGCGCAACTGCCCAGAGGAGGAAGGCGATGACACATTCGCCCAGCGGTTCTCCCTCCGTCGGTCCTAAAGAACAGTTTTGTCTGAATAGCGCACTGCCGCGTCGGCCTTGTTGCCGGTCCGTCTGGGTTGATTCCACGCCGTCAGTTGATTGAAAGCAAGGAGAACATCATGAGAGTGGCCTTGGTAGGAGCGGAACTCGAAGAAAATCTGGGGTTGCGGTACATGGCCGCCGCTCTCGAACAACAGGGGCACGAGGTTGAAATCATCCCCTTCAATTGCGAAAACGAGGTTGCAGTAGCAGCCGAAGCCGTCGCGCGCTTCGATCCCCAGATCGCGGGCCTTTCCATGGTCTTTACCGGTCGCGCCCGGGAATTCTGCCGACTCGCTCAGGAACTGCGTGACGCTGGTTATCGAGGCCATGTCATCGCGGGTGGTCACTTTGCGTCCTTCAATTGCGAGCGGCTGTTGACCGACTTCCCGGCGTTCGACTCCGTGGGCTTAGGCGAGGGCGAAGAGCTGATGTGTGCCCTGGCGAACGGCCTGGAACACATATCGACTATCCCTGGCATCTGCTATCGGCAATCCGATGGCTCTTTGGCCACCAATCGATCGCTGGGAAATCCGGCCAACCTGGATGCTCTGCCCTTTCCCAAGCGGATCACCTTCCACGACTATTACGGACAACGCATTGCAAGTATCCTCAGCAGCCGGGGTTGCTGGCGCAATTGCGCGTTCTGCAGCATCAACGCCTGGTATGAGCGTGGTGGCGGCAAGAAGTTCCGGATTCGCAGCGTCGGCAATATCGTCGCGGAGATGAAGGAGCTCTACTTCCAACATGGCATCCGAATTTTCAATTTCCAGGACGACAACTTCTTCCTTCCGAATCCTGAAAAAGCCTTGCGCCGATTCGAAGAACTACGCGCCGGCCTGCAGCGGGAAGGCGTGACCGGCATCGCGATTGCCGTCAAGGCACGCCCCGACAGCATCACTTACGACTGTATCCGGGTGCTCGATGACCTGGGCTTGTTTCGCGTATTCCTTGGAGTCGAAAATGCATCAGAGAACGGCCTGCGCAACCTGAATCGCAAGTGCGAGTTCGAGCAGGTGTTGAGTGCACTACGGATACTCAACGATTTCGATGTGCATATTGCCTTCAATCTGCTGATGTTCGAACCGGAGACCGTACTCAATGACATCCTTATCAATCTCCGGTTCATTGAGCGGCACCCTGATAATCCATTCAATTTTTGCCGCGCTGAAGCCTACGCGGGTACCGGTCTGGAAGCCAAACTGGCCCCCGAAGGACGCCTCTTGGGCTCTTACTTTGGTTTCGATTATCGCTTGAAGGATGCGCACTGCGAGGCCTTTCACCAGATCGCCAACTACGCATTCTTCGACCGGAATTTCAGCGACTACGGCCTGCATTACTTCAACATGCAGGTCGATTTCTGCTTCCAACTCTTGCGGCGTTTCCAGCCCGAGCTGATTACTCAGGCGATGCGCGCTGCCGTCCGGAATTTCATCAAACAAACCAATCTGGATACGTACGAATGTCTATGCGAGATTTACGATTTTGTATCCACAACCGACCCCAAAGATGAGCTCGCCATCCGCGGGTTTGCGCGACAAATGCGAGTGCGGGTCGATACCGCAAGCGCGACACTGCATGCGCAGGGACAACAGATTCTCGATTGGCTCGATGCCGTTCACGAAGGCCGGAATACGGTTCGGGCCTTGTCGGCTCCGCAGGGCTTTGCCGCGCATCCGGGTCCTCTTGCGTATGGACCGTTGACCTACTCAAGGCTGGATAAAGCGGAGGGAACCGGCCTGGCTGGCTCGTACCTGAAGGATCTCGAGCAGGCGGGTTGGTTCGGCGTTATTGCGAAACCAATACCCTATGAGCAATTCAAGAGGCAGATGGCAGAAGGCGCTAACGTGGCCATCTAGTCACTCTTAGGTCCTCTGCCAGTCCGGCGGCACAACTGACAGCAACCAACCGGTGCTCCACCTATTTGCTTAAGGAGGTACCCATGGCAAGGTCGATCATCAACCATCCCAAAGAACCAGCGCACCCAATGATCATTGCGCTGCACGACAATTTAGTTGAACTCTATAAATTTATTCGTGAAAAATACCAGCCAAAGATCGATGAGGCATTCGACAAGGTGTCACGGCAAATCGGCTTTGTTGTGACGACAACCATCCCTGTCGAAATCGAAGTCGCCGACAAAGGCAAACTCAAGCAGGTCGCGGTCACGGCCGACAACCTGAAAGGTACGCTATTCGAGACCATACCCTCGGCGCTAAGCTCGGCGGGGAGTCTTCCGGCTGGCATCGCGCCCGGGAAATATCAGATGTACCTTTTCTGGTATCCGGCCCTGAAACTTAAGTTGCGCACGGATTTCATGGAACCGGCGCACCTCGCGCAAGGTCCGGGCGCTGCCGAGATATTGTCTTCCATGCGAGCGGACCTGGCGGTTCGTTTTGCAGGGAAGATTCCGTTCTATGGTGAGCCCGTCCACTGGCTTGACCCGGGGTACGTGATCGCCGCCGAAGAGGCAGTCCTGATTCATGCCATCGACGAGGTCTATCCTGAGCTACGACTGGCGGACCGGATCTCGGTAGCACGTCAGGACCTGCGCGCCAAAATACGGCCAGAAATCCCTGAACCAGCGCACGTCTATCGGCCGGGAATTCGTGAACCGGCGCATATCGCCCAGCTGGAAAAGGCCCTCACCTCGGAAAAGGGACAGCAGATTGAGGCCGAGGTCGCAGCGGTGCTTCGTCGCTACGGCTTCTAGTCCTCACGACGCGTTAGGCGCCTGAATACTGAGCGGCAGGTCCCATGGCGAAGGATGGGACCTGCGACTTTTCTCGTGGGGATGTTTGCGAAAAAATTTGCCCGTGAGTTAGCGCCGCCACACGTCGAGTGGCCTATTGCGCCCGGCTCGCTTTGCCTTCCATGACTGTCGCCCATCCGCCGCCGGGCATAGCCACTTCCTGCTTGAACGTGTAGGAATCGGGAGTGACGGTGTTGATGGTGTAGCGCGCCTGGGTGACCACGCCATTCAATTTCTGCTCAGAAGTCCAAGTCCAGGTGTTGCCCTGCAGTTTGCCCGTCGCCATCTGATGCTCGCCGAGGCTGTTGTAAACGTTGTAGGTGTAAAGCCCATCCTCGGGGTTGTAACCCATGACGCGAACGCTGTTGATAGCGCCCAACGGAGATTTCATTGACGTTCGAGTCTCGAGGAAGAAGCCATTGGTGACCCACTCGCCAGTTTCGGTCAGGCTGAAAGGCGCAGGATTGCCTTTCGGGCTAAGCTTCATCATCCCCTGGGCCTGCCAGTTCCCTGCAAAGTAGCTCATACGCTGGTGCTGCGGCGTAGGAGTGGGCTGTTGCGGCGGTTGGGCAACCGCCCCTGGGGTGAGGAACACCAAAACTAGGGTCGCAGCTATGACGAACTTCATGAGAGATTCTCTTTGGGTATTACTGGGGCTGAAGCCCCTGAGTTCTTGAAACAGCTTAGACGCAGGCCTTAAGGCCTGCTCTACCTATTGGATCTCGATCACGCTGCCGCCAGCCGATTCCTGGACTTCTTTTGTCCGCTCGATGACCTGCTGAGTGAACGCAAACAGCGATTTGGCGTGCGGCGACTGGTCGCCTTCCAGCACGATCGGCTGTCCGCTGTCCCCTCCCTTGCGGATGTCGGGATCGAGTTCGATGCTGCCTAGAAACGGCACGTCAAACTGCTGCGCGGTGCGCGCGCCGCCGCCCTTGGAGAAGATGTCAATCTCGTGGTGGCAGTGCGGACACACAAAGTAGCTCATGTTCTCGACGATGCCGAGGATGTCCACCTTCACTTGACGAAACATCTCGATGGCTTTGCGCGCGTCCTGCAGCGAAACGTCGCTGGGCGTCGTGACCACCACGGCGCCGGTCAGCGGCACTGTCTGTACCAGCGAGATCACCACATCGCCCGTGCCCGGCGGCAGATCCACCACGAGGTAGTCGAGCTGCCCCCACTCCACTTGGCCGAGAAATTGCTTGACGATGGAGTGCAGCATCGGACCGCGCCAAACCAGCGGCTTGTCGCCGGGACTGAGAAATCCGACCGACATCACCTTCAGCCCGTAACGCTCCGGCGGCAGAATGCGGTCTTCGCCCACGACGCTGGGCGCCATCGTGGTTCCGAGCATCAGAGGAACATTGGGACCGTAAACGTCGGCGTCGAGCAGACCAACTTTGTGACCCAGGCGGGCCAACGCAATGGCCAGGTTTACCGCTAGTGTCGTTTTACCGACGCCGCCCTTGCCCGACCCAACAGCGATAATGCTGTCCACACCCGGAAGCGGCTGCGGACCGGCCGGGGGCTGGCCCGGCATCTGTGCATGCGAATGACTCACGTGTGTCCCTGCAACGATGGGAATGAAGTGCGCAAACGACGATTATACGCTGCGCGAGGGGGCAGACTGAGCGACACGCTTCGCGGCGATGCGCCCGTTTACTTCCGCTCGTACCTTATCTTGAACACCTGCGCCCAATCGCCGTCCTTCTGCACGAAGACGCTGAACCAATAGGCATCGTTGCCGTCCCGCAGAAGGATGGAGCGGATGTGCTGTGTCTTTCCGTCCGGCTGCATGATGTCAAATTCCTGGTGTACCGTCTTGCCGTCGGCATCCGGAGTCGCCGTGCCGATGGTCAACTGGCCCTCGGAATTCGTGTAATAAAAGCCGATGGTCTTGGCTACGGGATTGTAGGCGTAGAAGCCGTTGTAGTGTGGCTTACCGTTGAAGTCGGTATTGAAATCGATGGCCTGATGGTTGGGCGCCCAGCGAATGTGGTTTTCGACGTGCGTCGTCGTTCCATCGGAAGGGTCCTTGACGTCGGTGACCCACGTTCCGCCAGTCAACCACGCGACCGGGGCAAGCGGGCTGTCCGCGTTATTAGTGGCGGCTGGCTTCGACTGTGCCAATCCGTTGAGGGAGAAACCGGCAAGCAGCATGAACAGCAACACCCGAGTGGAGCGAGTTGTCATGTTTTGTCCTTGATTGAGGTTGATCGGCGATTGTGCCATGCCACCGCGCTCGCGGCAAGCGCCACTGGGACGAAGTGCTCTCCTAGCCTGCTGACTTGCGTGTCGCGGACGGAAACCTATAGGCTCCTCTGGTTATCAGATAGGCAGGAGAGCTATGAAGATCGCCAACGATGTGACGGAACTGATCGGGCGAACGCCGCTGGTGCGGCTCAATAAGGTGACCGCCGGCGTAAAGGCCACGGTCGTCGCCAAGCTGGAGAGCCAGAACCCGTGCAGCAGCGTGAAGGACCGCATCGGCGTCAGCATGATCAACGAAGCCGAGCGCGCGGGGAAGATTCGTCCCGGCCATACGGTACTGATTGAACCGACCAGCGGCAACACCGGGATCGCTCTGGCCTTCGTGGCCGCGGTCAAAGGCTATAGGCTCATCCTCACCATGCCCGACACCATGAGTCTGGAGCGGCGCGTGCTGCTGAAGGCGTTTGGCGCCGACATCGTGCTGACCCCTGGAATAAAGGGTATGAAGGGCGCCATCGCCAAGGCTGACGAGCTGCTGGCCAAGACCCCGAACAGCTACATGCTGCAGCAATTCGATAATCCGGCCAATCCCAAGATCCACCTGGAAACCACCGGCCCGGAGATCTGGAATGACACGGACGGGAAGGTTGACATCCTCGTGTCCGGCATAGGCACTGGCGGCACGCTGACCGGCGTTTGCGAGTACATCAAGCCTAGAAAGCCGTCGTTCAAAGCGGTTGCTGTCGAGCCGGTGGAGAGCCCTGTCCTCTCTGGCGGACAGCCCGGCCCACACAAGATTCAAGGCATCGGCGCAGGTTTCGTGCCAAGCATTCTACGAACTGACTACATTGACGAGGTGATCCAGGTATCGAGCGAAGACGCCATCGTGATGGCCCGTCGCCTTGCGAAGGAGGAGGGGTTGCTGGTTGGCATTTCGTCGGGAGCCGCGGTGGTCGCTGCCCTGCGAGTCGCCGAGCGCGACGAGAATGCAGACAAGCTGATTGTGGTCGTCATCCCTTCGTTCGGCGAACGTTACCTGAGCAGCCTTCTATTCGAGCAACTCCGCAATGAGTCACTCGCCATGGTGGCCGAAGGCGTTTGAGCTATGTTTGACGCCATGCGTGAAGACATTGCCGCTGTCAAAGATCGCGACCCAGCGGCGAGGTCCGCTCTGGAAGTCGTGCTGCTCTATTCCGGGCTGCACGCGCTGTGGGGCTATCGCTTCCACCATTGGCTGTGGATCCGTGGGTGGCGATTCCCGGCTCGCGCCCTGTCGCAATTGGCACGGCTGATCACCGGGATCGAGATCCATCCCGGCGCGGAAATCGGCCGCCGTTTCTTCATCGATCACGGAATGGGCGTCGTTATCGGCGAAACCACCGTCGTGGGTGATGACGTCACGCTCTACCAGGGCGTGACTCTTGGCGGCACCGGCAAGGAGACGGGCAAGCGTCATCCGACGATTGGTAACAGCGTCGTGGTTGGCGCCGGAGCGAAGGTGCTTGGCAACATCACAGTAGGAGAGAACTGCCGCATCGGCTCCGGATCGGTGGTGCTGCGCGACGTGCCCGACAATTCAACCGTGGTCGGTGTGCCCGGACATATCATTTTCCGTGCCGGCAAGCGCGTGGTGATTACTGACCCCAAGCAGATCAACGATCCGCTCTCGGAGGCGCTGGCTGCGGTGGCTACGGAAGTCAAGGCGTTGAAGGACGAAGTGCGCCAGTTACAGGGGCGGGAACCGTCTCCCACCAACGGAGCCGACAAACTGCAACAGGCGATCGAACTCGACTACCAGATATAACGTCCTGCGGTTCGCGATTCGGTTGAATTGTCCTCTCGGCTGAGGACTTCGGCCGAGCGAAGGGATCTACAGTCTGAATTGGTTTGCTGTCGTACTGAGCGAGTTTCATTTGGGCATTCAATCGCGGCATCGTACACTCAGCTTAGGATTCCAGGTTCAAAGGCATTATCAGGGGCGAGTTTGACCACCGTTCTTCTAGCCCGGCAATTGCTGACTCCGCTGCAGCGAATTGACGACGCCGCTCTCCTGATCGAGGACGGGATCATTTCGACCCTGGGGCCACGCGCTGCGGTAACCGTCCCCGCCAATGCGCGAGTGGTGGACTTCGGCGACACGGTCCTTGCGCCGGGACTGATTGACCTCCACGTTCACGGCTGTGCGGGACACGATGTTATGGAAGGTTCTGGCGAGGGCCTCGCTACCATTGAACGGATGATGGCGCGCCACGGCGTAACCAGCTATTGCCCGACCACCGTCACAGCGCCCATGGACCAAACCCTGAAGGCATTGAAAGATTTGGGTAATGCGACGGAGGCTGCCGGGAGCAATGGCCGCCTTGGTCCGCCGCGCGCGCGCCCTTTGGGCGTTCACCTGGAAGGACCGTTTCTCAGTCACGCTCGTCGCGGCGTCCATCCGTCGCTCTATCTGCAACCGCCGTCGGTGGAGCTGTTCAACCAGATGTGGGACGCGGCCTCGGGTCGCATTCTAGTGCTCACCATTGCGCCCGAACTGGAAGGGGCGCTGGAACTCATCGCCAACGTGGCGCGTCGCGGTGTGTGCGTAAGCGCGGGACACTCCAATGCCACTCTGCAGGAAGCGCTCGCCGGCATCCGGGCTGGCGCGCGACACGCAACCCACACGTTTAACGCCATGCGCCGGCTGGATCATCGTGATCCGGGGCTGCTGGGCGCTGTTCTCACTGATCGCGCGGTTACCGCCGACATCATCGCCGATGGTATTCACGTCGATCCTGTGATGGTCGATCTGTTCATGCGCAGCAAGGGAGTCGATGGCGCCGTGCTCATCACCGACGCCATCAGCGCAACCGGCATGCCGGACGGCACATATCATCTGGGCTCGTTTGAAGTCGAGCTACGCGGCAGCAGTTGCGAGTCGCACGGTAAGCTGGCGGGCAGCGTGATCACGCTTGATCGCGCCGTCCAGAACGTGATGAAGTTTGCGCAGCTCAGTTTTCAGGACGGATTGCGTATGGCAACCCTCAACCCCGCTCGCGTGCTGGGCATTGCACACCGCAAAGGCTTGCTGCAGGCCGGCGCCGACGCCGATATTGCCGTCTTTTCGCCCGCCGGCGAGGTAGTACAAACCATCGTGGGCGGCGCGATCCAATAGCCACGCCGGGCCGCCCCGAACATCCGTCACCACCCGAAGTGACTGCTGTCACTGCTCACTGGGTCATAGTGCGCGAAGCTCATAGAGGAGAGCTAGATGCTCCTCGGATCCATAGCTTCTGGGTGGTTTGCCACGGTGCGGCAATGCTCGTTAAGCGTTCGCAGCCGTCCTGCACTCGTTCTGTTTGCCATCGCGCACCTCAGGTCACCTGCGAGCGCTGTAACAGCAACGCCCGCTTCTGCGAATGGAGGCTTCTGGACGGCCGTCGTGATTGGTCTTATGGCGGTCGGTATCGTTGTTGTTATTTCCCGTTCCCGGATCAAAGCCGCCCAAAGCGAAGCCGCACGTTCCAAGGAGCTTGCCGAGCATCGTGAGTATGAACGCAACGTGGCGCAACAAGAGCTACTGCGCCGCCTGGAGGAAGAGCGCGAGCTGGCCAAGGAGAAGATGCAGTTCGAGTCGCAACTCTCCGATTACGAGAAGTACGCATCGCTGGCGCAGCTCGCCCTGGGCGCCGCCCACGAGATCAATAACCCGCTTCTGGGAATTCTGTCGCATCTCGAACTGGAATGGAAAGACGCCGATGAAGAGCGCCGGGTGGAAATTGAGCAGTGCATCGAGGGGGCGAAGCGCATTTCGTCAGCGGTACGAGGCTTGCTCGACTATGCGCGCCCCGGGCCGCTGAAGCTGAGCCAGGTCAATCTGCCACGTCTCACCAGCGAGACCCTGAAATTCCTTGAGCACCAGCCGATGTTCCGGCAGATTGCCTTGCAGAACTGCGTGCCGCTTGACCTCCCGAGCATCACGCGCCGACGCCAACCAGCTCTCGCAGATCCTGATGAACCTGCTGCTCAATGCCGCGCAGGCTACGCGTCCCGGCGGCACCATCGCAGTGCTTGCCGAAAAGGTGCGCTTCGCCGAGGTGATCGAGCTGCGGGTGCGCGATACCGGATGCGGCATTCCTGCCGACATCCTGCCGCATGTCTTCGAGCCGTTCTTTACCACCAAGCGCGGCAAAGGTACCGGCCTGGGACTAAGCATTACGCAGAACTATGTCCGCAGTCACGGCGGAGAAATTCAAGTGGAAAGCGTTCCGGACTCGGGTACCACCGTCCGCGTCACGCTGCCCATTCAGCAGGCCGGAAAGCCTGTGCCGCTTCCCGAGGAGGTCATTGTCTAGGTATGGCGTACTCCATCCTCATTGTGGACGACGAAGCGTTGACCCTGCGCACCATCGGCCGCGCACTCGACGGTGAAGGCTTTGAGGTGTTTCTTGCCAGCAACGGAGAGGAAGCGCTGAAGACGATCTCCGAGGAACGGCCGGACCTGGCCCTGCTGGATGTCGTGCTGCCCGGCATCGACGGAATCGAAGTCCTGCGGCAGGCGAAGAAGGTTTCCCCCTCGACGATTGTGGTCATGATGAGCGCCTACCACCTGGTCGACCGCGCCGTGGAAGCCATGAAGCTGGGAGCCTACGACTACCTCATCAAGCCCTTCCACATCTCCGACATGGTGAACACCATCCGGCGCGCGACCGAAATGCTGGCGTTTCGGGTGCGGGTGCACGACACCGTCCAGAGCGCCAAGGGCCGATACGATTTTGGACGCGTGGTGACGCAGAGTCCAGTCATGCGCGAGGTCCTGGAGATGGCGCGCAGCGCGGCAGAGAGCGATCACACCACTATCTTGATCCAGGGCGAGAGCGGCACCGGCAAGGAAGTCCTGGCGAAGGCCATCCACTACAACAGCCCGCGAGCCCAGGCGCCGATGATTAGTCTGAACTGTGCGGCGCTGCCCGACACGCTGCTGGAAAGCGAGTTGTTCGGCTACGAGCCGGGCGCCTTCACCGACGCGCGCCGTCGCAAGGAAGGGCTCATCGAGAAAGCCTCTGGCGGCACGCTGTTCCTCGACGAAATCGGCAACACTTCCTTCAGCCTGCAGGCCAAGCTGTTACGGGTTCTGGAAGAGGGAAACTTCATGCGCCTGGGCGGGACCAAAGCGATCCATGCCGACGTCCGGATCATTACCGCCACCAACAAAGTATTGAAGGAAGCGGTCACCAAGGGCGAGTTTCGCGAAGACCTCTATTACCGGCTGAACGTGCTGCCGCTGTTCATCCCGCCGCTGCGAGAGCGCCAGGAAGACATTCTGCCGCTGGCGCTCGACATCATGCAGCACTTCAACAAGGAGTTGAAGAAAAACTTTGCCGGTTTCACACCCGCGGCTGCCGAGTTGCTGCAGAAGTATCCCTGGCCAGGCAACATTCGCGAATTGCGCAATGTCATCGAACGGACGATGATCCTGTCGAAGGAAAGCGAAGTCGGCGAGGAGGACCTGCCGGAGGAGCTTCGCGATTATCACGAGGAGCCGGCGCCTGCAGAGATGTCCGCATCATCCTACGACGTCTCTCCGACGGGCGACCAGTTCGTCAGCTTGAGAGAACTGGAGCAGCGTTACATACAGGACGTGCTTTCCGCCACTGGCCAAAACAAGACTCACGCCGCTCGCATTCTGGGCATCCATCCCACGTCATTACTCCGGCGCTTAAAGAAGACCCACGAGCTGGTTTAGTAGACTTTGCAGTACTGCAAAGTGCGACGCTACGCTGCAAAACGCAGTAGTGCAACTCTCCCCCAATCTGGACTGCCTAGCTAATGCCTTTAGAACCAACGACCCTTTTCGGGAAGCGATTTGCACGCCACGTGCACTAAGTAACAGTGGAACACGACCGCGATTGTCTGCCACTCACATCGCGGGGAAAGCGGGGAGCGACGCAATGTCAATCCTATTTGTTCTGCTTACATTTCTTCTCATTCTTACCGTCATGTATTTTCGTCGCCCGCAGGAGTCGTCTGATGCGCTGGCGATGGCGCCTTCCAAGGGACTCGGAATGCCAGTCATGGTGCAGCAGGCGGGCTTCGAAGTCCCGCAAGGCTATTGTTTCCATCCCGGTCATACCTGGGTTTTAGACGAAGGCCACCAGAACGCTCGCGTTGGGATCGACGCCTTCGCCGGAAACCTCTTCGGCAAGATTGATTCCATCGAATTGGCCAGCCTGAACCGCTGGGTCCGTCAAGGACAGAAGCTTTGCACGGTCAAGCGCGAGGGCCACAGCATTGACTTGCTGTCGCCGGTGGAAGGCGTGCTGGTTTCAGTTAACCATCACGTGCTGAAAGATCCCAACCTGGTCGTTGAAGACCCATACAGAGATGGCTGGCTGTGTGTGATCAAGGCCCCCGAACTGGCGATGAACACCAAGAATCTCCTGCAAGACAACGTCGTCGCCGCTTGGATGCAGAACAGCATCGCCCGCCTTGGCGCCAAGCTGCAGGAACTCACTCCCGCTCTGGCGCAGGATGGCGGATTGCCCATCAAGGGCCTGTTCTTCCAGGTTGACGCCGGCGTACAGCAACAGCTGGCCAAGGAATTCTTCCTGACGTAGCGCAGATCAGACCAGGAACCAAGCGAAGGATGCCATGACGACAAAGAAAGCAATGCTCATCGATATCAAGCGCTGCGTCGGATGCCTGAGCTGTGAGACGGCGTGCAAGCAGCTCCACGGATTCAGTACCGATCCTGAACCTACCCTCTCCGACACCGCGTTCACCGTGGTCGAGTCCCGCGGCGACAAGTTCGTCCGTAAAATCTGTATGCACTGCGAGGAGCCAGCCTGTGCTTCGGCGTGCCCGGTGGGCGCAATCAGCAAGTCCGCTCTCGGCCCGGTGCTGTACAACGCCGACAAGTGCATTGGCTGCCGCTACTGCATGCTGGCCTGTCCCTATTCGGTACCGCGTTACCAGTGGACCAAGCTCGCGCCGTTCGTCAAGAAGTGCGACTTCTGCTCCGAGCGGATCAAAGCCGGCGGGCAGCCAGCCTGCACGGAGGCCTGTCCCGTCCAAGCCAGCATCTTCGGCAACCGCGATCAGTTGATAGCCGAAGCCTGGAACCGGATTCGCAGCGACTCCTCCTACGAGCCTCGGATCTTCGGCCTGGAGGAAGCAGGTGGGGGCAGCGTGTTCTTCATCTCCGACGTTCCGTTCGAGAAGCTGGGATTCAAGCCTGCGCCGGCTGGAAACCAGCCGATGCCGACTCTCACGGCCAGCGCGCTCGGTGACTCGCCCAAGGTCGTGATTATGGGTGGCACTATTCTCTCTGCGCTGTACTGGGTGACGCAGCGCCGCCGCGAAGTGGCGCTGGCGGAAGCCGAGGAGAAAGCGGCCATCAACAAGATGAAAGACGAAAGGAGCGAGCCATGATCGCCCGCGTGAAGTCTGAGATTACCTTGTGGCGTGTCATTGTAGCCGTCATTTTTGTTACCGGCATTTATGCGACCTACCTGCGTTTCCTGGTGGGATTCAGGGCCAGCACCAACCTGAGCGACCAGATGCCTTGGGGCTTGTGGGTTGGACTGGGCACGCTCTGTGGAATCGGATTATCGGCGGCGGGCTTCGGCATCAGCGCCGCCGTCTATCTGCTGGGCATGGAACGCTACCGTCCAATCCTGCGCGCATCGATTTTGATTTCCTTCCTCGGCTACATGACCGTGTGCGCCGGCTACCTCTATGAAATCGGGTTGCCGTGGCGCTTCTGGCACCCGATCGTGATGTGGAACCACAACTCGGTGCTGTTCGACGTGTGCGTTTGCATCATGACTTACACCACGGTGCTAACCTTCGAGTTCGCGCCGGCGGTGATTGAGAAGCTCCCGTGGAAGCGCCTTCGCGAAACCGTCCTGCACTTCCATCACAAGATCCTGATTGCGGTTGTGCTGGCGGGCGTGCTGCTTTCCTCGATGCATCAGTCCTATCTCGGAGGCCTGTACCTGATCGCGCGCGGCAAGGTCCATCCTCTGTGGTATTCGCAATACATGCACGCGATGTTCTATCTCTCCGCCATTCCCGCGGGACTCGCGTTGGTAGTGATGGCCATCTATCTCAGCATGCGCTCGCTGAATGTGCGCATTGACTTCAGCATCCTCAGCGATTGCGGCCGGATGATCCAGTTATTGCTGATCGTGTATGCCTTCTTCAAAGCGCTCGATCTGGCGGCGAACCAGGCTTGGGGTTACGCCTTCCAGCGCACCAGCGAGGCCGGATACTTCTGGCTTGAGATGGTGCTCTTCCTGGCGATTCCCATCTTCCTGTTGAGCTATCAGAGCGTGCGCTCCAATCCCGAACGCCTCTATTGGAGCTGCGCGATTGTGGTAGCGGGATTCATGGTGGACCGTCTCAACGTTGCCATCAACTCGCTGCAATCGGCAATGGGAACGCATTACGTACCGAAGTGGACGGAGCTGGCCTCGAGCGTCCTGGTGATTGCGGCTGGAGTGATCGCATTCCGTTATGCCGTGATCTACCTCGACATTCTTCCCAAGGTTTCCAAGGCGGCTCCGAAGTCGTTCACCCGCTGGATGTCGAATGCCGGGTTGCCGGCGCAAGCCTGAGGAGGAGGAACAATAGCCGGCAGTCCGAGAAGGGGCCTCGCAAACGCGCGAGGCCCTTTTCCGATCACTGAGGTCAACTGCCTTTCTCCTCCTGTTCCTGCCATTCTTGTCCGCAGGAATGGCAGACCCAACCCTTGCGATGAAGAGGAATCGGCACGAAGACATATGCGCTAACGTAGGCGACGGACTGGTTCAACTCCTCAAAGGTAATATCCAGCGACTGACATTTTGGACAGCGCGGCTGCTCGTACTGTCCGACGCCTTCCACGTCGAACCCGTCTGGAATGGGCTGTTCTAACAGGTCCAATGCTGCCTCCGCGTCTTCCCGCTTGACGCAAAGCTTAATGCCACCAAGAAGGTTGGAAATAAACCAATCCATTCGAACCATGTTGTCATCAAGCAGGAAGCATTCGATTCCCGCCGAGTCCAATACTCCTTTTGCCAGCAAGGCCTCGTGCATGTCTCGGAGTTGACGAATGCTGACAAGGTCAGGTAATTCGACCGCGTCGGGTTGGCGGACGGACAGTACTTCGGCAGCTTCAGTCTTGAGTCCTCCCCTGCGAGCGATCTCGTTCTGAAGAGCTTGTTGCGCCGCATCGGTCAACTCCGACGAGTCCGCGGCAATAGCTTCCAGCTCAGTGTCCGCCATCTGGGCGTAAAGCTTGGCGAGTCGTCGCTGTTCCTCTTCGGGATCTAGGCTGCACACAAGTCAGTGCCTCCCGCTTGGACATCAGGAATACTGCTCCTGAGTCAATTAAAGGGTTCTTACGAATTGTTCATCGCTCTCTTACCACAATCAATGTCATGTCGTCGGCCTGCTCGTCGGGACTGAATTGTTGCACGTCGCGCAAAATGTTGTCCAGAATTTCGCCTGCCGATTGTTGCCGGCACTTGCGAATCGCAGCGATCAAGCGCTCTTCGCCAAATTCTTCACCGTCGCCGTCCTCACGTTCTCCCGCCTCAGAGATACCGTCGGTGTAAATCACCAGCACGTCGCCAGGCGCGAGTTGGCAGTCCACAACCTCGCAGTCCCATTGCTCGAACAATCCCAGCACCGTTGCAGTGGCCGCAAGCCGTTCGACGCTGCCATTGTTCCGCAACAGCATCGGCGGATTATGTCCACAATTCACATAGCGCAAGAGCCGTGTCTCATCGTCATAGACGGCGAAAAAGGTGGTTGCGTAGTGGCTGCTTTCGGTGTTCTTGAAGAACAGCCGATTGACCGAGCGCAGCAGATTGGGGATATCTTCCAAGGCCAGCGCATATTGGCCGCGCAGATTGGCCTGCAAATTTGCCATAAGAAGGGCGGCGGAAATTCCTTTGCCCGCAATGTCGGCCAGCACCAGACCGATGCGTCCGGAGCCGAGATCGAGGAAGTCGTAATAATCGCCACCCACGACGCGCGTCTGAATGCATTTGCCGGCACATTCGAGGGTCTTGAGCGAAGGCGCTTGCTGCGGCAGCAGCCTGGACTGCACCTGGCGCGCAATCTGCATTTCCTGCTCGGTGCGGCGCTCCGCTTCCATGCGCTGGGCCATCTTCTCGGCCAGGGTGATGCTGCGCATGGCGATTCCCGCCTGGCTCGCCACCGACGCCAGCAAACGCCGGTCGCTGGTCGAATAAGGTTCTTCGGAGAGCCGCGCGCCGAGCACGATTCCGCCCTGCAACTGTCCTTCGCCGGAACCACGGATCGGCACCAGACATTCCGGCCGCAGCGCCTCCAACAACGTGCCCTGCGCCTCGTCGGGCGCCAGTTCCAGAGGCTGGGTACGCTCGGCCAGCATGGCAATGACCTCCGCCTTGGGCGAGAGCGTGACAGCCTCAGCCGGCGGGTTGCCGGCATAGGCATGAAATTGTCCCGCGCCGTTGTCAAGATACACGAACATGGTTTGGGGATGCAGCGCGTCCCAGATGTTCTGCTGCAGCAGCTGCGCCAGCTCTTCGCGGGTGGTGACGGTCAGCGCTCGGGCCGCCAACTCCTCCAGTATTTGTTGCGCATTGTAGGAGCTGCGGAAAAACGCGCGGTCGAGCCGCGTGCGCACCCGGCGATGAACCTGCGTCGCTCCGGAAATCAGGAGCACGCCGAAGGTTGCGCCTACGGGAATTGCAGCCTTGGAATTGGCCGAGAAATGCCGTGAAAACACCTGCGCCAGCCACAGCGTTGCTCCGACCGAGAGGGCGAGAATGAGAAAGACGAATCCGCGCTCAACCACGAAATAGCGCGCGCTGCGCTTCAGCAGGACAGGAACTTCCATCACGCGATGCTTCACCACCGCGTAAGCGAACGAGAGGGGAAACAGGAACAGCAGAATTACCTTGGCGAAATTCACCCAAAAGGAAAAATCAATTTTGTAAAGCTCATGCACCAGACCGAGAACTCCGGCGGGCGTGACGCCGACGACAGTCCCCCAGAAAATCACTTTGAGCTTGCGGCGGTCGTGGACGTCGGAGACGGTGAGCATGTTGCACAGCAGGGAAATGAGTCCCAACAAAACCGCCCCGTAGGTAGCAACCATTCTGACGCTCTGCGCGATGCCATCGGGCACTATCGCGAGCACAAAGGGTAAGGCTGTGGAGTTGCCGTGTTGATAGCCTCCAAGGCCCAGGCAGAGGCCGATTATCAGCAGCAACCACTTCAGCCAGGGGACCCTACGGTCGATCGGCGAGCGCGTGGGAAACACGGCGAAGAAGAAATAGAACAAGCCGGCGAGAACGCTGCCGAAGAAGGTCCGGTAGGCGAGCAGGAAGGACTGAAGAACGGGTGGCGCAGCGGCAAATTCGTTTGGCATGTCCGCAGCCGTAACGAAGGCTGCGAATACCAGCGCCAGCAGCCACGCATTACGGTCTTCCACGCGAAGAAACAGGACAGTCAATCCCACGATGAGGAACAGCAGCGGATACGACTCCGAGATCTGGTCGGCTATTGTGCGGGCGAGAGTTTTGGTGTCGCCGGCACCTTGCAGGGCTCGAAACACGGGCGTGATCGTGAGTGGTTGCGATTGTCCCGGGCGCTGCACCGTCAAGGTCACCGTGTCTCCGGGTCGCGCGCTTAGCCAGGTATGAAACAACAATCCGCTCCAGCGCGGCCCTGAGGTTGCGCTGTTTCCATTAATGGCAACGATGCGATCATCCTTCTCCAGCCCAGCCTTTTCCGCGGGACTGTCCTTGCGCACGTTCCAAATCTCGACTCCCGCAGAAGAGTAAGATTCGTCAATCCCGACCTCAACCTGAGGCATCTGGCGAATGCAGTACATCCAGGCCGCACTGTAGACGATGGTCATCGCCGCCAGCAGCGCTGCTGCCAAATACAGCAGCGGAGCGTGGTTGCGGTCGCGCGCTGCGGACAAGACTTCGTGGCTTTGGATTGCGGTGCTCATAGTTTCTGGTGAGCTAAGCACAGTGTAGTGCAATCGCAGAGGGCGCACAGGTCCCTCCTCGGACAAATCCTCGGTCGGCATGACAATTCGATTTAGAGTCCCGCCTTGTCAACAAAACTAGGCTAGGTCTTCCCTGCTGGCACCGCAACCCGTCCCGGGTGGGGCGGGGGCGTGCTCTTGGTGAAGGCCTTGATGAGACCCTCCAGGAAGGAGAAGAAGACTTCGACGGCGTAACCTACCAGGAAGGCCACCGCCAAGGGCGAGACCGAGGCTTGCTGGGTGAAATTGCCGAACAAGCCGATCACCGTTCCTCCAATCGCCGCGATCAGAAAGCGGGCGGAGTTGGCCGAGGACGGGACAAAGGTGCGGTTGCTCATCTGGTCTTCAAAGGTCCTCAGCAGGTAGGCGCAGGTCCCCAATAAGGCGTACAGGATAGGCAGGATGCAGGAATTAATCGCCCCATAGAAGGTTGAGATGTCGGTCAGGATGGTCTGCGCATAATAGCGCACATCCTGGTAGGTACTGGTCATGCTATCCCTGGCGGCAGGAAGATCGGTCAGGGGGATGGGAAGCTCAAATTTCTTCTTCTGGTACAGGGATATCTGGTACCAATCCAGCTTTTGGCCAGGGGCTTCCTGAGGACGTTCCAGGGGCAGGGGAACGGGCACGCGGGGAAACACGTAGCGGTTCAACCGATTGGCGCGGCCGTAAATCGAACGCATGACCGAGCCGTATTCCTGCAGGTCGGCAATTTTCTCGGTCAAGCTGAGATCGGTCCGCTCCGGAGGGCCCAGTTCCGTCGTGAGCTTAACCGCCAGGGCATTGGCAGTGACGATGTCGGCACGAATGGACTGGGAAATATTCGAGGTGACGAAGGTAAGGATGGAACTGGGAATGATGATAGCGGATAAAAGAATGGCCCACACCAGGTAGACGCGCATGGTAGGCCGGGTGGCAGAATGATACGCCTTAAGGCTAGCCGCGGTGACCGGTTTGAGGTGGGCGGCGAGCCGGGCGAGCGCGAGCAGAAGCTGGTCGGCTACTTCTTCCGTCCATCCCGACGGATAAACTTCCCGGGCGTGGAGAATGGCGGCCCGGGTCTCGGGTTCGATGTCCTCGACGCCGATTTCGGCCGAGTACTTCAGCAGGCGCTCCGCATCTTCCAGCGCCTCCTTGAAATAGGCTGGCGGCCTTACGCCATCAGGTAGTTGGCTGGATTCACCAAGCGCCATCGCCATCTTCCTCCCTAGATACCCGCCGCCACGGACTTAGGCGCGAGGCGTCATGATACCTCGCCCCTCGGTCGATTGCACGAAAATGTCGGAGCCTTGACGCAGCGTTTCAAAATGGGATTGTCCCGAACGCCAGGAAAGAGTCTTATCCCAATCATGCAAAGGGGTGCACCTACTAGCAGGAGGTGCCTTCCTTAGGTATTGTCAGACAAGGGGTTAGATAGCGCGAAAATGGAACGGGAATTGCACGCTTTGAAGTTGGGTTTGTCCGTTGTCCCGAGCTCCATTCCCCTTTCCTAAAAGGAGCAACAGCATGAAGAAAACCCTGCTAGCGTTATTGGCGACGCTAATGCTGTTCACGGTTAGCGGTTTTGCCGACACTCAATACGATAGCTTTGCCGGATACCAGCCGTACTGGCATCCGCTGGGATATCCCAACACCGCCACTTATGGCGAAACCTTCACCGCGCCTTCCAACGGAGACGACTTCCTGCAGAGTTTCAGCTTGTATCTGGCAGGACCGGTCTCCAGCGGAGACATCATCATGAGCGCCTATATTGCGTCGTGGACGGGCTCGCATGCCGGCAATCTGCTGTATACCAGTGCGCCGGTGGACTACCCCAACACGGGCAATGCGCAGCTCTCGTTTGGTCCGAGCTTAGGCATCCAGCTAACCCCGGGCGCAACCTATGTCGCATTTCTCAGCGTTTCCCAGTATTACGGACAGTCCCAAGGCGAGAGTTATATCTCGGTTGGCAATGGAACCATTCCGGGTGGAAGCTTCGTGTACTTCAACAACTCCGGTGATTTCAACGAGCTGTTCACCACCAACTGGGATGGGGAGGGCCTGCAACCCGACCTGGCCTTTACCGCTGACTTCACTAACAGCGGCTCCGGCAGCACGCCTGAACCGGGCACCCTCGCCCTGTTTGGGACCGGTCTGGCCGGCACGTTCGCCGTCCTTCGCCGCAGACTCAACAAGTAAGATCGCCTTTTCATCCACGAAAAGCCGAAGCGATGCTTCGGCTTTTCCGTGCACACTTTGAGAATGCCCGCATTCACTCACTGAAATCCGGTGCCGTGTTGTTTCGTTCGGCGCCCAGCTGCCTTGCGCGGCTTGAGATCACGGATTTGGCTCGGCCGCCGATGGTCGGTGGATCCGATGCCAGATGATTGGAAGAAACTGTTGCACCGCGTTGGAAGCGGCGCAGAGCCCAATGCCTTCACCACTGCGAATCAGCGCATGCTGCCAGTCAGACTCGCTTTGAACCCGCCAGGAGTTGGAGAGGAAGTTGTTGCCGAAGATGCCGATCAACCGGGCATACGCGATGTGGCGTTCGCCGTCGCGTCGATAGGTGCGGAAGGTGAGATCGAAGACGTTGCCTGCCTGCTGGCCAAAGGAGCCGTGTTCGACGCGGAAGTAACGCGGATCTTCCCCCCAAGCCGCTCCCAGCGTGGCCTCGGTGGCGTTGCCCACGGAGAGGCCGGTGAGGCGCATCCCGTACCGCTGGCCGAAGCCGTCCCAATGGGTACCGTATTCGTGAGGACGATTGAAGGCGGTGCCCCAGCCGGCGGAGATCACTCCGCCAACCATGCTCTGCGGACCGACCAGAGAGCGCACAAACCAATCGGCGCGCTCGCCGGCGGTGATGGGCCGGTAATTTTGCGGCGCAGAAGGCACCGCCGTAGTTTTGCCCCAGAGGTCGAGACCTTCTTGTGCCATGACAGACGTCACCAGCACGAGGGCAAGCCACGCAGACTGCAGAACTCTCCGGACAACTTTCCTTCCTTGCCACTTGGACACTTGGAACGCCCCCGGTCGCTAGAAACTACTCGCGTGGTTAGTTGGATGTCGAGTGGGCGATCGGATTTGCCAGCGTGGGGAAAAATGTTCCGGCGATTTTTTCTGCCGAGCAGGCAACCGGCTGCGATACGGCAGAGGAAATTGCGGCCGGCTTTGCATCTTCGCTTCCCGAGGTTCAGGACGACAGCCTGACCGCCCGCGCGAATTGGGTGTAAGATGCGGCGGTACTGCTGCTGCTCAATGAGTCTCACACAAAGGAACCCCCGCCCACTGTGACAAATAGACAATGGAGTTCGCGACATCTGGCGCACGCCGCAGCCTGGCTTTTTTTGAGCGCCATGCCAATTTCAGCCCAGAAAAATTCGTCGCCCGCACCGACGGTGCGCAGCGCGATTGCCTACGATGTTTCGCCGCCGCTGCGCGAGTTGGCCCGACTTCCGTATTCCGAGCGCTATGGCTTTCATCGGGTGGATCGGCTTCATTTCGCTTTTGTACCGGGCGTGCCCCCCGGACCCGTCGTGGATCCCGTCGAGCAGTCGTCGGCTTCAGGCCAGGCTAACTACTCGGTGGGCCTGAATCTGGTTGGGGTCAACGATCTTGGGGTGGGCATATTGCCGTCCGACGCGAACCTAGCGGTCGGCGACACCCAGGTGGTCCAGTGGGTTAACGTTTCGTACTCGGTGTACGACAAAACGACCGGCGCGCTGGAACTTGGTCCGATTGCAGGCAGCCAGCTCTGGGCTGGTTTCGGCGGGTACTGCGAGACGATTAACGACGGCGACATTATCGCTCAATGGGACAAGGCGGCGCATCGCTGGGTCTTGTTCGAGAATGTCATCTACACCAACCCGGCGACAGCATGCTTCGCGGTGTCCACCACTCCGGATGCGACCGGGTCCTACTATCGTTTTGCCTTCCCGCTCTACAACCAGCACAACGACAACTTTCCCGACTATCCCAAGATCGGGACCTGGACCACCAGCTACGTGCAGACCCAGAACAACTTCGGCAATAGCGGCGACTATGGCTCCAACCCCTGTGTGTACGACCGGATAAAAATGTTGCGCGGCGATGGCACGGCGCAGCAAGTTTGCTTCCAGCTCTCGCAACGCGACACCAGCTTGTTGCCAGCCGACATCGATTCCAACACGCCGCCGCCCGCTGGACAGGATGTGTTCCTGATCGGGTCGGTCGCCAAGATCGACAAGTCTCACTTGTCGCTGTACTCGATCCACATTGACTGGTCGGACCCTCAGGGCGCGACCATCACGGGAAGTGGCGATACGCAACTGATCGCGGTCCCAACCTACGCTCCGGCATGTCCGGGCCAACAGCTCGGAGCCTGCGCTCCCGAGCTTGACGGCGAGAACTTGGAGACCATCAGCGATAGCCTGATGTACCGCTTCGTGTACTACATAGACCAGCCCGCAGCACACGTCGGCCCGCAAGTCGGGCCGCTGCCGCAACAGCACTGGTACACCAGCCACGCTGTGACCGCTTCGGGCGGGCAGGTGGGGATGCGCTGGTATGAGTTCCGCGCGCCCCTGAAGAAAGTGGACGTGAGCGCCATGACTTTGTTTCAGTCGGGTACCTACGCCCCTGACATGAACTATCGCTTCATGGGATCGATGGCGCAGGACAAACTGGGCGACATTCTGATGGGCTACACGGTATCGAGTGCGAACATGTATCCGTCCCTCGCCGCGGCCGGACGCACGACCGCCGATCCGCTGGGTACTTTCGAACCGGAAATACCGATCATTGCCGGCACCGGCGCGCAGATCGCTTCCGACAACCGCTGGGGCGATTACAGCAGCATGGCGCTCGATGGCTCTGATGGCTGCACTTTCTGGTACACCGGGCAGTACTACATCACGACCAGCAGCTTTAACTTTGCGACCAGGTTGGCGTCGCTCAAGTTCAGCGGCTGCAAGTGAAGGTGTTCTTGCTCCCGCAAAGTTGTAGCCAAGCGGCGACAATTCGCGCCCGGCTCCGCCTGAACCGAGTAAAATGAGAACACTCGCGCAAGGATGGCGTTGTTGCGGTTTTAGGACTCGAACAGGTTGACAGGTCGTGGCCTCTACCAGGAGCCTTCGGCTGCGGTCGCCGCGGCGACCTGGGCTCAGCGTGACAGAGCCCTTTTCTCGATGTGAGGGCACCCGGGACGAGCACCGTCGACTGGTGTTTGAACGGGAGGATGTTGGCTGGCCAAGGACGAAGTCCAGCAGGATGGCTCAGTTTAGCTCAGCGCGAAGCGCTGGGTCGGCGGTGTTTAGAGCCGAGTCCCGTAGGGACCGCAGAGAAAAGCAGGTTCCTCCGCTCAGACTAGACTCCTCGGTCGGGATGACAGACCTTATTTTGGATGAAGGCAGGAAAGGTTATTCGCTATATAGGGGTCCTTCGACTCACCCGCGTAAAAACGGTGCAGGTTCGCTGAGGATGACAGCAAAGGCCGGGCTAGTCCGGCTGTGGATTCATACAGGTAAATAATTTTCATGCCGCAAATTGGAAGCTTCACGTTGTTGCTGGCCCTGGCGCTGGCCGCCTATTCGTTCCTTGCGGGCGCGCTGGCACTGTGGCGCAAGGACGATCGACTGGGCGAAACCGCGCGCCGCGCCGGCATCGCCTGCTGGGCCGCGGTCACTGTGGCCGCAATCGCGCTGGTGATGGCCGCATTCGGCAATGACTTCTCCGTTTCCTACATCATGCACCACAGCAACCGCGACCTGCCCGTCGCCTACAAGTTCGCGGCGCTATGGTCGGGCCAGGAAGGCTCGCTGCTGTTCTGGGCGTGGCTGCTGTCAACCTATGCGCTGGTACTAAGGCTGCGCTATAAAGTTGATCCGCAGTTGACGGCGTACGCTTCGGCGATCATCGCCGCCGTGCAGGTGTTTTTCCTGCTGCTGGTGAATTTCGCCGCGCACCCATTCGGCCTGGTCAGCGGACAGATTCCCGCCGACGGCAACGGGCTGAACCCGCTGCTCCAATATCCCGAGATGGTCATTCATCCGCCGATGCTGTACCTCGGCTACGTGGGCGTGACCGTGCCCTTCGCCTTTGCGTTGGGGGCGCTCATCATGAAGTATCCCGGCGAGAAGTGGATCCACATCACGCGCCGCTGGACCATGGTGGCGTGGCTGTTCCTCACCTGCGGGATCTTCCTGGGCGCGCACTGGGCGTATGAAGTGCTGGGGTGGGGGGGCTACTGGGGATGGGACCCGGTGGAGAATGCTTCCCTGCTGCCGTGGCTGACCATGACCGCGTTTCTGCATTCCGTGATGATGCAGGAAAAGCGCGGCATGATGAAGATGTGGAACATGTGGCTCATCTTCACCACGTTTCTGCTGGCCATTTTCGGAACGTTCCTCACGCGCAGCGGCGTGGTGAGTTCGGTGCACGCTTTTGCGCAGTCGGGCATCGGTATCTGGTTTGTGTGGTTCCTGGCGCTGACCTTCGCCACCTGTGTGTACTTCTTCGTCCGCAATCGCGAGACGCTGAAGAGCGAGCATCGGCTGGAGTCGCTGGTTTCGCGCGAGTCCAGTTTCCTGTTCAACAACCTGGTGCTGCTCGTGGCATGCTTCGCGGTGCTGTGGGGGACGCTGTTTCCGGTGCTGTCGGAGTGGGTCACGGGATCGAAGGTCACGGTTGGGCCGCCGTTCTTTAATCGCGTCAACGTGCCCATCGGGTTGTTTCTCGTCTTCCTGACCGGTATAGGTCCGCTGCTGGCGTGGCGCAAAACTTCGTTCGACAGCCTGAAGCGAAACTTCCTGTGGCCGGTCGTGCTCGGCTTGGTCACGGCGATTGTACTGATGATTGGCGGAATGAAGCCGTGGGTGGATGCGTCGTACTTCTATTCGCTGATGGCGATCTCGCTGTCGGTGATGGTGACGACGACCGTGGCGGGCGAGTTCTGGCGTGGCGGGCGGGTGATCGCTCGGCAGACGGGTGCGAACATCTTCCAGGGCATGGTGACGATGACGCGCCGCAACACACGCCGCTATGGCGGATACCTCGTCCACTTCGGCGTCGTGCTGGTCATCATCGGCTTCGCCGGGCTGCCCTTCAATCAGGATAAAGAGCAGGAGATGGGCTTTGGCGACAAAATGCAGATCGGCAGCTACACGCTGGTTTGCCAGTCGTACACGCAGGACGACAAGCCAAACTACTCAAGCGAGTGGGCCGTGCTGGATGTTTACAAGAACGGCAAGAAGATTGACACCATGTTTCCGGAGCGCCGCTTCTATAAAGCCAGCGAGCAGACGGCGACCATGGTGGCCAATCGCTCGCGCCCCAATGAGGATTTGTACCTGGTATACACCGGGCGCAATCAGGATACGGGCAAGCCGATCATTAAGGCGCACGTGAATCCGCTTGTCATGTGGCTATGGATTGGCGTGCACATGGTGCTAATCGGAACGCTGATCGCGCTGATCCCGAACATGAAGCCGCAGCGCGTGACGGTGCGCGAAAGTGAGCACGCGAAGGAAGAAGCCGTTCGGAGCGGAGCGGTGGGAGTGGGAGGAGATTAGCCAGAGCGGTACTTCAGCCCCGAGTACCTAGCGCCCCTCCGGTTGTCATCCCGGGCGAGTACTTCAGTCCGATTCGAGGTATCTGCTTTTGCAAGGGATGCTCGGCTCAGGGTGACAAAGTTGGCAATTTATACTTTGAAACTCAATACTCACAACTCGAAACTTCGTATCGCTCAGCTTATGATTATCGCGCTGCTGGGAGTGCTCTTCCTTGGCGCGGACACCGACGCGCGCTTCAACAAGCTCGGGCACCAGCTCATGTGCATGTGCGGCTGCAGCCAGATCCTGCTGGAGTGCAACCATGTGGGCTGCACCTATTCCGAGCGCATGCGGAACGAGCTGATCGCCGGTCTGGAGCGGGGCGATAGCGATTCGCTGGTGCTGCAAAGCTTTGTGCAGAAGTACGGCAACACGGTGTTGGCCGCGCCTACGACCACCGGCTTTAACCGCGTGGCGTGGATCATGCCGTTCGCGGTTTTTGCCGCCGCGCTCGCGCTGGCCATCTGGTTTGTGCGCCGGTGGAAGTCGCGCGCTTTGGCGCAGCCGGTGCCGTCTCCGCAACTTGGCGGCGCCGAACTCGATGAGCTGCGCAAGAAGGCCCGTCAGGAGACAGAATTTTGATGCACTCGCTCTTTGCATTTACGCTGGCCGGACAGGAAGTGGCGTTCGTCCTCTTCGGATGTGCGCTGTTTGCCGCGTGCCTGTTCGTTTACGTTTTCTATCAACCGGGCGAAGTGGAAACCGGCGAGCAGAAGACACGTCTCAGTTATCTACTGGAGCGCAAAGAGGCGACCTATGAGAATTTGCGTGACCTCAATTTCGAATACAGGGCCGGCAAGTTGAGCGAGCAGGACTATGCAGTGCAGCGCGCGTCGCTAGAGGACGAAGCCGCGGCGATTCTGGCCGAGATTGAGTCGATCGAGAAGGCGCGGGCGGTGGTGAGGCATGGGACGAGGCGTCCGGGTAGCCCGAACGAGGGCCGGGCATGAGGATATTGAGTTGCGCGGTGTCGTGGTCGGGCTCGACAGGCAGTGTCGAACGCGCGGCAAATCGAAACTGCGAACAAGCCGTCCCATTTCGATTGTCCTTCCGAGCGAGGACTTCAGTCCGAGTCGAGGGACCCGCTTTTTTCTGCCGCCCCTATCGAGCTCAGGTCAATTTTTCGCTTTACTCAGCACTCGCGCGCTGGCCTAAACTGAGTCGCCCCTGTCGGGCTGCATTGGGAGCGGGTCGTAAACGGACGCCCCTTCAAAATGCCGCGATCACTTGCCTGGTGTTGATGCTGTCCTCCTTGGCCGCCGCCCAAAACATCACCGGCACGGTCACCAACGCCACAACCGGCAAGCCGTCGGCGGGAGACGAGGTCACACTGCTCTCGCTGTCGCAAGGCATGGAGGAGATCGCCAGCACCAAAAGCGACGCTAGCGGTCACTTCTCCTTTGCAGCGCCAGCCGATGCCAACGCTCCGCACATGGTACGCGCCACCCATGATGGGGTGAACTACTTCCCCTCGGGCGGGCCGCTGATGCCCGGCGCGACCACGGCCGAGCTCACGGTTTACGACTCGGCGAAGAAGCTCGACGGCCTCAGTCAGACCGTCGAGGTTGACCGTTACCAAACTGACGGTAAGCAGCTGCAGGGAATCACGCTGTACGCAATTCGCAACCAGTCGCAGCCGCCGCGCACTCTGGCTGACGACAAGCGCACCTTCGAGATCGTGCTGCCCGACGGAGCCGAAGTGGAATCGGCGCAGGCCAAGGGCCCCGGTGGTCAGCCCATCGCGGTTGAGCTCTCTCCCGGGTCGCAAAAGAACCACTACGCCTTCAACTACCCGCTGCGTCCCGGCGAGACACAGTTCCAGGTGTCGTATCACATGCCCTACGGGGGCGAGGCCAGCATTTCGCCCAAGCCGCTGGCTGATGTGCAGCACTTCGTCGTCATGACGCCCAAGGGCATGACATTCACGCCAAAGAATCCGCAGCAATTTCAATCCATGCCCGACGAGACCGGCGCCGGAATCATGGTGGTGACGAACGTCAAGCCAGGGCAGGACCTTAGCTTCCGCATTGCGGGTGCGGGCATCTTTCAAGCCGAAGGTCAGCAGGGTGCCCAAGGCGGCGGCGAAGCAAGCGGCGGAGCCATGGGCGGACAGCAAGCGGCGGCAAGCGACAACCGTCCCGGCGGAGGGCTGGGCGCGCCCGTCGATGCGCCCGACCCGCTGCACGAGTATCGTGCCATCATCCTGGGAGCGTTCGCGCTAGTCCTGGTGATGGGTGGCGCGTACGTGATTTCGAAATCGAATATGCAGCCTGTTCCCGCCCTGTCGCCAAGAGCCGGCGACAAGGTTGGGGCACCGGTGCACCCCTTAGATTTCGCGGGCGCTGAAGAACCGGTTGCGCCGCGCGATCGCAATGCCCTGCTACTGGAAGCCATGAAGGAAGAGTTGTTCCAACTGGAGATCGATCGCCAGCAGGGCAAGGTCACGCCCGACGAATACGCCAAGGCCAAGGCTGCGCTCGACGAAACCATCAAGCGCGCGCTGGCGCGCAGCAAGTCAAGTTAACCTTCGGTGACAGCAAGCCAGATTCTCTGCCAGTGAAGCGTCTGGTCACAGAGAAAGGCGGTTACCACATGGGTACTGAGGAAGGCTGCTCCTATTGGGACGGACATGCGGGGATGCGGCGCATGGTCTGTCGTCTGCAGAAAACCCTCTGCTATAATCGAAATGTCGCGTGCTTTCGTTGTGTGTTCGTTAGGTCTCTTCTTCATGCGTGAACGCTGATTTGAGAAAGGCACGCCTCGCCAACTGCGCTGAAATTCTACGCGCGGGGACGCAAGTCGGGGAGTGGCTCAGCCTGGTAGAGCACCTGGTTCGGGACCAGGGGGTCGGAGGTTCAAATCCTCTCTCCCCGACCAATTATTTCCAAGCACTTACAGCAGCAGCGAGACCTTCGAAACCGAGCCCCTGGTATTGCACCAGATTTCACCAGGCAAGCAAGCGGTCCGAACCGCATCAATACTGCACTTCTTCTCTCGCGCGGCGTGCAGGACCGTCTACAAAATCGACTACAGCACTGTGACGGGAAAACCAGGTGCCCGCCGTAAGTTGTGGCGACCGGATCCATGGCAATGGTGTACTACGGATCGCTCGAGGAAGACTTTATCCGCGCGCGAAGCTGGACTCCGATTCGCCATCATTGTAGGGGAGCCGTCGCTCTGTGCGGAGCGATGGGCCCTCCGCACAGAGCAGCGTCTGGGGCACGTCATCGCACGTTACCGTAGTACACATAACCGCCGATGTCGCACCAGCAGGGAGTTCCCGACGGTGCGATCGGCACATAGCACCAGCCTGCCGGCGTTTGGCAGACATTGGAAGCCTGAGCCACATAGAACGGAAGGTGCAGGTCAGCATGTGAGCTGTTGTCAGTGTGGCGGAACTGACTAAAGTCAGAGTCCGGCGCGCTGACAGAAGCGGCCTTAACTTCACTTTGAGGCTGGTCAGGGTTAGAACCTGCGACCGCCAGGTTGCTTGCCACTAAGGTGCTGGTCACGACCAGGATCACAGCTAAAACGAATCGAGTCATTGTCGTCGTGAAGAGGCTGCGGTGTAAGCCCCTGAACACGTTTGAGGAACTTTCCGAACACTACGTGAGCCTAGTTTATATTAACTACATCATCACAATCTTGCTGCGCATCCGGACGCTGGCCATGGCAGCGGTAGGGATCTTCGTATTCGACGTCCTGGCGGTGAGCTCGTATCCATTCGAGCCGCGAGCGATACTGCGCACCTTAATGTTCACAGTGTTTGTAGCATTAACCATTTGTTTCGGCGTGGTGTACGGACAGATGCATCGGGATAGGACGCTAAGTCGGATCACCGATACAAAACCGGAAGAGTTGGGTTCCGACTTCTGGTTCCGAATGCTCGGGGTCACGGGCTTGCCACTCCTGACCCTTGTTGCCACCGAGTTTCCGTCCATCGGCAATTTTATCTTTTCCTGGGTTGAGCCAGCGATGAAAGCATTACGCTAGCTTTGATATCCCAAGTAGCCTTCCCTTGGGTTCATAACGTTCGCGCTGTAGCCAAAGGCGAGTTTCGTCTTTCATTCGCCTGCCGGACTGTAGACGATTTTGTGACGGTCGCGCCTCTTCAAATCACCACGTTTCACCAAGTTTCAACAACGTGGTTCCAACTAGTGCAACATCAATCACTTGAAATCACCGGATTTCAACAGATTTCAATAAGCATTGAAATCTGGTTCGGGACCAGGGGGTCGGAGGTTCAAATCCTCTCTCCCCGACCAATCTTTTCAATGGCTTGTGATTCCCTCGTCTGATCTTCAGAGGCTATGTCCACACGAACGTCCACACACCACCGTAACCGCTGGCGCCAGTAGCGGGTGAAACTGCCACTTCACACGCGCAGTCACACTACCGGGCGGGGTTGATGGTCGGCACAAAACTGGGCACAGTCGCATGGGGTGATCTTCGCCACTACGAGCAACGCGATCTAAGTTCATCGCAGCCAGAGCAACCATATCGTGTCCACGGATGCGTGGGTGATAGCGGACGCTACCAGGCGATGTCCCTCTCTCCAAGCCCTGCCGTAGAAGATTCCTGCAAGCATCGCCAGCAGCACATAGCGCCAGTTGAAGTACGTCGCGCCTTTGTTGAAGTGCGACAGGCCGAATAATACGGCCGTGAGCAGCAACGACTGGCGCCGGCCAATTCGGCGTTCAAGCAAATTCTGTACCCACCCGCGAAAGTAAGTCTCTTCCAGCACCGCAATGAAAGCGAAGATCGAAACCCAGGACAGCGCGAACTTCCACGGCGAGGGAAGGTAACGGTGAAAGTGCAGAAACCCCAGCCCAAGGCCCAAGGGAATGGCGATAGGTGCGTAGAAGGCCAGTTCGCGCAGACCGGTCTTCACGTCTTGCAGCCGCGGTACGAAATTGAACCCGACGTTCGTGAGTTGGCGGATGGCGAGGAAGCCATAGATTCCTGTGTCGAGCAGGGTCAGCCGATTGAATGACCCGAGATGCTGGGGCCACGCTTGCTCGAACAGGCGGAACTCGAACACGATCCCGAGAACTGCGAGCACAACAAAGTCACGCCAGTTGCCGCGCTGTTGTTGATCGAGTTTCATGGCGTTCCAGAGTAACGCGACCAGGATGACCGACAACACGGCATAGAGTGCCGCGAAGGACCAGCGGAAATCACCAGCCGAGTGCGTCACCAAGCAGTACGGAATCGCGGCCAGAGCGGGAATCGCGACACGAGCGGTCGCCGGCAACCGATCGACAGCCCGTGCAAAGCGGTCTCCGGCGAACGCAAAGGCCAGCAGCGGAAAAAGCAGGATGACTTCAGCCGCAACGGTCGGCGCAGACCAGAGCATTCCGGCATCTTAATTTCTCGGGCTGGGATCCGGCGCCACCAACAGCGGATCTCCCCGCGGGGCACAACGCTGGGGTCCTCGCCATATTCGCCCGCCGCCACGCCCGCCACCCCCCGGCACCTGCATGATTCCGTCCTTGGCCGGCCTTTTTGGACTGCGCCACCGACCGAAAACAAGGGGTAGGGGGTGCGAAAAGCGGTCGGGCTTCGCCCGACTCCGGCTTGAGCCAGAAAAGTTTTAGTTTCATTTTTTTGGGGGCGGGTTTCTGTGTCAAGTTTTAACGTTGGAAAAGTTCTCTCAGCAACTTTGACTTACGCAGGCGGGGAATCGCTCAGAGTCGTCACGGGTTTGTTCGCTTGTTCTTCTGGGCAGTCCAAGAATTGGACAGCCTAGGGTGGCTGGGCGCGCAAAGGGATGACAAACGCGCTTATAGCGTGTACGTATATGACTGCCCAAAACCGCTGGCAGCATACAGACGATCACCATCGCTGCTCCACCGCATGTCTAGGGTCTCGATTTCGTCATCAACTATGGGGTACTCCGCAGTGACAGCGCCAGATTTCAGATTGCCAATAAAGATCTTGTCCCTCTGTGCAAACGCGCAAAGGGAGTCGTCTTCCGGATGGCAGCAACATGATCCCGCCTGGAACGGCAACGGCGTCGCGCCGTAGGTCTCCATGTTCATCAGGAATGTCTTGCCATACGTGCAGTTCATTACAAGCTCGCGTTGCTTCGCTCTGCAGCTTAGGCCGAAGGGTGTATCAGGTGGCCCGACTCTCCGCAAGATCCGTAATGTTGGTACGTCCAGAACGAATAGTTCGTCGCCGTGGACCAGAACATTAGCATTATCCGCCTCGTATCCGACCTCTGCCCAAACCGTGAGTGTTTTTTCGTCATCTGCAAAAGCCAGTGCGCCGCACCCGTTGAGATTTTCTGAAGCCGACTCAAATCGAAGCGCGGCAATATGGCGCAACCGTTCCCGTTCAAAGGCCCACAGATTGAGTTGCGACCCTTCCCCTGAAAACCATGAGGTCACGGCTAAATAGTTCCCCGTCTGCGACCACACGAGGGTTCCTGCTCCTGAGAGCATATGCGAAGGCTCCAATACTTTCCGCTGTTTCACATCTATAACTTGCAGCTCGTCGGGCTTACTGTCTTCAGAAGTGATCACTCCGAGGTATCTACCGTCGGCGCGCCACGCGAAACAAGTCGCAATTCCCTTCGCGCTGTTACGAAAGGGAATCACTCCCGGCGACCCAAATTGGTCGATGCTGTAAATCTCTATCGCGCCTGATCCCGCGGCGGGGTGTGTAGCGATGTGCCCCTCAGGTGAGACTGCCAGTGCCTGGCGGGATCCTTCAAAGATCTTTTGCGCAATCCAGTGTGCAGCGGCTTCAAGGTCTTCCCGACCTCGTCTGACCAGCGCATCGGACACCTTCTCCAAGGCCACAGCAGGAGCGGGAACTAGGGCGCTAGAAGTTGATTTGTTGGTGTCTGGCATGACTCTTTTACGAAATCGCTCGCTCGTTCACGAAAAGGATGTTCCCTGTTCAAACTCTCCGAAGCCCATTATGGAGATTGGCAGTCATAAGGTACAAGTCTCCGCATTGAAGTTCTGCGAATAGTTGGGCTTCATAGGGCCAACGTCGCCCCCCGCAAGAAGCAGCGGCGCGGGGATGATCGCAGGCACCTTGCTCAAGAGTCTTGCGCAGGCACCAAGCCTGATTTCTTATCGTCTTCGTTGCTCATGCATTCGCTTCCGCGACCGATTCTGCTTCAAACTTACGGCGTGCCGCGGCAATCCGCTTTCTCACGTTTTCCGCCATTTCATTGAGCAGCTCGCGTCCCTCCGCGCTAGCCGCTTCCACTTTGGCTCTCAGCTTGGCAATGTCGGAGTCAATCAAGCTCGCAATCTCCAGTTCTATATGGGAGAGCCTGCTTCTAACTTGCTTGATCTGCCGGATAACCCTCACCAAATCTACAGCGACGCCCTCGCCTTGGACAGACTCAGGACTGCTCTCGTATTCCTCCAGGATTCGCCTCAGCGTTTCGGCATCGCCTCTCTGGTATGCGGCATTCGCTTCCGCCATGAGCTGTTCGCGCTTGTGGCGATCCACTTCATCAATGGCAAGGTCTGGGTGGACTTGCTTCGCAACCTCCCGGTAGAGGGCTTTCAGTTCTGTTGAGGGAGTGAACTCCTGCGCCGCGGCCGCCTCTCCGTGGATGGCAGAGTTGGATTCCTCGGCTTGCGTGCGGGCTTGCGCAGCGGCCGACCTGGCCTGCGATGTGCCCTCTTGATCCGCCAACCGCTCGGCGATCTTTGCGTTCCACTCGTCAAGTTCGGCATAAAGTGCACCGACCTGGCGGAGATACTGTCCTTCAAATGCAGAAAGTTCGGCCCTTAGATTCGTCAGAAATAGCTCACGCTCGGCCAGTTCAGCTTGGACTAGCGCCAACTCCTCGCGCTTCTTCGCCAGCTCTTCTTCTTCCGGTGATGCTCGGCGAACGATACCGGCGCTCATCTGCTTCAATACCCGTCCCCAGTTGTCGTCATTTTGTCTGGCATACCAGACACACACTCCGAATGGTATGGCCACCATGAAAGGGTGTCCAGCACGAATCACGCCCTTTTGGTTCAAATTGGGAAGCGCATCCGGCTTCTGCGAAAACGGAAAGAATGGACCCAAACCGACATGGCTGTGTGCCTGGATATGAACCGCGGCCACATATCTGACATTGAGCAGGGCAAGCGTGAGGTCGGTATCATCACGTTTCAGGTAATTGCCAGAGGTTTGGGCGTCAAGATGTCAGAATTGCTGCGGGGGCTTTAGCAATGCACGCCTAAGTGCCAGTCGCTGCTTCTGTTATCCAATGACGAGAAAAAGTAATAAACGTCGCCTGCCTCACGGGATGGGCGGGACGTCGTCGCGGTGCATGTGTTTGCGGCATTCCTCGGGAGTGAGGTTGCGGTGATCGGGCGCGGACCAGGGACGGCAACTGGATATTGTCCATCGGCACAGGCCCGGATGATCGGGATACGTCTCCTACCACCACGGCAGCTCAGGAAACGGCGGGCACTTGTCCACTCCAAGATATCTCTTGCAGCCTTCGTCGGAGGGATGTGCAGTGACGCGTTCGTGGGCGAGTTTCATCAGAAAGTGAATGTCTATCGCGTATATTTGAACAGTTTCTCGGTAACTCCCCGTCGCCAGCCGCTTGCCGTCCGGACTCCAAGCCACGCTATCCACAGAGCGGTTATGACCGCTTAGTGTCAGCAACTCCTGCCCGCTGGCTGCGTCCCACACCATCGCTCTCGGGTCTTCACCTCCCGTCGCCAGCCGCTTGCCGTCCGGGCTCCAGGCCACGCTGTGCACAGAGCCCTTGTGGCCGCGCAGGGTCAACAACTCCTTGCCGCTTTCCGCGTCCCACACCTTCGCCGTCTCGTCGCCACTCCGCGTCGCCAGCCGCTTGCCGTCCGGGCTCCAGGCCACGCTGCGCACAGAGCTATTGTGCCCGCGCAGGGTCAACAACTCCTTACCACTTTCCGCGTCCCACACCTTCGCCGTACTGGCCTTATTCCCCGTCGCCAGCCGCTTGCCGTCCGGGCTCCAGGCCACGCTGTATACAGAGTCGTCGTGGCCGTCCAAGGTCAACAACTCCTTGCCGCTTTCCGCGTCCCACACCTTCGCCGTCTCGTCATCACTCCCCGTGGCCAGCCGCTTGCCGTCCGGGCTCCAGGCCACGCTGTACACAGAGCTCCTGTGGCCCCGCAGGGTCAACAACTCCTTGCCGCTTTCTACGTCCCACATCTTCGCCGTCCCATCATTAATCCCGGTTGCCAGTTGCTTGCTGTCCGGGCTCCAGCCTACGCTCTCAACAAACACCCCGTTGACGCGGAGAGTGAGCACCTCCTGACCGCTGGACGCGTCCCACACCTTCGCCGTCCTGTCATCACCCTCCGTCGCCAGCCGTTTGCCGTCTGGGCTCCAAGCGAGGCTTTTCATAGTGCTGTTGTGTCCGCGCAGGGTCAGTAGTTCCTGCTCGCCGTCCGCGTCCCACACCTTCGCCATCTTGTCATCACTTCCGGTCGCGAGCCGCTGGCCGTCCGGGCTCCAAGCCACGCTGCGCACAGAGCTATTGTGTCCGCGCATAGTCAGCAACTCTTTCCCGCTTTCCGCCTCCCACACCTTCGCCGTCTGGTCATTACTCCCCGTCGCCAGTCGCCTGCCGTCCGGGCTCCAAGCTACGCTGAACACAGCGAGGCTATGGCCGCGCAGGGTCAGCAACTCCCTCCCGTTGGCCGCGTCCCACACCTTTGCCGTTCCGTCCAAACTCCCCGTCGCCAGCCGCTTGCTGTCCGGACTCCAGGCGACACTTGACACCTCGATGCTATGGCCGCGCAGGGTCAGCAACTCCCTCCCGCTGGCCGCGTCCCATACCTTCGCTGTCCCTTCATCACTCCCCGTTGCCAGCCGCTTGCTGTCCGGACTCCAGGCGACACTCGACACTTCGATGCTATGGCCGCGCAGGGTCAGCAGCTCCTGCCCGCTGGCCACATCCCACACGCTGACAGTCGCCGGTGTATTTGGGAACGGGTCCTCCCCACTTGCAGTTGCTAGCCGCTTGCCGTCCGGGCTCCAGGCCACGCTAGTCAAAGGTCCATTATGGCCGCGCAAGATCAGCAACTCTTTGCCACTTTCCGCGTCCCACACCTTCGTCGTCTTGGCCCTATTCCCCGTCGCGAGCCGCTTGCCGTCCGGGCTCCAGGCCACGCTGTATACAGAGCCGTCGTGGCCGCACAAGGTCAGCAACTCCATGCCGCTTTCCGCGTCCCACACCTTCGCCGTCTCGTCATCACTCCCCGTCGCAAGCCGCTTGCCGTCCGGGCTCCAGGCCGCACAGTTCACGTTGCGCGCGTGGCCGCGCAGGGTGAGCTTTATATGGGATTCCGGAATGCTCTGATGCAACTCTTGTTCTGCTTCTGGCATAACCCTATGCGCCCAGGGCCATGTGGCACGAACGGCCATCGCGGAGAATAAAACGGAGAGCTCGGGGTCCGAATTCTCATTCAACACGGCGCTTGCGACGAGCTGTCGAGCACGGGCGGCCGCGCGTTGGTAATACGCATAAGCAGTCGAAACGAGGGCCAGCAGCAGCGCACCTCCCAGCACGACAGAGAAGATGCGGAATCGCCGCGCCTGTCTCGCTTCCTTCTTTGCTGCCTCCTCAAAGTGTTTTACCTGCTCAGTCTCCTTACTGGCCAACTCTTCCGCTTGCTGTCTTAGCGTTTTCTCCCGTTCAGCGACCCTTTCAAGCCGCGCAACCTCCCCGGCCTCGTGCTCCTGACTTGCGCGAATGTACTCTTCTTGTATGGGCAGCGGTTTGGGCTTTTTAACGACCGCCGCTTTGGCGAGCCACTCGACCGCTTCTTGCAGCTCCATCCCACGAAGAAGGAAACTTTCATTGCGGCCCTTGCCGTCCCATTCCCGAGCCTTCTCCTTGAGCAGCGTGTACTCGCGCACCCAGTCGCGGTCGGTGTCGATGGCGGTGATCAACCGCTGGAACGTCTCCTCGAACCCCATTTCCGGATAATTGATCCACTGAATCTCTCCCAGTCCCTCATACAACGTGTTCCTGTCAACAGGGTGATAGAGGATCGTGATGATTCGCTTCCTATTGACGAGCGCGTGAGCTACTTCGGGCCCACAGAACGACTCGGGGCGGAGTGAATCCGGACTGATGATGAACAGGAAGTTCTCGGCGTCGTCGATCGCGGCGAAAATCTCCGCGCGCCACTCGGTCGAGTCGGGAATGCTGCGCCAGTCAATCCACGTCTCGCGGTTTACCTTCTGCAGCGCGGCGTTGAGATCGCGCGCGAATCCCTGATCCGCTCGCGCATACGAAATGAACACCTCGGCCATTGGTGCTCCCAGAGGTCAAAGAAGGATCAGGCGAATCTTAGCATTTATTATCAGCGTGTTGCGGGGCGTTGGTGACGAGTTGCGGTAGAGCTCGCGGTTGGGCTCGCGTGAAAGCACTGAATTCAAAGAAGAAAATGGTAGGCACGAGGAGACTCGAACTCCTGACCTCTACCGTGTCAAATTTGATCTCAACAACCTAAAACCCTTTGCCTGTCTTGCTTTTCCGAATTGACAAGGCTGAAAAAGGGCCGAAAACGGCTTAGTTTTGGTGACGAATTGGTGACGAGTTTTGGGGGCACTGGAAAAGAAAATTTGTCCGGGACAGATTGGTTGTGAGTTGGCCTGATATCACCAGTGAGGGGTTACTTCCAGATAGCCGACCCACTCGTTCAGCACCGTCGGTTTCCTTACACACTGGGCGGCGTTCTACCACCAAGGGAGATCGGGGAAGGGCGGGCACTTGTCCACGTGGAGATGGAGATACTTCTTGCAATTCTCATTTGAGGTGTGCGGCACACAGACATAGTTTCACTTCCCAGCTCACCGGCTTCGCAGTAAACTGCTCGAATCTGAGCGGAGGATAGAGCGCTGCGGAGACGCAACTCGAGCGCCGACTCAGTGCCGAAGTGGCTGAGGGGCGGGGCCGATCCGCCCCCTAGAAAAGTCAGCCATTTTGGCCCGAATGCGGTAAATCTCGGGGGCTTGGGGGCAGAGCCCCCAAACTAGGCAGCCCATTCCTATTGCTGCGGGCTGCCAACTGCAGATCCATTCGATAATCCGGGTGGCGAATGCGCTCGGCGGACGCATCGTAACCAGCTTCCACTTCGTCATGGAAAGGTGTCACTGTGAGGCGTTCCTGCCAGGCCTCCCAAGGTGTGCAGCCCTGCAATGATCCATGGGGACGGTACTGGTTGTAGTGATCCTGCCAGTCTTGCAAACGTTGTTGGAGGTCGGGGCTTTTCAGATCGATGGTCGGATAGAATTCATCGAGATCGGTGCGCTGCGAGCGTTCCACCTTGCCATTCAGGTGCGGCGAGGCCGGCCGGATCGGACGGAATTTAATCCCGTACTCCATCAGCTTCTCCTGGAAGCAGTAGGCGAAGAACTCTCGCCCTCGATCCGTCTGAATGGCCTGCACTGGAAAGGGCATCTCTTCAATCACGCGCTCCAGAAACAACAACGAGTTTGCCGCTGTCCTGCGCGGGTAGATCGCCAGCACCCGAACTCGAGTGCAGTCATCAATCGCGGTGTACTGATATGCCCCCGGCGCGATTTTGCAGGTATCCATCTGAACACGCTCGCCAGGAATGTGCTTGGCGTACCGAGTACTGCCTTTGCGAGGACGGCGTGGCCGCGATAAGGGCTTCGCGTCCGTCGCCCGCAAGACCTTTTCGATTGTGGTTCGGGATACTGTGAAGTCGTGAACGCGTTTGAGTTCGTTCTGGTTCCTTCGGGAACCGAGACGGCGTTTGCGCAAGTCTCGAATCCATTCGCGATGACGACCAAGAATCTTCACTGCGGGTGAGGACTTGGGTCTGCGGCTGCCGGAGGACAGACCTTCCATTCCCTGTTCCCGATAGCGCCGCACCCATTTTCGGAGCGTCGGTCGTGATATCCCGCACTTCAGGCAAACCACACTGTGGTTCTCAATGCGGAGAAACAGCTCCACCCATCGGAGCCGCTTGCGGATTTCTGCGTCCATTTAAGCAGAGTAGCTGGAAACAATGTCTATTGGCCACACATTTGAGGGGTAGGGGGTCACACGCTGGCGGGCAAGATCCATCAGGTTCCGAATGTCGATCGCGTAAACTTGCACGGTTCCGTCGTAGCTTGCGGTCGCAAGGCACTTGCCGTCTGGGCTCCAGGCCACACTGTTCACGCCATCGGTGTGGCCGCTTAGTGTGAGTAATTCCTGGCCTCTGGCCGCGTCCCACACCTTCGCCGTATGGTCCCGACTCGCCGTTGCCAGCCGCTTGCCGTCCGGGCTCCAGGCCACGCTATAAACAGCGCCATCGTGGCCGCTCAGAGTCACTACTTCCTTGCCACTCTCCGCGTCCCACACCTTCGCCGTCTTATCTCCACTACCTGTTGCCAACCATTTGCCGTCGCGGTTCCAAGCCACGTAGTTGACGGCGTCACGGTGGCCGCTCAGGGTCAGCAGAAGCTTGCCTGTAATCGCGTCCCACACCTTCGCCGTGCGGTCCGCACTCCCAGTCGCCAGTTTGTCGCCGTCTGGGCTCCAAGCGACGCCAATCACAGGCAGATCCTGACCACGAAGGGTCAGTACTTCTTGGTGGCTCGCTACGTCCCACACCCTCGCGTTATGGTCTTCACTTCCGATTACTAGCCGCTTGCCGTCCGGACTCCAAGCCACACTGTATACATCGCCGTTATGGCCGCGCAGGGTTAGCAGTTCCTCGCCGCTGGCCGCATCCCAAACCTTCGCCGTACGATCCCCACTTGCCGTCGCGAGCCGCTTGCCGTCGGGACTCCAACCCACGCTGGATACCCAGGCATTATGGCCACTGAGCGTGAGGACTTCCTTGCCCGTTGCAGCGTCCCACACCTTGGCCGTCTTGTCGCCGCTTCCCGCCGCCAGCCACTCGCCGTTTGGGCTCCACCCCATTCTCATCACAGACGCTTGGTGGCCGGAAAGCGTGAGTAATTCTTCGCCAGTCTCTGTGTCCCAAACCCTCGCCATACGATCCCCACTCGCCGTCGCGAGCCGCTTGCCCTTGGGACTCCAAGCCACGCCGTACACAGGGGCATTATGACCGCTGAGCGTGAGAACCTCATTGCCTGTCGCAGCGTCCCACACTGTTGAAGCACCATCCGCACTCCCAGTTGCCAGTTGCTTTCCGTCCGAACTCCAAGCGACACTGTAGACCCAATTTTGGCTGACCAGCGTAATCAGTTCCTTCGCACTCGCTACGTCCCACACTACAGCAGCGCTGTCGGTATTCCCCGCAGCCAATCGTTTGCCGTCAGGGCTCCAGGCCACGCTAAAGACGGTACCGACGTGGCCTACGCGGGTCGGGTGACCGCGCAACGTCCGCACTTGTTTGCCCGTCGCGGCTTCCCACACGATCATTGCCCCGTCGTTGCAACCTGTCGCCAAGTGCAGACCGCTAGGGCCCCACGCCAGGGTCCAAACTTTGCCGTGATCACTGGTTAGGCTCAGCAGTTGTTTGCCCGTGCCTGTTTCCCACACCCTCGTAATATTGTGGCTCCCAGACGCCAGCCGTTTGCCGTCGGGGCTCCAAGCTACGCTCTCAACATAGTCGTCATGGCCGGCGAGAGTCACTAGAGCCTTACCTGTCGCTGCGTCCCATACTTTCACTGTCTTGTCATGACTCCCCGTCGCGAGGCGCTGGCCGTCAGGGCTCCAAGCCACGCTGTAAACAGGTTCCGTGTGGCCGCGCAGGGTCAGCAGTTCCTTGCCGAGTTTCGCCGGAATGAGTGCAGACGAGTTGCGTTCGCGCTTCCAGCAGGATGGCCAGCCGGCAGGCATCTCCAGTGCGGCCGGAGGACCAATGGGCGGTGGATTCGGCGGGGGAGGCCGCGGCGGAGGCGGAGGTCCCATGAGGATAGGGGGGCGCGGCTCCAGCATGAACCGGCCGCACGGCACGGTTTACTATTCTGCTAACGACGCCGCACTGAATGCCGCGCAGTTTTCGCTAACCGGCCAGCCCACAACCAATCCAGCCTACTTGCAGCAGCGGTTCGGGGCGGCGGTCGGCGGACCGCTCATCATTCCTCACGTCTACAATGGCGCGTCCAAAACGTTTTTCTTCGTGCATTACAACGGCACGCTGGGCGACACGCCATACAGCTTTTTCTCAACCGTGCCTACCCTTCTGGAGCGCAGCGGCAATTTTTCGCAGACCCTAGTAAACGGGCAGCCGGTGCAGATATTTAATCCGGCCAGCGGGCTTCCGTTTGCCAACTCAACGATCCCGCAGGGCATGATCAACTCCGCGACCCAGGGCTTGCTCGCATACATTCCCGCGCCCAACCTTCCGGGGCAGGTCCAGAACTTCCATTACATCACCGCTGCAAAAAGTGACAGCAACGACCTCAACGTTCGTCTGAATCAGGCACTGGGCGGCTCGTCCGTCGGACCGGGACGCGGCCGCAATCGCGGTCCACAAAACAATCTCACCATCGGGTTCCATGATCATGAGTCGGACCAGACGCAGACCAACCCTTACCCTAGTGTCAGCGGAACGACTATCACCCACGGCTATGACGTGCCCGTCGGCTACGTTCGCAGCTTCGGTCGCCTCATCAACACTTTTCGCGTCGACTACAACCGGAGCACAGTCACGACCAATAACCTATACGCCTTCAATACCGACGTTACTGGCCTTCTGGGAATCACCGGGGTTTCGCAGAACCCGTTCGACTGGGGTTTGCCCGACCTTTCCTTCTCACACTTCGGAAGTCTCCAGGACATCAACCCCGTTTCCGATCGCAATCAGACGCTGTCGTTTACCGACCAGATGATCTACACGCACAAAAAGCACACCTTGCGATGGGGTGGAGATTTTCGGCGCATTCAGATCAATACCGAAACCTCCAGCAACCCGCGCGGCAGCTTTGTCTTTACCGGACTGAACACTGCGGAGTTTATCGGCGGCTCACCGGCCGCAGGAACCGGTTTCGACTTCGCTGACTTCCTGCTGGGGCTGCCGCAACAGACGTCGGTGCAGTACGGCGGGAGCGTTTACGGCTACCACTTCCGCGGCAATTCCTGGGACCTGTACGCGCAGGACGAATGGCGCGTCCGCAGCAATCTGACCTTCAACATGGGCCTGCGATACGAATACGTATCGCCTTTCAGCGAGATCGATAATCGGATAGTCAACCTGAATATTGCGCCGGGGCTTGCCGCGGTGGCTCCAGTGTTGCCCGGCCAAGTCGGCACGCTGACCGGAACGCCTTACCCGATTACGCTGGTGAATCCCGACCACAACAACTTTGCGCCGCGTGTAGGCATCGCCTGGAAGGCGTTCAAGAACACCGTTCTGCGCGCCGGTTATGGCATCAATTACAACACCACTGCCTACGGCAATATTGCGCAGGACATGGCATTCCAGCCACCATTTTCGGTGACCCAGACCAACGTGGAGTCGCAGACCACACACTTGACGCTGCAAAACGGCTTTCCGCCTCCGCCGCCGAACACCGTCACCAATAATTACGCGATCAATGTGAACTATCCACTGGGTTACGTGCAGATCTGGAACCTCGATATCCAACAGACCATCACGCCGACCCTGGTGTTGAACCTCGATTACACGGGCACCAAGGGAACGCATCTCGATCTGCTCGATGCGCCCAACCGCACCCCCACCGGACTGCTCAATCCAACCGTGCCGGCTTTTTACTACGAAGACTCGGTTGCCGACTCCAACGCGAACGCCGGCACGGTGCGCCTGCGCAAGCGACTGGCTCACGGCATCTCTCTGGGAGGTACCTATACGTGGTCAAAGTCACTCGACAACGCCTCGACCATCGGCGCGGGGTCGGCCCTGGTCAGCCCGAACGGTACCATTAGCGGGCAGACGGTGGTGGCGCAGAACCCGTTCAACCTGAGAGCCGAATACGGACTCTCCAGCTTCAACCAGGCGCAAAAATTCACCGCCGATTACCTGTGGGAACTGCCCTTCGGTCACGAGAAGCGGTGGCTGACCAGCCCCGGTGTCGCCCGCGATTTCCTTGGTGACTGGCAATGGAGCGGCGACTGGACCATAGCCTCGGGATTTCCCTTCACGCCCCGAATCCTAGGGTCGTTCAGCGATGTGAACAGCGGAGTCAATGGCACGTTGCGCGCGAATGTAACCGGTGAGCCGGCCGGCCTGCCAAATCCCAGCATTGCAGAGTGGTTCAACACCGCGGCATTTATCGCTCCGCCACTGGGGCAATACGGTGACGCCCGCCGCAACAGCATCATAGGACCCGGCGAGGTGGTCTTTGATATGGCAATCACCAAGGTCTTTCCGTTGAAGGAATCGCGCATGTTTGAAGTGCGTATGTCGGCGACGAATGTTTTCAACCATCCCGTCTACACCAGTATCGACACAGTTGTGAACTCACCTACATTCGGACGGGTCACGGCGGTGGGCGCCATGCGTTCGGTGCTGATGATGGCTAGATTCAGGTTCTAACAACCCTTATGTCGCAAAGTCCCAGACTCGTACTGCAGAAGCTGACGGCACTGGTTGTTGCGGGCGCATTGCTATGTCCTGATCTGGCGCTTGCTCAGCAGGCCGGATACACATTCAAAGCGCAGTCGGAGCTGGTGCTGGTGGATATTTCTGTCCGCGACAACAATGGAAACCTGGTTCGTGACCTTAAGCCGGAAGACTTCACCATTCTCGAGGACAACAACCCGCAGAAGGTGTCCAGCTTCGACACTGAGAACATGGAGAACACGCCCGCCCTCGCGAATCAGCAAGTGAACCTCTTGAGTTCGACGCCGAAGAAGGCACGAGCCACCGCTGAGAATCCGAACCCCGGACCCTCGTCGGAAGAGCAGGCCATCAAGGACCACCGGCTCATCATTCTGTTCTTCGATTTGTCGGCCATGCAGCCCGACGAGGTTGAGCGTTCTGTCGACGCGGCGCAGAGCTACCTAGATAAGCACATGGATCCCGCCGATCTGGTGTCAGTCGTGTCGCTCGGCAACACCATCATGGTGAATCAGGACTTCACCTCCGATCGCGTCCAGCTCAAGAAGGCACTCGACGCTTTCAACCTCGGCGCCGGCGCAGGCTTCGAGGAGGGCAGCACGGGTACGACCGAAGGCACTGCCGACAACGCTAATTCTTTTGCCGTAGACGACACAGAGTACAACATCTTTAACACGGATCGCCGACTGCAGGCTTTGCGTACTATCGCGCAGCAGGTGGCCAGTGTTCCGCAAAAGAAGGCGCTCATCTACTTTTCCAGCGGCATGGACCGCACTGGCATCGAGAATGAGTCGGAGCTGCGGGCCGCCACGAATGCTGCTGTCCTGGCAAATATGGCCATTTACACGATGGACATACGCGGCTTGCAGGCACTCCCTCCAGGTGGCGAAGCACAGAACGCAAGCTTGCGTGGAAAGGCACCGTATTCCGGCCAAGCGGCACTCAACGCGCTGAATTCCAACTTCACTACCCAGGAAACTCTGGTCGCCCTCTCAGCCGACACCGGCGGCCGCGCCTATCTCGATTCCAATGATTTCAGCCGCGTCTTTCGTGGCGTCCAGCAGGACACCGCCATGTACTACCTGGTGGGGTACCACAGCACCAATACGGCACGGGATGGAAAATTGCGGCGCATAACGGTGCGGGTCAACCGACCTGGGGTAAAGCTGGAATATCGCAAGGGTTACTACGCAGCCGCGGATTTCAAGCACTCGAACAAGGAAGACCGTGAGCGCCAGCTTCAGGAGGAACTTGCGTCCGACTTACCCAGCACTGATCTTCCGCTCTACCTTGCAACCGGGTACTTCCGGCTCGCCGACAACAAGTACTATGTGCCGATTTCGCTCATCGTGCCCGGTTCGGAGATTCCCTTCAGCCGGAATCGTGATCAGGACAGGGCGACCCTAGACGTGCTCGGACTGGTAACGGACGAGAAGAGAGTTCCCGCGGGTGCTATCCGTGACACCGTGAAACTCGCGGTCAATCCGGCGAATGAAGTGCAGCGCAAGAACGTGCAGTATGACAACGGTCTAATCCTGACGCCGGGGAAATATCATCTGAAAATCGTCGTACGCGAAAACCAGAGCGGGCACATGGGAGCCTTTGAAACCGACTTCACGGTTCCCGATCTCAAGTCCACGCCGTTGAAGATGAGCTCGATCGTGATGGCCAGTCAGGTCCAGCCCGCCGGGAAGCACGATCCGAATGATCCGCTGATTCGTAACGGTTCGGAAATTGTGCCAAGCGTGACGCGCGTATTCTCCAGCGGGCAGCATCTGTATTTCTATTACGAAGTCTACTATCCGGCGCACAGCACTAACGCCCCGGCCGCAGTGCCGACTAACCGGAACAGAACGCCTGACAATCACGCCAACGCTGACGTCAAGAATGCAGTGCGGCTGCTGAGTAACGTTTCGTTCTTCAAGGGCGACGTAAAGGCTTACGAAACGTCTCTGACGGAGGTGCAAGAAATTAGTGTTCCCAGCCGGCGTGCCGCCGTCTTTCAGCTGGAAGTGCCGCTCTCGGAGTTGAAGCCAGGCTTCTATACCTGCCAGGTAAACGTCATCGACGACGCTGCCGGACGTTTCGTCTTTCCACGAGTGGCGATGTTGCTGCGACAATAGGATGGAGCAGTGCGTAGTAGTCCGCCCGACTAGCGCAACATCAATCACTTGAATCACCGCATTTCAAGAGATTTCACCAAACAGGACCGTAGACAGAATCGACCATGGTCCTGTAGTAGGGAAAACCAGATGCCCCCGTTGTACAAGCTGTCGAATAACATAGTCTCGCGATCGCCCGTGCCCCGCTACAATTCGCCGTCACAAAATCGATGACTTGAGAGACGCTTCCCGACGTTGTAGTAGTATTTGTCGCACCATCAATTGAGACTCGCATGACAACAGACACTCCACTAACCGAAAAGGCGGAACGGCGGGAAATTCCCGCCGGACTCATTGACGACGCACGCAAATACGTTTACGAGGCTGCGATTCGCACGCCCCTAGTGCGGCTGAACTACGACGGACCATCGGAGATATATCTGAAGTTGGAGTGTTTGCAACCGATCGGGTCGTTCAAGATTCGTGGTGCTTACAACGCGGTGCGGATGCTGCCAGAGGAGCAACGGCGGCGGGGCGTTTGGACCGTTAGCGCGGGTAACGCCGCCCAGGGCGTGGGACTGGCGGCGCGCAAGGCCGGTGTGCCATGCCAGGTACTCGTAATGGACACGGCTCCAGCCGCCAAACTCGATGCCATACGCCGACTGGGAGCTGAGTATGTGAAAGCTTCATTCGACGAATGCTGGACGGCGCTGTCGGAACGCAGCCATCCTGCCATGAAGGGAGTGTTTGTGCATCCCTTTGAAGATGACGAATTCATCGCGGGCAATGCTTCGGTTGGCCTGGAGATCCTGGAAGATCTGCCGGATGTCACTTGCGTGGTGGCAGCGTTTGGGGGCGGCGGCCTGTCGTGCGGGATCGCCGCAGCCATGAAAACACGAGGACGGAAGGTAAAGGTGTTCGGGGCGGAACCGGAAACTGCGGCTCCGCTGGCATTCTCTCTGGCGGCCGGCTCGGCGCAGAGTGTTCCCGATTGGAAAGCGAGTTGGGTAGACGGATGTGGAGGCAAGTCGGTCTTCCCGCGGATGTGGGGTCTGGCGCACCACCTGCTAGACGGTTCCATCGTCTCCTCTCTTGACGAGATTCGACGGGCCATGCGCATCGTAGCCGAGCGCAATCACGTGATCAGTGAAGGAGCAGGCGCGTGTGCTGTGGCTGCGGGTCTCAGCGGCAAGTGTGGTCCGGGCAAGATTGCCTGCGTAGTGAGCGGAGGGAACATTGATTTGACGAGGTTCCTGGAGCTAGTGACTCTGCCGAACCCGCTGGTTTAACGGTTTCTTCCGTCTACGCTGAACCAATTGGCCACGAGAATTGCCTCGGGCAATTGCAGGCTTGCGACAACCCAAGTCGCCGTTGCAGCAACGACATTCCGCTGGGCAGCTACATACGTCCTGAGCGCTCCAAATCGTTTTCGACGTGGTGGAGGGTGCTTGCTAGCCAACAACATAACAGCGAGGTGAGGCGAAACAATTTACAATGAATATTCTATAAATTTCCCGCCGGCTCCTTTGACAACGCTATATCTGCTCGAAGCCGGGTGGTAAGCTGCGACTGATGGAACTGCTCCTCAATCTGATTTGGATATCGCTGGCGCCGTTGGCCTTTTTCGGGTTCTTTCGGCGTCGATGTAGGTCCGGTCAGCTTGCCCGAGTTCCCTATCAGAAGTCGCTGCTGGCGCTTATTTGTGTGATAGTACTGCTTTTTCCGGTTATTTCAGCAAGCGACGACCTGCACCCGGCGCAGGTCATACTGGAGGAGGCCTCGAGAAGAGTGCACCTCGCAGTCGCTGCTCCTCATCTCCTGAGTGCGAACCCACCGCTTTCCGCGTTGCCGGCCATTCTGGTGCTGTACCCGATCTGCGCCCTGGCCGTTTTGCGGCCTTGGCGTTCATTAGGTTCCGTGAAAATCGCGCTTGATGCGGTAATTGTCGCCTCCGCTGGACGGGCTCCGCCTCTTCCCCGCTAAAGCTGAATTGGTGCACAAGTGCCCGACTGCGAGGCACCAATCATTGTGCGCGAACTCCTCCTTGCAGGTCTGGTACTCATGCGCAGCGGTAATCTCGCTCGTCCAGACCGACTATGCAGGCAACAAGAAGAAGAGAGACGTCCGCATGAAAAACCGCATTATCCAGAGCAGGAGAATGCTCTCCGGCGCCGTTTTGCTGCTTCCCTTCCTGCTGGCGGCGGTGATGTTCTTGGGCTGCTCGAGCACTAAAGCTCGGCCCACTGCCGGCGTGGTGGAGACTAATGCCGATCCCGACGTGTTCACGATGCAGCATCCGGAACAGTTTCCGCTTACGGCAGGGCAAGTCCGCAAAGTGAGCGATGAGATCCATGTGAATGGCGTGATCGCTCCCGACGTGAACCGGAGCGTGCCCGTGGTCTCGCTGGGCGGCGGCCGCGTCGTGGACATCAAGGCCAAGCTGGGCGACTACGTCCAAAAGGGGCAGGTGCTGCTGCTCATCAACAGCCCTGATCTGAGCCTGGCGCTTGCGGATTACCAGAAGTACAAAGCCGACGAAGAACTGGCCCAGAAGCAATTCGCGCGTGCCAAACTCCTGTACGACAAAGGCGCTGTTTCCCGGGCCGATCTCGAAGTTGCGGAAGACAACGAGATCAAAACCAATACCGACATGCAAGCTGCCATTCAGCGAGTGCATTTGCTAGGTGGAGACGTGAACAGTCCGTCCGCTTTGCTGCCGTTGCGAGCCCCCATTTCGGGCGTCATCGTGGACCAACAGACTACTGGCGGAACCGGGGTGCGCTCGCTCGACAATCAGCAGGCGCTATTTACGATTGCCGACCTATCCGTGGTATGGGTGCTGTGCGATGTCTACCAGGACGTGCTGCTTCGAGTGCATGTTGGGGATCTGGCGGAGATCACTGTGAACGGCCTGCCCGAGGTGAGGTTTCCGGGGAAGGTGACTAACATTGGCGCGGTACTGGATCCTGCGACGCGTACGGCGAAAGTGCGCATTGAACTTCCGAATCCGAAAAGCATTCTGCGTGCCGGGATGTTTGTGACCGCGACCTTTCGCGGCCGCAATCCAGTGGACCGCGTCATCGTTCCGGCGTCAGCCGTGGTTCATTTGCATGATAAAGATTGGGTTTATGTGCCGACGGCTGGGAGCCAGTTTCGCCGGGTTGCGGTGCAGCTTGGGCCACAGGAGAAGGACGGGATGCAGCCGATCCTCGAAGGGTTGAAGCCAGGCGAGCAGGTCGTGGTCAATGCGCTGCAGTTTTCGAGCGCAGCCGAGGAGTAGGCCAGCATGATCCGGTTACTCGTAGATTTCGCCCTGCGCAATCGCATGCTCGTGTTGGCCATGGGCGTGCTGCTGCTCGTCTGGGGCATCATCTCGTTCCACAATCTGCCCATCGAGGCTTATCCCGACGTCGCCGACAAGTATGTGTGGGTCATAACCCAATGGCCGGGCCGAGCGGCGGAAGAAGTCGAACAGCAAGTCACCATCCCAATTGAGACGCAGTTGAATGGCGTGGGACACCTCACTCATCTACGCTCTACATCGCTGGCCGGACTCTCGTTCATCACCGTGTTGTTCGATGACGATTCCGACAACCTGCAGAACCGGCAGCAAGTTCTGGAAAAGCTCACGCTGGTAAATTTGCCGCCAGGGTTGAATCCGCAGATCGGTCCTGACTTCAGTCCTGCCGGTCAAATCTACTTCTATACCCTGCAAAGCACGAGCCCGCAGTACGACATCATGGACTTGAAGGCGCTGCAGGACTGGGTCGTCTTTAAGCACTTGATGTCGGTGCCTAACGTTGCGTCGGTGTCTATTTTTGGTGGCGAGACACGCGAATACCAAGTTCAGGTTGACCCCGACAAGCTGGTCGCTTACGGGCTTTCGATGGCGCAGGTGGAGCAGGCACTGTCAGCCAACAACTTGAACGGCGGCGGCAGCTTCATCGAGAAAGGACAGCAGGCCTATAACGTTCGCGCCATTGGCCTGATGCAGAACACGGATGACATCGGGGCAACTGTCCTGAAGGTGCAGAACGGAACTCCGGTACGCGTGAAAGACGTTGCGATCGTGACCCAGGGACCCAAGATTCGCTTGGGCAGGCTAGGAAAAGCCATTCGTCACGCGGATGGCAAGGTCGTCGACAACGATGATGTAGTCGAAGGCATCGTGCAAATGCGCAAGGGTGCCGAAGCTGAAGCCGTGTTGCGGGATATCGACATCAAAGTGGACTTCCTTAACAGGCACGTGTTGCCATCCGGCGTGAAGATCGTCCCCCACATTGATCGCGACGACCTGGTCCACCTCACCACGCACACGGTGCTACACAAACTGACAGAGGGCATCTTGTTGGTTGTACTGGTGCTCTTCTTTTTTCTGGGGAATGTTCGCTCGGCCCTGATCGTTGCCATCACCATTCCGTTTTCACTGTTCTTCGCAGCCATCCTGCTGGACCTGCGCCACATTCCCGCCAACCTGCTCTCCCTGGGCGCGCTGGACTTCGGCATGATCGTGGAAGGTACCGCCGTGATGGTGGAAAACATACAGCGACGGCTGGAAAACCGTGCGCAATCAAGCGCCAGCATCGACGAGACCATCCGATCGGCAGCTCATGAAGTACAGCGACCGGTTTTCTACGCCATAGCAATCATCATCATTACTTACCTACCGATTTTTACCCTTCAGCGGGTGGAGGGGCGGCTGTTTAAGCCCATGGCCTGGACGGTCGCCTTCGCGTTGGTGGGTGCACTAATCTTTTCGATGCTCCTGGCGCCGGTACTGTCCAGCCTTCTTTTCCGCAGCGGCGTTAAGGCTTGGGAGAACCCGGTTGTAAGCTGGATCACAGCGCGCTACGACCAGACGCTGGAATGGATCCTGCCGCGGCGGAGGTTCGCGCTGGTCGCTGCCTTAGTCGTCTTCGCATCGACGATTTATCTCAGCTTCGGAGGGGTGATCGGCTCGGAGTTCCTCCCCCACCTCGACGAAGGTTCTATCTGGGCGCGTGGAACGTTATCACCAAGCACAGGTCCGACCGAGGGCCAGCGCATCATGGACCAATCACGTCTGATCTTCGCAAGCTTTCCCGAGGTGACACAGGTCGTATCACAGGTGGGGCGTTCCGACGACGGAACCGACGCGACCGGCTTCTTCAATACGGAATATTTCGTCGACTTGAAACCGCGCGACCAATGGCGGGCACAATTTCGCGGCAGGAAGGAGCTGCTGATCGAAGCCATGGACAAAGAGGTCGAGAAAATCCCGGGTGTGGAGTGGGGATTTTCACAGCCCATCGCCGACAACATGGAAGAAGCCGTCAGCGGAGTGAAGGGCGAGCTTGCAGTGAAGATCTTTGGCTCTGACCTGCACGACCTGGAACAGAAGGGCGAAGAAATCATGGCCGCGATGAAGGGTGTGCCTGGTGTTGCGGATCTTGGGCTGTTCCGCGTACTCGGCCAGCCGAATGTGGACATCAAGGTAAACCGTGCCAAGGCCGACCGCTACGGAATCAACGTCGCGGATGTGCAGGATGCGATCCAGACTGCGGTTGGAGGAAATCCTGTAAGCCAGATTCTGATTGGCGAGCAGCGCTTCGATCTGGTGCCTCGATACCAAGAACAGTTCCGCAAAAGCATCGATGATATCGCCACCATTCGCCTGCTTGCCCCTACCGGCGAACGTCCGTCGCTGGGCGAATTATGCGACATAACGGTCGACAACGGCGCTTCCATGATTTATCGCGAAGGCAACCAGCGCTACATCGCCATCAAGTACAGCGTGCGCGGCCGCGACCTGGGCAGCACGGTTGAAGAGGCCATGAGAAAAGTGAATCGCGAGGTCAAACTGCCGCAGGGGTACACATTGGATTGGGCGGGCGAGTATGAAAGTCAAAAGCGCGCCAATCACAGATTGGCCGTGGTGATACCGATCACCATCCTGGTCATCATGTTGGTGTTGTATTCCATGTTCCGCTCGTTCAAATGGGGCTTCCTGGTGTTGTTGAACCTGGGCCTCGCCCCCATTGGTGGCCTTCTGGCGCTGCTGATTACCGGCACGCACTTTAGTGTTTCTACCGGCGTCGGACTGCTGGCGCTGTTCGGGGTTTCTGTGCAGACCGGAGTGATCATGATTGAGTACATCAACCAACTGCGCGGAAGGGGCTATAACCTGCGGGAGGCCGTGTTACTTGGCGCCACGCGTCGCCTGCGACCTATCATGATGACTATGCTGGTGGCATCGTTGGGACTGGTTCCTGCAGCGTTGTCTCACGGCATTGGCTCCGACTCGCAGCGTCCCTTCGCAATTGTGATTGTTGGCGGCTTGTTGACCGAACTGGCCTTGAGCCTGGTGCTGCTGCCCGCCTTCTATGCCTGGATGGCCGGACCGAAGGACGTGTTGCCAGACGAAGTAGAGGAGGTCACCGAATGAAAACCTACTTCTCGTACAGGCTCTGCTTCACTCCGGCTGCATTGGCCGGCGTGTTTGTACTGGCGTCGGCTCTGTGGGGACAGGCGTCGAGTGCTCCACAATCACCGTCACAAACGCCAAGCTCGACGCAGCCTCCCATACCACCGCCGTCCGTGGTCATCACGATCGACCAGGCGATTGAGCTGGCCAAGAGAAACAACCCTTCCCTGCAAGCCACCAGGATTGGGATCCAGCAGAACAAAGCGCAGGAGATCACAGCGAACCTGCGGCCTAATCCCGTGCTTCGCTCGATGCGCAATATCTTCCTCTGTTCAGCCCCGACCAGTTCTCCAACACTTACATCGATGAGACGGCACAATTCGACGCCGGAGTGGGCTATTTGTTTGAGCGGGGCAAGAAGCGCCAGCATCGGCTGCGGGCAGCCAAAGACCAGACCTCGGTGACGGAGTCACAAGTAGCCGACGCGGAACGCGCCCTGGTTGCGAATGTGGCCGATCAGTTCGTGGCCGTTCTGCTGGCGAAGTCGAACTACGAGTTTGCGGTGCAGTTGCTGCAGAGTTATCGGCAGACGGTCAAGATCAGCCAGGAACAGCACGCGGCCGGCGCCATGAGCAAGGCTGACTTGCTGAAGATCCAGCTGCAGACCCTGCAACTTCAGACCGATTTGAGCATCGCCCGCATTGCCAGCGTGCAGGCGCTGGCCTTGTTGCGACAATATCTAGGGTTCGATTCCGTGCCCCCGGACTTCGATGTGGCGGGCAGCCTAGGCTACGAGCCTTCGCCGCTTCGATTGGAAGATCTCCAAGCCCGTGCGCTCGGGCTGCGCCCTGACCTGCAGGCATCGCAACGCGCTATTACTGCAGCCGACAGCCAGGCTGCGCTAGCCAAAGCCAACGGCAAGCAAGACTTCAATCTTAGCTTTGACTACACGCACCTGAATTCCTCGAACCTTGGGGCCTTCTACTTCAACATACCGTTACCAGTCTTTAACCGAAATCAAGGTGAGATCGCCCGTACCCAGTACGCGATGACGCAGGCGCGGTTCGTGGAGAAGGCTGCCGAACAGCAGGTGCTAACCGAGGTAAAGAACGCCTTCGAAGCGGTGCGTAACAGCGAAGATGTCATCCGGCTTTATAACGACGGGTATCAGCAGCAGGCGCAGCAGTCCCTTGAGATTACAAAATTCTCTTACGAGCACGGCGCGGCCTCGCTGCTGGACTTTCTCGACGCCGAGCGCAGCTATCGCGCAACCGAGTTGAGCTACCGCCAGGCACTCGCGAGCTACATGAGTGCATTGGAGCAGTTGCGGCAGGCTGTGGGTACACGCGAGTTGCGATAGTAATCAATGGCCACAAGCCGCAATGAATTTGACGTGTGGAACGCCAATAATCCCCAGGAGAGTGGCGTGGCATCGGAAAAGGGCTGCGCGCACGTACACCGCGGTAGAGCCACGCTGACACAAAATCTGCTGCCGACCGCCCTCACCGCTCGACCTGCTCGCCACCGTCGTAATGCTACTGGGCCGCCGCTATGCTGCCGCCGGCGACCCGGCCGCTATCGCCGGCTATTGCGGATGCTCTCCGGTGCTCCACAAGGCGCTGGCGGCGTGGGCAGAAAAGCCTACGGCGACCAGACTGAGCAGAACCACGATCGCCCGATCAAAGCCATCAAGTCTGGCAAGGTGAAGGCGATCACGGACGTGTAGGGGTATTAAGTGTCTAGTGTGCCAAACCAGTTCTACGCGCGATTGAGGCGCGCCAGCAATAATACACGCGGGGCGAAGCCTGCGGCTGCTGCCCAACAGGGCGCCCATCCCTCAGAGGAAGTGCCGGGCCCTATCCTACGACGCTAGAGAGGCGATGGCTCATCCTCCTTCTCCTCCTTCCTGGGTGTAACGAGTCGTTTCTCCAGAAACTCACGGGCCAGGTCCTTGCCTCCGATGCCGAAGGCAATCGCGAGGCCGAGCATGGCAGCTCCAAATGCGATCCCGAAAGCGATAAACATGGTCTCTTGTGCAACCCCCAACACTTCGAACACCATAGACAGCGCAAAGATACTAATGATGATCCGGATCGAAATGCTCAATAGTCGCGATGACCGAAAGTTCGCATTGACCGCGGCCAGGAGTGCCGCACGGGAGAAAAAGCCAGCCGCCAGAAACCCAAAGCACAGAATGACCAGAGCCACGAACAACCGTGGCACGAACAGGAAGAACCGTGAGACGTACTCTTGCAGACCTACGATCCCCAGTACATTCACGCCCAGGAGAATGAAACCGACCCAGGCCACCCAAAAGGCAAATCGGCTCAACAATTCGGTGGAAGACGGCAATGCCGCCCGGTTCAGCAACTGAGAGGCACCAGCATTTTCCGAGAGCCTGGAAAACTTTGTGAGTCGCAGGATACTGCGCACGATTACCCTCAACAGATGGGCGATCACCCATCCTGTAAAAGTTATGATTAACATTACGATGAGGCGGGGCAGGTAGTGCTCAAATCCTCTGCCCAGGTCTTGCAGGGCCTGGCTCAGTTCGGTGATGATGATTTTCCTCATTGGCGTCTCACTTTCTATCCGCCCAAACTTCGAGCAGGTACGGCTTAAGTCGCTCGAACTCGCCGCACAGAGATTCCACGCTGTTCTCGATGTCGTCCCCGGAGGCATCTCGATTCTCCAGCAGAAAGGTCAAAGTCCTGCCACGGTAGAGAGGAACGAGTGCTTGGATAATATGGTCACGACTAATCACGGATTTGTGATAAGAAGCCGCAAACTCAAACACGGTCCTGGCCCAAACTTCTGCCGGATAATTGAACTCGCTGGCTTCGAGCGTCGCGATTCTCTGCAAGTCGGAGAGTGTCGAAGCGGAGAGGATCGACTGCAAAACAGTTTCCAACTGGGAGACGCCAGTGACAAACATCTCGCGAAGCCGCCCGCGGTTTACCCGGACGGGGTCCAACATAACTTCCGATTGAGCACCCAGCGTGGGCACAGGTTGGGATCGCGTGATCGTACTCCAAAGCGGGAAATTGGTATCCAGGACGGAGAACAGAGCGCCCACGGTCCTGCGCATAGCTGCAATCAAATCGTTGGCACTTCGATCCGGCCGTGCCTTCGTTCCCAGGAACGATTGGCATACGCGGTATTTTCCGGTAATGGCTGTGATGGTGAGGCAGATCTCGGGGCCCATTCTGCCCCGGTCATCATTCCAAATTTCTTGACTCATAAAATCTGTTGCGAGGCGCCCCGATATGGCGAATTCAGTGGCGTAGGGTTCACGAATTCCATACCCGTATATAGCGCGCGTCACGGGATAGAGTAGGTTGCGCATGAGCACGCCCTCGAACTTGTGCCTGCGATAGATAGGCGACACAAGATCGAAGTTGTCGTTGTAAACGGGACGGACAAGCCGCTGCAGCCAATCGGGTTCTATGGTTGTCGAATCGGGTGAAACTACCACGCAAGCCTTGGCGCGCAGCAAGTCGGCGGCCGACAGAATTGTACGCAGCGCAGTTCCGGGATCTGGACTGCGCGCATACCGCGTGCTGATGGCGTGCAAGGTGCGTAAGGCATACACTTTGGACACGCTGCGCACGTCGTCGATCGAGGCACCGATTACCAGTTCGGGAGTGCCGTCTTGCGATCCACCATCGGCATTGATGATTACGGCTCGTTCACGGGGGAAGCATTTGAGAATGCCGGCCTGGATGGCCTGAATGACCGGCTGGATGGTCTTGGAATTGTTATGGGTTGGCAGGCCTACAAGGATGTCCACCTCTCCTACGTTGATAAGCTGGCGAAGAAAATCGTCCGTCAAAAGTGTCTCTTCCGCCAATTCAACCTCCGCACGAATTAAGACTGTGCGTCAATGTGCGCATGTGGGCCAAGGCAGTGAAAAATGTCCTGTGAGATTAGATGCGTCGCAGCCGGAACCAGTAAAACTGGTAAGGGCCCATGGTCAATAGATAAGGCATCTCACCGATGCGGGGGAAAATATTCCTTCCGGACATTTCAATGAGGATATTGCCCTTGTATCCTCGTAGATCCAGTTCGACCGCTTGCGCGGTGTCGGAGAGATTGTTCACAACCAAGACTGTCTCCTTGGCTAATTGCCGAACATAGGCCAGTACTCGATGATTCGCTGGGTAGAGAAACTCGATCGAGCCTGAGCCGAATACTGGAGTGGAACGGCGGACCCGTATGATGTGCTTCATCCAGGAGAGCAACGAATGTTCCGTGCGCTTTTGGGACAACACGTTCACTGCCTGGTAGCCATAGACGGGGTTGAGAATCGGCGGCGAGTAGAGGCTTTCCGGATCAGCGGCAGAAAAACCTCCATTCCAGCCACCGCTCCACTGCATAGGCGTTCGCACTCCGTTTCGATCTCCCAGGTGGATGTTATCCCCCATGCCGATCTCATCCCCGTAATAAATGATAGGAGTGCCGGGCAGCGACATAAGCATTCCATTCATTAACTCGATTCGCCGCCGATCGTTGTCGAGCAGGGGGGCAAGACGTCGCCGGATGCCAAGATTCAGACGCATCGACTTGTCGCTGGCATAAATGTCATACATGTAGTCGCGTTCGATATCGGTAACCATTTCTAGCGTCAATTCATCATGGTTGCGTAGAAAGAGGCACCACTGACAAGAGGCGGGGATCTCGGGCGTCTTTTGCAGAATTTCCGTGATCGGCTTGCGGTCCTCCAGCCGTAGGCCCATGAACATTCGAGGCATCAAGGGAAAGTGGAAGGCCATGTGGAATTCATCCCCTTCGCCAAAATACGGACGAAGATCAGCTGGCCACTGGTTGGCTTCTGCTAGCAGCATCGTGCCTGGAAATTGGTGGTCGACTTTCCTGCGCAGTTCCCGGATTACCTCATGGGTTTCCGGTAGGTTCTCACAAGATGTCCCTTCCCGCTCGATCAGGTACGGAACGGCATCCAGCCTGAAACCATCGACTCCAAGTTCCAGCCAGAACTTCATGACATTCCAGATCTCTTCGCGCACCGCCGGGTTGTCGTAATTCAGGTCCGGCTGATGGCTGAAAAAACGATGCCAGTAATAGGATTTGGAAATTGGGTCCCAAGCCCAGTTCGACATCTCGGTGTCGAGGAAGATAATTCGGGTTCCCCGATACCTCGCATCGGTATCGCTCCAGACATACCAGTCACGCTTTGGATTGTCCCGAGAACTCCGAGATTCCTGAAACCAGGGGTGTTGATCAGAAGTGTGGTTCGCCACCATCTCGATAATCACCCGAATACCGCGGTCATGAGCACTCGAAAGAAACGTTCTGAAATCGTCCAGTGTCCCATAGTTCGGGTGCACCGATTTGTAATCGGAGATGTCGTAACCGTCGTCTCGCAAAGGAGAGGGAAAGAACGGCATTAGCCAGATTGCATCCGCACCGAGTTCTTGCACGTAATCCATTTTCTGGGCAAGACCGTTGAAATCGCCGATTCCATCGCTATTGCTGTCAAAGAAGGTGCGCACATGGATCTGATAGATGATCGCCTCTTTGTACCAACCTGCTTCGCGCTTAAGTCGCAACGTTGTTTCTCCGTGAACCTTGGTCGGCCCGCATGGTGCTGGCGCCAATAGAATAGCAATGCAGGCTGCGATCCGCTGCTACCAGCAACCTTCACGTTTCACAGCTTGGACTTCGGGTCCACAAACAAGAATATTCGTGGGTTGGATACTCCAATTGACGATTCGAATCCTGGAGCAGGCTTTGAGGGGCCCGGCAGGTGTGTAACCGAAGCGTTTTGCTTTTTGATTCAACTCTTAGGCCGAGGGGTTGGCGACTATCCAGGTGTGTAACGGTTCTCGCTCAGTAGGAGCACCATTCCTATTTTCGGAATCATCCACAGGCAGCACAGGACACTCGGTTGGGACTAAGCTTGTCCGCGCTGCGTTTTGGTACCAGCACGTTTAACGGCGTCAACGAGCTGTTTCGCCCGGCAGCTCCGTCGCCGGCTCGGCGCGATATTCGCAGTTACTGCTTCTGCTGGCGCAGGGACTCTCGGTCCGCTGCGGCGTATCGTTCTGGCTGTTTGTCGAAGGATTGCTTGCAGCCCGCGCAGCAAAAGTAAAACGAAACGCCCTGAAACTCCGACTTATACTTGGCTGCACTTACGTTGACCGTCATTCCACAAATCGGGTCGCGAGCTTCCTGCTTCAGCAACGGCAGTGGAACCTCTTTACGGCTGAGCCGTTCGGCAGCGGTCGTTCTTCTCACCTGGATAATTTCGGCGAAGATGCTGACCGCGATCTCCTCGGGGGAAGATGCGTGAATGTCGAGCCCGGCCGGCGCACGGACGCGACTCGATCTTCTCAGCCCAACCCCTCGTTCTCTCAAGAAGTCGAATTACTTTGCTGCCTTTTCTTTGCTGGCGACGAATGCCACGTAGGCTAGCACCGGTGTTGAGCGCGGCTTCCAGTGCTTCCTCGTCGCACTCGCCTTGCGTGGATACGACGATAAAAGTCTGCGGCGTGATCTTCACTTGGCTCAAATCGAGATTGGCCTGCACCAGATCCGCCTCCGGAAAACTCTCGTGATCGGCCTCCGGGGCCGCGACCGAGACCGCGTAGCCTATCGTCTTAGCCAGCGTGACCAGCGTTCGCGCGACAGGAGAGCGCCCCAGAATCAGAATGTGCGGCTTGGGCAGGACGGGCTCGATGAAGATGTCCAAGGTGCCTCCACTATGGCAAGTCATGGCGTAGTCGATGATGCCTTCCTCAGGCGACGATGAAGGGCTGATGCGAATCAGACGCGGTTGACCGTCGGCCAGGGCTTTCAACGCCTCCTTCACGACCACCGGTTGGGCACAACCGCCGCCGATCCAGCCCCACATTTTCCCGTCGGCAAAGATTATGGCCTTGTTACCGGGCTTGCCCGAGATCGGCGCCTGATAGCGCACGACCTGGGCGACAGCAAATGGTTCGCCCTTTCGCCAGCAGGTCATCCGCTTTGTTCAGGAATTGATCGAACATCGCAGGCATCCTCACCTGCTACAGATATTTCTCCAAAGCCAGCAGACTCTCCAAATTGTGCGCTGGGGCAAAGACATCAACATACGGCAGGGCGGCACTCATGCCGCGCGTGATGGGTTGATAGTCCTTCAGGCCGAGCAGCGGATTGAGCCAAATAAGCTTTTGCACCCGCCGCCTGCAGGCGCAAGTTCTGCGGCCAGAACCTCGGGCTCTCCCGTGTCCCATCCATCGCTCAGGATCATGAAGAACGTGTCGCGCGCAAGCAACTTGCGCCCGTGCCGCCGATTGAACTCGCGCAGCGAGCCGCCGATTTTCGTGCCGCCTGACCATTCCGCCGTGGTTTGCGACAGTGCCTGCATGGCGCCAGACAAGCGCGCCGCCCGCAGCACGCCAGTAATTTCAACGACACTGGTGCTGAACAGAAACGTATCCACGCGCTTGAAATGTTTTTGCAATGCGTAGGCGAACCGCACCAGAAACAGGCTGTAGAGATTCATCGAGCCGCTGATATCGAGGAAGATCACCAGCCGGTTTTTCTGCTGCTTCCTACCCTTGTAGGCCAGCGCGATCGGATCGCCGCCACGAGAAATGTTGCGCCGAATCGTTCGCCGCACGTCCACGCGATCGCCTAGGTTCCTGATTCGAATCCGTCGTGAGAGCCGCTGGCTCATCTGCCGCAACAGGCGCATTGAAATCTCCTCCAGCGCCGGCCAGATCATTTTGCGGCACCTCGGAGAAATCGACTGTCTTCAGGCGCTTTTGAGCGCTCGCGCCAAGCACCATTTTGCCCTCGGCGTCTCGCGACTGACGCTTCACTCGGCTTGCCAGTCAGCAACAAGGAGACTAGCGGTTGGTTTTGCCGTCGGCGCTTTAGCTGTATTCTCTGGGTTAGCGGTTTCGGTTCGAGTCGCTCCAGAAGGCCATCGAAAAGACTCTCGAACAAATCCCACTCGGCTTTGGATGAACAGAGCGCGGCACGCAGTGCGATCGGAGAATGCTTGGCGATCGGCGATTCCGACGAGCTTGACCGCCTCAAGCGCCGCCAAGGTCTGTTGCATGCCGACCGGCAGTCCATTGGACCGGATGAAGCGGCAGAACGCCACGACGGAAGCCGCTGAACCGATCAGCTTGCCTCGCTCGACGCATCGTCTGCCTCCCTTCAAGGGATTCGCTCTCTCAACCGCTACCTACGATCGATTGCGAAAGTAATCGTTCGATGCCCGCGGCCTTGACCGCGGCGCTGTCTTCCATCGATTTCGCCACGCATCCCAGCGTCTCCTCGGCCGTCTCAACATCCAACTGATGTCTTCCCAACGCAATCACGGCCTGGGCGCAATCCAGCGTCTCAGCAACGCCGGGAGGCTTCGCGAGATCCAGCTGGCGCACTGCCTGCACGAATCGCACGACCTGCATGCCAAGCTCCTCCTCAACGCCCGGCAGCCGGGCACGGACAATCTTCATCTCCTTCTCGAAGCTGGGATAGTCGATCCAGTGATAAAGACATCTCCGCTTCAGAGCGTCACTTAGTTCACGGCTGCGATTGGAGGTCAGGATCACGTACGGAACATGTTTCGCTTTGATCGTCCCCATCTCCGGAACGGTAATCTGGAAATCGGAGAGCAACTCCAGCAGAAACGCCTCGAACGCCTCGTCGGCACGATCGATCTCGTCGATCAGCAGGACCGGCGCGGCGTCCTCCTCCAGAATCGACTGCAGCAACGGGCGTTCGAGAAGAAACTCGCGGCTGAAGATATGCTTTTCCTTTTCCTCGACGGTCAGCTCGGATTTCTCCTGAATCTTGATGGCCAGAAGTTGCTTCTGGTAGTTCCATTCGTAAACCGCAGAGCTGACATCGAGTCCTTCATAGCATTGCAATCGGATGAGACGCGTACCCAGCGAAGATGCGAGCACCTTGGCAACTTCCGTCTTGCCCAGGCCGGCATGGCCTTCGATCAGAAGCGGCTTGCGCAATCGCGTGATCAGGAAGATGGCTGTAGCGAGAGCCGCGGTCGGTGACGTAGCCCAGACGTTCGAAACCCAGGACGAGCGCGTCCACGTCGATGATCTGTTTGCCGGGAGGAAAACTGTGCGGAGGCTGCCATGTTAGCCACACTTCAGCCTGAAAACAGTCTCTTAACGCCTGCAGCAATAGGCGGCAAACATCTGCTTGACCGCCTGCCAGGCCATCGACCCAGGGCTGGATCGGCTCAGGCTTTGCTTCCGCCCTCGCGACTGCAGGCTGACCCGCGGGCTGTTGCAGCAATGCCTGGAAGTTCTTGCTGAACTTCTCGAACATGATGTTGGAAACTTCGGTGATCACGCGCGATCCCATCTGCGCGAGGATGCCGACGACGTTGACTTCGGAGATGCTGGTGACCTGGGTTGCTCCGCCATCGAGCGTCGCGAGCTTGCCCGTCATCGTCATGGACGCGCTGCCGCGTCCTCTCACGTCCTGCCCTTTGCCAAGGATTTCGATCTCGTGATTCTGTGGGTCCAGCCGAACGATCTGCACTTCACCTTTGTAATCCGTAACGCTGGGCCCGACTTTCACGCTGATCGAGCCCTTGTAGGTCTTGTCGTCAATCTTCTCGGTAATCTGCGCGCCGGGCACGCAGCTGGCAACCTTCGCGGGATCGCTCAGGAAGCTCCACACCTTCTCTATCGGCTCGTTCACCTGAAAGGTCTTTTCGATCCGCAGGGCCACGCTAGCTCACGACCCCTTTCTCCTTGAGAATGTTCCACACTTTCCACGGCGTGATGGGCATGTCGATGTGCCGGACGCCCAGATGCGAGAGCGCATCGACGACCGCGTTGACGAACGCCGCCGGAGAGCCGACGTTGGGCGACTCGCCCACGCCCTTGGCTCCGAACGGATGATGAGGCGAAGGCGTGAACGTCTTGTCCGTCTCCCAATGCGGTGTCTCGACGGCGGTCGGCATCAGATAGTCCATGAAGCTGCCGCCCTGCACGTTGCCGTTTTCGTCGTAGCCGATTTCCTGCATGAACGCGATCGCCAGCCCTTCGGTCAAGCCGCCGTGAATCTGGCCGTCAACGATCATGGGATTGATGATATTGCCGCAGTCATCGACCGCGACAAAGCGGCGCACTTTGACTTCGCCGGTTCCTTTGTCGATGTCCACGACGCAGATGTAGGTGCCGAACGGGAAGGTAAGATTCGGCGGATCGTAGTAGTCGACCGCTTCCAGCCCGCTTCCAGCCCTTCGGGAATGTTGGTGTAGGCCGCGAAAGCGATGTCCTGAATGCTCTTCGACTTGCTGGGCGCGCCTTTCACGAAGAACTTGCCGGGCTCCCATTCCAGATCTTCCTCGCTGCATTCCAGCAGGTGAGCGGCAATCTTCTTCGCTTTGTCGCGAATCTTGCGCGCAGCCACGGCTGTGGCCGCTCCTGAAACCGGCGTGCTGCGGCTGGCATAGGTTCCCAAGCCGTAGGGAGCCGTATCGGTGTCGCCTTCTTCCACCGTGACGTCGGCAGCAGGAATTCCAAGCTCCTGCGCGACGATCTGCGCGTAGGTCGTTTCGTGGCCCTGTCCCTGGCTCTTGGTGCCCATGCGGCACATCGCTTTGCCGGTGGGATGTATGCGGATTTCGCAGCTGTCGAACATCTTGATGCCGGCGATGTCGAAGGTGTGCGCCGGGCCGGCCCCAACGATCTCCACGAAGCTGGAAACGCCGATGCCCATCAGCTCGCCCTTCTTGCGCTTCTCTTCCTGCTCTTTGCGAAGCTGCTGGTAGCCGATCTTTTCCAGCGCGAGATTCATCGCGCCCTCGTAGTTGCCGCTGTCGTAGCTCCAGCCCAGAGCTGACTTGTAAGGAAATTTCTCCGGGCGGATAAAGTTTTTGCGCCGCAGCTCGACCGGATCGGTCTTCAACTCCAGGGCCAGAACATCGACGGCGCGCTCGATCAAGTAGGCGGCTTCGGTCACGCGGAACGAGCAGCGATAGGCGATGCCGCCGGGCGCCTTGTTGGTGTAGACGCCATCGACTTCGCAAAACGCGGTGGGATAGTCGTACGCTCCGGTACAAATGCTGAACAGACCAGCAGGAAACTTCGTGGGCTGAGCGGCGGCATTGAAAGCGCCGTGGTCAGCAAGGGTCTTCACCCGCATAGCCTGGATCTTGCCGTCTTTGTCGGCGGCGAGCTCGGCGGTCATGTGGTAGTCGCGCGCGAAACCGGTGGACTGCAGGTTCTCCGAACGCGTCTCAATCCATTTCACCGGCCGGCCGAGTGTCAGGGAAGCCACTACCGCACAAACATAGCCGGGATAAATCGGAACCTTGTTGCCGAATCCGCCGCCGATGTCGGGCGAGATCACGCGGATGTTGTTCTCGGGAATGCCGCCGACGAGCGCGAACAGCGTGCGGTGCGCGTGCGGCGCCTGCGACGTCATGTAAATCGTGAGTCTGCCGGTGGCGCGATTGAAGTCGGCAACGCAGCCGCAGGTCTCCAGCGGCGCCGGATGACAACGTTGAAACACGGCATGCACGTTGGCCTTGACGGCCGCATCCTGAAAAGCCTTGTCTGTAGCGGCTTTGTCGCCCACTTCCCAGTGAAAGATGTGATTGCTCTTTTCCTCGCGGTCTTCGCGCAGAATCGGAGAACTGGGATCCGTAGCCTTATGCGGATCGACCAGCACCGGCAACTCTTCGTATTCCACTTCGACTAACTCAGCAGCGTCGGCCGCGGTATAGCGATCTTCGGCGACGACGAATGCCACTTCCTGCGACTGAAACAAGACTTTCCCGGTCGCGAGCACCATCTGCTTGTCGAAGAACAGCGTGGGCATCCAGGCGAGGTTCGGCCTTGGCCAAATCCTCGCCGGTGATGACCGCCAAAACTCCCGGCAGCTGCTTCGCCTTCTCGGTGTTGATGCTCTTCAGCCGGGCGTGCGCATACGGGCTGCGCACCAATTGTCCGTACACCATGTCGGGCAGATGAACGTCGTCCACGTAATTGCCCTTGCCCTGGATGAACCGCAGGTCTTCCTTGCGCTTGATGGAGTGCCCCATGCCACCGATTTCAGGAGATGTTTTCTGTATCACTTTGCCCCTCCTTGCTCCATCTTGGTCGCGGCGTACTGCACGGCCTTGACGATGTTCTGATATCCGGTGCAGCGGCACAGATTGCCGGAGATTCCCCAGCGAATGTCATCTTCGCTGGGCTTGGCGTTCTTCTGCAGCAAGCGCATAAGAGGACATCAGCATACCGGGCGTGCAGAAGCCGCATTGCAGGCCGTGCTCCTCTTTGAAGCCCTCCTGCAGAGGATGAAGTTGCCCGTCTTTGATCAGGCCTTCGACGGTCAGAATGTCGCAACCATCGGCCTGCGGAGCAAACATGGTGCACGACTTGACGGTCTTGCCATCGAGCAATACGGTGCACGCGCCGCAGTGGCTGGTATCGCAACCGACGTGCGTGCCGGTCAGTCCCAGCACCTCGCGAATAAAGTGGACCAGCAGCAACCGGGGTTCGACCTCAGCCTCGCGCTCGCGGCCATTCACTTTGACGTGAACTACTTGCTTCTTCGCCATCTTGCGATCCTCCGCTTCTATCTACCAGCGCGCTCGACCGCGCGCGACAAGGCACGAAACGCCAATTCCTTCACCAGGGCCTGTCTTGTATTCCGCCGGACCGCGCAGGTCCGAACTGGGTTGCGCTTCCTCCGCCGCCAATTGCGCGGCTTGCCGCAGGATCGCCTCGTCGAGTTTCTTGCCGCGGAGAAACGCCTCGGCCTTTGCCGCCTTCAAAGGCGTGGGACCAACATTCGTCAGGCCGATACCTGCTGCCTGGCAGACGCCGCCGGCGTCCAGCGTCACCTGCGCCGCCACCGCCGCGGTTGCGAAGTCTCCAACCTTTCGCTCGAGCTTGAAATACGCGCCGCCACTGCGCGCCGGCGGCACAGGAATTCGAATCTCCGTCACGATCTCATTCGGCTCGAGCGCGGTGGTGAACAGCGAGACGAAGAAGTCTTCGATCGGTATCACCCGAGTGCCACTGGGACCTGTGGCGACGACCTTTGCCCCCAGCGCCAGCATGGTGGCGGGATGATCGTTGGCCGGATCGCCATGTGCCAAGATTGCCCGCTATTGTGGCCAGATTCCGCACCTGCGGGTCGGCGATCACGCGGGCGGTATCAAGAATGATCGGGTACTTGGAGCGGATCAGCGGAGAGCTCTCCAAATCAGCTTCGCGCGTGAGTCCGCCGATCTTGAGATGCCCATCCTCTTCCTTGATGTAGGACAGGCCGGCGATGCGGTTGATGTCGATCAGGTACGCCGGCCGGGCGAGCCTGAGCTTCATCATCGGAATCAGGCTTTGTCCGCCGCTCAGAATTTTGGCGTCATCACCATATTGTTGCAGCAATGCAATTGCTTCGGGAATTGTTGTGGGGCGGAGGTAATCGAAGGCTGGCGGGATCATTCTTTACCCTCTCGTCTGGTCTTCTGACTGCGGGTCCAATCGGCGATAGCAAGAAAAAATGCCACCCAGAGATGCCATCAGCGGACGATACGTTATCACACACAACGCGCGGACTGGAAGCCCGGCATGGCTAAAAGCGGCAAATCAGTGACCAGCGAACAAGTTAGGTATCGGGGTTTCCCTGATGCCGTGCTCTCCAGTCCTCAATCGCCTTGCGGATCGCCTGAGGAGCAAGATTGCTGCAGCGCATTTTGTACTCCGGAATGCCACCCAGCGCGTCGGCTACCTCCTGCTCCGTGATCTGGCCAGCCTCGTCGACCGACTTGCCCAGCACCATCTCCGTTGCCATTGAAGAACAGGCAATGGCCACAGCGCATCCCATGCATTTGAACTTGACGTCCTGCACGATGTTGTTCTCGATTCGCAGCGTGATGAGAACGGTGTCGCTGTCGAGCGGGCTCCTGACGATCGCCTTGCCGGAAGGGTCAGCCACGCTCCCTACATTGCGCGGATTGGCGTAATGGGCGCGGACTTGCTCGCTATACAACGCCGACCCTCCGTGTTGAAGTGTGCCGCAACGGGAGACTATGATACGTCATCATCGATGTTTTCCGACCTTGTACAACCAAGCCGCCGAACTCGCCGCGCAGGGGAAACCGTTTGCGATCGCCACTGTGGTCCGCGTCGAAGGCTCTTCTTCCGCGCGCCAAGGTTCCAAGGCCATCATCGATTCGCAGGGCAAACTCGTAGCCGGATGGGTGGGCGGAGGATGCGCCGAAAGCGCCGTCAAGAGCGAAGCTCTGAAGTGCCATGGAAACAGGACGGCCGCAGCTGATCACCTTGGACATGCGCGACGAGCAACTTGGGGTGGGGATGCCGTGCGGAGGCAAAATGGAAGTGTTTATCGAACCCGTTCTGCCCAAGCCTGAGCTGCTGATCGTCGGCCATGGCCGCATCGCCGAGACTCTTGCCCGACTCGGACATCTGATGGGCTTCAGCATTACGGTGAACGATCCCGGCAGCCGAGCCCAGCACGTTTCCTGACGCATCGCGACTCGTGACGGAAGACTTCGATCTGACCGAGACACCGATCAGTCCCAGCAGCTTTGTCGTGATCGCCACGCAACACAAGCGAGATCACCTGTGGCTACGGAAGGCGCTGGAGGGTAATGCAGCCTACGTCGCGCTGATTGCCAGCCGGCACCGCTCCAAGCTGGTGCTCGATTATCTGGCGGCGGAGGGCATACCGGCAGAGAAGATCGCGACCGTCCGGGCACCAGCCGGTCTCGATCTGGGCGCGGCCACTCCGGACGAGATCGCGCTCAGCATCATGAGTCAGATGGTGGCGTTGCGACGCGGTGGAAGCGTTAGACCTCTCAGCCTGAAGGAGTCCGACTTGGAGACGCAGACCAGCGAAAGAGAAAAGGTCATCCAGGTTTGCGAAACCGACAGCTTGATAGACTCGCACCTCTCCGGCGACAGGCTCACGACCTGTATCCGCTGTTGCTTCTTTTCCGATACGATCTCGGCCATGATGCTCAGGGCGATTTCTTCTGGGGTTTCGGCGCCGATATCCAGCCCCGCCGGAGCACGAACGGTCTTAGCCTCTCCGGATCTTCACTCTTGGACTTCAAAAGCCGAAAGACCTCTTGTACCCGCCTTTTGTTCGCGACCAGTCCTAAATAGGCGACGTTCGCCTGTAGCCCTTGTTCGACGGCCTCTTCGTCGAACCTGCCGCGGCTTGCCACCACTACAGTATCGCGGGTTGCCTAGCGGCAATCGCGAAAAGTCCAGTGTGTTAAGCACTCGGTCCGCGTCAGGCAGGTCGGCGATGTTCAACAACGGATCCACGAAAGTCACGCGGAACCCCAGCAGCCTGCCAAACTTCGCGAGCGCCAAAGCGACTGGCTCCGCTCCGACCAGAATTAGGTCGTTCTTCTCGACTGACAGGCTGCCTGGTTCGGGAATCCCTCTACCTTCAAGGTCGGCGGAATCCATCACGGTCGTCGCGCTCTCCTTACCGGTGGCGAATCGTTGCAATCTTTCAAAATCGTCTTTATTGTCGATGTCGAGCAGAATGCCTACGTCATCCACCGGGACCTTGAGGATCCCTTCGGTGTGACTGCCAAAAATGGCACGACATCCCATGTCGCCCGTAAGGGCCATGACCTCGGCAAAAACCGAGCGATTGAGCAACACCGGATTGCCGCGAAAGCCACGATACGCGGGGATCACAATCTGCGCACCTGACTCGATGTACCCCTCGATCAGCCGGTCAAGGGTGGCCGGACGGACGAAGGGCTGGTCGGCCAGAACGATGAGCGCACCATCGATCCCCGGAGCCAGCGCGGCAAGCCCGCTCCGCAGTGAGCTGCCCATCCCCTCGCGATATTGCTCGTTGATGACAACCCTGAATCCGTCCAGCGCGATATGCCGCACAATCGTCTCCGCTGCAAAACCCAGGACGAGAACAATTTCTTCGACATGCGTGCCGCGCAGGTTTTCGAGGGTCTGCGCTAGTACGGTGCGCTCGCCCAGCCGAAGCAATTGCTTGGGCTGCCCCATCCGACTGGACATGCCGGCCGCTAAAACAACCGCGCCGATATGAGAATGCCGCGAGTGCATGTCACTCCCTTCCCTGGCCGGCCCAAACAAGTCTACACACCGAACGCAGGTTTTCTCGCTGGTTACTCATCTCGTCAAACCGGGGGCCGGGGTGATTGAGGCCGGCCAAAGAGCTTGGTGGGGCGGTGCCAATTAGCTGGAGGGGCTCGTTGCGGCTAGAGTGCTCTCATCATCTAGCATCGATGATCCCAGGTTGGCCGAAACGGCGAGCAGGAAACATCCAGCCCCTCATCGAGGCTCGTCTGCTCGCCGTTCCCAAATCAAGCCAGCCGGGCGAACTTTAATTCCCCTGGTCGTGAGGCACAGTTACGACCGCCGCCGCCGAACCAAGGTTACCCGCGAGATCTTTGGCGCTGACTGTGATCGTGTAGTGCCGCCCGTCCTTGTCATTGCCGTTTCGCGAGGCCTGGAGCGAAACCGTAAACGAGTAGCGTCCTCCAGCTCCTAAGCTGACCGCCCCGCTCGGCTGGACACTTCCATACTCGTCCACCACCGCAAAGGCCGCCGTGCTGGGATCCACCCCCGAAAAGGTATCCGTGATGGCGCCAGAGACAGTGACGGGAACCATCTTGCCGTTGGGCGGCCAGAGTGATACGGGTTTGGCGGAAACGCTCACGGCCGGAGGCGTCAGATCAATGTTCACGGCGAGGCTCGCGAGCGAGCTTATGTTGCCGGCGTTATCGAGCGCACGCAGGCTCACGGAGTTCGTACCCTGACCGCTGATCTGAGTCGAGGCACTGCTTCCCGCAGCAACCATTACCTGACCGTTGTCGATCCAGTAGCGGAGCTGTTCAACACCGCTGCCCGAATCAGTTGCACTCAGGTTCACGGTGACTGGGCTGCTGTTGATCCAGCCATGACCGTTTGCCGCGGGAGTGGTGGTAATCGACGCGATAGGCGGCACCAAGTCCACGTTCACCGGTGAAGGCAACAGAACAACTCCGGTGTCCGCTGCGAGGGTGATCGCAACGTTGCCACCGCTCACGGAATAGTTCGCCCCGCTGATCGCATCCTGCAACTGCGCGCCATCCGCGAAGAGTCCGTTCACCGGAATCGACGCGCTGTTGCTGGACGAACCGTTGTTCAGGGCAACAATCGCAGCGCTGGACCCGCTTACACGAGCATAGGCGTAGGTATTGGGAGCAGCGTTGGATTGTTGAGTATCGCCGGTAAGCAAAGTTACGAACGATCCGTTGCGCAGAACGGCATACTGCTTACGAAGGTGAGCCAAAGTCGTGTAGTACGACTGGACGCTGGCGTCGGGTGGTCCATAAACGTTCGGATTACCCGGCTGATCCAGCCACGGATAGGGCGGTCGCGTGTAAGGATCGCCGATGGGGCCGTTGTTGCTATTGGCCAGGGACGGCGAGTTCACGGCAACCTCATCACCGTAGTACACCATGGGCGCGCCGATGTAGGTGAACTGGAACAAGGCTGCCAACTCGAGCCGCTCTTTCGCCTGCACAAGGCCCGTGTCGCCCAGCTCTGTCATCACATACAGCGCCCGGTTGACGTCGTGCGAATCGAGCAGGTTCAGCATCGCGGCCGTGGCCTGCGGCGGATAGTCGTCCCGTACGGCGCGGATGGCGTTGTCAAACTGGCTGGGGGTGAGGCCAGGAATGTCGTTGGTCCCGTTATTGTTGTCGTCGTGCCATTCGGCGTTGCGCACAAACCCGGTGATGTTCTTGCGGAAACGATAGTTCATGACCGCATCCATCTGGTCTCCTGTCAGCCACTGGCTGGCGTTCGGCCAGATCTCGCCGATCAGCGGACCATTACCGTTATAGGTCTTCGCATGGCTGCGATAGTCAATCCACCAGGCGTGCGGAAAGTTGCCATCGTCGGCAACATCGAAGCGCCATCCCGAAGCACCCTGGCCATACCAGTACTGGGTCACGTTGCCGGGAGCACGGTAGAAGAAGTCCTTCACTCCGTCGATCGTGTGGTTGAAAGTTGGAAGGCTGTCGAGCCCGAACCATCCGATATAGTCGGCCGTCTGACAGGGCACGTTGTTGTCGGTAAAGTTGAACCACGAGCGCCACTGCGAGCCCAATGACAGGCAGGCGCCGATGTTCGGGGCCGTGCCGCCGTAGCGGTCGTAGCGGTCAAAGTACATGCCGTCGGACGACGCGTGATTGAACACGCCATCCAAAATTACTTGCATCCCACGCCGTTGCATTTCCGTTGACAGCGAAGCAAACGCAGGGTCGCCGCCCAGCGCCGGATCGATGTGTAGGTAGTTGTCGCTGTCGTAGCGGTGATAGGAACGCGCCGAGAAGATCGGGTTCATGTAGATAGTGTCAATGCCGAGCGACTGGATATAGTCCAGCTCATTCTGCACGCCCAACAGATCCCCACCATAGAACTGATTGCTGAACTGGTTGTAACAACCCGAGTTCTGGTTCCGGGGATCGCAGATCTGCGTATTCCACTGGCTGTAGGTAAAGGCCTGCTGGCTTCCGTAGTACACCGGGCAACCGGTTGTAGCTCCCGGCCGGCAGTAATCATTGCTCTGATCACCATTGCGGAAACGGTCGGGCATGATGTGGTACACGTTCGCGTTCTGCAACCACGCCGGCGTCTGAAAGTTGGGATCGTAAACCGTGATCTGGAAGGACGGGAATGGTTCCCCATCGCTGGCGGCGCCTGTGCCATCTTTGTGGACGTTGTCGTTGTCATCTACATAGTCGTCGCTGTACCAGCCGTTGGTCTGGTCGCGGTTGATCTTGAACTTGTAGTAGTAGACGGTCGTCGTGGAAGGCATGGTGAGCGTGACTTTCCACGTGTCGTATTCAACGTTGTTGATGTAAATGTTCTGGTCGAAGGGCATTGGGCTGTCCACCGGGCCAGTAGTCACGCCGGATGCCGTATCAAACAAGTAGGCGCGAGCGGTCACGCCCCAGATACCGCTCGAATGAAGTGTGCGGAAGCGCAGCGTGACTTGTGAGTTCTCGGGAACTGCGCCCTCTTGATCGCGATAGAACGGGTCGAAGGTATTGTGGTAGAAACCTGCCTTATCAGCACCGCTGAATCCGGCCGGCTGCTCGTTGGAGAAGGGCGGCGTGCTGGTGCCGTTGCCCGTATTGTCGATGGCGAAGTATTGCGTGGCGCTCGCACTGGTTCCAACGAAGCCGCTGATGTTGTTGTCGGTCGGGACTTGGCCGTAGATGTAGCCTCCGCTGGAAGTCAGATAGCCAAAGAATACGAATGAGGAAGGAATTCCTCCGCCGGCGATGGCGCTCCAGGGGATTGCGACCTCGCGGGTATTTGTGTTGCTGCCGTTGCTCGCGTACGCGCCGTAGTTCGCTGTCTGCGCACCCCAGTTGCCATTGCCGTCAAAATTGCGGTACTCGCGATATCCATCTTTAACGTAGGTTACAAATTTGGCGCGAAAGGGCAGCGACGAAAAATCGGTTCCGTCATAGTTGAAGCCGGTGAGATTGCCGTCAGCATTGCTGCAGCAGGTCGGTGGGCTCTGTGGATTGCCGCTTACATAAATCACCGCACCTTCGGAAAGATTAGCGTTCACGATGCCAACGTAGAGGTTCGCGGAATCCCAGGTCATGTACCAGGTCTGGCCGGTGTTGCCCGCATTGGACAGCGAGTTGTTACTACCGTACTCGCCCGGCGCAATAAAACCGTCGATGGTCGGCGTGTTCCACTGTGCGCTAAGCGGGGCAACCGCGACACAAAGTACTACCAGGACAAAGGCAAGGTTGGACAAATGAACACGCCACATAACAGGTCCTCGCAAATTCTCTGACCTTCTAGGGGCCAGCCTCAAGCAACATCAGTTTTCTTGACCTGATAACCCAGGGAGTTGCGAACATCGGAGTGACGGGAATTCTCCCCCGACGTAGAGACAGAAAGCTCAACATCTACGCCCACTTTGTCGCACATTTGTCTCACAATTGCAACCAACAACTTAAACGGGTATGGGGCGCTTCAAACTGCTCTATCGCCGCATAAAAGACGCGCGAACTTGGCGGCTGAACGAAGTGTGGTAAACCATCCAGCTGTCAGCGCAGTAGTAGCACTCTAAGCGATGCAATTGTTCTTACCTGCTCCCTAAGATCTTTTCGCGGAATAAAACTCGCAGACGTCCACCCTGACGATTCGTTCCTCCAAGCTGGGTTCATGGCCGATGACAATGCCCCTAATGGGCAAAGGGGTTGGACAGGCCCCTCGCGAATGAGACGGTGTTCCCCCACGGTGCGAAGCCCAATGAGGTACTTCGGAGAGAGTTTGTGCCCCGTTTGCTGCCCATAAATACCTAGCGGGCCCAAGTATTGAAGTAGAAGGGTTTGCGTACGCGGTGCGGCGGATTATCGCTCTGGACTTTGTCCATCCGCTCCCGGTTCCTTCCGCGACTTTGCGGCGCGGTGAAGCGCCCCTTTCCCGTATAACAGCCGTGGGGGCTGTCGCCGGCAGGCGGCCAGCCAATCACGGAGAAACCCAATTAGTTGCGCGGGCGGACGAAGCCAAAAGTTGGCCGCGGTTTCCCGCCACTGCGGCCGAACTAGGACTCCCAGTCCGCGATCCTGGAGCACGCGGAAGGCGTCTTCGTCGGACTGGTCATCCCCTAGATATACAACCGGGGCGTCGACATCTAACTCCGCCAGAATGGCGCCGACAGCGTCCCCTTTGCTCCGGTCGGCCATTCGTATTTCGACCCCGCCGTCGAACTGCTCAAGGGTCAAACAGGCTCGATCTGCAATCGACAGCCATCCCAACATGACCTTGCACCGGATCTCTCGTATCTCATCCTCCGCGAGGCCACGCCAATGCACCGCGAGACTTCCAAGTTTGTGCTCCGCCAGATGGTGAAGCTTCAAACTATCGAGCCATTCGTCGGCGGCGGCGAGGGCGTCAAGGGTGTAGGAATCCATGGGCTGCATCTCGTGCAAGCCGTCGTTGTGCAGCCGTTCTAAACCATGGGTTCCCCATACCTCGGGGTGTGGAGACACGCCCAACAGGGGAATGACTTCATGGGCACGCCTCCCTGTTATAAGAACCACGCGGGTACGGCCGGTGGCTATAATTTCCCTCAGGAGTGGGGTCACGCCCGGGTAGGGGAACGCCTCGTGTCGAACCTGCCGGAAGGGGGCGAGGGTTCCATCATAGTCCAGCAGGAGAGCGGACTGCTGAGCCTGCGCCACGTTGCGAAGGAAATGCTCCAGGTCAAGTTTGGAAAAGGTGTGAAGCAATTACCCTCCCGTTACTGCGTAAGGGATCTCGTCATCAAGCCGCCGAAGTGCCGATCTCGGCGTTTTCCTGCGCCTTCCTGGCCGCGACGATGCGAACGTCGCAGAGCTGGCCAATTAAGTCTCCGGCCCAGCGATAAATGTTTTGCTCCCGTATGGTTTTTCGCATACGCTGCATGCGCTGTTTCCTCTCCTCTGGATCCATCTCCAGAGCGGCGCGTATAGCCTCTGCCGTCTGGTCAATATCGTAGGGATTTACCAGCAATGCATCTCGCAATTCACGCGCGGCGCCGGTGAAGCGGCTCAGTACCAGTGCTCCGTCTTCATCGCTGCGAGCCGCCAGAAATTCTTTTGCCACCAGATTCATTCCATCATGGAGCGAGGTAACCAGGCAGAGGTCGGCCGCGCGGTAGTAGCGCTCAATTTCGCGGTGACTGTGTTGCCGTTTGAGGAAAATAATGGGCTTCCAGTTTGCTGCCTGGAACCGCCGATTGATGCGCTCGGCTTCGGCTTCGACTTCCTCGAGCAAATCGTGATAACGCCTGATGTGGGTCCGGCTGGGAGCGCCAATTTGAACGAACACAAACTGCTTCAAGTAAACCGGGTGTCGCTCAAGAAGGCGCTCGATCGCGAGGAAACGCTCGAGAATCCCCTTGGTGTAATCCACCCTGTCCACGCCCACTCCCATGAAGATGCCTTCGACGCCCTGCTCCTGAAACAAGGCAGCCCTTTCCAATTCGCTGGAAACGGCATGCCCCGAGGACTTGAGTTCAGCAAAGTCCACGCTGATAGGGAAAGGTCGAACCATGGTGATATGTTCGTTGCGCTTGACCGTGAAGCGCTCACCGTCAATGCGGGACTCAAGCACGCGGTCAACCGTTTGTAGGAAGTTGTTGCAGTGCGCCTGCACATGAAAACCAATCAGGTCGGCGCCCAGCAGGCCGTCCAGCAACTCGCGCTGCCAGGGACAAATTCCGAAAGCTTCTGGATTTGGCCACGGGATGTGCCAGAAGATCGCAACCCTCGCGTCCGGGCGCTTCTCCTTGATCAGCCGAGGCAGGAGAGCGAAATGATAGTCCTGCACAAAAACAACGGGTTGATTAGTCCCCGCCATCTCCTCCAAGGTAGCCTTCGCGAACTTGCGATTGACCTCCTGGTACTGCGCCCAGTCCGAAGCGCGAAATAGAGGACGAGTGTGGGCGATGTGACACAGCGGCCATAGGCCCTCATTGGCGAATCCGTAGTAATAACCGCCCTCTTCTTCAGCAGTCAGCCACATCCGGCGCAAGGTGTATCGCGGGTCTTCCGGAGGAACTCGCAGCCTGTTGTTCTGGTCCACGACCTCATGGTCGGCGTCACCGCTGCCATGGGCGATCCAGGTTCCGTCGCACGCCTGCAGCACGGGTTCCAGAGCGGTGACCAGCCCGCTTGCAGGAACAACGACGGCCACGTTCTTGCCTTGTCTGACATGATGGAAAGGCTCGCGGTTGGAGACGACAAACAGTCGGCTGTTGCCCAGCTTGCTTCGCACATGCACAGCCAGCCGCTCGGCAGTCCAGATGGATTCTCCCGCCTGGCGCAGGCGGGCCTCCGTTTCGGCAGCTGAGCGCGCCCGGTTAAGGCTTTCGGCTATAGTGGCTACTTCATGAGCCAATGGTTGGAAGAGGTCCAAGTCGGGCATGGCGTGGCGAGGACCGCCTCGTTGGGTACGAAGCGTCCGCATCCACCGCGCAGCTCGCGCGATTGGGCCGCTCAAACTCCACCGGACTATCAGCAGAGTGATCAGAGCGATGATCACCATTTGCACCAACACGCGCAAAAAAGTGTCGCGCCACAGCAGACGTGTTTGTGCCCCGATGTAGCCGGTATCCTGCACGACGGCCAGGCCGCCGATGACACCATCGTCCCGATGCAGCGGCAACACATAAATATGGATGGAGGCCTCCGCGGAGCGGGTGAATTCACCTTTTCCACGGTTGTCGGCGATCGCCTCTGCCACTACGGCGGGCTCAGTTCTGACAACCATGGCCAATCCCGGCGTCTCGGCGACGAGATTCCCGGAAACGTCATATACGGCGATCCCCACGAGGTGCTCGCGGTTGCCGAAGCGCTCTACGATGCGCTGCAAGTCTCGCGACGAGCCCTTCTCCAGGCTGCGCTCCACATTGGCCGCCAGGCTCTCTCCCAGCAGGTCGGCACGTCGCACCAAGTCGTGTCGCAGCTCACGCCTCTCCATGCGAACGGAGTAATACGAGGACAGTAGGGACACCATCGTGATTCCGACGATCAACGAGACTATCAGCCGCAAACTCAGAAGACGCACGATATCTCCTTGTGTCGTTAGCGGGTTCTGAAAACCGCAACCTCGTTCCGTTCCGCTGGTCTTGTCAGGCGAATTTCTTTGGTCGAGAGCGCCCTAAAAAAGAGGGTGCAGGAAGATTGGAGGCGCGGAGAGAAGGACTAGGCTCGGCCCCTTCCCGCCACGGCGCCCGGACTCTAGGATCCGGGTGTAATGCACGTAGTGCGAATCGTGTTGGATTGTGCATCCAGCGTCCCGGTAACCTGCACTATCTGACCCACGAACTGATTAGCCTTGTCCTGATCATCCAGCACATACGTAGAGGCACTGGCACTGTCCATCAGGACAAACTTTCCGCCCGATTTTGTAATCTCGCCGGTGAATGTCTATGAATCAGATGCCTGATTCATCATGGCAGGTTGACTCGAGGCATCAGATTGCTGCTGTTGGGCCGTTGGTGGACGATCCTGCTGCGGATTCAATTGCGGTTGCATCAGGCAGAATCCACCCCATTAGGGCCAGCAGTAGTACCAGTCGTGGCAAGCTTTTTTTGTTCATCATTGACCTCCTGGGAGCGTTTCGTGCTGTCACGGAAGTAAAGGCAAGCATAGTGCCAGAGTTAACGTCGGACGTCTATGTGGTTGATTCCCTGTTGTCGACAGAATCGGGGCCGTCATGCAAGGGCAATTATTAGATGCCGACAGGAAAATTTACCGAGTTACCCGACAGTCGGCATTTAGCGGCATACGCGATGCGGAAGCAGCGCTTAATTACCTTCTGCGATCCTCCTTGCGCATCCCGAAAATGGCGTCGTGGCTCAGGAGTAAGTCAGCGTCGCCTCCCGCAGTCCGGGACCATCGGAGTCGACGAACTTCAATTTTGGTTCGCGATCCAGCTCTCTGAGTAACTCGCGCGTTACGTGCTCATCAATCTCGTCTGCGTGATGCAGATCAACGGGAAAGCGGATCACAACCTCCAAGGCCAAGGTGCTGAACCGTACCCGTACTTGCGGCCGCAGGCCGTTTGGAGAAGTCGAGAGCAAGGAATTCTCCATCGCCCGATTTTGCCGTTCCAGTTCTTCCCGGTAATCGCCGAGCACGGTTTCGACGACTTGCAGCAAACGCTTCTTAACCGACTTGTAGTCTGTCTCAGGGGCCAGCCTGAGAGTAATTTCGTGCCACAGAAAATTAGTGCCTGGAATCTGCTTGAACAATCCGGCCGTGGGTTGAAACACAACAGTGTTTGAGAACGCGACCACCCTGCCCGTAGGAATGTACCCGCCGCTGAGTTCCATCAGGTGCAGACGCACCAGTCCGATGTCGACTACCTCTCCGGTTACGCCTCCAATTTGCACCCGGTCGCCCACTCTGATACCGAACTTCCCGATGAGGAGAAAATAACCCACGATTGAGAGAATGACATTCTGCAGGGCAACCACGATGCCTGCCGTGATCAGGCCAGCGAACGTCACCACCGAGCCGAGTTTGCTCGCAAAGGCAAACGCGACGATCACGACGATCATGAACCACATCACAAGTTTCCGCAGCAAGAGGGCCTGGTATCGGCGCCGTGCATTATGGACGTAGCGATACACGGCGCGTCGCCATAGCTCTGCTCCTACCACCACTATTCCGATCATGATTGCCAGTAGCCCAAGTCTGACCAGCAGCCCTTTCACCTCCGTCATACGCCGGCCCTGGATCGCGCTTCTCCAATTGCTCAGACTCCGCTGGTAGAGCTGTAGCAAGATCCTTTGCTTGCTCAAAGGAAGCTCAACCGCTGCGATCTGCCTGAATTCCGCCGCTAACGAATCGAGTTGCTGTTTCTGTCGTTCAAGTTCGGACGGACTCGCTGAGTCCGCCTGTTTGGCCAGTTCGTCCCCCTGGGTGGATAGTTCCTTAATGCGACTTATGAACGGTGATCTGATTTCACCCGCTTTTTTTGCCAGCGTATCAGTCTGCTGAATCGCGACATCAACTGTGTGGATCTTGCGGGAAAGTGCGAACAAGTCTGCGCTGAAATCCCAAACGCCAGAGGGCGCCGTTTTGTTCGTCGCCGCAATCAGCGCCGAGCCGAGTTGATCCTTGGAAGCGGAATCGCTGTTCTTGGCCGTCGACACAGCCGGAACCGAATCGGCCAAGGCTTGAACTTGCGCTCGAAGATCCGTGGCCCCTGGCCCATTGTTACCTGTCCCACTTACGAACTCGGTCATGTTGTGGATCGTATCTTTGCGTGCTTTTGCAAGGTCGAGTTCGGCCTGCGTCTCGGATAGTTGTGCTTGCAGTGTCTGTCGCTTCTTGCCGGTAGCGGTCTCAAGCTTCTGGCGGAGAGTCGTCCACCTCCGTCTGGGACTCTTGCGCTTGCTGGGTTATCTTGGTCTCCAGTTGAAGCAGGGCCTGATACTGCGACGGACTAGCGCTTGTATCCTGGTTGTGACCCGCGGCATCGCTGTTGCCGAGAGACTCCGCTTCCGCTTGGGCAAATTCAAAAGCCAGCCGCACAACCTGGTCGGCCAATTGGCGATTGTCATTGAGCACCAATACGTCATCGGGTTCGGTGGCGAGCTGCTGCTCGGCAGTCCGATGCCGGTACCAATCGATCGTCTGATTGAGAAAGTGAATGACCTGGGATGAATCAACCCGCGCGAAAGGTGCCCTTTGGGCGGAGGCGGCCATACTGGTGCCAAGACTGAGTGCGACTAGGGCCGCGGCTCGCCATCTCAGGTTCGTTGCCACAGAGCTGGTTAAAAGCAATCGAAAGAAAACCCGGTCAATCACACTACGGTACATGGCTGATCCGACGAGACTCCTTGGCCCTCAGGTTGCATCAGTTCGTGACGTTTGTGGCCGCCCTGCTGAAACTGGAGGAGTTAAAGATGCTGCCGCTCGTCAATCCCGATGGCTTGTCTGCCAACTGGCAGTTATTCCCGTAGGTGAACGAGTGGAGCGCTAGTCCCGGTCCTTCGGGTTGAATCGCCATTAGGTGGGCCCCGAGGTTCGGACTGCGAACCACGTAGTACATCCGCCCGCCGGTCACCTCGACATAAGGGCCCCTTGGCGTCAAACTGCACATCGGCGCCAGCGCTGTTCTTGGGTAGAGGGTTGCCGTCTTCGAACAGGTTAACTCGGACTTGCTTCGTGTCAGCGAGGCCGAGAACAACGTAGAGTGAGCGCGCGTGATAGCGCATCTCGGCAGCGGCCCCGTGATCCTTACCAGCTCTTTAAAATCGCGGAATCACGGATGCAGTTAATACAGGAATATTCCCAGAAGTCCACGAGTACTACACGCCCCCGGTATCCGGAGATGGAGATATCGTGCGGCAGCTGTGCGTGATCGAGCCACATGGCGCCCCCCGAAATCGGGCGCACGACGGACTTTAAGGTCCACTTGCGCCATTGCCGGGCTGATCACAATACTGAACGATACCAGCGCGACCATAAGCGTCCGTGCAGATACTATGTGCCACACACAATAGGACGGACAACCAGCGGTTTGGTTTGCACAATATGTTCGACCCGATGAGTTTCCCGATGGTGTAGGCTCCTATCAAATTAACTGTTGCGCTTTTTCCCTGCGGGTTATCACACTTGCCTGACGGCCAGTCCCTGCAGGCTAACTCCTTATTTCTATTGTAAGGATTTAGCGACCGTCTATGCCTTCACTCTTGCAGTTAACAAGGGGATAAATTAACTTCTATCCCATCTCATATTCGTCGCTTAGTTATTTATTATAAGTAACCGCTAACTTTCGGCGATAAACATGAATTTACAAGTGCTAACTGCTTGTGGCGCATATTCTCCAATAAAACATAGGCGTCACCTGTTGGGTTATGTGGAAATTGGTAGGTCGTGCGAACATAAGCTTTTTCTATTAGGCCGTCATTGCATTGGTAGCACAACCGTTTAGTGCCTCGTGCTCACGACACCAACCCTGGCAAATGCATTGCATATATTCTAGGCAAGAGATGTTGCTAGTCCTGAAGCGGGTTCCCATGTGGTGTTCAAAACAAGCTGTTTTCCCTGCCATCTCACGACAGTCGGGAGCTTAAGCAATGACTCGTTTACATGCTCTAGATCTGAACACTGAGGAGTAGGAGTGTTATGACAGCAACGAAGTTGATAGTCGGGATCCTCGCAACGTTAGTGATGGCCGCCCTCACGACACCGATGTTGATGGCACAGTCGCTAGTTTCTGGCGATATCACCGGCACAGTTATGGATCCAAGCGGCGCGGTTGTACCAAACGCTACGGTAACGCTGAAGAGCGATGCCACCGGCGAAACCCGCACGGCCACATCCAATTCCAGTGGAGCATACCGGTTTGCTTTGCTGCGACCGGGTACGTATATGCTTTCCGCGGAAGCTAAGGGCTTCAGTAAGGCCCAGACCAGCGTAGTTGTAAACGTCGGTCAAACCAGCATTAACAACGTTAAGATGGCGCTCGGGGCCAGTTCGCAAACGGTAGAGGTCACCTCAGCCGCGCCGCTGGTACAGGCGGACAACGCCGATCTGTCCAGCAATTTCAATCAAACGCTCATTGCGGACCAGCCAAATGGTGGCAATGATCTGACGTACGTTGCACAGACCGCGCCGGGCGTGATGATGAACACCGGCATGGGATACGGCAACTTCAGCAGCTACGGCCTTCCTGCCACCTCTAATTTGTTCACCGTGAACGGCGAGAACGACATGGATCCGTACCTGAACCTGAACAACTCTGGGGCTACTAACCTGACATTGGGCAAGAACGAACTGCAAGAAGCGACTGTGGTGAACAATGCCTACTCAGGCCAGTACGGTCAGCAGGCGGGGGCGCAAGTCTCGTATGTCACCAAGTCGGGCACAAACCAATATCACGGCAATCTGGAATATTGGTGGACTGGTTCCTCGCTCGACGCCAATGATTGGTTCAACAATCACACGGACCCGGTTACCCCAAGGCCGTTCGCTAACAATAACCAGTATGCAGCTTCGTTCGGCGGTCCCATCAAGAAGGACAAGACTTTCTTCTTTCTCGACACCGAGGGTCTGCGCTACATCGTTCCTTCCAGCCAGCCGGTCTATGTGCCGACGCCGGCTTTCATCAGCCAGACCTTGGCCAACCTATCGGCAACGGCGCCCAACGAAGTCGGTCTCTACTCCAAACTGTTCAACCTCTACACCTCGGCACCTGGATATAACGGGACTAACTATATTCCGGGGAGCTGCGGTGGCGTGTTGAACACACTTAACCCTGTCTTCGCGTCCAACAACAATTGTTTCTCCACCTACCAAGCCACCCCCTCACTTCCATCAACAGAATGGATCCTCAGCGGCCGCATTGACCAGAATTTCTCCGACAACGACCACGTATTCTTTCGCGTGAAGGCTGACCATGGCACACAGGCTACGCTGGCGGACCCCTTTAGCAGCGCTCTTAGTGCCGCCAGTTATCAACCGGCGTATGACGGTCAGGCACAGTGGAACCACGTATTCACACCGGGTGCAACCAACCAGTTCATCGCCGCCCTCAGCCATTACCAGGCGATCTTCACCCAGAACGATCCCAGCGTATTTCCGTATTCGATCATTTCGACCGGCTTCAACCTCGGGAATACGAGTGGAATCACCAGCTACGCGTTCGATTTCCCCCAGGGACGAAACGTCACGCAGTATCAGTTCATCGACGATTTCTCCTGGACCAAGGGCGCCCACAGCCTGAAGTTCGGAGGTAACTTTCGCCGCTATGACGTCACTGACTATGCCTTCAGTGTGCTCAACAACCCCGAGATACTCCTCGGCGACGTCTCGGGCAACGGCGATGGCGGCCAGGCCGACTTTTACAACGGGATTGCCCTGCAGACCCGCCAGCGATTCCCTTCGCGCGCAACAGAACCGGTCGCGCTCTGGGGCTTGGGTGTGTACGCGCAAGACGAGTGGCGGGTCAGCAAGAACCTGAAAATCACCCTGGCGCTGCGTGCCGAGAAGAACTCCAACCCAGTCTGCCAGACCAATTGTGCGGCATTGCTAACCGGCGACTTCAACACCATGCTTAGCCAGAGTCTGATCACTCCGGACACTCCCTACAGCTCGATGATCGATGCCAATCGTCACCAGATCTACCGTTCAACCGACGCCATCAACCTATCGCCTCGCTTCGGCTTCGCCTGGTCGCCCTTGGGCAACGACTCCACAGTCATTCGTGGCGGCTTCGGCATCTTCTATGATGCCCAGGCAGCTGTGATCGGCGACCAATTCATGCTCAACCTGCCCGGACTTGTCTCGGTGTACAGCACCGGGGTTCCCTGGGGAGACACAACCTCGAGCGGCCCTTATGCACAGGGCCTCGCGTCGGCGCAGGCTATCATGTCAGGATTCGCCAACGGCGCAACCTACAACAGTCTTGTTGGACAGTTGGGCAGTGCTTTCAAGACCCCAACTTTCAATAGTCAGGTAGGCACGTTCCATACCCCGCAATATCAGCAATGGAGCTTGCAGTTCCAGCAGGGCTTCGGGGACAAGAGCGTGTTAAGCCTGGGATACGTGGGCAATCACGGCATTTACATCCCGGTATATAACCAGGGCTTGAATGCCTACATGAACCCGGCCATTAGCGGTTACAACATCCCGCCCTTCCCGACCACGCCCCCAACCGGCTGCGGCAACGCGAGTTGTTCGCAGTCGGCGACATTCGCCAACGTCCAACAGTATTACTCAGGCGCGGTGTCGAACTACAACGGACTAACGGCAAGCTTCAACCAGCGGATGACGCATGGCCTCACTTTGCAGTTAACCTATACGTGGAGCCATGCGAACGACGACGTTTCCAACAGCGGCGTTGGCGCCACTCCCTACAATGGCGATACGTCGCTGTCGTATCAGATCAATCCCTCGTGTCTGACGTGCAACAACTACGGCAACTCAGATTACGATATCCGTCATTACCTAAGCGCCAGCTATGTGTGGCAAATGCCATTCAAGTTCGGCAACCGGTTTGCTAATGCCACCCTCGGCGGTTGGACGATGTCGCAGAACTTCTTCCTTCGTTCGGGACTGCCCCTTACAGTGATCGACGGCAATTCCTTCATCTCAAACTGGACGCCAAGTTCGGGTAACAACCTGGCGGAGGTGGTGGGATTTGGTCAGCAGACCTGCACCAATGGCAATAGCCAGTGTCTGCTTCCTGGCGACTTCACCAGCGCCACAACCAGCTTCCCGAACCAGCGCCGGAACATGTGGCGCGGGCCAGGGTTCTTTGACTCCGACCTCAGCGTCAACAAGAACTTCAAAATCACGGAAAGATTTCTGCTGAATCTTGGCGCTAACTTCTACAACATCTTCAATCACCCGAACTTCGCCAATCCCGACGACAACCTCGCGGATACAACCTTTGGTCAGATTCAGACCACGACGGCGTCCCCAACTGGACCCTACGGGTCGTTCTTTACCGGACTGCCTTCGGGACGCATCATTCAATTCCAGGGAAAGATCACATTCTGACTGGACAACTCTGCCTGACTTTAGCGGCCCCTTTTCGGGGCCGCATTTTCTTGCTCAGCTGAATGAGGAACGAAAGAGTCAGGATTACTTGCTGGCTGCTGCTCACCGGCGCGGCCCGCATCACCCCCGTGATCTGTCGAGGCTCAGAAACCAGCTGGGACCTATAATGCCATCTGACACGCGCTAGTCAAAGAGACAGATTTGCGCACGCCGCACTTCCAGCGCACGAATTGTAGACGATTCGTCTGAGAATTACTGGGATGATACCCGTTTAGCTGTTTCGTGAGTTTGAAATCCAATCTCTACCCGGAGCAATGTTGGAATGTGTCATAGAACCTCTTGGTTCCTCGCGGCCGTTGCACTGTTCGGACTCTACTCTCAGTCATCGGCAGCAAAGGAGATACCTCTTCACGAAGGTTGGAATCTGCAATCGGCGTGCACCATCCACGACCCAGGATCAGCACTCTCGTCGGCGGCGTACCGTCCAATCGGATGGCTTGCCGCCTCAGTTCCCACCACAGTGCTGGCAGCCCAAGTTTCAGCCGGAGTTTACAAAGACATTTTCTTTGGCCTGAACCTCCGTTCCATACCAGGCACAACTTATCCCATTGGTGAGAACTTTATGCGACTGCCGATGCCCGCCGACAGCCCCTACCGATGCGGGTGGTGGTATCGCAGAGAGTTTGATATCCAGGCGACCGACGCCGGACAAACCATCGGTCTACGGTTCGATGGGATCAACTATTCCGCGGAGATATGGGTCAACGGCAAACGAATAGCAGACCAAACCGAGGTGCGTGGCGCATACCGTACTTACGAATTCGATATCTCCCGGCTGGTCCGTCCCGGATCAAAAAACTTCCTCGCGGTTGAGGTATTCCCACCGACAGAAAATAGTCTTGCCATCAACTGGGTGGATTGGAACCCTATGCCGCCCGACAAGGACATGGGACTCTGGAGAGAAGTTCGCCTCGTCAGCAGTGGGCCGGTAAGCGTGCGAAACGCGGCCGTGTTTACCCACTTTGAGGACGATACCCTGGCAACGGCTTTGCTTACTTTGACTGCAGATCTGCGCAACAGGTCAGCTCGCGAGATCCATGGCGAGGTGGTCGCAGACGTTGCCGGTCGGCACCTCTTACAGCAAGTCAGCATTCCCGCCGGCCAGACGTTAACCGTCAACTTCCGACCCGAGCAGTTTGCACAGCTCAAGTTGAGCCATCCTCGCGTGTGGTGGCCGGTGGATTACGGCAACCAGTCCCTCGAGATAGCCACCGTCCGCTTCGTGGAGAAAGGCCGAATTTCTGATGAACAGCAGATTCGCTTCGGCGTGCGTGAAGTCACGTCAGAGTTTACCTCGCAGGGCTTCCGGTTGTTTCGAATTAACGGGAAGTCCATCCTGATACGGGGTGGCGGGTGGTCGCCGGACATGTTGTTGCGCAGTTCGCAAGAGAAACTTGTGGACGAATTCGATTTGGTCAGGGACCTTCATCTCAACGCGATCCGCCTTGAAGGCAAGCTGGAAAGCGATGAGTTCCTGCGATTGGCCGATGAGCGAGGCGTGCTGGTAATGGCAGGATGGTGTTGTTGTGACTACTGGGAAAAGTGGAGTGAATGGTCGGCCGAGGACTTGCACATCGCCGCGGCGTCACTCCAGTCTCAATTGCTTCGCTTGCGGAGCCACCCAAGTGTGCTGACTTGGTTGTACGGGAGCGACAATCCCCCGCCTGCGGAGGTTGAACGCAGATATTTCGAAGTGTTTCGCCAGACCCAGTGGTCAAACCCGGTTATCTCCTCGGCGTCAGCAACGCCGACAACACTCTCTGGTGCAAGTGGCGTTAAAATGAGCGGTCCTTACGACTACGTTGAACCATCGTACTGGTACCAGGACAAGTCGAAGTATGGTGGCGCCTTCGGGTTCAATACCGAAACCAGTCCAGGCGCGGCCCCGGAGCAAGTCCCCGAGCTGAAGAGGTTCCTGCCCACGTCCGCGCTATGGCCTCCCGACAATCCGGATTGGAATTACCACGCCGGCAGCCAGGCGTTTAAGGACCTGCACCTCTTCAATCAGGCCATGACCGACACTTATGGTGCGGTTGAGGATATCGCCTCCTATGACCGAATTGCGCAGGCCATGACCTATGACGGCGAACGCGCCATGTTCGAGGCCTACAGTGGACATCGCTATACTGCGACCGGTGTGATCCAGTGGATGTTGAATAATGCGTGGCCTTCGCTGCGGTGGCATCTCTACGACTACTATCTCGTTCCAGGGGGCGGTTACTATGGCGCCAAAAAGGCAAATGAGCCCGTGCACATTCAATACGACTATGAACAACACGCCGCCTATGTCGTGAATAGCACGTTGTCTGACACTTCCGACATGGTCGCGACAGCTGAGATATTCGGTCCCGATCTCAAGCCTCTATTCAAGAAGGCGGCGACGCTCGACGTGGTTCGAGGGAATAGCTCACAGGCTGCGATCGACATTCCTGCGGTGGCCTGGACCGCCGGCGCGCAGTTCTACTTCGTCCGCCTGACACTGGAAAAGGGCGCAGGAGTCGTAGTGTCGCGGAACTTCTATTGGGTCCCCAGCCCGTTAACGGTCTTCGATTGGCCAAAGACCACCTATATTCACACCCCTGCGACAACGCCAGCGGTAATGACCGGGTTGCGCAAGCTCACCCCGGCCAGGCTGGATGCGAAGGTGGATACCGAAGGTGACGCGGTTTTGGTGCACCTTGCCAACCATTCGAGAGGACTCGCGTTTCAGTTACAGGCGGAGGCGCTCGACGACAGAGGCAACCTGATTCCGATGGTCCTCTGGAACGAGAACTTCATTGAGCTTATACCCGGCGACTCAACGGTACTGTCGGCCGGGGTACCGCCATCCTACCGAGGACGAACCTTGAAGATAAGGCTGTCCGGCTGGAATGTGGCGCCCACTGAGCAATCGGTAACCCTCGCGCGTCCCCGGAGCGCGACAGAGTGAAATCAGCCCTGACCACTTCTCTACAAAGCATTGCCTCGCAAATAGGTGGGCGCTTCTCCGATGAATGAGACGGACTCGATCGCGACGGAACGAATTTCGCTACGCCGGAGTCTCGGGCTCTGGGACTTGATCCTGTACGGCATCATCGTCATTCAGCCAACCGCTCCGATGCCAGTGTTTGGGGTCATCTACACCGAAGCACGCGGACACGTCGTAACCGCCATTCTTTTGGCCATGTTTGCCATGTTGCTGACCGCCTTCAGCTATGGACACATGGCGCGAATTCACCCTCAGGCGGGTTCGGCTTTTACCTATGTCGGCAAGGAAATTCACCCCGGCGCGGGATACCTGGCGGGCTGGTGCATGGCGATGGATTACGTACTGAACCCGCTAATCTGCACTATCTGGTGCAGCAAAGCGGCCCAGAATTTCGTGCCCGATGTTCCGTACGTTGTGTGGGCGGTTGTGTTCGCCACAATGTTTACGGCCTTGAATCTTAACGGGGTGGAAACCTCAGCCCGTGTCAATGCAGCCATGGCAGTAGCGCTCGGAGTAGTTATTCTGATGTTTGTGGCTGCAGCGGTCCGTTTCATCGCCAAGAGCGGTATGTACGGGGATTGGCACAACTTCACGCTTCCCTTCTACGATCCGGCGACATTCTCGGCTCCCACGGTGCTGCACGGCACATCGCTGGCCGTCCTGACCTACATCGGATTCGATGGCATCACCACGCTGTCTGAGGAGGCGCACAACCCTCGGCGCAACGTTCCACGGGCAGTCGTGCTGACCTGTTTGGTAACCGGAGTGCTCGCCGCAATCGAGGTCTACCTGGGCCAATTAGTATGGCATGACTCCGGCGCTTTTCCCGAGGTGGACACCGCCTTTGTCCATGTAGCCGGGCGCGCTGGCGGCGTTGTCCTGTTCATGGCAGTGAACGCGGCGCTGCTGGTAGCGACAATCGGTTCTGGAATGGCCGCTCAACTGGGCGCTGCCCGGCTCCTGTACGCCATGGGCCGCGACGGAGCCTTGCCGACCAAGTTTTTCGGAGCCATCGAACCCCGAAAGCGAATCCCAAGAAATAATGTCCTCCTTATCGGTTTGATTTCGCTTTTGGGAGCTCTGGTGATGACCTACGAGACCGGCGCCGAGTTATTGAACTTCGGTGCGTTGCTGGCGTTCATGGGAGTGAACCTGTCATCCGTGCGGCACGCCTTTCGCTTCAAGGAGCACGGGCGCACGGCACTGATCCTGTTCGGTTCACTCGGCTTTCTTGTGTGCCTGGTCCTATGGCTTAACCTCAGCAACCTGGGGAAGATCGCCGGTACGTCATGGGCGTGTCTGGGGATCCTACTTTGGCTGGTGCGAAGACGTGCGATGGGAGCCTCGGAGGGTTAACGAAAATCCTATGGTCACCGGCTGCGCAAGTCGCAGACCTCTTCACAGCAATGTGCGAGCCACGCACAACGCAGCAGCACCAACGATTCCCGAGTCGGCGCGGTATTTCGCTTCGGCGAAGGGAATCTCGCTGCAGCGTGCGTTTACCGACCAGAACGGCAACTGCGACGCGATGCGGTCGAACCACTGTGCAATCAGGTGACTAATTCCGCCCCCGACCACGATAATGTCCGGCTCCAGCAGATCAACGACGTTGCCGAACCAGATCGCCAGAATATCTGCCGTCTCGCGGAGGATCTCGGTGGCAAGCAGATCGCCTTCTTCCCACGCCTTGGCAAGGGTCTCGCTACTGACCTTTTCGCGATTGCCTCCCGCAAGCTCAAGGATGCGCTTGCCGCGCTCTCCTTCGCGCGCCAGGCGGTCTTGAGCGCGCCCGGCGATCGCCCAGCCTGCCGCAAAGGTCTCGATACAACCCGACTTGCCGCAGTGGCACTTCGTCCCGCGAAAATCGATCGTGTTGTGGCCCCCTTCTCCCGCCGCGCCGGTACGGCCCAGGTAGAGTTGCGAATTGTATGTGATCGCGGTACCGATTCCAGTACCGATGGTGGCGTAAAACATGCACTTGTAACCCACGCCGGCCCCCCAAAGCGCTTCGGCAAGTCCGGCAGCGTTGGCGTCATTGTGGACGTGGGTAGGCAGGTCGTAGAGCTTCTCGATTTCTTCCGCCAGAGGGAAGTTATGCCAGCACGGTAGATTGGCGGGGTTAAGGATGGTCCCGGTCTGTGGATCGACCGGCCCCGGCGAAATGAGACCGATGCCGCGCACGGTAGCGCTTGGGTTTTCTCGAAAGGCGGTGTCGATCGCGGTTCGAACCGAAGTCAGCCCCTCTGCAGCGGTGCCGCGGGCTTGCATCGGATTTCGGGTCTTGTAGAGAATCTTGCCCTTGGTGTCAACCAAGCCGGCAGCTACCTTGGTCCCTCCGACATCGACTCCGATGTAAACTTCAGGAGCATCGGGCATGAGAGCTATATCTTACTGCAATGATCGAGTCTGATCGATTATGATTCCCCATCGCGCGCTCTTCCACGCGGCGGTCGGGCTACTCGGCCTGCTCACCGCGGTAGGCTCCTCCAAAAAAGAGCCGATCTCATCGGAGAGCTATGTCGGAGACAGCAAATGTCTCTCATGCCACTCGGATAAGCAAACTTACCTCCAGACTGCACACCATCTGACTTCGAGCTTACCCTCTCAGCAGTCCATCGAAGGCAGCTTCAGTGCTGGCCAAAATGTGCTCAAGACGACCAATCCTGACTTGTCTTTCAGGATGGACGCCACCGCGAGCGGATTTACGGAGGCGGCTGTCATCGGAACACCTCCGAATGCCATTACCCATACCGAGAGAATTGACCTGGTGATTGGCTCTGGAAGAAAAGGACACACGTATCTCTACTGGAAGGGAGATCGGCTTTTCGAGTTGCCGGTCTCGTATTGGACGGAATTAAACAGTTGGGTTGACAGTCCGGGGCACCGGGATGACTTCCCAAACTTCGAGCGACCCGTTCCTCCTCGTTGTCTGGAATGCCATGCGTCATATTTTGTCTCGATAACATCCGCAGGCCCTTCGAATCTATACAAGAAGACAGGATTCATTCTGGGTATTTCCTGTGAAAGATGCCATGGCCCAGGCCGGGAGCACGTCGTGCGTCAGGCTTCCGGTCACGCCGCGTTGGCCGGAGAAGGCATCGTACAATCCAGCAAAGCTGTCCCGGGACCGGCAGGTGGACATCTGCGCGATGTGTCATGCGGGCATCGGAATTGCACCGCTAGCTCCCGCATTCTCGTACACTCCCGGAGAACCATTGCAGGACTACATCCAGCTCGGAGTTCCAGACCCCGATGCCAAAATCGACGTTCACGGAAATCAGGTGATGCTGTTGCAGCGAAGCCGCTGCTTTCAGTCCTCGCCCGCATTATCTTGCTCGACCTGTCACAATCTCCATGTTGTGCAACGGAACGCAGCCGCCTTCTCAAGCCACTGTCTCTCCTGCCATAAGGCCGAGAGTTGCGAAGAGGTTAAGAAGACGGGTCCGAGCCTTGCCGCGAATTGCATCGACTGCCACATGCCGAAGCAGGAATCGAACCTGATCGTTTCTGGGTTGGAGGGCAGGCAGGTGAGGCCAAAAGTTCGTAGCCACTGGATCAAGGTGTATCCGAACACGCCCACGGTCCCAGAACCATCTAGCCAGCAATGACTGGCATAGGCACAGGTCAGGCGTCACACCTTTTTGATTCCCTCGCCTTCGACTATCGTGATGTACTTGTCGATCGGGAGATCGGTGAACTTCTCTGTCACGCCGCTGGGCTGTGGCCACTTCACTTCCAGCCACTCAATCTTCGTACGTTTTCCGATAGCCAAGCACCATACGTGGATCGTGTGATGACAGAAAACTGCCTCCCCCAACTTTCATCCGCCCTTGCTTGAGATCGGCCGCCTGGTAGGTCACACGCGCTCCGACGGCATCGCGGTTCGCCTTTTTGCCCACGAGCTTTACTCCGAGCCAGTGGTTGTCTTTTGCGGCTGTGTTCCGCAACAGCAGAGGCGCGGAGTCGTTCACCGAGATCAGCACATCGACAGCGCCGTCATTGTCGAAGTCGCCGATGGCGAGTCCGCGAGCCGAAAGCGGTTTGGCGAAAACGGGACCGCTCTCTGCACTCACGTTCCGCAAGATCTTCCCGTCGCCGTGAAACAACATCATCGGCTCGCGGTAGGTCACATCCTTCTGCGTGGTTTCAATGAGGTCGTCCGGATTGCCATTGGCGAGAAACAGATCCAGGTTGCCATCGTTGTCGTAGTCAAAGAACTTTAGCCCCCATCCACTCATCAGGCGGGTAGCCATCCCCAGACCCGTTGCGTCAGCCTGTCGTCGAACGTCTCGTCATGATTGTTCTGATAGAGCGCATACTTTTCGTGATCGATGTTGGCCACGAAAAGGTCCATCCAACCGTCCTGATTGAAGTCCGCAGAATCCACTCCCATGCCGGACCGTGGCCGGCCGGCTTCGCTGTAGGCCACGCCCGCCAGTGTGCCGATCTCCTCGAACTTGCCGACTCCGCGGTTCATGAAGAGGAAGTTCCTCGCCGTGTCATTGGCGACAAAGAGGTCCATTTTGCCGTCGTTATTAAGGTCCGTCGCAACGGCGCCCCAGGCCTTTCCGAGGTATTTTCCGATGCCCGATGCCTTGCTGACATCGGTGAAAGTACCGTCGCCGTTGTTGTGGAACAGCCAACTCGCGGTCGGCTGATACAGACGCGGCACGCAGTAACCAGGCTTGTTATAGGCAGTGCAGGGCAGGTTCTTCGACTTGTCAAAGTCAACAAACCGACAGACAAAGAGATCAAGCCTGCCGTCGTTGTCGTAATCGAACCACACCGCACTCGAGGACCATCCTGGCGCCGCCACGCCTGCCTTCTCGGTTACGTCGGTGAAGGTTCCATCACCGTTGTTGTGATACAGGATGCTTCTTCCGTACTGGGTCACGTAGAGGTCTGGGAAGCCGTCACCATCGTAATCACCAACCGCAACGCCTTGCCCGTATCCGCCTGCCGCGACCCCAGCTTTTTCGGTGACGTCGGTGAATGTTCCGTCGCGATTGTTCCGGTAGAGCGCGTTTCGCAGCGGAGGATTAGGGTTGTAAAAGTCGCACTTGCCGCTGTTGACAAGGTAAATGTCTATCCATCCGTCGTTATCGTAGTCGAGAAAAGCGCAACCCGCCCCGGTGGTTTCCGGAAGGTACTTGTCCGGCGATTTACCGGCGGTGTGCACCCATCTTATGCCGCTCGCGGAGGGAGGCACTTCTTCGAAGGGATAGGCAGGAGCTGCAGGGAATGCAGCAGCGAAGCGGTTCAGGCCTGCGAATCCAGCCGCGCCGGCCACCATCCGCAAAAACCGGCGCCGGGAGAACCCCGCCCTGGCGGCCTGGAAAGAGATCACGCGCTTGTTATTGAGATGCAAATCACGCAATAGAGAGCTCGACGGGACCAATGCTTGTACTACGACTGCCTTTCACTGCGGACTCTGGGCCCCTTGTCCGCTCGCGCGTTCAGCCGTCTCCTGATGCAGAGCGAATTCCCTTTGCGCGTCCTCCTTGCGCCCTGTCCGGGCGTAGGCAGTCGCCAGACTATAGTGCCCGGCAGGGTTCTGGGGCTGAAGTTTGACGGCCATTTCCAACGGAGGAATCGCCGCGGCGTAGTTCTTTTCCGTCATCAGCGATGTGCCCAGTCCGAGGTAAGCATCGGCAAAGTTTGGATCCAGCTTGGTCGCTTTGCCAAAATGCTGAATGGCGGAGTCGAGATCCCCGGCTTGCCGCGCCAGCTCTCCCAGGATGTACTCCGCTCCGGCGTTGTTTGGATCGATCTCCAGCTCCTGTTGCAGTTCTTTCTTTGCCACATCTTTGAAATCAGGATTCGGGTTCGGCTTCGAAAGCTGAATGCGAGCCAGTAGAAAATGAATACCCGGATAGTTCGGGTTTTCCGCCAGGATCTTGCGGTAGTCGTTCTCGGCCTCGTCCCATTTTCCCTGCATCTCCCTTGCCTCGGCGTCCAACCTCAGGGCCGGAATCGATGTCGGTGCGGTGCGCGCCAACGTCAGGGCGGCGCGAGAGGAAAGGTCAGAATAAGCATGCACCGAGACGTACAGGACCTCGGGGTCATGAGGGAACTGCCGATTCAGGATGCGAAGAAAGTCGAGAAGTTCTTCGTCCTGCTGAAGTGCCGAGGCGCACCGCACACCGTTAAATCCCACCCTTTTTTGCAGGTCCTTGTCGCTGAGGTGCGCTAGAGACTTTTTTAGCAGGGGCAAAGCTTCCGTGCAGTGTCCAGTCTCGGCCAGCGTGGTGGCGTGTTCCGCGGCGACGTTGGAATTGGCTGCTGGCGCCTTGCTGGAAACCTGCGCAGGCGATATAGCTCCAAGAGCGACTGCGATGACAACCAGGAATGCCGCACTAAGAGGAATCCGCATGATGAAAACAGGGGCAGGCGCCGGTTAGCGTCTGCCCCAAGTCTATCAGGCGCCTAGAAGTAGAGCTTCAAGGCGAACTGAATATTACGTGGTGTGTCCTGCGATGTGTTCAGCAATCCGAACGTCGACGAGGGAAAGTTGGTGTTCGGATGGGCGAACTGAACGTTGTTGAAGGCGTTCAGGAAGTCAGTCCGGAACTGCAGATATATTCCCTCGGTAAAGTGGAAGTTCTTCAGCAGGCTCAGGTCCGTGTCAGTATATCCCGGACCAATGTTGGGGCCTTGGAGGGGGCAATTACCGAAAGTTCCTGTCGCTGGCTGCGAATATCCTGCTGCACTCATGTACTGGTAGCCTTGGAACACGCCGTTAACGATGACCGGCTGGCTCGTCCCCATAGACTGCCCTGCCAATGCAGTACAGTTGGGACGCGGCCCACGCGAACCGGTTCCGCTGGTGTCGGTTGCTTCATAGACCGCCAGCGGAAAGCCGCTGTGAATGGAAATGATCGCGTTTGCCTGCCAGTTGCCTACGACGGCGTTGACTACGGAGTTCATATTGCTGCCGTACTTCCGACCCTTGCCAAAGGGCAGATCGTAAGTTGCATAGGCGGACAGGAGGTTGCGCGAGTCGAAATAGCAACTCGCGTAGTCTGCTTGGGGGTCGTAGAGGTTTTGGTAGTATGGGGACCCCGGTGTCGCTGAAGTCTGGCTCCACACACCGTAGTACCCGCTGTTGTTGGTCAAGCAGTGCGACCAGGTATAGGAAACCTGCCCCTGCAGTCCGTTGCTGTATCTTTTCTGCAGAACAACTTGCAGCGCGTTGTAGTTCATGACGCCCACGGAGGCAGTTCCCGAAACCTGCCCAAGCTCTGACCGTAAGGTCGGATTGCCTTGGAAGTAAATTCCTGGTTCTACCTGGCCATTAATCAGCAGGTTCTGCAAATAAGGCATGGGGACCATCAGGTGCGTCACCTTCTGGCCCACATAGCCCATTTGGAAGGTCATGTTGTTAGCGAGCTGATCCTGAAACGTCAGGTTCCACTGCTGGTCCATCGCAGGTTGAACCGTGGGCGCCCAGACGCGAAAGTTTGCGCCCACAAAGGGATCCGAAGGCAGGCTGCCTCCAGGGCCCTCCTGGGTCATGTATGTCGGGCTGTTGTACGAAGCGTCGACTTCTGGAGGACTGAACGGAACGTTCTGCGGAAGCCTCAGGTTGGTGCCGGTGCCCTCCAGGTACGAAGAGATGGAGTATGCCCCACGTACAACCACCTTCCCATCGTATTGCGATGGCGACCATGCGAAGCCGAAGCGCGGCTGCCAGGCAGGCCATCCGTAGACCGAGTTGTAGAGGGAGCCGCTGTTGCCTCCGACCCCGGCGAGTTCCAGCTGTCCACTGACGAGTCCCAAGTTGGACTGACGGTTGTTCTCCTCGACCCATGGGGTGTAGGCTTCGTAGCGCAGCCCGAGGTTCAACGTGAGGGTCGGCGTTATGCGCCAATCATCCTGCGCATATCCACCGAAGGTCCATGATGACTGATGCCACCCAACATTGGTGCTGATGCCCTTGCCGGTTGCTCCGGCGTATCCCAGGAAGAAGTCGGAGGCAGCGTTGCCTGAGAAGGCTCCCCCAAAGAGAATGGAGCCGTATTCGCCGCTGTTGCCACTGTAAAAGGTATTGACGTGATACCGCCACATCTGGAACCCAGCGTGGATAACGTGCTTCCCATGGGTTATGACAAGTCCATCATCAAACTGGGTGACGGAGTCGTGAAAAGTTTGCGCTACTACAGCATTGCCCACGTTGGTCAGGGTCCCTACGCCAGGCGCCGGAGATGTGCCTCCCCCAAAGCCCAGCAATAGCAGTCCGGGGCCGACGGTGTTAGCGTTGGCAATGCCGAGCTCCGTACCGAGATCGCCCAGCGATGGGGAGAAGGTAACGCCCGTGTTCAGCTTGATGTAGTTGACACCAAACCGCACCTCGTTTAGCAGGTTGGGACTAAATGTGTGCGTCCACTGTCCCACCCCACTCTGAATAGGTGCCGTCGAGTAGGTGTCGCCCAGGATCGCCACCGAGTTGATTTGGGGATTGGTTTGATACCACTGCGAGTACCGCCCAAACAGCGTATCCTTGCCCGTTACGTTCCAATCCACCCTGGCATCGCCCTGGTTAGCATTGAAGGCTTGCGTTACTGTGTTATAGGCATTGTTGATGGGACTGTTGTTGACGGGCGTTGGATAGAATTTGGACGCAAACAGATTCTGCGCGACCACGTTCTCCATACCCATCGGAATCTGGTTGTTCGGGAACGGCGCCCCAGTGATGGGATTGATGAGTTGCCCTGAAATCTGCGAGAAATCGCCGTTACGCTCTGCATTCGTGAATACCGTGATGGCGGAAGTGGTGGCGGGGTGGTCAAAGCGCTGTCCCTGGTAATCGACGAAGAAGAACAGCTTATTCTTGATGACGGGGCCGCCGAGGGTACCGCCAAACATATTCCAGCGCAGCGTTGGTTTTGGAATCTGGTTGTTGGGCCCGAGGAACCCGTTCTCCCAGTAGTTGGCGTTGAGCACGTCGTTCCGGAAGTATTCCCAGACATCACCATGGAACCTGTTAGTGCCCGACTTGATGGTGGCGCTGACGATGCCGCCCATGTACTTGCCAAACTCGGCAGGGGCGTCCTGCGTGATCAGGTTGAATTCCTGGATGGCGTCGGGCGCCGGAGTAAAGCCCACCAGATTGTCGGACACCTGATTGTTGTCTAGGCCATCGAGGAGGAAGTTATTAGCCTGTTCGCGGTTGCCGTTGATATATGGCCGGGCTCCCGCGGCGGTGTTATTGCCATTGTTGAAGTTGGCCGGGTCCGGGCTGATGCTACCCGGCGCCAGCAACGTAAGTTCAATGTAATTGCGCGTTGCGAGCGGAATATTGTTGATCGCAGTGGAATCGATCAGTGTGCTGACCTGGGTGGTATCGGTCTGAAGCTGAGGGATCTCCGAAGTGACCTCTACGTTTTGCGATACTGCTCCGACCTTCATCTTGAATTCGATACGCGCGGTCTGGTTGAGTACCAGCGTGAAAGGCGGTTGCACGGCCGTTTCGAAACCCGACGACGTCGCTCTCACTTCGTAGTTTCCGATGGGAATGCGGGTGAAATTGAATACCCCGCTGTCATTTGTTTTTGTGGTGAAGACCGTACCGCGCTCGGTATCACTCGCAGTGACCGCGGCGCCGCTGATTGGCGCGCCGGCCGGGTCGACGACTGTGCCCGTGATCGCCGCTGTGACCTGCTGGGCCCACGCGGGCTGCATGAGGCTAAACAGCGCCAGCACGATTACTAGGCTGACACGAATTCTCGACAACTTTTGCATCGTCCCACCTCCTCGGGTAACCCTCAATTGAGATCCCCACTAATGCTCAACCACGATCACGATCTGTGATTAAGCTATATAGCGCTTCTACTTTGTACAGCTATATAGCACGTCGGGATATTGGTCTTCAAGCGAAATATTCATCCGTTGTCAATAATATTTTTGTGGGAGGCTTTCGGATGGAAAAATACGGAATATTGTAGGATTTACCGTGCTCTAGCCTCAAATCCGACACTAAAGTGGTAATAGAATTAATGACTTCTTCCGCTATGACTTTGTTGAGAAGTTATGCTACCTTCCGTATGCTAAGGCGAATTTGTGCACTATAGCGGTCAATCGATAGCGACTCAGCACTTTGAGCGTGGCTAGTTCATCTGTGGGAGCTTGCATGCAACGAGTTCGAGGAAAAGAAATACCGGCATACCAAAAAATTCAGCACGCCATCCTGCGACAGATCGAAAGCGGCCACCTGAAGCCCGGCGACGCCGTGGATTCAGAACGTGAACTCGCACGCATCCACGGTGTGAGCTTGATGACGGCGCGCCACGGACTCTCCATGCTGGAACGCGAAGGCCTGGTGCTGCGGCGGCCGGGAGCCGGAACTTTTGTCGGTCCGCCGAAGGTTCACTTCAACAAGCTCACCAGTTTCACCGAGGAGATGGCGGCGCGAGGTTTGTCAGTGCGTTCGCAGGTTCTTTCCTTCAACATCGTCTACAACGAACAGGACGCTGCGGCCCGTCTCGCACTGCCCGCTGACGCGGGCATCATCAAGTTCGAACGGCTTCGCCTGGGAGGAGAAGAGCCGTTTGCCCTGGAGACGTGCCATTTGCCGGCCGAGGAATTCTCCAGGCTTGATCGCGACTCTCTCGAACGCGCTTCCCTGTTTTCGATTCTTAAGTATGAGTGTGGGGTCGACCTCAGTTATTCGGACGAGGAAATTGACGCCACCGATCCGTCTTCGGCCACTGCGCGTCTGTTGGAACTTCCGCGGGGCCTACCCCTACTGCGGATTCGCCAGGTCATCTATTCGACGAAAGCCCGGCCTGCGATCTACGTGCTCGGATTCTATCGTTCTGACCGCTTTCGGCTTTTGGTTCGAAGATACCGCTAACGGGCCGAGCACCCAGACGACTGCCGGACCGTATAGAACGTGAAGGCTCTTAGCGGTTCGTCGTGTGCCGCAACTGATGACACCTTCTTCCCTACAACGGTGCGACTAGTGCATAGGTGTCGGCGACGTTTCGATCCAACTGGGAACGCTGCTCACTTCCTGCGACTCGACTTTGAAGTTCTGAACTACTCCTCGATAAAGAAGCACTGCACAGATCGCCGAGACAGCCAGCAGAAGAATTCCTGTCGCCGCCTGATGCAGCAATATTTTCCCCGTGCCGAAAAGGCACATGTACACCATGGCGCATCCCAGCACCCATGCCATTAGATTGCTGCCGATATCACGGTATGGTGCGACCTCAGGTGCTTGTGTTGCGATGCGTTTCCAGCCACGGACATCAGGCCGAACATTGCGGTAGAACCGCAGGAGCACCTGGTCCGGTTCGGGCTTTGTCAGGAGCGTCACTGTGAGCCAGACGATGGTTGTCACGATGGTCGTCGCTATCGCTCCCTTCGCGAACACCAGCGAGCTGTTGCCGGTAAAGGGCTGCCAGCGATTCAGAATGACCGTGACGAGCAGCGAACAGGCCATTGCGGAAATCTCGCTCCAGGCATTGATCCGCCACCAATACCAGCGAAGGATGTACACGGCGCCCGTCCCTGCGCCAATCTGCAGCACCACCTGCCATCCGGAAGCGATGGAGCCGAGCTGCACAGACACCCATGCCGAAACGATGACCAGCAATACGGTACTCAGCCGAGAAATCAGAACGTAGTGCTTCTCGGAGGCCCTTGGGCGGACGAACCGGCGATAGAAATCCGAGACCAGGTACGACGCACCCCAGTTCAGTTGGGTCGCAATCGTAGACATGAACGCAGCCAGAAATCCGGCAATCGCAATCCCGCGATACTGGTGCGGGAGATGCGAATTCAACACCATCATGTAACCGGTCTCGGGATGCTGGAGGCCGGGATACAAAACCACGACAGCCAGGCCAGTGATGATCCAAGGCCATGGCCGAATGGCGTAATGCGCGATGTTGAACCATAAAACCGAAAGCAGCCCCTGCTTCTCATCACGCGCGCTGAAGATGCGCTGCGCGATGTAGCCGCCGCCCCCCGGCTCCGCGCCGGGATACCAGAAGGCCCACCACTGCAACCCGACGAAAACCAGAAAGCTCGCAACCGGCACCATCCACAGCGGCTCGGCCGTGATGCCCCGCGAAAAATCCGGGAACAAGCCGAGCGGATCGGCGGCATTTGCGCCCCCGGCGGCCTGCATTCTGCGCAGACTGTCGAGCATGGCCGTCATCCCGCCACAGGCAACCACTGCAAAATAAGCTACCGCGATAACGATCGTCATCTTCAGCACGAACTGGAAGAGGTCCGTCCACAGCACTCCCCAGAGCCCACCCAGAGCCACGTATAGTCCTGTAAACGGAATCAGGAAGAAGACGCAGATGGCCAGCGCGGCGCCGTCGTTTCCACTCCATACCGAACCGAAGTGTGCGCTCATGAAGTGGCTGATGTTGGTCAGCATCGGCGTATTCGCCAACGTCGTGCCGACGATGCTGGTCATGGCTTTCGTCACCCATCCCAGGATGACGCAGTTCATCAGCAAGCCCAGGTAGATCGCGCGGAATCCGCGCAGGAACGCGGCCGGCTTGCCGGAGTAGCGAATCTCGGCAAACTGCACGTCAGTCAGCAAGCCAGAACGGCGCCACAAACGGGCAAACAGAAAAACCGTCATCATGCCTGAGAACAGGAAGCCCCACCACAGCCAGTTGCCGGAAATTCCCTGCGCATAAACCAGACCTGTGACGACCAGCGGAGTATCGGCCGCAAACGTGGTTGCCACCATCGAGGTCCCGGCCAGCCACCAGTTCACATTGCGACCAGAAACGAAGTAGTCGTCAACGCTACGCCCGGAACGGCGACGGAACCACAACCCCATAATGAGCGTGATCGCGAGATAGCCGACGATGGCGGTCCAGTCGAGAAGAGTGAAGCTCATGTTAGATTCCGTGCCTCACGAACTTTACCATGTGTACTTTACCGGCGATTCCTGCCGGGCTGCTTCCTGCACCACCTGCTGCGTCCACTGTTGCGGAGTGAACGTTTTAAGCCCCTCCACGTCCCCTGCAGCGAGAATCAACACCCGATACGACGGCAGCCACGACAGCTTCAGTAACGACTTGTCCGGCTTCTCGGCCTCATTGATCAGCGCCAGGCTGGCTTCTTTCCATCCGGTCGGCGGCGTGGTGCGAGATTTCAGATAGGTCAACGCCTCTAGTCCTACCGCTCCCAGATTCTCCAGGTCGCGAACCCGCCCTTCGCAATCTGCAAGAACCGGTGCGCTGGTTTCCATGGCTCGAAACGCAGGACCTAGATCGCGCCACTCATTGAAGTTTTTGGCGAGTTCCTCTCGATTCGTAGCGAAGTTCGGCGCGTCGCTCAGCAGCCCTTCGACCCATGCTGCGAACTGCCTGCGGAAAAGGGCATCGGGAACTACAGCATCGGACACGCGCGTGAGAGGCGTCAGCTGAGTTTCCACCAGCAGCTGCTCGCGATAAGAAACGCCGAATGGATCAGCCACTTCCGCCAACACGTCGGCTGGTCCAGGCTGTTCTGTGCCGGTGATTTGCCGCAGCATCTTTGCCGTACTCGATTCGTGCGTCAGCCCATCCTGTTCGAGCGCGACACTTACGTGGTCGAGCCTACGATACATTTCGGCTACGTTCGCCACCTCACGCGGGGACCACAGTCGTTCGGCCAGTGCTGCATTGCGCGGCCATATACGGCTGTCGATGTTTTCTGGCGAAAGAAACTCTCCCCATGCACACGACTCACCCCCGATCACGCGAGCCGCCTGCTCGGCTGTCAGATCGCTATCGGCCGGTAGCGGATCGTTCACGTAAAAATACTCGGCTGGCGCCATGTGATCGAAATAATAGGGCTGCGACAAGATGCCCCTATAGCCACGTCTGGCGCCATCGGCCAAGGATTTGGTGCCGCGCCATGATTGCACCACTACGTCCTTGGGAAGATCGGGGGTCAGCACCTCGTCCCAACCAATCATTTTCTTGCCATGCTTCTGCAGGAGTTTGAGCACTCTTAGGTTGAAGTAAGCTTGCAGCGCGGCGGTGTCCTTCAATTCGTGTTTCAGCATAAATTGTTGGATTCGCGGATTGGCCTTCCACTGCTTGCCATTGTTCTCGTCGCCGCCTATGTGTATGTATTCGTCAGGGAACAGTTGGGCCATCTCACCCAGAAAGATGTCGAGAAACCGGTAGGTCTCCTCCTGCGTTGGATCCATGGCGGGATCGAAGATGCCGAACTTGCGCTCAATTTGATACGGGCCTGGACCGCTGGCCAGCTCGGGATAGCCGACAAACCAGCTGGTTGTATGCCCCGGCATGTCGAACTCAGGAATGACGCGCACTCCGTAGTCGGCCGCATAAGCGACAATGTCGCGAACTTGCTCCTGGGTGTAATAAAGCCCGTCCGACCCCATCTCCTGCAGCTTGGGAAAACGCTTGCTTTCGACCCGGAATCCCTGGTCATCGGTGAGATGCCAATGGAAGACGTTCATCTTTACCGCGGCCAAGCCATCGATGTTACGCTTGATGACCTCGATCGGCTGCCAATGGCGCGAGACGTCGATCATCAGGCCTCGCCAAGCAAAGCGAGGCGTGTCCCGGATACTGACCATGGGCAGGTAATAACCGCTTTGGCTGCCCGAAACGAGTTGTAGAATCGTCTCCAGACCCCGCATCGCGCCTACCACTGTATTGGCCTTCAAGATGGCCTGCTGTGCTCCGATTTCAAGGGAGTACGACTCATCATCGCCAAGCTTGGGATATTTGGAACCCGCGGCGGCACATTCGATGCTTAAAGCGGCAGCCTTGCCATCGGCGGCCACGCCCAGAGGCAACTCAACGCCAGTTCGACCCTCGACGCGATCCTGGAACCGTTGAACGGCTCGTTGCAGACGGGGATCCGAATAACCAGTTATCCCCAGGGTAAATGAGCCGTTCACTTTCAATATCCCCGGGTGCATTTCCATGACCGCAGGCATCGGCATCAAGTTGGTCGACGAGCCTCCAGGCACGGTTGATGAGTCCGAAGCTAACGTAAACGATGACACCAGGATCAAAGCAAGAAAAAATCGCATTGTGACATTCTTGGGCGAAGCCCGTGAAAACCAAAGCTCCAGCTAAATTAAGAGCAGCGTCATTGTGCCCCGTGTAACGCGAGAAAGCAATCACAAATGATCGAATATTATCATGTTCATGTTCGTTTGTGTTCTTTTATGGTAGATTTATCAAGGAAAGCAAACCACGGAGATTGGCCCGGCTCTTCCGGGATTCCGATTTCGCGATGCCAGGAGCTCGCTCTTATGACGGGACTCAATAAGGCCGACGGGGCGCTCAAGCGTTTTCCTTTTCACATGCTGAAAGAAATCTATGAGCAGCCTGACGCCATTCGCAACACGATCGAGCAGCATCTTGACAAGCCAACGCACTCGATACGCCTGGACCGCTCACCCTTCACGGCAGCCGAATGGGCCACTCTGCGGTCCATCAGCATTGTCGCTAGCGGCTCCAGCCGTCACGCCGGGCTGTGCGGCAAGCTCGTGATCGAAGAACTCTCCGGAATTCCCGTCGATGTCGAACACGCCAGCGAGTATGGCTATCGTAAGCCGCTGAACGGCGGAGCCGGCTTGGTGATCGCGATAACACAATCGGGAGAAACCGCAGACACGACGGCGGCCCAGCGGCTTGCCAAGGAAAACGGCAAGAAAACACTTTCAATTTCCAACGTGGTTGACTCCACAATCTCACATGACGCGGACGCCAACTTCTTCACCTGCGCCGGCCAGGAGGTAGCAATTCCGGCGACCAAGAGTTTCACTACGCAGTTGACCGCCATATACATGCTGGCGCTCTTCCTGGCTTCGCATAAAGGCACTCTAAGCTCCGAGCAGATCGCCCGTAGATTACTGTCTCTGGCACAACTGCCGTCCATTTTGTTGTGGCTGCTCGATCGCTTTAATTCCGAAGCCGAGTCGATCGCCAAGGACTTCTACAGGGATGAAGTCTTCATTTACCTTGGCCGCGGCGTGCATTATCCGATTGCGCTAGAAGGCGCACTCAAGCTGAAGGAGATTTCCTACGTTCACGCTGAAGGCTATCCGACGGGCGAACTTCGCCACGGACCAACCGCGCTGCTCGATGAGAGTCTTCCGGTCGTCGCCATCGTGACCCGCGATCCCAATGACCCCGAATCGATGCTCCGCTACGAGAGATCGCGCTCCCTTTTGGACGAAATCCGTAAACACTCGAAGCGACAGATACTGATCGCATCCAAGGGTGATGAAGGGGTTCAGAATCTAGGAACGCCATGCTTCTTGCTGCCAAATCTCGATGAGTTGCTCCTGCCTATCCTCGAGGTCGTGCCGCTCCAGTTGCTCGCTTATCACATCGCTGTCATGAACGATTTCGACCCTGATCGCCCGCGAAACCTCGTGAAGTCGGTCAGGGTGGACTGAAAGGAAGCGCTCTGAACCACGGAGAGGAGGCCACCGTGCTCTGCAAACAAAACTGAACAACCTCGAACGCCCCCAGGGACATTCCTAGTTTCTTTGTGCGGTATTGATCGAATAGGATCGTAGTCGACCCAGGCTCCGGGCCCATCGTGAGCGGTGAACAACAAGATGCCGAGCGAACCAATATCCGTATTAAACGAAGAGCGCCGCAGGACCATCGTAGATTTCGTCAATCACAGTGGCCGGGCGCGGGTCGGTGAACTGGCGAAAACGTTTGGCACCTCCGAGATCACCATTCGGCGCGATCTCGACCTGCTGCACGAGCGCGGACTCATCTATCGCACGCATGGTGGGGCGTTGCCTATCCACGCGGGCCTTGAGTCGGACCGCGATCTTACCCAGCGTGAGCTGCAACACCCGCGCGAGAAGGCAAAGATTGCGGCTGCCGCGGCGCAAATGGTCACCGAAGGCCAATCAATCATTCTCGACTCCGGCAGCACAACCACCGCCATCGCCCGCGCCCTGCGCGGCTTTCAGCACTTAACGGTTATCACCAATGCCATCAATATCGCCGCCGAGCTGACTGGCGGCACGGTTGACGTGATCCTCACCGGAGGCATGTTGCGCAAGAACTCCTATTCCCTGGTTGGGCCTATCGCCGAGGAAAGCCTTCGTCGCCTCAAAGCGGACGTTTTATTCCTCGGCGTCGATGGCTTCGACACCCACTCCGGCGTTTCGACCCCCAATCTTCTGGAAGCGCAGTTGAACCGCCTGATGGTGAGTATCGCGTCACGGGTGGTAGCGGTTTGTGACTCCAGCAAGTTTGGGCGGTCGAGCCTTTCGTCGATCGTCCCCATCTCGAACATCCATGGGGTGATCACAGACAAGCAGATTCCCAAAGCAGATCTTCGGGCGTTAAAGAAAGCTGGACTGGAGATCACGCTAGTTTGAAGGAAATCCCAAAACCTGAAGTAAGTATCCCCCGGCAGAGCCGGGGGCTTTAGATTGTGAGCCGCTCAAAGCGGCTGTGCGGGGTCGCTAACGCGGCCCCGATTGCTTGAGCCACCTTACGGTGGCTGGTTAGCGCCACAGGTTGATTTGCTCCAAGCGTTTGTCCTCTTGCTCCTGCTTCCGGATGTACTCTCGGATGACCGTCTCATCCCGTCCCACCGTGGACACGTAGTACCCTCGCGCCCAGAAATGCTGGCCCACAAAGTTCCTCTTCTTCTCCCCGTACACCCGCGCCAAGTGAATCGCGCTCTTGCCCTTGATAAACCCAATCACTTGCGCCACCGCATACTTCGGCGGAATCGCGATCATCATGTGCACATGGTCGGGCATCAGATGCCCCTCTTCGATCCGACTCTCCTTCTGCTCCGCCAACTTGCGGAACACCTCGCCCAAGTGCTGCCTTAGTTCCCCGTACAACGTCTTTCTGCGGCACTTCGGGATAAACACCACATGGTATTTGCACTCCCACTTGGTATGGCTTAGGCTTTCCATCTCGTCCATCGCGAACTCCCTTTCGTGTGCTTTGGCGGCTCACGTTTGGGAGTCTCCGCGATGGACTCCTGGATTTGTCAAACTCCTACTGCCTCCCCGGCAGAGCCGGGGGGTCTCCCTTCGTACTAGGACTGCGGTAGCTTGTCCAAGGCGGCCTGCAGTTCCGCTGGCTTGAACCCAAAAGGACCGGGCTTGCTCTTGAACACCACCCGGCCATCACGATCAATCAGATAGAGACGGTCTGGCCAACCGGTGTACGCAACCTCAGTTCGATTGTCGAAGCCGTCGACAACGGCGGGAAACTTGATGCCGAGCTTGCGAACGCACGTGCCGGCAACTTGCGTGCGTTCTTCTTCATCCTTCGGACTGGCAAAGACGACCGAGTCACGAATATTGCTGCGCATCTGCCAAACGTCGCTGGGATGAGCTTCCTGGATATACACGGCGTAAAACGCCACCCGGCTTCCGTACTGCTCATACAGCTTGTTCAGGGCGGGAACCTCCCGCCGAAATGGCGGTCAAGTGTAGCTGCCGAAGACCAACACCACAGGCTGCTTCTCGCGGAAAGAGGAAAGCTGCACCTCGCTCTGATGGTCCAACGTCGGCAACCGGAAGTCGGGCGCCTCTTCACCCGAGCGAAGAGCACCTGCGCGAGCCCGTGTCCAAAAGGTCTCGAACGGGATAACGAAGTACGCCGGCATCGGCATTTTCGCCATGACACGGCCAAACTTTTCGGGTGGCTGCCGCATCGCCCAATTGATGAACACCAGAAAGACCGCGTAGCTGCACAGGAGAACAACCCCAACAACAATCAGGGACCGCTTGGAGGGAAGTCGCATGAGAAATTCGCAGTATCATATCATTGCAGGTTGATCGTCTTGGAACACGGATTGCCGCGCAGCCGCCGACTTGACGAGAAAACAGTCCCAATTTCTTCAGACACCGTGGATGACCAGCGATATGGATGAGAAAGGTCCTGACAGCATCGGGAAGGCGGCAACTCCCGAGCCGCCGAAAGCACAAACCAAGATTCGCATCGTCGAAGATCGCGAAGCAACTGGCGACACCGCGGCAGCCTACGATTTCTGGCGCGCTGGTTCCGGAAGGCAGCAAGTACCGGGAATCATCAAGTGTTTCGGTTCCCGCCCCGATTTTCTGCGCCAGGTTGTCGAGTTTTCCAACACCATACATTTCTCCGAGGGTCATCTTCTGCGGCGCCACAAGGAGATGATCGCCAGTTACGTTTCCTACCTCAACCGTTGTCCCTATTGACTGGACAGTCACGCCTACTTCCTGCGTGTTCAGGGAGCCAACGAACAGTGTGTCGCCGCCATCCTGGAGGGAAAGATCGGCGAAGCTGGCCTGACCCCGGCAGAGTACGCGTTGATGCAGTACGTGGAATTGATCACGAATGCCGCGTACCGGTCGACTGCCGCAGATGTCGCTGAACTGCGCAATCACGGTTGGACGGAGGACCAGATCTCTGAGGCTGTCTACATCATCGCGATGTTTGCCTTCTTTAACCGCGTGGCCGATGCGTTCGGCGTTCCACCACAAAACTATCTTTCGCTTGGGAGAATGACGCCTTAACTAAACGCTACGCACCCGGAGGGCTCTCGACCCGTCACTCGAGTAACCGGGAGCGAGGGTGCGCTTCACCTTTCGAGAATGACCAGCACCACAGAACGTAGAGACCTTGGCTCCGGCAAGCGGTTTTACCGTCCGGAACTTGACGCCCTGCGGTTCTTCGCATTTCTCTGTGTGTTCGCGTTTCATCGAATGGACTACGTGGCCGTCGATCCGTCTACCCAACCAATGGCCTACGCCATCGGAACAGCTGGGGCCTTCGGCGTGCCGATCTTCTTCCTGTTGAGCTCATTCCTGATCGTCGAGCTTCTGTTACGCGAGCGCGAACAGACCGGCAGCGTCCACATCAAGTCGTTCTATGTGCGCCGCATCTTGCGCATCTGGCCGCTTTACTTCGCGGCCTTCTTCGGACTTGTAGCGCTGGGGCATTACCTGCCCAACGTTGGCCCGAAAACCTATAGTTCGTGGCTCGCTTTTCTGCTGTTCGCCGGAAACTGGTACATCGTGCGCCACGGCTGGATTGCCGGGCCAATCGATCCGCTGTGGAGCATCGCGGTCGAGGAACAGTTCTATATCGCGGTACCGCTACTCGCGCGTCTCGGCGGACGCAGGATTCTAGCTGTCGTGAGCCTTGTCCTGCTGGTCGTTTCCTATCTAACCAGCGTCCACTATGCCCGACTCGTTTATTCCGGAGAGAGCGGGCAGTGGGTCAATAGCTGGTTTCAATTCCAGTTCTTTGCCGCAGGTGCGCTGCTGGCGATCGCGTTGCGTAGCAAAGTGCCACGCTGGCCGATGGTGCTGCGCGCAATCGTATTTGTGTTCGCCGCCGGATGCTGGATCTACGCCGTGATGGGCCCGGGGGTCAAGAGCTACGACGCGCACACCACGGTCGCTGGCGCAATGGGTGGATGGCTGCTGGTGCTGCTCGGCTCGATCCTGTTTTTCCTCGCCGTACTGGGAACGCCCGAGCGTTACGTTCCGCACTGGCTTACCTACCTGGGCCGCATTTCTTACGGACTCTACATTTTTCACTCAGTGGTGTTCTATCTCGTTTTCGAACCGGCAAATCATTGGCTGCCTCGCAGCTTGGGGGCCCTGCATCTGTCAGCGTCAATTGTGCCTGCAGTCGGAACAACGCTGGTTCTCGTCCTCAGCATCGCCAGTGCGGGCCTTTCCTACCGATACTTCGAGAAGCCGTTTCTGAAGCTCAAGGAGCGCTTTACGTTTGTCCGCTCCAGGCCAGAATGACGCGTGACTCCCCGGCGAAGGCACGTCTCATGCGTTTGGTCCAACGATCCGGCTTGCTTTATTGGCGTCATGTCCTTGCTAGTATTTTTGGATTATTGCGCTTGCCCCGCCAAGAATATAGCTTTGTCGCCACTGAACGTTCCCTTAGGGGACGCGAGTCTGTATCGGGTTCGGCTTGGGCTTTGGCCGGACAGCGCGTGGGGTTTCAGATCTTTAGTTTTTGATCGGTTGGCACTCGGGGTTCTCATGCAGGCGCGGCAGACGATCGCAGCGATTACAATGTTTTGGCCTTCTGCATCCCCACCCCGGAGAATTTCTCAATGCATGGAGTCCTGCGCCGCCTTTTGCCGGTGCTGCTCGCTAGTTCGATTTCGATGAGCGCATGGCCAAGTGACAGGCCGCCGGATCCTGCCAATGCAGTCAAGCTTAACAACCTCGGCGTTGCCTACATGAACCAGCAACGCATGGACAAAGCGGTGGAGGAATTCGACCTCGCGCTGAAGGCCGATCCTACTCTGACCGCGGCCGAACTAAACAAAGGAATCGCACTGCTGAATTTGCAGAAGCTGTCCGAGGCTGAGCAAGCTCTCGACATGGCGGCGGCCAAGGAGCCCAACAACGCCCGTATCTGGTACAACCTCGGTCTCCTGCGGCGCAGTCAGGGGAAGGCCTCCGAGGCAATCGAGGCTTTTCAGCGGGTCCTCGAGATCGATGCCAACGATCCCGACAGCCACTACTTCCTGGGAACGATGTATTCGCAGCAACAGCAGTACGACAACGCCATCGCCCAGTTCGAAACCGCTCTGCGTCTGCAACCGCTCCATGCCTCGGCGGAGTTTGGGCTGGCGCGGGCACTGCAACGCTCCGGCAACAACGAGGCCGCGCGCCAGCATCTGCAAACCTTCGAGCACCTCACGAAAACCAATCTCTCCGCACCCATAACTCTGAGCTATGGCGAGCAGGGCCGCTATTCGACCGCGGAGGTAGTGAGAACCCAGGAGCCCCAGGTTGGGCCGATGATTCCGGTGACGTTCGTCGCAGAGCCGATCGGCCATCCAGCTGCCTGGTCGCCCGGGGCTGTAACGGACAAGCCGGGCGGCGGCATCTGCATGTTGGATGTGACTGGCGATGGCGGTTTCGATTTGGTGGCTATGAGAGATGGGGAACATGCCATTCGCGTGTACCACAATGCGGGAGATGGCAACTGGAAGGAGCTTTCCTCACAGCAGACCGGACTTGACGCCAGTGGAAGCGGTATTTCGTGTGCAGTCGGCGATTTCGACAACGATGGCAAGAACGATCTGGCGGTGGCATTCAGTGACCGGGTGCTTTTATTTCGGAATCTCGGGGGCGGCAAGTTCAAGGACGTAACGAAGTCGGCCGACATTGTGCCCGTCAATCGTCCGGCCGGTCTGACGTTTGTCGACTTCGATCATGACGGCGACCTCGATTTGTTCGTTACCGGCCAGCCCGGTGGCGGGAAACCGTCGGGGAGCAGCAATGTACTTTGGCGCAACAACGGCAATGGGACCTTCACCAACTGGACGGCGGAAACGGGTCTGGGCGGCGAGAGCGCGACCACCAGCGTTGTCCTCTCCGACATCAATAACGACCGAGCGGTTGATATGGTCGTGACTGGTTCAGGTGGGTCGCCAATCGTCTGGCTCAACCCACGCGAGGGCCACTTCAAGGCTTTACCGCTGTACGACGCTGCAGGACTCGCGCCAACCGCGGGTATCTACGTTTTTGACTTCGACAAAGACGGCTGGATGGACGTGGCAGTCACACATGCCGGTCTGCCGGCGGTCTCGCTGTGGCGCAATGTCGAAGGCAAGCGCTTCGAGCGCGTTCCGCTGCCCGACCTCGATGCAACTCGCGGCTGGGGTGTCACCGCTATCGACTTCGATAACGATGGCTGGATCGATCTAGCGGTGGTCCTCGAGACCGCGCGCGGTCCCGAGCTGCGCGTGCTGCGCAACCTGGGCGGGCAGGGCTTTGCTGACGTCAGTACCAAGCTTGGGCTGGACAAGATCAGGCTGCTCCAACCGCGCTCGGTGATTGCCGCCGACGTCGATAACAACAACGATTCCGATCTCATTATTTCGCAGCTTGGCGCCAATCCCGTCATCCTCCGCAATGAGGGCGGCAATCGCAACCATGCGCTGCGGATTGACTTCAAAGGTCTGGCTGACAACAAAACAGGATTGGGAACGAAAGTCGAAGTGTTCGCGGGCGCGATCTGGCAGAAGTGGGAGATTCCGGGCGCTGCCGGATATATGAGCCAAGGCCCTCCCGAGATCCTTGCCGGTCTGGGCAGCGCTGATCATGCCGACATCGTCCGGATGCTCTGGCCGACCGGAGTTCTGCAGGACGAAATCGAGGTTGCCGCCAACAAGCCTATCACCTTCACCGAGATCGATCGTCGCGGCAGCTCATGCCCCACCTTGTTCGTTTGGAACGGGGATCGGTACGAATTCATCTCGGACGTTATCGGGGCCGGGGTCATAGGCCATTGGATCTCTCCGACGGCCAAGAACACAGCCGATCCGGATGAGTGGATCAAGATTGAAGGCTCCCAGCTACAAGCCCGTGACGGCTACTTCAGCGTGCGCTTCGGCGAGCCCATGGAGGAGGTCAATTTTATCGATCAGCTTCGGCTGATGGCAGTCGATCATCCGGTGGGCACGGACGTCTATCCGGACGAGCGATTCCTTGACGATCCCCCCTTCGCCTCAGGCGCTCCCGTGCTCACGTCGGCGCCTCGACCGCCCCGAGGAGCGTGGGATGACCATGGCCGCGATTTTCTTGCGCTGCTGAGCACCCGTGATCACCAGTATGTTCGCGACTTCACCAATCTTTCCTTCGCCGGGTTTGCCAACATGCACTCCCTGACGCTCGATCTGGGTAGCTGGACACCGCAAAATCCACTGCGGCTTTTCCTGCACGGATTTATCGAATACTTCAGCGCGACGTCGATGTACGCCGCGTGGCAGTCAGGTCTGAATCCCGTTTCGCCATACGTTGAGGCCCAACTGCCGGACGGCACCTGGAAGCGTGTGATCGACGACATGGGATTCCCCGCCGGTTTACCGAGGACCATCACGGTCGACCTTACGGGCAAGCTGCCTTCCGGCGCGCAGCGCATTCGCATCACGACCAATCTGCAGATCTATTGGGACCAGGTGCTGGTGGATAACGGGCCGGAGCAGCCCAACAGCATCCGCACGACCGAGCTGCCGCTGGCTTCGGCGACCCTCGCATTCCGCGGCTACCCCCGGCAAGTCGAGGGAACGACGCCGGGCGACCTTACCTATTATTACGATCAAGCCAGTACAACCGGGCCGTTCTCGCAATTCCGTGGAAGTTACACCCGCTATGGCGACGTCACTTCCCTGCTCCGCAATCTTGACGATCGGTTTGTGATCTTCGGCACCGGCGAGGACATCGACGCAGAATTCAGTGCCGCCCCGCTGCCGCCTCTCCCTGCCGGGTGGACGCGCGATTACTTCTTCTACGCAAACGGATTCGTGAAGGACATGGACTTCTATGAAGCAGCTCCGTTTACGGTTGCCGAAATGCCGTTTCATGCCATGACCGCGTACCCCTACCCATCGACACAGCATTATCCCGACGACGCCGCAGCGAATGCCTATCGTCTCGATTGGAACGACCGAACCCAACGAGGGGCGAACAACGCGCGAGGCTATAGCTTCCACTACGGTGCGCGCACCCTCGATCCCGAACCGTTGACGCCGCATGCAGCGGACGACAACCAAAACCAGCCAATGAGCAAGCAGCAATGAAGACGCTTGCCCGGCTGTCGATCGGCGCACTGACTCTTTCCGCTGTATATCTCTATGCCTGGCCGGCGCCCAATCTCTTCTACGCTGCGGCTGTGCTCTTTCATGTCGGACTTGGCGTGGCGCTGTGCGTTGCGGGCCTGTTTCTTCTGCGCGATGCGCTGCGCGGCCCTATGCTGGTTGAGCTGGGGACCGTGGTTCTTGCCGGTGGGTCGGCCCTCGGCCTTGCGCTTATCTACACTGGCACATCGCGCGTCCATTGGAACTTGATGTACGCGCACATTGCGGTCAGCGTGATTGCCGTGGTCCTGCTGGCGGGATGGTTCTTTAGTCGCGGCAAGGTCCCGGCGCGCAACGTTTGGGGATCAATGGCTGCCGTGGTGGCCGTTGCCGCCATCCTTGCGGCTAGTGCGTATTACGCGCGAAGCTCCTGGAGCAAGCGGTTCGTCATCAGGAACCCTGACACCGCGCCGTTAGCCATGGACGAAGAAGGCGACGGTGCGCAAGGCCCTTTCTTCCCCAGCTCCGCGCAAGTCTCAGGACATCGTAAGATCCCGTCTAAGTACTTCATGGAGTCCGACGCATGCGAGCGCTGCCACCAGGACATTTACCACCAGTGGCAAGGCTCGATGCATCACTTTTCCTCGTTCAACAATCAGTGGTATCGCAAAAGCATCGAGTACATGCAGGAGGTCGAGGGGACACACCCTTCGAAGTGGTGCGCGGGTTGTCACGATCCGGCCCTGCTTTACAGCGGCATGATGGACACGCCCATCAAGCAGATCATGGATCGCCCTGAAACGCAGGCCGGGCTCGGCTGCATGATGTGCCACTCGATCACCAAGGTCAAGAGCACGATGGGGCAGGGCGATTTCGTGCTCGATTATCCAGAGTTGCATGCGCTTGCCGCCAGCAAGAATCCCGTTGTCCGGTGGCTGCACGATTTCAGCGTGAAGCTCAATCCGGAACCTCATCGCCGTGTGTTCCTGAAGCCCTTCATGCAGGTGCAAACGCCGGAATTCTGCTCCTCGTGCCACAAGGTGCATCTTGACGTTCCGGTAAATAACTATCGCTGGTTTCGGGGATTCAACGAGTACGACAATTGGCAGGCGAGCGGGGTGTCGGGACTCGGCGCGCGCTCCTTTTACTATCCACCAAAACCGCAGGGCTGCCCCGATTGCCACATGCCTCTGACGCCTTCGAACGATCTCGGCAATGTCGGCGGCATGGTGCACTCGCATGCGTTCCCCGGCGCGAACACGGCTCTCCCCGTTGCCAACCAGGACGAGCACCAGATGGAACTGGAGCAGAAGTTCCTCAAGAGTGGCATCGTTTCGATTGACATTTTCGCGCTGTCGACGGCGGCAGAGAAGGAAAGCGTGGCCGCCGCACAACACCCGGAGCTGCAGACAACCTTCGCGGTCGGCGAAGAAGCTGAGATGCCAACCACAGGCGAGGCTGCCGGATCGGCCGCGCCGGTGACAGCGCCCCTGAACAAAGTTAACCCGGCCGTTCGCCGCGGAGACAGCGTTCGGGTTGATGTGGTGGTGCGAACCCGGAAGGTCGGTCACTTCTTCCCGGGCGGCACGGTCGACGCCTATGACACATGGATCGAATTGAAAGCGGTCGACGACAAGGGCCGGACGATTTTCTGGAGTGGCGGCGTGGCCGACAATGGCAAAGGCCCGGTCGATCCGGGGGCGCACTTCTACCGCTCGCTGCAAGTGGACGAACACGGCAACCCCATCAACAAACGCAATGCGTGGGCGACGCGTTCGGTGGTTTATGTTCATCTCATTCCACCTGGGGCAGCCGATACAATTCATTACCGGCTGAAGGTCCCACCGAACGCGGGCGACAAGATCAAGCTTACGGCGCGCCTGTGCTATCGCAAGTTCTCCTGGTGGAACACCCACTTTGCGTATAGCGGGCAATCGAAGCAGGAGGCAAGCAGTCCGCAAACGACTCTATCGTATGACGACCGCCAGTTTTCATTTGATGGCGACACTTCGGACGTCTCCGGCAAGGTGAAACAAGTCCCCGATTTGCCGATCGTGCTTCTCGCTGAAGATACGGTCACTCTGCGAGTTCTCCCTAAAGGCGCCCCAGCTGAGCCGCCCAAAGTCGTCACCGACAAGGCCGACTGGCAGCGCTGGAACGATTACGGTATCGGCTTGTTTCTGCAAGGCGACCTAAAGGGAGCGGCGGCCGCATTTCTTCGCGTCACCGAGGCGGACCCCTCGAATCCTGATGGCTGGGTGAACCTCGGCCGCGTAGCCGTGCAGGAAGGCGACATGGAGCGCGCCCGCGTGGTATTGCAGCGTGCCCTGTCGCTAAGCCCTGAGCTGGCGCGGGCCAACTTCTTCTACGCGCGCGTCCTGCGCACGAATGGCGACTATGACGGCGCCCTGCAACACTTACAGAAAGCGGCGGCGCAATATCCCAAGGACCGCGTGGTGCGTAACGAAATGGGCCGCATTCTTTTTCTGCAACACAAGTACAAGGACGCAATCGCCCAGTTACGCGAAGCCCTGGGCGTCGATCCCGAGGACCTGCAGGCGAATTACGACATGATGCTTTGCTATAAAGGATTGGGAGATCTCCCGCAGGCGGATGAGTATCAGAAGCGCTATCTGCGCTTCAAAGCCGACGAGTCCTCACAAACCATCACCGGCCCCTATCGCCGGTTGCACCCCGAAGACAACAACGAACGCCAATCCATTCACGAACATGTTTCGGCGCCGGTCCGTCCAGCCGGACCTGTGGCGTCTGCTATGCACAACGACAACGTGGTTAATCAAGGCCGGTGAACAACTTCATGACTTCCGTGAGACGAGCCTTTCTCTCTCTGCTGATCTTTTCGTCGGCATTTGCCGGCACCGTTCGCGCACAGGTGCGCTTTCGCGACATCACCAAGCAGGCCGGCATCAACTTCGTGCACAACAATGGTGCGGCGGGCAAGAAGTGGCTGCCCGAAACCATGGGACCGGGATGTGCGTTCATCGACTACGACAATGACGGCTACCCCGACGTTCTTCTGGTAAACGGTGAAAGCTGGACCTCATCGGGTCGGCCATCAACGCTGAAGCTCTACCACAACAACCGCAACGGAACCTTTACTGACGTGACAGCGAGGGCAGGACTCGCGGTGAGCTTTTACGGCCTCGGCGTCGCCGTGGGAGATTACGACAACGACGGCTTCGACGACATTTTTATCTCCGCCCTTGGCCAGAGCCGCCTGTTTCACAATAACGGGAACGGCACCTTTACCGACGTGACACGCGCGGCGGGCCTGTGGGGTCCCAGCGAGTTCAGCACCAGTGCGGCCTGGGTGGATTACGACCGCGATGGCAAGCTTGATCTGGTCGTCGCCAACTACGTGCAATGGAGCCCACAGACCGACATCTATTGCACTCTCGATGGAGTCAAGAAGTCGTATTGCACGCCCGAGTCGTATAAGGGGGCGTCGCTTCGTTTGTGGCACAACCTCGGGGGCGGCAAATTCGAGGACGTAACGGCCAAGGCCGGACTGCTCGATAACACCTCCAAGTCTCTCGGCCTGGCGGTGCTCGACGCAAACGGAGACGGATGGCCTGACCTGGTCGTGGCCAACGACACACAGCCCAACAAGCTCTACATCAACACCGGTAAGGGGACCTTCACGGAATCCGCAGTCTCGGCGGGAATCGCCTTCAGCGAGGACGGTGTGGCCCGTGCCGGCATGGGCATCGACGCGGCGGACTATGACCGCTCGGGGAAGCCCAGCATCATCATCGGAAATTTCTCCAACCAGATGATGGCCTTGTATCACAACGAAGGAAACGGCCTGTTTGTCGATGAGGCACCGCGTTCCGAGGTTGGCCGCAAGAGCCTGCTCACGCTTGGTTTCGCATGCTTCTTCTTTGACTACGATCTCGACGGATGGCTGGACATCTTCGTCGCCAATGGACATATCGAGCCCGAGATCGAGCGCATCCAGAAGAGGGTGAAGTACCCGCAGTCTCCTCACCTGTTTCATAACCAAGGCGGTGGGAAGTTTGTGGATGCCACTGAGTCGGTGGGCCCTGATCTCGGTGTTCCCCGTGTCGGACGGTCCGCGGCCTATGCCGACATCGATAACGACGGCGATCTTGACGTACTGATGACGACCAACGGCGGCCCGGCAGTTCTCTTTCGCAATGAGGGAGTGACCAACCATGGCCTGCGCATCAAGCTCGTGGGAACACGTTCCAACCGCGATGGCATCGGCACGGCAGTGACCGTGAATGCCGGCGGCGAAAAGCAGTCTGCGATGCTGCGCAGCGGCTCCGGTTACCTTTCCGCCAGCGAGCTTGTACTGACCTTCGGATTGGGACAGCGCCGGGAGGCGGATGCCATCGAGCTTCGTTGGCCCAGCGGCCAGATCGATCACCTATCGAAGGTCGCGGCCGGGCAAACCATCACGGTCCGGGAAGGGGAAGGTATCATCCAGCAGCGGCCCTACGGTATGGCTCAAGCTCACACGGCTTCCGCAGCAGCGACCTCGAATCACAAGGGCATGCGATGAAGCCGGCCACGCAGCAGTCTGCCGTTGAGCTGCTGACCCTGCTTCAAGAATCCAGGATCTCACCTCTGGAACTTGCCAACGAGTACATTAGCCAGATCGAGCGCCTGAATCCTCGTCTGAATGCACTGGTTGACTTCGATGCCGACCGAGTACGCCAACAGGCCCGTACGGCTGAACGCTCGAAGGCAGTGCACGGCCCGCTGTTCGGCCTGCCGGTTACGGTTAAGGCGTCAATTTCCGCTGCCGGCTACCGGTGCGAAATCGGCAGCCTCATTAATCGGGGCAGTATCCCATCGGAGGATGCCACCATGGTTTCGCGGCTGCGCAATGCGGGCGCAACCATTCTTGGGACCACGAACACTCCCGAATTCCTGATGGCCTATGAGACAGACAACAACCTCTACGGCCGCACCAACAATCCGTGGAATCTTGACTACACGCCCGGCGGCTCGAGTGGCGGAGAGTCGGCCGCCATCGCTGCGGGATTGTCGGCAGGAGGCTTTGGCAGCGACAGCGGAGGCTCGGTTCGCGTGCCCGCGCACTTCACCGGCACCTGCTCGCTCAAGCCGACCCCGGGACGCTTTCCCGGCAACGGCCACCTGCCCGCTTGCGTTGGTCCGTTCTCGATTCTCGGCGCGATTGGACCGATGGCGCGCACCATGGACGATGTTGCGCTGCTGTTCGAAGTACTATCCGGGCAAGACCCCACCGACCCCGTTAGCCCACCGATTTCACATCGACGGGTCTCCAGCGACGACGTGAAATGCCTGCGTGTGGGCTGGTTCGAAGACGACGGCTTAGTGCCGGTCACGCCCGAAACGCGGCAAGCGGTACAAGCTGCCGCTCGATCTCTGCAGAAACAAGGTTTCGACGTGCGGCCTTTTCGACCTAAGGGCCTCGAACAGGCCCGGAAGCCCTGGTGGACATTCTTCGTCCGCTGCGGCGCCATGTTTGTTGACTCGCTCGTGCGCGGTCACGAAGTGGAATTGAGTCCGGTCTTACGGGGATTTCTCGAGATCGCCCATGCGGAACCACCACTGACCGCAGACGAATTGTTGAACGCCTGGGCTGAGTGCGACGTCATTCGTGGGAAACTGCTGCAACAAATGCAGGAGTTCCCCGTTTTGCTGTGTCCGGTCTGCTCAATCCCTGCGTTCCGGCACGGCGAGCGCCAGTGGAGAGTGGATGGGCAAGAGGTCAAGTATCTCGACGTGATGCGTTACACGCAGTGGTTTAATCTGCTGGCCGCCCCGGCAGCCGTGATACCGGTTGGGCGTTCTCCTGAGGGATTGCCGATCGGAGTGCAGATTGTCGCCCGGCCCTTTGAGGACGAGGTCGCCCTGGCCGTAGCCTCCATCATCGATCGGGAATTTGGATTCGTCCCGCCGCCAATCGCGGTTGGCGAGGCAGCGCTTTAGACTTGTGTGCTGCGTGGGCGGATGGCATCGTATCAACAGCTCGACGACTGCGGGAAGAAGATTTTCCCTGGCCGATGGCCGCGGGCTCTATTCCCAACAGAAAGGCTCGCTCTCCAGAATCCAGCGACCAGCCTTTTTTATCTAACAACGCATGCCCCGCGAGTGAAGGGAGGAGTGTGTAGCCCGGATGGCAAAACCTACCCTACTGACTGTCGATGATGATCCCAACGTGCTTAAGGCGATCGAAAGAGACCTGCGAACTCGCTATGGAGAGAAGTATCGTGTGCTCCGCGCAAACTCAGGGGACGCGGGGCTGGGAATACTTCGTGAACTCAAAGGCCGAAATGATGCGGTCGCCCTGTTGCTCGCCGATCAGCGCATGCCCCACATGGATGGCATCGGTTTTCTAACCGAAGCCAAGAAGGTCTATCCCGATGCCAAGCGCGCTCTGCTGACCGCCTACGCAGACACCAGTGCTGCCATCAACGCAATCAACGAAGTCAACGTGCACTACTTCTTTCTGAAGCCTTGGGACCCGCCAAGCGAACATCTGTACCCGGTTCTCGACGATTTACTGGAAGACTGGACGGCATCCTACCGGCCGGCTTATGAAGGGATTCGCGTCCTGGGCACTCGTTGGTCCTCGAAGGCCTACGAGGTGCGCGACTTCCTGGCGCGGAACCATGTTCCGTATCAGTGGATTGATGTTGAACTGTCCGCCGAAGATCCAGAGGTGAAGCAGCTCATTGCTTCTCTCGGTGATGAGATCGCAAACCTGCCTCTGACGTTGTTCCCCGACGGCACCCGCATGTTTCAGTCGAGCCCTGCGGAACTCGCCGAGAAAGTCGGCCTGAAGACGCGGTCCGACACGCAGTTCTACGATTTCGCCATTGTCGGCGGCGGCCCTGGAGGTTTGGCGGCCGCGGTGTACGGCGCGTCCGAAGGACTGAAGACCGTGATGATCGACCGCGAAGCGCCCGGCGGACAGGCGGGCTTGAGCTCTCGCATTGAAAACTACCTCGGATTTCCTTCCGGCCTGAGCGGCACCGATCTGGCACGCCGCGCGGTGATGCAGGCGCAACGCTTCGGAGTGGAGATTATCGCGCCGCAAGAAGTGGTGGGCCTGCGCGTGGAAGGTCCGTATCGCATCCTCAAGCTGGCCGACGGCAATGAGATTTCCTGCCACGCAGTTCTCATCGCCACCGGAGTCCAATGGCGCAGGCTGGAGGTTCCGGGAGTGGACCGGCTGCAAGGCGCCGGTGTCTATTATGGCGGCGGCAGTCAGGAAGCAGCCTCCTACAAAGGAGAGACGGTTTATGTCGTGGGCGGCGCGAATTCTGCCGGACAGGCCGCGATGAACTTCGCGCAATATGCGGAGAAGGTAGTGATGCTGCTCCGCGGTGATTCACTCTCGGCAACCATGTCACGCTACCTCATCGACCAGATCGAGAAGACCCCCAACATCCAATTGTGGACGCATGCCGAGGTGATCGAGGTTCACGGAGAAACCCACCTGGAAGAAATCTCGGTGCAATGCTCCGACACCAACACCGTGGAACGCGTGCCAGCCAGCGCAATATTCATCTACATCGGAGCCCTGCCCCGCACAGACTGGCTCGACAACGTCGTGGCCCGGGATGAACGAGGATTTATTCTGGCTGGCCCAGACTTGTGGAAGGACGGGAGGCTTCCGGCCGGATGGAACCTCGATCGTGATCCCTTTCTGCTGGAGAGCAGCGTGCCCGGAGTCTTCGTCGTAGGCGACGTACGCCATGGTTCCATCAAGCGCGTGGCCTCGGCGGTTGGCGAGGGCGCAATTGCTGTGCAGTTCATTCACCGTTATATGGCGAAGGTATAGAGAATGCCTGAGGTATCGCGAGATGACCTGCGTCGGGTGGCCGTATTTCACGATCTTCCTGACGAACAACTGGACTGGTTCCTCGAACATGCCACCGAGCTTCACCTGCAGCCCGGTGAGATTGGCACCCGCGCGGGAGACCCGGCGGACAGGATGGTGGTGATTCTGGAAGGCCAAATGCAAGGCCGGATCGAAGGGACGAGCGAAACCGTGTTCACGGCCAACGCGGGAAGCGTCACTGGAATGCTGCCGTACTCGCGGATGACAATCTTCCCCGCGACCACCCGGGCCGTCCTGCCATCTCGAATTCTTGTGTTCCCTGCCTCGCTGTTTGATGACCTCTTGAGCCATATGCCCGAACTGGCCCGGCGGCTAGTGGCTACTATGGTTGATCGCACGCGTGAAACCACGCGAGCCGAGCAGCAGCGCGATCGATTGGCTGCGCTGGGCAAGTTATCGGCTGGCCTGGCTCACGAGTTGAACAATCCTGTGGCGGCGGCCCGGCGGACGGCCCAACAATTGCGCAGCGCCGTCGGCGAGTTTCGAACGTCGGTGGGGAAGTTACAAGGGCTTCGGCTCACAGAACCTGAGACAGCGGCCATCGAAACCTTTGAAGCCACATGCTGCGTTCAGGCTGCGGAGACGGACGCCCTCCGTGCCAGCGAGCTTGAGGACGAGATCGAGAGCATTCTGCGGCAGCACGGAATCGAGAATAGCTGGCACTACGCACCGTCGCTGGTCGAATCAGGCGTTCAGCCCAAGCCGCTCAACCTTCTGCTCGACGCGGTTCGAGCCGATGTAGCTGAAGAGGCGCTGAAGCGGGTTTCTGCGCTGACTGAAATCGACGACCTCCTCAGCGAGCTGGAAGATAGCACCTCGAAAATCTCCGATCTGGTGCGCGCCATCAAAGAGTATTCGTACATGGACCAGGCCCCGGTGCAGGACGTGAACTTAACTAAGAGCCTGGAAAATACGCTGACCATCATGGCCCACAAGTTGAAAAAGGGTGTGACCGTCAAGCGCGATTACCATGCAACACCCCTGCTGGTGAACTCTTACGGCAGCGAACTCAACCAGGTGTGGACCAACATTATTGATAACGCTGTCGATGCCATGCACGGCGAGGGTGAGCTGCGGATCAAGACTTTCACCGAGGGCGACTGCGCTGTAGTGGAAATCAGAGATTCCGGTCCGGGGATACCATCGGAGATTCAATCGCGCATCTTCGAGCCATTCTTCACTACCAAAGGAGTTGGCGAAGGAACGGGACTAGGCCTGGATACAACCTTGCGCATCGTCAGAAAACATCGTGGATCGATCAACGTGATCTCATCGCCGGGCGATACCCGGTTCCAGGTGCGTCTCCGCATGGACTCTGGCACCGCGCAGAGTTCGTAAGTGGGGTTCCATCGCGACGTCTATCTGCCCTTGATGCACGTTCATTTGGGCGCCATCCGACGCTGGAAGGTGAAAAGGCATGCTAACCTGGCCGCGCTATCCCACATTGTATGAGATCAATACCTGGGTCTGGCTTTGGGACCTCAGGCGAAAATATGGCGACGCGGTTCGCTTGGGCTCCGTGCCTGCAGCTGAATGGGACGCCATCGCTGCCTATGGCTTCGACGCCGTCTGGCTGATGGGAGTCTGGGAGCGCAGCCCGGCAAGCGCTGCCATCGCCAATCGGAATCCAGAGCCTGCTGGAGGACTTTCGCCGCGCCCTTCCTGATTTTCGGCCCGAAGACAATGTCGGATCAGCCTACGCTGTGCGGCGCTACGTGGTTGACCAGCACCTGGGAGGCCCCAAAGGCCTTGAATCCGCCCGCGAGCAATTGGCGAAGCGAGGCCTGCGGCTGCTCCTGGACTTCGTCCCCAACCATGTGGCGCCCGATCATCCCTGGGCCGTCGAGCATCCCGAGTACTTCATCCAGGGGAGTGCTGACGACGCCAGGAACGACCCGGCGTCCTACGTTGATGTTCAGGGGAACGTCTGCGCCTGCGGCCGCGATCCCTATTTTCCCGCCTGGCAAGACGTGCTGCAGCTGAATGCGTTTGCGCCGGGACTTCGCCAGGCCGCGGCAGCCACGCTTTCCGACATTGCCAGCCAGTGCGATGGCGTGCGTTGCGACATGGCAATGCTCCTGTTGAACACAGTCTTCCAGCGCACCTGGGGCACTCGGGCCGGGCCGATGCCGCAAACGGAGTACTGGGCCGACGTGATCCCCGCCACCAAGAAAGCGCCATCCCGGATTTTCTCTTTATTGCCGAGGCTTATTGGGACCTGGAGTGGGAATTGCAACAGCAGGGATTCGACTTTTGCTACGACAAGAGGCTTTACGACCGCCTCGTGCATGACAATGCCGAGAGCGTCCGGCTTCACCTCTGCGCCGATCTCGCCTACCAGGAAAAGCTGCTTCGCTTCATCGAGAACCACGACGAGCCGCGGGCGGCAGCGACGTTCTCGCCTGCAAAGGAACGGGCCGTCGCCGTCACAACCTCCACACTGCCCGGTGCGCGGCTATTTTACGAAGGCCAGTTTGAGGGGCGAAAGATAAGGCTGCCAGTCTTTCTCGGCAGACGTTCGGATGAGCCTGTCGATCCGCAACTGCAAACGTTCTACAAAGACCTTCTCGCAGCCATCGATGCTCCTACTTTTCGCGATGGTCAGTGGAGCCTCTGCGAGCGGACGGGATGGCCCGATAATCCCAGCTATCAAAACCTCGTCGCCTGGTGTTGGATCAAAGGCGATGATCGTTATCTCATCGTGGTGAACCTCAGCGACGGCGATGTCCAAGCTCGGGTACAAGTGCCATGGAGCGATTTACGCGGGAAAACCTGGCGCTTGAATGACGCTCTGTCCGATGCAAGCTACGAGCGCAATGGAGACGAAATCGCGGGGCCGGGACTGTACGTCGAGTTGGGACCCTGGCACTACAACCTGTTCCAGTGCCGCGTAACCGGAACAAAAACGCCCATGGTTGCCGCTGTGGGAACGTAGCCGGTACAGTCGCACGGCTCTGGCAGTTGAGTCGTGGGCGGTGGGGGGTACTCCGCATTGAATGAATATTGTCGGGGCGAGCTACGACTGCAATGGGGACGAGATTTCTACGCCGGGGCTGTATGTCGAGCCAGGGACCTGGCGTTACACCGTGTTCCAGTGCCGCGGCACCGAGATCAACTCCCATGGCAGCCGCCGCGAGACGTAATCTACTTTGCTGTGCTTTCCACCGAAGCTCACCTTAAAAACCAAGCCTGATTGCACAATCTCACCGGAGGGCAAACATTTCAGCATTCCTGAAACGGAACGCACGGGCTACTTTGGCGCATTTTGGCGTTGCACGGTGCCTGACCGGTGTCACAATGAACCTGCGCCCATGCGCGATCGCAGGAGGCAGGGCGAAAACATCTTTCCCACGGATTCCGAATAAGCTCGGCTTCCGCGAGCGTCCATGCAGCGGCACAGGAGGAAAGTCATGAAAGCTGCATGTCGCCTCTTCTCATTCATTCTTGCCTTCGGTTTTGCCCTAGCGTCACCGCCTTCCGTTGCACAACAACTGATTGACACAATCCCGGTAGGTACGGGCCCGTTCAACGCAGCGGTTAACCCGGCGACCAACAAGATCTACGTTGCTAATTTTGGCGCCAATAACGTAACGGTCATCGACGGGACGACCCTCGCCGCCACCACGGTTACAGTCGGGACCACCCCTTACTACGTTGCCATCAACCCCTTGACCAACAAGATCTACATTACTAATAGCTCTAGCAACAGCGTGTCCGTCATTGACGGGTCAAGCGACTCCGTCGTTAAAACGGTTATGGTCGGAACTCATCCGTACTTCCTTGCGATTAACCCAGCAAACAGCCAAATCTATGTCGCCAATAGCAACAGCAACAATGTGAGCGTAATCGACGGGACCAGCAATTCCGTCATCAAGACCGTCACGGTTGGGACTAGCCCCGGCTTCATTGCGGTTAACCCGATGACCAACAAAATCTATGTTGCTAATGGCAGCAGCAAGAACGTGACGGTCATCGACGGGACGAGCAATTCCGTCGTCGCCACGGTTTCGGTTGGAACTAGCCCCTTTGGTCTTGCGGTTAACCCGCTTACCAACCAGATCTATGTTCCGAATGACGGAAGCAATAATGTGACGGTGATTGATGGCACGAACGATTCTGTCCTCAAAACGATCGGTGTAGGGACTAACCCTTATTCCCTCGCGGTTAATCCGGGCACCAACAAGATCTATGTCGCCAACGACGGCAGCAATAACGTGACCGTGATTGACGGGACCAGCAATTCGGTCGTCAAGACGATCACGGTTGGGACTGCTCCTTACTTCCCCGCGGTCAATCCGGTCACCAACAAGATTTATGTTGGTAATGTCGGCAGTAATAACGTGACCGTTATCGACGGGTCGAGCAATTCCGTTCTCCAAACCATCAATGTAGGGAATGCACCCTACTGGGTTCCGGTCAATCCGGTCACCAACAAGGCTTATGTGGCGAACTTTGGCAGCAACACTGTCTCGGTAATTGCCGGTGCTAACGCCACCGCGCTGCAATTGGTCCCGGTTGCTCCCTGCCGGCTGGTGGACACCCGCAACAACAGCCCGATTCAGGGTGGAACCTCGATGGCCTTCAACGTCCCGCAATTGGGAGGATGCGGCATTCCCTCGACCGCCGCCGCCTATTCGCTCAACGTCACCGTCATTCCGCACGGTCCTTTGGGCTATCTCACTTTGTGGCCCACGGGTCTTGACCAGCCTGTTGTCTCCACCATGAACTCCTTCGACGGCCGCATCAAGGCCAACGCCGCCATCGTGCCAGCCGGCTATCAGGGCGCAGTCAGCGTGTACGCCAGCAATACGGCTGATGTGGTGCTCGACATCGACGGCTATTTCTCCCCGGTGAGTGGATCCACGCTGGCCTTCTATTCGCTGCCTCCGTGCCGCGTGGCCGACACCCGCAACCCTAACGGCCAACTGGGCGGGCCATACTTGAAAGCGGCCAAGGAGCGCGACTTCCCGGTACCGGCGAGCGCCTGCAACATTCCCTCGACGGCCAAGGCTTACTCGTTGAACTTCACCGCCGTGCCCAGAACCGGCGTGCTCAGCTTCATGACGGTTTGGCCGTTGGGCCAATCGCAGCCCTACGTCTCGACCCTGAACGCGCCCACCGGTGCGGTCACCGCCAACGCCGCCATCGTGCCGGCCGGCTACATTGGCAACATTGCGGTCTATCCCACCGACGACACCGACCTGGCGATCGACGTAAACGGTTACTTTGCACCGGCGGGAGCGGGTGGCTTGTCGCTGTATCCAACGGCTCCATGTCGCGTGCTGGATACCCGCCTGACGGCCGGATGGTTCGAAGGAACCATTGGCAGCGACGTCGGCGACAGCGTGTGCCAACCGCCAGACACGGCCGACGCATATGTTTTCAACGCCACGGTAGTGCCGGCACGCCCGCTGGGCTATCTGTCCTTGTAGCCCAATGGAGAACCGCAGCCGGTAGTCTCCACGCTGAATGCGTATGACGCGTCCGTCACGTCGAACATGGCCATTGTGCCGACGGCGAATGGCTGGATCGACGCTTTTGCCTCAGACCCGACGCAACTCATCCTCGACATGTCCAGCTATTTCGCGCCATAGTGAGGGAGTTCAGCAATCTGGGTGTTGTCTGGCGCCAGGACAGGCTTCACTGACTATCGGACGCCCGGCAGAAGGTGGGCGGGGGACAGCCAACGGCAAACGTCCTCAAGATTTTGACGCACGACGGGTGGGATGACGATAGGACCTTTCTTACCTGTCATCGACGAAGTGCTAGAAACTTCGGCCCGTCGTGCGTATTTTGCCGGTTCTCTTGTTCTTCACTGGGGAGCGGAGTCTGCGCAGTGTTCTTCGGGGAACTCACGTTGCCCAGTGATCGTCCCTGGCAGCTTCGGAGTGTGGGCCTACCTTTCGAAGGGAACTCCACCAGCTTCATCTTCATCGGGCGCTGCAGCGGGATCCAACGCTGGGCCGCAGTGGTATATCCCGCGCCAGGTGGTTACCTAACTCGGCTAGAGTTACCAAAGTACAGTTACCCAACCTGTACCTTCGTAATTTTGACAAACCATTTCCCTACGTTACCTTCGAGACTGGGACCGCCCTCGGCGAGCGCTGAGGGGATGTGTCTGTTATGCGCCCCAGGGCGCAGGGAACAAGTTCTTTGACAATATGTGAGCCGCTGGTCCGTGGACGAAACAGGCTTTGGCATGTTTACCAGCAAACTATCCCAGCCGGGTGCCTTTGTCTTCCAAGTCTAGCTTGCGATCGGAGAACGAGGCTGCAAATATTGCAATCAAAGCACTTACTTCTAAACAGCTTCATTTCAATAGGTTGCCAGGAAAACTCGGCACTGTCCTAAAACCGTGTTGATGGTTGGTGGCGGCCTCGGGAGCGCGGGCCGCCAGCCGATCACGCTTCCAGCTCCTTCGGCATGATGAGCGGCAACCTCGGCTGCTTTCCAAACAACTTATCCCAATGTTCCTCAAACTGTTGTTTGTTTTCGGAAATCTGCATCAGCGTTAGATCCGGCGGTAAGCTGTCTGTCGAGGTGAGGAATGCCTGTATCCACGGTGAGAAGCTGCCAGAGCTTTGCTCGCCGGTTCCCGTGCTCATTCTTCGGCAGTCGGGCCTTGAGTTCATCTAGAACTCCGGGCGGCAACGCATCAAAAACGTATTTTGTGATGAACTTTCCCATGTAGGGCGAGTGCTTCGTCTGGCCTGTCTTGTACTCCCATCCCAGCAATCGGTATGCCTCTCTAAAGAATTCGTGGGGAAACTTCTGCACCCACGGAACGAGAGTCGGAGCGACATACAGCTTGATTATGCGGTCAATCTCCTGCCCGCATCTTGTCGTCATGGTAGCCAGTTGCGTCGTCCAACAAGGGCAATGATGCCGCGTCGGGCCAAGCCCCGCGTTAAGCGGTCACAAGCTGCAATGATGTGTTTGTACCGCTTGAGGTGTGCTGTCGCTGCTTTTCTTGCGCTCGCCTCGCTGCTCGCAATCTGTTCGTTCAAATGATCACGGAAGTTGAGATAGACCTCACAGATCATCGGCAAGAGCATCGCGTCATAACCTACAGATCGAGCACCATGTTTAAGTCGAAACAAGATGCAGCAATACAGAGGTATACGAGATCGCCACTGAAACCGCCATCGCGAATTTGAACGGACGGAAGCCGGACGAAGTCGTGGCTACGCTAACGGACATTCTTAGCGAGAAGTCATTTGCCGTCAGTGAGATCAACCCAAATAGCGAGGCGGCCGTGGAAATAGGTTCTGATCGAGTTCAAAAAATCCTCGACCGAATAACTTGGTTCCATCAAAAACTACGAGACTTGGCTAAATCACAAGGCATTGACATTACAGAGGACGACTGAGCCCCATCAACACGGTTTTAGGACAGTGCCGAAAACTCGCGTAATCGTATGATTCTAAACAATGTGAGGGGAGAGGGGGATTAACTAGACTAGGTAATAATTTACTTGACACATCCACTGCTTTCGGCTACTATTAGCTTGTAAGTGAGGCACTTATGAGCGAACCAGAGAGTCTGCAAGAAGCCATCCAGTATTTCGCTAACCCTGATAACTGCATTGCCTACCTCGTCGCTCGCCGCTGGCCTGACGGCAAGGTCGCCTGTCCCACTTGCGGCTCTGAGAGCGTGAAATTCAACCCCACTCGCCGCGTGTGGCAATGCGCAAGCCATCATCTCAAGCGCCAGTTCTCCATCAAGGTTGGAACCATCATGGAGGATTCTGCAATCCCTCTGGATAAGTGGCTCACTGCAACTTGGCTCGTCACCAATTGCAAGAATGGCATCAGCAGTTACGAGATTGCGCGGGACGTTAAGGTCACCCAGAAGTCGGCTTGGTTTATGCTCCACCGTATCCGGCTCGCAATGCAGGATGAAACCTTCGGTAGCAAACTGGGTGGCGAAGTAGAGGCCGACGAAACATTCATCGGAGGCAAGGCTCGTAATATGCACAAGGACGTTCACGCACGACGCATCACTGGTATGGGTCAGAGCTTCCGAGATAAGACGATCGTGATGGGACTCTTGGAGCGCGGCGGTAGAGTGCGCACACTCGTCATTCCAGATCGGCAGAAGGAAACCTTGCAGCCTATCGTTCGCGAACACGTTGAAGTCGGCTCTGCTCTCTTTACTGACGAGATGGGCGGCTGACCTGCCCCCCATCTTTAGTCCAGGGATAATGAGACTTTCTCCGGGTTTGGATTCTCCAGCGCTACGTTCGTAACCACCTTCTCGTAGCCGTCGAGGCTGTGGGAAAGTGGGAAACGCGCAGCGTTTTCCAAGCGGGCGCAGCCCGCGTCTTTTCCACAGTTTCTTGCCGTCGCAGATTTAGCAAACTCCTCCGGGGTGCGATAGCCCAGTGCCGAATGCGGTCGGATCTGGTTGTAGTCCTGCTTCCACTGAGCGATCTTTTCACGTGCATCGGCAAGAGTGCTGAACCAGTTCTCGTTCAGGCACTCGTCGCGGAAACGCCCATTGAAACTTTCCACGTAGCCGTTCTCCATCGGTCGTCCGGGTTGAATCGTGTGCCACTGCAGGCCCTGTTCGTAGGCCCACTGATCAACCGCGCGGCTCACGAACTCGGGTCCGTTGTCGCTGCGGATCTGGCGCGGCAGTCCGCGTCGCTGCTTCAGTTCTTCTAGTACGCGCACCACCCGCATGCCGCCCAGCGAGGTATCGACCTCAATCGCCAGGCACTCCCGTGTGTAGTCATCCACGATGTTCAAGGTGCGAAACCTCCGCCCCGAGCTGAGCCCATCGGTCATGAAGTCGACCGACCACACTTGATTGGCTGCCATGGCTTCCGGCAGCGGCTGGCGCACCGTACTGCGCTTTCTCCCACGCTTGCGCCGCAACGATAGCTTCTCCTCGACATACAACCGGTACACCCGTTTATGGTTCACCTGCCAGCCCTCCCGCTGCAGCAGGACCTGCAAACGCCGATAGCCGAACCGGCGCCTGACCTCCGCTAGTTCACGCAGCCGTACCCGCAATCCCCCTTCTTCCGGCCGCCGCCGCCGATACCGACAGGTGGCACGATGCATCTCCATCAGCCCGCAGGCGCGTCGCTGGCTCAGCTCTACTTCCCCTTGCATCACCAGCACCGCCTCTCGCTGCGACTGCGGGCTCACCACTTTTTTGCGACTACCGCCTTCAATGCCCGAATGTCCACTGCCTGTTCGGCCACGATGTGCTTCAACTGCCGGTTCTCCTCCTCCAGTTGCCGCAATCGTCTTGCCTCGCTCAGTTCCAACCCGCCGAACTTGCTCTTCCACCGGTAAAAACATGCCCGCGCGATCCCGTGCCGCCGGCACAGTTCTCCCGTCTCGACTCCGCCTTCCGACTCCTTCAGGATGGCGATAATTTGATCTTCGCTGAATCGACTCTTTCTCACGACTCCTCCTCTGGCCCTGGCGGGCCATCGTAAATGGAGAAGTCACATTTCCGCTGGACTATTTTTTGGGGGGCAGGTCAGCGGGCGAAGTCTTAGCCCGCTTTTTCCTTGCGCGGTTCCGCTTCCATTGCTTCTCGCGTCTCTTTAATTCATCGTGAGAGACGGAAAGTATCTTGCGAACTACGGCATCGAACTTCTGAGCCTCTGTCATTCGGAGAGCCTTTCTGCGAGCTTCTGCATGAATCTTTTTGTGTTCTCGAAGATCAACTGCGCTTCCTCTTCGGTAAATTTAGCTCTGCCATGCATCGTGAAGTTACGCCATGCATCCTTTACGATTGCCAGGTAGCTCACTGCTTGGGCATAGAATTCCTGTTGCTCTTTGCAATCCGGCAGGGACTTCCATGTGGCGTCTTGATTCATCGTCTTGATTTTGCTTTCGATCTGCTCAATTGCATTTTGCCAATTAGTCCGTTCCAGACCTACACCGAACTTGGCACCTAGTGCACTCAGTGCAACCTCCAAAGCCCGCATGAGGTGAAACACTCCTGCAGTGCTACGCGCGAGAGCGATACAGGCCCCGGCCTCCGAAGCGTCATACCAAACAGATGGGAAAGCGCGCACCACTTCGTCGCCGAGTATGAACGTGTCCAGCTTCGGCCAAAACCGGGAGCGCTCTGGCGTCATGTAGAGGAAACAACTTTCCTCTCATCTCTTTTTCAAGGAGCTTGCGCAATGCGCCGTTGTCGCTAATCAGGCTGTCATAATCGTATTTTGGGGACTTCTCGATCTTTTCGCCAAGTTCGGCAGCGGTCTCTGCGCTAATCTGCATTCCCACGTTCTTGCATTCTTCAGCGATCAGCTTATATGTTGCGATTGCTTTGTCCCTGGTATCAGGGTCGAGGGGCTGCTTCAAAAGGCGAGAGTCAAACTGCACATCCCCAAATGTCGGCCTCGACAGGCTCTCCGAGAACAGAGACTCGGTTAGGTAACCAATTGTGTAGAACAGGGAAGCCGAAAGCTGAAACATCTCCCACCAACTTATTGGCCGATAGGGGTCGGCCTCCCAAGGTTGAAGGACTACAGTAAATTCGTCTAAACAGGGCACTTGCACGATGAATCTCCTTTACTTCTGGTTCATCGGCAATCAATTGACTTATACTCTCATGGATGAGTCAAGTCAATTATTGCCCTAGACTATAACTAGGTCAGTTCCAAATTGGGAAGCGCGCTGGGACAGGGCAAGAGTTGGTGGTTGGTAAACACGCGGCGCTCCGTCGCAGACTCCTCGCCAGTTGCTAGCTGCTAGCCGCTAGTTGCCAGAAGCTATCCTGCACCTGCCCGAGTGTTTGCCGCATCAGAGGTTGCTGGCAGTATCCGCACCATCCATTGACATCCAAGGAGATTGTGAATGAGTCCCTCAGAGGTGCTGCTTTTGGCTTTTCTGATTGGCGTTGTCTCCGGCTTGCGATCGCTGACCGCTCCCGCCGTAGTTGCTTGGGGCGTTCGCCTAAACTGGATCACCCTCCAGAACACCGCCCTCTCGTTCATGGGATCGACGGTCACCCTCGCGATCTTGACGGTGCTGGCGATCGTCGAACTGGTCGCGGACAAGCTTCCTTCGACTCCCAGCCGCAAGAAAGGTCCCGGGCTGATTGCCCGCATCGTTCTGGGTGCCCTGTCGGGCGCGTGCCTTGCAGTTGCGGGAGCGCAATCGCTGGCGCTGGGCGCGGTTCTGGGCGTGATCGGTGCCCTCGTGGGTACGTTCGGCGGCTACGAAGTTCGCACCCGACTGGTAAGGACCCTCAAAGTTCCGGATGTGGTCATCGCTCTGTTGGAAGACGCGGCGGCGATCGGCGGAGGACTTCTTATCGTGTCGAGGTTCTAAGGGTACGAGCCGCGCATTCAAGTTCCGGACCAAATGACATTCTCCCAAGGAGCTTTTCGATGAGCGAACTCGATCACTTTCAGGCGATCGTTATCGGTTCTGGCCAGGGTGGAAATCCATTGTCTATGGCGCTTGGCGACGCCGGGCTTCGAACGGCCTTGGTCGAGCGCGAGCATTGGGGCGGAACTTGTGTCAACGAAGGTTGCACGCCGACGAAAACCATGGTCGCCAGTGGGCGCGTAGCCTATCTTGCACGGCGAGGCGCTGACTATGGCGTTCTCACCGGAAACGTCCGAGTTGATATGGAACGCGTCCGGCAGCGCAAGCGTGACATCGTGAACAGCTTTCGCAATGGCAGGCAGGAGCGTCTTGAGCAGACAGCGAATCTTGAACTGATTCTCGGCGAGGCCAGCTTTACCGGTCCCAGATCTGTGCTGGTACGACTGAAAGATGGCGGCCAGCGGGCGCTGACCGGAGAGAAAATTTTCATCGACGCGGGCTCTAGGCCCGCGATACCACCGCTCGAAGGACTCAAGGGCGTACCATTTCTCGACAGCACTTCCATCATGGAGTTGGACACGGTTCCAGAGCATCTCCTCGTTCTCGGAGGTGGTTACGTCGGCCTGGAGTTTGGACAGATTTTCCGGCGCTTCGGCAGCCGCGTGACCATCGTTCAGTCAGGCCGGCAATTACTCAGCGGCGAGGACCCCGACGTGGCTGATGCCGTGGCTGACATCCTGCGGCAAGACGGCATCGAAATCCTGCTGAACGCGACCGCGACGCGCGTTACCAAAACTGGAGCTGAGATCCAGCTGACTTTCTCCGCGGACAAGGAATCCCACACCATCGAAGGCTCGCACTTGCTCGTGGCTACAGGACGCGTCCCCAACACTGATTCGCTGAACCTACCAGCGGCCGGCGTCACGGCCAACAACCGTGGTTTCGTCCAGGTAAATGAAAGACTGGAGACCAGCGTGCCAGGCGTCTTCGCCCTGGGAGACATCAAAGGCGGGCCGGCGTTCACCCACATTTCCTACGATGACTTTCGCATACTCCGCACTAACCTCATCGAGCACGGCAATGCGAGCACCGACCGGGCGACTTGTACCTTACACCGTGTTCATCGATCCCCAGCTCGGCCGCGTTGGCCTGAGCGAAGCCGAAGCTCGCGCGCAGAATCGAAAAATCCGCGTCGCTAGAATGCCGATGACTAGCGTCGCCCGCGCTCTTGAAGTCGATGAGACTCGTGGATTCATGAAGGTCATCGTCGATGCCGAAACTGATCAGCTTCTGGGCGCAGTCGTGCTTGGCGTGGAAGGCGGAGAAGTCATGTCGATGCTGGAGCTGGCGATGATGGGCAAAATACCGTACACGCGATTGCGCGATGCCGTGTTCGCTCATCCGACGCTTGCCGAGTCGCTTAACAACCTGTTCACGCACTTCGATGCGTGATGGAGGCGCAGCGGCGAAGCACGAGATCGGTTGTGCAGGATTACGAAACGGAGTGAACGTGATGATCTTTGCCATCATCCCAGAAATGGTTGGGAATGATGGCGGGGTCGACGGGACTCGAACCCGCGGCCTCTGCCGTGACAGGGCAGCGTTCTAACCAACTGAACTACGACCCCGCGTCTAGAATCAACGCGATACCGCAAACCCAAGTCAAATAAGGGTATTGCAGCTTTTGCATACTGCGCATAGTTGGTTGCGGTTGCTTGCGGTGGCGCTTCTTCCTACCAAAACCGCTAATAAACCGCTAATAAATAACTGTGCGTTCATGCGAGTTTTATCTTAACACAGCCGTGAGACCTTCCGTGAAGCGTCAGCCCTCGTTCGTGCCAGAAGCTGGCCTCAGCGCAGCGCTGCCCTTGTGACTGTACCTCGGAGTAGCGGACTCGCGGAGAGATCATGAAGGACGGGGCAATCAATCGCTAAGGTGTACAGCGCCGAGAACCGCACGGATACAAAACCGGTCGTGTCGATAAAGCGCCAATGCGTTCATGTGCCCGCCCGCGTGTGCATTCAGGTCAAGTCGATTTTTCTCAACTGAGCTTGGCGACTCTGCTAACTACCGGGGCCGACCGCTCCGCGACCAGCGGCGTCTTCCTGGAAACAAGGGGCATTTCTCGGTGTGGAATCGAGGCGTTCGTCCGCCAAAACGACCCCGCTTTGTGCGCAAACGATTCCGCGTGTAAAACACGACGTGCCCGGCAACCGTCACGGCAGTTGGAGGCGATCGCCTTCCTTAACCACCTTCGTCATGGTGCGGCCCTGATAGGTGTATTCAACCTTCAGATTCTTGTCGGCGCCCACATTCGGATCTCCGCCCAGGTTCTTGTTGTTGACCTTCACGTCGAGAGAGTTGTTCTGAATCATTCCCCGCAGCGTGTTGGTCACGTTCATTCCCTTACCATTCTTGCCGTAGATGGCGTTATTGATATGCAGTTGGCGGCCCTGCGCCTGTGCGGGAATCTGGATGGCGGATGTGGTGAGCAGCAAGATCGCGAGTGCGGCGAAAACGGTGCGAGCGGATTTCATGAGTGGATTCCTTTCGAGTAGGCCAATGCCTTTGTCAATATTGAAGATAGGTTTGTGGCGTTCGGTACGGTATTCGAAAAACTACTCGGCGAGAGCACCGAAGAACTACGGTGCTCACAAACTGCCAGGCCCCGGAACGGACAGTTCTCTACCGCGCGGCGCTCCCAGCAGGGACAGCGCTTGCCGTTGGAGCCGCGACTGACTTCTGCAGCGTGATGGCATACTTCTTGCTCAGCCGGTCATACAGCGCTTGCAGTTCGTCCTTCCTCCGCTGGTTGAGATACTCGCGCTCGACGAGCGGCCGCACCTCGGCAGCTTAGGCAGATACGGCTCGACTTCTTCTGTACCAGCACAAGGTGCAGTCCGAACGATGATTCCACCGGGCCTGTCCATTGTCCCGGCTCGATCTTCGTCAACTGGTTCGCGAAGTCATCGCCGAACAATCGGGCGACGTCGCGCAGAGGCGCGAGCGACTGCTCGGCAGGCAACATTGTTGCATCGCCGAGATGGTCGATATTTGCGTTCGGTCCCGACGCGTGAAGGCGAGCCAGCAATTGCTCAGCGTCGGCGTGAACGGACGCGCCTCGATGCTCGGCGTTGAGATACACCTCGCGGAAAGCTACTTGCGGCTCAGTGCGGAAGGAGTCCGGATGCTGCGTCATATACGCCTGAAGCTCGGCATCCGTGGGCGCATTCGACGCCACCGCATCTTCGGTAAGGAACTCCAACTTCTGACGTAGCCGTCGCCGGATGATCGTGTCGTCGCGGTCGAGGCCCATAGCGATGGCCTCGCGGACGGCAATCTCGTCCTTCACATGCTCATCGATCAGTCCTTTGAGTTCGGCCTCGCTTGCGGGTCTCTGCCAACTGCGGGCGAAGCCGACTGCCATGTCCTCGACTTGACCATGCGTGATGACGATCTGGTTTGAGCCTGCGCTCACGCTTCCACCCGTCCATCGGTAGACAAAGAACAGAAGCGTACCGAGTATCAAAAAATGCACGAGCGGCTCGCGCAGCGACTTCCTGGCTGCCGCCATTGACAGCCGGCGCCGTGGCTTTTCAGAGTCGCCCGAAAACGAGTTGTTCAGTGTCCCGGGGTGTACCAGATTGGCGACGTCCATGCTCTCTCCTGTTCCTTCATCGGTACGTCGGGAGTCATCTTGACGCCAAAACGCACCGTATCATAGTCAGTCCAACGCGGAGTCGGAATCTCCAACACTCGCACGTAATAGAAGGCGCGCTGCGACGGATCAAAGCGGGGGTCCGTCCACACGCCCATGAGTTCGGGATCGCCGATGGTGTTGGTCCATGTGGCGCGAGACACATCGACGGTGTCCCCGACGGGCGGCAGTTTGCCTCCGGGTTTCAACTTGCGACGATCGGCATTGCCCCATACCACGTCGTAAATCTGCTCGTGGGTCTTGCCATCCTTATCAACCCAGCCCTTGATGATCTGTACGCGGTCCAGGTTTGCGCCAATCGGGTCTTTCATCGCGGCGACCAGGAAGCTTGGTGCCTTGCGCCGGCCGTGGCTTTGGGAAGATCGCCACCCATGGGAACACCCTTGCGGTAGCCGATCTCAGCCAGGTAGCGAGTGCGCGCATCTTCCGGCGTGAAGTCCCAGCCGCCGAAGAAGCGCACCGTCATGCGCGTGCCTGAGGTGGCATAACACTCCTTACGCATCATGGCGTCCCACAGCGCTTCGCGGGTGTTCTCGGTGGCCCACACTGCCGCATATCCTGCTGCGGTGTAGATCCAGTCTTTGCGAGTGAATCCAAGTCCCTGCTTAGCGACTTGGTTCCAACGGCCCGGATGGGGTTCCTGGTTCACGTGCTTGCCAAAGAAGTTGTCCTCTTCAATAGAAGTCAGCGAGTTGTGAACGTCAGTGCCGCCGATCATTCCGATCTTGAAGGGGTTGACACCAAGCTTCTGCTCCATGGCGAGGCCGTTCAGCAGGGCGCCGCGAATATACATATAAGGACGCATTGCCGGAGTGGTGGGTTCGCCCTCGAGCGTCAGGTTGCCCACGTCCCATCCCACCACCGCGTAGTTAGCAAACTCGTCGTTGGGCGAAAGGGAGGGATGCGTCTCGCTGGTGCCTTTGGTCTGCATCGCCTCGTGCAGCGGCTCCCATCGCGCACGGCGCGTCGCGTAGTCGGCGGTCATCGGACTCCCCTCGAAATCCGTCAACGCGAACATGCGTCCGTTCGACAAGTTTCCGTTATGCGGGATGGCGAGCGCCTTGCCACCGGTCTTCGCTTCATACTTCGCGAGGAACTCCCATAATTTTTCAGGGTCCTCGCTCTGCCACGAGGAGAACGGAATGATCTGGTCGGCCTTGTCTTTGTTATCGCGGAAGATGACGACGCGATGGAGATTGTTGCCGCCCGGGACCGAAGTCCACTCATAGCCGATTAATGCCGTGAATTTTCCTGGCTCGTTGTATTTCTCGGCGGTGGTTGTGTAGGCCTGCCAAACCGACTTGATCAGGGGGCCGACAATTTTCGGGTCTTTAACAACCGGCGGCAGCTTGTTTTGCGCCTGCGCGGAGATCAACTCGTTGGTCGCCTTTTGGGCGTCGTCGCCACCTTTCAGCAGCATCTCCTGCCAGCGCTTCATTTGCGGGTCGCTCACTAGAGCTGGATTGCCCTTGTAAACCTCGTACATCACGCCGAGTCCTTCCGCGTGATCTGACACCACGAGGAAATCCAAAGGCCGCGACAACTTCACCGGTATACCCGACGACGACGTGACCTGTTCGCCGCGTGCAAAACGATACGAGTCCTCAGGGCCGAGCCGGTCGCCATTCATGAAGGCGTCTCCGGAGTTCGCGGTGTGGTGGTGAGTGTCGCCGAAATAAACGTGCGTCGGGTACTTGCGATTGGCATAAGGCGAATAATCGCGGTTCCAACTCCCCTTGGACTCTGGTTGCGCCGTTTGCGTTTCGGTCTCCGACGTATCGAACGCACCCTTGGCCACGACCTGATCCTGTGCGGGGGAGTCACTCGTCGCTTGGCTCTGCTTCGCACCGGTGAAGGCTGATGCGAACGCCAATGCGAGTATCACGGCGATCGAAACTGCTGCGGCTGAGATCCCTAGTGTCCTGCGTTTTTGCGCTGTCATAAGAAGCCTCGATTGGTCAGAACTTGAACAATATCTTGACGAAGACGGTGTTCCCCTGCAGCCGATTCTTTGTGTAGAACTCGTTCAGCCACTTGAGGTCGGCAATGAAGTCCACGTGGCCGGTCTTGGGGTTCTTGGGTTTTAGATAGGAGAGCACCGGACCGATACCTGCCGTGGTGCCTTCAAATTTGCCGAGCGTCGCGCCCGGGCCGCTGTCACCCGTGATTTGCTGATAGTAAAACGGGTTCACCCCGATTCCGGCCAGCCCTTTCAACAGGGGCAAGTGCTGCGCTAGGGTTCCATCCAGGTGAAACTGGGTGCCGGTCTGATATTGGGTCGCGGAGTTGATGGTGTTGAAGTCGAAGCCGGTATACAACACGGCTTCCCGCCCGTTCTTCTGGCCGAAATATTGCAAGCCAAGCTCCGGTTCCAGTGTTGTGTAGTTCTTCCCTGTGTTCGCAAGCCGCCCGACCGCGTAGTTGCCGGTAGGCAGGAAAACCCCCTATCCGGCCGTTCACACTGAAGTTGGGGTTGACCGCGTAGTTAATCATGAACGGCATCACCAACACATCACCCAGTGCGTTGCGCGTGCCGGTGCGTGCAACCGTGGTTAGCAAACTGGTGCCGTCGCCTGTGGGAATCGGCACCACAGCGCTGGCCGACACACTCATCTGCATGAACGGTATCGTGGCCGACATGGCATAGCTCCAGTGCTTGCCCATGTCAATGGAAGGCCGCCAGACCAGTGTCAGGCCTTCGCCCCACGAGGTCGCTTCCAACCCGAGCGCGGTGGTGCCACCGATGGGTATGGCTTTGTTCTTCCCGATGGCTCCGCTGTAGTAAATCTGGTTGTAACGCACGATGAACGTCGGCGACGCGGGCACCGAATCGGCGAAGTCGGAAATCGAGCCAGGGAAATAGTGGCCCGAACCACCTTCTTCGGCAGCGACCGGACGAGCCCCAAAAATCACCGCGATGCCGCACAGAAGTGCGACCACTAAGAACAACTCGTTTCTCGAATGATTCATTAACCCGGTTCCTCGTGGTCCCTATTTCGGCGGCGTGTACCAGATAGGCGATGACCATGCCCGCTCCTGCACCGTCGGAGCTTCATCGGCAAGCAAAGGCAGACCAGTCCGGACCGCGTCGTACGTGCTCCAGCGCGGAGTCGGAATCAGCAGCACTCGGACGTAATACAGCGCAGGCTGCTTCGCATCGAAGTTCTTGTCGGTCCACGTGCCCATCAATTCAGGACTGCCAATGGTGTTGGTGTACGTTGCTTTGGTAAGGTCAACCGTGTTGCCGACTGGCGGCAGCTCTCCGTTCGCACCCGGCTTACGTTTGCCGGACCAAACCACGTCGAACACTTGGTCGTGCGGCTCACCCTTAGCATCGACCCAACCTTTCACCACCTGAATGCGGTCGATGTTCGCGCCGTCCGCTTCTTGATCGCCCAGAAGGTAAAACTCGGAACCTCTGTGGTAGGTCCTTTCAGCATTCCCCCCATAGGCACGCCCATGGCGTAGCCGTTCTCGGCCATGCTCGTGGCGTCTTTGGGAGCCGGCATCTTGCCGAGTTCGCCGAAGAAGCGCACCTTGATGCGAGGGCCGCTCGTCGCGAACGTCTCGCGGCTCTTCAAGCCATCCCAGATCGCCTCGCGCGTGTTCTCAGGGGCCCACACGCCGGTGATCGCGCCGGGGTTCAGGTCTTTGCCCTTGATCCAGCCGCCGACTTCGCCCGTCCGCCGTTTCTCGACGGTGTTGTCCGCGGCGCCGTGGCTGCCCACCGAGAAGTTGTCTTCCGCGACGTTCGACATCAAGCCATCATGGTTATCCGTGCCGCCGACGAATCCGTAGTGAAAGGGATTGACTCCCAGCGAGTTCTGATACGCGAGGCCTTTGGTCACGCCGTAGCGGACCCAGTTGGTCTTGCCGTACTTCTTGTAATCGCGATCGCTGTAGTCGCCGATGGAGTCGGCGTTCTCGAAGTTGGAAAACTCGTCGGCCGCCCAGAACCAGCGATGCACTTCCGAGTTGCCTTTGATCTGCATCATTTCGACTAGCGGTTCGAAGCGGCTGCGCATCTCGGCGTACTGCACGGTGAAAGCATCGCCCGCCGAGTCGGTATCGGGGAACATCCTTCCCTTGCTGGCATTGGAGTTGTGCGGGATGGCAATCACGTGCATCCCCGCCTTCTCGAGGCTATCCATCCACTTCCACAGGTCTTCTTCGTGATTGAGGTCGATGTAGCTCATCGGCCGTTCGGGCACGTTCATGTCGCGAAAGAAAATGTTGCGATGCAGGTTGGCGCCTTTCCAGGCGCAGCTCCACTCGAACGCCGGAATGGTCGTGAATTTCCCCGGCTCGTAAGCGTCCTCGGTGGCTTTCAGGATGGCTTTCCATGCCGTAATTGAGGTTTCCGGTCCGGCGAAGAACGGCGGATGCTGTGGCGTGGTCGAGCGGTTGCTCTTGACGACGTAATCGAGGAACCATTTCTCGCGCTCATCCATCGTGGTCAGGCCGCGCAACTGCTTCAGCAAGTCCTGATCGTGACCTGGTGCTCCCTCGACCATGGTCGAATACATTTCTCCGATGTACTCGGCGTGGTCGGTGACCGCGGCCCAGTCAAGCGCCTTCGCGAGCTGGACCTTGATTCCGCCCACTTCCACGGTTTCGCCCTTGGCGAAGCGGTAGGCATCCGCCGGCATCAGCCGCGCCCCACCGATATAAGCGTCGAGCGAATAGGCAGTATGCAGGTGCTGTTCGCCGAAGTAGGCTTCCTTCAGCGGATTGTGCGGAACGTTAGCCGTGGACTTTGTGGGGCATCGGCAAGAACCGTCTTGGTGCCACCGACGGATTTTTGCCGCGGTGGTGAGCCGAAGAACGGCGCCTGCCAGTGCTAGCGCAACGAGTCGAACGGGATTGCTGGAAGGACGTACGCCTGCGGTTCGTGCTGTTCATGACGGTGCCTCGCTTTGGGGAGATCAGCGGATTGTACCGACACACCGCGGACGCCCCGGAGCATCCGCGGTGTTTCGGAGGACGCGAGGAAGAACACCCACCTGCGATGGTAGAACCGGTTCAGGAGAGACCGTTCCGGCCCAAAGTTCAGTCCCGCGTGCAATAACTCTCGCGGATGTGTGGGATTCCGACAATCCGTAAACCTACAGAGGCCGAGCGTGGAAAAAATACGGTAGTCCTGGAAAAGGAGGCGTGAGTACGCGGCGGTTGCAGCCAGCGGAGGGAAGTTGACTGAGTTTTGACCCTGGTTCGCAGTGGATACCGTAAAACTACTGTAGTAGACTGGCGGAGAAGCCCTATAACATTTGGCACTATAGGTGCGAGTGCGTCCCCCAGCGCCTGGCCGATTTCTGTAATTGCTGCCTGAAGATTCTGCGCCTGTGTTCCAGATGATGGCTGGCGGCCGAACATGCGACCTACTTTATTAATAGCCGACGACCACCAGCTCTTCGCCGAGAGCCTTCGTTCCTTGCTCAGCTGCCGATTTACGATGTGCTAGGGATCGCAGCCGACGGAAAGCGAACTCACCGAATTAGCGGTAAAGCTGAAGCCGAACCTGGTTCTGACCGACCTGTCGATGCCCCTCCTGGACGGCCTGGACGCGGTGCAA
>CAWIMR010000039.1:0-103791 GCA_963837245.1 uncultured Acidobacteriaceae bacterium | reverse complement strand
GTAAACAGGATATGGTCATGAAGCCTGTCACCACCCATCCACATCATCTCGCCACTGCCGCGCTGAGCACGGTATTGGGCATGAGTGTGCGCGGAGCGTGGTCGCAGCCCATCTCTTCGCGCGCTGAGTCGAAGCTGGCTCCCTGCATGGCGCGGCCCAATCTTTTTTCCGGCGACTAGTCGCAGCTTCTCCCTTTCTGAAGCCGCGCTTTCCAGTCCAACCTGATTGCACGCGCGGTCTGAAACCCAGCTCCGGTGCACAAACCCGCACCGCAAGCCCCTAGAGGAGGAAGACCATGGCTACCAAAACCCTGACGCCCGTTGCTGGTCCGAACATCAAGACCACCTTGCCCGGCCCCAATGCTCGCCGCATTCTTGACGGCGACCGGCGCTACATTTCGCCGTCCTACACCCGCTCGTATCCCCTGGTGGCCAAGCGTGGCCGCGGCGTGGTGGTCGAAGATGTCGATGGCAACGAGTTCTTCGATTTTTCTGCCGGCATCGCCGTTACTTCCACAGGTCACTGCCATCCTGAAGTCGTTGCCGCCATCCAGCATCAGGCTGCCGAACTGATCCACATGTCGGGCACCGACTTCTATTACGAGCAACTGGTGACCCTGGCCGAGCGCCTGTCCAAGGTCGCGCCCATGAAGGGGCCGCACAAGTTTTATTACGGTAACTCGGGCGCCGAGGCGGTTGAAGCAGCGTTGAAGATGGCGCGCTACCACACCAAACGGCAGAACATCATCGCCTTCTACGGAGCGTTCCATGGACGCACCATGGGCGCGTTGTCGCTGACCGCGTCGAAGCCGCAGCAGCGCCGCCGCTTTGCCCCGCTGGTGCCCGGCGTCACGCACGTGCGCTATCCCGATGTGTATCGCGGATGCGTGGGCGGCGGGCAGGAAGCGGAGGCCTTTGCGCTGGGCTGTGCGCGCTTCATCGAAGAAAAGCTGTTCAAGACGACGCTGCCTCCCGAGGAAGTGGCTGCGATTTTCGTCGAGCCCATTCAGGGTGAAGGCGGATACGTGGTCGCTCCCACCGTCTTCATGCAGGAGTTGCGGCGCATTTGCGATCGCCACGGCATCCTGCTGGTAGCGGACGAAGTGCAGTCCGGCGCGGGTCGCACCGGTAAGTGGTGGGCCATCGAGCACACCGGCGTAGAGCCTGACATCGTTTGTATGGCAAAGGGCATTGCCAGCGGCATGCCGCTCGGCATAACCATGGCGAGGGCCGAGATCATGGATTGGGTACCCGGTTCGCACGCTTCCACGTTCGGCGGCAATCCAGTTTGCATCGCCGCGGCGTTGGCGACCATGGATGTTCTGGAGCGCGAAGCTATTCGGAACGCCGACGTTGTGGGGAAGCACATCATGGAACGCATCGCCGACTGGCCGCAGCGGCTCGAACTCGTCGGCGACGTTCGCGGGCGGGGACTCATGATCGGTGTCGAGATTGTTACCGACAAAAAAGCCAAGACGCCGGGCGGCACTGAACGCGACCGCATCGTCGAGTTGGCATTCGAGCACGGTGTCCTCTTCCTCGGTTGCGGTCCCAACAGCATTCGCATCGCGCCTCCGCTAGTGGTAACGGCAGAGCAGGCCGACATCGCTATGGACGTGCTGGAAGAGTGCATTGGTCTGGCGGCAACGAAGTGATCGCAGGTTGGTGAAGATTTCAGAGCCTGGACCTCGACGTTCCAGGCTTTTTTTTTGGCCGGTAATTCCATGACGGAAGGATTGCCCGCGTCTTCGATGTCGTAATATAGACAAGTTGTCTGCCCGAGGTTAGCCGTGCCTGAGCTGCGCAAAGATCCTATTGTTGGTCGCTGGGTCATCATATCGACGGACCGCGCCAAACGTCCCACCGACTTCAGCCGCGAACCTGTCAAGATGAAAGGCGGCTTCTGCCCATTCTGTCCCGGCAACGAAGGCAAGACGCCGCATGAGGTCCTCGCGTATCGGCCAAACGGCGCATCCAGCGATTCGCAGGGCTGGACGGTGCGTGTGGTTCCGAACAAGTTTCCGGCGCTCGGGATCGAAGGTATCCTGAGCCGCCAGGCTGAGGGCATGTTCGACAAGATGAGCGGTATCGGCGCGCACGAGGTCATTATCGAGACGCCCGAACACGATGCAACTCTAGCGACTCTTCCGGAGAAGCGGATCGAAGACGTGCTGTGGGCTTATCGTGATCGCATTGTTGACCTGAAAAAGGACCGACGCTTCAAGTACATCCTGATCTTCAAGAACCACGGGCCGCAGGCTGGCGCGACTTTGGAGCACGGGCACGGACAACTGATCGCGCTGCCCATTGTCCCCAAGCACGTGATCGAGGAACTGGAAGGCTCCAAACAGTACTACATCTACAAGGAGCGCTGCGTGTTCTGTGACATCGTGCGCCAGGAGACTGAGTCTGGCGTGCGCGTCGTGGCGGAGAATGACGGCTTTCTCACGCTGGCTCCTTACGCGCCCAGGTTCCCCTTCGAGACCTGGATCCTTCCCAAGCGGCATGAGTCGGCGTTTGAGAACTCTTCGTCGCAAGTGTATGAAAGCCTGGCCAAAGCCCTGAAGAACCTTTTGATGCGGGCCGATAAGGTGCTCGATTATCCCGCCTACAACCTGGTGGTTCACACCGCGCCAGTGCAAGAGGCCGCGATGGACCATTATCACTGGCACATTGAGTTCATGCCGCGGCTGACCAAAATCGCAGGCTTCGAATGGGGAACCGGTTTCTACCAGAATCCAACGCCGCCGGAAGAAGCCGCCAAGTACTTGCGCGAAGCCAAGATTGAATCGACGCAACCGGTGGCGGCCACGAAATAACAAAATTTAAAGCAGTTTCTGGGTTGCTGTAACCGCCTTGAAAGGGCGCGGCTTAAGCCGCGCCGAGCGGCGCTACACGAGCTCGGCCTTTAGGCCCTGAGGGAGGCTCCCTCAGCGGCTTAAAGCCGATCTCTTCCGGGCCGGCGTTCCGGCACGCCTGAAGGCGTGCCCCTTCAAAGTGGATACAGCCACTGCGAAATCGCTCTCGCCGACAGAAGAGCTAGACCTAGGGACTAAGTTTTTTCGCCGCTGGATTTGTGGGGTCCAGATCGTCGCGTTTTGAACCTGAGTCGAAACTGGCCGTTCACGTGTCCATTGGTGCAAATTCAGAATTGTGCACCGAGTTGAGGAGAGCACCACTTTGGTGTCAAGTAATATTGCGCCTTACAGTCCCAAGTTCAGTCTTCTAACGTTTACAATGTAGAGGCTATTTTTGTCATTGCGAGCCGAAAGCATATGAATGCTGGTTGATGGTGCTTTCGTCCCAGCGTAAGCACAGACGATTCGGACTCGCAAACCCAACCATCCCAGGAACAAATCTCGCGCCGGTCCCGGGAACACCAATGGAAAAGAGGGCTTATCGAATATGTTTAAGAGTAGTGTCTACGCCGTTATCGTTTGCTGCTGTTGCATCAACCTGTATGCCGAACAGGTGACTCTGAAAAATGGCGATCGCCTGACAGGCGCGATCCTGAGTGTGAGCGACAAGAAGCTCACGATAAAGACGGAACATGCCGGTACTGTCACGATTGATTGGGACGCGGTCGCGGAGTTCTCTTCCGGGCAGCCCATGGTGGTGACTCGCACCGACAAACAGGTTGTGTCCGGAGCCGTGACGACGAAAGATTCCGAAGTCGCGGTCAGCACCACTTCGGGGACGCAGACCATTCCCATGACGGACGTGGCGGTGATGCGCTCACCCGCCGATCAGGCCGCCTATGAGAAATCCCTGCATCCCGGAATGCTTGAAGGCTGGGCCGGTGGCGGCAATCTCGGCCTCGCGCTGGCGAGAGGTAACTCCGATACCACCAACCTCGCGTTAGGCTTTAACGCTGCGCGTCCGACGACCACCGATAAGTGGACGATTCAGGCGGCCTCGATTTACTCCACCAGTACCACCGACAACATCAACTCCACCACGGCCAACGCCCTGGGAGGCTTCATCCGTTACGATCGCAACCTGAGCAAGAAGTGGTTTGCGTTTGGCTTGTTTGCCGGATCGTACGATCATGCCCAGGACCTCAACGTCCGCATCAGTCCCAGCGGCGGTCTTGGCTTTCACGCGATCGCCAGCAAGATGACAACGCTTGATCTGCTGGGAGGTTTTGGCTACACCTACGAGAACTACTCCCATGGCGGCCCTACCAACAATCTGATGAATGCCACCATCGGCGACGAATTCAGCCATAAGTTCACCGCCAATACGGCGATCATTCAGGACTTCTATTTCTTCCCGTATCTGAACGATGGCGGAGGCTATCGCGGCGTCTTCGACTTTGGCATCGCCAGCAAGTTTTACCGCGCGATCACCTGGAACTTGAACTTCGGAGATCGTTACAACAGCAAGCCTGCGGAAGGAAAAAAGAACAACGATGTGCTGCTCACGACCGGATTGGGCTTGACTTTCGGCGGGAAGGCGCAGTAACGAGGGCAGCGGGCCTCTTTGCGGACCCCCAAGAAATAATGTCCGCAAGGAACCGGTGGAAGGGCACGGCTTCCGCCGTGCCGCAAAAGCTGCGTAGAAAGTGGCTTTAGTCTTGGTGAGGTCCGAGGGTAAAGGCATTCGGCTGGAGCGATCTGCGTCGCCGGGCTAAAGCCCGGCGCTTCCACCACGTGACACCAGCGAAGGGTAGGATCCTCCTCACCGTCTGTCCTGATACTCCTCGTACCATGCCATCTGGATGGCTTCCAGCTTGCCCTCATTGGACATCTTGGGATCGTCTACAAAGGTCGGGAGACTCGGTTACGTAGCGGTGAAGATCGGTAAAGCGGACCTCCAGCGGATTCACCTCAGGAAGCTTATCGGCGAGAGCAATGCCGATGTCTTCCGCGTCGTCCCATCTCAGTTCAGCAGCCATAGACTCCTCGAATCCTAAAGATCAGTGGTGATCAATCGTGGTGAGTCGCCGCTTCAGAAACATAATTGCGGTTCCACGACGGAATTTCGACCACGACCTCGCCGGGCTTCTCAATCACCGCCTGGCATCCCAGGCGGGAATTCAGTTGCAGGTCGGCAGCCATGTCGAGGCGGTCGGCTTCATCGTCTTCCATCTCGCTCAGGCACTCCTTGCCTTTCTTCACCACGACGTGGCAGGTAGTGCAGGCGCAGTTTCCACCGCAAGCGTGCTCCAGGTGCAGGCCGAAGTTCATGGCCACGTCAAGGATTGACTCAGGCTTGCCGTGCTCCTGATACGGCAGCTTGCCGTGCTCAAACTCAAACGTTTTGTTGTCGGGAAGGAACGTGAGCCGCACCGTATTCGGCCCAAGGGCCTCTTCCGTTGCCGTTCCGCCGCCTTGTGTTTTTTCGTCTGACATTGATTCCTTCGGTCGCGGGCCTTAAGACCCGCTCAGTTTGTGCCGTCCCTGCGGAACTTGGTTTTATCTCATTCCCGCTGTTTTGCCACGCAAGACTATGGGTGTCACACATTCCGAAGCCGCTCATCGACACGGCCTCCCATTTGCGATTCCAAACCTCGCCGAAACGGCTGCTCGCCCGCTGGCAACTTTCTGACCACTAGCCACTAGCCACTGACCACTACTTATTAATCTCTGCCTGCGCGATGGGATGTGGCGCTGCCGGGCCCTCGCCCACATCGGCAGTCGCCATGTCCTTGCCTTTCAGGGCGGCGCTCACGGCCGAATCCATCATCACCTCGGCCAAGTGCATGGTGCCCTGGTTCAGCACGTCAATCGCGCTCCGAATCGCCTGGTAATTGTCTTCTTTCATCACCGCGCGCAGCGCAGCTTCCATCTTGGTGATGTCGGTCCGCTCCTGCGGCGACAACTGCTCCCACGCCGGATTCTTGCGGGCCTTCTCCAGCGCCGTCAGCATCGTGTCCGCCTCGTTGCGCGCCTCAATTACCTGCCGCTGGCGGAAATCTTCTTCGGCGTAGTCGAATGACTCGAGAATCATGTTCTCGACCTGTTCGTCGGTCAGGCCGTAGCTGGGCTGAACTTCAATCTCGGACTCCTTGCCACTGCGCAACTCCCGCGCGGAAACATGCAGAATGCCATTGGCGTCAATCAGGAACTTCACTTCGATGCGCGGCAGACCGGCCGGCATCGGCGGAATGCCCTTGAGATCGAAGCGCGCCAGCGAGCGGCAATCCTTGGCCAATTCGCGCTCACCTTGCACCACGTGCACCGCGACGTTCGTCTGCCCTTCCACGCCGGTGGTGAAGTGTTCGGTCGCCGACGCCGGAATCGTGGAATTGCGGTGGATGATCTTTACCACGCCTCCACCGAGCGATTCGATCCCCAACGACAGCGGCGTCACGTCAAGCAGCAACATCTCCTTGGTGGCTTCCGAGCCGCCCGCAAGAATGTTCGCCTGCACGGCCGCGCCCAAGGCGACCACTTCGTCAGGATTCAAGTCGCTGTGCGGCGTGCGCTCGAATAGCTCTTCCACCAGTTGTCGAACTCGCGGGATTCGCGTCGAGCCGCCTACCAGCACGGCTTCGTCAATCTGCCTCGCGGTCAGGCCGGCATCCTTCATCGCCTGCCGAACAGGGCCCACCGTGCGATCAATGACCGGCTGAATCAACTGCTCAAATTGCGCTCGCGCGATCTCGCGCTGGTAGCTCTTTCCGCCGGGAAGTTCGACGTCGAGCGTGGTCTTGTCCTTCGCGGATAACTCAATCTTGGCTTCGATCACCGCTTTGCGAATCGCCTGCACGATCTCGGCATTTCGCCGAACATCCACACCAAGGTCCCCCTGGATATCGTCCAGCGCGATGGTGATGAGCAGATTGTCAATGTCGTCGCCGCCGAGGTGGGTGTCGCCGTTGGTGGCGATGACTTCGAAGATCCCTTCGTGCAGCTTCAGAATGGAGATGTCGAACGTGCCACCGCCGAGATCGTAAACGGCCACGGTTCCGTTCTGCTGCTTGGTCCAGACCGTAGGCGAGAGAGGCGGCAGTGGGCTCGTTCACCAGGCGCAGCACTTCCAATCCAGCGATACGTCCCGCGTCCTTGGTGGCCTGCCGCTGCGCATCGTTAAAGTAGGCAGGTACGGTGATGACGGCCTTGGTCACCGGCGTGCCAAAGTAGCGTTCAGCATTGCGCTTCAGTTGGCGCAGGATAAATGCCGAAATCTCGGGCGGAGTGAAGGTCTTGTCGCCCAGCTTGATGCGCAGGACTTCGCCCGGTGCGAGATCATCTGCCAGCCGGAACGGGAAAAATTTCAGCTCTTCTTGAATGTCCTCGACCCCGCGCCCCATCAGGCGCTTGACGCTATACACCGCACGCTCCGGGGTCTCGATCAGGTACTTGCCTGCAGCGCTGCCAACAACAATCTGCCCATTCTCGTCGAGCGCGACCACCGAAGGCACCAGATTTAAACCGTCCTCGCCGGGAATGACGACCGGGCGGTCGCTGGCCATATAGGCCACCAGCGAGTTGGTGGTGCCCAGATCAATGCCGACGATGCGTTCCGTTGCCATTCCCAGGTCTTAGTCTTTAGCCGTTAGCTCTCTAATACTTCATCAATGTCGCGCAGCAGGTTGCGCAGGTAGTTGCGGCGATTCAGCACTTCGACCATTTTGTCGCGGACGGCCAGACGATCGTCGTCCAGGACGGTTTCCCCCCGTTCCGCGCGGTCCACCAGCGCGTCCCAATTGTTCCACGTGGAACAAAGCTCCTGCATCATGCCGTCGTACTTGGCCTGCAAATGCTTCTTTGCGTCCCCTAACTGCCGCTCGAGATTGCGGTCCTGCTCGCCCATCTTTTTGTTCATCCGCATCTCTTCGAGCTGCATGTTCAACTCGAAAACTTCTTCCAGCAGATCGGGCGGAACAACCTGCTTCTTCAACTTCCCGGTGCGGCGCGCCTCTTCCGTGGCCGCCTTGGACTGCTCTTCCAATTGCACGCCTTGCAACCGGAGGAGATACTCGGTGCGCGTGATTGGGTCCTTCAGTGTCCGATAAGCGTCATTAAGGTGCGAGCTTTGCTCCAGCGCCCACTGCTGTTCGCGACCGCTCTTGATGGCATTGATATCGGGATGCAGGTGACGGCTCAGATCGTAGAACTCGCGCTCCAGTTTCGCGGCCTCCAGATTCAACTTGTAGGGCAACCCAAAAAAAGTAAAGTAGTCCACCGGCACGGGCGGCTGGACCTTGCCGCATTGCTGACAGAAGTGCGCCGCGCGCATGGCCCCGCAGGACCAGCAATTGACCTTGTCCGGCTTGCCTTGCCCGACAACTAGGATGCCTTTCGACTCGGCGCTCTTTGGTTCAGTTTGGGTCATCGAATCGTGCCTTTCCCCGAAGGAGCTACTTCCCTAGTCGCTGTGCCTCATCCCAAGCTCGTCCCTGCGGCCAACTCAACGCCGCCGCATTCGCGGCTGGTTTCTTTCGCCCTCGCACGGCCGGCCGAATGAATGCCACAGTTGCAACTGGATGTGCGCTTACCGCGGGCCCAGGTGGGTTCAGGTTCCACCTGTGTTCGACGCCGCGCGGACCGGCTTCTTACGAGAACGATGTGCCGCAGCCACAGGACTTCTTCGCGTTCGGGTTCTGGAACACGAAGCCCTGATGCATCAAAGTCTCTTCGTAATCGAGGACCATGCCGTGCAGATAAATGAACGACTTGGGATCGACGAAGACACGAACGTCGTCGAACTGAAAAACGCGATCGCGTTCGCGCGGCTGCGTGTCAAAGCGGATGTTGTAACTCAGTCCCGAACAGCCACCACCCTGCACACCCAGGCGAAGGCCGCCTTCGTCGGGCGAAATATTTTCCTTCGCCAGAACCGCGCGGATGCGAGCTATCGCCTTCTCCGTAACCTGGATACCCTTGGCGGCAGGGGCTGACGTTTCGGCCGGATTCTCGATGTTGATCGTGCTCATGGTCCTGTTCCGGCGACCTCGCCACCAGGCGCGGTTCGCCGATCCTCAATCAAATTTTACGCCCGCTGCTCGACCGGGGCGCTTTGCGCCGGGCTCTGGGTCACGCCGTTCTTCTTCTTCCAGTCGCCAATCGCAGCGCGGATGGCGTCTTCTGCCAGCACCGAACAGTGGATCTTCACCGGAGGTAGCGACAACTCTTTCACGATGTCGGTGTTCCGGATGGACAGCGCCTCATCCACGGTCTTACCCTTCACCCACTCGGTTGCAAGTGAGGAAGAGGCAATCGCCGAGCCGCAGCCGAACGTCTTGAACTTGGCGTCCTCAATGATGTTGGTCGCGGGATTGACCTTGATCTGCAGCTTCATCACATCGCCGCACTCAGGCGCTCCCACCAGGCCGGTGCCCACTTCGGAGCTGCTCTTGTCGAGCGAGCCCACATTGCGGGGGTTTGTGTAATGGTCAAGGACCTTGTCGCTGTAAGCCATGAAGTAGTCTCCTAAATTGCAACTCTCAATTGGACTAGTGAGTCGGCTCCGCCGCCCACTGGACCTTCGTCAAATCGATTCCTTCTTTCGCCATCTCGTACAACGGCGACAACTCGCGCAGGCGCTTCACCGTATCCACCACGCGCTCGGCCACATAATCCACCTCGGCTTCGGTGTTGAAGCGTCCCAGGCCGAACCGGATGGAGCTGTGCGCCAGATCGTCGCCAGCGCCCAGGGCCTTCAATACATAAGATGGTTCCAGCGTCGCGGAGGTGCATGCCGAGCCGCTCGAAACCGCGATATCGTTGATGCCCATCAGCAGCGATTCGCCTTCGACATACGCAAAACTGATGTTCAGGTTGCCGGGCAGGCGATGCTCGACGGAGCCATTGATGTAAACCTCGTCCAGTTGGCCCATGATGGCGTCCTTCAGGCGGTCGCGAAGAGCCCCAAGCTTCTTGGCTTCTTCGGCCATGCCGTTGGTCGCAATCTCGCACGCTTTGCCCAGTCCCACGATTCCCGGAACGTTGAGAGTGCCCGAGCGCATGCCACGCTCGTGGCCGCCGCCGTCAATCTGCGCCACCAATTGCACGCGCGGATTCTTGCGCCGCACATACAAAGCACCGACGCCTTTGGGCCCATAGAGCTTGTGCGCCGTGATCGAAGCGAGATCCACGTTGTCCTGGATCACGTTGAACGGGACCTTGCCGATGGCCTGCACGGCGTCGGTGTGGAACAGCACACCACGCTCGTGACACAGCGCGCCAATCTCGCGGATGGGCTGCAACGCGCCAATTTCGTTGTTCGCGGCCATGATGGTGACCAGGATGGTCTTGTCATCCATGGATCGCTTCAGGTCGTCGAGATCAATGCGGCCATCTTTCTGCACCGGCAGATAAGTGACGCGGAAGCCGTACTTTTCCAGGCGCTTGCAGGTGTCGAGCACAGCCTTGTGCTCGATGGCCTGGGTGATGATGTGATTACCCTTTTCCTTGTACATCTCGGCGACACCCTTGATGGCAAGGTTGTCGCTCTCCGTCGCGCCTGAAGTAAAGATGATCTCCTTGGCCGTCGCACCGATGAGCTTTGCGATGCGCTCACGCGCCTGCTCCACCGCTTGTTCGGCGATCCAGCCGAATTCGTGGTTGCGGCTCGCTGCATTGCCGAACTTCTCCGTGTAGTAGGGCAACATCTCTTCCAGCACCCGCGGATCAACCTGCGTGGTGGCATGGTTATCCATGTAGATGGGCAGCTTCACATCCTTGTTTCCGTTGATCGAAATTACATTCGTGCTCATTGCGTGTGACATCTCCTAAACTTGGTCTGCCTTGGTGGCGCCCCAGCCAAGAGTGACCAGCTCCGGCGCCGACTCGTGCTCCGGTTCGGTCATCTCCCAAATGGTCAACCGATTCAAAACCTCTTCGATGCTGCGGCTCACTCTTCGCAGCGGTTCGCGGACAGTGCAGCGGTCACTTTGCTCGCAATCTTCGGTCGCCGAGCTGCACGAAGTGATGAACAACGGACCGTCAATGGCACGAATTACCTCGAAGGCGCTGATGTGCCTGGGATCACGGGACAGCGTGTAGCCGCCATTGGTTCCATACTGCGAAACCAGCAGTCCGGCCTTGGTCAGCTTTTGCAGGATCTTCGCCAACGCCTCCTGCGGCATGCTGTACATCTCGGCCAGGTCCTTGGCGCTGCATGCTCCCAAGTCGGCATGCTCGGCCAAGTGCCGCATCGCGATCAGCCCGTAGTCCGCTTTCTTGGTCAGCTTCAGCATCGGTACTCAGATGTATATGCGACCAAATCAGTCGCAGTTTGATTCTACGACGCCCGCACACAAACTTGCAACTGACCACCGACCACTGACAACTGTTTTTTTCAGCTCTCCAATACTTCATCAATGTCGCGCAGCAGGTTACGCAGATAATTCCGGCGATTCAGCACATCCACCATCTTGTCGCGCACGGCCAGACGGTCCTCGTCCAAAACCGTTTCACCCTGTTCTGCCCGGTCCACCAGCGCATCCCACTCGTTCCATGCGCTGCCCAACTCCTGCATCATGCCGTCACGCTTCGTCTGCAAGTGCTTTTTCGCGTCCTCTAATTGACGCTCGAGAGTGCGGTCCTGTTCGCCCATCTTCTTGTTCATCCGCATCTCTTCCAGCTGCATGTTCAACTCGAAAACTTCTTCCAGCAGATCCGGCGGAACAACCTGCTTCTTCAGCTTCCCGGTGCGGCGCGCCTCTTCGGTAGCCGCCTTGGACTGCTCTTCCAATTGCACGCCTTGCAGCCGCAGGAGATATTCGGTCCGGTGATTGGGTCTTTCAGCGTGCGATAAGCGTCGTTGAGGTGCGAGCTCTGCTCCAGCGCCCACTGCTGTTCGCGATCACTCTTGATGGCATTGATGTCGGGATGCAGGTGACGGCTCAGATCGTAGAACTCGCGCTCCAGCTTCCCGCTCTCCAGATTCAACTTGTAGGGCAACCCAAAAAAAGTGAAGTAGTCCACCGGCACCGGCGGCTGGACCTTGCCGCATTGCTGGCAGAAGTGCGCGGCGCGCATGGCTCCGCAAGACCAGCAATTGACCTTGTCCGGCTTGCCTTGACTGACAACCAGAATGCCCTTTCGACTCGGCGCTCTTTGGTTCAGTTTGGGTCATCGAATCGTGCCTTTCCCTGAAGGAGCTACTTCCTTACTCGTTGTGCCTTCATCCCAAGCTCGCGCCCGCGGCTAACTCAAACGCCGCCGCATTCGCGGCTGGTTTCTTTCGCCCTCGCACGGCCCGCCCAATGAATGCCACATTTGCGAACTGGATGTTTCGCGGCTTACCGCTGGCCCAGGCAGGATGAGATTCCACCTGTGTTCTACGCCGCGCGGACCGGCTCCTTACGAGAACGAAGTGCCGCAGCCACAGGACTTCTTCGCGTTCGGGTTCTGGAACACGAAGCCCTGGTGCATCAAAGTCTCTTCGTAATCCAGGACCATGCCGTGCAGATAAATGAACGACTTGGGATCGACGAAGACGCGAACGTCGTCGAACTGAAAGACGCGATCGCGTTCGCGCGGCTGCGTGTCGAAGCGGATGTTGTAACTCAGTCCCGAACAGCCACCACCCTGCACACCCAGGCGAAGGCCGCCTTCGTCGGGCGAAATATTTTCCTTCGCCAGAACCGCGCGGATGCGAGCTATCGCCTTCTCCGTTACCTGTATACCCTTAGCGGCAGGGGCTGACGTTTCGGCCGGATTCTCGATGTTGATCGTGCTCATGGTCCTGTTCCGGCGTACCTCGCCACCAGGCGCGGTCCGCCGATCCTCAATCAAATTTTACGCCCGCTGCTCGACCGGGGCGCTTTGCGCCGAGGGTCTGGGTCACGCCGTTCTTCTTCTTCCAGTCGCCAATCGCAGCGCGGATGGCGTCTTCTGCCAGCACCGAACAGTGGATCTTCACCGGAGGCAGCGACAACTCTTTCACGATGTCGGTGTTCCGGATGGACAGCGCCTCATCCACGGTCTTGCCCTTCACCCACTCGGTTGCAAGTGAGGAAGAGGCAATCGCCGAGCCGCAGCCGAACGTCTTGAACTTGGCGTCCTCAATGATGTTGGTCGCGGGATTGACCTTGATCTGCAGCTTCATCACATCGCCGCACTCAGGCGCTCCCACCAGTCCGGTGCCCACTTCGGAGCTGCTCTTGTCGAGCGAGCCCACATTGCGGGGGTTTGTGTAATGGTCAAGGACCTTGTCGCTGTAAGCCATGAAGTAGTCTCCTAAATTGCCAACGTTCTGAATTGGACTAGTGAGTCGGCTCGGCCGCCCACTGGACCTTCGTCAAATCAATTCCTTCTTTCGCCATCTCGTACAACGGCGACAACTCGCGCAGGCGCTTCACCGTGTCCACCACGCGCTCGGCCACATAATCCACCTCGGCTTCGGTGTTGAAGCGTCCCAGGCCGAACCGGATGGAGCTGTGCGCCAGATCGTCGCCGGCGCCCAGGGCCTTCAATACATAAGATGGCTCCAGCGTCGCGGAGGTGCACGCCGAGCCGCTCGAAACCGCAATATCGTTGATGCCCATCAGCAGCGATTCGCCTTCGACATACGCGAAACTGATGTTCAGGTTGCCGGGCAGGCGATGCTCGACGGAGCCATTGATGTAAACCTCGTCCAGTTGGCCCATGATGGCGTCCTTCAGGCGGTCGCGAAGAGCCCCAAGCTTCTTGGCTTCTTCGGCCATGCCGTTGGTCGCAATCTCGCACGCTTTGCCCAGTCCCACGATTCCCGGAACGTTGAGCGTGCCCGAGCGCATGCCACGCTCGTGCCCGCCGCCGTCAATCTGCGCTACCAGTTGCACGCGCGGATTCTTGCGCCGCACATACAAAGCACCGACGCCTTTGGGCCCATAGAGCTTGTGCGCCGTGATCGAAGCGAGATCCACGTTGTCCTGGATCACGTTGAACGGGACCTTGCCGATGGCCTGCACGGCGTCGGTGTGGAACAGCACACCACGCTCGTGACACAGCGCGCCAATCTCGCGGATGGGCTGCAACGCGCCAATTTCGTTGTTCGCGGCCATGATGGTGACCAGGATGGTCTTGTCATCCATGGATCGCTTCAGGTCGTCGAGATCAATGCGGCCATCTTTCTGCACCGGCAGATAAGTGACGCGGAAGCCGTACTTTTCCAGGCGCTTGCAGGTGTCGAGCACAGCCTTGTGCTCGATGGCCTGGGTGATGATGTGATTACCCTTTTCCTTGTACATCTCGGCGACACCCTTGATGGCAAGGTTGTCGCTCTCCGTCGCGCCTGAAGTAAAGATGATCTCCTTCGCCGTCGCACCGATGAGCTTTGCGATGCGCTCACGCGCCTGCTCCACCGCTTGTTCGGCGATCCAGCCGAATTCGTGGTTGCGGCTCGCTGCATTGCCGAACTTCTCCGTGTAGTAGGGCAACATCTCTTCCAGCACCCGCGGATCAACCTGCGTGGTGGCATGGTTATCCATGTAGATGGGCAGCTTCACATCCTTGCTTCCGTTGGTCGAAATTACATTCGTGCTCATTGCGTGTGACATCTCCTAAACTTGGTCTGCCTTGGTGGCGCCCCAGCCAAGAGTGACCAGCTCCGGCGCCGACTCGTGCTCCGGTTCGGTCATCTCCCAAATGGTCAACCGATTCAAAACCTCTTCGATGCTGCGGCTCACTCTTCGCAGCGGTTCGCGGACAGTGCAGCGGTCACTTTGCTCGCAATCTTCGGTCGCCGAGCTGCACGAAGTGATGAACAACGGACCGTCAATGGCACGAATTACCTCGAAGGCGCTGATGTGCCTGGGATCACGGGACAGCGTGTAGCCGCCATTGGTTCCATACTGCGAAACCAGCAGTCCGGCCTTGGTCAGCTTTTGCAGGATCTTCGCCAACGCCTCCTGCGGCATGCTGTACATCTCGGCCAGGTCCTTGGCGCTGCATGCTCCCAAGTCGGCATGCTCGGCCAAGTGCCGCATCGCGATCAGCCCGTAGTCCGCTTTCTTGGTCAGCTTCAGCATCGGTACTCAGATGTATATGCGACCAAATCAGTCGCAGTTTGATTCTACGACGCCGCGGGGCATCCATGCAACCCTTTGCAGCCAACGGTGAGACAACGCAGCCAGCTGTAAATACAGAGCAGCGAATGGCTTAGCGAATGGCGATTAATAAAGTCGGATATCCCCGTAGAGGCCCCTTGATCGCACCGGTTTTGTCTCCTGGAGAAGGAGGCCCGGTATGCAGAATTAACACTCCGCCTGCGAGAAATGCTTGACAAGCCGCGCCGCCAGTCTAAAATACCGGACAATTCCCGTCCCGCTCACGTTAGGGGCGTGCTTGTATGAACATGAGCCAGCCGGCGCGTAGGAACCCCAACCTCTCATAGAGCGAATCCATGGACCAGCAGTGTCTCCATCCTCGTGTCCAAGTGGTCTCCCGTGACGAAGATGCGGAATATGTCGAGTGTCTCGACTGCCGCGAGATCTTCGAATCGAGCGAGTTTCGCGACATGGAGATCGAATCGAAAATTTCCACCGAAGAAGAATAGGGGCGCAGCACAAGCTCCGGGCTAACGCAGCCGCAGGGCCGCGTCAGCGGAGAATTCCGCATCGGCAAACTGGCGCGCCAGAAATCGTGGATAGGCTGCGGCCGCAATCATCGCGGCATTGTCGGTCGAAAGTTTGCGGGAGGGAAAATAAACCGGCACTCCCTCTTCCGCGCCGCGCGCCTCGAAGGTCTTGCGCAATTCGCTGTTGGCGGCAACGCCACCCGTCACAAACAGGGTGGCAACGTTGTGCTCCCGCGCCGCCAGCAGCGTTTTACTGACCAGGTCATCAACCACGCCGCGCTGGAAAGACGCCACCAGATCGAGGGTTTGCCGATCGCAGGCGGTGAGGTAGTCTGACGGAGTGCGGCCCGGCAATCCGGCCAGAGCCCGCCGCCGTTGTTCGATCTTCTCGTGCATATTGTGCGTTTCCACATAGCGCAGGACTGCGGTCTTGATCCCGCTGTAGGAAAAATCCACGCGGCGAGCGTCGTCGGCGTGGCGGTTCTGGGGATTCCGGTCGCGATGCTTGATCTGCGCGAAGGGAAACTTTACCGCCTCCGGATTTCCGTGCTGCGCGAGGAAGTCGATCACTGGTCCGCCCGGATAGCCGAGCTCCAGAAGCTTGGCAACCTTGTCAAAAGCTTCGCCGGCTGCGTCATCCCGGGTATGTCCCACATCGTGGTACACCCAGCCGTCTTGGCGGCGCTCAGCAAGATAGAGATGCGTGTGCCCGCCGCTCACCACCAGCGCGAGCACAGGAAATTCCAACTCGTGGTTGCCCTTCTGGCGCTCCTCCAGAAGAACGGCGTGGATGTGTCCTTCCAGATGATTGACCCCGATGAGCGGCTTCTCCAGCGCGTAGGCCAGCGCTTTGGCATAGCTCAAACCGACCAGCAGCGACCCGGCAAGGCCAGGCCCCTTGGTCACCGCGATGGCGTCCATGGTTTCGTAGGACTTGGCGGCATCGTCTAGTGCCTTGCGCACGACCGGCACGATCGCGCGCAAATGTTCGCGCGAAGCCAGCTCCGGCACAACTCCTCCGTACGGCTGGTGCGTGGCAAACTGCGAGTACACAACATTCGAGATCAGCTCCTCGCCCGAGCGAACCACGGCCGCCGCCGTCTCATCGCAGGAACTTTCGATGCCGAGAATGTAAACGTCGCTCACAGAAATATTGTAAGGGGAATCCACTTTGTTTTGTCGCCACGAGACTTTAGTCCGCGAGGGATCTGTTCTTCTGTTCAATGACCCGTTTAGCGCCCAAGCTTGGCTCCCGCTACAATCAAATGATACCGATGCAGCAGCACGCCACCAACATCGTTCGTGAATTGCGCAACCGCGGCTTTCAGGCCTATCTTGCGGGAGGCTGCGTCCGCGACATGTTGCTGGGCGTCGTTCCCGCCGACTATGACGTCGCCACCGACGCCACTCCGCCCGAAGTCATGCGCATCTTCCCGGAGACCTATGCTGTGGGCGCGCAGTTTGGCGTGGTGCTGGTCCCGCTGAGACCCACTGCCGAAGCTCCGCCCAAACAAGTGAAACTTGGGTCGAACACCCGGACGCTCCTTCCGAGCACCCTAACTACGTCGAGGTTGCCACCTTTCGCAACGACGGCACCTACACCGACGGGCGCCATCCTGACCGCGTGAGCTACGCCACCGACCCGCGCGAAGACGTGCAGCGCCGCGACTTCACCATCAACGGTTTGCTGATGGACCCGCTGGACGGCAATCGCGTGCTCGATTTCGTCGGCGGGCGCGATGACCTGAAGGCCGGCGTGATCCGCGCCATCGGCGATCCCGAACGCCGCTTCGCCGAAGACAAACTGCGTATGTTGCGGGCAGTGCGCTTTGCGGCTCGCTTCGAATACACCATCGAGCCGGAGACATTCGCCGCCATTCAGCGGCTGGCGCCGGGAATTCAGCAAGTCAGCCGCGAGCGCGTACGCGACGAGTTGACCAAGATGCTCACCGAAGGGCACGCGCGCCGTGCTTTTGAGTTACTTGACCGCACCGGCCTGCTGAAAGAAGTGCTGCCGGAGGTCGACCGCATGCACGGCGTCGAGCAACCGCCCGAGTTCCATCCTGAGGGCGATGTCTGGGTCCACACCCTGCTGCTGCTGGAAAAGCTGCCGCCACGCTGTTCCCGCGCTCTGGCATGGGGGGCGCTGCTGCACGACGTCGGTAAACCGCCGACCTTTCGGGTTGCACCCGACCGCATCCGCTTTGACGGCCATGTCGAGGTGGGTACGCGCATGGCAGAAGAGATCTGCCACCGCCTGCACTTCTCCAACGAAGACACGCGGCAGATCGCCGCGCTGGTCGCCAACCACATGCGTTTCGCCGACGCGGAACGCATGAAGGAATCGACCCTCAAACGCTTTATGCGTTTGCCCCGATTCGATGAGCATCTCGCCCTGCATCGGATTGATTGTCTCAGCAGCCATGGCAATCTGGCGCTTTATGACTTTGTGCGCGACCGCCTGCAACAGACTTCGGAGGAGGAGATCAGGCCGACGCCGCTGTTGACGGGAGAGGACCTGATCGGACTCGGCTATCAACCCGGCCCGCTGTTTCGCGACATTCTGTCGGCGGTCGAAGACGCACAGTTGGAAGGCACGCTGGGGAACAAGAACGACGCGCTCGATTTTGTGCGCCGTGAATTTCCGCAGGCGAGCTAGAACCGTGCGCTGGAAGCTGTGTCCATCGCTCGATCCTCGCACTTCTGCACAACAGAACGCTGCGTTTTCTCCTGTAGAATCGAAGTAGCCTCTCCGGGGCTAAATCCCCCGCGTATTTACAACGACTCAGATGCAGGTCTGACGGCCTGCTCTACCCGAGATGGCTATCTTTCAGCGGGCCAGAAATAGCTTCGATGGATCCAGCACTCATCCGAAACTTCGCGATCATCGCCCATATTGATCATGGGAAGAGCACGCTTGCCGACCGCCTGCTGGAGCTTACTGGCTCGTTGACCGCGCGCGAGATGCAGGCCCAGGTGCTGGATGCGATGGACCTGGAGCGGGAGCGCGGCATCACCATCAAGGCGCATTCGGTCCGCATGATGTATCCGGCGGCGGATGGCCAAACGTATCAGCTCAACCTCATTGACACGCCCGGCCACGTAGATTTCAGCTACGAGGTTTCACGGTCACTGGCATCGTGCGAAGGCGCTCTGCTGGTGGTGGACGCCTCGCAGGGCGTCGAAGCGCAGACCCTGGCGAACGCCTATATCGCCATTAACAATGGCCTCGAGATCATCCCTGTCATCAACAAGATTGATTTGCCCAGCGCCGACATCGAGCGCACCAAAGAGATGATCGAAGGCGCGGTCGGCCTGGATGCCTCGCATGCGCTGGCCATCAGCGCCAAGACGGGACAGGGCGTGCCCGAGGTGCTGGAGGCGATCGTCAAGCGGATTCCGCCGCCAAAGGGACGCTCGACAAATCAGATGCAGGCGCTGATCTTCGATTCCTGGTTCGATTCCTATCGCGGAGTCATCGTGCTCGCGCGTGTCATCCAGGGCACGCTGTATAAGGGCCAGCACATTCGCCTGATGTCGAATGGCCGCGCCTTCGACGTGGAAACGCTCGGAGTCCTTACGCCGAAGCCGGTGGAAGTGGAACAGTTATCGGCCGGCGAAGTTGGTTTTCTCAGCGCCAATATCAAGAACGTCGCCGACAGCAAGATTGGCGACACCATCACCGACGACAACCATCCTGCGATCGAAGCTCTGCCAGGCTTCGAGGAACTCAAGCCGATGGTGTTCGCCGGACTGTACACCGTGGATGCTCACGAGCACACGGCGTTGCGTGAGGCGCTGGAAAAGCTACGGCTCAACGATTCGTCATTCTTCTTCGAGCCGGAAAGCTCGGCCGCGCTGGGCTTCGGCTTTCGCTGCGGCTTCCTTGGACTGCTGCACATGGAGATCATCCAGGAGCGGCTGGAGCGCGAATTCAACCTCGAGCTGATCACGACTGCCCCCAGTGTCCGCTACAGAGTCACACTGACCGATGGCAGCGTGCTTGAGGTGGACAATCCGTCGCGCTGGCCGGACCCAAGCGAGATAGCCAAGATCGAGGAGCCCGTTATCCTGGCGACCATTCTCAGCAATGAGGAGTATGTGGGCGGCATTTTGAAATTGGTGGAGGAGAAGCGCGGCAAGCAGAAAGGCTTCGAATACGTCAGCTCGACCCGGGTGATGCTCAGTTATGAATTGCCGCTGAACGAAATCGTGCTCGATTTTTACGACCGGCTGAAAACGGTTTCACGCGGCTACGCTTCGCTCGACTACCACCTGAGCGGGACTTGGGAATCGCCGATGGTAAAGCTTGACATCCTGGTCTCGGGCGATCCGGTGGACGCACTTTCCATCATCGTGCACCGCGACTTCGCCTACGAGCGCGGTAAGGCGCTGGTTTCCAAGATGCGGCAACTCATCCCGCGGCAGATGTTCGAGGTCGCCATCCAGGCATCCATCGGCGCCAAGGTGATTGCCCGTGAAACTGTGCATGCGATGCGGAAGAACGTCATCGCCAAGTGCTACGGCGGCGACATTTCGCGTAAGCGCAAGTTGCTGGAAAAGCAAAAAGAAGGCAAGAAGCGGATGAAGCGAATCGGCCGGGTGGACATCCCGCAGGAGGCGTTTCTGGCGGTGCTTAAGGTGGGAGAAGACTGAAGTAGGGTGAGGTCGGGCCGTCTGGAATCGCCGTGATTATGGCATGATTACCCTGCTGCAAAACGGGGCAAATTGTGCAAAACCTCTGAATGCTAGCTCCCTCCGGCCGTTCCCGGCCAAAGCCACTCACAGAATGTTTACATTCTTGCTAACCCACTGATTTATCTACGCCTTAAATCTGCATCACAAGCGGGGCAGCGGAGGTAAGTGACTGAAAGAACACGGCCTGCAAGTTCCACAGGCCATATTCTCCACAAGGTTTTCCACAGGCCAAGGATTTTCCCGCCGAAGGCGTTCGACTACGCCCAAAAAAGTCAGCTATCTACTGAGAAATCGAAAAGGCCGCCATTCATGGCGGCCCTGGAGCATAAATCGCAACGACGCTATTGTGGTTTGGTCGCGGCGGCGGCAGGCTTAGTGGCCGGCGCTGGAAGTCGTGCTCGCTGGCTTGCTGGTTGCTGAACCGCTCGCCTTCGGAGCCGAAGCTGGAGGAGCCACGCCCGACTGAGCGTTGTAGGCGTCAACAATCGCTTTGGTAATGTCCATCGAGGCGGTTGTCATGATGATGGGACCTTGCGGCCACTGATTGGAGGAGTCCAGCAACAGCCCGTAGCCATTGGCCCGGACGTACTTGTCGATGACGGGCGCCATCTTCTGCAGAATCCGCTGCGCAATCTCATTCAACTGGGCCTGATATTCATTCTGCGCATCTTCAGCCGAACGCTGCAGACTCTTCTGCTTGGTTTCAATCGATTTCACCAGGGTGGCGCGGGCCTCTTCATTCATCTTGTCGCCCTGCGTATTGAGTTGCTTCTTCAGGTTTTCAACCTCGGTGTTGAGGTTTTGCAACTCGGTGCGGCGCGGCTCGAACTTCTTGTTCAGCGCCTCGAAATCACGCGCGCCTTCATTGCTGCCGGCAACTGCACCCTGCATGTCGATGGTGCCGATCTTGGTGCCGCTGGACGGGGTTGTGGCTGCAACTGGAGTGGAGGCAGCGGGTGCGGCGCCACCAGGGGTTGGCGAACCCGATTGGGCCAGTGCCGAAATGGTGAGAACCACAGCACAGACGGCGGTGGCGATCAACGTACGCTTCATTGAGTTGGTGTAGCTCCTTGAACTGCTCCGGGAATTCCTCAGGTGTTCCAGCGGCGAGCGCGATCTGACTGCGTTCTGCCTGGACTGCCGAAGAACCGCGCACTGCTCAGAATGCAGATCGCACGCTCCCCGGCCGGAAAATTCGGCGGTGCGGATTCTTCCATTATAGGGAACCCCGCTCCTCACCGTCAAACCAAGCCCCAGAAAAGACAGTTTAGAACGTGGTTGCAACCGTGAAGCGGAAGGTTTTCCTGGGCTCGCGTAACAGGTAACTGGGCTGGAACAGCGAAACTGCCTGAGCATAGGTGAAGTCACCCGCCGCCCCCGGCGGGAACATGGCGCGGGTAAGAGGATTCGGCGAATACACGGTTTCGTCGATACGCAGCGGGTTGTAGGCGTAATAGACGCGGAAAGGTGCATTCACCACCGGCATGATGACCTGCAGTTCCAGGCCGGTGGACATTCGCGGTTGGTAGTTGGTGCCCGACACCGGCTTGAGTTCGGCCGAGAACGGGATCGTGCTTCCGCCGGCGCAAGTGTAAGTGGTGGTCAAGAATGGGCAGCCGAAAACCGTATTCTGCAGGGTCGTAACCTGCGGTCCTGCAATGCGCAGTTGCGATTCCTGGGAGATGAAGTCCATTCCTGTGTCAACAAAGACTGCAAGGGTAACCGGCCCAACTATGGGCACGCGGTACTCGAGGTTGTTGACGATATTGGTGTCGCCACCAGGGAAGATGATCTGCTCCACCGGGATGGTGACGGTCCAATTCCCCTGTCGCGGATTGGCGGGATTCAATGGAACCGGTGTGCCGTCCGGATTTTGCAAGCGGAACAGTGATGACGTTGGGGAAGAAGGAAACCGGCGAGATGGCCCGGATATCGAATCCCCGGATGTCCGTGTCGCCGCCCATATAGAAGCGATCAAAGGGCGGCGCCACTTGGCCGCCGTATCCGGAAACCCATGAGCCGAGCAGCCGGAAGCCGAAGGTGTTGCGCCCCTTATTCACGGGCATGAACCTTTTATATTCGGCCACCGGTTTGAAATACTTCACGTTCCCGCCCAAGCCTGCCACCTCGGTCGCCACGTACAGGCTCTGCCCGGAATGGGGGCGGGCTGGGTTATCGATCCTGTTGTAGGAGAAGTTGGGGACGACCTTGCTGGTGACGATTCCGGTCAGAGAATTGGGGCCTGAGATACCTCGGAAAGCCAGCGCCTCGAAATAGTCCGCCGACGCCTGACTGTATGTCGTCACGGACGAATCGTCGAAGTTGTAGGTCATGCCCACCCGCTTGAAAGAGCGCTTGATGGGATAGGACAGAGAAGAGGAAAACCCCGTGCTCGTCTGGGTGAAGTTCTGCAACAAGGCCTGATAACTCTGCGGCAGGTTGATTGTCTGGTTAAGCTGGATTTGCGTCAGCGCTGCCTGATTGTAGTTGTAGCTGCTGTGGTACACCGACCAGCCCCACTGGAGCGGCCGGTCAAACAGATAAGGCTGAGTAAACGAAAGCGTCTCATTCTTCTGGTACTGGCCGACCTGGAACTGCACCGACAAGCTTTCACCTTTGCCAAACAGATTGTTGGTGGTGTAGTTCAGTCCGATAAAAGCGCCCGACAATCCGCTGACACCTCCGGTTAAGCCAATGCTGTTCTTGCCCTTCTCCCTGACCTTCAGGGTGATGTCCACGGTCGCATCCTGCACGTTCTGCTTAATCTCGGAGTCTTGCTCAGGCTTGAGCGCCTCGAAGTATTGCAGCTGGTTCAGACGCTGCAGACTTAACTCCCAAAGGTTGCCGTTGTAAACCTGGCCCTCTTCCAGCGCCAGCTCGCGACGAATCACCTTGTCGCGGGTGGTGGTGTTGCCCTGGAACTCGATGCGGCGAACGAAGAACTGCTTGCCTTCATCCAGGTCGATTCTTAAGGTGATGAGTCTTTTCTCATCGTCCGGCTCGGTGTTGGGCACCGGAGTAAAGTTGATGTAGCCCAGCGCCGCATATGCTTTGCGCAGGTTATCCAGACCTTTGCGGATGGCCTCAGCATCGAAGATGTCGCCATCCTTGATCTTGAACAGTGGCCGCAGCCGGGCGGGATCCGCGACAGCTTTGTTGCCGCTGAAGACGATCTCCTTCAAGCGATAGCGCGGGCCTTCCTCCACCGGCAGCTTGATGTCAACGGCTTTGCCGGGCGACGACTTGAAGGGCCAATACCACTTCACGCCGCTGGTGTCATGAATCTGCGTCTGCGGGTCGGAAACCAGCGCCTTGAAGTAACCCTTGGTCTGGTAGTAATAGCGGACGCGTTCCGCGTCCTCATTCAGCTTGGTGGAATCGTAGGTGCGAGGAAAAAGGTTCTCCAGGAAGATCGAGTGGGGGATGCCAATCGGTTTGAGGTTCTTCATCGCGCTCTGAAGTTCCCGGCTGGATATTGCCTTGTTGCCTTCAAAAGTGATCTTCCCAACCTTCACTTTCGGGCCTTCCTTCACGACGAACGTCAGGCCAACCGCCGCCGGCGGAATAGGCCGGACTTCCGAGCGGACCGTGGCGAACTGCCGGCCGTGCGCGGCCAGCAACTCCTTGATGACGACCTCGGCGCGCTTCACCTTGGTCGGATCGTATTGACTCTCCTGCGTCAGGCCCACTTTGCGTTCCTTGAACTTGTCCAGAACGTCGCTCTGTGAGACCGAACTCAACCCCTCGTACTTGATCTCGCGGATCGTCGGCTTTTCCTTAACGTAAACGTGGATAATCCAGCCCTTGGTGGAGGGCTCCCGCTCGATGCGCAGATCGTCAAAATATCCGGTGTTCCACAGCGAGTTGAAATCCCGTTCCAGCGCCGCCTGGTCGTAAACATCGCCCGGGCGGGTGAACATGCGGGCTTTGATGGTTTCGGCCGGGATGCGGCGATTTCCGTGGACAATGACCTCGGCCACCACGTTATTTTCCTGTGCCGCACACATGCCCGCGAGGAGAAGGAACGCCAGGAGGAAACTGATCGCCGCGGCACAACAGCGGGCCCCGCGAGCCAAAACCGCCGCGGGTCCTACCTGAAGATGGCAAGAAATGACGAAACCTCAGTACAGGGTTAATGAAAGCGCAATTATACGGTACGCATGCTCCGGTTCGAAACCGGACAGCGGGTTCCGCAAATACGATGGACGGCTAACCTAACCCCTGCTGACAGTGGAAGTTTCGGCGTCGCGGCGATGCGGCAGCCTCGCGAGATGTGGTCATGCCGACTGCAGACACTCAGTGCTCCACACCCATTGCTAGAATGAAACAGTATGACCGATGTGAAGACCATTCGGCTGACGGAAATGGTGAAGGCTGCGGGTTGAGCGAGCAAGCTAAGTCCGGCGGTGCTGGACTCGGTGCTTGGGAAATTAGCCCGGCAACATGATCCCAATGTGCTGGTTGGCTTCGAGACAGCCGACGACGCGGGCGTGTATCAGCTCACGCCTGAGCTGGCGCTGGTGCAGACGGTCGATTTTTTTACCCCCATTGTCGACGATCCCTACACCTTCGGCCAGATTGCCGCCACCAATGCCCTGAGCGACATTTACGCCATGGGCGGCCGGCCGATCAGCGCGCTCACCCTGGTGTGTTTTCCCGATGGCGGCGAACTCAAGGTCCTGGAAGAAATGCTGGCCGGCGGACTGTCGAAAATGGTCGAGGCCAATTGCACCGTCATTGGCGGGCACAGCATTCGCGATGACGAGATCAAGCTTGGCTACGCGGTGACGGGCACGATTCATCCGCAACGGGTGTTGGCGAATCGCGGGGCGCAGGCGGGCGACCGGCTGATCTTCACCAAGGCCTTGGGCACAGGCGTCATTTCAACCGCAATCAAACGCGGGAAAGCCGATGTCGCCTGGATTCGCGACGCCGTACGCTCAATGACGGCGCTGAACAAAGCGGCTGCCGAGACCGCGACCCGAGGCTTCGCGGTGCACGCCCTGACCGACGTCACCGGCTTTGGCTTCATTGGTCATGCGCGCGAGATGGCGATGGCGTCCAGCGTCAGTATGCGGCTCCGGGCGTCGCAGGTGCCACTGCTCGAGGGCGCACTGGAATGTGTTCGCGCGGGATTCGTCCCCGGCGGCCTGAAGGCGAACCGCAGCTTTGCCGAGAGCTGCGTGGAATTTGCGGACGATGTGGCGGAAGAAATTCGCACCCTTCTGTACGATCCGCAGACCGCCGGCGGCCTGCTGATCGCGGTCGCGGCTTCCGATGCCGAGCGCCTGCTTGCCGAATTGCGCGCTCTCCGGAATTAACGCCGCCGAAGTTGGCGAGGTCGTACCGAAGCAAAGGCCGCTGATCGCCGTGGTGGCATAGCGCGGATCACTCGCCCTGTTTCAGAAACACATTGTCAATCATTTGCCGCATGAAGTGGCCGCCGAACCCGCCGGCGCTGGCGGCCAGTAACTGCAGGAACGCTCCGTAAATCTGGCCGCGATCGTGCGGCCATCGCACCACAAACTGGTAGTACGCGAGCACCAGGGGAACCCCCACCCACACCAGCAACACCCAGCGCCACGGACGTTGCATCTTCCACACGCCCAGAAGCATGGTGGACCCCAGCACGCACAACGCGGTGAGCAGAGCATCGTCCACCGTCTGGTTGACCCAGCCGGAAAACAGGCCGAGCGCCACGGCGAAGACGTAAACGAAAGCTGCAGTGCCCTTTTTCGTCGCAGTACGCCCTTGGGAAAAGTCCACCGCCTCAGGTTTTTCTGTTGTGGGGGAGTTGTTCGCCAAGGCTCGAGTTTAGCAAACCGTCCGGGAGCCTCGACCGAATCAGGCAGGAGGAGGCGTTTCCGGGTCGGCCATGCGCGCAGCTCCGTTGCTCATGCGCACCAGCACGCACGTTGAGTTGTCATCTCCGCCGCCTTGGTTGGCCGCTTCGATCAGGGTCAGGCAGGCGGCCTTCAGCGAAGGAATTTGCAGCAGGATGTCGCGAATCTGCTCGTCCTCGACATGGCGCAGTACTCCGTCGGTGGCCAGCAGAAGGACGTCTCCCGCCTGTGCCGGAAACTCGCCGAGATCCGGGAGGGTGGTTTCATCCGTCCCCAGCGCGCGAGTGATGATGTTCTGGGCTGAGGAACGCTTGGCTTCCTCCACCGTGAGCATGCCACGGCGTACCTGCTCCATCACCAGCGAATGGTCCTCAGTGAGTTGGAGCAACTGGCCCTCACGCAGCAGGTAGATGCGACTGTCACCAACATTGGCGATGCTGACTGTACCTTCGGCAAAGCGGACCGCTACCAGTGTGGTTCCCATGCCCGACGTGTTCTTATGTGCTTCTGCGTACGCTAGAATCGCGTCGTTGGCCTGCTTGACCGCCTCAGCCAGAAGACGAGCCCCCAGCGGCGCGTCATCGAGGTAGGCATCATCCTCCACCGCAGGCTTCCGCCCCCGGAAGTATCCAAGCACGGTATCAACGGCAATCTGGCTGGCGACTTCCCCCGCTGCGTGCCCCCCCATTCCGTCGCACACCACGAAAATGCCGAGGCGCTCGTCGTATCCGAAATTATCTTCGTTGGACGCCCGCACCAGTCCCACGTCAGTCAGGCCCGCAGCGTCTAGGATTAGGGACATGCGCCCAACAGTTTACGCTGTGCGGGTGAGGTCTTGCGAGCGACGAAAGTGCCGTGGCAGTATAAAAAATCCGGTCTGGCACAAACATGGGAGCAGGAACAGTGCTTGGCTAGTGGTCAGTGGCCAGCAAAGGCCTGCGATGCTCTGTCTGAAGCGACGGTAATGAAGCCGTTCCGTATGCGCCGATCGCCTATTTTGACCGGACAGCTGTCTACTGTTCGGCGGGGTATCCAGATTCGTACCGGTTCAACTTGGATTTTCTTGGCAGAGTTGGCCACGAGCCTGGCAGAGAAACCGCCGCTCACCTAGCCGCTGACCACTAGCCACTGACCACTTTCTCACGGCCTGGTCTTCGCTATCTCCGGTTCTTTCTCTCGCGCGTTGGGCTGGTCCAGGTGATAGCGAGTAAGGTCTCCGCATAAGCAGTCGAAGGCTTCCTCGGGCGTGTTCGCCCAGTGAAACAATTCCAGGTCCTTCGGGGAGATGGTTCCGGAATCCACCAGCGCCTGAAAGTTGATTACGCGGTCCCAATAATCTTTGCCGTAAATCACGATGCAGATGCGCTTGGCCAGCTTCTCCGTTTGCGCCAGGGTCAGCAGCTCAAACAATTCATCGAAGGTGCCGAAACCACCCGGGAAAACCACCAGTGCCTTGGCCAGATAAGCGAACCACAGCTTGCGCATGAAGAAGTAGTGGAACTCGAAATTCAGTTCCGAAGTAATGTACTCGTTGGGCATCTGCTCGAAAGGCAGGTTGATGTTCATCCCGATGGTCTTGCCGCCCGCCTCGGAGGCGCCGAGGTTGGCCGCTTCCATGATGCCGGGTCCTCCTCCGGTGCAGATCACGAAACGATGGCGCTGCTGGCTGATCGACTTCGTCCATCGCGTTACCATGAACGCCAGCTTGCGGGCGTCCTCGTAGTAGCGCGCCATCTCGACGTCGGCCTTGGCAAGCCGCAAACGCTCCTGCTCTTCCGCAGGGGCCAGCGTTGCGGAGTGGGGTCGTTCCAACACTTGCAGTGTTTCTTCCGCCTGCGACCGGCTGTGGAACCGCGCCGAGCCAAAGAAAACAATGGTGTCCTGGATTCGTTCGCGCCGGAAGCGAGTCAGCGGTTCCTGGTATTCCGCCAGGATACGAAGAATCCGGCCGTCCGGGCTGTTGAGAAACTTCTTGTTCTCGTAAGCCAGTGGCGAGCGGTTATGACGGTGATGTTCGTCCTTCTTGTCAGCCATGCAGTTGTTATATCGGTCCAATGAGAACGTACGATGAACGCGCCAGCCTGGCCGCAGTGGGCGAGCGAAATCAGGAACCCTGGACGTCAGACGTCCGGGCCCTCGCGATAGCGGACCGCCTCGGCGATTCCCATCCAGATGTCAACCAGGCCCAGTCCGCTGATCAGGCCGCGAACAAAATTCTGCTGCAGCCAATCATGGACCCGCGGATGTCCCAGCAAAAGCGAATTCTCCGCCCACACGCGGGTCCAGGGCACCACCGTCAGAATGATGCCGACTTCCAGGCAGAAGAGCACAAAGACGACGAGCCAGAAGCGCTTCAACCAAAGGTGCCGCCGTTTGGGCTTTTGCGGCGAAGGCATCACCAAAACCGGCCCGTCGTGCTCCGGCCGAGCGCCGTTCTGCGGGTCGCCCGTGAAAGAGCTCATGATGCGTCGTTGGTCCGCCAATGGAGCCGTGAGAGGCTGTAGCCGTGCCCGCTCGTGCCCGTCGTCCGCGTCCCTCGCCCCAGCGGTCCTAAAATCCATATAGCAGGATTCTATCAGCGTAGATGCGATGGGACGCTTCCTGCTTCGACTTGATATTCTTCTCCCACATGAACAAGCCGGAAATGCGGAAAAAGCTGGCGGGGCTCAGTTTTTCCGAGAAAATCAAAATTCTGGAAAAACTCCGCGATCGCAGTCTAGCAATTGCTGCCAGCGGTTTGAGATCGAACCCGGCCAATTACGGAAGGTCCGATTCGCAATCGAGCCGCTCGAAGTAATATGGCAGGTACCGCGCCCTTCAGGTACTCATTCTGCCGAACGCACGGCGTCAGCTTCAGACTACTCCGTTCACAATTGGGTATTCGGCCCAAGACGGCGCGATCTTCCCCATGAGCCGAAGTACTTTCCCCTGAACGCGAGCATCTCCGTGCTTGCAGACGAAGATAGGATGAAAGGGCGAACGGAAAATACACATCTCAGTCGTCACGTCCTCGATTTGGTTCCCAAGAGTCAATTGAAAGGTGATCCCAGGAATGTGAAGAGTATGAGCGTGGTTGGAGCTAATTCGTGTGGTCTCGGGGAAGTTAAACGCGATGGCCGGCCTCTTTAACTGCGAGACAACAACCATTACCGCAGCATTCTCCGGAAAATCGGCATCGCCAAGGAGGTATTTGCGAATCTGCTCCCGATACTTCGTGCCCAAGCTGATTGCTTCATATTTCTTCCCCGAAGACTCCCAGTCGCGCACTGATGCGCGCCAGATTACACTTACACAGAAGTACGCGATCTGCGCAATGCTCACCCCTGGGATTGATGAGGCGCAATGGACAGTCATGCCGTCATAGGCCTGTATCGGTTGTGATTGTTCGAGCAGGTTACGAAGGCGAAATCGATCGCTGCCGCGGTAGCAATGCCGCATTACCCAATCTTCACCATTGCGATCAAAACGTTTTTCGCAATCGGCACACAGCAAGTACTGGCTTGCCTGGAAAGAGGTCTGCTGTCGGCCCGTGGACGTAAGGAGAACAGGATCCGGCTTTTGCTGGCGATTGACCGCCCTTGCAAGGCGGTATAGGGCCTTGGGAACAAGATGGCTGTCACGCAATTCGCGGTTCTGCAGGCAGAGAACGCATATTCCAGTCACGTTCCTTGATAGCTCCCTACAACAACTCCTCGTTCCAGTTCTCGAGGAATTTCTTGACCTCGGCCATGAACTGGTCGGCCACCGCGCCATCGATGATGCGATGGTCGTAGCCGATGCTCAAATGCATCATGGAGCGGATGGCGATCGAATCGTTGCCATCTTTGTCCGTTACCACCACCGGCTTTTTCTCAATGCCGCCCACCCCCATGATGGCAACCTGCGGCTGGTTGATGATCGGCATGCCGAATTTCGCGCCATAGATGCCCGGGTTGGTGATGGTGAAAGTTCCACCCTGCACCTCATCCGGCTTCAGCTTCTTGGTGCGGGCGCGTTCCCCGAGGTCGCTTATGGCGCGCTGCAATCCGACGAAGCTGCGCTCCTCGGCGTTCTTTACCACCGGCACGATCAGACCCCAATCGAGGGCAACCGCGATGCCGAGGTTGATCGAAGAGTGGTAGTGAATGTTCTCGCCTTCCACCGACGAATTGATGATGGGCCACTTGCGAATGCCGTGGACCACCGCACGTGCAAAAAATGGCGTGAAAGTAAGCTTGTTGCCGGTGGCCTGTTCGAATTTCGCCTTCATCTTTTCGCGCAGTTTCACGATCCGCGTGACATCCACCTCGAAGACCCCGTGCACATGCGCGCTGGTGCGCTTGGAGAGCACCATGTGCTCGGCAATCTTCTTGCGCATCACCGACATGGGCACGATCTCGCCCGGTGTGACTGCGCCGACTGCCGCCAGCGGACCCGTTACCGCAGGCGCCGGTGGCGCGGCAGGCTGGGACGCGGGGGCAGCCGAAGCTGCGGGCGCGGCCGGCTTGGCGGGAGCTGCGGCTGGGGCCGCTCCTGCGCCGTGCTTGGCGATGAAGGACTCGATGTCTTCCTTGGTGATGCGTCCGCCAAGACCGGTGCCGGGTACCTGCGCCAGGTTAACGTTGTTTTCTTTCGCAATCTTGCGCACCAGCGGACTGGAGCGCACTCGCTCGCCCGCATCCCGGGTCTCGACTACGGGGCCTTGCTCCTCGCGTTCCAAGCCTTCCTTCTCGTCTTCAGCAAGATCACCCGGAATTTTCTGCGAAGGTTCTTCCCCGCTGGGAGGCTGCGCAACATCGGTCTGGGTAGAACGGCTGCCATCGCCTCCCGCAGCCTTCGCCGGCGGTGCTGCAGCCGGTGCCGGAGCGGCGCTGGCCGCCTCGCCTTCGGCCGCGATGGTGCCGACGACGGTATTCACCTGCACGGTCGCACCCGCCTGCACCTTAATGTCCTGCAAGGTGCCGGAAGCGGGCGCGGGAATTTCGGCATCAACCTTGTCGGTCGAGATCTCAAACAGCGGTTCATCCCGCTGGACTTTCTCACCCGGTTGCTTCAGCCACTTGGTAATGGTTCCTTCAAAGATCGACTCCCCCATCTGGGGCATGACTACGTCTGTTGGCATATTGTCCTTCCGCGGGATGTAGAGCTGGGACTGCGACCTTGCAGCAAACCGACATTATATCGTCTCAATGCCGCAAACGACACATCGCAGACGGCGTTCCCTCCCATTGGTTTGACTCACTGGAACACGTGGGCTACTCTCGACCCTGGAAACCCTTCGCGGTTGTGCAGATCCTCTCAATCACGGTCTTCGTGCTTGCCGGCGCCACCATGTTCTATGCCCTCTTCGGCTATCCCCTGCTGCTGGGCTGGATGGCACGGCGCGCCCACAATCCGGTTCACAAGGACGCTCAGCTTCGTACCGTCTCTTTCGTGATTGCCGTTTACAACGGGGAAAAATTCCTTGAGCGCAAGCTGAATACGATCCTGAACCTGAACTATCCCCGCGACCTGATAGACATCCTGGTGGTTTCCGACGGCTCGACCGACCGCACCGACGAAATCGCGCGCCGCTTCGCCAGCCAGGGGGTGCGTTTTCTTCGCGTCCCGCATGCAGGCAAAGCGGCGGCCCTGAATGCCGCCGTTCCCCTGGTGTCAGGCGAGATCCTGGTGCTCAACGACGTCCGCCAGACTCTCGATTCCGACTGCCTGCGCAACATCATCGCCTGCTTCGGAGATCCCAAAGTCGGCTCGGTCAGCCCGCGCACCATCATCGTCGAAGGCGACAGCCATGAGGAGGCGACTACCAGCGCCTACTGGCGTTACGAAGATTGGATTCGCCGGCGCCACACCCGCATTGATTCCACCTTCGGTTACAGCGGCGCTTTCGCCGCTATGCGCCGCTCGCTGTGGGTGTCGCTCCCGGCCGGAACGCTGCTGGATGATGTTTACGTGCCGCTGAAGGCGTTCTTCCAGGGTTACCGAATCCTCTACGAGCCAACAGCGACGATGTACGACTTCCCCACCGTGCTGCACTCCGAGTTTCGCCGCAAGGTACGGCTGCAAGCGGGCCTGTACCAGATGCTCAAGATCATGCCCGAGCTGCTAAGCTCCCGGAACCGGATGCGGTTTCATTTCCTGTCTGCCAAGTACGGGCGCATTGTGATTCCGTATTGCATGATCGCCATCGCCGTGGCGACCATCGGCCTGCCGCCGTTTTGGCGGGCCCTGGCGGCGTGGGGACAGGTGTTGTTCTACGGATTGGCGGCGCTTGATCCGCTGGTGCCCGATCGCTTCCCGTTCAAAAAGGTAACATCTCCGATTCGGACGTTCGTGGTCTTGATGGCCGCCTCGCTGGCGGCAGTGCGGGTCTACTTCGTGTCGCCTACCAGTCTGTGGAAGGAAGCGACCTACCGGAACGCGGCGGATGAGCAGGCGCCCCAGCCGTCGGAATCACCGGAGCCGAAGGTGCCCACCGGCAGCGGAGCCTGAATCTCAACCTGCCTTATTCGACGATCGAAGATGCCTTGCTTGATCTCGCACTCATGGTATTTTGCTGCTATTATACTGTTATTTTAGCGGTATTATGTTACGCTATGGCTGGGTAAGAGAGCCCCTTGCCATGGCAGTCTTGACTCCATCACGGCCCGATTTGCTGGCGTACCGGGAAGCCACGTCACTGGAGTTTCCGAAACTCGTTCAAGAGTTGACCACAATTCTCGGGAAGAAGTTGACTGCCTATATCGCCTCGGTAAAAGACACGAGGGCGGTGGAACGTTGGATTGCGGGCTCAGAACCTTATAAGGGGGCTGAAGAGCGCCTGCGGCTTGCCTACAGGTTGGCAAAGATGATCGCCGATCAGGATGGACCGCGCGTTGTGCAGGCTTGGTTTACTGGGTTGAATCCAGAACTGAATGAGCGCGTGCCCATCCGGTTGCTGCGCGAAGAGGATGTCGAAACGGTCGGTCCGGAGATCCTTGGCGCGGCCCGTGCGTTCCTGGCCGGAGGATAGTTCGTCTTGAAAGCCTTCGGTATCATCTACCGTCTAGGCCGGAAGCCAGATCCTTGGTCGGTTCCCGACTGGGCGGCGGCCGGTCCGGACGGAACTTTTGGCAATCGCTTTGATGACCCGAAGGCCACCTACCGCGTTCTCTACGCGTCCTCGCAACGTCTTGGTTGCTTCCTGGAAACGCTGGCCCGATTCCGCGTCGATCCCACGATATTGACAGAATTGGCCGAGATTGACGGCGAGAACGATTACACGCCGGCTGGAGAGGTGCCGGTGGAATGGGTCCAGAAGCGGATCATGGGTTCGGCAAACCTGGAGGGTGAGTACGCCGATATTTGCAGCAGTGAGTGGATCAGCCGACTGAGAACGCTACTGGCGCCACATCTTCGGAGGTTCCAAGTGGAAGACTTGGACGCCTCTGTTCTGCAACAAACCGCTCCCCGAAGTCTTACTCAGCTCATATCGGAAATCGCGTTTCATGACCGCTTTGCGGGCATCTACTATCGCTCGAAGTACGGACACGACATAGAGAACTGGGCCTTGTTTGAGCCATTTCAAATGACAGTGCTGCACTTGTTGCCACTTCAGTCCAACGATCCCGACTTGCAGCGGGCTTTGGTCCTGCATTCGCTGAGACTGAAGGAATAGGTTGCCCCGCCTCAATTCGTAGCGGCGTTGGAAGTGGCATCTTCGATTTCCGCTTCGCCGCGCGTCTCACCCGGAACTTTTCATATCAGCTCGCTTTTTTGTTCCGCGCCAGCGTCACGAAATAGTCCCGGCTGATAGGCTCGATGGTCGCCGTGGCCTCAGGAAATTGCGCGAAGATCTGCTTCAACCGCTCTTCGGTGTAGAGGAACAGGTCGCAGCGTTTCTTGTAGCGCATGCTGCGTTGCCATCCCAGTAGGCCACCGGCAACGGGAAACGAAAAGAACGCCTTGTCTCTGGTCAGCGACAAGACTTTGGCAACCACTTTCTCCGGATCAGGCATGTAGTCCATGAAGCCCATCACGATGACGTAGTCGAAGAGCTCCTGCGGCGGGTAGGTATAGAAGTCCGCCACCCTGAATTCGCAGCGCTCGCCGACGCCGACTTTCTTGGCATGCTCGGTGGCGAGCTGCAGCATGCCCTCGGCAAAGTCGATCCCAACCACGCGCGCAGCGCCGCGCTGGGCTAGCGTAATCGAGTAGTGCCCCGGCCCGCAGCCCACATCGAGTACGCTCCTGCCCTCGATGGGATTGCAGCCTTCGATGGACTTCTCGAAGCGCAGGCGCATGCTCTTGCGGAACAGACGGTTGATGACGCTATCCAACAGCCCATTCTGGTTGCCGTAGATGGCGTCGAAGTCGTTGGCGTATTGGTGGAAAAAGGTCTGGGTGCGATCAAGCGACATGAGTATCTACCAGCTGGGGATAACTGCTCAGAACATTCTTAAAAGTGGTAACGGGAAACTCCTGCAGGATCCGGCGGACCTTCACTTCGGTAGTCTCAAGATTAACGTATGTCTTGAACTGGCGCTTGCGGCTCATGGGTAACCGCGGATGCGCCGGGTCAATTTCCCGCGGATGGATGTAGAACACGACCGGACGGCCTTCCGCCAGCACTTGCAGCGTCATCTTGCGAATCAACCAATAGGGGAACAGCCGCAGATATCCTCCACCGAAGAAACACATGGGCTTGCCCAGCAGGTCGGCTACGGTAATGGGGACTTCCAGCAACGCATCGTTTTCGCCGATGCGGTGAGGTTCCCGCCGTCCCTGCGGCATGCCACCGTGTCCCCGCGCCGCCGGAAATACCGAGGAATCGTACTGATACCCGGCTTCAGCCAGCACATCGAAGAACCACGGAGTCTCGTCGGTGGTCGAGAAACCCGGCGCCCTGTAGCCCACCACTTCAGTTCCGCAGATATCTTGCAGCAGTAGTCGCGCTTTGCGGACGTCCTCGTAGAATTCGGCGCGGCTGAGTTCGTACACCAGGCGGTGTCCATACCCGTGTGATGCAACCTCATGCCCGCGGTTGGCCGCCTCCTTCACCAGGTGGGGAAAGCGTTCCGCCACCCATGCCAGAAAGAAGCAGGTCACTTGAACATTCATTTCGCTGAACAGATCGAGCAGCCGGGAAAAGTTCTTCTCCACGCAGGAGGGCAGGCTCGCCCACTGGTCGATGGTCGGCACACTGGGAACGTCCAGAATATGGAACCAGTCTTCAACGTCAACCGAGAAAATGGAGGTCGGCATGGCGGCTACGAGTGAGCTAGATATATAACGTTTCCGCCTTCCGGCACAAGAGAAGGGGAATAATCCGGCTGGGTGCCGGCATCCTGAGATCGCCGGCGACAAGGTAAGAGTCCTGCTTCAAAGTGGTGCTGCCGTTGTGAGTTCAACCCGTTGCACCCGCCGAACTTTGACCTTCACCTCTACCCGCGACCCGAGCCGATTGATGATCGACATGAGGCGATCGACAGTAAACCGGCCGAGGTTCGCATTGCGGATACGCGAGAAGTCGGCCGCCGCAATCCCGTGCAGCCGTGCGCGGCGTGCACGCTCAAGCCTTCCCGGTCGAGCACTTTGATGATTTCGGCGGCCAGGATTGCCTTGAATTGCTCGACATCCGCGTTCTTGTGCCCCAGATCAAGGAAAGCGTTTCCACTTCCCCGCACTAACTCTTGCCGTTCGTATTTCATCGCAACATCTCCTTCAGCATCTTCAACCGTTGACTGATCAATTCGATCTCGCGCTTGGGTGTCTTGATGCCCTGCGTCGACTTCTTCTGGAACGCGTGGACGACCCAGACTTCCTCTCCGTGTTGCAAGGCATAGACCACCCGAAAGGCACCTCCCCGAAATGCCAAGGCGATTTCGAACACGCCCGATCCCATGTCGTGCATCGGTTTTGCGATGTCGGCCTTGCCGCCCTCAGCGGCGATGGTCAAGGCCGCAAGGCAGATCGACATGCCCCCCATCTGGGAAAGCTTCGAATTCTTTCAGTGCTGCCCTGATCCAGGAAACGGGCAGGGTCTTTCTGGTCATCCGCCGAGGTTACCTCAGGTCACTCTTGAATGTTGTCATATACGACAACATCTGTCAAGGAGCGGCCGGGTGACCATAAAACTCAGGGCACATTCAATGCCAGCCAATTAGCTGCATTTGACTCTCGCAGACTCCGTCGGCTAGCCTCAATCCTTGCATTGCCGTCGCTGTGAGATCCTTCCCTGTTAGCTTGAGCGGACGGCAGTCCGGGTTCTCCCGCCATTCATCCTATGAAATTGCCTCGCAAATTCCTGCCGCTGATGCTTGGCTTCGCGCTTGCTGCGCAGGCCATTGCCGGCAACGTCGATGCATCCCGCGCACGGGGCCAAGGCGATGGTCGCCAGCCGTGCATCCCGAGGCCTCGCAAGGCGGGCGTGGCGATCATGCAGCAGGGCGGCAATGCGGTGGACGCTGCGGTGGCCATCGGCTTCGCGCTGGCGGTGGTCTATCCCGAGGCGGGCAATATCGGCGGCGGCGGTTTCATGCTCCTTCGCCGCGCCGGACGGCGAGGTGCACTTCCTCGACTATCGCGAGAAGGCGCCGGCCAAGGCCACGGCCAACATGTATCTCGACAGCCACGGCAACGTCATCCCCGACATGAGCACGATCGGCTACAAGGCCATCGGCGTCCCCGGCTCGGTGGCGGGACTGGCCTACGCACAGCAGCATTGGGGCAAGCTCCCGCTGAAGCAGGTGATGGAGCCGGCGATTCGCCTGGCGCGCGACGGGTTCGTACTCGACCTATGAGCAGGCCAGGTCCTTGCGGGATCCAGATCTGGCAAAGTTTCCCGAGTCGCGCCGCATCTTCCAGCGCGACGGCAACTACTATCAGCCGGGCGAACTGTTCAAGCAGCCGGAGCTGGCCAAGACCCTGGAACGCATCGCCGAAAATCCTGACGACTTCTATCACGGCGCCCTGGCGCGCGAACTGGCTGCGGCTATCCAGAAGGGCGGAGGCCTGATCACCGCCGACGATCTCGCGCACTACGAAGTGAAAGAGCGCCAGCCGATTCGCGGCACCTATCGCGGCTACGAAATCATCAGCGCGCCGCCGCCATCCTCCGGGCGGAGTCGCGCTGGTCGAAATCCTCAACATTCTCGAAGGCTACGATCTGGCGAAGCAGGGAGACGGACTCGGCCCAGAGCATCCACCTGACCGCTGAAGCCTACCAGCGCGCGTTCTTCGACCGCGCCGAATTCCTGGGCGATCCCGATTTCTCCAAGATCCCGGTCGCGCAACTGATCGACAAGCGATACGGCAACGCCTGGCGCGAAACCATCGCGCTGCGGCGCGCCACGCCCAGCAACGACGTTGCGGCGGCCCGCGATCTTCTCGCAGCTGGACAGCTACGCCAACGCGCATCCGCAGCCGAAATCCGCCCATCGAGCCGGAACACACCACGCACTACTCGGTGGTAGATCCGGACGGCAATGCCGTCTCCGTGACCACCACGCTGAACGACAACTTCGGCTCGCGCGTCACTGCCGAAGGTCTGGGATTCCTGCTGAACAACGAGATGGACGACTTCGCCGCCAAGCAGGGCGTGCCGAACTCTACGGGTTGATCCAGGGCCCGGCCAACGCCATCGGGCCCGGCAAGCGCCCGCTTTCGGCGATGACGCCGACCATCGTGCTGAAGGACGGCAAGCTGTTTCTGGTGCTCGGCTCGCCCGGTGGTCCGACCATCATCACCACCGTCGCCAACGTCCTGATGGGCGTGGTGGATTACGGGCTGAATATCCAGGAAGCGGTGAACGCGCCGCGCTTCCACAATCAGTGGATGCCGGACGAGATTAAGCTGGAGAAGGTCGGCTTCTCGCCCGACACGATTCGCATTCTGGAACACATGGGGCACAAGATCTGACGATGGACCCAGCGAGACGATTATTGGGGCGACGCCGAGTGCATCGCCATTGACGAGCAGACCGGCGAGCGGCTGGGCGCCAGCGACGGCCGCAACAACGGAAAGGCGGTAGGCTTCTGATGCTGCGCGCGATGTCAACTCTGGTGTATGCAAGAGCGGGAGCGGCTGCATCCCGGCCTGCTGGACCAGTTCGTCTGCCGGCGGCGCGGAAGCCATCGAGATCTTCGCCGCCCGCGGACACTTCAACTACACCGAACGGCAACACATTCGCGAAATCGGCAACTGGTTTCGCAGCACCGGCGTCCGCTTCACTCCATGCATTCGCCGATGTACCCCGACGAGGAATGGGGACGCGGCGGCACGCCGCCCATCAACATTGCGTCGGTCGAGAAACTGCACCGCATTGCGGCCATGGACGAGATCAAGCGCGCCATCGAGGTGGCCGAGCAACTGCCGTTCCAGTTTCTGGTGCAGCATGTCGGCGTAGGCCAAGAAGAGGCGGACGAGCACAAGCAGGAAGCGGCCATCAGTTCCCTCGAACATTTGCACGCCTTCGCCAAGCCTCTGGGCGTGCAATTGCTGCTGGAGAACATCACCAACGAGCTTTCTACGCCGGAGAAGCTGCTGGAGTTGCTGCATGCCGGGCGCTTCGACGACATCGGCGTGTGCTTCGACGTCGGCCATGCTCACATGATGTCGAGCGTGCCGCAGGCGTTTGAAGTGCTGAAGGACCGCATCCGCTCCACGCATGTGCACGACAACAATAAGGACCGCGATTCCCACCTCTGGCCGGGCGACGGCAACATCGACTGGAAAGAGACGATGGAGCTGCTGCGGACCGCGCCGCACGTGCCTCCGCTGCTGCTGGAGATCGAAGGCGTGGAAGGCGAGAAGGTTTCGGAGAAGATGGCGGAGGCGTTCGGGAAGCTGGAGATCGCGTGACGTGCTGCGAAGCGATCGCTGTAGCCAAGTGCTCCGTGCAGGATACAGGTGACTTCGATTAGTTTCAAGCGTACGGTACATGGCCAGGAACGGCAAGCTGCGGAATGGCAGTTCCCGCGTGTTCGCCTTGCGGCCTGAACGTCCACGATACGGAAACTGGTCAGAGAGTCCTAGCCCTCCAGATCGCAAGGCGACCGCCAGACGTTGCCCTGCCGATACGACGTTCGCTATCGTAGTGGCCGCGAACATCTGTGAACAGTCCCGACTGCAGACGAGCCGGTTCCGTCCAGCGAATGCGCATCAGCCGGGATACCGGCGATCGATGAGCTTGCCGATTTCTTCGTGTTCGACGAACTCTCCCCGGTCGGCCGCCGCCAAACCCTTGTCAACTTCGCTGATGAACCATTCGTCGTAGTTCACGAACCGCTCTACCGCCTCCCGCATCGAGCGCTTTCGTATCGCGACCCTGCTCGGCGGCAAGCCGTGCAAGTTTGTTTTGCAGCTCCGGGGTAAAATCAACTTCCATGCCCTCAAGGGTAGGGTTGGCACGGCAGGCTGGTGTCAATCAATCGGCATAGTCAGCTCGTGAGCCATTCTATACACGTGCTGTCAGATTCAGGACTCATGAACGCGCCAACAAAATTAGAAATCACCGAAGCTCCCATCACCACCATCCGCGAAGTCGGCCAGCATGAAGGCCAGACCGTCACCCTTCGCGGCTGGCTCTATAACCTGCGCGAGAGCGGCAAGCTGCTGTTCCCCATCTTTCGCGACGGCAGCGGGATCATCCAGGGCGTGGTCGCCAAGAACGCCGTCTCGCCCGAGCTATTCGACTCCATCAAGAACCTGACCCAGGAATCGAGCGTGATCGTCACCGGCAAAGTCCGCGCCGATAAGCGCGCACCGGGTGGATACGAGATGGACGTCACCGACGCGCAGGTCCTGCAGCGCGTCAGCCCGGATGATCCCTATCCGATCTCGCCCAAGGAGCACGGTGTCGACTTCCTGATGGAGCACCGCCATCTGTGGGTGCGCTCTCCGCGGCAGGCAGCCGTGTTGCGGGTCCGCGCCGAGATCATCAAGGCGGCGCGCGATTATTTCGACCAGAACGGTTTCACTCTCACCGATCCGCCCATCCTCACCCCGGCGGCCTGCGAAGGCACCACCACGCTGTTTCCCGTGGACTACTTCGACGAGCAGGCCTACCTGACGCAGTCTGGCCAGCTCTACATCGAAGCCACCGCGATGGCGCTGGGCAAGGTGTACAGCTTCGGCCCGACCTTCCGCGCGGAGAAGTCGAAGACCCGCCGCCACCTCACCGAGTTCTGGATGGTCGAGCCGGAGGTCGCCTACGCCACGCTCGACGACCTGATGACGCTGGCGGAAGAGTTCATCACCTTCATCGTCAAACGCTGCCTGGAGCGCCGGCGTCCCGAGTTGGAGACCATCGGCCGCGACCTCAGCAAACTGGAAAAGATTGACACGCCCTTTCCGCGCATCACCTACGACGAGGCGGTGAAGATGCTGCAGGAGGCCCATGCCAAAGGCCTGGTCGAAAACAAGTTTGAGTACGGTGGAGATTTCGGCTCGCCGGATGAGACCTATATCTCGTCGCAGTTCGAGCGGCCAGTGATGGTGCATCGTTATCCCGCGGTGGTGAAGGCGTTCTACATGGAGCCGGACCCGCAGCGGCCGGACTTGGCCCTGTGCGTGGACGTGCTGGCGCCCGAAGGTTACGGCGAGATCATCGGCGGCTCGCAGCGTACCGCGTCGTATGAACTGCTGATCAAGCGCATTCACGAGCACGGCCTGCCGGAAGAGGCGTTCAAGTGGTATCTCGACCTGCGCAAGTACGGCAGCGTGCCGCACTCGGGGTTCGGCATGGGCATCGAGCGCGCGGTGGCCTGGATCTGCGGGCTGGAGCACGTGCGCGAAACCATTCCTTTTGCGCGCACCTTGCACAGGCTGTATCCGTAGTGCTTGTACCACGATGTGGTATCACAATGTGAGACATCAGGATTTCTATGGCAACCAGCCCGATCACCAAACCGCTCGAGAACATTGAGACCAAGCATATCCGCATCATCGGCGTGCCCCTGGACCTCGGCCAGTCGCGCCGCGGTGTGGACATGGGTCCCTCGGCCATGCGCGTCGCCGGACTCGAAGCCAAGCTCGAGGCCCTCGGCTATGACGTGAAGGATGTCGGTAATGTTCCCGTTGCCCTGGCCGAAACCAAGGCGGAAGGCGATCCTCACGCGAAGTACCTCAAGGAAATTACCGATACCTGCTCGAAAGAAGCGGAGCTGGTGGTGAAGACACTGGAGGGCTGGCGCAATCCCGATCGTTCTGGGCGGCGACCACTCCATCGCTATGGGAACCGTGTCGGGCGTCGCGGAGTTTTATCGCCGCAAGAACCAGCGGATCGGACTGCTGTGGATCGACGCGCACACCGACATCAACACCCCTGATAGCTCACCGAGCGGCAACGTGCATGGCATGCCGCTAGGCGCCATCATGGGACTGTTCCCCTCGCCGCTGACCGACCTCTACGGGTTCAGCCCCAAGGTGCAGCCGCAGAACTGCGTGCTGGTGGGCATTCGCGACGTGGACAACTTTGAGCGCGAGAACATCCGTAAGTCGGGCGTGCATGTCTTCACCATGCGCGACATCGACGAGCGCGGCATGCGCACCGTGATGGAAGAGGCCCTCCGCCTCGCCGGACGCGGCACGGTTGGCTACCACGTCTCGCTCGATCTCGACTGGATCGATCCCGAAGATGCGCCCGGCGTCGGAACTCCCGTCTGGGGCGGTGCCACCTACCGCGAGGGCCATCTGGCCATGGAGATCATCGCCGACCACGGACGCATGTTGAGCTTCGAGATGGTGGAAGTGAATCCGGTGCTCGACGAACGCAACCAGACCGCCGAGCTGGCCGTCGAGCTGGCGCTGTCAGCGTTCGGCAAGAAGATCCTCTAGCTCGAGCCTCCCGAGGTCCATTCCATGGGTGTTACTTCATTGCCGGCTACGCAGTTCGTCCTCCCTCCGCTGCCGGAATTGCGCAGCACGACGGTCTTCAGCCAGAAGATCTGTTACTACGACATCGGCAGCGGTCCGCCTCTGGTGCTGGTGCACGGCCTGGGTGGCGACGCGGATCAGTGGGCCTTTTGTTTCGAAGCCCTTAGCGCCTCCCATCGCGTGATCGCTCTGGAGTTGCTGGGCTTCGGCCGCTCTGACAAACCGCCCATCGCCTACCGCATCGCGGGATTTGTAGAAGTCCTGGAGCGCTTTCTCGCGGCGCTGGGTATCACGCGCGCATCCCTTGTCGGCCATTCGTTAGGAGGATGGATTGTCGCCGCATTTGCCTTGCAGTTTCCGCGCCAGGTCGACCGGCTCGTGCTCAATGACTCCATAGGCAATGACACGGGCTGGGTTCATTCTCCGGTCGATCTGCGAATCTCCACTCGTGCAAACATGCGCAAAGCGCGGGAGGCCATGTTCTACAACAAAAACATGGTCAGCGACGATCTGGTGGACATGGCTTATTCGCTGCACCTGGAACGTGGCGACGGCCCCACCATTCGCAGTGTTCTGGAAACGTTTTCTGTTGCGAATGAGAAGCTTGACCGCACCATCAGCGAGCTGAAGACACCCACCCTGCTTCTCTGGGGAGAACAAGACGCGCTCACCCCGCTCGCCATGGCGCGTACCTTCCAACAGCTCATCAGAGGCTCCTGTCTGGACGCCATCCCCGAATGTGGCCATTTTCCCTGTCTGGAAAAACCAGTGGAATTCGCCCGGCGGGTATTGCAGTTTCTTCCGTAGCAGTCGCGTTCGCGTCCGCCCTGGCCGCAACTGGGCCGACAAGACGCTGCCAAGGGCAGGCCTTCCCTGGGAAAGGGCGCTTGAAAAGGACCGCCAGCAAAAGTCGTCGCGAGACAAACGAATGACTGAATGGGATGCAACGGATTACGCCCGGATATCGGGACTTCAGCAAGTGATGGCCGAGGAGGCCCTCGCTCTGCTCGATCTCGACGGCGTGGAGCGAATTCTCGACATCGGTTGCGGCAATGGGAAGATTACGGCCGAGATCGCGGCCCGGGTCCCGCAAGGAGTGGTCATCGGAGTGGATTCGTCTTCATGAGATGATCGCCTTCGCGTCAAGTCACTACGGTCCCGCGATGCGACCCAATCTTCGATTCGAAGTGGCCGACGTTCGTCAGTTACCGTATCGGAAAGAGTTCGATCTCGTCGTCTCCTTTAATGCGCTTCACTGGGTGCCCCGGCAAGAGGAGGCCTCTCCAGTCCATACGCACTGCGATGAAGCCTGAGGCGCGTGCCCAGCTGCGCCTCGTCCTGCGAAGGGTGCCCGCAAGAGCCTGGAAAACGTGCTCGAAGATACCCGCCTGTCCTCTCGATGGGCCTCTTACTTTCAGCACTTCCAGGATGCTTATCTGCATCTCACGCCCGAGCAGTATGGCGAACTGGCCGGGCGCAATGGCCTGCATGTCAATCGCATTCACACCGAGACGAGAGCGTGGGACTTTAAGTCGCGATCCGCATTCTTCGCTTTTGGCTCGGTGACCTTCGTGGAATGGACGCGATTCTTGCCGCCGAGGAGTAAAAAGCCGATCTTTATCAATGACGTGCTGGATCGCTACCGATCGCTCGACGCCGATCGACCTGGCGAGGAGGATACCTTCAAGTTTTATCAGATGGATATCACTCTTCGCGCGTGAAGAATTCCCGTCAGAGCGGACCTCCGGCTGGCGTCAAGAAATTCTTGTGAGTCTGGCCACAGCTCGCACCTGCCCTAAGAGCACAATTCCCATTTCGGGAAAAACGCCACCTTCGTAACGTTACTTAACACTTTTCTTCTTGACTCGCGGTGTCAACCTTCTTAGGCGTTGACGTAGCGCGCCACGGCTGCGCCACACTCGCTAACCATGGTCCCAGGCGTCGTGGTTTTGTGCCGCCCGCCATCGCGGGTTGCGGACTGAGGATGCGAACTGTGACGGGTCACCCTCGACCCGGATCCGGCGGTCGGCCGTCGCGTGGCCCATTCCGGTGGAAGCGCCGGGCTTCAGCCCGGCGAAATGCCCATCTAATTGGGAAATAGGGCTTTCAGCCCCGGCTCGTCTCTGCCAAGGTTTCCGGTCTCACCATCGGGTCGTTCGCCCAATCCCTTTTCCTGTTGCCTTAATTCCTTGCGGCTCAAGATTTTACCTGTAACTCCTTGGGCTGCAGGATTTTACGAGGCACTTCTCCAGGCTTCCCCCTGTGTTTTCAAGATTTTACGGACGCCCTAGGGAGGGGGTGGGGGCCTCCCCGGCCTGGAAGCGCTGGGTTGAAGCGGTGGGCTTCTGCCCGCTAATTGCTAGTCGCTAGCTGCAGCTAGCTGCTAATTGCTAATTGCTAATCACTGACGAAAGGAACTCATCATGCGCACTTGTGAATACGTCAAACCCAACGGCGAATTCTGCGGTTCGCCCGCCATCCGCGGCCGCGACTACTGCCACTGGCACCTGACCTGCGCCGCGCGCCGGCTGCGCGCCGAAAAGCAGGAAGCCACCCAGGACCGTACCCCGCTGGAGCTGCCCCCGCTGGAGGACGCCAACTCCGTCCAACTGGCGGTGATGATGGTCATTGACGCCATGCTACACCAGCGCATCGGCCCCAGACAGTCCGGCCAACTGCTCTACGCCCTGCAGATCGCCAGCTCCAACCTGAAGCAGGGCGTCTGCTTCCATCCCCGGCAACAAACGGAAAGTCCGAAGCCCGAAGAGCTCACCTGCTGCAGCAGCTATGACAGCCTGGAAGAGGACTACAACATCCCCGAACAAGCCGGGCAACTGCAGGCCACCAACCACGACGACGGCTGTACCGAGGCCGCGGAAGACCCCGACGAGCCGCCGGCGGAGCAGGAAGAACTGAGTGACGTGCAGCAGTTCCTGCGCTACATCCAAGGCAACCATCCGGCTCCGCCGCAGGTTGACCTCAACGATCCCATCTTTCAGCAAGACCTGGGCATCTGGAGTCAGCGCAAGCGGGAGCGGGACGAACAACACCGGCGGCACTGGGAGAGCATCCGCCACGACCTGGCCGAGGCCGCCAGCAGCGCGGACCTGGAGAGGCTGAAAAAGCTGCTGGCCAGGTGCTACCACTCGGCGGGCCTGCAGTTTGAAACCGAAGGCTGGAAGCCGGCGGGGCCGCAGAAAGTACTGTACTCGCGCAAGCCCCCGGAAAGCGTGCAACAGCGATGGTACGAGCAGCGCCAGGCCAACTGCGATGCCGAGTTTGACCGGTTGTCGCAGAAGGAGGCCGCCGCCAAGTAGCTGTCAAGCTAAAAGTCAGCACCGTCAAGTTACAGACCGAACTGAGGAGGAACAATACCCGCGTTACGTAGCGCTTTATCTAAGCCCGGCAGAGACGGTGGAAGCGCCGGGCTTCAGCCCGGCGAACACGGGAGAAATACGAATTGGGCTTTAGCCCTGGCGGCGGTATCCCGCGGCTAAAACCGGAAATGGTCACGACGCGCGTGGTCGCTGAGCTGAAGCCCAGCGCTTCCGCCGCCGCGCGCCAGGTCCGCATTATGTTGACCCCGGCAAGTCCGTTGCGCACCGCCGTTGCTGTCGCGGGTTCTCGTGTCGAGCGCGGCTGTTGGCAACTTCACGCGCAGTTTAAGATGCACTCATGAAGAAACTTCGGGTAGGTGTTCTGTTTGGCGGGCGCAGCGGCGAGCACGAGGTCTCGCTGCTGTCGGCAGCCTCGGTTTTGAAGGCGATTGACAAGAAGAAATATGAGGTTGTCCCCATCGGCATCACCAAGGAAGGCCAATGGGTCACTGCCGGCGCATGCCGAGCGACTGCTGAAAGGACACGCGACCGACGCTCCCAAGCCGCGTCATCTGCGCGCCGGCGATCCCGAAACCACTTCCGCCGCCGCCGTGCTCGCCAAGGGCGAAGGCGTCGTCGTTCCGCCCATGCCGAGCCAGGACCACTCCGCGCTGGTGCCGTTCGAAACCGGCGCGGGCGAACTCCATCCGGCGCACCATCCGATCGACGTGGACATTATCTTCCCGGTGCTGCACGGCACCTTCGGCGAGGACGGCACCATTCAGGGACTGCTGGAACTGGCGGACATTGCTTACGTCGGCGCGGGCGTGCTCGGCTCGGCCGCGGGCATGGACAAGGATGTGATGAAGCGCCTGTTTCGCGACGCGGGAATTCCCATTGTTCCGCACGTCACCCTGCTGCGCAGCGCCTGGCGCGCGGAGCCAAAGAAAGTGCGCCAGCAGATTGAGAGCGCGCTGAAATATCCCGTGTTCGTGAAGCCGGCGAACCTGGGTTCGTCGGTCGGCATCAGCAAGGTCCACGGTGCCAGCGAACTCGCCGCCGCCATGGACGATGCCGCGCGCTACGACCGCAAGATTGTCGTCGAGCAGGGTGTCGGCGGCAAGAACGGCAAGGCGCGCGAAATTGAATGTTCGGTGCTGGGCAACGATCATCCCATCGCATCCGTTCCCGGCGAGGTTGTCCCCATTAAGGAGTTCTACGACTACAATGCCAAGTATCTTGACGAAGGCTCCAAGCTGATCATTCCGGCCAAGCTGCCGAAATCCAAACAAAACTCGGTGCGTCGTCTCGCTATCGCGGCCTTCCAGGCGGTCGATTGCGCGGGTCTGGCGCGCGTGGACTTCCTCATGGACCCAGCGAACAAGAAAATCTACGTCAACGAAATCAACACCCTTCCCGGCTTCACGTCCATCAGCATGTACCCCAAGCTGTGGGCGGCGACCGGCATCTCCTACTCCGATTTGATTGACCAGTTGATCCAGTTTGGATTGGAACGCCATGCGGATAAAAAGCAAAATCAATACACCCGGTAGCGCTAACCCTTTTTCCGCTTCCCCGTCTATTTCAGTAAGCAGGGAGCGATGCTCGTGGGGGCATGCATCATGTTTCACTCCGCTAGACATGCATGCCCCGGGCACCGCACACCGGCCTTCCTTTTCTCCTGATTCGCAACCAGGCAGGCTCTTCTCGCGTCCAAGCGCGCCGGAGAGGCCCTGCCTGTTTTTCTGCCGCAACCGTGTCGCGACGGACAGCCGGCACATGGCCATCTGGAGAAAGCAACGATCAGTTCTTCTGCCTTCGTTCGCAAACGCGTCTGTAGCTAATCCGGAAGGGAGTTCTGATGGCGACACGTGCAACCGGAGAGTTTGAAGTGAAGATGTTCCCTCAGGGCGAAGGCGACAAAGCCGGAGGAACCACCATCGGAAGGATGTCCATCGACAAACGGTACCACGGCGATCTCGAGGCTACCGGCAAAGGCGAGATGTTGAGCGCGGTCACGGAGGTCACGGGCTCGGCCGGCTACGTCGCGATTGAGCGCGTCACCGGAACGCTGCACGGCCGCAGCGGCAGCTTCGTCCTGCAGCACCGTGGCATCATGACCCGCGGCACGCCGCGCCTGACCATTAGCGTGGTGCCCGATTCAGGTGCTGATCAACTGGCTGGTATCGCCGGCAAACTGACGATCCAGATCGACAACGGTAAGCATTCGTACGACTTCCAGTACACACTGCCCGAAGCGATTTAAGGTTGGCTGCGCCGGGAGAATCATGAGTCTGCCTTCGCTAAAATGTGGAACAATCGCTCCGTTTTCGTCGTATCCAACCACGGAGGCGCTCTGTGCGAAAATCCTTCCTGCTTTTTCTCCTGTGCTTTTCGGTCTTCAGTCTGTCAGCCTTTGCCGAAGAATGGAACAAGTCGTATCAGGTCGGCGACAAACCCAGCCTGCGTGTGGACACCAACGATGCCTCGGTGGAGATCTCGCGCGGGGCGAGCCGGACTGTGGCGGTGCGAGTGATCGCTGACGGTTACAGCTTCGGAGGCGGCGGCGTGCGCGTCACGGAACGGCAGGACGCCGACAAGGTGGACCTGCAAGTTCATGTGCCGAACAGTTGGGGCATCCATATCAGTTCGCATCGCGGCGTGCGCATCGAGGTCCAGGTTCCGTCTGACACGGCGCTCGATTTACATTCCGGCGATGGCCACATCCGCGTTGACGGCACCGCCGGACAGGCCCGGCTCGACACCGGTGACGGCCACATCGAAGTGCTGAACTTCAATGGCGCGTTGAATGCTCACACCGGCGATGGCTCCATGACCATTGACGCGTTCTGAGCGACGTCAATCTGCGCAGCGGCGATGGCCACATTGACCTGACGGTGCGTCCCGGCTCGAAGATGGGCGCGACGGGTTGGCTCATCCACACCAGCGATGGCCGGGTGGAAGCGCGTCTACCGGAGGACTTTGCCGCTGAACTTTACGCGCATACCGGCGATGGGCACATTCAACTTGACCTGCCAGTCACGGTGAACGGTTCCATCGAGCGCTCGCGCATCCGCGGCAAGCTCAACGGAGGCGGTCCGCTGCTGGAGATCACCACCGGCGATGGCGGCATCCGCATCGCCAAGTTCTGAGCTAGGGACTCAAGAAGCGTCGTGCTTCCGCCGATAGGAATTATGGGCGAGGCGTTGCCGGCATGGACGCGACGGCGAGAACTCGGAGCACGATACGGCGATCCGGCGCAAGTTGTTTTTGTTTTGCAGTCATCCCGTCGCGCAGGGAGAATTCACGCGCGTGTTGAAGCACAGTGACTTCGACATCGTGTTGTGCCGCGAATGGCTCTTGCCCGAAGCTGGGGCCGAAGCGGTCGACGGCGAGCGACCTGCTCTGGTGGTGATTGACGCCAGCGACGTGATCGCGACACTGGAGTTTGTCCGCATGCTGCGACTGGAACAGCGCGCGGTCCATTTGCTGGTGCTGCTGCCCAAGTTGGAGGAAGCGGTGACCTCTCCATTGTTGCGGCTGGGCGTTCGCGGTTTGCTGACCTATGAGCTGGCGCCGCGCGAACTGGCTCGCGCCGCCCGCCAGGTTGACGCGGGAATGTATTGGGTACCGCGCGAGCTGCTTACCCGTTTCGTCGAGTCCATTCTGCCGGAACTGAGCGGCTGCAAGTCACTCGACAGCGCGGTGGACATCAGTCGCCGCCAGCGTGACGTGCTCGACCTGCTGCTCGACAATCTTTCCAACAAAGAAATCGCCAGCAAGCTCTTCGTCTCCGAACGGACAGTCAAGTTTCATGTTTCCAACCTGCTCAGCAAGTTTGGCGTGCGCCGCCGCGCCGACCTGATTGTGCTATGGATGCAGCGCACCAGCGCCTTTCCCTGGCTCGCGCGGGACTTGGGCGCTAGCATGTCCGCTCGGGTCCATTAGGAACTTGGAACCTATCGAACCCTTAGGAATTGCCCGACCAACTGATAAACCGGCGGAAGCTCGAGTGGCCCGCGTTTTCCGCTTCCATAGTTGTCCCAGGTGCAGTTTGACCCTCAATTCTGCTGCCTGTTAAACTGAATCTTTCCCACCTTGTGGCATTCCAGATAAGGACCATTCGTGCGCAGTTACACTCGACATCAACTTAAGCAAGACTCGTTCAGGACCTCGACCACGGAAACCATTTCCTGGGCGGTGGAACATCAATCCAAGCTCATTGCAGCCGGCATCGTGATTGCCGTGGTTGTGGCCGCCGTGCTCGCTGGATCGTGGTATGTGGATTATCGCAATCAGCAGGCGCAACTCCAGTTGGCGCAAGCGATTGAGAAGTTCAACGCGCCTGTCCGTCCGGCCGGAACGCCAGCCGCTCCGGACATGCTGAGCTTCGCCTCGGCGCAGGAGCGCGCGAAGGTGACCAACGCCGATTTCACTCGCATCGCGGACAAGTATTCCTTTACCGCGTCAGGACGCGTTGCTCGCTATTTCGCCGGCATAACCCTTCACGACATGGGTGACAACGCTGGCGCGGAGAAGGACTTGAAAGACGTTGCCGGCAGCCGCGACAAAGAAATTGCCAGCCTGGCGAAAATCGCGCTGGCCGGCATTTATCACGATACCAACCGCGATCCAGAGGCCATCGCGCTCTACAAGGACCTCGCCGATCACCCCACAGCTTCCGTCGGCAAGAGCGCGGCGCAATTCCTGCTGGCTTCGTTGTATGAGGAGAGCCACCAGCCCGATCAAGCTCGCGCCCTCTATCAGCAGATGCAAAAGGAAAGTCCAGCCAGTCCAGTGGCGCAGCTCGCCTCGCAGAAACTGCAAGCGCTTAAGTAGCTACAGCGGGCAAGCGCTCGTTATTTCGCGGGAGCTTAAGGTCCCTAGTCTTCCACCTCGACCTCTTCGCCGCGCTCAGCCTTGGCTTGCGCGATGATCTTCTCCTGCTGCAAGGCGGGAACGAAGTCATAGTGGTGCATTTCCATGGAGAAGCTGCCTCGTCCCTGAGTCATCGAGGTCAGGTCGGTACCGTAGGTCAGCATCTCCGACATGGGCACTTCGGCCTTGACGACGGTTTTGCCTGCCTTGTTGTCCATGCCCTGGATGCGGCCGCGGCGGCTGTTGAGATCGCCCATGATGCCACCCGCGAATTCGTCGGGGATCGTGATCTCCACGTTCATGATTGGCTCCAGCAGCGTTGGCTTGGCTTGCTCCATCGCCTTCTTGAAGGCAATGCGACCCGCGGTCTTGAAGGACAATTCGTTGGAGTCCACATCGTGGTATGAACCGTCGTAGAGAATGACCTTGAAGTCCACAACGGGGAAACCCGCGAGGAAGCCGCGAGCCGCCGCTTCGACGATGCCCTTCTCGACTGCGGGAATGTAGTTTCTGGGAATCGCGCCGCCGAAGATCTCGTTGACGAACTCGAAGTTGCCGCCGCGCGGCATCGGCTCCATCTTGATCTTGCAATCGCCGAACTGGCCGTGACCGCCGCTCTGCTTCTTGTGACGGCCCTGCACATCGGCACGGCCGCGAATGGTTTCCCGGTATGGGACCTTCGGCGCCTTGAGGTTGACTTCGGTGTGGTATCGGTTCTTGAGCTTCGAGACCACGACTTCGATGTGCTGCTGGCCGGTTCCAGCGATCAAGAATTCCTTCGTCTGGGCATCGCGGAAAAAGCGCAGCATGGCGTCTTCTTCCATGAGTTTGTGGATGCCATTGCTCAATTTGTCTTCGTCGGCGCGCGTCTTGGGCTCTATGGCGAAAGTGATCGCCGGCTCGGCGAAGGTCACCGCGGGATACTGAATAGGCGCGCCTTTGTCGCCCAGCGTGTCGCCGGTCAAAGTGTCCTTTAGCTTTGCAACCGACCCGATGTCGCCTGCGTGCAGCTCATTCACCGGGACCGCGGTCTTGCCCTGCATCACAGAAAGGTGGGCGAACTTCTCGGAGCTGCTGCGAGTGAAGTTCTGGAGCGTCGCGTCGTTCTTGAGTACCCCCGAATAAACCTTGAAGAACGAGATGCGTCCCGAGAAGGGATCGCTGATGGTCTTAAACACGAACAATGACAAGCGGTTCGGTATCGGCAACCTTTCGGAGCGGAGGCTCACCGTTATTGGCCGTCGCTGCCGCTTTCACCGTTCCACGCTCGATCGCTGTCGGCATGTAATCGACGATGAAATCGAGCACCTCGTCGCTGCCGATGTTGCCCAGGCCCGAGGCAAATAGCACGGGAAAGATCTTGTCCTCGCGGATGGCGTTGTGCAGCCCGCTAACAATGTGCTCCTCGGCGATCGTGCCCTTGTCGAAGAACTCTTCCATCAGCGCGTCGTCGCCTTCGGCAACGAGTTCGACCAATCGCTCGTGGGCCGCTTTGGCTTCCTCCTCCATGTTGGCCGGGATCTCGCCAACCTTGGACTTGCCATTACCGCCCATCTCGTAGGTGTAGGCCTTCATCCTCACCAGGTCCACGACGCCGCTGAAGCTCTTCTCGGAACCGATGGGCAACTGCACCGGAACGACGGTTCGGCCGAAGGCCGACGTCAACGATTCCATTACCCGGGTGAAGTCGGCGCGTTCACGGTCCATGCGAGTGCAAACAATCGCACGTGGCAAGGCGAAATTGTCGCAGTAATGCCAGATGCGCTCGGTGATGACTTCCACGCCGCTGACCGCGTCCACTACGACCAGAGCGGCCTCTACGGCAGGCAGCACCATCTCGGCTTCATGGATAAACATGTTGAAGCCAGGCGTGTCGATGAGGTTGATCTTGTAGTTGCGCCATTCAATGACCGCGGTCGCGGCGGAAACGGACATCGACCGGGCAATCTCTTCGTCGTCATGATCAGTAACGGTGTTGCCTTCGTCCACGCGGCCGAGGCGTTGGGTCGCGCCGGCAGTGAACAAAAGGGACGACGCTAGCGAAGTTTTGCCAGAGTGTGAGTGCCCGACCAGGGCGACGTTGCGAATGTTTGCGCCTTCGTAATTCTTCACCTATGACTCCTTAACTATGAGCCCGCAGTACAGAACCTCGCTCAGGCGGCTGCGAACTCCACGAGCTTTCCGAGGCCATGTTTACCCCGGGTAACGCGCAGTTGCGCTCTCCCGAGACCTCGAGGTTGCCTGTGACGTAAACAGTTACCCAGAGAACGCAAAAGCGGCACCTTCCGAGCATCCCAAAAAGGCTGGGAACCATGCCCTTGCACGCATGGCGAGGCTGAACAAACTTAAAATCCTAGCACACCGAGTTTCTCCGCCCCAAACTGGCCTGAATCGCATCACACGTCGGAGGCGAGACTCGCAAGGCCGCTTTCCATTAGTATTAAGGACATTCCTGCGCAACTTACCGGATCAACCGGCAAAGCAACCAAGGAAAAACCCGGAATGAAACGTAATCTTCTCTGCCAACTCGCTCTTCCCATTTTACTGACACTTGTCAGCCCCATCGCGTGGGCTGGCGACACTTCGATGTTGCGGCCTCCTGCAGGATCGAAGGTCGCCATCGTCGTCTTCGAAGACTCTGGAATGTCCCGATTGCGCTCGCGCGGCGCCGTTGCTTCATGAAGCCGCCAAGACCTATAACATTCCTCTGGTGCAGCACGACTTTCCCCTGCCGCAGCACCCATGGTCCTTCGAGGCGGCCGTGAATGCACGTTACTTCGATACCAAGTCGAAGAAGTTAGGTGACGATTACCGCCTCTATATTTTCCAAAATCAGCCGTATGTCACCAAGCAGAATCTCCGCGGTTACACGGAGAAGTTTGCCGAGCAAAACAAGGTCGTACTACCGTTCGTAGTAGACGCAAACGGCGATCTGGCGGCCAAGGTCAAGGCTGATTATCAGCTTGGGCAACGTATTCCCTTGGAGCACACACCGACGATCTACGTTGTGAGCAACAGCGCACGCGGAACACCATTCGTGGAGGTCGTGGACCGCACCCAGTTGTATCAACTGATCGAGCAGGTGATAAAACAGGCAGGTGGCACGCCGCAGGAACGCAAAACGGCCAGCAGCCAAAAGACGCCCCACAGCCAATAGAGGTCAGAGCAATTTAGTGAGGAAGGTCGCATGAGCGGCGAGCTTTCGTTTTATAGGCTTTGTTTTAGAACAAACTCCATGGGTTGAATTGGATATTTTACGGGTCTCGCCGATGACTTCACGCTTGCATAACTCACCATCATCTGCGAGACTCTTAGTTGAAGTTGGTCGGCGGTTGGCCCGTCCGCTCACCCTGCCCGCTGGATGATGACGCCACAACTTCTGCCACGTAGTCGGGTTCCTTTGACTGGTTTTTCCTATGCCCGATGCAACTAATGTAAAGTCCATGCCTCCTCTTTCGTCCCATGACCGTATTCTCATGGCGGCGAAGCGTTTGTTTGCCTACAACGGATACGAGAACACCAGCACAGTTGCGATTGCTCGCGAAGCGGGCACCAGCGAATCCCAACTGATGAAACACTTCGGCAGCAAGCGCGGTCTGCTGGCCGTCATCCTGGATCGAGGGTGGGCCAGTATCGCAGCACGCGCGCGCGCCATGCCGAGTGGTGGCGCTCCAAGTGATCGGTTATTCGGGGCTCTGGAGGCGATCATTCTCGAACTCGAGAGCGATTCCGACATGAAGAACCTGATCCTGCTCGAGACCCGGCGCATACGCAAAGACAATCGCGACGTGTTTGTGAGCCAGGGTTTCCAGCAGTTCTCCGAGACGGTGAACGCCCTGCTTCGGCAATTGCGCGATGAAGGACACATCTCCAAGGACCTAAACTTAGAGGCGATTCGCGCGGCGTTTGTCGGCATGACCGAAGGCCTGCTGCGTGACCAGGTATTGGCGCAGCGTTCTGAGTTCAGCGCGGATTACAGTGTCGAAGACCTGAAGAGCGTTCTCGGGATCTTGGTCTCTTCGTTTACCGGCGAGGGCTTACACCAATTGAAGGCGGTCAACAGTTAGCTTGCCAACGCAAAGCTATTCGACTGAATCAACGCCCCGTCTGATGACGGGGTTTTTGTTTGCGCGGCGATGTCGTCGGCTCGGAGCAGTTGCGAGGAAACTACGCTGGGGCGAGACGCATGCTCAAGTCCACTGCCGCAGCGGAATGAGTCAGAGCGCCTACGGAGATGAAGCTTACGCCGGCTTCAGCGTAGGCGCGCACGTTCTCCAGCGTAATCCCGCCTGAGGCTTCCAGCGGGACCCGCCGGTCAAGTTTGCTGACCCGCTCCACCGCCTCTCGCACTTGCTCCGGCGTCATGTTGTCGAGCAGCACAGCTTCGGCCCCATGCTGCAGTGCGAGATCGAATTCCTCCAGCGAGCGCACCTCGATCTCGACCGTTTGCTGCCCGCGACGGTTGCGCAACGCACGCTCGAGCGCAACCGCAGCACCGCCGGCAAGCGCTATGTGATTGTTCTTAATCAGGACTCCGTCGCTGAGATCGAGGCGATGGTTCGTGCCTCCGCCGCAGCGAACGGCATATTTGTCGAGCACACGCAGCCCGGGCGCAGTCTTGCGCGTATCCAGAATGGTGGTTCCGGTCCCGGCGACCGCGTCCACGTAGCGGCGAGTGAGTGTCGCAATGCCACTCATGCGCTGCATGATGTTGAGGATCACGCGCTCGCACGAAAGCACGACTCGCGCATTGTGCACGATTACGGCAATCGACTGCCCTTTGCGCAGACGAACGCCGTCGAAGATCTCGGTATGACTGGTGACTTCGGGATGGGAAGTAACCGTGCCATCGAGTGCTGCAAAGACTTCGAGGATGCGGGAAATGCAGCCTACGCCGGAGAGTACGCAATCCTGTTTGGCGAGGATGGTAGCGGAAGCACGCTGGTTGGGATCGATGCAGGCATAACTGGTTGCGTCCCGCGTCGCACGATCTTCCTGCAAAGCATTTTCCAGGATTGCGGTGATCCTGCGGCTTGTCCAGTCCACGATCGTTTTCTCCCGAGTGGCACCTGACGCGTCTAGGCGCCCAATTCTCCCAATGCCTCGTTTGCCTTATGCACTAGAACTTCAACTTCGGCCTTGCGCTTCCTCAAGCCTTCGACCACGTGGGCCGGCGCTTTGGCGAGGAACGCCTCATTGTTCAATTGGCCAGTAGCGCGCGTTAGCTCCTGCGTCAGCCTGGCAAGTTCCTTGCCTATCCGGTCGCGTTCTGCCGCGGTGTCCACCTTGCGTTCATAAAGCACACGCACGTCGAAGCGCGATGTACTCCGAGCACTCGCCGCTTTGGCTAGTGACGAGTCCACGAAAGTCAGATCTTCCACGTTCGCCAGCCGCTCCAGAGAACCTCGATTGTGGTCAACCAGAGCACGGACATCGCTGTCGGCAAAGACCTCGATTGCCAACTTCTGCTTCGGCTCGACCTTCAGGTCCGCGCGAATGTTACGCACGCTGACAATGAGATCTTGCAGAATCGCCATTTCCGTCTCTGCTCGCGGTATCCATTTGCGCCGGATCGGCTTGCGGATAAGCCACCAGCGCGATCGATTTTGCGGGCGGCTTGCCGTCAAAGACCGCGTGCCAGAGCTCTTCGGTAATGAATGGCATGAACGGCGACAGAAAGCGCAGAGCACCTTCGAACACGCTGATCAGATTCTCGTACGCATTGCGCGCCTGCTCAGCGATCATCGCTTGCCAAGCGCGGCTTGATCAATTCCAGGTACCAGTCGCAGTATTCACCCCAGAAGAAGTGATAGACCACGTGCGCGGCTTCGTGGAAACGATATGCCTCCAGTGCCTCGTGCATCTGCTGGGCTACGCGATTGAAGCGCGAAAGGATCCATCGGTCTTCCAAGGTTTCTGCCCTGAAGCCGGCGAGTCCCTTCAATCTCAGGTCCATCGGCGAAGACTTGAAATCCGCCAGCGACCACACGCCCGACTGTTGGGCGCGATCCACGTTCATGAACAGAAAACGCGCAGCGTTCCAGATCTTGTTGGCAAACGCGCGATAACTCCCTGTGCGGCTCTCCGAGAAAGCAATGTCGGTTCCGGGCGCCGCCATGGAGGCCAGAGTGAAACGGACCGCATCGGTGCCATACTCTTCGATGATTTCGATCGGGTCCATGCACGTTGCCCTTGGTTTTCGACATCTTCTGGCGTTCGGCGTCCCTGACCAAGGCATGGATGTATACGTTCCGGAAGGGCACGTCGCCTTGCTTGTGGCCGCGCATGAAGTGGCAGTTCATCATGATCATGCGTGCCACCCAGAAAAACAGGATGTCGAAGCCCGTGACGAGCAGCGTCGTCGGATAAAACGCGTCGAGGTCGGGCGTGCTGTCCGGCCAACCCAGCGCGGAGCATGGCAACAGGCCTGATGAAAACCAAGTGTCGAGCACGTCACTGTCCTGTTCGAGATGACTGCTGCTCCCGCATTTCGGGCATTTCGCGGGCGCATCGCGCGCGACGGTGATCTCCTTGCAGCCCCCACAATGCCATGCCGGAATGCGATGTCCCCACCACAACTGCCTTGAGATGCACCAATCGTGAATGTTGCGCATCCACTCGAAGTAGGTCTTGGCGTAATTCTCGGGAACGAACTGAATGTCGCCCTTCTCCACGACTTCGATGGCGCGGTCGGCCAGCGGCTGTATCTTGACGAACCACTGCGTCGAAAGCCGCGGCTCGATGATGGTCTTGCAGCGATCACACTTGCCCAGGGGAACGAGATAATCCTTTGCACCGACCAGAAAGCCGCCCTGCTCCAGATCTGCGAGCACCTTCTGCCGGGCTTCGAAGCGGTCGAGACCTTTATACGGACCGGCGTTCTGGTTCATCTGCGCGACTTCGTTCATCACGTCAATTTGCGGCAGGTTATTGCGCAGCCCGGCCTCGAAGTCGTTGGGATCGTGGGACGGTGTGACCTTGACTGCACCCGTGCCGAACTCAGGATTGGCAAGGATGTCGTCGGTGATGATCGGTATTTCGCGGTCCATCAGCGGCAGCAAGACCTTCTTGCCGTGCAGATGGCGATAGCGGTCGTCGCCGGAGTTCACCGCGACCGCGGTATCGCCAAGCATGGTTTCGGGGCGGGTGGTCGCGACCACAATGTATTCATCCGACCCGATAACCGGATAGCGAATCTCATAAATCTTGCCCGGCGTTTCCTCATGCACGACTTCAAGATCGGAAACTGCCGTAATGCAGCGCGGGCACCAGTTGACGATGTACTTGCCACGGTAGATCAACCCTTCTTCATAAAGACGGACAAAGGCCTCGCGGACGGCGCGCGACATCCGCTCATCCATGGTGAAGTATTCGCGCGACCAGTCCACCGAGGCGCCGAGCCGCTTCATCTGCTCGAGAATGGCGCCGCCGTAATGCTGCTTCCAGTCCCAGACGCGGGCGATGAACGCTTCGCGACCCATATCGCGACGGTTCTTGCCTTCCGATGCGAGTTGGCGCTCCACCATTAACTGCGTGGCGATTCCGGCGTGGTCGGTGCCAGGCAGCCACAGGGTCGGCAGACCGAGCATGCGCTTCCAACGGACGATGATGTCGATCTCGGTGTGCTCCAACATGTGGCCCATGTGGAGGTTGCCAGTAACGTTCGGTGGAGGCAGCGTAACCGTAAAGGTCGCTTGGCTGGCATCGCTGGGAGTCTCGACGTGAAAAAGCTTCTCGCGGACCCAGTATTCGGCCCAGCGCGGCTCGATCGCGCCTGGTTCGTAAGCTTTGGGAAGTTCGTGAGGCATTCCGGTCCGTTTAACGCAGGAACTTCGAAACTTGATATTACAAGGAGAAGCGGTCAGCCGTCAGCCAAGGCAGGTTGTCAACATACTCCGATTCATGGCGAGAAAGGCGCAACTGCAGCTGCGCCTGATGACGAAGAATTCTTCCAACTAGAAGATACCCAGCACCTTCTTCTTCTTTTTCTTGGACGTGCTTTCGGTGTTGGGATTGGCAGCTGCTTGCGCCGGTGTGCCGCTGCTGCTCGCGGCTGCGTCGGGCTGCGAATTACTGCCGGTTGAAGCTGGCGCGGCGTCGTTCACCTGCGGAGGCGCCTTTTCCGGAGCTCCACTGGTATCGGGGCTCGGAGCTGGCTGCAAGTCGTTCTGAAGCTCAGGAACTGCAGTATTGCCCGCACTTCCGCCGGCTACTACTCCGGTTCCGGAACCACCAGGGGCAGCGCCAGGCGCGGCATCAGACCGCGGTACCAAGGCGTTCCCGGGCGGCGCTGCACCGGGCTCGACGCGCTCAACGGAAACTTTATTGTTGCCGTTAAGGTTGCTGAGACTGCTCACCACACTATTGGTGACACCCCGCACCATGTCGGGCGCACTGGCTTGCTTGGGATCAACCAGCGTGGGCTCGCCAACCTTGGCGGCTTCCGTAACGTTCGGCCCCTTGCGGAAATTCTCCATCACCTTGTCCACCGTGCCAAGCGATCCACGACTGGCGATCTCGGCTTTATCCTGGGCAATGGCTTGTGGGGTGGCTTGCGGAATGGGTTGCTTCAAGGCCTCCAGCCGCTTCTTGGCGTCTGGGACCCGCTCCTCCAGAGGATATCGGGTGAGAATGCGGTCGTAGGCTGCGGTCGCGCCAGCGGTGTATTGCTTGATCAGTACTCCCTTGGACGCCTCAGGAAACCTGGCCCTGCGGACCAGTTCGATTTGCCTCTCGTAGGCATTGCCTAACTCGAAGAGGACCTCGTCCGCGCCGCTATACAGCGGGTACGTATCGGCGACCGATTGCAGACGAGCGATGGCTGCGGGATAACTCTCACGCAGAAAGTAGAAGTGGCCGATCATGTACTCCCGCTGGGCGAGGACTTCCTGTACTTCCAGCAGACGTTCCTTGGCCTGCGGCACCAGCGAACTGTCAGGAAATTGCAGGATGAGCTGACGATACTCTTCTTCGGCACGCTTGGCGTGGGTCGGATCGCGGTCCGCCTTTTCCATCTCTTTGAAGTGGATATTGGCGATCTTCAACTGCGCTTCCGCCGCTTCCGGCATGTTGGGGAAGAAGGTGATGAAGTCTTTGTACTCGCTTTCGGCCTGCGCCATGGCCGCTGAGCCGCCTTCCTGATACCACGAGTCGCCAATCGCCAGCTTGGCGCGCGCAATGTATTCCGAGTCGGGATAGGTATTGATCAGCGTCTGCAGACTCAGGCGGGCCACATCGTACTTGTTGTGCTTCATCGCGTCCATGGCGCGGTCGAACAGCACCTTGTCCGGCTGCTTGGAGTCGATGTTGGCAATCGGGTTCTGCGCCTTACTGCTTTTCTTCTTGTTCTTGCTGGTCTTGGCTGGCTTCTGACTGGTGTTCGCCGTCGAGGCCTGACTATTGCTGGTAGCCGGAGCCGGAGCGCTGCTCGCAGCCGGAGGCGGAGCAGTACTTGGAGTTTGGGCTGGAGGGTTGCTTGTGTTCGGGGTCAGGGGAGCGCTTGTGTTCTGGGCAACGGAGCCCAGCGACATCAGTACCATTCCAGCCAAAACCAAGATGACTACGCGACGAAACATCCTAAACACCTCTATAATTCCTGCGTTACAAATAGAACCCACCTAAATCCGCACCAGCGTGGCTTCCTGGGCAGCCCGCAGCAGCGCCGCCACGTTGCGTCCCGGATCGCCGTGTCCGAAGACGTGACTGCCGGCAACGAAGATCTCCGCTCCGGCGCGCGCCGCTGGACCGATCGTCTCCAGGTCGATTCCGCCGTCTATCTCGATACGAAAGTCCACTCCCTTGGCTGCGCGCATGGTCGCCAGCTTGCGGACTTTCTCCAACGCGCCGGGAATGAACTTCTGCCCACCGAATCCGGGATTGACGGACATGACCAGCACAAAGTCCACAATATCGAGCACTTCTCCAAGGGTTTGCACCGTGGTCGCCGGGTTGATAACCACTCCAACCCGCGCACCGCAGCTGCGGATGAGTTCCAGGCTGCGGTTCAAGTGACGGCAAACCTCCTGATGAACCGAAATCCAGTTAGCTCCCGCATCCGCAAACGCGGGAATGTAGTCGTCGGGATTCTCGATCATCAGATGGCAGTCGAGAGGCACATCCACGGCCTTTCGCAGGGAAGCGACGACGGGCGGGCCGATCGTGATATTAGGCACAAAATGGCCATCCATCACATCAACATGCAAGACGGTCGCGCCGCCGCGAACAGCGGCATTCGCGTCCTCAGCCAGGCGGGCGAAATCGGCCGACAGAATGGACGGCGCTATCTCAATCAACAGAATTCTCCCGCGGAGTGTCCTTTGGGAATTCTAGCATGGGAGAGCGGGCAGTTCGTCCCACGAAAGGAGTGTGTCAGGCGCTTTCGCGCTTATTCACTTTTCGCGGTTCGCTCTTCGCTTTTCGCCAGAAATGCAGGCGGTCACTGTTGGCGATTTTGGTCTACATCCCCTCCATTTTGTTTCCCGCAAAATATTGAAAATAAAGAGATTGATAAAAATCTCTCCTCGTAAAATCTTGAATCAAAAAGGGTTAGAGGTTAAAATCCTGCATTTAAAGGACTTATGCCGGAAGATGTTGTCTTGGGATGGGCTCTGCTAGCCGGAGACGACGGCCTTGGCTTCCAGCCCCTCGAACACTTCATCCGCACGGCGGAGGGCCTCGCGTACGTTCTCGCAGATGTTGTCGCGGCCGATGGCGTGTTCCAGTTCGGAATGCTGAATCAGCTTGGCAGGCTGTTCTCTGGTGCCGCAGAGGATCAAGGCCCTGCCGGTTGCCTGGAGCTGCCGGGCGACCTCCTGGAGGGCAAACAGCCCCGTGGCGTCCAAAGCCGTCATGTTGCGCAGACGAAGAATCACGATGGGCGGTAACTCGTGAATTCTCTCAGTAACCACCGAAAGTTTCTCGGTCGCGCCGAACAGGAACGGACCGTGAATGCGAAAAATGGTCGCGTAGTAAGGGATGTCCTTGTCCTGCAGGATATGAACGCGACCATCTTCCACGTAGTCGTCGGTAACCTGCGAGACCGAAGTCGTGTTCGCCACCCGGCTGATGAACAAGAGCGCTGCCAGGATCATTCCGGCCTCCACCGCGACGGTCAGATCGGCAAACACGGTCAGGGCAAATGTGACCAGCCAGACGCTGACATCGGTCTTGGTAAGCTTCAGAAGCTGCGGAATCTCCCGCCACTCGCCCATGTTGTAGGAGACGACCATGAGGACGCCAGCCAGTACCGCCATGGGCACAAACCGCACCAGCGGTGCCGCAAACAGCAGGATGCAGAGCAGGGTCAGGGAATGGATCATTCCCGCGACAGGCGACTGAGCGCCGGCGCGGATGTTGGTAGCCGTACGCGCAATCGCGCCGGTTGCAGGCAGTCCGCCGAAAAGCGGAGAGACGATGTTGGCCACGCCTTGGCCAATGAGCTCCACGTTCGGATTGTGACGGTCATTGCTCATGCGGTCAGCCACGACCGCCGACATCAAGGACTCAATCGCGCCTAACATTGCGACCGTAACTGCCGGGCCTAAGAGTCCGTGAATGAGGTCGGAGCGGAACTTGGGAATTACAAGACGTGGCAGTCCGCTGGGGATACCGCCGAAGCGGCTGCCGATGGTCTCCACCGGAAGCTTGAAGAGGAATACAGCTGCGGTTCCGAACAGGAGAACTAGAATCGGTCCGGGAATGCGATCGGAGGCCAACCGGCAGGCGACCAGGATGGCAACCGTAGCCAGCGCGAGAGCCGTCGTCGTGTAGTTCAGAGTGCCGAAGTCTTTGGCCACGGCTTCCATGCGGAGCCAAAACACGCCTGGAACTTTGTCCATGTGCAGGCCGAAGAAGTCCTTCACCTGAGTGCTGGCGATGAGAACGGCGATCCCATTGGTGAAGCCGATGACGATCGGCCGGGGAATGAACTTCACCGCCGAACCCATTCCGGTAGCGCCCATGATCAGAAGCAGAACGCCGGCCATCACCGTGCACATGAACAGTCCGTCAACTCCGTGAGCGGCAACGATTCCCGCCACCACCACCACAAAGGCCCCGGTTGGCCCGCCGATTTGTGTTTTCGAGCCGCCCAGCAAGGAGATCAGGAAGCCAGTGACGATGGCGCAGTAGATGCCGGCCTGCGGCGTAAGGCCGGACGCGATGGAGAAGGCCATCGCTAATGGCAGGGCAACCAGACCTACGGTGATGCCGGCGATTACATCGCGGAGAAATTTCTGGGAGCTGTAGTCGCGAAGGTGAAGCACCGACTTCGGAAGCCAGCGCTCGATAGGGAAAGCAATCGCCATTTCATCATTATGTCAAATAGCCTGGAGGTAACGCGTGGAGGTTGGCTTCGTCATCGCACAACTCGGCTTAGAACAAATAGATCAGGTTGATGGCTACGGTGAATTGGTGGGGGACGAAGATAAGAGGGTCGCTGGTTAGAAACACGTCTCGGTTGGAGTGATCGAGGCGGACATCGCCGCGGACAACGAACTTGCCGTCCAGCTTCTTGAGCCACGAAGCTATGTCGGATAGTTTTGCGGCCATGTCATATTCCGGGGTGAAGGTGTATCCCTGGAATGTCTGGTCCACGCCGGTGCGGGTGCCGCCGCTGTCGTTGAAGACTTCGCCACGAAAGGCCAGTGAGAATTTCTGGGTGAAGCCATACTTGACGTAGGCGGCCAAGCCTCTCCAAATGGCGTCGTGGCCGAGGCAGATGGCGTTCTCCTCGTGGCCGTACACTGCGTCAAAGCCGAGGTTCAGCCGAGGAGTGGTTTTCCAACTTCCCACAATTTCCCCAACGGTGCGCTGGTCGCGATCGTTCTGCGGGCGCTCCGCACCATGAATGAAGTTGAAATACAGGGTTGCGGTTTTGGTTGGAGTCACCGTGATCTGGCTGCCCCAGGAATACGCGTGATTGTAGTGTTGAAACTCGTCCCAGCCATTCACCAGCACAAGCATGCCCGTAACCTTGCTGGTGAATGCGTAGGTGGCTTTCACTCCGGTGTAGGTAAACGGCACGCCAAAGCCGAAGATGAACCCGCGGCTGAATTCGTCGTTGTAGCCATCGTAGCCACCGATGATCTCCGAGCCCAGATGGCTGGCCATCTTCCCGGCGTCGAGGCGCAATCCCTTCCCCAGAGGCACGTCATAGCTGAAATAGAGCTCGGGAATGTCGAAGTGATGGGCAACGCCCGTCTCCGTGCTGCGAAACAGTCCATAGGCAGCCGTGACCTCGGGAACGCCGGAGCCCGCGATCATGTTCACGCGGAAACCAAACTGGTTGGGCTTCTCTATCGTGCGCTGGATTACCAGTTGCGCCATGTCCAACTGGGGCTCGTTGTCGTTGAAGTCGAAAATGCGAAACTGGTTCAGGCCGGAATATGGCTGGTTGGTGTTGTAACCGTAGGAGAGCGACGCGAAACCGTTGGCGGTGATCGTTCGCCACCAGGGTTTGGTGGGCTCGCTGCTGTTCGAACTAACTGACGCTGAGACTGGACCAGGAGCGTTGTCTTGGGCAAGAAAAGGCAGGGGCAAAACGAGCATCGCCCCTGCCAAGACACTTCTTCCCAGAAGCCGGCGAAAAGTCCAGAACCGTCCCGGCATAACTACTTTCTGGGGCCGACCAGCTCGCCTTCTTCCTCGACCTCGACGTGCTCGATCGTCACATGACGGTCGCCGTTAAACAGCTCCTCGACTTCGAGGGTCTCATAAGCGTGTTCGCCGTGGAGCGACTCGTCGAGGCCTATCTCCTCGCTCATTTCTGTGACTTTCACCGGCGTGAAAATATTGATGATGCGCAGCATGGCGTAGGTGAAGCCAAACGCCCACACCGAGGAGAAGAGCACCGCGACCAGCTGTTTCATGAAGAAGCTGGGATTGCCGTACAGCAACCCGTTCGTCCCGGCGGGATTGAACGCGCTATTGGCGAACAACCCCAGCATCACGATGCCGAGGAAGCCGCCGACTCCGTGAACACCCCACACGTCCAGCGCATCGTCCCAGTGCAGTTTGTTCTTCATCTCTACCGCGAAGTAGCACACCACTCCGGAGACCACGCCGATAATGACGGCGGTAGTTGGCGAGACATAGCCCGCCGCAGGAGTGATGGTTGCCAGTCCCGCGACTGCGCCGGTCAACAGGCCGAGGAACTTGGGTTTGCGCTCACGAATCCACGCCACAATCAACCAGGCCACGGCCGCGAACGATGCAGCAATGTCGGTGTTCAGGAACGCCGTTCCCGTCACCGAATCCACGCGCATCTCGCTGCCTGCGTTAAAGCCATACCATCCGAACCACAGCAGCCCGGTGCCCAAGGCGACCAGGGGAATGCTGTGCGGGCCGCGATCCAGCACCCGGCGCCGGCCGACATAAAGAATGGATGCCAAAGCAGCCATGCCGGCGATGTTGTGCACCACGATGCCACCGGCGAAGTCCTCCACTCCCCAGCGTTGCAGGATGCCGCCTCCCCACACCATGTGGACAAAGGGGAAATAAACGAACGTGAGCCATGCCGTCAGGAACAGGCAATAGGCCTTGAAGGTAACTCGGTTGGTGAATGCGCCCGAGATGAGTGCCGGGGTGATGATGGCGAACATCATCTGGTAGGCGATGAAGACCATTGCCGGAATAGTGTCGTTCGGGGCCGAAGGCGTGGAGAGATTCACGCCGTGCAGGCAGATATTGTTTAGATTGCCGATGATTCCGTGCCAGTCGCCGCTGAAACACAACGAATAGCCATACAGGTACCAGATGACGGTCGTCCAGCCCATCGAGACAAAACTCTGAATCATGATGGCGAGGACGTTCTTGCGTCCGACCAGCCCGCCGTAAAAAAACGCCAAGCCAGGCGTCATGAGCATAACCAGACTGGTGCAAAGAATCATGAAGCCGGTATTGCCGGTATCAAGGTGAAGCATGAAAACCTCCGGGAAAAAGTATGCGGGGAAGACTTGGCGCGCCGCTCGGAGAGCAGCCGCTCTCCGTGGGCCCGCTGACAGAATTGCTGGATCTTGATGGGAAATGCGGATCCTGATTGACAACGTTTGGGGTAGGCGAGTCCCCGTTCACGTTCAAGACGGGAATGGGTCCAGACGAGCCCGTGCGTACAGGCAATCGAAGCGTACTTTGCCTTTCAGCAGCGTCCACCAAGGAGGCGTCAAGCTACCGCGACACTAGGTTGCGTCTTCCCCGGTATCGGCGTCTGTGCTACGCATCACGTCGCTGCGTGACCAGAAACCCGGCTGGCTTCAGCCGTAGTATCGGAAGTCCTGCCAGAACTTGGGCCTGGGATCGCGCAGGTTCCGGCACACAAAGATGTCGGGAGGGCCTTTGGTTTCTTCGTTCAGCACGTGGTAGTCGTTTCTGGTGTGGCCCGCCAGCTCACAGGAATGGAAGAGTTCGTTCACATAATGGGCTGACAAACCGAGGACGATGAGAGTCTGCGGCGGGGGATCGCCGTAGCCGCGGGCCCAGTAAGAATTGACGCCACTGATCGCCTTCGGCAAACCGTAGGCTGCGCCGAACATGTCGATGGCCCCGGCTTCTCCGTAATTAGCGCCCAGGATGGCAACTTTGTTTCGTTCGTCGGCAGGCAGCGAGTCACGAATCCTGGCGACCTCGGCAACCAGCTCGGGCCACCCGATCTCTTCGCAAAAATCGCCGTTGACCTCGACGGCGACTTTCCACCAGCGGGAATTCACTGGCGCCATTGGTATCACCACCGCCGCGATGAGCACTCCACCGATGGCCAAGACCGCGAATGTGAGACCGCGCCACAGCCGCGCCCGCCCGGCAGAGATGGACGCCAGCCAGCGCTCTTCCATCACCGCTCCCGCCGCCAGCAGCATGGGATAGGCGGGGCGCCATGTAATAGCCGCGGCCTTTGGCGATGAAGAACAGCACGAAAGGCACGACTGCCATCCAGCCGATCATGCGAAACCGCTTCCCTTCCGGCTCGCGGAAGTAAAACCAAAGCCCGGCCACCCACAACGGAATAGTGAACAGGTTGGCAGCCACCCATAGCTGGTCGGGCAGAAATCCCTTGGTGCGACCCCAGCGAATGTCGCGGGCGTGAATGTGCTGAAGAAAATCAAGCGAGATGAAATGGTGCTGGACCTGCCAAATGAGGTTAGGGAGGAAGATGAGCAACGAGAGGGCGACGCCGGCCCACAGCCATGGGCTCTTCAGATATCGTCGAGCGTTGGTGAAGAACACGCCGACCGTAATCCCCGCGACCAGGAAGATCATGGTGTACTTCGTCATCATCCCCAGACCGATGGCTGCGCCTACGGCGAGCCACCAGCGCGCGTCCTCAGTCCGGAGCAGGCGAATCAGGAAATAGGCAGCTTCTGATTATCTGGTTGCTTCAGCAAGCCCCAATAGGTAGTGTGGAGGCGTGCCCCGACCGTCATTCCCAAAGACGCTCCGCCAGTTTCAGTCCGACTTTGCCACGGAGGAAGCCTGCCAGCGGTATCTGGCAGCTTGTCGGTGGCCGGATGGGTTCACGTGTCCGCGATGCGGGCATACAAAGGCCTATGAGTTGGTGAACCAACGGCGCCATCAATGCTGCAAGTGTCGCTACCAGGTCTCGTTGACATCTGGGACCATCCTCCATCGGACGAAGATTCCTCTGACCTACTGGTTCTGGGCGGCATATCTGATGACCACTGACAAGCGCGGCGTGTCCGCCCTACTTCTGCAGCGTCAACTGGGCCTGACCTGCTACGAGACCGCATGGATGATGCTGCACAAACTCCGCCGGGCGATGGTAAACGCGGCTAGGGAACCTCTGCGCGGCGAGGTGGAGGTGGATGAGACGTGGATTGGTGGTGAACAAGCTGGTCTCCGGGGGAGCCGACAGCTCAAGCAACGAAGGGCAGCTCTTGTCCTTGTGGCGGTCGAAAAGCGTGGCCGAGCTTCGGGTCGAGTCCGCATGAGCGTGATTCCCGACTTCAAGGCCGTCACCATCATGTCGTTTCTCACCGAGTACATCGCATCTGGGGCCACTATCTCTACGGACGGCTTTAAAAGTTTCTCAGGTCTGGTAGAGGCTGGTTTCAAACATGTCGCCCGTAACCAACCTCTCCGGTCGCAGTTGCGCCAAGGCGCGAAGTCCGCTGTCCCGCTTGCCGATCGGGCGATTGGAAACCTGCAACAGTGGCTGATCGGAACCTACCACGGAGTGAGCAAGGAGCAACTCCAGGTTTACCTCGATGAATTCGTCTTTCGGCACAACCGTCGAAAGACACCGGCGGCCGCATTTCAGACCCTGCTTGGCTTCGGGACCGCTCGCAGATCAACTATGTACGAGCAGATTCGGGGAGCGAGAGATCTTAACCGCAATCTATTGGGGCTTGCTGAAGCAACCAGATAATCAGAAGGCAGCTAGCACCCACCAGAGATAGTCGAAGGCGACGTATTGCAACAGGGCTCCCGATCCCAGCGAGACGGGGGCGATGGCGACCGCCAGAGCCGCCACAATTTGAGCGAGCCGCTTGCCGCCGAGTTCACGTGCCATCAGGCCAGAGAGCATGACGGCCACAGCCTGTGCCAGAGCAGAGAAAAATCGCACCCCTCGAACCGAGCTCCCGAACAGCTCAAGAGCGAGCCGGCCAAGAAACGGCGTGACCGGCGGATAGGCCACGTAGCCCCACGCGAGGTGTCGCGCATCGTCGAGCGTAGCCAGCTCGTCACGATGAAACCCGTACGGGCCATTAGTGAGCGTGTGCAGAAGGACCAGGCCCAGCGCCAGCGCAAACAGAATGCCGGTGTCGAAGCGCCGGGATTGTTGCCCGGTCCGCGGTGGCAGCATGCGCGATCTCCACTGTCCAGTATGCGAAAGTATTTTACGGGACTCACGATACCTGCCATAAAGACCAGGGCTGCTTGTGGAGGCGTCCGCCGCTCCCGTATAGTGTTCTCACTTTCCTTGTGGGGTAGATCATGAAATCGCAAGCATTTCTGTTGGCGCTCGAGCAGCGCATTGCCCGCTACGATCTGTTGTGCCATCCCTATTACCAGGCGTGGACGGCCGGCGAACTTACGCGCGAAGACCTCCGCGAGTATGCCAGCGATTACTACCAGCACGTGGCCGCTTTTCCCGCCTACCTGAGCGCGCTACACTCGCGTCTTGACGATGGCGGGCCGCGTCGCGCGGTGCTGCGCAATCTCTGCGGCGAGGAAATCGAAGGGCGTCCGCACAGCGAGTTGTGGCTGGACTTCGCCGAGGGCATGGGCGCGGATCGTGACCAGGTGCGTGAGCACCAGCCGCTGGCGGAGGTGCGCGAGCTAGTGAGCGAATTTCGCCGGGTTGCGGGCGAAGGCTCAACGGCCGAGGCGCTGGCCGCGTTCTACGCGTATGAGTCCCAAGTTCCCCGCGTGGCCAAAGCGAAGGCCGACGGTCTCGCCGAACGCTACGGCGCGGATGCCAGGACCTGCGGGTATTTCAAACTGCATCAGTTCGCCGACGTCGAGCACGCACACGTTTGGCGGGAGCTGCTGAGCGCGGAGATCACGGCCCATCCAGAGCAGGCAGAAGGCACATTGGATGCCGCCGAAGCCGCAGCCAAAGCGCTCTGGCATGTGCTCGATGCCATGGAAGCCCGACGGATGCAGGCCGTCGGGTAAGAATCAGACGGGCCGCGGCGGATGAGATGCGCCGACGGGCTTCCTGCTTGACTTCGCAGAATGACGGGTGCCATTTTGCCCTGAGTCTTCGTGCGCCCACTTGCGCGCCACCTTGTCCAACTCTGCCAGGACCTTGTTAATGTCTTTCATTCGGTCGGTGATGCCGTAGGTGACGGCCGGCGGGATCGTTTGCTCGTAATGGCGGTAAATAAAGCCGCGCTCTTCGAGCAAGCGAAGCCGGTCGCTCAACATGCGCGAAGAAATGCCTTCCACCTTGCGCCGCAGCTCACCAAAGCGGGTTGGACCATCGTTGCCAAGCACCCACAGAATATGCAGGGTCCAGGGCCCGGCAAGCACAGAAAGAAACTCGCCCATGCGGCAGGGGCTCTCGGGTGGCTTGGCGCGGCTCACGCTACTTTTTCCTCACTCAGTTATTTTGACGTAACTGCTTCCTTTTTGTCACTAATTATTTTTAGTAACCAATGCAGCGCTTTTTACATCGAATATTTCCAGCAAAGGAGAAACTTCGATGTCCAGCAGTTCAGTTCCGTTTCACGCTTCCCACCGTTCAGTTTGCGAGAGCGCACAGTCCGGCGCTTTGACTGGCGCACTAGTGTTCGCCGGCAGGCTGTTGTTTGCGTTCATTTTCATCTTTGGCGGGCTAAGCAACTTTTCGCATCAGACGATTGCCTACGCGGCAGCGCAAGGTGTGCCCTCGGCTTCCATCGCTGTGCCGCTGGCCGGCATCCTCTCGCTCGCTGGCGGGCTCAGTATTCTGTTTGGCTACCACGCCCGCATTGGCGCGTGGCTGCTGGTGCTGTTCCTGGTGCCGGTAACACCGATGATGCACAACTTCTGGGCAGTCAAGGACCCGATGATGGCGCAGATGCAGATGGTCAATTTCCTGAAAAACCTGGCACTACTGGGCGGCGCGTTTCTGATTTCGCAGCTCGGCCCCGGGCCGTGGAGCCTGGACGCGCGACGCAGCAGCCGATAAGCAAGCGGTAGCAGCGGGTCGCCCTGCCCGGGCGTGCCATTGGTTGTGGCGTTATTATGGCAGTTTGCGTGTCTGTCGTGACACGTCAGAATTAGACCGCTATGGATTTCGTACGTCTCGGCCGAACGGGGATGGAGGTGTCGCGCATCTGCCTGGGATGCATGACCTACGGCGACCCCAACCGAGGCGCGCACCCCTGGACTTTGCCCGAAGAACAAGCGCGTCCGTTCATTCGGCGAGCCCTGGAACTAGGCATCAACTTCTTCGATACTGCGAATACCTACTCCGACGGTACCAGCGAGGAATTCCTGGGCCGCGCCATTCGCGACTTTGCCAATCGCGACGAAGTGGTCATCGCGACCAAGGTTTACTTTCCGATGCGGAAGGGTCGTAATGCACGCGGCCTCTCGCGCAAGGCGATTATGTCGGGCATCGACGCAAGCCTGCGGCGCTTGGGGATGGACTATGTGGATCTGTACCAGATCCATCGCTGGGACCACAACACGCCGATCGAGGTGACCCTGGAAGCCCTGCACGATGTGGTAAAGGCCGGCAAGGCTCGCTACATTGGAGCGTCGTCCATGTACGCGTGGCAGTTCTGCAAGGCGCTGCATCTTGCCGACCAGCACGGCTGGACGCGCTTCGCGACCATGCAGGACCACTACAACCTGCTGCATCGTGAAGAAGAGCGCGAGATGTTGCCGCTGTGCGCTGCGGAACAGGTTGGCGTACTGCCGTGGAGCCCGCTGGCACGCGGACGCCTGGCGCGGGCGTGGGACGAAAGCACGAACCGTCTGGCGACCGACGAGTACGGAAAGAAGCTTTACACAGTTGCGATTGACTCGGATCGCCGCGTTATCGAGCGGGTCGGTGAGATTGCCCAGAAACGTGGCGTGCCCCGCGCGCAGGTTGCGCTGGCCTGGGTACTGCAGAAGCCGGTCGTCACCGCGCCGATCGTGGGTGCCTCGAAGCAGCAGCACCTCGACGACGCCGTTGCCGCGTTGTCGCTGAAGTTAACGGCGGAGGAAGTCGCCGCCCTGGAGGAACCCTACGTGCCGCATCCGGTGGTGGGGTTCGAGTAGGACATCTTAAGCCCCCCGGATGCGCCCCGAGTTCCGGTGCGGCTACGGTGCCATACCTTCATCCATCCACTGCTTGAACCTGGCGATTTGGTCCTTGGGCCAGACTTCATCGCAGGGCATACTGCCATCCTCGAGGCGGGAGTGGATCGCCTCGGCATGCTTTTTTACATCGTCATAGGCTGAGAGATCCATACCGAACTCTTTCATGGTGTCGATGTCGGGAGTATCACGAAACAAAGGGCGAATGTCTTTGGCAAAGCTGAGAGCCATAACGTACCTCGGCAGAAAAATATGGTTCCGGAGAGCGGACACCTGCCGGCTGATCCGCTGCGGCAATATACTGCGCGGCCGGGAAGATGACAAGCGGCCTGCTCTCGTAGCATCCTTGATGTAGTAACCATGACATTCCGGCCCATCCCGGCCACCTGCTGGCTCACCGTCGTTGTCGTCATCCTTTGTTGGTTTGGCGCCGTGGCCGAGGCACAGTCGATCCCGCTTACTTCGGGGCCGGTTCTGCCGCTGTACCGGGCCCTGAGCGACCTGGGCCTCGATGCACAGCGTGTCTTCACCATCCGCGAAGCGGTGATCGACCGCGAAGACGTTCACGTCTGGCTCAACGACGGAACCATCGCGTTTACCCAGGCGGTGGATGGAAGAGTGACCGGCGCCTACTTCGAGGGCGAGGGCGAACTCCTGGTGCGACCGCCGGACCGAATGGAACGCGCCTCCCTGGGACTGTTCACCGGCGCTGGCGTCCTGGAGGAAAAGTTTTCGTCCGCTTATTTGCGCTTCAATGACGACACGGCCAAAGACCTGGAGCCCTACCTGCGCCCGGTAGAGGGGGGCGCGGAATTCGCCGCCCACAACGACGCGAGAGCGCGTACGTACTCACGGTTCGACGCCGTGCGTCTGTGCATCTCGTTCACCAGCGTGCCGGCGACAGCGGCCGCCGGTGAAACTCCGCCGGTCTCTGACCGCCTGCTGCACATCGCGGTCGCGGGTGAGCACTACGGCGTTTTCGACCTTTATTTTGACACCCGCAGTCCCGAGCAGATTCTGGTAGGAAAGGCTTCGTCGCCGCAGCAAAACGAAGTCTATTACGACTTGTGGATGAGCTTCCCCATGCGGTCGCTGCGCAAGACGCCGCTGTCGGACACTCGTTTCGGAGGCCCCACAGGGCCGATGTGGACTCCGGACGTGTTATCCATAAGCAAGTACACCATCAACGCCAGTTTGGACCCACCTCGCGAAATGTCAGCAGATGCGACGCTCGAAGTGCAGGTCAAACAAGGTGGCACCCGCATCGTGCTTTTCGACTTGTCACGCTACCTGCAAGTTAAGGACGTAGAGTACGAGGGCAAGCCGCTGGAGTTCATCCAAAATGAGGCGGTGGAAGGCAGTGAGATGTCGCGCAAGGGAAATGATACAGTGGCGGTCGTCTTCCCTGCTCCGCTGCAGCCAGGCGCGCATTTCCCGTTGCGTTTTCGTTACGCAGGCTCGGTAATTTCCGACGCCGGCGGTGGGCTGTTCTATGTCGGCGCTCGCGGGACGTGGTATCCCAACCGCGGCATCGCCATGGCGGATTACGATCTCACCTTCCGCTTCCCACGGCCCTGGTCGGTGATCGCGACTGGCAAGCGGGTCTCGCTGGAGCGCGACAGTGATGGCTTCGTCGGCCATTGGGTCAGCGAGAAGCCGATTCCAATCGCCGGCTTCAACCTTGGCGAGTACATACGCAGCAGCGCAAAGTCAGGAGAGACCCTGGTGGATGCCTTCGCTGCGCGAGGGACGGAATATCGGCGGGCGGCCCCTGTCGCCAAAGACAGATCGTCGCAGCTGCAGTCGCCGCACGCCCCCGGAACCTTGGAGCCGGTGCCTGATCCTCCGCCGCTTCCGGATCCGGCGACTACCGGAGAACTGCTCGCCAATCGCGCTGCCGAGACCCTGACCGATCTTTCGCAGATGCTTGGCCCGTATCCCTTCAGTGGACTCGCGTTGACGGAAAATCCCAATGCGACTAGTCAGGGATGGCCGGGGCTGATCTTCCTTTCCACCTACGCTTATCTGTCTTCCGAACAGCTTGAAGCCATCAAGTTGTCGCCGATGGACCAGGTCATCTACAGCGAAGTCATGATGCCGCACGAACTGACGCATCAGTGGTTTGGAGACGAAGTGTCGTGGGCCAGCTATCACGAACAATGGCTCCTGGAGGCGCTGGCGAACTATTGCTCCATCCTTCTGCTGGAGCGCAATCACGCCTCCGATGTGCAGTTGCTGCTGCAAGGCTATCGCCAAATTCTGGGCAAAGAGTCGAAGGATGGCCGTCGGCAGGTGGTAGCCGGTCCGGTGACGCTGGGCGCCCGGCTGTCTTCCTCTATGTTCCCCAACGGATACGAGATCATCGCCTACGGACGCGGCACCTGGCTTGTGCACATGCTGCGCGAAATGTTCCGCGATGCCTCGCGCACGACGGAAAATCCCGCCGGCGACGATAGGGTATTTCTTGCCTTGTTGCGCAATCTGGTTGAGCGCTATCAGGGAAAGGAGATTACCAATGCCGATTTCGAGCAGGCTTTAGAAGACGTGCTTCCTCATTCGCTGTGGTTTGAGAACCGCAAGTCGCTGGACTGGTTCTTCGACGGCTGGGTAAATGGCACGGCGTTCCCGCAGATCGAGCTCGCAGGCCTGAAGTTTTCCGGGAGTGGCGGGACATCTACCGTCAGCGGAACCATCCGCCAGAATTCAGCGCCGTCCGACCTGGTCACTAGTGTTCCTGTGTATGGAGTGGCCGGGGACCGCGAGATCTACCTCGGCCGGGTTTTTGCCGAAGGCGACGAGACACACTTCAGCTTGCCGACTCCAAGCGGGGTTACGCAGGTAGTGCTGGATCCATATCAAACGGTGCTGACAGCGCCGTAGCTGCTATTTCCCTGACGCCAATCCACAGACAAGTGCGATACCATGAAGCCGTGGCCGCATTTTCAGGCCGCAGCAGCGACCCTCTTATGAAAGAGTTCTACATTTGCGATTGCGCCCGGGTGGAAAACCAGACCATCACGTCGCTCTTCGTCGTCGCGTCCAAGCAGGTGAAGTCTAAGAAGAATGGCGACCTTTACCTCTCCATCACCCTCGCCGACCGCAGCGGGCAGTTACAGGCCAACATGTGGGACAACGTGGCCGACTCCATCTCCGCCTTCGAGCAGGACGACTTCGTCAAGGTCAAGGGCGTGGTGCACAAGTACAACGGTCGCTGGCAGCTCACCATGCACAAGGTGCGCCGGCTGGGGGAGCAGGAGATTGACTACTCCGACTACATTCCCAAGACCACCAAGGACATTGAGCAGCTCTGGCGGACGTTGAGCGGGTTCGTGGGCACCATCGAAAACCCATGGCTGAAATCGCTGATCAAGGAGTTCATGGCGGACGAAGCGATCGTGACCGCGTATAAGAACGCACCTGCGGCCAAGACCCTGCATCACGCCTTCGTCGGTGGCCTGCTCGATCACGTGGTATCCCTGTTTACCGTGTGCGACCTGGCGGCCCGCAATTATCCACAAGTGAACCGCGACCTGCTGCTGACGGGTGCCTTCCTGCACGATATCGGGAAAGTGCACGAGCTCGCGTACCAGCGGTCGATCGCGTACACCACCAAGGGCCAGCTGTTGGGGCACATGATCATCGAGCTGGAGATGTTGCACCAGAAGCTTGCGCAGCTGCCGGGATTTCCGGATGAATTAAAGATCCTTATCGAGCACATGATTATCAGCCATCATGGGCAATACGAGTTCGGCTCACCCAAGCTGCCGATGTTTCCCGAGGCGCTCATGCTGCACTATCTCGACGATCTGGACTCCAAGATGGAGAGCATGCGGGCTCAATTTGAACGCGAGGCAGAACTTGACAGCGCGTGGACCAGCTATAACCCCTCTCTGGCGCGCCCCCTGCTGAACACGAAGAAGTTTCTGGAGAAGGGCCTGGCGGCATCGCGAACGGTCGAGCCGCCGAAAGCAGTTCCTGCAGCGGCAGTCTCCAGCTCCTCAGAAGAGACATCCGGAGTCGCGTCGGGCAACCAGCAGTCCGACCATTCTGCGATCGAACCCTCGAATGGCAACGAACCGGCCTCGCCGCTGGAAGCGTTGGAGCGTAAGTTCGCCTCGCACAAGATCACGCCTGTTGAGCCCAAGCCCCACTAAATTGCAATCGATGCTCTGCCGCGAACGGTGCGAGGCTCTGACATTCCCCTGATAGACTCAGATCCATGCTCGACTTCTCCCGATTCGAATGGCTGTCCTTCGACTGCTACGGCACGTTGATTGACTGGGAGAGCGGCCTCCTCGGGTATTTGCGCCCGTTGCTCAAAGGCAAGGATTGCGACATCAGCGACGCCCGGATTCTCGCGCTTTACTCCGAGTTCGAGCCGCGTCATCAGGCGGGGGACTACCGCACATATCGTGAAGTACTGACGGCCGTGGTTCGCGACTACGCGTGCGAGTTGCGCTTTGAGGTGACCGACAACGAAGCCAAAGGTCTCGCGGAGTCCATTCGGCAGTGGCAGCCGTTCGGCGACACGGTCGCCGGGCTGCAACGGCTTCATTCCCGCTACAAATTAGCTGTGCTTTCCAATATCGATGATGACCTATTCGCTTACACGGCGGCCAAGCTGGACGTGGGATTCGATGCCGTCGTGACAGCGCAGCAGGTGCACAGCTATAAGCCCTCGCTCAATAATTTCGAAGCGCTCCTGCGGCAACACCCTATCCCTCGCGAGAGCCTCCTGCACGTCGCGGAAAGTTTATACCACGATGTAGCACCTGCCCATTCCCTTGGCATCGCGACAGTGTGGGTGAATCGCAGACAGGGGAAGGAGGCGGCAGCCTCGAAATTGGCTGAGGTGAAGCCCGACCTGGAAGTGCCGGATGTCGGCCGGCTCGCGGAGCTGGCTGCGCCGGATCAGTAGCGTTTTCTTGGTGAGACAACGCCGGTAGGATGGGCCACTCCGTCCCAAGAATCGGGCTACTCCCGGAAATGCTGGCGCGCCCCATGCCTTATGTGCAGCACAAACACCAGCTTCGAGCCTCTGTGGATGGAATAAATGACGCGATATGCGTGTGGCTTGTTCCCGTACAGAAGTTGACGCAGACGCGAATTTTCCCGCGTCACCCTTCCACGCTCGGGATAATTCTCCAGACTTAGAATTGCGTCGTTTAGGCCTACCGCCGTCCGCTAAAATAGAAATACTGGGTTGGTTCTTCGCGGTGTCGTGGGGTTAATTTTCCATTGCAGCAATTTACCGAAAACTACGATGTTGTGGTGGTGGGCGCGGGCCATGCCGGTTGCGAAGCCGCCATGGCTGCCGCGCGCATGGGCCTGAAGACGGCGCTGTATACGCTTAACCTCGATCTTATCGCGCAGATGTCGTGCAACCCCGCCGTCGGCGGCATCGCGAAAGGACACTTGGTCCGCGAGGTGGACGCGCTGGGCGGCATCATGGGCGAGGTGACGGACGCTGTCGGCATCCAGTTTCGCCTGCTGAATACCTCGCGCGGGCCAGCAGTGTGGTCTCCCCGAGCGCAATGCGACAAGCAACAGTACCGCCTGAAGATGCGTGAGGTGCTGGAGTCCGAGGCGAATTTAAAGATCAAACAGGCCGAGGTAGCCGAGCTGATTGTCGAGCAACTAGCAACTAGTGATCAGCAACTAGCCAATTCATCTGTCATCCTGAGCGGAGTGAGTGCAGCGAACGGAGTCGAAGGACCCCTATTCCAGCAAGAAACTCAAAACTCGAAGCTCGAAACCACCTCCGTCGTCCGTGGCATCAAGCTGCGTGACGGTCGCACCGTGGGCGCCCAGGCTGTGATCATCACTACGGGCACGTTCCTCAACGGACTCATTCACTGCGGCGAGCAGCAGTATCCTGCCGGCCGTAGCGGCGAACCGCCGGCGGTCCTGCTTGGGGAATCGTTGAAAGCGCTGGGCCTGCGTGGTTGCCGCTTGAAGACAGGCACCCCGCCTCGGCTCGACGGCCGCAGCATCGATTGGTCGAAGTTCGCCGTGCAGCCGGGCGATGCCGATCCCACGCCCTTCAGCTTCCGCACCAAGCAAGTGGCGCACCATGACCGGCAGGTGCCGTGTTACATCGCTTTCACCACGCTGGAGACGCACCGCATCATCCGCGAGAATGTGCACCGCTCGCCCATGTACAGCGGGCAGATCCAGTCGATCGGGCCGCGCTACTGCCCGTCGATCGAAGACAAGATTGTCAAGTTTCCCGACAAGGAGATGCATCAGCTCTTCCTTGAACCTGAGGGGCTGCATACTTACGAAATCTACGTAAACGGCATGAGCACTTCCCTGCCCATCGATGTGCAGCTTGCCGTCATCAAGTCGATCCCCGGGCTGGAGACCGCCGAGATGCTGCGCCCCGGCTATGCCATCGAGTATGACTCCATTGACCCGACCGAATTGCAGCGCACGCTGGAGACCAAGAGGATCGCCCGCCTCTACCTTGCCGGACAGATCAACGGCACCAGCGGCTACGAAGAGGCGGCGTGCCAGGGCATCATGGCGGGCATCAATGCCGCAGTGAGAGTAAAGGGCAAACCGCCGCTCATTCTGGACCGCACAGAGGCCTACACAGCAATCCTCATCGATGATCTCATCAGCAAGGGAACCAACGAACCGTACCGTATGTTCACCTCGCGCGCGGAGTTTCGCTTGCACCTGCGTATTGATAATGCCGACCGGCGACTCACGCCGCATGGACGACGGGTGGGCTTGATTAACGATGAGGCCTGGACTGATTTTCTGGCCAAGCAGGAGCGCCTGAAGGCCATACATGATTTGCTGGAGCGCACTCGGGTGAACGGCGACATGCCCGAGTTGCTGGGGAAGTATGGCGAGAGCGCGGCGGGTTCCACTCTGGCACAGTTGCTCAAGCGTCCGGAAGTCCGAATCGAAGAACTTGTGCCCGTGCTGGCACAATTGATGCCAGGGGTCTTCCGGGAGGAAGTGGTCAGTAGTCAATTGTCAGTTGCCAGTAAGAACTCACCGGAAGATCAAGAACAACTGGAAACTGGAAACTGGAAACTGACAACTGCCGTTCGCAACGAGTTGAAGTCTGTCGAAACCGAGATCAAGTATGCCGGCTATCTTGATCAGCAGACCAAGGCCATCGAGCGACTGAAGAAGGCGGAGCAGCGCCTCATCCCCGACTGGTTCGAGTACGGCAAGGTCAGCGGCCTTTCACGCGAGATGAACGAAAAGCTCACGCGCGTCCGCCCGCGTACTCTCGGTCAGGCCAGCCGCATCCCGGGCGTCACTCCCGCCGCTGTGTCGCTGATCAACGTCTATATCGAAATTCAGGCGCGACAGCAAACAGGTGCAGCATCGGCAAACTGAGCACGACGCGAGCAGGCCTAGAAGAAACGGGGCCCCCGGCAGGAGGACCCCGATGCAACGCAAACACTTCCCAGATCACTACTGCTTGGCAATGATCATTCCGGAAATCTTGCTATAGACGCCCTGAGGAAGGACTTTCTTCGACACCAACTGACTCTTGTTTGCGTAGGGCCGTCCAGCGATGATTTTGTCTGAGTACTTATCGCCGATGCCAGGCAGGGCAGACAATTGCGCCTTGCTCGCAGAGTTGATGTCAACCAGGTCCGAAGATTGACTGCTGGCCATGGTGCTCTTGCTGGAGCCGGACTTGCCGGATGAGCCGCTCTGAGCCATGGCCACGCTGGCCAGCAAGAGCAAAGTCAACATCGCCCCTAAAACACGGATTGCTGTACGCCTGTGTTTCATGTTCCTTTTTCTCCTTGTACAGAGTTCATTCGCAAGATCGAAAACAATGCTGGCGGCCCTGCGCCCTACGAGTCCTTGTTCCCCAGCATTCCACTGAGGCCGGCTACCATCGCCTTAGCTTTGTCCATAACTCCTCCGGCATCGGCCGTAGCATCAGCCGCAGCGTCACCCGCTGCTGCCGCAGTACCCGTGCTCCCGCCGAGCAGGCTGTCCAGGCCGGAAGCCATGGGCTCCGGCAGCTTCGTCTTGAGGTATCCGGCGATCGTATCGACCACCTTTTGGGCCATCTCCTGTGACAGCCCCGTTTTTTGTTGCACCAGCTGCACTAATTCATTCATGGTAATTTCCCTTCTTAATCGTTGAGTTTCCAACCGTTGTAGAAACATTCGGTTCTCAACTTGGCTGGAGAGATACGAAACCTGTGGCAAGTTGCTCTACGCAAAACACCCGTCCGAAACTGAGGTCTGGCAAGCCGGACGGTGCGGTGCTCAGGTCTATACCCCGTTAGACCGCGTCCCAGCCTTATACACCCCGAGGCACCGCGAGGGGAAGCAAAAACTTTGTGGCGCAAGGCTCGAAAGACGCTGAACGGATAGAGTTCTTTCCCGGCGGGGATCGAGGCCTAAGTCTGCTGAACTCCTTGGGACACAGTTTGTGTCGCGGTCTTGACGGTTTCGCTTTCCGTGATCTGCCGAACGCTCAACCCCTCGGCAGCTATGTCTGCGATGCGAAACGCGCGCTCAAAAAACATTCTCGTTGTAAAGTAACCCGTCATGAATCCAAGGATGGCGAAGTAGACTATGACGGCACTAACCAAGGGAGCGAGTTGTTCACTCTTCTTCCCGGCGATCAAGGCAGAGTAGTGATAAATCATGTGGGGAATTTCTCGCAGCTGCACTAGGCCCACCCCAACAACGATCTTCGTTAGCCAGTCGGAGACATCATCCAGGTTTGTGTTGATTAGCAATTCGTACGTAGGGCGAGTATCGGGCCTGCCAACTTCAGGTGGCACATCGCCGCCGAGGCGAGAGGGTTTTTGGAGTACACGGGGGACACCAAAGAGGAACCCCGCAAGTGCGCCCGCCGTGTAACAAGCCAACGCGGAAAAGAATATGCTAAATATGTACTCCTTCTCTTTCCATAAACCCCATGCGAAAATCACTACCACTCCGATCAAGAACCCGGTGATCGCAGTTCGTCGAGTGACCTGTAAATCATGATGAAGCTCATCAGACCAAGCCGGTTTGCCATCCAGACGTGCGGTGCCACCATCAGATGCGGATTTTGAAGAGTGTCGGATGGTTCGGAACATTTTCATAGTTTCGACCGGAAGCTTGCTTTGGTAGAGAAGGCCGCAAAACTCTACCATCGTCGGCACGGCCTGTCTACCCAAAAGTAGGCGTGTGGCCCATTTGCGACCGAAAGCTCACCAGAGTCGCTTGGAAGTGTAGAGGCCAAATCGTCAGATTCGAACGGGACTTCGTTCGGCGACGCCCTAGCCTTGGGCTTGCGGCCCTGTCCTCAGCTCTCAGAGTCCGTCATGGCGCGGCAAGAGCCCGTAGCTAATTGATACAGCCAGCTGCCCATCTATATTTCTCAAACCCTCCCCCCGCATAAACTTGCCCTGCGGGTCGGGTTTCTGATTCAATCCTGAGGCATCCATTCCAGCACTCTCGGAGCGTCAACCTGGCGAACCAACTCTTCGCGTGCAAGTCCATTGACAAGCTGATCTCCGAGTCGGAGGAGCCGGAACATCGGCTGAAAAAGACGCTGGGACCGTGGTCGCTGACCGCCCTGGGCATTGGCGCGGTCATAGGCTCTGGCATCTTCACGGTGATCGGTACAGCGATTGCCGGGCAGAAGTTCGATACCTCCTCTATCCTCAACGCGCCGCTGGCCGACTACATCGTGCATCATGCCGCGACCACTGGACGTCCAGGCGCAGGACCGGCGCTCGCAGTTTCGCTGGTGCTGGTGGCCATCGTGTGCGGCTTCACCGCTCTGTGCTACGCGGAACTGGCGTCCATGATCCCGATCGCGGGCAGCGCATACACCTATACCTACGCGACTATGGGTGAGCTGATCGCGTGGATCATCGGGTGGGACCTGATCCTGGAATACGCGGTCAGCAACATGGCTGTAAGCGTGGGCTTCGCCGCCCACTTAGTGGACATGTTTGACTGGTTTGGCTGGCATCCCAGCCTGCGCTGGATCACGCCAGCGTACCTCCCGGGCGGGCTTACGGGCGTAAGCGGCAACGTGCTTTATACGCCGGGCTGGCATTTCGGCTTCAACTTCCCCGCGTTTCTGATTGTCATGCTTCTGACGGTCGTACTCGTGCGCGGCATTCGCGAGTCGGCCGAGACCAACAACGTGATGGTCATCCTCAAGATCTCGGCCATCCTGGCGTTTGTTTTCGTGGGCATGAAGTACATCCATCCGTCCAACTACCATCCCTATGTGCCGGAAGGATGGTCGGGCGTGCTCACCGGCGGCTCCATCATCTTCTTCACCTACATCGGGTTCGATTCGGTGTCCACGGCGGCAGAAGAAGCCCGGAACCCGCAGCGCGATTTGCCGATCGGCATAATCGCTACCCTGATCGTGTGTACTGTCTTGTATATTGCGGTCGCGGTGGTGCTGACGGGAATCGTACCGTGGCAGTCTCTGATTGACGACGCTGCGCCCGTGGTCAACAGCATGAAGAAGCTGACATTGCTGACGCACTCTCAGACCCTGCACTGGACGCGGCTTGCGGTGCTCTTCGGCGCCATGATGGGCATGATCTCTTCCCTCCTGGTGTTTCAGCTCGGGCAGGCAAGGGTATGGTTCTCGATGTCGCGTGATGGCCTGCTGCCGAAGCTGTTCAGCCGGGTGCATCCGCGCTTCCGCACGCCCGCGACCGCGACGTGGATCGCCGGGTTTCTGGTCGGCATTCCCGGCGGCATCCTGGACATAGGGACGCTAGCCGATCTGTCGAACATCGGTACTCTGTTCGCCTTCGTGCTGGTCTCGATCGGAGTCATCATTCTGCGCTACAAACAGCCGGAGCGCCGCCGAGGGTTCCGGGCGCCTGGCGGGATCGCTGCGCCTGTGCTCAGCGTCCTGTTCTGCGTGTTGCTCATGGCAGGTTTGCCGATCCTCACCTGGCTGCGATTTTTCCTTTGGTTGATCATTGGACTGATGGTGTACATCCTCTACAGCCGGCATCGCAGCGAGTTCAGCCCCAAGGCCGCGCTGCATGCGTCACTGAAGAAGTGATGGAACCTGGCCCTGTGAACGAGACTTTGGGAGGCACAGAAGGTCCCAGCGCCTTTATCGTTTCGCTGCCCAAGGCCGAGCTCCATTTGCACCTCGAAGGAACGGTGGATCCGGAGACGTTGGCGGAATTGAGCCGCCGCCATCCCACGCCGCTGCCGACGACCAATAATCGCTATCGAAATATCGAGGACAGCGGACGCATCTTCACCGAAGAGCAAGCCCGCGAACTATACCAGTACAAGCACTTCACCGGGTTTTTGTGGGCGTTCAAGGCGGTCACCGAGCGCCTGCGCACGGCGGAAGACTATGAATTCATCACCTATCGCATGATGCAGAAGCTGCAGGCACAGAAGGTTCTTCATGCCGAGGTGTATGTTTCTGTTGGCGTTGTACTGTGGCGAGGACAGGAATTCGCGCCGTTGTTCGAAGGACTGGAGCGCGGGCGGCAGCGTGGCGAGCGAGACTTTGGAGTTTCCTTATATTGGATCTTCGACGCGGTTCGCCACTTTGGAGTCGAAGAAGCGCAACGCGTGGTGGAAGAAGCCATTCGCTTCAAGCACAGAAATGTTGTCGGGATCGGACTCGGAGGAGATGAGCGCCGGGCCGCGCCCGAGCAGTTCCGCGAAGTGTACGAACGCGCGGCGGGGCACGGTCTGCATCTGACCGTGCATGCCGGCGAGACGGCCGGGCCAGAATCCATTTGGGGTGCGTTGCGCCTGCTGAAGGCCGAGCGCATTGGTCACGGGCTGCACGCGATGGATGATCCAAAACTGGTGCGCTATCTTGCGGAGAAGCAAATTCCGATCGAGGTTTGTATTACCAGCAATCTTCTTACCGGATGTTGTAGCAGCGCGGCCGAGCATCCTATCCGGCGTCTGTTTGACGCCGGCGTGGTAGTCACTCTTAATACCGACGATCCTGACATGTTCCGTACAAGCCTGGTCCACGAGTACCAGATCGCGCAGCAGGTATTCGGGTTTAGCGAACCTGAACTGCGCGAACTGGCGAAGAACTCATTCCGCGCATCGTTCCTGCCGGAGGCAAAGAAACTGGAGATGCTGGGCAAGTTCTAACTGGCAAATGTACAGCGGAGATTCCCGTGAACCATCAGGCTCTAGTTATGCCGCCTTCTTCTGCTCCGCCCAGCGCTTCCTCATCATCTCTGAAAGACGCTTCCGGGCCGCGGGACTCATGGCCTTGCGCTTAGGCGCCGACTTTCCGTGCCAGGTTGCCCAGCGCTTCTTCATCGCTTCGGAGATGCGCTTGCGCGCGGCTGCGCTCATATTGCGACTCTTGCGGGCCGCTGGTGCAGCCTGTTTCGCTTTAGGGGGACGACCGCGGCGGGCTGACCCCGAGGTGAGACCTTCAAGAGCGGAGATGGCCTGGTCGATCCGACCACGTTCGGCCTTAAGGCTTGACACTAAGCTTTGGATGTCCATAGAGTCCTTTCGATAATAGACGACAGCAGCTTAGGTATTCTAACAGCGGAATCTAGATTAGTGTTGGGATGCTTCGAGTAATTCCCTTAAGTATTGCTGCCAGATGGCCGCCCAAGTATGCGTCCCATGACCATGGGTTTCGTCAGACGCAGGAATCAGAACAAAGCGCCCTTTGTTGACCCGCTTGATTTCCCGTTCAGCAATTCCCAGGTCTGGGGGATTAATAAAGTCGTCGGAAGAATTGACGAACATCACCGGCATCTTAATTGTCTCCAGCTTTGGAGCGGGGTCATAGTTTCGCGAAGCATTTACCGCATACAGAATGTCGTTTGCGTCGAGGTTGCCGACTATGCGCTTCGTGGATTCATCCAGATACTTGTCGGCCGCCTCACGGGTCGGGAGGTTCTTTTGCAGAAGGATTGGCGCGCTACCGGCGATGATCAGGAAATCAGCCGCTGTCTGCAAACCAGCGCGGGGTTCGGTAGTGTACTCACCATTCTTCCAGTCCGGGTCCTGGCGGATACCGTCGATTACCATCTTGCGCCAGACTCGATTGCGACCGACTATTGGCACCGGAAGGCAGGCGAGCGGCATCATGGCATCCATAAACTCCGGGTACGTCTCGCCCCAAACCCACGAATGCATGCAGCCCATGGACGTCCCGAGAATCAGACGGAGATGGTTGACGCCAAGTCCTGTCTCCAGTAGTTGATGTTGGGCCGTCACCATGTCGTCGTAGTCGTACTGAGGAAAATGGGCGTGCAGCCCGTCGCTCGGTTTGCTCGATTTTCCATGGCCAATGTTGTCGGGAAGGATAATGAAGTAGCGGTTCGTATCCAGCAGTTGGCCCGGTCCAAACAATACATGTGCAAATTGCGGGGCGAGGAACTGCCGTCCTGAGCCCCCGGTACCGTGAAGGATGAGCACCGCATTGATGACCCGTCCACTCGCATCATGCGCTGGCTGCCCTAGCGTCATGTAGTGCAGCCGCAGTTCGGGCAAAGTATCGCCCGATTGGAAATGGAAGTCGTGGATGATGAAATCACCCTCTTGGGGCGACAGTTTGGCCGTGACTGATGGATCCGGTTGCTGCGCCAGACAACTGGTCACAGCCAAGAACAGGACAGCAAGATTTTTTATCATGGCAACTCAGATTTCACGGTAATTCAGCAGACCCGCGCCGATGAGCACGAAGCACACCGGCCAGATCCATGCCGGAATGCCGCGATCTTTTGCGGGCAGGCGAACCTCGAGCCAGCGCGACCATCCCGCAAGCACCGCCAGAATTCCCAGCGGAACATGGCTCAACTCGGCCAGCAGTTCTTCTTTGATGTTGGTGAGATTGTGCGAGTGAGTCAGCAGCAATGCCCCGCCCAGAGCACACATCAGGGGAAAGACGAGGGCGGCGGGATGGTTCTGAAGTTTGAGCTTCCGCACACGCAGTTCGAAGACCGCGAACCCGACGCAGACCAGCGCCGCCAGGCGATGCTGCAGGTCTTCTGGTCTAAGGCAGGTGGCCCAGAAGCTCTGCGGTCCCAGGGGCCAAGATTCGCTGTCGGCGCGCACGATGATGAAGACTGCGATGCCGATCAGCAGCAGCGGCCAATACTCCGCCCATTTGGCCTTGCCGGTTCGCGCCATGAGCGCCAGGGCCCCCATGCTAAGCACGATTAAGCCCATCCAGTGATGGTTTAGTTCCGACTCTTCAATGTCGGCGAGGTTTTTGGCGGTAAGCGGGGTTCCGTCGACTGACCGTGGAGTTGGCTTAGGTGCAGAGTCGGCCCCTGCAGCGTCCGTCCCCGATGCAGCGGATGAGGTTTGTGCCAATGCCTCAATCCCGAGCCGGGGCCACGTCGGCTTGATGCGTGACCAGACTTGCTGGGCCGTTACCGTGTCATTGACCAGATCTACTGCCGGGGGTTGGGACGTAACTGAAGCTGCAGTCAGGATGATGGTGATCCCGATTCCAACTTCCGCTTCCACCAGGCGGCGCAGGCGCGGCATTACGGCATCGGGGCTGCACTTGCGAAGCAGCAGAAAGTTGACCCCGCCCAGCACCATCAGTGCTCCCAGCATCAGCGCCTTGGCTGAGACCATCACGCCATAAGCGGTCCCATATAGGGCTTGCAGGGAACCGATGTAGGTGAGGCTCATCCCTATGCCAGTCGCTACGATGATTCCGACGCTGATTAAAGCCAGTCGCGAGAACCGCTTGGTGATGTACCACTGCGTGGGACGGTCTCCGGAAACGAACAGCCCCAGCACCAGGAATGGCAAGCCGCCAATCCAGAATCCTGTGGCCAGCTCATGCAAAGAGCTGATGATGACGAGAGTGACCCGGCCCTCGATGCGCGAAGCTGCGTGGTTGGTCATCACCGACGCGCCGAGCGCTACCATTGCCAGGAGTGCCAGCCAGGGCCCCGCGGGCTTGCTCCCTGGCCGTGCAACCACAGCCGCAATAATCGCCGCAGCAAAGACGATGCTGCCCGAGATGAAGAAATTCGCCCCGATGACATCGCGCATCCCAATCTCAGCAGTAGCCATCAGCACCGCGGAATTGACGTAGAGATAGAGCGCCGCCACGACCGCCAGGCCAAATGCAGCGATACGCAACATTCGCAGGGATGACGATTGGATCTTCTCAAAGTTGCCGCCCGCGACTTCAGAAGTTGGGCGCGCAACCCACAACACGAACAGCACTCCGCCCAGCAGAAGCGACTGGAAAACGAGCGTCCCCGCCCGCAAGATCACCGAAAGATATCCGAACACATCAACAAGCTTCAGCATCATGGGAACTGGATCACTGTGAAGTCGATTTCGCCGCGGCTGATATGCCCGTCGGAGGCGAGCACTTGCCACTGCAGCTTGTAGTCGCCGGGCTTGAGCCCGGCAACTTGCGACTGCAGAATGTCGGGATTCGTTTGCTTGGCGAGAGAAAGAGTCTGTTGTGAACCGTCAGGTGACAGCAGATGCAGGCGGGACCGGCTACCGTCAACCCGGACATTAAAGCGTAACCAGATGGCGACGTCCGGCCCTTTGACGGAGGAATGCAGCGCCGGCTTGGATTCCATCAAGACGGCGTGCGCCCACGCAAATTGGGAAAATCCTGTTAAGAGGATGGCGGCTACCAAAACAGAGAATCGGGGTCCGTGAAGCGTGCGGTGCAAGCTACTTTCCTTCGCAGTCTGGTAGAAGTTACTGCTGCTGTAAAGATTTAACAGTGACAAATTGAAGAATACTCTGTTGCGAAAGCCTGCTCAAGCCGCTCCCCGCCAACTACGAGTTGGAACGCCGACTGATGTGCAACCCGATCAGCCGGCCGGATATATGATCCCCGAGACCGTTTCCAGTCGTCACGGTGCACTGAATTCGATCTCCGGAGTGGCTTCCAGCAGCGTCCGGGTATAGGGATGTTGTGGCGCGGTGGTGATCTGCTCGGTTGTGCCCACCTCGACCAACTCGCCCCGCTGCATAACCGCGATGCGGTTCGCCAGATAGCGCACGATCGGCATGGAGTGGGAGATGAAAAGGTAGGTGAGGGAGAACTCCCGCTGAAGCTGTTTTAGCAGGTTTACGATCTGCGAGCCCACGCTGACATCCAGCGCCGACACCGGCTCGTCGGCAACGATGAAGCGGGGCCGCAAAACCAGCGCTCGCGCAATCCCGATGCGTTGCCGCTGTCCCCCGCTGAACTCGTGCGGGTAACGCGCCAGTGCCGAGGCATCGAGTCCGACTGCGCGCATCACTTCCGCCGCAAGCCGGCGGCGTCCCTTACGGTCCTCGCTGCCGTGAATGGCCATTGGTTCGCAGACAATCTGCTCCACGGTCATCCTGGGGTCGAGCGAGCCGAAAGGATCCTGGAAGATGATCTGCATGTCGCGGCGCAGTCGCCGCATCTCGGCTCCTCCGGCACGCAACACATCGTGGCCGTCGAAGGAGATTTCTCCGGAATCCGGTTCAATCAGCCGCAGCAGCATCCGCCCCAAGGTGCTCTTTCCGGATCCTGATTCCCCCACCAGTCCCAGCGTCTCTCCAGCTTCAATCGCCAGCGATACATCACAGACCGCGAGCACCTTCGCGGTAGCGCTTAGCCCCAAGGCGGATTGGCCCGAGCTGAAACTCTTCGTGAGGTGCAGCGCTTCAACCAGAGGCATGGCCGATAGTAACAAACGCCTCGAGGTGGAAAATCGCAATGGCGTGAATCCCGCTCTGGACGTGGTTTCTGCTAAATGTCCACAAAGAACGCGGGTGTCCTTCCGGCGAGTCTGTTGGAACTCAAACGTCTTAGTCCCCGCCAAAGTCGGGCCTAAAATGCCTCGTGTCAAAATTCAAAATCAAAGCTTGCACAAAATCTTGGCACCCGCCTGTGGACGAGCTGCACTCGCTTGAAAACAAAGTAAATACAAGCGCGAAAAAAGGGTTGACTTAAAAAATGGGTGTAGTAAAACCACACTCGTTCTTTGACAGTTTCCAAGGTTCTTCCGGTTGGCGGTAAGTCCGGGGCTGAAGCGAGTTCACTGTTCCGCGCCCGCGGCGCAAGGCAACAGAGGGACAGCGACGGTCAATAGCGAGCTGCCGGTTGAGAAGAACAAGAGACCAGTCAAAGGCAAGTCGGAATCCCGAGGCGTTGAACGGTTATTCCGGTTGGTGGCAAGCCCGGAGTCCAAGCTGAGATCGAACACCGCGTACGCAAGTATCCGGTGAATACAGGTCGGCGAGGGTCTAAAGCGAACCGCTGGTCGAGAACAACAGCTCAACAAAGCCTCGGGATTCTTCATTCTGAATTCTGAGGCCGCAAGATTTCTCGGCCGCAAGTCTTCAGGTCTCGCCTGAAAAGCAGTCGTCGCCGTCAGCCTCGGACATGCATCCGTCCGCGCGCTCCTGGCTCTCGAAATCCAAACAGGGCTTTACTTGTGGTTCTGGTTGGCCGTTTCTGCTGCCTGCTTGAGTTCCGCGTTTGCCTCTTCGAGCAGCTCCTTGGCCTTTTTGGCGTGGCCAGCCAGGTCATATTCGTTGGCTTGCTGTGCGGCGACGATCTTTTCGTACGCCTTCTCACAGAGCCGTTGGGCCGCGGCGAGGTTCCCGTGACGTTGCGGGTTGATATTCTCGACGGGCTTCTGGGTCTGGGCGACGACGACGACGCCACAAAGCAGTGCCGCACCGAGGATCAGATTTAGAATGCGCTTCTTCACAATTTCCTCCTTGTGACACAAGTGCGAGACTATACCACGCGTCGCGCCGAACCCCCAAGAAATTCCAAGACTGCGCCGGAGTAGAATCGATGCGTGGCCGATCTTTTCACACCCGCGAAACCTGAGGCCCAGGAGCGCCATTGGACGCCGTTCATCGTCGGGTTGGTTGCCGTCGTCATTGTGGTGGCCATCATCATGGCGGTAACGCGCAACAAGGCCCAGCCCCCGGCGCAGGCCAATCCCTACGCCGTCAATCTGCCGCTCTCCACGCCGAAGATGAGCGCGGCGGAGAACTATGTCGGGGGAACGGTCACCTACCTTGATGTGAACATCAGCAACACAGGCGACAAGGCATTGGTGGGCGCTGCCATGAAGCTGGTATTCAGGAACTCCCTCAACGAGGTGGTGCAGACCGAAACGCTGCCGCTGCATGTCCTGGCAGAAAACAAGATGGGCGGGTATCCCGACCTGGTGGACTTGACCCGTTCTCCCGTGGCACCCGGCCAGACTAAGACGGTCCGCATGACGCTGGAGCACATCTCTGCCGACTGGAACCAGAACTATCCCGAGATGCAGCTCACGGACCTGAAGCTGAAGCCATAGTCGAACGCTGCTAACCTTGTCCAATGCCGAAATTGAGAGTTGTCGCATGCGTGATGTTTCTCCTCGCCCTGTGCCCCGCTCAGGACAAACCTGCAACCGCAACGGCACCATCGTCGGCTATCCAGGCTCCCATGGAGAAAGAGCACACCGTGCTGGGGGTGCTGGAGATCACCGCTTTTTCTAGCAAGATCTTCCATAACACGCGGATGCTGCGTGTATGGTTGCCGGCCAATTACGGCTCTCCCCGCAACGCCCACCGCGCCTATCCGGTGCTCTACATGCATGACGCGCAGAACCTGTTCGATGACGCCACCAGCAATGCAGGCGAGTGGCACGTGGACGAGACCGTGGACCATCTGGTTGGCAGCTTCAAGATTCCGCCCATGATTGTGGTCGGCATTGACCATGGGGGAGACCAGCGTAGCTCTGAATATCTGCCCTATCCGGATCCTGATCACGGGCAATATGACGTGCCCGTTCCCAAGGAACTGCGCGGCAAAGACTATGCAACATTCCTGCTCACCGAAGTTATGCCGTTTGTCGAGAAGAAATACCGGGTGTCTCGCGGCGCAGCAAACACCGGCATTGGCGGATCCTCTTATGGAGGCGTAGTCAGCCTTTACACCGTACTCCAGCATCCGGGTATCTTCGGACATGTACTGGTCGAAAGTCCGGTGCTCGGGGTCGGTAATGGACAGCTGTTGAAGGACGTGGAGAACGCAAAGCAGCTTCCCCAGAAGATGTTTCTCGCCATGGGCACGAGCGAAACCGGGGATCCCGCCTACAATGCGCAGCTCGTGAAGAAGGTCGAGGAATTGCAATCCATTCTGCGCAAGAAGGGAATGGGACCGGAGCGTTTGAAAGTGGTTGTAGAAGAAGGCGCGACGCACAACGAAGCAGCGTGGTCGCGACGACTGCCAGAAGCGCTGGTCTTCCTGTATGGACGTTGAGGTCCGCGACGGCCGTGGGACGAACTACCAGCTTTCCGTGACGAAGCACAGTAAGTCTAGTTGACGTAATAAGTTCCCGCTTGCGTTACTGGCCGGGGCCAGGAGTATCATTCAGAAAACACTTGGCCAACTCGGGCAATCGTGGGGAGGAGGCATATGGTCCGCAAACTACTCGCATTCTTGATCGTGCTGATGGTTGCGGCATCCGTTCCGTCCGCGGCCAAATCACGTGGCCCTTCCACGGCGGAAGAACGGGCGCAAGCGCTCGAATATGCGCAGAGCCTGGAACAGCATCCGCTTGCCAAGGACAGCCTGGAAAAACGCATGTGGCTGACCGAATGGCTGGTCGAAGTGCCGGACCTGACCGTCAATGTCTGCTGCCGGCAGTTGAAGGTTCTTGAGTCGCTCGACAAGGTGAATGACACCTACTCCAACCAACTGCGGATGCAGGTTTACTATTCTCAGGCGGCGTTCCAGTTGCAGCATCCGGAAGAGAAGAACGTGGCAACGATTCAAGCTGCCGGACTGGCGGGCACCTTACGTGCCTATCGGGCCATCCAGCAATTCGACCCGAAAGCCAGGTATCCTCAGCTCGACAATTTGATGTCGCTCGAGAAGCAAGGCAAGCTGCAGAAATACGTAGAGAAGCAAAGGAAGTGCAGCAAGAGCTAGCCGATCCTATTTCGGCTTCATCAAGGGGCGCGTACTGCGCCCTTTTTCTTTGCCGTGCCCGCAGGTTGGCGGTCTAGAATGACGGCCATGCGTTACGACTTTATCGCCATTCCCGAACAGGACGTACCGCGAGCCAGCAATCCGCTCTTCCAGCACTTGCTCGACACCTACGCCAGTGAGACTGACAAGGTCGTTTCTGTATGGCGCAGCTTCGCGCCGGAGGACATGGAGTTTCGGCCGCATCCGAAGTCATCAACGGTGGCCGACATCATGAAGCACCAGTTGCTGTCGGAGCGCCGGTTCTTCGGAGAATTCGTCGGCACGCCTGAGCCTCCAGCCAGCGAGGTGCTGCCCAAGACGCAGGATCTTAGCGGATACATCCAGCGGACGGTGGAGCTGGCGCGACCGCGGCTCGCCTTCTTCGCCACGCAGACGCCCGATTGGTGGTTGCAGGACGTTCCGTTTTTTGGTCTGACTCGCCAGCGCATCTGGGTCTTCTGGCGCCGCGTGCTGCACACCTGCCATCACCGCACCCAGCTCACGGTGTATTTGCGGCTGCTCGACAGGCCTGTCCCTTCCGTGTACGGACCCACCTCGGACCAGACCTGGGAAGGCGCCGATCCGACAATCTCGGTCGAGGCCGCTGGGCGCAAGTAAAGGGCGTCGATCCTTTTAGAACTTTTCCTTCAATCGCCGATATGTCGTCTGCAACAACTCTGGCAAAGTGCGCGTCTCGCCGATTACGGTGATGAAGTTCGAATCCGCGATCCATCGGGGCAGGACATGCATATGAATATGGCCGACCACGCCTGCACCGGCAGCCTTGCCGACATTCATTCCCAGATTCGCTCCGTCACACTCATAGACCTCGTACAATACCCGCTCCAGGCGTTGCACCAGTTCCATCATCTCGGTCGCGGCAACGGGCGGCAATTTGTGCAATTGATCAATATGCTCGTAGGGCACAACCATCGAGTGCCCTGCCGTATACGGATATGCATTGAGAACGACGAAATTGTGGCTGCCGCGATGGACAATCAGCGATTCCTGATCGTCACCGCTGCGCTGCATGTCGCAAAAGACGCAAGACGGTTGCTTACCGGCGCTGGTGAGGTAGGTGTACCGCCAGGGAGTCCAGAGATAATCCATAGAGGGCAGACTACCAGACCGGATGACGCTCCCCAACCGGCACACCTCTGGCCTTCAGCCGTGCCAGAGCGAGCAGGCCGCCCAAGGTCGTCACACCGGGAGGTGATACGACCCCTTGACAGCCCGCCAAAAAGCGGGAGAAAGCTTGCAAAATCAGGGCTAATCCTGCTCTCGTTGTTTGACACTGTTCCGCAGCGGTTGCTATAGTCAGAGAGTTCCCTGTGAGCGCAGCCCGCTTCATAGGATCCGGCCGCTGGATTGTCCAAACCCGCGTTGAGCGGGAAAATCATACCTGTCGATTCAAGCCAGCAGTCCGTTATCCCAGGCTCTTTGCGCGTCCGCCAGCGCGCGAGTGTGTGTACGTAACCAATGTCTTTCGAAGAAACCACCAACCAGCCCCCGACCACTGAAACCCAGGAATCCTCCGGCCAGCAGCCTCACGCCAGCCAAGTCTCTGATTCCGCAACTCCCGCTGCCGAAACCGCCCCAGTGGCGGCTCCGCGTTCCGAAAAAGAACCCAGCATGGAAGATTTCGCCACCGCCCTCGAGACATTTGAGCAAGAACAAGCCCAGACGGAAGCTGCCCTCAACGAGGAACAGATCGTCACCGGCACGGTACTGAAGGTCACCCCGCAGTATGTGGTGGTGGATATCGGCTACAAGTCGGAAGGCGTCGTCCCCGTAGCAGAGCTGCAGGACCACGAAGGCAACGTGCGGGTGCAGCGCGGCGACGAAATTCCCGTGATGCGCGAGCCCGGCCACACCGAAGAGGGCTACATCCACCTCTCGCATGAGAAGGCGCAGCGTTTGCGCGCGTGGGACGAGATTGAGAAGGCCTTCAACGACAAGGCCTCGGTAAAGGCGCGCATCATCGATCGCATCAAGGGTGGGCTCACGGTCGACATCCTCGGCGCGCGCGCATTCCTTCCTGGCTCGCAGGTGGATTTGCGCCCGGTTCGCAATCTCGATGGCATGAAGGGCCACGACATTGACGTCCGCATTATCAAGCTCAACAAGAAGCGCGGCAACATCGTGGTCTCGCGCAAACAGTTGCTGGAGGAAGAACAGGCTGAGAAGAAGACGCACACCCTGGAGCAACTGCACGAAGACGGCATTCTCACCGGCACGGTCAAGAACCTGACCGATTACGGCGCATTCGTTGATCTGGGCGGAATCGACGGCCTGCTGCACATCACCGACATGTCATGGGGCCGCCTGACGCATCCGCGTGACCTGGTACAGGTGGGCGATCAGATCCAGGTGAAGGTCCTGAAGTTCGATCGCGAAAAGCAACGCGTCTCATTGGGCTTCAAGCAGCTCACGCCGGACCCGTGGATGGATGCGGCAGAGCGGTACCCGATCGGGGCCCACGTCCGCGGCCGCGTGATCAGCGTGACCGACTACGGTGCGTTCGTCGAATTGGAGCAGGGTATTGAAGGTCTGGTGCACGTTAGCGAAATGACCTGGTCGAAGCGGATGAAGCATCCTTCGAAGCTGGTCAATGTTGGCGATCAGGTCGAAGCGGTTGTGCTAAACGTGAATCCTAGTGATCGCCGCATCAGCCTGGGGCTGAAGCAACTCGAGTCCAACCCGTGGGAGAGTCTCCATGAGAAATTCCCCGTGGGTGCAATTGTGGAAGGCAAAGTCCGCAATCTGACCGATTTTGGCGCTTTCATTGAAATTGAAGATGGCATCGATGGTCTGGTCCATGTCAGCAACCTAAGCTGGACCAAGCGGGTCAAGCATCCTTCGGAAGTCCTGAAGAAGGGCGATAAAGTGAAGGCCAAGGTGCTTGCGATTGAGCCTGACCAGCGCCGTCTCTCGTTGGGCGTGAAGCAACTTCAGCCCGATGTGTGGGACAGCTTCTTCGACCAGCATCGCGTGGGTGATGTTATCCATGGCAAGGTGCTGCGCCTGGCCAGCTTCGGGGCCTTCGTTGAAATCGCCGATGGCGTCGAGGGCCTGTGCCACAACTCCGAAGCGGTGGACGCGCACGGTGCGCCCGTCAAGTTGGAGCCTGGACAGGAGCACGAGTTCAAAGTCATTAAAATGAACCCGGCCGAGAAGAAAGTGGGACTCAGCATCCGGGCGGTTGGCGAAGAGGCTACGCGCCATGATGTGGAGGCCTACAAAGCCCCAGCGGCTTCAAGTTCGTCAGGAGCAGCCACGATTGGTGAGTTCATGTCGTGGAAGCGCGCCAGCAACGAAAATAACTGATCGCATTTCAGTGGGACTAAAAAGGCCGCCAGAACTGGCGGCCTTTGCTTCTGGACGCTTAGGCCCTACTTGTTCACATCAAGCCGCAGGTTGATGCGCGGCTGAGCACGGTCATCGAACTGGCTCAGGACTTTGGTGTCGCTCTTCTTGCCGTTTTGCTGGGCATATACTTCGTAGTCGATGTTGTTGGAAAGCTCCGGGAAGCGATAGGTTCCATCCTTCTGCGCGATGTAAGTCTTCACCCCGAGCGTCTTGGTGTTCTTGAGATAGACCACGGCGTTGGCCACCGGCTGATCGCTTTTGTCGAGCACGCTCCCAGTCAGGGTGCGAGTGGTAACGCGGGGACTCTTGCGGTCGGGGGAAGGTGATGACGAATTGCCTCCCAAGGGAACCTGGAATTGGAAGGCGCTGCAATTCAGCGCAACCAGCACGACCACGCCAGCGCCAAATACTCGTTTCATCACAAGCAACCCTCCACGTCCCATTCTACTTGCTTAGATGAAGGCTGATGTCTTTTCGTTCGTCGTTGTCAATGTGGACGGTGACCTCTGGTTTTGGCTGACCCTTGGGCATCTTGATGTCGGCTTGCACAATGTAGTCCTGCGACCCGACGGGAACACGCTGCGCAAATTCTCCACTCCGATCGGAAACCTGCTGCCACTTCGCCTTCTTGTCGGAGGCGCGGCGAATGCTAATGGGCACGCCGGCGACGGGATGATCGCCTGGTCCCCACACCGTGCCGTAAATCAACGCATAATCCTTCCTGGCTGCCTGTTGCGACGATGTCGAGGACTGAGCACGAGCCGCAGGATCGGGCGTACCGGCAGAAACCGGAAGCGAAAACAATGCGCTGGTACAACAGGCCAACACCCAACTTCTGTGGATGCCGATTCGGCACCGCGCCGTCACTCCTCCTCCTCTTCTTCCTCCTCGTCCTCTTCTTCCTCCTCGTCCTCGACGCGGGTCAATTCCAAAGGTTCGACGGCCACCACCTCAAAATCGGTGCCGCACTCCGGGCAAGAGACAATTTCCCCTTCGTCAACTTCATCCTCTTCGATATCAAGATCGCCTTCGCATTCAGGACAAATGACCATAATGATTGCCTCCCTTTCGTGTCTGGAGCCACGCGCCCGAATTACAGCGCACCGCCTCTCCATTTATATTTAGATTCTCTGGGCAGCAGCGTCAAGTGATAGACGCTCGAGCATGCCAAGGGTTCGCGGAGTTCCAATGTACATCATGAAAATGCTTTCAACTGGAATCGCGGGTTTGATGTTGGCTGCGCCCTTTGCGGTTGCTTTATTTTCCCAGCAGTCGACTGGCGTCCCGGCTGCGAATCCCGATCCCCAGATCGCAGCGGCCCTGGGCGACGTCTCGGCCGCGCACATTCAGCAGACCATCGAGAGGCTGGTGAGCTTCGGCACGCGCCAGACCCTATCTTCGGACATGCCCGCGTCCGGCGGTAAGGGAGTGAGCGCGGCAGCCGCATGGATCCAAAGCGAGTTCGAGCGCTACTCCAAAGACTGCGGTGGCTGCCTGGAGGTCAAGACCGACGAGTTCGTCCAGGAGCCCGGGCCGCGTGTTCCCAAGCCCACGAAGATTACCAATGTCTACGCTGTACTGCGCGGCACCGATCCTGCGAATGCGGGCCGCATCGTTCTGGTGACCGGGCACTACGATTCGCGCAACAGCGATACGAACAACTCCACCGATCCCGCGCCCGGCGCCAACGATGACGGCAGCGGCACCGCGGTCAGCCTGGAATGTGCCCGCGTGCTCAGCAAGCATCGGTTTCCGGCGACGATCATCTTTCTCACCGTGGCTGGCGAAGAGCAGGGTCTCAACGGCAGCTCTCATTTCGCAAAGATGGCCTCAGCCCAAGGCTGGAACATTGAGGCGGCGTTAAACAACGACATCGTGGGCGGCGATCGAACTCCGGGCGATACCATGCAGGACCCGCACGTTGTGCGCGTTTTCTCCGAAGGCATTCCCAGCACCGCCGATGAGAAGCAGCTGAAGACCATCCGCGCGCTGGGCGGCGAGAACGACGGGCCCTCGCGGCAACTGGCGCGCTACATCGCGTCCGTCTCGCAGGAATATCTTCCGCCTGCGAGCTTTCGGCCGCTAATCGTGTATCGGCACGACCGCTACTTGCGGGGTGGCGATCACTTCTCCTTCAACCAACAGGGATTCGCGGCGGTGCGCTTTACGGAGTTCCGCGAGAACTACGACCATCAGCACCAGAACGTTCGGACCGAGAACGGCATCGAATACGGTGACTTGCCGAAGTTCGTGGATTACGACTACACGGCGAACGTGGCTCGCCTGAACGCAGCCACGCTGGCGTCACTGGCGTCGGCGCCTGCGCCGCCGGCAAATGTGCGCCTGTTGACGAAAGAGCTGCAGAACGATTCCACTATAGCTTGGGATGCTTCTCCTGGCGGATTGGCAACCAGCTACGAAGTGCTGTGGCGTGACACCGCAGCGTCCGACTGGCAGCACGCGCAGACCGTGGGGAACGTCACGCGCGCTACTTTGCCGGTTTCGAAGGACAATGTAGTCTTCGCAGTTCGCGCCCTCGATGCCAAGGGACATCGTAGTTTGGCAGTCGTACCGATGCCGGAACGGTGAGTTTTGGGTTTTGTCATCACGAGCGGGCCTGGAGCCCGCGAGGGAAATGTCTTTTCGCTGAGGCAACACAACGAGGCAAGCCATGCGACGCGGACAAACCATGACGATGAGTTTCCCGCCGTTCACCCGAGCGGTGAAGCAGTTGATGATTGCCAATGGCGTCATCTTCCTGCTATTCGCCCTGCTCGGAGCCTTCGCTCCCAGCGTCGCGGGCATCGGCGAGGCGCTCTTCCAGCTTCGCGCCATCGCGGTCATTCACGGATGGTTGTGGCAACTGGTGACCTACGCTTTCCTGCACGCGGGCCTGCTGCACATCCTGTTCAACCTGCTCGCGCTCTGGATGTTCGGCGCGCAGCTCGAAATGGATTGGGGCTACAGCCTGTTCATGCAGTTCTATTTCTTCTGCGTGATTGGCGCGGCGCTGGTGACGGTCGCCGTCTCCTTCACCGGGCTGCTGGGCGTAAGTCCGTACACAGCGACCGTGGGCGCGTCCGGCGGCATCTACGGACTGCTGCTGGCCTTCGGCATTCTGCACGGCGATTCGGAAGTCATGCTCTTTCCGCTGCCGTTCCTCATCAAAGCCAAATACTTCGTGATCGGGATCATCGCGCTCGCGCTCTACGGAGCGCTCTCGTCGGCGCACGGCGAAGGACAATCCATCGCCTACATGGCTCACCTCGGTGGCGCCCTCTTCGGATACATTTGGCTGAAGTTCGTTCCCCGGCGCGGTTTCGGCTTCGCGACTTCCGAGCGCTGGTTCGGATTCCGTAACGCCTACTATCGCTGGAAGCGCAAGCGCGCGGCGCGCAAGTTCGAGGTTTACATGCGCAAGCACGACCGCGGCGATTATCGTCACGAGGATTACTTCGACGAACTGGGCAACTTCCGCGATCCCAACACGCGCGAGCCGCGCAAGAAGAACGGCGACTCGCGTCCTCCGTGGGTGAATTGAGGCCGGATTCAAGTAGCCAGTTGTCAGTAGTCAGTTGTCAGCCTTCAGCCCTCACAGTGATCATCTCGATTTACCCGAGCTCGCGTTCGTCCGAAGATGCCGGTTTTCTCCCGCGAACCTTCCCCTCTTCGGTTCTACGTAGAATCAATAACTTAGCGCACAAATAGCACGCAAACTTTTGATTCCATGTGGCTTATATGCAATGTATTCTGCGAGAAGGACTTACGCTGGCAAAATGGGCACTGTTGCGAGTTGGTATACATACTATACATTGGTATATAATTATATATACTAGCCTAGGAGACATAGCATGTCAGTACCTACCAAGCTGCTTTCTGTCCGATTGCCGGAAGCCGAGAGGCGTCGTATCAAGGCGCTGGCGGCCAGCCAGGGACTAACGATTGGGGAAGCGATCCGCGAGGCGTTCGAAGCCTGGGCCTCCCAGCTCCAGCGACGGGGCGCAGCGCTTCCCGGCGGCACGCTGGCGATGGCTCTCTCCGTTGCTGACCTGGACAAGCCTACGCCACAGACCGGTGCACCAACGCGGAAGCCAGGCAGGCCAGCCCGTGCCGCGAAACACACTTAGTCCAAGTGCCGGGCTCCGGTGTACATAAGATCGGTTACTCAGAGAGTCACTTCCTGCGCAAGGGTTCGTTGGCTAAATGCCAAGTGCTAAATGTGCCGCACGCTGGAAGCAGGTTCCCTTCGCGCTCTAGCTCTTGAAGACCTTCTCCAGGCTCTCGTAAACCGTCGGGATGATGCAGAGATCGGGAAGCTTGAGCCAGTAGCGATGCACGTCGGGATCAGCCTGGGCTTCGGCGCGCATCTCGGGCGAGGTCCAATGGCGCAGGTGCAGGAAGCGGTTCGGGCTGCGCCGAGTCGCGATACAGGGAATCGCGGGAATAGCCCTTCGCGTTCATCAGGGTATACAACTCGCGCAGTGTGCCCAGCAATTCTTCTTCTTTGCCGGGCAGCGCTTCCAGGACCGCCATGGACAGGATTTCCTCAGCCATTTGTTTTTCGCCCCTTTGCTTCGCTTGCGTTCTTCTTTGGTTTCGGTTGACCCTGACCAGCCGTAATCAGGCGCATGAAATTGGTCGCTCCGGCGGTGCTGGTGGTTCCGGCAATGAGACCGAACACATCGCCGGGCGAAAGCACTTGCAGGCGCAGCAGTTCCTGCTCCGCGAATTCCGCCATGTCCGCGGCCGACAGCTTCGTGGGACAAGGCAGCGGCGTCACGCCCCACAGCAGGTTCATGCGGTTGCACACCGCCTCGATTTGGGTGAAGGCATAAATGTCGGCGGCAGGACGGTACTTGGACAGCATGCGCGCGGTGTTGGCCGTCTCGGTGAAGACAGCGATGGCGCGAATGTTGAGGTCGCGCGCAGCATGCGCCATGGACTCGCAGATGGTCTCGGCGATGGACATACGCCGCGCCGGGCGGTGCTCCGGCAACAGACGATCGTAGGGATGAGCTTCCGCCTCAGCCACAATGCGGGCCATCATCTCCACCGCTTCGCGGGGGAACTTGCCCACCGCGCTCTCGCCGGAAAGCATGACGGCATCGGTCCCGTCGAAGATGGCGTTGGCCACGTCGCTGGCCTCGGCCCGCGTGGGACGCGGGTTCTCGGTCATGGACTCGAGCATCTGCGTGGCCGTAATGACCGGTTTGCGGAAGTCGAGTGCGCGGCGAATGACCTGCTTCTGGATCAGCGGCACCTTCTCCGGCGGACCTCGACGCCAAGATCGCCGCGGGCGACCATCACTCCGTTCGCAACCTCGAGGATGGCTTCAAGATTTTCGATGGCCTGCGGCTTCTCCAGCTTGGCAATGATCGGAGCATCGCCGCCAAGCGCCGTAATCGCCCGCCGGGCGCGCACCACGTCGTCGGCGGTGCGCACAAACGAGATGGCGACCAGGTCAACCGCGTGCTCCAGACCGAATGCGAGGTCCGCCTCGTCCTTCTCCGTGAGCGACGGAATGCTGACATTCGTGCCGGGCAGGTTGATACCCTGGTGTTCACCCAGCATCCCGCCGTTCAGCACTTCGCAGATGACGTCGTCGCCGGAGATTTCCTTGACGACGAGCTCAATCCGGCCATCGGAAAGGAGAATATGCTCGCCCGGTTTTACATCCTGCGCGAGCTGCTCGTAGGTAGTCGATAGAAGGTCGGCCGTGCCCATTATGTCTTGGGGCGTGATGGTGACGGTCTGCCCGGTTCGCAACGCGATGGCCGTGCGATCCTTCAGGCGGCCGGTGCGAATCTTCGGCCCTTGCAGGTCCTGCAGAATGCAGATGGTGCGGCCGAGTTCGCCTGCAACTTTGCGCAAGCGGCGAATAACGCGAGCGTGGTCTTCGTGCGTGCCGTGGGAGAAGTTGAGCCGGGCGACGTTCATGCCGCGCAGCATCAGCTCCCGCATCATCTCCTCGGTGTCGCTGGCAGGACCGATGGTGCAGACGATCTTGGCCCGGCGGCGAAGCGGAGCGGGGCCGTCTATCCACTCGCGCCGATCCTGTGTGCCGTTGTCCATATCGTTGTTCGCCGGAGGTCAGAGCGCCCTCACGCGCTTGGGCTCGGGGTTGATCTCGGAATGCGCTCCGAACAGGAAGCGCGGATAGCGCAGAGCGTTGAACTCGGCGCCGATCAACACCACCATCGAGACGATGTAGAGCCAGATGAGCAGCGCGATGGCAGTGGCGACGGAGCCGTAAATAACGTTGTAGTTGGCGAAATGCCGGAGATAGAAGCCGAATACCAAGGTGGAAGCGAACCACAGCACGGTAGCCAGCGACGCGCCGGGCAGCACGCGGTGCCAAGGCTGCGTGCGCGGCACGCCATGATGGTAGATGAGCGCGATGACCGCGATGCTGGTGAGCGCGGCGATGATCCAGCGCAACGCCGTCCACAGTCCCAAGACGTACGGTCCAAGCTCGTGGCCCAGATGGTAGGCAATCCAGGCCTCGATCTGGTTGCCGAATACCAGCAGGAAGGAGGCGAACACCATGGGAACGCCGGCCAGGACTACCAGCAGGAAAGCAATCATTCTTTCCTGCACCAGGCCCCATATCTTCGGCATCTGGTAGGCATTGCGGAAGCCTTCCATCCAGGAAATCATCACGCCGGATCCGGTCCACAAGGTAATGGCGGCGATGGTAATCAGGAACTTCACATCGACGGGCTTGGTGGCGCTGAAGTATTGCAGCACGGAGGCCCGTGTCCCTTCCGGCAGAATCCGGCCCACGGCATGACCGATCTCGCGAATAAACGCCGCCGTGGTGTGCGATTCCGACAGCGCCGAGGCCATCAGAAGCACCGCAGGAAACAGCGTAAAGATCGCAGAGAAGGCTGCGCCCTTGGCCACAGCGAAGGCGTCGTGCTGAAAAGCCCGCCAGAGTGCCAGACGAAAATGTTCGAAGAACCGCAACATACAAGAGAGATCGAGCTAACAGTGCGCAAGGGCAGTTTACACAGCCTAGTAAGAAGGGGCGACCGGAATCGTCGCCCCTTGGTTGAGAGTTTTCTCCGGCACAACGTAGCCGTTGGGCCCGGAAAACATCGCCGGATTATTCCACGGGAAGTTCTTCGGCTTCGTTTTCTCCTTCGTGACGGAGCAGTTCGAGCGCGCGCTCGGCTTCTTCGTACGCGGCCGTGACTTCCTCCTGCACCTTGGCGGCGGCCTCCTCCATTTCCTGCGAGAGCCGGACATTGCGGTAGTACTCCATGCCGGTTCCCGCGGGAATCAGTCGGCCCACGATGACGTTCTCCTTCAGACCGCGCAGGTGATCGACGGCGCCCTGGATGGAGGCTTCGGTGAGTACGCGCGTGGTCTCCTGGAACGACGCTGCCGAGATGAACGAGTCGGTCGAGAGCGAGGCCTTGGTGATGCCAAGCAGCAGCGGACGGCCAGTGGCCGGCTTGCCGCCGTTGGCGATCGCCTTCTCGTTCTCTTCGCGGAAGCGGAACTTGTCGATCTGCTGTTCCAGCAGGAACGACGTATCGCCCACGTCTTCCACCTTCACCCAGCGCATCATCTGGCGAACGATCACTTCAATGTGCTTGTCGCTGATGTTCACGCCCTGCAAGCGATAGACTTCCTGGATCTCGTTCACCAGGTAAGCCTGCAGTTCCTTCTCTCCCAGCACAGCAAGAATGTCATGCGGGTTAAGCGGGCCATCCATCAGTGGCTCGCCGGCGCGGATGCGCTCGCCTTCCTGTACATTGATGTGAACGCCGCGCGGCACCTGGTATTCCTTCTCGGTGCCGTTGTCGGCCACGACGTAAATCTTGCGCTGCCCCTTGGCCACATCGCCGAACTTGACCACGCCATCAATCTCGCTGATGACCGCAGTTTCGCGCGGCTTGCGGGCCTCGAAGAGCTCAACCACGCGCGGCAGACCGCCGGTGATGTCCTTGGTCTTGGTGGTTTCGCGCGGGATCTTGGCCAGCACGTCGCCCGGAGTTACGGTGTCGCCATCCTGGATCATCAAGTGAGCGCGCGAAGGCATCAGGTAGCGCTTGTTGCCTTTCACGCCCTTGATGATGATCGTCGGCTGGCGTTTCTCGTCCGGTGAATCGATGACGACATGGCGCGAGAGTCCGGTAACTTCGTCCACTTCTTCATGCAGTGTCAGGCCTTCCTGCAGATCCTTGAACTGCACCGTGCCGCCAATCTCGGTCAGGATGGCGAAGGTGTACGGATCCCATTCGACCAGCACATCGCCGAGGGAAACCTGCTGACCGTCTTCCACCTTGACCTTGGCGCCATACACAACTGCATAGCGCTCTTTCTCGCGGCCCTTCTCGTCCACGATGGCGAGCGAGCCGTTGCGGTTCATCACCACCAGGTGACCTTCCTTCGAGCGGACGGTGATAAGGTTGATGAAACGCACCATACCGTTGTTCTTGGCGTCGAGGCGCGACTGCTCGCTGACTCGCGAAGCCGTGCCACCGATGTGGAAGGTGCGCATGGTGAGCTGCGTTCCCGGCTCGCCGATGGACTGCGCTGCGATGACGCCGGTGGCCTCACCCAGCTCGACCAGACGTCCCGAAGCCAGGTTACGGCCGTAGCACATCACGCAGACGCCGCGCTTGGACTCGCAGGTCAGCACCGAACGAATCTTGACCCGCTCGATACCTGCGGCCTGCACCGCGCCCGCCAGGTCTTCCGTGATCTCCTGGTTGATGTCAACGATGATATTGCCTTCGTAGTCCTTGATCTTCTCCAGCGAAACACGGCCCACGATACGGTCGCGCAGCGGCTCGATGATCTCGCCCGATTCCACGATCGAGGTGACATAGATGCCGTCCACGGTGCCGCAATCGTATTCGCTGATGATCACGTCCTGCGCCACGTCCACCAGGCGGCGGGTCAGGTAGCCGGAATCCGCTGTCTTGAGAGCGGTATCAGCCAGGCCCTTACGCGCGCCGTGGGTCGAGACGAAGTACTCCAGCACTGTGAGTCCTTCGCGGAAGTTGGCGGTAATCGGCGTCTCAATGATCTCGCCCGAGGGCTTGGCCATCAATCCGCGCATACCGGACAACTGACGAATCTGCTGCTTCGAACCGCGAGCTCCGGAGTCGGCCATGATGTAGATCGGATTGATCTCGCCCGCCTTGTCCATCTGCTGCATGTTGCCGAACATCTCGTCAGCTACCTTCTCGGTAATTGCCGACCAGATCTCGACCACCTTGTTGTAGCGCTCGCCGTTGGTGATGGCGCCGTCCAGATACTGCTGTTGCACGGCAATAACCTGCTTCTCGGCGTCGCGCACCAAGCCCTGCTTGCCCGGCGGGATGACCATGTCGTCGATTCCGATGGAGAGCCCGGCTTTGGTTGCGTAGGTGAAGCCGAGTTGCTTGATGCCATCCAGCATGCGGACTGTGGTTTCCAGTCCAAAGCGCAGATAGCAGTAGTTCACCAACTGCCCGACGCCCTTCTTCTTGAGCAGGCCATTGATGTATGGCATCTCGGCGGCGCCGCGTTTCAGATGGTCGTTCATGATGGCGCGGCCCACGGTCGTCGAGATGTACTGGCGCTCGAAGTTGGTCGGCTCGGTGTGAATCACGTCCTGATCGTCGTACGCGGTAGTGAGGTCGATGACCTCGCCCGAGTAGCGCAGCCGGATAGGCGTGAGCGTCTCCACTTCGCCAGCTTCCTTCGCCAGCAGCACTTCATCGATGTTGGCGA
>CAWIMR010000038.1:0-39407 GCA_963837245.1 uncultured Acidobacteriaceae bacterium | reverse complement strand
CGACTACAAAGAAATCCTGCGCATGGCGCTGGACACGATCGCCAAGAACAAAATGCGATCGGGTCTGACCGTGCTGGGCATCGTGATTGGGGTGATGATGGTAATCGTCATCTCGTCGGTGGTCCGCGGGCTGAACGCCAATGTGGAGGCCATGTTGAAGGACATGGGCTCCGACATGATCTTCGCTTTCCATATGGAGCCGTTTACCTTCGGGCGGCCGACGACCGAGATGCTGAGTCGCAAGGAACTCGTTATCGATGACGCTTTGGCCATGCGAGAGCTGCCGCACGTGAAGGCGGCCACGGCCAGCCTCCGGATCATGCTGCCTCAGTTCGGCACCGGGACCTTCGCCGTGAAGTACGAAGGCCGCAAAACCAAGAACACCATCCTTGACGGCAACCTTCCGGCCACCATCCAGACTGACGATTTGAAGATTGTGAAGGGGCGTTGGTTCACCGACACGGAGAATGAGCATCGCAGCCTGGTGGCAGTCCTGGGCAGCGACACGGCGGAGAAGCTCTTTGGGAATGAAGATCCCATCGGCAAGGAAATCGCGATTGAAGGCGAATTGTTCCAGGTCATTGGGGTGATGGCGAAGCGTAAAGCCGCGTTCGGCAACGGCTCGAACCCGGAAGACAACATTGTGCGCATGCCGATCGCGACTCTGCACAAGCTTCATCCTGAGCAAAAGCAGTGCTGGATCACCGCCAAGGCCACCTCGCACGGCGACATGGACAAGGCGATGGACGAGATGCGCGCTTTGCTCCGGCGGCGACGCCGCCTCGCACCGAACCAGCCGGACAACTTCGCGGTCTTCAGTCAGGACGCGCTGAGCGACACCTGGAACCAGCTCACCAGCGGAATCTTTATCTTCATGTTTGCGGTGTCGAGCGTGGCGCTGATCGTGGGTGGAGTGGGAGTGATGAACATCATGCTGGTATCGGTGACCGAACGCACGCGCGAGATAGGCGTGCGCAAGGCCATCGGCGCGCGTAAGCGCGATGTCCTGCTGCAATTCACCCTGGAGGCCATTACCCTGACCGGGGTGGGCGGCATCCTGGGCATCGTGATTGGCGGCATCCTGACGGCATTGGTTCCGCTGGTATTTCCCTCACTGCCGGCCAGCATGTCACTGGCGTGGGTCCTGACTGCGACCGCTGTCTCAATTGCGATTGGGCTCGTCTTCGGCATCTACCCGGCATGGAAGGCCGCTCATCTGGACCCCATCGAGGCCCTCCGCTACGAATAAGAACCTGTGTCCGGACAACCGGCAGGAGCAGATTTTGCTTAAACTAACTGGGGTGGAGCACGCCTTCAGGCGTGCAGGCGATGGCCTGCAACAAGGTGGCGGCTTTAGCCGCTGAGGTAAGTTCTTGACCAACCGCTGTACCTCAGTGGCTAAAGCCCAGCAAATTTCTAAAGCCATCTCTCTTGCACGCCTGAAGGCGTGCTCCACCGAACCATAGCAAGACTGCCGTGGTGGAAATCAATCGCAATGAACGTCCTTGAATTCAGCGCGCTCGTCGGCCTCGGGTCCATGCTCGCCGGATTCTTGGGCGCGCTGACCGGGCTGGGCGGCGGCGTGGTGGTGGTACCCATGCTGGCGCTGTTGTTCCATGTTGATATCCGCTATGCCATCGGCGCGTCGCTGGTGTCGGTGATCGCGACCTCATCGGGCGCGGCTGCCGCGTACGTGCGCGAAGGCTACTCCAACATCCGCATCGGCATGTTTCTGGAGACGGCAACGACCGTGGGTGCGATCGTCGGCGCTGCGATTGCCATGCATGTGTCCGGCAACGCAATTGCGATCGTGTTCGGTTGCGTGCTGATGTACTCGGCTTTCCTGTCGAGCCGTGATCGCGTCGAACACGGATCATATGCCTCCGACACCGCTGGCGACCAAGTTGCATCTGAATGGCTCGTATCCCACAGCCGAGGGGATGCAGTCCTACAATGTCAGAGGTGTGCCGAGCGGCTATTGCCTCATGTTCGGAGCGGGTGTGTTGTCGGGTTTGCTGGGCATCGGCTCAGGAGCCGTCAAAGTGCTGGCCATGGACCAGGCGATGAAAATTCCCTTCAAGGTCTCCACCACCACCAGCAACTTCATGATCGGGGTGACGGCGGCGGCGAGCGCAGGGCTTTATCTCAATCGCGGGTACATCGCGCCGGGAGTCGCCATGCCGGTGATGCTGGGGGTGCTTGCGGGCTCGCTCATCGGCGCGCGGGTGTTGGTGAGAGCCAGAGTCAAAGTATTGCGATACGTTTTCGCGGCGGTGATCGTGGTTCTGGGATTCGAGATGATCTTCAGCGGAGCGACGGGCCGGCTATGAGCACGCGCGGTTGGACGGATTTACGGATGGAAGCCATTATCGGCGCGCTGCTGCGCACCGGCGTCATCTTGGCCGCAGTTGTCGTCTTCTCCGGAGCGGTCGTGTTCCTCGCGCATCACGGACGCGAAGCCTTGGACTACAGCACTTTCCATGGCGAGCCGGCGGCCCTGAGAAGTATGGGCGGGATCGTTCATGGGGCGATCCATCTGAGTGGACGCGCACTCATCCAGATGGGCTTGCTCCTTCTCATCGCTACGCCGGTGGCACGAGTAGCGTTCTCTGCGGCCGGGTTCGCGATCGAGCACGATTATCTGTACGTTGGAATCACGCTGTTCGTGCTGGCAGTCTTGCTGTATAGCCTGTTGGGATCGCACTGACTCCGGGCTCGCAAACTTGCGAAGTGGGTGTGCGTTCCCGATAATGAAAGAATACTGCCACCGAGAGGCCTGATGGTTCCCTGGCTTTTGTACTATGCATTCTTTCTAATCGCTGCGATTCCCTTCATTTATTACCTGATCGCCACTTACAGCACCTGGCGCTTTTTCCGGGTTTCTTCAAAACAACGTGCAACTAGGCCAGCCTTTGCGCCTCCGGTAAGCATCCTGAAGCCGGTGCGGGGACTCGATCCTGACGCTTACGAAAACTTTGCCAGCTTCTGCCGGCAGGACTATCCGGAATACGAAATCGTGTTCTGTGTGGGGGACCGCAGCGATCCGGTGCTGCCGGTCGTCGAACGCGTCATCGCCGATTTTCCCGAATGCCGGATTCGCGTGCTGTTCGGCTCGGGCCGGATTGCCACCAACGACAAGGTCGCTAAGCTGGCGCGCCTAACGACCGAGGCGCACTACGAATATCTGGTTATCAACGACAGCGATGTGCGGGCCGAACCGGGCTACCTGCGCACCGTCGTTGCGCCGCTCGCCGATCGCAACGTCGGCGCGGTGACGTGCTTCTACGCGCCGATTGAGGAGAACGGCCTGGCCCAGCATCTGCAGTCGGTCGGCATGCTGTCGGATTTTTATGCCGGCATCCTGGTCGCCTGGCAACTGGACGGTGTGAAGTTTGCCCTGGGGCCGACGATTGCTACCACGCGGGCGCGGCTGGCGGGATTCGGCGGCTACCAGGCAATCGAGAACCGTCCCGCCGACGACCTGCTGGTGGGACGCCTGATTGCCGAACAGGGATGCGAGGTCAGGCTTTTAGCGTATTCGGTGCTCACGGTCCCCGACTATGACTCGCTCCGCGACCTGTTCAACAAGCGGCTGCGTTGGATCGTGGTCATGCGGCACCTGCGCCCTTGGGGACACCTAGGGCTCATCTTTACCTTGGGCTTGCCCTGGGCGCTGGCCGCGGTTGCGGTTCAACCTACGCTCGCGGTTGCGGTTGGCTACCTCGGGACGTACATTGCCCTGCGCTGCGCCATGACCTGGCTGGTCGGAAGCTGGGGCCTCAAGCATCGCGCGTCGTGGCAAAAGTACTTGCTGCTTCCGCTGTGGGACGCGATGGCCACAGTGATCTGGCTGGTGAGCTTTACGCGCACCACCATCCTGTGGCGCGGTCACAAGTATTTCATCCGCGACGGTCAGTTGGTGCCTGCCGCTCCTATCCCCGCAGCTGAACTAGCCAAGAACGAGGCGGAAGCCGTCAAAACCGGCTCATAACCCGGTCTTCGCCAGAACCCGGCCGACGTGCCCCTCCGAATGCCGCTCATTCTTCGGCTGCCGCCAGTTCACCTGCGGCGGGAAGAGCGAGGTGTCGATCCGATCACGGTACCGCACTGCGATGTGAATCAGCGAATCTAGCAGCGACTCGGAAAGAAGATGCGGCTGCAATCCCAGCTTGAGCAGCGACGAGTGCTTCGCGTTGTAGTAATGTTCCTCGGCTTCAACGCGCGGGTCGGGCAGATGGTCGATCTCGACTTTCAGCCCCATGTCTTTGCCGGCCACTTGCACCATCTCTGCGAGTTGCAAGACGGTAAATTGCTCGGTGAACTGGTTGAACACGCGGAATTCGCCCTGCTTGGCGGGATTGAGACATGCGATCTCAACGCAGCGCACGGTGTCGCGAATGTCCAGCAAGCCACGCGTCTGCCCACCTTTTCCATAGACCGTGAGCGGGTAGCCTAACGCAGCCTGCGCACAGAAGCGGTTCAGAACGGTGCCGAACACTTCGTCGTAGTCGAAGCGATTGATGAGGGCCTCGTCAAGCGCGGTTTCATCAGTCACAGTTCCGTACACCACGCCCTGGTTGAGATCGGTGGCGCGAATGCCCCACGCCTTGCAGGTGAACGCGATGTTGTGGCTGTCATGCACCTTCGACAGGTGGTAGAAGGACCCGGGCTGCTTGGGGAAGGGCAACACATCCTTGCGGCCGTTGTGCTCGATTTCGATATAGCCCTCTTCGATATCGATGTTGGGAGTGCCGTACTCGCCCATGGTGCCCAGCTTGACCAGGTGACATTCGGGCAGGAACTCCCGAATGGCGTAGAGAAGGTTCAATGTGCCGCTGACGTTGTTCACCTGAGTGAAGAGCGCGTGCTTGCGGTCAATCATGGAATACGGCGCCGAACGCTGCTCGGCAAAGTGCACGACCGCCTCAGGCCCGAAGTCGGTCATCGTCCCCGACAGGAATTCATAGTCCGTAACGTCGCCCACGAACGATTCGATTTTCTTCCCGGTGAGCTCTTGCCAGACAGCAAGCCGCTCGGCGAGTGGACGGATCGGGGTCAGGGTTTGCGCCCCGAGTTCATGGTCCCACTGACGGCGGGCAAAGTTATCGATGATTGCGATCGAGTGTCCCTTGCTGGACAAATACAGGGCCGTAGCCCATCCGCAGTAGCCGTCGCCGCCTAGCACGGCAATCCTCATGTGATCCTCCTGAAAAATGCGTAATCTTGATGATCCCTGAAAAACTCGCCGCTGGCAACATTCCGACCCGCCATGCGCCAGGAAACTGTGAGCCTGCGAAGTGTAAACGGTTGACATCCCCAGAGCATCGAGACCCACCTTCTTCCCAGACAACGGAACATCGCGGGCCGAAAGCCCCGCTCGCGATGACAATTCTTAAGACGACATAGGATGTCAGCGACTTTGGCGAATCTCAATGCGATAGCGGATGGTTCGCCAGCAACACCTTGCCGCCGCTGGCTGCTACTTGGTTGAGTTGCGCGTTCCCGACGAGGCCCTCCAGGCGTGGGACAGCGGCCTCCGTCGCCACAATGTAGAAACGTTCTGGGCGGAGCCACAGGTCGCGGAACTTTGCATCATCAATAAACACATCGGGGGCGCCGGGAGCGTACCCGCCGTATTCGAGATTCATGCGGCGTCCATTCAGGAGCAACGCGGTCCGGTTGGTGTAAAAGAACACGGAAGAGAACGTGTAGTAATGGCGGTCAACGATGAGCGCCCCGCCTGGCGCTCGCAGCAAGGCTTCGGCCAGAGGCCGCGAGGACAGAAACGGATCGAAGGCAACCATCGCCAGCCGGGCAGCCTGAAAAAACAAAACCATCATGAAAGCAGCGGCCAGGAATGCGCGCTGCCCGCGGAGAAATAGCGTCCCGATCGCGCCGATGCAGAAGGACAAGGCGGCCAAGCCCAGCGGAAGACGAAGGTAGGCGAATGACTGCAGCGTCAGGTCCTCCATGTGGCCCAGCGACAACTTGTAGGCGCCCGGATGCGGGCTCAGGGCAACGGAAATGTCGCTGGGGGTTGGGAACTGCCGCACAGCCACCAGGATAGCGATGGCCGCCACGGCGGCGCAGGCTGTGATCGCCGTCAGAACGCGTGTTCCCCACCGGATCCACTTGCCCTCCATCGCCATCGCGGAACCCAGCAGCAATGCCAGCGCCGGATAGCAGGGCATGGAGTAATACTCCTGGGTGGTGGAGAAGGTGAAGAAGACCAGCACGAACCCGGCCCAGCAAAGGCGAGCAAACGTGCCCGCCCGGCACGATCCACCGGCTTGTAGGACAACTTGGCGACCGCTGGAAAATAAACGCTCCAGGGAAACAGCCAGATCAAATGAAACAGCCAGAAGTAGAGCCGGGGCACGGTGTTGTAATCGCGCGGATAGCGCAGGTTCAAGAACCGCAGCACTTGCTCGTTCATGAAGTAGAACCACAGAAAGCCGTGGTATTGGCCGGGAAGGCTGCGCAGTGTAAAGTCGAAATAAGGGGGATTTTGCAGGGTCGCCAGGATGTGCCAGGGCGCGGCGATGAGCAGGATGATTCCCAGCCCCGAGAAGGGATGCAGCCGCTTCCAGGTCCTTGCGGAAAACAGTTGACGCGTGACAAGCAAATAAATGCCGCCCGCGGCTATCGGGAAGAGCACGCCCACCATGCTCTTCAGCAGGAACCCAAGAGCGAGGCTCACGGCGAAAACCGCAGCCCAAGCCCGCGGATGGCGCTCATCCTCCTCGAGACATCGCAGGAAAGCCCACATCGCCAGCGCGACGCAAAAGGTCAGCATCACATCGGGAATAAGAATCCGCGTGAACAGCCACAGACCGATGCAGGTGGACATGCAAAGGCCGGCATAGAAGCCGGCGCTCTTGCCGAAAGCCCACATGCCGAACGCTGCGGTCAGCCAGCAGAGCCCAATGCTGGAGAGCGCGATGGGGATGCGAGCAGCCCAGTCGTGCACGCCGAAGATCTTGTAAGAAACCGCCATCAGCCAATAAACGAGAGGCGACTTCTCCAGATAAGCGACGCCGTCCAGTCGCGCGGTCACCCAGTTACCGGAGGTGAGCATGTTGCGGGCGATTTGGGCCTGCACCGCGTCCACATCGTCCATCAGCGAAGGGGGAGAGACGATGCATCCCAGATAGACGGCGGCGGCAATCAGCACCACCGCTAGGTAGAGATACCGACTCCCTCGGGATACAGTTGGCGCATTGTAACGGAGGCCGGCGCCAGAATGCGCCACTTTTTCATCCATAAGAACAGGATCATCAACCCCCATAAGTGATAGCCGATGTTGACTCGTCTTTCCAGATGACTGCGAAGATAGGATTGGATTACCTCCGAACGAAACAGCTCCGGGTACTCGGAGAGACCTGTATTTAATGTATCAATTAGCAGCGAGCGAAGCGGTCCGCGAAGCCATTCGTGCGCCGGAATGTCGAAGCCGACCTTCTTCCGCTGGAGGATGGCGGCCGGAAGCTTGTCCTTCATGATGTCTTTCAGCAGAAACTTCTGCCGCCGGCCGCGAATCTTCAGCGATGCCGGCAGCGTGGCCGCGAACTCGACGATGCGGTGATCGAGATAGGGCGGCCGCACCTCCACCGAATGCGCCATGCTCATGCGGTCCGACTTCACCAGGATGTCGTCGGCAAGATAGTACTTCTGATCGAAGCCAAGATACGGTGCGAGATCGTCATTTCCCGGCAGCGCCCGTCGCAAATCCGCCAGCATGCCATCGAAAGCGCCGACAGGCCCCGGCTGGAGCAGGGATCGCTTTTCCGCCTCGGAAAACGTTCCATTCCAATAAACGTGCGCCCGCTCAGGCGGCATCAGGCTGCCGTTCAGCAATCGCTTCAGCTTATATTCAAAGCTGATCTTCTCGTCGGAGACCGGCCAATGGCGCAATCCGCTGAGCGCGAGCCGCAACGAGCTCGCAGGCAACGTCCGGAGGTGGCGCGCGATCCGGTTGGCCCGGTAGGTCAAATATCCGGCAAACAATTCGTCGGCGCCCTCTCCACTCAGGGCCACCGTCGTTCGGGTCTTGCAGAGCTTAGAAAGGAACCATACCGGCAGCGCGCCAGCATCGGCGCTGGGCTCGTCCGAGTAGTAGGCGAACTCCTCGATGGCGCCTAACAGGTCCTGCTCAGGGTTCAGGTCCAACTGCTCGTGATCGGTCGCGTATTGCTTCGCGACCTGCTGAATGTACTCGGTCTCGTCGAAGCTGCGCCCGCGGAAGGAAATGGAAAACGTTTTCAGCCGCGAGCTCGATGCGTTCGCGGCATAGTGCAGGATGGTCGAGGAATCAATGCCGCCGCTGAGCCACACGCCTAGCGGCACATCGGAGACCAGATGCTCGCGGACTGACTGCTGCAGCAGGCGAGTCGAGCTCTTCGCTCGCAGACTCCAGCGTGTGCCGGGCGGGTGTGCCTTCCGGCAAACGCCAATACGCCTCGGCGCGGATTTGGCCATCGCGCCACTCGACCCAGTGCCCCGGCAGGACCTTCTCGATGCCGTCCACCAGCGTCCACGGCGCAGGCACGTAATTCAGAGAGAGGTAGCAATCCAGACCGGACAGGCTCAGCCGCCGCTCAATCTCCGGATGAACCAGAATGGCCTTCAGCTCCGACCCGAAGAACAATTCCTCACCCTGGCGCGCGATGTATAGCGGCTTGATGCCCATGCGGTCCCGCGCCAGCACCAGGCGTCTGGTAGAGGTGGTCCACAGCGCCACCGCAAACATGCCGCGCAATCGGGCGAAGGCGTCCGTATCCCACTCCAGGAAGGCATGGAATACGGTTTCGGTGTCGCAGTGCGAATGAAAGCGATGGCCCAGGCTTTCCAGTTCAGCGCGCAGTTCCAGATGGTTGTAGATCTCGCCATTGAAGACGATGGCCGCTTCGCCGTCGTCGCTGGTAATGGGCTGGTCGCCGCCGACCAGATCGATAATCTTCAAGCGGGTTGCGCCCAGCGAGCAGATGTCCGCACGATACACGCCTTGCTCGTCGGGGCCTCGATGAATCAGCGTGGAGGTGGCGGTCTGAATGCGGCCGGGATCGGGAGACCAGTTCTTATGGGTAAAGCCAGCGATGCCACACAAAACGCGAAGACCCTTCTTCAGTAGTCAGTTGCCGTGGCCACTGCAGATGTCGAGCCAGGACTTTCTTCACAACTGATAACCGACTACTGGTAACTGAACTGACTACTTGTTATACCATGATAAAAAGCCTGTTTTTCATGAGGGATGAAGGCCGCAAGCCACGCTTTACAAATGACTTCTCACAAACGACTGCATCTTAAGACATTCCTGATGATTCTCGTCATGATCATTGCCGGCCCTTTGGGCAACCTCATGCTCGCCAAAGGCATGAAAAACATCGGCAAGGTCACAACGAAGATATCGTCGCCCGGCGAGTTGGTGCACGTTCTGGCCCGGATACTTTCGTCGGGCACGATCTGGCTGGGCATTGCGTCGTTACTCACCTTCTTCGTTGCCTACATGCTGGTGCTGTCGTGGGCGGACTACAGCTACGTGCAGCCCGCCTCTGCGATTGCGTACGGAGTCGTGGCTCTCCTGGCAACCCTATTGCTCGGCGAAGTAGTTTCCCCCTTGCGTTGGGCCGGCATTGCAGTTATTTGCCTGGGTGTTTTCGTCGTCGGGCACACCAATCCCCGCACCACGGAGCATCGCTGACCGTGTTTGAAGTCCTTTTCTTCGCGCTGATTGTGGTCGCCGGCACGGCAGGGGAGCTTTGTGTCTCCCGCGCCATGAAGAGCATCGGCGAAGTTCACGACTTTCGCCCGGCTTCGCTGGTTAAAGTGCTTCTCCGTGCCTTGCGCGTCAAATGGATGTGGATTGGCGTGGCCTTGATGACGGTGGGGTTTTTCTCTCTTCTGGCGATTTTGTCATTCGATAATGTCAGCTTCGTCGTCCCGGTCACGGCCCTGGGATATGTCGCGGGGGCCCTCGGGGGGCGGTTCTTTCTCGGAGAACAGGTAAACTGGCGGCGTTGGGCCGGCATACTCCTGGTTTGCGTCGGCGTAACCCTGGTGGTCATCGGAAAGGGTTGACCATGCAGCACCGGACAGTGAGAGCGGCGGCGTTCGCGATCCCCAGCAAAAAACAGAGGATCGTCTTCCGGGACATCTGCGGCTTCGCCGCGCAGTCGTTCCGGGCCGACAAAGTGCGTGCCACCATGACTGCCCTGGGCATGGTCATCGGCACCGCATCCCTGATTCTGGTTGTCACCATCGCGCTCACCGGCAAGCAATTTCTGCTGACCCAGATCCAGAATGTTGGGGCCAACCTCATCTGGGCCGAATACTCCAGCCAGACCAATGCCGCCTCCAACGCCGCGCTCCGTGACTACCTAACGGTGGACGACATGGCCGCGGTGCAGCGTCAAGTTCCGGGCATCCGGGCAGCATCGCCGGTGCTGAACCTTCACGATCGCATCACCGCTCCGGGCGGAAAAGAGCGCGACATTCTGGTCCTCGGCGTGAGTCCGGAATATGTGGATGTGCGGCGGCTGCGTGTACTCTCCGGAATTTTCTTCAACGAGCAGGACTCGCAGGCCTTCAACAAAGTCGCTCTGGTAACGGAAACTTTCGCACAGCGCCAGTTTGGTGGGAATGACCTGGCGTTGGGACAACAGCTTAAGATCTCAGGCCTGTCGTTTACCATCGTCGGCACTTTCCGCGAAGGCGTGGACACCTTCGGCCGCTCGGAGATACAAGATGACACGGTTCTCATCCCCTATTCAGTTGCACGCCGCCTGAGTGGAAAGAATACGGTCAACCAGATCTATTTCTCCATGGCGGACAACCGCAGCGTGCCTCGCGCCACGGAGGAAATCCTGAAGGTCATCAAGTCGCGGCACCGCCCTGAATCCGAATATCTGGTGAGTAATCTGACGCAAGTATTCGAGGTCGCACAGAAATTTGCCAGCACCCTCACCCTCGTACTGGGCCTGTTTGCAACCGTGACTCTGATCGTCGGCGGGATCGGCATCATGAACATCATGTTCGCCACCGTCAGCTTCCGCATCCGTGAAATCGGCATTCGCAAAGCCGTGGGCGCGACTCGTCAGGACATAACTCTTCAATTCCTCACCGAGGCAATCTTGATCTCGGTTACCGGTGCTGGGGTTGGAACGCTAATCGGTCTGGGCCTTCCGCTGTCATTGCGGTTCATTAGCGATTACCAATTGCCGATTCCATTTCTCAGCGCTTTTGTCGCCATCGTTGTGTGCTGCTCAGTAGGGATTGCGTTCGGCACTTTTCCCGCCAAACGGGCAGCCGCGTTGGATCCGGTGGAGTGTCTTAAGTTCGACTAGCCTGCCGGCGACGCAGGAGACCTTAGCCCATTTCGATCGCGATCACAGCCTGGGTGCGGCCGCGCATCCGGCTGAAGAAATCGCCAACGATCTTCATCCAGCCGTACTTCTGGCGCAGCAATTCTTGCCCGCGTGCAGCTTCCGCACCTTCGCAGATGCGGGCGCGCGCGTCCACCCATGCCCCGCGCAGGTTGCCGCGCATGTCGCAGGGCGCCACCCGAACCTTGGGATTGTTGCGGATACGTTTGGCCTTTCCGGCATCGGGCAGCGTGTATACGTAGAAAGTATCCCCTTCTTGCGCAAACCACACCGGAGTCCGCACGCCGACGCCCGTCTTGCGAAAGGTTTCCAGGTTCAGGTATTTCGCGTTGGCAAACTGGGCAATTGGGTCAGGCATCGGCAGCACCTCACCAAATCAGCTTATCGCATCGCGGTTGCGGTGGGGCAATGCTCATCCGTCCCTCGCTGTATAATTCCTGACGCAATGCGTTTGCTGCTGAACTGGTTGTTGAGCGCGATCAGCCTGCTGATCGTGTCGCATCTGATACCGGGCTTTTACGTGCGCGACTTCACCGCCGCATTGATTGCCGCTCTAGTCATCGGACTGGTGAACGCCACCATCGGCCTGCTTCTGAAAATCATCACCCTGCCTTTGACCATCCTGACGCTCGGCATCTTCTGGTGGGTCATCAATGCGCTCATGCTCATCTTTGCGTCGAATTTCGTATCCGGCTTCGCGGTCCACGGCTTCTGGCCTGCCTTCTGGGGAGCGGTGGTGCTTTCCCTGATCAACATGATCCTGAAAGCTCTGGCGCGCGATGTGGAGCGGGCCTGATTTCTACCTCGAGGCGCTTCTCTACCGAGCAATCCGGGGGAAGGTCACGATAGCTGATACTTTTCCCTTTTCTAAGACGACCGAATTTGGTATCTTGCCATCCTGCACCTATGCAGACCAAGGGACTGTGACATATGGGAATGGGCGGCGGTAAGCCGGCGAAGAAGGCATCCAAGAAAGCAGCTAAGAAAAAGAAAAGATAATGGCCGCACCGGGCCGACGCCTGAGAGTCTTCGTCTCCTACTCGCATGCGGACGAGCCTCTGCGTCGCTTACTAGACGCGCAGCTCTCAACCCTAAAACGCAGTGAGCTGATCGAAGTATGGTGTGACCGGGAGATTACGGCGGGGCGGGAATTTGACCCTGCCATCGCTGAAGAGCTCGGAAGCGCTGATCTCATCTTGCTCCTCGTTTCCGCTAACTTTCTTAATTCTGATTACTGTTCCAGCGTCGAACTCGTGACGGCGATGAAGCGCCATCATGAAGGGTCCGCTCGAGTCGTGCCCATCATTCTGCGGCCCTGTGACTGGCAGAGTACCCCGATCGGTAAGCTGGCGGCAGCGCCGAGAGACGGCAAGCCGGTTACTGAGTGGCGCTCCCGAGACAGGGCGTTTATCGATGTAGTTGAGAGAATTCGGCGGATTGTTGAGGAGCTCACAAGAGGAGGCGCAGGGCAAAATCGCTTAGGAGAAGAACTCCGGGAAAATGTTGGAGCCATGGCGCGGCGGCCTCAGACTCCACCACGCGAATCGCAACCCATCTCACGGCGTCTTGTCGAATGGCGAGTGCGGATCCATGATGCCGGTGGTGCCAAAGCCACCGCCTGGAAGACAAGCGTTCTCACCGCAAACGAAGCAAATATCAGCACTCTAGTTGACCGGAATTTCGTAACGACCGGCCAGCTGCTCTTTCTGAGCGCTTCGCTTGGTGACATTGTTGGCCCCACGGACGAGGGTGGCAGTCTATCGGTGGCCACCAGTCTGCGCGAACCGCTACCCGTTGGGCGGGAAGTCTGTAACGTTTTGACGATCAGCGCCAGCAATACCTTTACCGCTTCGCGGGAAACCTTCGGTCATATTGTTACCTACCAGTGTCAAAAGCTTAGAGTCGTTGTTGAGTTTCCTGCCGACCGGCCGGCAACCTCAGCCTTTGCTTTCCGAGTCGTCGAGGGTGGGAAAGAAACACTGCCGGACGATGTCTTAAGCCCCGACAAGCTGCAGTTGGAACTCGAAGTTGAGGAGCCTCCTGTCGGCTCCAAGTATGTTCTCGAATGGCAATGGTGAAGAAGGCGGGCGGTGGTTGTACTGACTCGCCTGTGATTCAGCCGGCCCTCGACTTCCGAACATCACTACGCCCTGATAAACCGGTCACACCCTTTTTTCTTCCAGAGGGATACAATGCCTTCGGCTTTGCAACTGCCCGGAGATTGCTTCCATGGCTGTGCTCGAAACCGAAGTTGAATCCAAGTCCCTTCCGGCGAACGCCTATCAGCCGCTGAAAGAGGGTGAACTCTATGTGCCGCTCGTGCCCGCCGGCATGAGCGTGCCGGAAGTCACCTGGCGCGCGGTGCTCTGGGGCACGCTGCTGTGCATCATTTTTAGCGTGGCTTCGGCCTACTCCGCCCTTAAGGTCGGCCAGGGAATGGAGGCGGCGATACCCATCTCCATCCTCGCCATAGGGCTGGCGCGCATGTACCGCCGCCGATCCACCGTGCTGGAGAACATGATCATCACCGGCATGGGCGGGGCCTCCGGCAGCGTGGTAGCCGGCGCCGTCTTCACCGTGCCGGCACTCTACATACTTCACCTCGACCCCCATCCGGTGCAGACCATCTTTATCTGCCTGGCCGGCGGCTGCCTTGGCGTGCTGTTCTTGATCCCGCTTCGCCGCTATTTTGTGCAGGAGCAGCATGGCAAGCTGCCCTTTCCTGAAGCTACGGCCATCACCGAGGTACTGGTCACCGGTGAAAAGGGCGGCTCCCAGGCCAAGCTGTTGATCCAAGCCACCTGCATCGCAGCGGTTTACGATTTCTTCGTCACCACCTTCCATGTCTGGAAGGAGTACTTGAACTTCCAATTTGTGCCGGTCATGCGAACGCTGGTTGATCGGCATCGCATGGTCTTCAACTTTGACGCCATCGCTTTCATTCTCGGTCTCGGCTACGTCATGGGCCTGCGCATTTCCATGATCTTTTGCGCTGGTGGCGTGATGGTCAACTTTGTGCTGGTTCCCGTGATCTGGTTCATCGGCAGCCACATGGGCGACGTCACTGTCTATCCGGCCAACATTCCCATTTCTCACATGACGGCCACCGAAATCTACCGCAACTATGTACGCTTCATCGGCGTGGGCGCCATCGCTGCCGCCGGCCTGGTCGGCATCCTCAAGTCGCTGCGCGTGGTGGCGGGCTCGTTCGGCATCGCGCTGCACGCCTTCCGCCACGGCGAGGCCTCGCATACGGAGCGGACCGACCGCGATATTCCGATCGTGGCTATACTGGCCGGCGTGGTGGTTGGCGCCGTCGCCGTCGCCATCTTCTTTGGACAGCTGCATGTCACCTGGACCGTGGTGGCGTTGGGCCTGGTGCTAACGCTGCTGTTTGCCTTTTTCTTCACCACGGTGGCCGCCAACGCGATTGCCACCACGGCGAACAACCCGGCCTCGGGCATGACCCTGCTTACCGTGATCGTCTCGGCGGTGGTGCTGCTGAAGTTCGGCCTCTCCGGAACCACCGGCATGTTCTTCGTGATGGCCCTCGCCGGCATGGTGTGCGTTGCCCTCTGCGCCTCGGGACAGTTCATAACCGACCTCAAGGCCGGCTACTGGATTGGTTCCACGCCCTCGGCACAGGAGAAAGTGAAGTTCATCGGCGTGGTCGCCTCGGCGATCACCGCCGGCTTGACCATCATCCTGCTGGCCAAGGCCTTCCAATTCGGAGAGGCTGCGCCCGGAGACCTGCGCCAGGTGCTGGTCGCGCCCCAGGCCTCGGCCTTGAAGGCCATCGTCGCGGGATTCATGAGCGGCCAGCCGGTTACCTATATCCTGTTTGGCATCGGCGCCCTGATCACCGTGGTACTGGAGATGCTAGGCGTCTCCTCCATGGTCTTCGCCCTCGGAATCTACCTGCCGCTGCAACTGACCACGCCGATACTAGCCGGCGGATTTGTCTCGCACCTGGTGAACAAGCGCGCGGACAAGACGGGCGCGGAACGTGGCCGCACCATTCGCGAACGTGGCGTCATTATCGCCGGCGGACTCATGGCGGGCGGCGCGCTGGGCGGCGTCTTCGGCGCGGCGTTGCGTGTGCTGCCCAAGTATCGCGAGGACCTCATTCAAACTCCGTTTTATAACAACGAGCCGATATCGCAGACCATCTCCGTGCTGCTGTTCATTGGGCTGTGCCTGTATGTGTGGTTCGGTTCACTAAAGAAAGTGAAGGAATGAAATGGACCAAATTGGACGATATATAGCCGATGCTGTGCTCGGGATTGACACGCTTTGGGGCGGAGACGTGATGTGTCCGTCCGGGACGGGACGTTTCATCGCCGACTCGTGGTTCTCCGATGAGCCGCTGCCCGCCGCCTACACAACCCCAGCAGCCGCACGCGTGCGCGAAACCGGAGGCGTCGGCGGCAAGACCATCGACCGCGAGGCCGTCAAAGCTTATCTGCGCGAGGTGGACCTTCCGAAAGCCATGGACGGAATGTGCGGCGAAGCCGAGAAAATCGGCGGGCTTCGTGGACATTATCTGGCCGGCCTGAACTTTTCTCTCCGGACGATGTGGGAGCTGGCGATGGAAATGCTGGGCGAGGGAAAGCCCGTTCCCTATGAACGTTGCGTGCAGGCTTCGACTGGCAAGCTGCCAGAACCATCGCAGCCGGCAGCCAAGCGCGACCGTGTTGCTGAGCTGCTGAACCGTGGAGGTTATGCGACGGCGAAGTCCGATGGCCTCCTGGGAGCAGTGGACGCTTGGCGCCGCGAGCGCACCGTGCCGATGGCGTCAGTTAAGGCGCTCGGCGGAGCGGTGATCGCCTACTTCGACAATCTCAGCGCCGCGAACTTGGTACCGGTTTTACCCAGGGAACTTTCCGATGTGCCGCGCGCCAACATCAACTTTCTGCCCATAAAGGACGCTTGGTTTTCCGGCTCCATGAATTACCTGGGCCGGGCGCGCAAAGCGGACGGCAGCCCGCAGTACGAAGCGAGCTACGAGATCAACGCCTCGCTCCAAATCAGCTTTCCGGAATTTCAGCAGTTGGTGAGCCACGAAGTCGTTCCTGGGCACGTGACGACCTTCGCCTATCTTCAGAACCTTTACGTCCGCGGACTGGCTGGCTTCGAGGCAACGGTGCTAACCATGAATACGCGCGCCGCCACTCTGTTCGAGGGAATCGCCAACAACGCAATCCTGATCGCCCACGGTGTGACCGAAGTCGAGCAACTGCCCGACGAAGATATGCAGATCGGCGTCCTGCTGGCGCTGCTGCAGGACGACGCCAAAAACCAGTCATCCTATCTGACTTGGGGCGATGGCAAGCCGCAAGCCGAAGTCGCTACGACCCTGCGGCGCGACTTCCTGGTGAGCGAGGAGCGCGCCGACAAATTGTCCGGCGCATGGGGACGGCATCCCCTACTGGGCCGCATGTATCTTCCGGCGTACCGCTCAGGAACCGAACGGGTCGCACAGTTGCGGCGCAGCTTCCCATCAGAGCGCGTGTTTCCCGCGATCTACGGCTGCTTTGGGATGGTGGACATCAATACCATAGATGAGGTGCTGCGGACGTCGAACTAAGCTACTTAGAGCGCGAGTTCAATGTCGGTCTGGCGGAAGTCCTCACCCTTGGCCAGGAGTGGCTCGCCGGAGCTTTGGGCCAGGGCGTAGGCGAAACAATCGCCGAAATTGAGCGCTGCAGGATGACGTCCTTTGCCAAACACGCGCCAGGCGCGGCGTGCTATCTCCACCTGTTCGGCATCAACGGGAACAATTTGCAGGCCGGCGCGATACACGAAAAGGTCGAAATCACGGCCTAACGCCTCGCCGCGACGGGCCTCAAGTACGATTCCTGCCTCCAGCGCATTGGCCGCCGAGAGCAAACGAACGGGTGCCGCGGTGATTGCGTCGAGGAAGGGCCCACGCTCCGCCTCTGCCAGAAAAATGGCCAGCAACGCTGACGTGTCAATCACCATCAGCGTGGGACTCCATGCTGGTCGTATCCGAGGATCTCGTCTTCGGAGCGGGTGTCCAGCGTTGGCAGGGCATCGGCTCGCTGCAGAATCTCTTCCAACGCCTTTCGTGTCCGGCGGTCCTGGCGCGTGTGCCCCATCCTTTTTAGACGTTCCGCCAACGACCGCTGTATTGCTTCAGTGATGGACTCGCCGGTCTGTTCGGCCACCAGTCGAGCAAGTCGCTCGGTCTCTTCGTTCTTGATACTAAGAGCCAAAACGCCTCCGATATAGAATTATAGAAAAACATATATACTACGTCAATCCGAGCGATTACTGGTGGCCAACCCGGGTTCGCGTTCACTTGGCAACCTGCGCAACAGCCACGGCTCCTGGGCCGTATGTATCTTCCGGAGTATCGTTCGGACACAGAAGGGCTCAGGCCTGCGTCCGCCAGCGAGAAAGCAAAAGAAACGTAGCGCTCGCGAACGCGGACCTGGAGGCCCGCTCTACCCGAGCCTGCCGGGATACATCAACTCGAGAATTGATCGAGGCAATCCTGGTTTTAACTGCGGGGAGCGGCGCGGGCTCCCTCAGGACGACAGCGGTTCTATTGGCGCCTACCCCACTGGCTGCGCGCACTCCACCGGCTCCAGATGGGCCGTGAAGTGCCGCAGGAACGGCGCCTCGAACGTCAAACGCATGCCTTGTATCTGCTCGCGGCGCTTCCACACCGCGAGAATGACCTCGATCACGTAATCAATGTGGCTCTGGGTGTAGACGCGGCGCGGGATCGCCAAGCGCACAAGCTCCATCTTGGCCGCCGCACCGAACATCAGGCTGCCGATCTCGACCGAGCGAATGCCGCCTTCCAGGTACAGCTCTGCGGCCAAAGCTGCGCCAGGAAACTCGTCAAGCGGAACATGGGGCAGGAAAGCCCGCGCGTCAAGGTAAATGGCATGGCCGCCGGGCGGCTGCACGATGGGCACTCCCTGCTCGGTGAGGTGGTTCCCTAAGTAGGCGGTCGAAGCAATGCGATAGCGCAGATAGTCTTCTTCCAACGATTCCTGTACCCCGACGGCAATCGCCTCCAGATCGCGGCCGGCAAGACCACCGTACGTGGGATAGCCTTCCGTAAGAATCAGCAGGTCTTTCTCCTGACCGGCGAGCACCGCGTCGTTGGTGCACAGGAAGCCGCCGATGTTGGCCATGCCATCTTTCTTGGCCGACATGGTGCATCCGTCGCCCAGGGCAAACATCTCCTGTGCGATCTGCTTGGGAGTCTTCGCCGCATAACCGTCCTCGCGCAACTTGATGAAGTACGCGTTCTCGGCGAAGCGGCAGGCGTCGAAGTAGAGCGGGATGCCGTGCTTCCGGCACACGTCGCTCACAGCGCGCGCGTTCTCCATCGAGACCGGCTGGCCTCCGCCGGAATTGTTGGTCACCGTCAGCATCACCAGCGGAATGCTCTCCCGACCAACACGCGCGATCAGCTCCTCCAGCGCGCCCACGTCCATGTTGCCCTTGAAAGGATGCCAAGCCGCAGGCTGACGGGCTTCGGCGATCGGAATGTCCACCGCTTCTGCGCCAACGAACTCTATGTTGGCGCGCGTCGTGTCGAAGTGCGTGTTGTTGGGAACGACATCTCCCTTCTTGCACATCACGCTGAACAGGATGCGCTCGGCGGCGCGCCCCTGGTGGGTCGGGATCACGTGCCGATAGCCGAAGATGTCCTGCACGGAATCGCGAAAGTGGTCGAAGCTGCGGCTGCCGGCGTAGCTCTCGTCGCCCATCATCACCGCTGCCCATTGCCGGGTGGACATCGCTCCCGTGCCTGAGTCGGTAAGCAGGTCAATCAGAACGTCGTCAGCGGGCAGCAGGAACAGGTTGTAATGCGCGGCGCGCAGCAGTTCTTCGCGCTCTTCGCGCGTGGTCCAGCGAATCGGCTCGACGCTCTTGATGCGAAACGGTTCGATGATGGTCTTGGTCAACATGGGAGTCCTCTTTGGTTTTCATGCAGACTACAGACCATACTCACGGATTCGCGCGGAAAGCGCAGTGATTGCGGTCACATGGCCCAATCTCGCACCTCAGGGGTGATGGGCAAGGATGAGCATTCGTCGGGAAGATCCGAACAACGGGGTTTGGTGGAAGAGTTGGCCTTCAGGCCAGCGTCTGAGCCATCTCGAAGAATCGGGGGCTTAGGCTCGGAACTATACTGCTTTGATTCAGGGCTGTTCTACGAGCTGCGCAACCGCACCGCGTGGTTGGCCAGCTCGTTGGCCTCGCGGTTTTCCGCGCGGCCGATGTGTTCGATGGAAAAGTCCACAGCGCGTGCCAGCTTGAGGCAAGTCCAATGCAGAGAGTGCAGACGCGGACTGCGGCATGCGTACTCGCCCAGCATCTGTTTGACGACGATCTGGGAGTCAGAATAAACCCGAAGTGACCGGGCCCTCACCGTTATGGCGTGCTGCAAGGCTTCCAGCAGGGCAACGTACTCGGCGACGTTGTTGTCCTGGCGCCCAATCCATTTGGAAATCCGGGTACGTTCCCCGGCGGCGTCCTCAAACACGATTCCAATACCCGCCGGCCCGGGATTCCCGTGCGAGCCGCCGTCCACGTAGGCCACCAGATCAGGCATCGAACTCCTTTGAACAAGATGCTTCAAGACGCGGGATTCGTCAAGCCGCAAATGTGGTTACCGCGGAAGTGCGGCTTTCGAACTGTCGTTCTGTGAAAAACATGTGAATTCATTCTGGATAACGAACTGGTGCAGGAGCAAAACACCACATTTTGTTTGGCTTGAATAAAAACTTTCCCACACGGCAATAAACCGCATTTGCACCAACCTTCGGCGTTGACAATTGCTATTGCTGCTGTAGGATTGCTCTCGTCGACGGCCGAAAAGGCTGGCAACTAATAGTAGCCAGGCAAAGTAGGCTGGGTGATCCAGTTCAGCGGGGCGACCCGCAGGACGGCCGGACCCGAAAAAACCGACGGCGTTGCGAGATGACCGCCGGGGTTCGGAAGCTGCGAAAGCGGTGATCAACCCGAAGGCTGTGACGGTACATGCGTCCACGTCGCGAACTCCCTCGCAGGAGTTGGCGGCTAGAGCATAACCAAAGTCACAGCCTTTTCCATTTCCTTCCGACTCTTGAACTCTGCTCTATTCCTTCGAACGAATCGTTTCCATCAGTCCCATCGTGGTCGGAACCTTGATCCCGTAGCGCTCCCCGCCGCGCACGACTGCGCCGCCGATCGCATCCAGCTCCAATTGACGCTTTGCGACGACGTCCTTAGCCATGGAACTACGCATCCCTCCTGGCATGCTCTCAAAGACTGCTTGCAGCTTCGGCTGATCAACTTCTGCGCCACTGGCCTTGGCCACGGCGCAGGCCTCCGCAATCGCTGAATCCAGTTTGTGCTTCCACTCGGCGTCGGCGAAAACCTCTCCCTTGTCCTTTCCCGAAGCGGAAGTCACGAGCGCAAAAGGCGCGAGGAAGCAGAGCTTGCTCCACAGCAGGGTTTGCTCATTTTGCATGAACTGGCAAGTGAATCCAAGGTCGCCAAGGCGGGTAATAATCGCCTCCAGCCGTGGCTTGCCGCTGGTTGCCAGGTTCAGACGAACGAAAGGCGAGCGTTGCACGAACTGCCCCGGAGCGACCCTCTCCGCTTCGACCGCGATGCTCGCAGGCACCACGTGGTCCCGGCCGAAGCGCTGGCGAAGCACCTCGATGTGATCCACCCCATTCAGCAGGGGAACCACCAGCCCTGGCTGCGACTTCACCGATTCCAGCGCAGTTTGCAGATGATAAGTCTTGGTCGCGATCCACAGCACGTCCACTGGCTCGGTCAGTTCGGCCACAGCGTTCGCCGGCACCGTGAGCGTGCCGGACGGGCGTTCCAAAGTCAAGTTCTTCGGATATTCCGCCAGTCTCTCGGGCCGGACGATTACCGTAACGTCTTCGCCCAGCGATGCCAACGCCGCACCAACCAGACCTCCTATTGCTCCCGCTCCTAAAGTTGCATGTCTCATAGATCGCTCCCGATCAGCCCTGAGCAGCACTTCCGGTGTCATCCCGACCGAGGGCTTTAGCCCCGGCGCAGGGACCTGCTTTTCGGCACTCGATACCCGGCCACTGACCGGCTAATCGTACGCCGGCAAATGAATACTGGCTATTTGCAACCTGTCACTTTGCCTGATAGTCCAGCGCAGCTGCGCCCAGAATTTTCCCGCCCGGCTGCTGCACCAGCACTATAGCTTTCAGCTTCGCGGGGTTCCAGTCCGGATGCGCAGCGACGTCAACGTTGGCCTCAAACTGCCCGTTGACCGCCGTCCCCAGTTGGCGCAACTGGCGCACCACCGCAGCGTGCTGCAGGGTCCGCCCGCTATTCTCGCCTTTGCCTATCGCGGTTGAGAGCCCGTCCTCAGTGATGGCAACTAAGACCTTCGGCCGCTCCCCCGCCGGAGCCTGCACCACGATGTGCAGCTTCTGCTGCGGCTCCCAGCGCAACGACACTTGCGCAGGCTTGGGGTCGGCTGCCGCTTTGCTAATGTCGCGATAGACCTCTGCCGCCCCGTTGCCCACAAGTTGCAGGTGGCCGTCAACCACCATCTGCGGCGTGTACACCGTGGCCAGATGAAGCTGCTTGGCGTAATCGTTCTGACGTTCGCTGAACGCCGCCGACGAGAAGCGGTCGGTCCATCCAATGTAGTTCCAGTAGTCAACGTGCTCGCCCAACAGGATGAGTTGCACGCCGCTGGGCGGACTCTTATGGCTCAGCTCAACCAGGAGCGCATCGGCAGGCGGGCAACTCGAGCAACCCTCGGAAGTGAACAGCTCAATGACCACCGGAGTTTGGGCCCACGCGCCGGAGGCGAAACTCGCCACAAGCGCAATGATCGAGAGAAAGTGGAGAGCAAACTTCTTCATACTGCCTGATAGGACGCGCGAGCTGCCAGGAAGTTTCAAGCGGATTGCTGCGATGGAGGCGAGCGAAAAGTTGGCGACCCTGCGCCGGAGTTCCTGCCAATACCTGCAGTCTGACAGGTGCTCCAGCCCTCCGACATACGACCCCAGTGAGCTGTTGATGGCACGCTGGACGTTAGCTCCTTCACATTCTAGACATCCTGAAAAACAAAAAAGCCGGCGTTTCAACTAAGAACGCCGGCGCTCCTACGCTCGAACCAGGTCAATGAGGGCGTGATCTGGAAGACAACTCCGCAAGCGCCATAGCAATTGCCCGGGTCTCCGGTTCCACCTCCGGCGGCGGTGCCATACATATTGCCGCTTTTGTCGAAGGTGATATTACAGCGCGGATATCCACCGTCGACGCCACCCGTGAAGTCGTGAAGCGAGGTGTAGTTCCAACTTCCACCGGCGGGAGTCAACTTGAACACCGTGCCATAGTTGTATGGTCCGTCACCGTGCGTCGTGCCATAGAGATTGCCGGCGCTGTCGAATGCAAGATTGGCAACAGGCCCGGCCGCGAACTGGCCGCTAGCTCCGGTGAACGTGTAGAGCAAGTTAAATGTCCAGCTGCCACCCGAGTTAACCAGCTCGAAGGCCGTGCCCCCATTGCCCGATCCTGCGGAGGCGGCCGCACCGTACAGGTTGCCGGACTGGTCAAAAATGAGACCAGCATAAGGATTGGCTCCATCCGTTCCGCCGGTGAAACTGTACACAATGCTCTCGGTCCAGCCGGAACCTGAGGGCGTCAGCTTAAAGATTGCCCCGTCGCCGTAGGCTCCGCCGTAGACGGTCGTTCCATAAAGATTGCCGGCCTGGTCGAAGATCACACCTCCCCATGGATGTTGAGCGTCGCCACCCTGGTTAAAGCTGTAAATAACGGTTTCCGTCCAACTGCCATTGGAGGGTGTGAGTTTGTAGACAGTACCGCATCCGCCGGCACAGGTTCCCACCCCACCATTGTATGTAGTGCCGTAAAGACTGCCTGCCTGGTCGAAAATGAGATCGGCGCCGTAAGGGTTAGCTCCGTCGCTTCCTCCGCCGAAACGATACAGCGGAGTCTCTACCCACGGAGTCAAAGGCGTCGTGGGAGGGGTTGGCGTAGGCTTCAGATTGAAGACGGTGCCACAACCGTCAGCACAATTCTGCGGATTGCCACCGTATCCAGTGGTGCCGTAGAGGGTGCCGTCTTTGCCGATGATTACGCGCGCATACGGAATGGCTCCTCCGCTGCCTCCGGCGGTAAACAGAAACAACGGGCTTAACACCCAGTTAGAGCTCTTGAAGCGCAGCTTGAACACCGTGCCGGTCAGCGCATCGCCCTCAAAGGTCGTTCCGTAGAGGTTGCCCGCTCCATCAATAGTGACGCCGGCTGCTGGCTCGGAGCCGTCAAGTCCTCCCACGAAGTTGTGAATTACGCCATAGGTCTGCGCGTGCGCCGCTTGCGTTGCTCCGCCTGTCAGCACAAAAACCATCAGCAGTGCCAGACCGGCGGCTGCTCGAAGCGTGATCCCGAAAATTGTCATCCCTTGTTGCCCTGGGCTCGCCATGAATCAATTCTCCATCTCGAAGCGAAATCTGCCTGTTTAAGACTTTCGTCCTGTCTTCAACTTGGGGATAAGTCGCCAGGTAGGCTGTGTGTTCGAGTGCCTCGATTGTGCGCCCGCTCGCAGTGTAAAAGCAACCGCTTCCCGTGCTTATTAAAATCCCAACTTGGGAGTACTACTGCGCTTCCACTCCCGCAGGCTGTGCATTGCGGCGCGGCCGCCGGTTCTCCTGCAATATCTTCTTCCGCAAGCGCAACGACTTGGGGGTGACCTCGACCAGTTCATCATCGGCGATGAACTCAATCGCCTGTTCCAGGTTCAGGTTCTTGAAGGGCACCAGCCGTATCGCATCGTCGGCGGTGGAGGAGCGCATGTTGGTCAGCTTCTTCTCGCGCACAATGTTCACTACGAGATCGTTGTCGCGTGAGTTTTCGCCCACAACCATGCCCTCATAAACTTCGACGCCGGGACCGACAAACATCTCGCCGCGCTCCTGCAAGCCCCAGAGCGCATAAGCCGTGGTGTGGCCGCCACGGTCGGCCACCAACGCCCCGGTCACACGATGCGGGATGTCGCCCTGCCACTCGGTGTAGCCGTCGAAGAGCGAGTTCATCACGATGGTTCCGCGCGTGTCAGTAAGCAGCTCACTGCGAAGGCCAATCAAACCGCGGCTCGGAATGACGAACTCCATGCGCACCCGGCCGTAGCCGTGATTGTGCATCTTCTGCATCTGCGCTTTGCGCGCGCCCAGCTTCTCGATCACGACCCCGACAAACGACTCGGGAACATCGATCGTCAGCCGCTCCACCGGCTCCATCAGGTTGCCGTCAACCTGCCTGGTTACGATTTCGGGCTTGCCGACCGCGAGTTCGAAACCCTCGCGCCGCATCATCTCGATCAGAATCGCCAGCTGCAGCTCGCCGCGGCCCATCACCTTGAACGAGTCGGTGCTCTCGGTATCTTCCACGCGCAGCGAAACGTTGGTGAGCAGCTCCTTCTCCAGGCGCTCTCGCAGATTGCGCGAGGTAACGTACTGCCCTTCGCGACCCGCGAACGGCGAAGTGTTCACCATGAACTGAATGGCGATAGTCGGCTCGTCAATCGTTGTCACCGGCAGGGGAGCCGGGTTTTCAATGTCGGTGATGGTCTCGCCGATGTTGATGCCGGTCACGCCTGCAACGGCTACGATGTCGCCCAGTTCAGTGGCAACGATATCGGTCCGCTTCAGTCCGGAGAACGAGAACAGCTTCGTAATCTTGATCTTCTCCATCGACCCGTCGCGTTTGGCAATGGCGACATCCTCACCGGTGCGCAATGTGCCGTTGAAGACGCGTGCGATGGCCAGGCGCCCCAAATAGTCGCTGTAATCGAGGTTCGCCACCAGCACTTGCAGCGGCCCGTCCGCATCGCCCTGGGGACGCGGAATGGTATCAACGATGGCTTCGAACAGCGGCTGTAAGTTGTCGCCCGGCTTCTCTGCGCTGGTCGAAGCCGTCCCCAATTTCGCGTTGGTGTACAGCACGGGAAAATCGAGCTGGTCTTCCGCCGCGTCAAGGTCAATGAACAGGTCGTAAACCTCGTTCAGAACTTCCTGCGAGCGCGCGTCGGGACGATCAATCTTATTGATCACCAGAATCGGCGGCAGCTTCGCTTCGAGCGCCTTGCTCAGCACGTATCGCGTTTGGGGCAGCGGGCCTTCGCTGGCGTCCACCAGCAACATGACGCCATCCACCATCTTCAAGGCACGCTCAACCTCGCCACCGAAGTCGCTGTGTCCCGGTGTGTCCACAATGTTGATCTTGATGTCGTGGTAGAAGATGGCCGTGTTCTTGGCGAGAATGGTGATGCCGCGCTCGCGCTCCAGTTCATTGGAGTCCATGACGCGCTCGACGTGGGCCTCGTTGGCGCGAAAGGTGCCACTCTGGTTCAGCATGGCATCCACCAGCGTGGTCTTACCGTGGTCCACGTGCGCGATGATGGCGATATTGCGAAGACTCTTGCTCAAAACAACTTTCCTTCCTGTTAGGGGGGAACCGCGTGCATTCAGGCAAACGGAGGGCTTAGGAACCGATACTCTCAGTTTACAATAGGCGGCAACCTGGTCTTCGTCGGAGGGATGAGACGTGCCCCGGTTTCGAGTCGCAGATGGATTGATCGCAATCCTGTTCTTGCTGACCGCAGCAGCGGCGCAGCCCCCTTTGGGTACTCCCGAAAGCGGCGCGCCCAGCCAGTCAGCCGATCCCGACACAGGCAACGCACCATGCCAGCCGCAAGGCGACGGCCTCAGCAAACCATTCGATACCTGCAAGTATCTGCCGCTCGGACCCGGAATCCGGCCGCCTCGCGCCACGTCGATTGTCGATCCCAAATACACCGATGCCGCGCGCAAGGCCAAGATCAATGGAAGCGTCATAGTGGCTGTGGCTATCAATGAAGAGGGTGGGGTCGATGATGTTAAGATCGTGCGCTCACTAGGTTACGGGTTGGACCAGAACGCGATGGCCGCGGCCCGGCAAGGAAAGTTCACACCCGCCACGAAGGATGGCAAACCGGTGCCCGTACAGTTGAACATGGAGATGACGTTCAAGCTGTACTGACCCTCATGCGTTTCCAATCGGCGATCACCACCCCAAATGCCCGCTTCGGGTTAAGATAGCGATACCTTTTGCATGACCCCAGGGCTTCGATGCGCATACTCTTGCTGATGGCGCTGGCGCTATCGCTCTCGTCTGTCTCTGCTGTCAGTTGGGCGCAGTCCAGCGACCCGCGGTCGGGGTCTTCCTCGACCCTCTCGACTTCGCCGACTGATTTTTCCGACGATCAAACCTTCTCCCGCTTTGAACGCGTGACGGCAGGAATCAAACCTCCCAAGGCGATCCACGCTCCAGACCCGAAGTTTCCGGACCTGCCAGTGGACGCGGAGCGCCACGGCACGGTTGTGATGCTGGTGGGAGTCAACGCCAAAGGGCACGTGGAAGAGGTGCGGGTGCTCCGCAGCGACGAGCGGGCCTACGAACAAAGCGCCGTCCAGACGGTTAAGAAGTGGAAATTCAAACCCGCGGAGAAGAACGGAAGCCCGGTACCCGTGCAGGTGACGGTGGAGATGAAGTTCCAAAGGTAGCAATCAACCGGATCGGTTTGTCTCGCAATTCGAGGTTGTCCGGTTTGCGTGATAATGAAAACAATGTTGAATCAGATTTCCTCCTCGCCCAAAACCGGTACGGAAGATGCCGTTGACCTCCTGATTGGCTGCCATCAACGGATCCGGCATTTCACCGATGTCGCCGTGAAGTTGGCGCACGCACAAGGCGTCTCGCCCGAGGAGGCGAGCCAGATCGCCGCTGGCCTGCACCGCTACTTCAGCGTCTCGCTGCCCCTGCATGAAGCGGACGAAGACAGGACCCTGCAACCACGGCTAAGCGCGCTTGCCGATCAGAAGGTGCGCCATGCCCTGCTGGCTATGGGCGATCAGCACCAGGCGATCGACGAGTTGATCGAACGGCTGCTGCCGCTGCTGGTGATGGTGCGCAACAACCCGGAGACGCTTCACGCCGTCGGCGGCGAGATGTGCGCGACCACCAAGGCCCTCGAAGAAATCTTCCGCGCCCATCTGCAGATGGAGGAAGAGGCGATCTTTCCGGCGATCCGCACCGTGTTGCCCGAGAGTGCGAGGATGGAGATGTTGCTGGAGATGCAAGAGAGAAGGAAGCAGGGTACCGGTCGTGGATAGTGGATCGTAAATCGCAGTCTCTGCCGTGAGATCGCGGAACTATCCACTATCCACTAACCACTTCCTTCACTGCCCCACGATCTGGCTCTTGAGACCGGTAATGGCGGTCATCACCTCGTTCTGCTCCTTCTGCGGGACCTTGAACTTATTCAGTGTTTCCGTCAGATGGGCAGCCGAGGCGTTCCAGTCGGCGTCCGTAATATGCAGGCCGGTATGCGCGGTCTTCATGTCCTGGCCGGTGTAGATGCACGGGCCACCCGTTGCCACGCAGAGAAAATCAACCACGTGCGATTCGACCCTCGCCTTGGAGGTGTCATTCAAGCCGGTGAAGAATTTCGCGAGTGAAGGATCGGTTGCCAGCCTGCCAATGAAGTCCTTGGTCACGGCCATTAGGGCGTCGTATCCGCCGAGGCGTGTATAGAGTGACTGCTGACCTCCCATTTGCGGTGGGGGGGCGGCAGTGGCGAAGGGCGCGGCGCCAACCAACATCGCTGAGATCACCAACAACGTTGCAAGCAACTGCTTCATCATTTTTCTCCTGTTTTGAATTACAAGCGGAGGACCGCGATGCCAGAACTGGCGTGCCACAACAGGGGAAAACATCAACCCAGAGATGCAACTCGAAAATCTACGGCTCGCACTCGCCCCAGTTGTCCGCCGAAGCATTTACTGATATGTTCTCGTGGTTTCCGTTTGCTACCTCAAATACGAGGCCAGAGTAGCGGGCGGATTTTACACCGGCGGAAAAGTTCTGCAAATATGTTTTTTGGCCGGCAGTCGGGTTAGCAATCTATCAGCCATTCTCAGACGTACTACGGTATGGAACCTGTCGAAAAGAGTTCGCGCTCCCGGGGCGACGCAGCGGACGAGATGCGCCTGATTGCGCGTCTTCGGGCCGGCGAGCAGCAGGCCATGTCCGAGCTCTACGACCGCTACGGCAAGGTGGTTTATGCGGTCGCATTGCGCGTTCTGCAGGATGCGGCAGCAGCCGAGGACGTGCTCCAGGACGTATTCTTGCAGCTGTGGCGCAATCCGGATGCGTTCGACGCCAGCCGGGGCAGCCTGGCGGCTTGGCTGGCCGTGATTACGCGGCATCGGTCCATTGACCGCTTGCGCAAGCGGCGGCCGGAAACGGACATCGAAGAGTGTGTTATTACCAGCGGCCCTGATTTGCGCGACGAGACGGAACGCGCGCTGGTGGTGGAGAAAGTACGCGGAGTGCTGGCGGAGATGAATCCCGATCAGCGCACGGCGTTGGAACTGGCGTTTTTTGAGGGCCTCACCCATTCCGAGATTGCGGAGAAAACGGGCGAGCCGCTGGGTACGATCAAGACGCGCATTCGCAGCGGATTGCAGCAATTGCGCGCCCGATTTGCATGATGAAGACGCACGAACAATTCGCCGATGACCTGGCGCTGTACGCGCTGGGCGAGCTCACGGGGGGGAGCGGGAGTCTCTGGAGGAGCACCTGCAAACCTGCGCCGCGTGCCGTCGCGAATTGCAGGCGCTGCGTGGCGATCTTGGACTGCTCGGCTTGTCCAGCAGCGGACCGCAGCCTCCAGCGCGCAGCAAGGAACGTCTGATGCGCGCCATCGCCGCCGAGCCTCGCGGTGTCCCGTCGTCCGCTCCTGTCGAGCTTCCGCGACGCAGCTTGTGGTGGGCCTGGGTTCCAGCGTTCGCCACCGTGGCGTTGTTCTTCGTCGCCATCGGGATGTGGCGCAACAACCGTTCGATGAATGATCAGTTGGCCGAACTGACGAACCGCAACCAGGACCAGGCGGTACAACTCGATCGTCTGAACGAACAAATGCGGTTGTTGCAATCGCCGGATGCAGTCCACGTCTCCCTGAATCCGATGAAGTCGCCGCGCCAGCCGAGCGGCACAGCCATATTCAGCCCATCGCAAAAGCGCATGATCTTCATGGCCAGCAACCTGCCGCCGGTGCCCGAAGGTAAAGCCTACGAGCTGTGGATCATCCCTATGAACGGCGCGCCCATGCCAGCCGGCGTCTTCAGGCCCGACGACCACGGTAACGCCATGATGATGGATCATCCTATGCCGGAAGGGGTGCAGGCCAAGGCGTTCGCGATCACCATCGAGGACCAGGCTGGCTCCGACAAGCCAACCTCGCCGATCATGCTAATGGGCGAGGTGTCGGCGGGCGGGTAATCCACCGCCGTCCGCTTCTTTCCGATGGAGATCCTCAGTGAACTCCCGCAGGAGCTGCACCGCCGCAACTGCAATTCACGAACCTCTCCGCCCGCGTAGTGGCAGGCATTGCGTCAAGATCAGCCCGCAGTGCGACTCAGGATAGCCCAGCGCGCAGCGCTGGGTTTTCGCACCCAAAAAGGTTGAGCCCCGGAAGGGGCCGCTACCTGCGTTTGGGTGACGATTTGCACAACCTCGCACAGCGTTTCCTCAGAATTCCGAAGGGCTCTCCGGATAAGCGCTGGTATGGCCTGGGTTCTTCCTGCAAACTAGAGCAACATGGCAAATCCTGGGGATTTTGCGTACACCCTGAAGCAGCAGGCTGACATCGTCCGCATTGTGGGCGAGTACGTCACCCTGCGCAAAGCTGGGGCGCAGAACTTTATCGGGTTGTGTCCCTTCCATCAGGAAAAAACGCCCTCAATGTCGGTGCACGCTTCGCGGCAATTCTTTCATTGCTTCGGCTGCGGCGCATCCGGCGATGTTTTCAGCTTTGTGCAGAAGATCGAGAACATCACCTTTCCCGAAGCCGTCCGGCTGATCGCGGACAAGCTCAAGATTCCCATGCCCAAGATGAGCTTCTCCTCGCCTGAGGAGGAGCGCACCGCAAAGCTTCGGGGAGGACTGATCGACATTCACGAGCGAGCCTGCACCTTCTTCCAGGAGCAACTGCGCAAGCCCGAGGCGGCACACGCGCGCGAGTATCTGGCCTCGCGGGGGATTACTCCGGCGATCATCGCAGAATTCCGCATGGGCTTTGCACCGGACTCGGGCTTTCTGCTGCGAGACACACTACGGTCGCAGTGGGGCGAAGACTTGCTGCGCGAGTCAGGACTGTTCTCGTGGAAGGACAAGAATCAGTTGTCAGTTGCCAGTAGTCAGTTGTCAGAAGACGGTAGCCAGTTGTCGGGCGGCGCCTCCGCATCGGGCACACTGACAACTGGCAACCGACAACTGACAACTGATTCCGACAACCGACACCTGACAACTGTTTACTCGAAGTTCCGTAATCGAGTCATGTTCCCCATCTGCAACGAAACGGGTAAGGTCATCGCCTTCACCGGCCGTACCCTGGCAACTGACGAGAAGGCTGGCCCCAAGTACCTGAACTCGCCCGAGACGCCGATCTATTCCAAGTCGCGCGTGCTCTTCAACCTTGACAAGGCCAAGGAGGCAATCCGAAAACTCGACTATGCCGTGCTGGTCGAAGGCCAGATGGATTGCATTTCGGTGTACACGGCAGGATTCCATAACGTGATTGCCAGTTCGGGTACGGCCTTCACCGAGTTGCAAGCGCGGCTGCTGGGGCGATTCAGCAAGAACGTCGTAGTCAACTTCGATCCCGACACTGCCGGTGCTGCTGCCGCGGAGCGGTCGCTTGCCCTGCTGATCAGCGAGGATTTCCAGATCAAGGTCCTTACGCTCGAGACCGGATTCGATCCCGATCTCTATATCCGTCGCAAAGGAGCGGCGGCTTACGGCGAGGCACTGTCGCACTCGCAGAAATACTTCGACTACCTTATCGAGCGCGCCCGGTCGCAGTTCTCCACTCGCACTCCTGAAGGGAAAGTGAAGGCCTTGAACTACCTGCTGCCGCACGTGCAGCGAGTGCCAAGCCGCATTGTTCGCGACGAGCTGGCCAACGAAATTTCACATCGCCTGGGCATCGATTCCGCAGTGCTGCGCCAGGAGCTGCGGCACGCCGCTCGTTCACGGTCTTCCGCGCAAGTGACCACCTCCGGCAGTGCGATTCTGGCCGACGCCGAGCGAGTGCTGGTCCGAGCCCTCGCCAATCGCGAACTGGCGCACAGTCCGGTGAGCGATCGCGGTGGTCAGGACCTCGACTTCGAACCTGAACGTCAGGCGCATTTCGCTCTCTCGCGGGAACGCCTGCATGAGGGCTCGGCTGCTGAAGCTCTGATCGACGCGCTGCTGCTCGCGCAAGAGCAAGGCCTCGATCCTATGTCGGCGCCGCTGGAGGAGACGGATCGCAACATTCTGGCGGCCGTGCTAATGGACGAACGCGAGGAACTGACGCCCGAGTTGCTGGAAAGCGCCATTCGTTCGTTGCGGCGGCGCGTCTTGCGGCGGCAACTCGAGGAATTGCAGCAACAGTTGAAGGATGCCGAACGCCGTCAGGATCCGGCTTCGGCGGCCAGGCTGCTCCAGGAACGGCTGAAGCTGCGAAGGGCTATGACGGCTATGGGTGAAACCGCCTAAGCAAAGGATGTAAGTGATTGACAAAAAAGGGGTGAACCCAATGTTCCACGTGGAACATCTAACTTGATAAAGGGGTTGGGAGTCCTTGGACGGTAATGCGCGGAAGCGTCCGAGTGATTACCAACGTGTTGAGTTCCGCGAGAAAAGGCTAGGAGGCGGGCCTGGCCTATGATAAACTCTATAAGTTTCTGTGTCTGCCGGTTCTGCAGTTGCCGGTCCCGCCTTTTGTGTGCACACAAGCAATGAGCGCCAGCAGTGCGGCGCCATGTTGAGGACATTCCGATTTGGCTCTAGACGATAAGTTTGACGATATCAAAAAATTAGTCGATGCGGGGAAGGAAAAGGGATACCTGACCTACGACGAGGTCAACGAACTGATCCCCCACGACCTGCATTCGCCCGACGACCTCGAGGACTTGCTGACCACCATCGGCACGCAAGGCATCGATGTGCTCGAAGGGCCGAAGATGCCCGGCTCCCTCGATAAGAAGTTCGATACCGAGTTGGAAGCGGGCGAAGACCTCGAGCTCGACCTCACCCCGGGTGCGCTGGAAAAAACCAACGATCCCGTCCGCATGTACCTGCGCGAGATGGGCACCGTCCCGCTGCTGACGCGTGAAGGCGAAGTCGAAATCGCCAAGCGCATCGAGCGCGGCCAGCTGCGCGTGTTGAAGGCGCTGTCCCGTTCGCCCATCGTCATCCGCGAGATCGTCGCCATTGGCGAGGACCTCACGCGCGGTGTGCGCTCCATCAAGGAAGTGGTCCTCTTCGACGAAGAGGAAATCACCGACGAGGTGGTGCAAAACCGGCTCAACGACATCACGGGCAGGATTGACGAGCTCAGCCGCCACTACAAGAAATCGGGTCAGCTCCTTGAGAAGCTGGCCGACATTCCACAGAAGAAAAATCCGCGCGGATTCCGCCGCACTCGCTGGGCCCTGGGCCGCGAACAGGTTGCGATCTCGCGCGTCATTCGCCGCCTGGGCTTCACCAACACCGAGCGCAAGCGCCTCATCGACCGCGTCAACAAGACGGTTGACAGCATGCGCGGGCTCGACCGCCAGGCCGTCAACTTCGAGAAGCGCGCCGACCAGACGCGCGCCGAAGAGGCCCGCAAGGAGCTGCGGCGCCAGTCGCGTCAGATCCGTGCCGACCTGGAGCGCATGGAGCGCGACGCCGGGGCCAGCTTCGCCGAACTGAAGCGCACCCAGCGCGAAATCGTGCAGGGCGACGTGGACGCCGAGTTCGCCAAGCGCGAGCTCATCGAGGCCAACCTGCGCCTGGTGGTGTCCATCGCCAAGAAGTACACCAACCGCGGCTTGCAATTCCTCGACCTGATTCAGGAAGGCAACATCGGCCTGATGAAGGCGGTGGACAAGTTCGAGTACCGGCGCGGCTACAAGTTCTCGACCTACGCGACGTGGTGGATCCGTCAAGCTATCACTCGCGCCATCGCCGACCAGGCGCGCACCATCCGCATTCCGGTGCACATGATCGAGACCATCAACAAGCTCATCCGCACCTCGCGGCAGCTGGTGCAGGAGCTGGGACGCGAGCCTACGTCGGAAGAAATCGCCAAGCGCATGGACATTCCCGTGGCCAAGGTGCGCAAGGTGCTGAAGATCGCGCAGGAACCGATCTCGCTGGAGACGCCAATCGGCGAAGAGGAAGATTCGCATCTCGGCGACTTCATCGAAGACCGCGCCGTGGTTTCGCCGGCAGAAGCGGTGATCAACGTCAACCTCAAGGAGCAGACGGCACAGGTACTGCGCACGCTCACCCCCCGCGAAGAGAAGGTGATCAAGATGCGCTTCGGCCTGGAGGATGGCTCCGAGCACACGCTCGAAGAAGTCGGCCAGTCGTTTGCCGTCACCCGCGAACGCATCCGCCAAATCGAAGCCAAGGCGCTGCGCAAACTGCGTCACCCTTCGCGCTCGCGCAAGCTGCGCGCCTTCATGGACGGCGTGCACGACTAGAGCAGTGGCTAGTGGTCAGTGGCTAGTGGCTAGAAGACCGGGCGCGTCGGGTGGTAGAGCTGGCCTTCAGGCCAGCGTTCCAGCGACGAATGGATTTGGGGGCTTCAGCCCCGGGGACAAATAGAACAGTACCCAGTTGTCATAAGCGGGGCGCGACCAGCGCCCCGTTTTCGTTGTGCTACGGGGGAACTCTCCGGTTTGAAATTGACGCAAGTCCCGCTTGCGGGACAGCTCAGTTTAGCCCAGCACGCAGCCGCAGGCGGAGTGCTGGGTAGAGCGAGAAATTGATCTGAGTCCCGTAGGGAAGGCACAGGTTTTCACTGTGGGCTAATCAGTCTCGCCCTTCGGGCTGGCGTGCGCTGTGGGATGGACTCCTTCTGCCTCCCAACGTTTTGCTGAAGATGGCGAGAAACCGTAACTCCGGCATCCCGTCCTTCTGATATCTTTTGTCGTGTCCCCGCGACGAGCCGCCGCCACATATGGAACGCATCGAGAAGACCGTCTTTCTCAGCTATCGCCGCACCAACGCTCCCTGGGCGCTGGCGATCTTTCACAACCTGACCCAATACGGGTATGACGTGTTCTTCGATTTCAACGGCGTCGCCAGCGGCGACTTCGAGCGCGTCATCATCGGCAACATCAAGGCGCGCGCGCATTTCATTGTCCTGCTCACCCCGTCCGCGCTGGAACGCTGTGGCGAACCCGGAGACTGGCTGCGCCGCGAAATCGAGACGGCTCTGGACACCCAGCGCAATATCGTGCCCCTGATGCTGGAAGGGTTTGACTTCAGCGCGCCTGGAGTCGCCAGCGGGCTCACTGGCACCCTGGCTTCACTCAAGAGTTACAACGCACTACGCATCCCGGTGGAATACTTTGACGAGGCCATGCAGCGTCTGCGCGACAAGTACCTGAACGTGGCGCTAGATGCAGTGCTGCACTCGGCAGCGCCCTACGCGCAACGGGCGGCAAAGGACCAGCAGGCTGCGGCTGGCGCCGCTCCGGCGGTCACGGAAAAAGAGCTGACGGCACAGGAATGGTTTGAAAGAGGGCTCAACTCGTCCGATCCTGATAAAAAGTTGCGGTTTTACAGCGAGGCCATCCGCCTCAAGCCGGACTATGAGGATGCCTACAACAACCGGGGCGCAGCGCGCGGCGGCAAAGGCGACCTGGAGGGCGCGCTGCGGGATTTCGACCAGGCAGTCCGCCTCAAGCCGGGCGATGCGCTCGCCTTCTTTAACCGGGGCAGTGCGCGCTATCAGAAGGGCGACGTGGAGAACGCACTGCACGATTTCGAACAGGCGATCCGCCTCAAGCCGGGCTATGCCCGCGCCTCCTGCGGCCGGGGCCTTGCGCGCAAAGATCTAGGTGACCTGGAGGGAGCGTTGCAGGATTTCGACGAGGCGATCCGCCTCAAGCCGGACTATGCCCTCGCCTTCTTCAACCGGGGCCTCGTGCGCAGAGATAGGGGTGATCTGGAGGGTGCGTTACGAGATTACGATGAGGCCATCCGCCTCCGGCCCGACGATGCCGCCGCTTTCAACAACCGTGGAACCGCGCGTGATGACAAAGGCGACCTGGAGGGCGCGTTGCAGGATTACGACGAGGCGATCCGCCTTGATCCCGGCTTGGCCGAAGCCTTCCACAACAGAGGACTCGCGCGCAAAGCGAAACGCGACCTGGAGGGCGCACAGAAGGATTTCAACGAGGCCGCACGCCTCAGATCCGAACCCAAGACATGAGATGTGGGTTGGGACGGAGGGAACCACCAGTCAAGCTTCTTGGGCGTCGAGTCTGCTCGGAGCGGTCTCCCATCTTTTCGTTAAAAGCAGGCGAAAGGGCGGGCACTCAGCACGGAGCGCCCGCAAACGGCGACCGGTGACATTCGTCACGGGAACAGCCGGTTCTCCGCGCTAAGATGCAAGTTGCCAGTCCCGCCGCGGGACGAAACTATTTAGCCCACAGCGGAAGCTGTGGGTTGGCGGCGATTTTATTCTCCGAGCCCCTTCAGAGGCGACACCGATGAAATATGGCCCATAGCTACGTCAGTTCTGTCTTCCACGTCGTCTTCAGCACGAAACAACGCATGCGACTCATTCGCAGCGGCCATCAATCCCGCTTGCGGAACTACCTCGCGGGCATTGCTCGCAATCACGCTATGCAGATGCTTGCCTTGGGCGGCACACAAAACCACGTTCACATGCTCGTGGTGCTCCCGGCGCATATGGCGCTGTCGGATGCAGTGCGGACCTTGAAGACGAACTCCAGCCGATGGATGCGCGAAACCGACCGGTTCTTTGCCTGGCAACAAGGCTACGGAGCGTTCAGCGTCAGCCCATCACAACTCGGCCGGGTCAAGCAATATATCGCAAATCAGGCGGCCCACCATCGGACGCGTTCGTTCGAGGAGGAATTCGTAGCGATGTTGCAGGCCGCAAACATGCGTTTCGAACCGAATCGTGTTTTTGTTTGAGTGTGCCGCCCCTAAAGGGGCTCCGGTGTAAATAAAATCGGTTACCCACAGCTTCCGCTGTGGGCTAATCAGTTCCACCCTTCGGGCTGGTCCAGCCGCGCTGCAGGATTACACTCGTCCTGTCTCCCACCCCGCCAAAAGCAATCGAAAGGATGCCGACAGGGGGATAATGCCGCCCACCAAGAGTTTATCTGGACCATCTTGATCAAACCTGGCATCCTGGCTGCGATGCCTGCCTACTACCGCGCTCCACTCCATCACTTTGTCCAAGAGCCCGCCTCGAGCATCCTCGGTGAATTAGCGGTCGCGAACGGTAATGCAAGATTCCCACTCGCCCCGGAAGCGATGGAAGCGTGGAAACTGCAGTTACCGACCCTAACAAGCGGTTGCGGCGAATTGATCGCTGCGCATCCCGCAGCCGCAGATTACGAGTTGCTGTTCGAGTATCCAATACCACGGGTGGGGAAGCGCATCGATGCGGTGTTATTAATGAACGATGTGATTGTTGCGATCGAGACCAAAACGGGGCACGCACCCACTACCGCGGAGCGGCAGGTTGATGATTACGCTATTTACTTGGCTTGTTTTCACGAGCCCAGCGCCGGGCGAACCATTGTGCCGTTGGTCATTTCCGACGGACGCATCGCCAGTGGTGGCGTTCGTCCGTTTGCCGACGATGTAATTCGGCCCTGTCGCATCGCGTCTACAAAAGATGTTGGACAAACGCTTATCTCCATCGAACATGAGAATTGCATATCGGACGGGGAGCCCATCAATGCGGAGGCATGGGACAAAGGACGCTTTCGACCGATCCCGCCAATCATCGAAGCCGCCGTCAAGCTTTATTCAGAAATGGAAGTCTTCGAAATTGGGCACGCGTGCGCAGCTCAGGAAGATCTTGAGCTGGCGACCAATGCCCTTGTTGAAGCCGTATCAGAGGCTCGCACAAGCGGCAAAAAGCTGATCTGCTTCGTTACCGGCGTACCAGGTGCAGGCAAAACCCTGGTCGGGCTTAATGCAGTTCATCGAAAAGAGCTTCGCGACGGCAGCGCTTTCTTGTCGGGGAACGGCCCGCTAGTAAAAATCATCCGAGAAGCCCTCATTCGCGATGTAACGCAGCGGTCCCGGAGTACAGCGAAGCCTGTTACACGTCGGGCTGCAGAGATATCTGTGCAGTCCTTCATCCAAAGCGTTCATGGATTCGCTGGCACGCATTACCGCATAGGCGATCCCATCCCGGCTGAGCGTGTGATTGTGTTCGATGAGGCCCAACGTGCCTGGGACGCTGAACAGAACAGACGGAAGAAACGACCGGAAGTCTCTGAGGCGCACATGATGCTTGACGTGATGAGTCGTCATGAGGGTTGGGCTGTGCTGGTTTGCTTGATAGGCGGCGGACAGGAAATTTATCGCGGCGAGGCAGGACTGGCAGAGTGGGGAGCAGCTCTGAGTTCCTTCCGGGAATGGCATGTCTATGCATCTCCGAAGGTTCTGTCCGAGAACTCGGCAGGTCCTTTCTTGCTATTCCGAGAAGAAGACCCTTATCCTGCTAGGGTCAAGCCTGTTTCGCAGTTTCATCTCGAGGTCAGCAATAGATCCATCCGAGCACAGCACATCTCGGAGTGGGTCGATGCCGTGCTTAGAGGAGACCGCAACGCTGCCAGGCAGCTTGCTAATGCAATGGAGTCTCCTCCAGTTCTTGCCAGAAATCTTTCGACGGTTCGCGCTTGGTTGCAGGGAATGCGGAGAGGTTTTACCAGGGCAGGTCTTGTCGCTAGCGCCAGTGCCTCACGTTTGAGGGCTGACGGCCTTGAAACTGCTTTCGGATTTCACCAGGATTTTGAATGGGAACATTGGTTTCTGGACCGCGATATATGCGACGAGATTGGATGTGATCATAAGTATTGTAACGACGTGCGTGCGTCTTCAAGGTTGGAGGTCGCTGCGACTCAATTCGAAGTGCAAGGTCTGGAGTTGGATTGGATCGGATTGTGTTGGGGAGAGGATCTTGTTTGGACACGCGACCAGTGGGTAAGCCTTAACTTCAACGGGAAGAACTGGAAACCGAACAAGAACGAACGTAAGCATCAGTTTCGCGTAAATGGATACAGAGTTCTGCTAACCCGTGCTCGGCAAGGAATGATCCTCTACGTTCCTAAGCCAAGCGCGGAAGACTCGTCGCGGTTGCACAAAGAACTTGACTCCACGGCGGAGTTTCTTATCGATTGCGGAGTAAGGGAAGCAAAGTCCGTCGGCGACCATGCAGTTTACGAAACTTGACATTCAATTTTAGCCATGACATCCGCGTAGTGCTGAACTACAAGATCTGCTTCTCGCGCGTTGTCGCAGTCAGCAAGATCCGGAAGATCAGTTACGCTACGGTCGTCGCGGAGATAAGCGGCGGTCTCCCGCCATACATTCAGCCGCTCCGCAAGAGCATCGAGGATCTGTAAAACATCTTCTCGATTCAGAGTAAAGGTGCATTTTTCGGTCATCGTTCACTCTAATGTACGGGCGTTCCTAAACTTCGGAAATTGAGATCGGTTGACACGGAAACCTAATGACTAGGATGCCGTGCCGGGACAAATCGTGGGATGCTACAGCACGAAGACTACCGTGGGCTTTTCGCCAAAGTTTGCCTCATACGTTATCTGGGCGTATTTGTCCCAGTCGGAGGAGAAAACGCATTCGGCGCCAGCGGATTCGAAGGCCAACCGCATCCCGCCAATTCCGCAGAACAAGTCGATAAACTTGGGACAGTTCACGTGATTGCACCGCACTTGTGAGCCGAAGATAACACAGATCGGACCAAATGTAGGTGACGCGTTGCTTGGAATTTTGTACATCACACCGCAGCCACGTCCTCGCGTCACATGCCTACGTGACCTGCGCACTTGCCCGTGAGCGGCTCGGCGCGGTATCAGTGAAGTGTGCGAGGAAGAAGTT
>CAWIMR010000037.1:0-14496 GCA_963837245.1 uncultured Acidobacteriaceae bacterium | reverse complement strand
CATGGGGATGGCAACGAATTGGCGTAGAACAATTCGGGTCGAGTTCACAGGGCGATATTTGTGTTGGCCGCGGGCCTGGCCTGCGGACGCGTTTCGTGGATGAGCGAGCCGCGTAGCGGCGCACTCTTCAGCCGCTGGCGCCTCAAGATACAATCGCCTGTTTCACTCTACCCGGAGGGCCTCATGTCCGAAGCACGCAGTTCGGCCGCACGCATCGCATTTCTCCTCGCACTGGCCATTCCCGCAATCTCCCAGACCAAGCTCTCCCCCAAGTGGGAAGAGCTCACCGCCCCCGACTTCGTGCAGGCCATTCACCAATCGCAGGGAGTCTGTGTGCTTCCCATCGGCATCATCGAAAAGCATGGTCCGCATCTTCCGCTCGGCACCGACCTCATCGACGTCCGATTCGCTGTACTGAACGCCGTGCAGCAGGAGTACGCCGTCGTCTTTCCCGAGTACTACTTTGGCCAAATCTTCGAAGCCCAGCAGCAACCGGGGACCCTCGCCTACAGCCTGAGCACGCAACTCACACTCCTGCAGGAGACGGTGAAGGAGATCGCGCGCAACGGCTGCAAGAAGGTCCTGATCGTCAATGGTCATGGTGGCAATGAGAGTCTTCTGCCGCTTTTCGCACAATCGCAACTGGCTACACCGCGGGATTATGTGGTCTATGTCTTCGGTCTCCCCCACGAGAATGTCCCAGGACGCCCGCCTCTGAAAACCAAGAACGACATGCACGCCGGCGAGACCGAAACCTCTGCCATGCTGATCGCGCGGCCCGATCTGGTGCACAGGGATCGCGCTGACAACGAGTCCGGCGCCGACCAGAACCGTTTGCAACTGCCTGAATCCGTTTACACCGGCATCTGGTGGTACGCCAAGTTTCCCGACCATTACTCGGGCGTAGGCTCGGCCGGCAACAAGCAGTTGGGCGAATTCGACCAGAAGACATGGTCAAGCCAGATCGCCGAAGCCATCAGGGGCGTGAAAGCTGACCAGCAGGCACTGAAGCTGCAGAACGAGTTCTTCGAAAAGACGCAGCACCCGCTGGACACGAAACAATAAGCCACGGGCTTGGGCAGATTAAAGTACGCCCTGATTCAGCTTCTTGCTGCTTACGACACCCTCGATCGGCCATACTTGCCTCGCGGCTGCCAGACGTTTATCGTTTCCCTGCAACGTATGCCAAAAAAGAAGCACCCAAACCGCGGTAAAACGGCTGTCAAACCACAAAAGGGCGCAACGAAATCATCCCAGCCGCGCGCGGCTGCGAAGAAAACGACACCACCTAAGCCAGTGCGAACGCTCAATGTGATGGCGCCATCGGCTTCGGTTCGTAGCTACTCCATTCCGGATTTTCGCCTCGAGCATCCCGAGTTCTGCATCTTCATGTCGGGCGAAGGGGCGAATCTGGAGTACCGCATCGAGGGCGACCTGAGCGCTGCGCCGCCGCCGATCCGCGAATCAAAGTACCTCACCCGTGAACAGTGCATCGCAATCTACCGCTGGATGTTGCTCAATCGCCGCATGGAAGTGGCCCTGGAAAATCTCTACAAGCAGGGCAAGGTGGTCGGCGGCGTTTATTTCGGACTCGGCCAGGAAGGCTGCTCCTGCGCGTCGGCGTACGCGCTCGGTCCCGACGATTGGCTCGGCCCAATGATTCGCAATCAGGGCGCGATGCTGGTGCGTGGCTTTGCCGCGCGCGACATCATGCGGCAGTACATGGCCAAGGGCGACTCGCCGACCTGGGGGCGCGACGCCTCGTCGCACTTTGGCGACTGGCAGTGGCGCAACGTGTGCGCCCCAATTTCGATGCTAGGCGAATTGATCGGCGTCATGGCTGGCGTTTGCCTGGGCGCGCGCTTGCAAGGCAAGCATGTAGCGGCGCTGACCTACGTCGGCGACGGTGGACAGTCCACCGGCGTCACCTACGAGAGCCTGAACTTCGCGGCCGTGCAGAAGCTGGGGCTGGTACTTATCGTAGAGAACAATCTTTGGGGCTACTCAACGCCCGCCGACATGCAGTTCTGCGTGAAGGACCTGGCCGAGCGAGCCATCGCTTATGGCATTCCGGGCGTGATCGTGGACGGCACCGATCCATGCCAAGTGTACGACGCCACGCACGAGGCCTGCGAAAGCGCGCGTCGCGGCGAAGGACCGACGCTCATTGAGGCCAAGATGATGCGCATGAAAGGCCACGCCATCCATGACGCCGCGCAATACGTTCCTACGAAGCTGTTGGAGTTCTGGCGCGCTCGCGATCCTATCGCGCGATTCGAGAACTATCTGGTCAACGTGAAGCATTGGCTCACCGAGACTGACAACCACAAACTCATCGAGGACGTGGAGCGCGAATTGGAAGCAGACCGCGAGGCAGCCGTAGCTTCGCCAATGCCCGATCCCGAGACCGACAAAACCCATCAGGGCGTGTACTGCGATCGCATCATGCCACGAGATCAAGCCGAAGTACGGGCCGGTCGTTGCCAAGCCACGGGACACTGCGAGAACGGAGCCAAAAGCGGTCGAGGCGGCAGTGCATTTGAAGTGACGTCGCCGCTATCCAACCATCTCCTCAAACTTCAGAGGGTCTGGCGGCACGGGCGTGGGCGGCGGCTCGATGGTCCGCAATACCTGGAACGTGTAGCTGATCCGATGGATGACAGTGATGGTGCTTAACACGGCGATGACCCACAGCACCGGACCCATGCGGTTGAAAAGAGCGCCGATGATGACGAGCACAATCCGCTCCGGACGCTCCATGAAGCCCACCTTGCAGCTTGGGATAAGTGACTCAGCTCGGGCGCGCGCATAGCTGACCATCACCGAACTGGTCATGACGAATGCGGTCAGCACCACGTAGAAGAAGCGGTTGGCGCGGGCGTAATACACCAGCAGACCAAAGAACAGCACCACATCGCTGTAGCGATCGATGATGGAATCGAAGAAGCCGCCGAACTGTGTGACCTGATTGGTGGCGCGGGCGACGCGGCCATCCACCATGTCGAAGATGCCGGCGCCGATAATCACCAGGCCGGCGTAAAGAAACATCCGGCGCTGGTTATCCGCGTGGGCGTAACCGAACAAAATGCCGGCCACCAGGTTGATGCACAGCCCGATGAAGGTCAGAGCGTTGGGCGAGATGCGGGTGAGGGCAAGACCGTGAACGACTTTGTACAACAGCCACTTGCCTGACCGTCCAACTGCGCTCGTCCAGGTCATACAGCGGTTACGCCTCGTCGTGAATCGTGATTAGCTTCAGCACCTCAAGCTCGCGTTTGCCTGCGGGAGTGACCACTTCACTTACGTCTCCGACCTTCTTACCCATCAGCGCCCGGCCGATAGGCGAACTGGTCGAGATCAATCCTTTGGTGACGTCGGACTCTTCGCTGGTCACCAGCTTGTACTCGATTTCCTCGTTCTTGGTAGAGTCGTAAACAATCAGCGTGGATCCGATCGCAGCGCGATCCTTGGGAATGTTCGCCATGTTTACCAGCGATAGCTCGCCCATGCGCTTCTTGAGCTGACCGAGCCGGGCGCGAACGAATTCCTGCCGCTGCTTGGCCATGTGGTACTCAGCGTTCTCGCTGAGGTCACCCATGGCGACAGCCTTCTTCAGCTCTTTGGGCAGCTCGTGATTGAGCTCGCGTTCGAGGATCGCGATCTCCTCTTCGAGCTTCTTTCGGATGTGTTCCGGCATACTTCTGAGTTGATGCCTTCGGGCAGCTGAACACCGCTCGAAGGCATGTAAAGATTATACGCGAGGGTAGGAACGAATCCGCTGCACCTACTACAAAGGTCGTGGTCGCGAAGTCTTCGCGGCACGACGATCGAAGGTTCAATTCGCTGAAAACCACGTCAATTGACCTGTTCCGGCGAATGGGGGTACAATGCCAGCATTAGCTCTGTGGTAGTTCTCCCCTATAAGATCCGGATGGCGCCCGGGGAGCAGTAGTCCGGCCCTCATGAATAACCTGACCTTTAGCATCGGAGACAAGGTCGTTTACCCCAATCATGGGGTAGGCGTAATAGAACAAATCAGCAGTCGAACCATCGGCGCCCAAGTCGAGCGGTTCTACCTCCTCAAAATCAAAGCCAGCAGCCTGAAGGTGATGGTCCCGTTCCACAACGTTGGCAGCGTTGGCCTGCGAAGAGTCATTCGCAATGGCGAGGTGCAGAAAATCTTAGACTTCCTCGCCGATGGCAAGTGCGAAAACAACGCCGACTGGAAGTACCGGTTCAAAGAAAATTCAGATAAGATGCGGACCGGTTCTCTCCTCGACGTTGCCGTTGTCCTGAAAGGTCTCCTTCTCCTCGCTCAAGCCAAGCCACTCAGTTTCCGGGAAAAGAAAATGCTGGAACGTACCCGCTACCTGCTGGTCAGCGAACTGGCCATGGCGAAGAACTGGGAAGAGCCCGAAATCGAGGACCTGCTCAACAAGTCGTTGTCGAAATGCAAACTGCGCTTCCCCGAAGCCTCGAGCATGGAAGCCTAGCAGCGGTCCGGCAAAGCAGTTCCAGCCGGCTCGCCGAAATTCTGCGGCTGCACTTGCGTAACGCTCCAGCCGAGTCATAAAATGCAACGGCTTTGCGGCTGCCCTTGAGCCGACTCTGATACCGCCCTCGGAACTCATATGCCAGGAACTCTGCACATCTTCCGCCTGAAGGCCGATCCGCTGCAATACCAGGTCAATTACAACCTCGGCGCCAACTCTTACGTGCAGGTCTTCGACGCCGCCGGGATTGAGGAATTCCTGCTCCATAGTTCGTCGCTTCCCGTCAGCGAGGTCAACGCCTTGCTGGAGGAACTGCGCTCCAATGGGCGCACGACCGAGGCCAACGTTGATCTCCCGGAATCGCATCTGGGAGAGATGGGCTTCGCCGAGTCACCGAGCGACGAGTAGCCGGCCCGGCGCTACTCGCAGAAGATCCGCACGTGTTTGTTGCCCTCATCGATGTGGACGCAAAGCGCGTTCAGTGCCTCATTCAACTTGTCGCCCCTCAGCTCGGATAGCGCCTCCAGATTGAATCCTTTGTCGGTCAGCTTCTCGGCGACGCGTGGCGGCAGAACGCCGATCAAGCCCGACTCCAGAGCGCACGAAGGCGAGTGGCACGCGCACGTTGACGTCCTTAGCATCGCCGTCCTGCACCAGAATCCGCAGATACTTACGTGCGGGCGTTGGGCCCGAGCCTTCTTGATTCTCGGAAGCGTTGTTTTCGGCCGGCTCCTTCGCCGCGGCGAGTTTGTCGAGCAGCCGCTCCGCGTCCTCTGAGGTGATCTTTCCGGCGGCGAGCATTTCCAGCACTTTCTTGGTTTCCACTGACATCGTAGTTTCTCCTTGGACTCAGCCGAGTTTCTCCAGTGCCTCGTCCACGCTGATCTCTCCGCGTGAAAGCTGCTCCAGCACATATTCGCGTGTCGATGGAGCCTGCATGCTCTTGTCGAGCTGAGCGGAAATCGCATTCAAGCGGTTCTTCACCGTGGGATAGCTGATCCCGAAAAGCTCTTCCATCTTCTTGATCGAGCCGTGATGGCGCACAAACGCCATCACGAAAGCCTGGTCGTCCGGCGAAAGCTGATCCAGAGGCGACAGCTCGATCTGGCCTTCCATTGCCAGACCGCAGGTCGCACAGGCCAGCCGCGTGATCTTGAAGGGCTGATTGCATTCCGGGCAGGTTGTTCTGGAGATTGCCATGGTTCTGAAGTTCCAGTCACATATTGCTACCGTTAATTAAGTTTGTCAATAGTAAACTTATATTACTTAATATAAATGATAAATATGATTGACTATATTAATTTTCCATCTGGCGTCTTCTTGACATGGAGAGGAAATCGTCTTCTCCATTGGGCTTCCCTCCCCCGCATCCCCCTCCAATGCCGTTCTTTAGAATCATGGGATTACGAACTTCTTCCCGGCAAGTTATTCGGCCGCAATGAGTTATCGGCATCCTCTTGATTGACAAAGAGTTAAGGTCTCTCAGTGCGTGGTGGTCAGTGGATCGTGGATAGATCGTTGTAAAGCATCTAGCAGGCGGATTGGCTCTGGCCGGCTTCGGCGCGTTACTCATTGAATTTTTCTCCTCGAGATGCATAATTCGCCCGAGCTAAGACAGACTTCAACCCTCGCATCGACACACCTCGCCGGTTAACGCCGCCGTCGGGCGACAGGTGCCGCCGGCTGAAGCCGGCTCACCATTCATAAGATCTTCTACACAGGGTTTACGCCCTGGCTAACTGCAATTCCGCGCCTGCGGCGCTCGGCCTAAGGCCGATGTGACAGTTTGGTCTTCTCCATCGATTCCCAGACCCCGAAAGCGCGGCTCTACCCTTACGGTTCATCCACCAACTACTAACTACCAGCCGCTGCTTTTGCCGCTGGCTTCTTCCGGGCCTCCTCTTCTGCCTGCTCTTGCGCCGCCTCCAGGCCGCGCACGATGCCCAGGTGATAGGCGCGGCGATGTGCTTCATCCATGCTCGCGTATTCCTGATCTTTCACTTCCTCAGCGGCGTTGCGGCGATCCGCCTCGGCCTGCCAGACCGCATCCTGCCGCTTGCGAAACTCGGCATAGGCTTGGTTGGAAATGCGGTTCTGGATCTGTTGGGCCTGCTGGTTGAACTTGTACCCGCCCATCTGCTCCCGGCGCTGGTGCAACTCTTCCAGCTCAATCGATTCTTTGGTCCACCGCTTGCGGTGCGGCCGGGCGACCATGGGCGGAGCCGGAACTACCTGCCAGACTTGTTCGGGAGCAGGAAAAAGCAGGTGCGCCGGCTGCGACAAGTCCAAGCCCGCCGGCAGTCCGTACTCCGCCTCAAATTGGGGATACTCCTCCACCAGGCGTTTCTGCCCCATCCTGTCCGCGGGTGCTCCACCCTCCTCGCCTGCTTTTGGCGAGAGGGTGGGATTGGAAAGCGTGGAATTCGCCGACGCGGCATTCATCTGGACCAGGGCCAGGATGCGATGATTGATGGCCGACTGTTGCAAGGCTTAGAGCAGGGTCCCGGCCTGGCGCCGCTCCAGCAGACCTGCGCCGAGGGCGCGGGCCACATGCTCCACTGCCGCCTGCACCGCGTAGAGGTCGTCCAGCGCGGGCAGCATGAAGCGGTAGGGCTGCCGCTGCGCGATGGCGCGCGCCATGCGCATCTGCTGGCCTCGCAGCCGCAGATGGCTATAGCAGTAGCGGCGGTCGCGCAGCGCCGGACTCTGGCAGCAGAAGCCGCTCTCCATAACGTGGTGGCAGAAACCGGCGGGTTTGACCTGAATGGCTTCATTATTTTCGTTGGTCCCCACAGAGCAGTCTCGAGTTTCCAGTTTCAAGTTTCGAGTTTCTTCTGTGGTTTCGTGGCGTTCCTCCATGATCGTGGCATCGCCAGCTTTGGTTGCGTCATATTCAGTTGTTGACATTCTTTCCTCATTTCTCGAGGGTCCAACAGCAGTTTCAAGTTCCGAAATCTCCGCCTACCAGGGCGGTTGCGAGCTTCAAGTTGCAGACTTCGAGAATCTGTCTCATAGAAGCGTTTTGTATCAGGGCATGGCTTCAGCCGTGCCGCAAGTCGGCCGCTAAAGGATCCGGGCTTTAGCCCCTGAGCAAGTTTTTGCAGCGGCTGACGCCCTATTCTTTTGTTGGCCGTGTTGGGCACGGCTGAAGCCGTGCCCTGATACAAACCGGAACGATTCATGAGATGAGCTCGATGCGACCCAGCCTCCAAAGACAAAAGCCCTGCGGCCAGGTCCCAAGACATTGCCTTGGGGCCTGATCAGGGCTCGTTTCAGTTACGATGACCTGCGTGGGCTATTTACTTGCGGGTTGCCAGCGCCCGGGTTAGCGCCCAAAAGAAGGACGCGACCTGAGGCACATTAGCTCCGCTCGGCTAGATGCACGTGATGTTCGTGCCGGTGCGAGCGGTGGTACACACAACCCGACTGTGCACAGGCTATGCGAGGCTGGGGACAGCTGTCTGTGACGTAGCGCACATGGCCGCGATCGCTTGCTCGGATAGACAAGATCCAGGTTAGCGCCCAAGAACCTGGGCACCGGGCTCACGTAAGCCCTTGAACGGCAGGTCATGTCTTTCCTCGAATTGCGGTGGTCGGAGGTAGAATTGAGAACCAAATGAGAAGAGGCACAGTAACTGCTATAAGAGGTAGACGGTACTGTTTTGTCGCGATGCCGTTTCAGGGCCAATTTACTTTGTTCTATGAATGGCTTCATCACCTCGTCGCTGACACTGGCTTCGAATGCATTCGAGCCGACAAAGTACAGGAATGTGAAGTGAATCTTTGGCAGAATGTTAAGTCCATGATCGAAGGTGCTGCGTTAGTCATCGCGGACATCTCAGACGAGAATCCGAACGTTCACATTGAGGTCGGATATGCAGTGGCGTGCAACAAGCCTCTGGTGCTACTCGTTCGGGAGGGTAGCCAGGTTCCCACAGATCTTCGTGGATTCTATGTTATCCAGTACAAGCACGACGGGGACCTTCTTGTCCTGCAGACGGCTCTGCGACAGCGACTCGCGTTATACGCTGATCCACTCCCGCTCATGCTGCCGGCGGACCCCAGACCTACCTTTATTCTGCTTAACCCGAAGTGGCCCGATGTGATTCCACGCACAGGGACGGAGCAGCCGGCAACTTATGGTGATTACCGTGCCGTGCTATGGATTTCCACTGCGATCGCTTTGGTGTTTGGTGAGGGGTTGGTTCCCGAACTCGTGAATGCATCCTTACCTCCCGGAGATCCATACACTTGGGATGCAAACCTGTACGTGATCGGATCACCAAAGGTCAACGGATATACTCAGAGATTTCTCGACGACTTACAGCGTGATCGTCAACCACGTTGGAATTGGCGGCCAGCGGGAGACCATTTCGAGATCGTCGGAACCCTGAACAGCGGCCTCGACTTCGTCAGCCCTGTTATGCCAATGGGCTACGTCGAATCTGAACCATATGTGGACTACGGTTTGCTGATGCGTGGCCCACATCCGCGGTATCCAAATCGTATCCTGACTATGATTGCCGGGCCGCGCAACCTGGGTACGCTCGCGGCTTGTACCGCCGCGACGAGATCCGAACTGATTCGGCGTATTGCCAATTCATGTGATCTGATCGATCAATCTCAGACAATCTGGACCCTGGTCAAAGGAGTCTGCCACCGGCCATGGCATATTGACCCGGATGAGGTGGAGATTGTCGATACTGGTATCTGCCGGTCGGCAATGAGCAGGTCGGTATAACGCCTAGTGCGACCTCTATGGGGAACATTCGTAGATCGAAGAAACCGGTATCGGCAGAAGAGATCGCGCGCCTTGCGGAGCAGGGCAAGGATGTTTCGCGTTTTTTCACCAATCGAGGCCGTATGGTGGCCCCCATTCAAAGGGTTAACGTGGACTTCACCGCGCCCATGCTCGAAGAGTTGGACAGAACCGCAGAGGAGTTGAACATCAGCCGTCAAGCGGTGATCAAGACGTTGATCCGGCAAGCCCTGGATCATCATTACATGGCGACTGCAGGAGCTGCTGTTCGGCGTGACGAGAGACGCCGGTAGAAAGTCCTTGTAAGTGGCTGTGCCCGGGTTAGGGCCCGAAACCGGGGAGCGAACCCCGGGCACCAGGCAGCTGTTTTTTTCTCCGCGCACGAGACCCTTCTCTGTGCGCCGTGAAAAGCAGATCCCTCGCGGACTGAAGTCCGCTCGTGATGACAACTAAGAACGATCCGGTGTTTGGCCGGCGCGCTTTACCCCACCAGCTTGCCGAATCGAATCCGTCAACAGAGTCGCAGACGTGGGGAACTTGAAACAAGTTCTTGGCACCAGTGAACGGGCCAAAGGCGCAGTCAAATGCTTTATAGAACCCGGCGGCGGGTCAGCGATAGGGCTCGCAGAAGTCGGGAGCCTTGGTTCCGAGTAATCGGCAGCCGCGTCTGATTTCATTGCGGATCAGGGAGCAGGCGTTTTCGGCATTGCAGGGTGGGTGGGTTGCGGGGCTCACTTGCAGGCATTGCTTCACTAACTGCTTCGCTGAGGCGTTACCAATTTCTTTGCGACAAGAGGTGCTGGGCGCGTTGGGGTTCTCGCCTGTGGTTGGCGCCAGCGATCCCAGGTTGTCGTCGGCTGGAGCCTGGTTTTTCGGAGGCGAAACACGATGGTCTGCTGCACCGGCGCCGGCGGCGGAGCGCTTCCGGTCTCGTACAGAGCTTCGAACGGTGGCCGCTGAACGATTGCGCGGCCGTCGAAAGGGAAGGCGCATTTGTTGTCGACGATGACACCCAGTTGAGAGCCGCGATACTGCACCCGGCAGGAATACAGAGGGGAGCCGTCGCCGGCATTGCCGGTGGGGAGCAGAGCGGCATCGCCGGGCTGGTAGGTGCGCCATTCGGCCTGTCCGTAGGCGACTTCGTACTCGGAGGCAACCACCTCCTGACCGTCGAGTGCAATCTTGCAACTGCCGTCAATCCACTTTCCCGGATAAAGGCCGGCGCCAGATTTGGCGCGGCAAAGGTAAACCGGCGCGGCTCGCGAGGACGACTGTCCGGGCCCACCGGCCACTGCACCCGGGCCAGGAGCTTGGGGAGCGTGCAGCGGCGTCCATTGCAGCGGCGATTCCTGCGCGCTCGACGCGGATGCAGACAGAAACAGCAGCAGCGAGACAATGCCCGCAGTCAGCGAGTACCGCAGCGGGGCTTGCCTGACCATTTCTGCCATGACAGTGCGTTGCCTACTTGCACCAGCAGCGCGCCTGAAATTCACATTCCGGTTTGCCGAAGGGACTATCGGTGCCCTGCTTGCACGTAGCTTGCTTGCCGCCGTTGCAGGTGATGCTGCATCCCCCGCAGTATTGGCTTGGGCCTGCCTTGCAGGAAGTAGGCTCTTGCGCCGCTGCCCGTGCAGCTCCTCCACCACTGCTGGAAGCCGATCCCAGCACCGCAGCTACGGCCTCGTTGAAGGATCGCTTGCCGTTCTTCCCGCACCAGTCGTAGACCTTCTTGACATCGTCTGCCAGGGCGGAATCACTCTGGGTGTAGCGGGGATCGGGGCTGCTGGCGTTGGCGTAGCCCTGAATATAGGCGGTGAACACCTCCTTTTGGGAGCCGCTGGCGCTCTTGAAATTGTCGCAGGTTAACGATGCTACGGACTGTGCCGTCGCAGACCTAGCAAAGATTGCGGCCACGGCGGACAAGCAGAGGATCATCGCGAAGTTCTGGCGTTTCAACTGGGTCTCCGTGAGGTCGTGATGCTCGGGGAGTTTGACTTTGCCAGAAAGAGCTTTGGCATGTCAACGAATTTATGCCTGGTGCCGCACGCTCACGTCCCTCACTTGGACGTTAACCTGACGTCCTGCTCTATGTGCGAAAAGCAGGTCCCTTGCGGACAAAAGTCCCGCTCGTGATGACAACATACGTGATCGAAAACCTTTTCGCAGCCTTGCTCTTATTCGCCATTGCAAACAGCCCTTTTCACAAGCGATTACCTTAAGTTGCCCGATGCCCGTCTACCCTATTGGGACCCGGCACACGCGCCCGGATTTGCGATCATGACCAGCTTTATGGTGCGCGTGGTGTCGGCTTCCAGTTTCACCCTTTCGACGATGGGCCGGAAACAGGGTGTCTCAACGGGAGCGGCAGCAATTACTGCGTAATCTCCCGGCGGCATCTGCGGGAACAGGAATTTGCCCTTTTCCTTGACCACGGCCCGCTGCTCATCGAGCGTGTCAAGGTTGACGACCAGCAGCCGCACTCCGGGCAACACTGCCCCGGAGGCGTCCACAACCTGGCCCTGGAGGGTGGTGTCGCGCACTTGAGAATTGCCCATTGCCGGGAAACACAATAACAGCAGGAGAAAAAGCTTAACGAAAAGTCTGGTCATAGTTCGCTTCGCTCGGGAGGCGTGCGTCGCGTTCCGGTGGAAGCGCGGGCTTTCGAGCCCGCGAGAAGGGCGACCTTGAGAACGGGCTTTATCCCCCGGCCTTCCAAGAAGCCACTGCACGCCTGCGCCTCATCCAGCATTAGACAACTCCGAGGAATGTCTCGTGAAGTAAATTGTTATGCCATGGGGCTGCGTGCCGCTCTCGACATCCTCGCGCTGCTGATCTGTTCGGGGTATTGCACGATTCCTCTGTTCTGGTTAATGACCCATCCCTTGGTAGAGCGGTGGCGCAGGCTGGGCCGACGAGCGTTTCTCTTCATCCTGCCGGCCTGGGCGGTGGTCATCGCCGTCGTATTCCTGATCATGTGGCCGTTTCGGTTCGCTCATTTCTATGTCGGCGGGGTTGCGTGGGCGCCGGCGGCACTGTTCTTTTTCCTCGGCTTCTCGATGTATCGTGCGGCGTTTCAGAGCTTTCACCACACGCAAGTCTCGGGCCTGGCCGAGCTTGAGCCGGGCAAACATCGCCAGCAACTGGTAACTACCGGTATTCGCGCGCGCGTGCGGCATCCTATTTATCTGGGACATCTTTGCGAGATTCTGGGCTGGTGCATCGGCACCGGATTAATCCCGTTGTCTGTCTTGGCGCTATTCGCCGTTGGCACGGGAGCGATCATGATTCGCATAGAAGATCGCGAGCTGGAGGCGCGCTTTGGCGAGGCATATCGCGAGTATCGGGAGCATGTGCCGGCGGTCATACCGGGATTTCACAGGTAAGTCTTTAGCCACGGATTTGCACGGATGAACACGGATCTTTGAGAACCGAATGTCAAGCAATGGAAGGCGGCAAATGCATTCGGAAGCTTCTATCGCCTTCTGTTTTGGTGTCGTCGCATCAAATCAAACGAGAATCGATGAGGCAGAAATGGAAACGAAAATCCGTATTCATCTGTGTAAATCCGTGGCCGCCTTGCTTTTCGCTACAATGAACCTTCGCTGAGCGTCTTCGAATGCAATTTGAACTCTTTGTAGCGGCGCGCTACCTGCGGGCCAAGCGGCGACAGGCCGTCATTGGCATTATCACCGTCATCTCCATCATCGGAGTGGCGGCAGGCGTCGCCTCGCTCATCATCGCGCTGGCCATCAACAACGGATTCCGCCAGGATCTGCAGGACCGCCTGCTGGGCTCGACCTCGCACATCAACCTGCTGCGTGTGGAAAGCGACGGCATCCGCAATTGGCAGGAATTGTTGTCGCGATTGGCGAAGCAGCCGCACGTGGTCGCCGGAGCGCCCGCTATCTACGAACAGGTGCTGATCTCGCGTGGGGCGCACGCCCAGGGCGGCGTGCTGAAGGGCATCGTTCCTCAGGACGAGCGCAAGGTGAGCGACCTGCTGGATTCCGTTACGAAGGGCTCTGCTGACGCGCTGGAGGAACCCTCCGCAGCCCGCGACCGCCGCTGCATCGCAGGAAGACAACGCCAGTCCCCAAGCATCCTCGCCTCCACCAATCATTCTCGGCAAAGACATGGCTGATCAGTTGGGCGCGCCCGTAGGCTCGCTGATCACGGTCACCAGCCCGCAAGGAGAGCTCACGCCCTTCGGCATTGTTCCCAAGTACAAACGCTTCAAGGTCGCCGGCATCTTCACGTCGGGCTTCTATGACTACGACAGCAACTGGGCCTTCATTCGCCTCTCCGACGCGCAGAAGCTGTTCGATCTCAGTGACGTGGTCTCGGTGCTCGAGTTCAAGGTGGACGACATCTACCGGGCGCCGGAGATCGCGCAGAAGCTGGAGGCCGAAGCCGGCAAAGGCTTCATGTCGTCTAACTGGATGGAGCAAAATCGCGCTCTCTTCCGCGCATTGCGCCTGGAGCGCGTCGTGACCTTTATTACCATCGGGCTGATTGTTTTTGTGGCCGCGCTGAATATTCTCATCTCGCTGATCATGATGGTGATGGAGAAGACCCGCGACATCGCGGTGCTGGTCTCCATGGGGGCCAGGAAGCGGCAGATCCGGCGCATCTTTATCTATCAGGGCTTGCTGATCGGCGTGATCGGCACTGTGCTGGGCTTGATCGCCGGTTATCTAATCTCGTGGGCGGCTGGTCACTATCACTTAATCTCGCTTTCCGCGGAGGTTTATTCCATCGACTACGTCCCCTTCGCTGCGCGACCCTGGGACGGCGTGCTGGTGGCGATCGTCGCTATTGGGATTTCGTTCATCGCGACCTTGTACCCCTCGTGGTCGGCGGCAGTGTGCTGCCGGCGGAAGCGCTTAGGTACGAGTAGTGCTGCTTGATCGGCGTCATGATCTGATTTCAGGATTTGTATATGAGAAAAGCCTCGGTCGGCGATATTCGCTATGAATTCAAGAAGATTGAGCGCCTCTTAGCTCGGGGCGAAGAAATCCAAATCACCAAACGGGGCAAGGTGATCGCTCGCGTGGTTCCTGAGAATGAACAGCCTCAGGTTGAGCTGCCAGATTTCCGGGCGCGTGTGCGTCCCATCTACGGCGACAAAGTGTTTGCGGTCAGTGGCGCTGAGTTGCTAAGTAAAAATCGGAACCGCTATTGATTCAAGACGGTGAAATCAGCGGATAAGGTTCGCAGATCCCAATCTTGAGTTAGTGGATTTCA
>CAWIMR010000036.1:0-17202 GCA_963837245.1 uncultured Acidobacteriaceae bacterium | reverse complement strand
CCATCAAGTTTCGAAACATTTTGGCCAACATACCACACTCTACTGGACAAGAAACCGGAAAGAGGGAAGATGTGAGCGCCGGAGCCGCGAATGCAACCCACCCCTTCTTTAGCGCAGGTGAAAGCTTCGGCGACGGTGCGATGATCGAACTGATCTCTGGTTCTTCTAAGCCACTCCTGCGTGGAATGGACGCAAAGCGAACGTTGGATCCCGCGTCGAACACGGCGGGTGCACTTCGAAGCACCCGAACTAGATCCAATTCTATGGCGGGCAATGAGGTTACCTGCCGAATGCCGCGACTACGGTTCAGCCCGAGCCCTGTTTGACGGAATCCGCGATTTGTTTCAGCGCCATTTGGGCCTGCCCGAATCGGAGTCCGGGCTGATTGCCTGGTTTGCAATCGGCACTTGGTTAGCGGATCGCTTGCCGACCGCACCAGGTCTGGTCATTTCTGGGCCCGATGAGGAACTCGGTATCGATGTGTTGCGCCTGCTCAGCTGCGTCTGTCGCCACCCGCTGATGTTGGCCGAACTCACCCCGGGTAGCTTTCGGTATTACCATGCAGCTGTCCCTCACGTTGTTCTCGATCAGCCGATTGAGGCCCAATATGCAGCGACTTTTCGCGCATCGAGTTACCGTGGCCTGCACTTGCCAGGAAGCAGAGGAAGCGTTGTAATCCCTACGGTCCGAAAGCGATCTTCTGCGGGAGCGATTCTGCGGTCGATACTCTGAGCGGTGGAGCGATTCATATCTCGTTGGCACCGTCGCAATTGCAATCAGCCGCATTGGATGAGCACGCTCAAAATGAAATTGCAAACGATTTTCAGCCGCGCCTTTTGATGTATCGGCTAAAGAATTTCTCAAAGGTGCGTGAGCTCGGGTTGATGTTTCGAAATTTACATTTGCAACAGGCCAACTGGCCCGTACTCTAGCGGTGTGCTTCCCGGAAGATTCGGAGCTGGCCCGCGATACCGTTCAGTTGCTCCGACCGCAAGACGAGGAGGTCCGCGGGCAACGCTTCTTTGACGTCAACTGCGCGGTTGTCGAAATCCTGTGGGGTATGATTCACGACCGAAAGCAGCGCAAAGTGGGGGTAGATGAACTCGCGAACGATGTGAGACGCACTCCTGCGATCTCGAGGAGAAATCCTGGAATACAGCGCTGAGGAAGTGGGCTGGAGGTTGCGTGGCCTGAATATTCCCCGACACACCACTAGCTGGGACAGCGAAGTCTTGCTTGGACGTGAACTAGCCAAATCGTGCACCGCTTGGCTCAAGCCTACGGCCTGCCATGCTCACAACGTAAGGAGGGTTGTCCGGACTGTAACGAGGCGAAAGTCACTCTTTCTAAGTGGCTTATTTAAGTGATGGAGGTTATGTATGTTTTTTTCATTTCAAAAACTGAAGTAGAAAATGCCAACGCAAAGATCTAGGCTGACCAAAACCGAGTAGCGAGAATACCGTGCGCGGAAGATCGCCTTTTACCAAACGAAGCCAACAAGTCTTTTGTTATCAATATCTCGGTTGGGAAGGGAAAGATCCCGCCGAGTCCAATGAATTGCAAGGCTGCTTTTGGCTGTGACGCGCAGTGGGACCAACGTTCAACCGAGCCTGGCTGCGTCAACTCGAAGACTGTGCCATAACTATTTCTTGGAACCCACTCGTGCCGCCGCGTTTGGTTTCCCTGGCACCTTGTTGGCTATGACGCCAGTAGTAAGCATAAGTTCTCTTGCTTGCTTCGTCGTCAACCAGCTGCAGTAGATCACGGAACAGTAGCTATAGCTTGGTTGGAGTAAGCACTTTCCAAGCCTAGGGAATCGACCGCCGTGGTCACGTAGTAGTACGTGTACCCGCTTTGCACCGTCCGGTCAGTATAGCTGGTGGTGGCAATCAAGCAGGAATTAAGGTTGATATAGGGACCACCCGAATTAGTTCCGCGATAGGCGTTGTATCCGATAACGTCCTGTGAGGAACTGGCATCCCAGGACAGAAATACCGAATGAGCGTTTACGGTGATGCTAAGGGGCTCGCTAGCGGAGGCCGGCGGAGATTGGGAATCACTCACCTGCACAGTGAATCTGGACGTGCCAGGAGTCTTGGGTGTGCCCGAGATGAGTCCGCTGTTGGCGTCCAAGCTCAAACCAGCCGGCAAGCTGCCGCTGGTTAAGCTCCAGGTATAGGGAGGCAGGCCGCCTGTGGCCGTCAACGTCGCAGAGTAGGGAATATTGACCGTGCCTGGCGGCAGGGAACTGGTCGCGATTAGCAGCTGCGATTGGATGGTGATACTGAGTAGCGCGCTAGTCGTGGCAGGCGGGGATTCGGAATCACTCACCTGAACGCTGAAATTTGAAGTGCCAGCCGATTTGGGAACACCCGAAATCACGCCTCTGTTGGCATCCAGGCTCAAACCAGTCGGCAAGCTGCCCTTAATGATCCTCCAGGTGTATGGTGGCAGACCGCCTGTAGCGGACAAGGTTGCGCTGTAGGGAGTATTCACTGTGCCAACAGGCAACGAGTCGGTTGTTATCAGCAATGGCGTTATTTCAAAGACGATCCCGGAATCAAAGCCGCCTGCGGCAAGTGCCGTCCCGTAGACGTTGCCGCTGGCGTCGAGGACTAGGCTACTGGCCGGCTGGGCCCCGTCGCTGCCAGAGGTGAAGTCATGGAGATCGGTGTAGGTCCAACCGTCGTTGAAGGGTATCAGCTTGAAAGCCGACCCCGACCCGTAGGCGCCGTCTTTGTAAGTGGTGCCGTAGAGATTGCCGGCGGCGTCCATGGTCAAGCTGGATCGGGGACCATTCCCGCTTTGTCCGGCAAAGGCATAGAGTACGCTGAACGCCCAGGCACCGTTTTGGCGCCGTGTCAGCGCAAAGACCGTCCCGCCCTGGCCTTGGCCCTTGGAGGTCGTCGTGCCGTAGAGATTGCCCGACGAATCAAAGATCAGGCCGCCGACAGGATTGGCCCCGTCGCTGCCGTTCTGAAAACTATAGACGGTGCTTTGCGACCAACTAGATCCCGCGGCTGCCAGCTGGAAAACGGAACCAAAACCGTTCACGCCGCCGATCTGTGTCGTACCGTACAGGTTGCCGGCGCTGTCGAAGATTACGCCTGCCGCCGGTCTTCCACCGTCCTTGCCTCCACTGAAAGTCCACAGGACATTTTGCGTCCAGCCGCCATCGGAGGGTGTCAGCGCATAGACAGTACCCATCTGGGAGGATCCTCCACCGGAGCCCGCTGAGATATTTCCGTCCTGGTCGAAAACGAGGTCACCAACGGGAAAAGCTCCATCGACGCCTCCCGTGAACCGGTAGAGGACGGTTTCTGACCAATCCGTAAGCGCATTGGTCGGGGCGTTCGTCGGTGGTCTTAGACTGAAAATCGTGCCGCATCCGCCTCCGCCGCATCCGCCGCTTCCTCCGGCCGAGGTCGTGCCGTAGAGAGTGCCATCCGGACCGATGACGACCCTGGCCGCCGGACTCGCCCCATCGTCGTTGCCCGCAAAGCTGTAGAGCGGATTCAACGACCATCCGGAACGTGTATGGGACAACTTAAAGACGGTGCCGTAACTGTTTGGACCGGCAGCGCCGCCGCTTTCGGTGCTGCCGAAGAAATTTCCTCCCTCGTCCATGGTCAGGCCAGCGCCTGGTAAGGCCCCATCCCCACCTCCGGTGAAAGTATGTAGTACGGTGAACGTCTGGGCTGAGGCTGACGGTGTGACCACCATCGTCACCCCAAGCACAATCGCCAAAGCCACAACTGCAACCACTGGTCGCTGGCGTCCACCTGCGCGCCGAGCCATGGAAAATAAGGAATTTGGGACAGGGAGGAGGGTCCTGAATAACACCGATGGCGTCCTTGCCCTTGTCTTGCCGACAAGGCCGTTGGTCTTGAGGACGAATTATTGGCGCAATCAGTGGAACTCGTTCAGACTATCACGGGGAGACTGGAATTCGATTCGATCGACTTCCATGATTTGTTACGACGGTAACCATGGGTAACCTTGGCCCACGTGACCCGCGCGCCAAGTCGAAAGACGGATTTCGGTGCCTGGCGGCCGTTGGCGTCGCTAAACCAGGCCGCGACTCAACCGATCATTGGATGGTAGCCACCGCTTGGTTGGAATAAGCACTTTCGATGCCCTGCGAGTCCACCGCAGTAGTCACGTAGTAGTACGTATTCCCACTTTGCACCATCTGGTCATTGTAGTTCGTGGTGGAGATCAAGCTGGAATTCAGCTTCGTGTACGGCCGTTCGAGTTTGTGGAACGGTACGCGTTGTAACCGGCAATCCCCGGAGATGAGCTGGCAGTCCATCCCAGGGCCACCTGTGCGGTAGCCGTGAGGGTCACCGCAACGCTTTGCTGGACCCCGCCGCCATTTCCTGTCACCGTGATCACATATGTTCCCACCGAGGTGCTGGCTCCCACGGTGATGGTCATGGTCGAGTTGCCCGAGCCAGGTGCAGGTATCGTGGCGGGGTTGAAGTTTACCGTCGTCCCGGATGGCATACCCGAAGCCGACAGGCTGATTGCACTGTTGAAGCCTCCGCTGATAACTGTGGTTATCGTAGAGGTGCCCTGGTTGCCTTGGATAATACTGAGGGAAGCGGGCGAGGCCGAAATCGTGAAGCCCGGAGCTGCGGTCACGGTCAATGTAACCGTGGCAGTTTGCTGAACTCCTCCGCCGTTACCCGTCACGGTGATGGGATACGTTCCCACTGGCGTGCTTGCTCCCACCGTGATGGTCATTGTAGAAGTGCCCGAGCCCGGCGCAGGTATGGTGGCGGGGTTGAAGCTCACTGTCGTGCCGGATGGCATGCCCGAAGCCGACAGACTGATCGCGCTATTGAATCCCCCGCTGACCGTGGTGGTAATGGTGGACGTTCCCTGTTTTCCTTGGTTGACACTGAGAGAAGCGGGCGAGGCTGAAATCGTGAAGCTGGGCGCTGCGGTCACGGTCAATGTAACCGTGGCGGTTTGCTGGACGCCTCCGCCGTTGGCGGTCACGGTGATGGGATAGGTTCCCACTGGGGTGCTTGCTCCGACCGTGATGGTCATTGTAGAAGTGCCCGAACCCGGCGCAGGGATGGTAGCTGGGTTGAAGCTCACCGTCGTGCCGGATGGCATACCCGAAGCCGACAGGCTGATTGCGCTGTTGAAACCACCGCTGATAGCAGTGGTTATCGTGGACGTTCCCTGCTTTCCTTGCGCGACACTGAGGGAAGCGGGCGAGACCGAAATCGTGAAGCTGGGAGCTGCGGTCACGGTCAGGCCGGTAGATCCGTTGACCGTGGCCAACGCCGCCTGAATGGTCGTGCTCCCCGCGGCTACACCTGTGGCTAGGCCACCGCTACTAATAGTGGCTACAGAGGGCGCCGTGGACGTCCACGTCGCTGAACTGGTCAGGTCCTTCTTGCTGCCGTCACTAAAGGTCCCCGTGGCGGTAAATTGCTGCTGCTTGCCCACTGCAATCGAGGGATTTGCCGGCTTACGGCTATCGATACCAAGCCAGGGTTGTTGTAGAGTTCCTGGATTTGTTCGGCTGTGAGCGCGCTGTTGTAGAGGCGGAGGTCATCGATTGTCCCTGATGCGAATTCGTTGTTGCCGGCGCGCGAGTCGAGATAGATGGGGTTGTTGCCGAAGTTATTGGTGTTCGTCGCAGCGTTAAGATTACGGTTGACGGTCTGCAACACGCCGTCTACATAGAACTTTACTTCGTCTCCTCCTGTTTGGCTCTTGTCAAAAATAACTGCGAGGTGGTGCCAGACCCCGGAGGACGGTTGGCTGTAACAGTTGCCCACGTTTCCCACGTTGCCACGCAACGCGGCCCGAATGCCGTTGCAGGTGTTATCGTCTGGGAAGAAGGCGAAACCAGTTGTGGAGTTACTGTAATTCGTTGTGTTCTCAAACAGTACATGTCCACCGCTAGTTGAGTAAGTTCGATTGGCCCAGAATGAGACGGTGACTGCGTGCGTGCCGCTTAAATCAATGGCGGGAATGTTGACGTACTGCCGGCTGGCCGCATTTGCGGAAACGGCGTCGCCGACTTTTCCGGCACCCATGTGATGCCGTTGACTAAGGTTGCAGTGTGTCCGTTACCGGAAGAATCGGCTGCCTTGGTTCCCGAACCATCGTCGAAGGTCCAATAGCCGACGGGGGACTGTGCCTGCACTGGTGTCGCAATAATAGTAACCACCAATGCGACTTGGGCCAATACGGCGATTACCCAAGAGATGTAGGTAACGCCTCTCTTGATTACCATCTGTAGAATCCTTGATTATGGTAGGGGATGCTCGGAAAGGCCTGATAAACACCTGACGCCGTAGTCACACAGGCGAACTTTATGCGACAAATCGTCCTGATTCTCGATAAGGCCCAGGAAGGAGCGGATGACCATGCAAACACAAGTTAAGATTGCCATAGAGACTTGGCCTGGGAACATTGGTCATCTCAAGATGCTATTACTAAGATAACCTGATAGTAACCAGCTATCGTGAACAAATTACATAGTAGGTAACCTCTTAAAGGTGAGCGAGATCAGGTGGGAGAGCTCGGGTCCTTAGCCGCATCGCGCTGAATGATTTCGCGGGCTTTGGGGCTTACCGCAGCTGGAGGAGTGGCGGAATCGAAAGGAGAGTTCCCGTCTCGATATCCTCTTTTGAGGGGTTAGTCCAGTTTGCGCCTTAGGAGAGGCTTACTCGGCCTGGATTGCCATGAAATTTCGGTCGCCTCCGGGGGTCCGTTAGACCCCTTAAACTCTGCAGACTGACTACGACGACGCCATCGATATGGCTGGTACTGGGGACTTAGCAACGGAACTTCACTGCAACCTCGATATCTTGCCTATCCGTAAGAACCCAGCGCGACCCGCAGGGCGACGAAAAGCTCTCTTCCGTTTTTGTGACCCTCAAGGGTTGCATTCTCCTCCCGCACAGCGATCTGCAGATGGGCAACTTTTGCGAGTTTCTCAACTTCTAAGAAAGCACAGCAAGCCGTCATAGCAAACAGCGAATCCTATTTTCAGGGCAGGCAAGGTGGGCACCGGGAGACAACAACGTCCTGAAGGCGGTTTGCGGCAGCGGGTTAATGCCCTCCGGAACATTCCTCCTGCCTTGCGAATCGTTTGGCAGGGTCCGGGCGTGGTCACGCTGGGGCTGATAGCGCGACTTTTCGCTGCCGTCCTGCCGCTAGGCCTGCTGTGGATCACCAAGCTGATCATCGACAACATCGTGCATGCTGCAACGTCGCATCACGCCGTGTCGCCCCGCTTCTGGTGGCTGGTGGCGCTCGAATTCACGCTCGCTGTCGGCAATAGCATTCTGGCGAGGTGGATTGACTTCCTCGACTCTCTTCTGGCCGATAACTACACCCGTCATGTCAGCATTCTGGTGATGAAGCACGCCGCCGAACTCGACCTGCAAGCCTATGAAGACCCGGTGTACTACGATCGCCTGGAGCGCGCTCGCGTGCAGGCCACCGATCGTCTGGGCATGATTCAGTCCATCGGGCGACTGTTTCAGCAGGCCATCACCGCGGTACTCATGTCGGTATCGGTGATGGCCTTTTCGCCCTGGCTGCTGTTATTGCTGTGTGCCGGGGTCCTGCCGGCATTTATTGGAGAGAGCCACTTCGCGCTCCTCGGCTATGAAAAAAACTTTCGCCAGACTCCAATACGGCCCCAGCTGGACTATCTGCGGCTGTTGGCAGGAAGCAAGGAGGCGGCCAAGGAGCTCAAGCTCTTCGGCCTAAGCGGCTTCCTCACCCGGCGGTTTACCACGCTATCGGACGAGGTTTATGACCAGGACGTTCGCCTGGCTCGCCGCCGCTTCGTGGGCGGGACTCTGCTGTCCGTGCTTGGCACCGTCGGCTACTACGCCGCTTACGCCTTCGTGATCTGGCGGACGATATTGGGTGCCATCACCATCGGCACGCTGACCTTTCTCGCTGGCGCCATCCAGCAGGCGAGTTTGAACATCCCGCAGGTGTTTTCCACTCTCGCCGGCATCGCCGATCAAGCATTGTTTCTTACCGACCTGTTGGCATTCTTCGCCATGCAGCCCACCATCCGCTCCCGGCCAAACGCCCTTCCTGCGCCGCGCCCGATCAGGAAGGGCATCGAGTTCCACCAAGTGTCCTTTCGTTATCCCGGCACCGAACGAATGGTGCTTAACCGCCTTGACCTGACGCTGGATGCCCGCGAGCGAGTGGCGTTGATCGGGGAAAACGGAGAAGGCAAAACAACAGTGGTGAAACTGATCACCCGACTATACGACCCGACCGAAGGGGAAATCCTGCTCGATGGCATTGACCTTCGTGAGTACCGCCTGGAGGAACTGTACCAGGAGATCGGCGTTATCTTTCAGGACTTCATGCGATACGAAATGACAGCACGCGAGAACGTTGGCGTCGGAAGAATTCGAGACCTTTCCAACACCTCTTTGCTGGAAGAGGCAGCGCAAAAAAGCCAGGCCGACGAAGTCATCGCGAAGCTGCCGCACGCGTACGAGCAAATGCTAGGCCGCCGCTTCGAAGGGGGCGTGGACCTCTCCGGAGGCGAGTGGCAAAAGGTCGCGCTCGCTCGTGCCTATCTACGCGACGCACAGATACTGATTTTGGACGAACCCACTGCTGCGCTGGACGCGCGCAGTGAGTTTGAAGTGTTCCGCCGCTTCGCTGACTTGACCGCGGGCAAGATGGCTTTATTCATCTCCCACCGGTTTTCAACTGTGCGCATGGCGGACCGCATAGTCGTGCTGGAGAACGGAGTGGTGGGCGAACAAGGCAGTCATCAACAACTGCTGAACCGAGGGGGCCTGTACGCCGAAATGTTCGAGATGCAGGCTGCGAGCTATCGCTAGGAGCTGCGAATGATGCCGCAAACCACCCCGGCAGGGGTAATCGGCAAGAGTCACGATCCCGAGCCTGGTCCCCCAGTCTCGCCGCAGCCCGCGGCGGAGACTGTGCGTGCCCGGGCCCGGGCGCTAGCCAATGAATTGGTGTGGCTGCCCAAGGTTCGCTCATCGAGGACCTTCGCAACCCGCTGCCGCAGGTTGGCGGCAAAGCTGGCACCAGCGCTGCGCAAGGCCAAGAATGCCGAGAGCCAGGATTCCTCGGGGACAGACCTGCGCGAGAAAACCGCCCTGTTGGAGAGTTCCTTTGCCGACGCGTACGAGGCCCTTCATCGGTTACAAAAGATCCCGCATGTTCGCACTGCCACGGGCGCAATCTTTCCTCGTGTGCTGGTTATCGCCGAGGACTGCCTTACCGCGGCAAACAATCGCTGCGACGACTCGTCCTTCACTCTGTACATTGAGGCGTTCCAGCAAGTTACGGTCCTGAATCTGGCGGAACTATGGACGCTGGTGGCGGCACTCAAGCTGGTACTGATTGAACGTGTGGTGGACGGTTGGCTCTCATCCGGGCAATCCGTTGGGCGGGGGGAAGAGACTGCCTCTTGCCTGGAGAGCCTACGCACTATCAACCGCACACCGTGGCGCAGGGTCATCGAACCTCTCATCGTCTTCGACCAGTTTCTTCAGCAGGACCCTGGTGGTGCTTACAACCACATGGAAGCTGAAAGCCGCGACTTCTATCGCCGCCAAGTGGCAAACATTGCTGAATATTCTGATCTTGCCGAACAGGAAGTTGCCGAGGCAGCGCTGGAGTTGGCGCAGAATGCCCAGCGCAAACCGCATCGTGACCCGCGCGTCGCGACGCGCCTCTCGCACATTGGCTACTACCTGATCGCCGAGGGCGTCACCGAACTCAGGGAAAAGGCCAACTTCTGGCCGCCCTTCAGCCAACGCTTGCAGAACTTCATCACATCACATCCCGATTACTTATATGTGCCCGCCGTCCTGTTCCTGACGGCGATCATCGCCGTAACCTTAGTCCACCTTTCCGGTTTCGATTACTGGTCGTTTGCAACTTTCCTGTTCATGCTGCTGGTGCTGCTTCTGCCTTCTTCCGAGGCCGCGGTCCAAATCGTGAACCACGCCGCTAGTTGGTTGTTGACGCCCCAGGTTCTTCCCAAACTCGACTTCAGGGCTGGCATTTCTGATGCCTGCGCCACGCTGGTAGCCGTCCCGACTTTGTTGCTTGACGAAAACCAGGTCCGGAAACTGGTTTCCGATCTGGAGGTCCGCTTCCTCGGCAATCAAGACCGCAACCTGCATTTCGCTTTGCTGACAGACCTTCCCGATTCAACCGAGCCTCCCAGAAAAACCGAGCCCCTGGTCATTTTGTGTGCGGAGTTAATCGCTAAGCTAAACGAGAAATATGACGGTCACAGCTCGGGTTCGTTTTTTCTATTGCACCGCATGCGCCGCTACAACCGGCGCGAAGGAACCTGGATGGGCTGGGAGCGCAAACGCGGAAAGCTGCTGCAACTAAATCACTTCCTGCAGGGGAGTTCCGACGAGTATGAAGAGAAAGTGGGCAACCTGCGGGTGCTCTCCACCGTTCGATTCGTGATCTCGCTCGATGCCGACACCCGTCTGCCTCGTGGCACGGCGCGCCGCCTGATCGGCACACTCGCCCATCCGCTGAACCAGGCGATCATCGATCCCGATAGTAACGTTGTTGTCGCTGGTTATGGAATCCTGCAGCCACGCGTGGGCGTGAGCGTACAGAGTACCGCCCGATCACGACTGGCAAGAATCTTCTCCGGACAGACCGGTCTCGACATTTATACGCGTGCCGTCTCCGACGTCTACCAGGACCTCTATGGCGAAGGCAGCTACGTTGGCAAGGGAATTTACGAGGTGGATGTTCTGCATCGTCTGTTCGACGGCCGCTTCCCTTCGAATCTACTGCTCAGCCACGACATGATAGAGGGTGCCTACGCACGTTCCGGACTGGTGACCGACCTCGAAATCATCGAGGATTATCCCGCGCTCTACAGCGCCTACAACCGTCGCAAACATCGCTGGCTGCGGGGCGACTGGCAGATCGCGGAGTGGCTGCTCCCGACGGTTCCCGCGCCCGGTGGCAAACGGGTACCCAATCCGATCTCCCTGGTTTCCAGGTGGAAGATCTTCGACAATCTGCGCCGGGGCACGGTCGAGCCCGCGACCTTCCTTTTGTTCGTTCTTGGATGGTTCGTTCTGCCTGGCTCCGCTTGGTATTGGACGCTGAGCACCGTGTGTCTGCTCTTTCTGCCGGTGTTGGTTGGCTTGCTATTGCAGTGGGCGCGCGCCGTGGCGAGACGCAGGTCCGCCCTCACTGGAGTTTCGCCGGACGGCTTGGCTGCGGCCAGCCTGGGCATCCTGCTGACCCTTACTTTTCTCGCTCACCAGATGCTGCTATCCATCGATGCCATGGCGCGTGCACTGGTGCGCAGAGTGGTGACTCGGGAACGCCTGCTGGAGTGGGTGACAGCCGCGGAAGAAGAGCAGGGCCTGCATCGTCGCACTCCCCTGGACCTTTACCTGGACTGGACGCCGGTCCTGGCAGTGACGCTGGGCGTTTTGTTGTGGTGGCTGCGAGGACGCAGCGTGTTTGCAGCCGCGCCCATTCTCTTGCTCTGGGCGGGCAGCAAGTCCATCTCGGTCTGGCTTGATCGGCCCGCGCGCATCCCCCCCACAAAATCGCACAGCGATAGAATCTTCCTGCGCCGCCTCGCCTTGCGCACCTGGCGATTTTTCGTCGAGTTCAGCAACGCTGAAAACGGCTGGCTCATTCCTGATCATGTGCGCGAGTCACCGTTTGTCATCGATCCACGGGTTTCGCCGACGAACCTCGGCCTGCTGTTCAACTCGCGGCAGGTTGCCTGCCAGCTTGGCTACCTGACGCTGCCAGAGCTCGTCGACCTGACGCAGGCGACGCTCGCCACCGTTACAAGCCTCCCCCGCTATCGGGGACACTTCTACAACTGGTATGACGCTCGCACGCGCGAGCCGCTGAGACCGCTGATCGTCTCGTCTGTGGACAGCGGCAACCTCGTTGCGTCTTTGTGGACACTCGAGCAGGGAGCTCTCGAACAGCTTCACCGGCCGCTCGTCGGACGTCATATCGGCGAGGGCTTGGCCGACTACATCCGTGAATTAGTCGCCGCCGGCTGCCTTCCCCGAAGAGTGCTTTGGCAATTTCTTCGCGCCAGCCATGCTAGTGGGCTGGACGCCATCGTGAACTTTCCCGTTGACTTACTCTCACAACTGTTGTGCTTCCCAGGACGCGCCGGACTCCCGATGGTTCGTGGAGCAGCTCGCGCTGCGAATCGACAGCACTAAAACGCTGGTCCGCTCGTACACTCCCTGGCTCCTTTCCCAGTTCCGTGCTGTTGCGGACGACCTGCCGGACTTGGGCTTTGGACCCTGGAGTGACATTGCCTTGGGGCAGACTGCCGGAATTCTGTGGCGCTCTCGAGCGGGAGATCTCACTTGCATCACCTTCTACATCGGCCGAACAGAATCGCTTGCGACGGCAACTCCTTAAATTGGTGCCCGGTGCGCGAGTTGCGGCCGCACAACTCATCCGCGATCTAAGAAAAATTGCCATGCAAGCGGGCGATGTCGCCGCTGAGACTGATTTCACATTTCTCCTGAATCGCGACCGCGGGCTGTTGGCAGTCGAATTTGACACTGAGACACAGAGGCTCAGTGGCTCGTGCTACGACCAACTGGCGTCCGAGTCGCGGCTCGCGACATTCATCGCGATCGCCAAAGACGAAATTCCGCAGGAAAGCTGGTTTGCCCTCGGCCGTTATCACAAGCTGGCGGACGGACGCATTGTCCTGCTCTCCTGGTCGGGAACGATGTTCGAATACCTTATGCCCTGCCTCTGGATGAATACCTACCCTGACACGCTGCTTGATCGCGCCGGCATCGAAGCCGTGCGGGCGCAGCATTTGCACGCCGCCCGCTTGCGGGTTCCCTGGGGCGTTTCGGAGTCGGCATCGGCGCAGAAACTTGACGATGGGAGCTACAAATATTTCGCCTTTGGACTACCGCAGCTGGCACTTCGCGATCTCGCATCCCAAGGCATTGGTCATTTCACCGTATTCCACTTTTCTGGCGCAGCATTTGCATTCCAGCGAAGCATTAAACAATATAGGCAAACTTAGCCGTTACGGAATGCTCGGCAGCTATGGAATGTATGAGTCTGCGGACTTTTCAGCCAGAAAAACCCTTTGGCGCAGGCGGCCGGAAATTGTGCGCTCTTGGATGGCACACCACCAGGGCATGAGCCTGCTCGCCATCGGCAATTCGCTCACCGACGGCGTCATTCGGCATTGGTTCCACAGTAATCCTTCCGTGCGCGCCACCGAACTCCTGCTGCAGGAACGACCAGTCACTCGCGTCAACCTGCGTTCTCATAAGCACCGCGTTGCCGCGTGAACGGACTCATTTCGGGGCAGGCGTGTAGGGACGGAAACCGGCGCGACTCATGCCGCGGGTCGCCTCCGGATTCTTCATGAACGTTTCCCATACGAATCCCGTCCGAAGATTTTCCGCCATGAGCATTGTGATTCCAACGTCGATACCGACCACGTCGCGATCGTACCAACCGTTCAGTGGATTGAACGCGTCCACGAATCCATAACGGCTCCAGGCCGACGGAAACCGGCTTCGGATATGGCGCAGCACGCGCAACGTGGCCTGCGGCAGGAACGGCAGCGATCCGCCTGAAGCACAGGGAACCACGGTGCCGTCAATCGGGCCCAACGCCGGCGGGCCGCCCCAGACGACATATCCCGACTTCGAATCCGACGAGGTGATGCCCCACAGATCCTCGCTATAGTCGGGAAATTGCTTGGCGAGTCCGAGACAAAACAGGCGATGGGCTTCCGTAGCGATCCTGGAGTTCTCGAAGTAGTCGGCATACTTGTCGCGTTTGCCGCGAAAATCGAACCAGGCCTGCGAATACTGATGCACAAACAGCGGCGCAAATGACCCGATGTAGCGCAGCCCCTCGTACTCAAATTCAGTGCGTTTCCAGGCGTTCCACACCTCGACACGCAGTGGGTACGTTGCCGAGCCCAGGCCCAGCAGGTACATCATCATCAGCTCGCTGTAGTAGTCCCAGCGATCGGGCAGGAAACCGACTTCCGGCGTCCAGCCGTGTGAAAGCAGCGCTGTGTCTTCTGACAACCAGGTCCAGTCCACGCGATTCACAATCTCGTAAGCTAGATTGCTGATTTCCGAATGCGCTTCGAAGTGTCTCCGGCAGGTCAGGATGCCGGCGAGCAGGATGGCCGTGTCTACCGACGAAACCTCCGAGTCCCACATTCTCTCGCCCGTATTCACATTGGCGAAGTGGTAGAAGAAGCCACGATGGGTTGGCAGCTTCTTCCAAAGGAAGCGCAAAGCGGCAGCCACGCGGTAACGCGCATCGCCGTTCGAGACGTAACCTCGCCGGTCTCCGATACAGAGGGCCGTCAGGCCGAAACCAGTTGCGGCAATGCTGGCAACAATACCTTTGTCGTTCGATCCGACATTCGAGCGATCTTTCACCAGTCCGGTCTGCGGATTCGTCTGCTCAAGGAAGAATTGGAAATGGGCCTTCTCGACCTCATCCAGGAATTGATCTTCTTCGGCTGATAACGCGCTTGCTGGGGCGCCTGGCTGGGTTGGGCGATTCGGTGGCGGAGTGAGAGTTTGCAAAGCCAGTGCGCGCCTGAGAGGGAAGCATAAACTCGCCCCAGCAAGTTGACGTAGGAGTTGACGGCGCGAAATCGGGATGCATTGTGGTTTGAATGGAATCACCCGGAACCTTAGATGGCACGGTGACCCGCGGCAGTTGCCTGCGGGCGGCAGCAAGGGCGCTAAACGGCATCCAACCGTCAAAGGTGGTTCGGACTTGTCCTCAAGATGAGCGCCAAAAGCAAGCTCGCGATTTGGATAGCCATCCCTCTGCTGGTAGGGGCCGGCCTTTGGCTCACCGTGTCCAGGGTCCGTAAGCAACGCCAAATCACGCTGCACGGAGTGGTCCTCCGGGAGGACGCTGATCCCGGCAAACAGGTTCCTATTGCGGAGGTCAACATCAAGGCCGTCACGGGTGACACAGGCACCCAGGCCAAGTCGAATCCGTCAGGACTGTTTTCGGTTACGCTGCCAAGAGGTTTCCGGCGACGCCAGCCGATTATCCTGCAGTTCGAACACCAGAACTACCAGCCACTGGAGCTACAGGATTTCATTAGCGACAAGCTCTATGTCGCGCGCATGAAGCCGGTTTCCGAGGTGCGAGTGGCTGGCGCGCGGCCGGCACAAGTCATCTCCAACGTACGCCTGAGATATGTAGTCCGCTCCAGGGACGTCGCCGACATCGGCAGCGCTGTAAAAACGTTTCAGGTGACGAACACCGGAAATGTCCCCTGTAAGAAGTCAAGTCTCTGCTCACCCGACGGCAAGTGGAAAGCGGCAACGGCGTCCGTATCGCTCGATGCCGGTGAAGGGAACGAGTTTCGCAACGTGCGCATCTCCTGTATTGCCGGGCCCTGTCCCTTTACTCGCATTGACCAGGAAGCACCCGCAGGTGATGGCAGACACTTGAATGTGACCGCCCGGGACTGGTCCGATACGGCTACATTTCTGGTCGAAGCGGAGGTCATCCATCCGATGCTGAGTGAGAGGGTCCGCGAATCCTATCCTGTGATCTTCGGTCCATCGTTGAGCTTCACCCTGCCAGCTTCGGCCGAGGGTCCCAGTATTGAAGCTGAACTGAATGGAGAGGCCATTGTTTTCCCGCTCGGTCCCAATCTGTCTCTCAGGTGGGCGCAATGCACGGAGGGACGCAATAACGGCGAGAACGACATATACCGTTGCGAACTGAAGCCCGGATATCGCTTTCAGTGAAGAGACGGCCAGGCTTCGCCCCGGAAATGCCGATAATGAGTTGAGCCGGTCATTCGTGCCGCCATTCCATCTCTTCAAACTTCGAAGACCCTGTACGCGGCACCACCAGGCTGGGCGAGGTTGATCGCTGTCGCCACGTTGTATACCCTGCAGCCCGCTGTCGTCTTGCCCTCGCAGCTGCCGCCGTGAGCATGGCCGTGCAGCACCAGATCGGCGCCGTGGCGGTCGATGACTTCCGTCAGCCGTGAGCTGCCAAGGTAAGGATAAATCTCAGCCGGCTCGCCCTTCACCGTGTCCGCCACGGGCGCGTAATGGATGACCACGACGCGCTTTGGGGTGCGAAGTTGCGAAAGCGCGCGCTCCAGTTTCAGGCTCTCGTCGATCGCAGCCTGCACAAAGGCCTTGACCTCGGGCTCGCCGAAGGCGGTCAGCGCGCCGCGTCCGAAGCCGCCGCAGAAATCCTTTCGTCCCGGCGAAGCCCACGCCGTCGCGCTCGTAGGCGGTGCCGTCGAGCACCTTGATGCCTTCGTCGGTCATCATTTTCATCAGCTCAGCGACGTGGCCGCTCTCGTAGTCGTGATTGCCCAGCACGGCGACGATCGGAATGCGCAGGCGCACCAGAGCGTTCAGCAGCGACTCCATCTCCGGCGGTCGGCCGTAAGTTGGTGAGGTCGCCGGCCAGGACCAGCACGTCGGCCTCGTCGCGCACCCGGTTCATCTGTTCGCGAATGCGGTCGTATTCCTGCGGAGTGAAATGCAAATCGGCGACGGCAGCGATTCTCATGTTTCGTCCCGGCTCCCGGGGGCGCTACGTTGCCGCTGATTTTGCCGATCGTGGGCCTTCGGTCGCGCGCGTTGCTCCTGCAAGCAGGTTCTCCATGCCCCATTCGTGCACGTCGATGGCAAACATCTTCTCGTCGAGCAGGCTGCCGCGGAAGGCCGGCGTCGGCGTACGGCGAGTTCAAGCTGTGCCTGCAGGTCGTGACAGCAGGTCGTCCCATACTTCGCGAGGGACGTAATGCGCCTTCGCCGGATAGACGTAATGGAATAGCATCAACTCCCAGAGCAATATCTCCCAGTGCTCGCCCACCAAGTTGACGCAGCCGCTGCCAGTCCAGCCTGCCACTAGTGCCGAAGATGATGTGCACCATGTCGGCGCCGTCGAAGCGCTCGCGAAAATTCACGAACAGCTTGGAGGCAATCAGCTCCTCGGCCGCCAGCACGCGGGTAGGCACGCCGAGAACCTCCGCGCCCAGCCGCGATCGATCCACGACTGGTCGACCGTGATGATGGCATTGCTCATTCCGGTAATCAGATCGACGAAGTAGCCGTCCCGATGCGCCTTGGCCAGCCACACCGGATCGCTATCTCGGTCTCGAAACCTTGTTTCCGAAGATACCGCAATGCTTGG
>CAWIMR010000035.1:0-47091 GCA_963837245.1 uncultured Acidobacteriaceae bacterium | reverse complement strand
CTGTACGATAAACCTAGCCACGTTCCACAGTTGGATGACGGATTGAACTCGGGGACGCTTATCGCAATGAGATTCTCCTGCTGGCATGGACTGATGAGTGACAATCGAAGCATAGCGTTATCAGGTTCTGTTCCACATCGCCACCTGACTGGCTGCGAAACTTGAGATGGTGTACCTGCAGGTTTTGCATGCTCCCGCATGCCTGGCATCTCCAGCCGTCGCGCTCCAGCACTCGCCACTGCAGTTCGCGATAGCTCGTCGTATCCAGTCTGAGTCGCGGGCTTTTCGAGGGGACGTTCTTCATGAAGCCTTCCGGTTGATCTCCGAGAGAAAGGCTTCCCGTTGGGGACTGGGCAAGAACTTGTAGTAACGAGAGATAGAGCGCAACAGGATCTCCGGATGGTTGCCGTCCAGGCTGGCCCCGGCGATAAAGTCTGCGCAGATCATCTCCAGGCAGTAGCCCCGAGACTTGTCCGACCCGAGCATCAGAGCTGCGGTCTCGATCGCCTGCTCGATGACCGGGATCTGGCTCCGATAGACCTTGAAATAGATTAGCTCCGAGGGCTCGCTGTCCTTGCCCGTCAGCTCTTTCTCTACTTCGCGCTGGAACTCCGCTTTCGGCATCTGTCGGGCTTTGTGCAGCCAGGTTGCACTTTCGAAGCTGTGCCCCTGTTGGCGGGCCAGCTTGGCTAACTCCAGGCCCTTGGTCCATCCCACCTGTTTCAGTTCCTTTCTGACCTGTGGAGGCAGGTGCTCGTGAATGGACATCAGGTAGTAGGCTTTCCTTCGTGACTCGGGGAACCGGCGCTCCAGGAACTCATCGAAGGACTTCAGGTTGCTCCAGCCGCCAGTACTGGCCGGCCCGCACTTCGCACAGATACTTACCCAGTTCCACAAACCTGGTATCCCGCTCGTTCTCGTGCCGTGCCTCCCAGGCCAGGATCTGGTCGATCCTGCTCAGCACCTCCAGGGCTCGGCGGCGATTCAGCTTGGGCGGCATAGGCGGATACTTAGTAAGCAAGTTCGTCAAACAGACCAAGATCGACTCCCGGCTTGCGGATCAGGCCAGACTCCACCAGATCGTGCTGGTCGAGGCAGAGCCCGAGGAAAGGACAGGTGGTACAGGGGTTCTGGGGGAAGCGGATGCCGCTGTGCGGCAGGAACAGTCCAGATTCGATCCTGCGGACCGTGTCTTCGACCAGAGCTTCGAACTCGTTGCGTTGTGCATCGGTGATCGTGGCCCGCAGGTACTGGACTTCGACCGTGCGCTTGCGGACGAAGACGACCTGGGCAACGTCATTGATCCCGGTCATCCAGGAATAACAAACCAGCTGCGGGTCCAGGGCTGCAATGCCGTCCGGCTCCTCGGGATAGCGGGCAGAGCTGGTCTTCCACTCCAGCACACAGGGTGTGCTGTCCAGTTCGCCGACCGCATCGACGAAGGCGACAAAGCTGTCGCCGGAACTTAGCGTCCGGGTGAATCGGATCTGTTGATGGCTCTTTGGCTGGCTGAATCTGGACACGCCCGTCCTGGACGAAGCGCTCGAGCAACTGAATGCCTTGCCGGAACATGTGGTCCCAGGTGTCGCTTCCCGAATAGACCAGCCCCATGTTCTTACATGGCGCCCACTGCTCAAACAGGACTGCCGCTGGATCTTCGTGACGGAACAAAGCGGCTACGGCCTGTTCGAAGCAGCGGCCGAAAAGCATGGCGGCCCGGACATCTTTTTCCTGCCAGCCATCGAGATAGCGATGGCGATAACGGCGAGGGCAGGTCAGGTATTGGGAGATCTGGGTGTAGCTGTAGGTCATTGTTGCTACCCTTTGCCTTCCGCTTGCCTTACCGTTGCTTGCCGGCGGAATGCGGACATGTCCGTCGACCAATTCTTCCCACTGGCTGGCCGGGGCAAAGCCATCGAGATTCACCAACGAGACGCCGTTGACGACGGTGTGGCTGACCTTCACGACTCCGATCAAGCCGCGCAGGGCGCGCTCGTCGACCTCGTCCTGGCTCAACAATTCGGGGTCATAGAGGAAATCCCGCAGGAACCAGCCCAGCTTCCACATTGCCTTTGGGGTGCAGTAGAGGCGGCTGACGATGGAGCGCCCGGCAAACAGCTTGGGTTCGAGGATGGAGAGCCGAAGCACATAGAAAGCGCTTCTGGGCATGCCAGCGGTTCTGGGCACTGTCGACCCGAGCGAGAAATAGGCCGTCGGGAACCTCGGAGTGCGAATCGCGGGCGGTCTCGGAGAGTCCCGGAACATGGCGCTTCATCCGGCCACCTCCTGGTTTGAGCGTGCGTAGCTGTTGAGTTGGCAGAGCAGGGAATTGCGGTCCTTCTTGGCCGCATCGGCAAGCTGCTGGACGAAGTCTTCGACCTGCTCACGGGTCGGCATCTTTGAGGGCTTTGGTACCGCAGAAGTCGACGGCGTAGGCTTTCACCAACTCAGGGTTGAGCTTGTGCTGGCGGATGATCTGACAGAGCCGGTCACGGACCTTGTGACCGGACCCGTTGGTGTTTCCATTGGTACCATTGGGCGGAGACTTATGGAAATCGGGCGCCACCATCGGACCAGGATTGGATCCGATCTCCTCGACCGAGCAGATTCCTATGCCATACGCTTTGCGCAGAGCGCGATTGACAGCTCGGGTCTCGGCTATGCGCATCTCGGCGCCGCGGACCATGAGAGAAACATTGGAGGGGTCAGCATCGCCGTAGCCGACGAAACCGGCGGAATCTTTGGACGGATAAACCGTCGCCTTGAGGACGAACCGATTCGCTGCGGAATCACAGAGCGAATCGACAGCCTCGACGTGGATACCGCGGCATCGCTTGCGACGCGCCAGGCGAACGAGTCCGGTGTGGGTTACGAACCAGCCATTCTCGAGCTGGATCACATCCCCACTTGCGAAAGAGAAGCTGAATTGTTTGGTCAGTTCTTTCAACGCTTGGATGCGTGCTCGATTGATGTTCGGGTAAAGCTTCTTGACTAGGGAAGCGTTGTGGCGTATTAGCTGGAGGTTGTCCTTGTCGAGATTTCTGGAAGGCATAAATACCTCACTGATATCTAATCGAACCGATATTCAGAATTGGCATATTCATGTTAGGAATATGCCATAACTGAATATTGAAGTCAAGAGATTTTCATCGCGATGGCAGGTAGATCTAAGGTCGATTTGACGGCGATAGGTTCCCGAATCAAGAAGCTACGTGGGGCCATGCTTCAAGAAGAACTAGCTGCTCATCTTGACGTCAGCCAAGGGCACCTTTCAAAGATTGAACGAGGAAAGATTGCGCCCAGTCTGGAGGTACTGATTTCGCTTTCCATAAAATTTCACAAGACCGTCGACTGGATACTGCGGGGAGAAGAGACCTAGGCGGGTTCCGAAGCAGGGCTTCACGGCAAGAATTAAAACCAAAAGAGAGACTGTGGGCAAAGGTGTTCGATGATTTTCTCGGCAGGAAGAACGCGTCAAATATAAGGCAGTCAAGGAAATCAAGGCCGGGGTGCGTCAGATTTTGCAATACTGAATGCGGGCTTTTCCATGCGCAGCTCGCGTCACGGTGACCCCGGTCCTCAATCGTGTTTCCGGAGAAGTGCATGTCCTTGATTGAAACCTTCGGCGAAGCAGTGCCAGGGCTGATGTTGGAATCCGTGGTCGATCCTCACCATCCCGACCACCTCCGCCTTCACACCTGGAATGGTCTCCGGGCCGCCACAAAATGCAAGGTAGAACATGGGGGCGTGTCCTACATCCCTAAGACCCTAGGCCGTGGCCTCGTGCAGTCGGTGCGTTTTGCCCCTCCGAGTCTGCCGTTCGGATCGACAACGAAGGTGATCTCCTCGCTGCGAGATTTTCTCTCGACCTATGCCCGTCTTCAACCTGAGGTGGCGGATCTGCTTGTGGCTTTTGCGCTGTCCAGTTGGTTCTGCGACTGCATGCCGGTGGCACCGGTCCTGTATTTATTAGGACCGGATAGTGTGGTCAGCCAGGTCTTGCGCCTTCTCGGGTGTCTCTGCCACCGCTCGGTTTTGTTAGGGGATGTCGACTTTGAGGGCCTAGCCACCCTGCCAAACAGGCTAGGCGCCACGCTTCTGGTTAATCAGCGGGATCTCGGGCGGCGCGTGAAACGAGCTCTGCTCGCCTCCAACCGGCGTCACTTCTGCGTCGTGCGTGGAAGGGGACGTTTGGACCTATACGGCGGTAAGGCATTCTCCTGCGAGGATTCTCTCGTGGACGAGCATGGACTCAGGGTGTCGGTATCGCCCGCGCAGGATCCGCTACCATTTTTGACTGATTCGGAAGAACAGGTTGTTGCCCAAAGCTTCCAAGCGAGGCTGCTGCGCTACCGCATGGTCCATTACGAAAGAGTGCGTGACAAGGAAGTTGACCGTCGTGCGTTCGTTCCGGAAATGCGTGATGAGGCCCTGACCTGGCTTGCTCCGATCATCGATTGCAGGGAGTTGAGCAAGTCGGTGTTTGAAGAGATCTTGCGGCAGAGTCGGCAGGCTGCCGAGGCTCGGTTCTTCGATCCGAAGTGCGTGGTGGCCGAAGCCGCACTCAGTTTCTGCCACAAAGCAGACGCCGCACATTTCTTTGTTGGTGAGCTAGCAGAGAGAGTCAACGCTCTTCTGAAGGGGCGGCACGAAGAATGCGACCTCTCGGCGAAGAGAGTCGGTTTGGTGCTGCGCGACCTTGGAGTTCACGGCGACCGTGTTGCGGAAGGTTATAAAATCGTGCTTACTGACGTTGTCCGGGAGCGCATTCATCAGCTGGCCTTCGACTACCGGGTACTCTCCCTCGAGGATGGTGCGCGCCGGTGTCGCTACTGTCGAGGGGAAGGCGCGGCGTCGCAGCGACCGCAGTAAGCCGGGTGAACGTATGTATGTATGTACGTGATATTTTGCCCTCCCGGGAACGAAGAAATCAGCCGAACATGGACAACTTATGAGCAAGACTGCTTCAAGGGCAAAACTTAAAGAATTACTCTACGAATTGGCGCAGTCGGGGAGTCCGCTGGACCCGTCGGTGGCAGAAACGGAGGTCGAGAACGAGAAGGTTGAAATCGATCAGGTCGGCGGCATGATCGAATCGCAGCTCTTTGAGCTCGAAGATGGGCGTGTTGCCTGCAGGGCCGACATTGTCGTGACCAATCAGACTTCAAGAACCATCTACGTGGTCGACGTCGAGCTGCGGGTGCCTTGGGACAACAGCCTTTTTAAATGGCTAACGCCGCTCCAAGTGAAGTCCCAGGGCCGCGCAAAACGGGAAAGCGCATATTCGGTTTATCAGTTCCCGGGTAAGTATGGAGGGGAGTTAGCGTACAACGAGGTCATCAATCACCTCTTGCTGGAGCGCAAGAGACTTCCAGCGAAACTGCCGCTACCAGGGTGCCTCTTGGGAATCGGGGGCCTCATGCCACCTGGGCTACGTCACGGTCACTTGCTGGATATGACTCTCACGATCGTTGGATCCGACCATGCTGAGTACTCGACGACCATCCACCTTTGGACGGACCGGCTTCAGGCTCGGACGAAGATCGCGAAGACGCGGACACCCATCTTCGCAAGCCCAGTGGAAGAAGAGACCATGCTTGCGCAAGATGTTACGGACACCACGCCGCTGCCGACTAGTCAATCGCCTGGGTCGAAAAAAAGTTAGAGTTGGGCTTTGCTCGGGACCTTCAATCGATTTGTTCGGTTGCTTGACAGGATGGAGTTGTGTAATGAAGCCAAACAACTCTACGCAGGATGTCTGGGGCGCGATGCGGCTAGTCCTTGCGCACGTTCGAAACCGGCATTTCTGGGTAGTGTTCCAAAATTGGACACTGCCGAGCCTTCGGCAAGACGTTGCGCGGGTTGGCGCGCTTGAACAGAAGGTATCAAGAAAATTCGATCTGTCGTTGCAGGCGGAAGCCAATCGCGAGTATCGCAAGTTACGAGCGAAGCGCCGAGGTCCTCTTCTGCCGAACGGTCCCGCCCGGGCCCGTGCCGACCTTTTCTACCAAATGAGGCCATTAAGTCTATTATTATGAATAAATACCGTTGCGCGCCATGTTACATCGCACAACTTTCCGATGAGCGCGATCTCGACCTTGACCATAGCCTTGTGCATCTTGCATATAACTAAGGATGACTTTGCGCCAAGCGGACAAACGGACGAAGAGGTCAACGTGTGCGGAAAACCGCCGACACGGCCAACGATTTCCTGCCCCCGACGCATCTAACTCATCGATACAGCTTAGGCAGACATATTGACCATCGCGAGGAAAATACTGGCAGGCGGCATTACGGAGCAGGAAGCGATCGATCGCGCCAAGCAAGGTGATGCGGAAAGCTTCGAAGCCCTGTACGTCCTGCATAAACGGCGCGTGTACTCGCTGTGTCTGCGCATGACAGGCAACACGGCGGCGGCGGAAGACCTGACGCAAGAGGCTTTCCTCCAGCTATACCGCAAGATCGCCACCTTCCGGGGCGAGTCCGCATTTTCCACCTGGCTGCACCGGCTGTCGGTGAACGTGGTGCTTATGCATCTGCGCAAAAAGAGCTTGCCCGAGGTTTCTCTGGAGGAGACCTTGGAGCCGCAGCAGGAAGATGGCCCGCGGAAGGACGTCGGCACCCGCGACACCGTGCTCGCCGGCTCCATCGACCGCGTCAACTTGCAGCGCGCCATCGAGAGTTTGCCTCCCGGATACCGCATCATATTTGTATTGCATGATGTGGAAGGTTATGAACACAATGAGATTGCCGAGATGATGGGTTGTTCCATCGGCAATAGCAAGTCGCAGCTCCACAAGGCGCGAATGAAGCTGCGCGAACTTCTTAAGCTGAGCAAGGCCGAGAAGGCCGCCAGGCGTTAGAGGAGGAGTAGAGAAGGGAACATCTCGCGAGGCGAGATGAGGGAGATCGGAGAACGCCAACCAGCGAAGGAGCGGGTCGTAGCAGATTTCCCGGAGAGAGAACCATGACGTGTGCGGAGTTTCAAAAGGTCCTGCCTTACATCATTGACGGGGGCGGCAGTCAGGACGAGCAGCAGCATCTTGCAACCTGCGAGGTCTGCACCGATCTGGTCGCCGATTTACGTTACATCGCCGAGTGCGCCAAACTGCTAGTGCCCATGGAGGATCCCAGCCCGCGCGTCTGGAACGACATACAACGCTGCCTGCAGGAAGAAGGGCTGATTAAGACCGGCCGGAGAGAACCCTAAGCAACCAACTCATCTGCCGCACGTTCTTCCAAATCTCGACTTGGCGCTCCCTTGGAGCGCCATCGTTGTTTTTGGCCGAGTTGTCGTCGCTGGCCAGGATGCGGCGCGTAGTTCACGCCAGGCGCAACTTGGCTTGCGATCATTTAACGGCCACAATTCTCAATACGGTCACCTGACGGACCCAGCGTGCCGGCTTCTTGTCGCCAGGTGCCACGATTCGCAGCGGGCCTTCCTTCGCGTCAAGCGCCTTCCCGTCCCTCTTATCGGCAAGGATGATCTCGCGGGTGGCGAATGCCGGATCAACTTCTGCGAGCGCGAAGGCAACTTTGTAGCCGTCGGCGGCCTCCACTAAAAGCACTTCGGTCATTCGCGGACCACGCAGCTTGTCGCCCAGTTGAACGCCTGCGATTGCAAGCAGCCTTGCCAGCGGAACCCCATCAAACGTTGCCGGCGTGTCATGGTCCTTCACGTTCGCCGTCACGTGCGGCGCTCCGGCGATTTGCGCTGCGGTGACGTTAGTGGTGTGACCCTCCCCGTCGATCACCTGCAAGCTTTGCGCCCACAGTGCAATCCCGAAGAACAGGAAGCAGCCAGCCACACCAAGAAGCTGATATTGCAATCGATTCAATGGTCCCTCCCGCGGGCGAAATTGGAATTGCGCATCACGTCACAACGCGGCTATTCTCTACCAGAACAGCCATTCTCCATGCCGAAACTCTACACCCCTCGCGATGCTGCGCAAGTGCTCGGAATCAGCTATGCGTCCCTGAAGCAGTGGATTTACCTGGGCAAGCTGAAGAGCGTTCAAACCCTGGGCGGCCATCACCGCATCCCTGAATCGGAGATCGACCGGCTGCTGCCTCGCGTCGCGGTCACCGGAGCTCCCGAGAAGCGGCGCCGCATGTTCCGTCGCGTCAGTGGCCGAAACCAATTAATTGGGCGGGTCACCGACATCAAAATCAGCGGTCTGCTCGCGCAGGTCACTCTGTCCATCGGCGACCAGCACATCACCTCCATCATCACCGCCGATGCGGTGCGGGAACTACGGCTCAAGAAGGGCCAGCTCGCCGCCGCGCTGATTAAATCCACCGAAGTGATGATCATCCTACCAGACTAAATCCGTTTGACATTAACGGTTGTATTCGATTAAATCGTAGCGCGCCGCAACCCGGAGCTGATGGTGTGCGGGCCTGCGTGCTCGAATCCAGTCTTTTCCGTTTGGGGGAGGATCATGTCTGGTCGCCGTCGACTCTGGGTTGCGGTTCTGTTGCTTTCATGCCTCTGCTCTCTGGCGGCCAGGGCGCAGGTGTCGGCCAGCCTGTCGGGCCGGGTGACGGACCAAACCGGCGCCGTGGTTTCCGGCGCCACCGTAACCGCCGGCAACCTGGACACCGGCATGTCCCGCTCGACGGTCACCGACCAGGCCGGGCGGTACGAACTGATTGCTCTTCCCATCGGCCACTATGACGTGCGGGCCCGGAAGCCCGGTTTTGCCGAACGGGTCCGCACCGGTCTCTCGCTGGTGGTGGGTCAGGACGCTACCGTCGATTTGAGTTTGCCGGTAGGCAACGTGAGCGAACAGGTGAAGGTGGTGGCGGACGTTCCCATCGTGAACGCCACCACGCAGGACATCTCAGGCCTGGTGGGGGAGAAGGAAGTGAAAGAGCTCCCTCTCAACGGGCGAAGCTATGACTTGCTTCTCACCCTTAACCCCGGAATCGTCAACTTTACCTGGGAGAAGACCGGTGGCATCGGCGTCTCCAACTCAACCACCGGCAACAATTTCTCGGCCTCGGGCAATCGCCCTCAGCAAAACCTGTTTCTACTGAACGGCGTGGAGTTCACCGGAGCTGCCGAGAACAACATGCAGCCGGGCGGTCCGAGCTCGAACTTGATTGGCGTCGAAGCGGTACGCGAATTCAATGTTCTGCGCGACTCCTACGGCGCCGAATACGGCAAGCGGCCGGGCGCTCAAGTAACCATTGTGACCCAGTCGGGAACCAACCAGTTGCACGGGTCGGTCTATGAGTTTCTGCGCAACAATGCGCTTGACGCTCCCAACTATTTCGACGTCGGGTCCGCGCCACCTTTTCAGCGCAATCAGTTCGGCGGCGCCATAGGCGGGCCGATCCAGAAAGACAAGACGTTTTTTTTCGCAAACTTTGAGGGGTTCATTCAGAACTTGCATCAGACTTCGGACGCGTTCGTTCCCGATCTGGCCTCACGCGCGAAGGCGGTGCCCAGCGTTCAACCGCTGCTGAACTTGTGGCCCACACCCACGCCCAGCGACCCTGACTTTAGCGGCATAGCACAGGTCTCGAGCAGCCCCTTACAAACCATTCGCGAATACTTCGGCAACGCTCGGTTCGACCACACCTTCTCTGCCAATGACACTTTCTCGGCGGTGTACACCATCGACGACGGCGCCGACTTCACGCCGACCTACTTCAATCCCTACAGCACCGACATACTTAACCTGCGGGAGCAGGTCGCCACGCTGGAAGAGACGCACGTTTTTTCACCGAATTTGTTAAATAACGCTCGCTTCGGTTTTTCGCGAGCGGGCTACTTCTTCACGGGAGAACCAACGCCGGGCACACCGGCAGCCACCGTTCCTGGCTTTCTCGTGGGACATCCCGTCGGCGCAGTAGTGGTCGGCGGAAGCGCAGCGTCGAACCCTCAGGCGCAGATTGGCTTGGCCGGAAGCAACAACGGCAGCAACCTGACCATGGCCCGGAATCTGTACACCTACGAAGACCGTGTAGCCTGGACCCACGGAGCCCACCAATTCAGTTTCGGGGCATGGTTGCAGCAGTTCCAATCGAACGAGACCATAGCGCTCAGCCAGTACGGGCAGGCGACATTTACCAGCCTGCAGACGTTTCTGACCGGAGTTACTAGCAGCTTCCTGTACGATCCTGCACCCACGGAGATGAACTGGCGCTCACTGTTTGGCGCCCTGTACGCCCAGGACACGATTCGCGTCAGTCCTAGCCTGACCCTGAGCCTCGGATTCCGTGGCGAGTTCTCGACCGGGTGGAATGAGGCCCACGGACGCGCTGCCAATTACACCTTCACCGATGGCGTGATCTCCAGCCAGCCGCGCATCGCCAGCAGCGCCTTCACCACCAACAACGCCAAATTCCTGCCGGAACCGCGCATCGGCTTTGCATGGAGTCCCTACGTCGGCAAGACCGTCGTGCGCGCTGGGTTTGGCATGTACAACGAGCTCCAGGATGCTCTGGGCTATCGCATGGATCAGAATGCGCCCTTCAACCCCACTTACAGCATCGCCGCGCTGCCGGTTTCCCAACTCCCGATCAACCCCCAACTCCCTACGCCAGCCAAGGCGTTACTGGTTCCCGGAGGAGTTCAACCTAATCTCAAGATGCCGACCCTGATTTCCTATTCCGTGAGAGTCGAGCAGGAGATCACCCCGAATACTTCGTTGACGATCGGCTATATCGGTTCCCACGGCTACCATGAAATCGTTGGCCTCGATGCCAACACGCCGTTCCCTACCATTTGCCCGGCTGCGCCGTGTCCGGCAGTCTATCCGGCGAACTTTCCGGCGGGATTGGCGGGCACGCCGGTGCCGGCTGGATCCTACTACATTAAAGCGGGTACGCCGAAGGCGAACCCCACCCTGGCCAATACGTGGACATGGTTCTCCGTCGGCGACAGCAGTTACAACGCCTTGCAGGTTGACCTCAACCATCGTTTTAGCCACGGTTTTTCGCTGCGCGGCGTTTATACCTGGTCGAAAGCCCTGGATGACGGCGATTCACTGAACGGCACGACCGCAGGGAATGCGCCGGGACTCGTGTCCAACCCTTACGATGTATCGGCCGATTGGGGCCTTGCCACCTATGATGTGCGGAACGTGGGCGTAATCAGCGTGGTCTATGACCTGCCCTTCGGAAAGGGGCAAGCATTCGCGAACGGGCTGAGCGGCTTCGCCGATGGATTGGTGAGCGGCTGGTCGGTGAACAGCATCGTATTGCTCCAAGCCGGGTTCCCATTCACTCCGCAGCTCAGCTACAACCCCTCAAACAACGGCGACACCCGCAATCCGGTGAGGCCGTTCGCGAATCCGGACTTCACCGGGTCGGCGATCATCGGCAGTCCGAATCAGTGGTTCAACTCCAACGCCTTTCTACAGCCTCCACCCAACAGCGGATTCTATGGCAATCTCGGCAGGGACAACCTGATCGGACCGGGGCTTGCGACCTGGGACTTTTCCGCGATCAAGGACACCCGCATTCACGAGCGGCTTTCTTTGCAGTTTCGAGCTGAGATCTTCAACCTGCTGAATCGGGCCAATTTCAACACCCCCAACCTCATCGTGTTTACGCCCACGGGACTTTCCGGCACGGCCGGGGTGATCACCAGCACTTCTACCACGGCGCGCCAAGTCCAATTCGGCTTGAAACTGCTCTGGTAGTCAGTCTTTCTGTAGCATGACTTCGGTTGACTTGATTACGACCTTCACGGCGTCACCCTTCTTCAGCGCCATCTCCTCGGCGCTTCTCCGGGTGATCACGCTTTCTATCAGATTTTCACCAACGCGCACCACGATGTGGGCCATCACGCCGCCGAGCTGAATCTCCTCGACGGTTCCTTTGAGCTGATTACGGGCAGATAGTGTCATGCCGCAAGCTTAATTCAAGTGCCATGAGGGCCCCAAATTACTGGACGCCTTGTCACTGCGCCCCGGGAGGTGCTGACTTGCCTTCGCAAGCCGCCGCGCGACTGAGCAACAGCCCACGTTCGCGGGCATTCCTCGTGAGGGCGGCTGCGCGCTCAAATTCGATGCGCGCCTCTTCAAAGTGGTCGAGCTTGAAGAGCAGATCGCCGCGCACGCTCGGCAAAAGGTGGTAGTTTGCGAGAGAAGGCTCCGAGGTCAGCTCATCCACGAGTTGGAGTCCCGCTGCTGCACCGAACGCCATGGCGACGGCGACAGCGCGATTCAGCTCCACGACGGGCGAGTGTGAGAGTTGTGCCAGCGTCTCGTAGAGCGCCGCAATCCGCGCCCAGTCGGTTTGCTACGCCGTGCGAGCTCGTGCGTGACAGGCGGCGATGGCTGCTTGAAGTGCATACGGGCCTTGTGCGCCGCCCAGTTTTTCGGCGCGCTCAAGCGCAGCCAGACCGCGCCGGATGAGAAGCTGGTCCCAGCGCGCTCGGTCTTGATCGAGCAGCAGAATGGGCTCTCCCGAGGGACCGGTTCGCGCGCCCGAGCGTGAGGCCTGAATCTCCATCAGCGCGACCAGCCCGTGGACCTCGGGTTCCCGCGGAGCAAGCTCGGCCAGGATGCGCCCGAGACGCAGCGCATCTTCGCAGAGTGCTGGCCGCATCCAGTCGTCGCCGGCGGTTGCCGTGTAGCCCTCGTTGAAGACGAGATAGATGACCTCGAGCACCGACGAGAGGCGCGCCGCAAGTTCGGCTCCGCGCGGGACTTCGAAGGGAACTCGCTTTTCGGTGAGCGTTCGTTTGGCCCGGACAATGCGCTGCGCGACGGTTGGCTCAGGTACAAGGAAGGCGCGGGCGATCTCGTCGGTCGTCAGACCCCCGAGTAGGCGGAGTGTGAGTGCGGTACGTGCCTCGGTGGAGAGAACTGGATGGCAAGCGGTGAATATGAGGCGCAGCAGATCGTCGCCGATGTCGTCGTCCAGGGCCGCAGCCAGATCCGGTACTGTCATTTCTTGGGCCTCGAGCTCGCGGCCGAGCTCCTCGTGCTTGCGCTCCAGCAGTTGGCTTCGGCGCAGCCGGTCGATGGCGCGATGCTTCGCGGTGGCCATTAGCCAGGCGCCCGGATTGTCTGGAATGCCCGTCTGCGGCCACTTCTCGAGCGCGACGACGAGAGCATCCTGTGCCAGGTCTTCAGCAAGACTGACATCGCGCACGATGCGCGCCAGACCGGCGATGAGCCGGGCCGACTCGATTCTCCAGACAGCGTCGATCGCGCGATGGGTCTCCGTAACCGCCACGGCTACCCATCACACCATCTTCAAACCGTTCGCGCAAGCCGACGATGAGCTGCAGCGAACAGATTCTTCCGGCTAACTGCGGCAGGAACCGCTCCTACGGTTTGCAAGCAAAGTCTTCCGGCCCGAACATCTGACGTATCTCGGTCTCACCCTCCCAGCCCGGCCAGTATTGCTTGTGAAGTTCCATGAAACGTAACGCTCCCTCGACTGCCTCCTGCTTCGATTTCAATTCAAACTGCGCGTACCCGCCGACAATCTCCTTGGTTTCGGTGAAAGGCCCGTCGATCACGCTGAGCTGTCCACCGGAAAGCCGGACTCTAGCTCCCAGCGCGGTTGGACCGAGCCCGCCGCTCCCGATCATTGTGCCCGCCTTGGACGCCTCTTCGCTGAGCTTGCCAATAGCTTCCATTAGCTCCTTGGGTGGACGGCCCGAGCTCTCAGCCGACTTAACTATCATCATGAATCGCATCGTGACCCCTCCGTTATTTGCTCTTGTGTTTCAATTCGAGCTGGACACCGGACGGTCAGGACCGGCCGAACCCAGGCTGTGCTGACACGACGAATGGCGCACCGCGAACAACTGATCGGACTAAAGCTGCGGTAGCGCAAATTAGGACGCCACGGTCTTTTCCTGCAGCTCGGGCGGGAAGTCGCAATTCTCAAACACCTGGCGAATCTCCATCAAGCCGCCTTCCGGCAGAGGACACCGCTTGGCCCACTGCACCGCCTCCTCCTGCGACTTCGCCTGAATGATCCAGAAGCCGGCGATCACTTCCTTAGCTTCGGTAAACGGGCCATCGGTCACAATCGGCTTGCCTCCGGACACCCGCAGGCGCTTTCCCTTGGAGGTCGGGTGCAACCCTTCGGCAATGAGCAGCACGCCAGCCTTCTTCATTTCATCGTTGTACTTATGCATTGCGATGACCACTTCCTTCGGTGGGTCGGGACCCACCTTTTCCAGCACTTCCACAGAAGTTGGCAGCATCATCATGAATCGCATGGTTTGTCTCCTTCTGGTTCCGGAGTTCGATTTGCTGAACCCTGTATTCCACGCACATGTCCAACGACGACAACGGCGAATCGACATGGCCGATGTCATTGCGCGCTGCAGCCCTTAGCGACTACTTCTTCGTCGTGGTCTCGATCTCGCGGAAGCGGTCAACCGCCTCGCTGGGGGCGAAGTCGTCCAGCTCGTACACCTGGCGAACTTCGATTTCACCCTCAGCTTTTTCGCCGAAGGGGGAAGGGAACCGTTTGGCCCATTCCAGCGCTTCCTCGCGTGACTTCACCTGAATCAGCGTATAGCCGGAAATCAGCTCCTTCGACTCTGCGAATGGGCCATCGATCACCGTACGCTTGCCTCCCGAATACTTGATTCGCCAGCCCTTCGAGGTCGGCTGCAGGCCTGTGGCATCGAGCAGCACGCCGGCTTTTGCCAGCTCCTCGTGATACTTCGCCATCGGGGCCATGAGTTCCTCGGACGGCATAACCCCCGCTTCCGAGTCCTTGTTGGCTTTGACCATGATCATGAATCGCATGGTTATTTCTCCTTTTGGTTTGAGTTCGGAGCCAGCTTCAGGGGCCCTCTCAACAGGCTCATTCTGGCTCTCTACTTTGACGTCGAACCAGGGACCACGAGTTCGACAGACTCCGTGCGTTTTTCGAAAAATATTTGTAACTGTCTGCAAGACCGAGGTTTAAGTGGAGAGTCGCGACCTGGCAAGGGATGGGGCACGGCTCACAGCCGCTTCACCGTCTTCTCATATAGGTCCTTGAAGCAGTGTTCGGGATCATATTTGCTCTTCAGAGCCTCGTACGCAGGCCGGTTGTAGATCTGCCAGAAGGTCCGCTCATCGTAGTAAGCGCTGGAATAGAGTCCCTTCTTGCCCTGTAGCGCAAAGGCCTTCGCCTCGATTTTCTTGTTGTAGTGCCCTTCCGGATGCGTGCTCGGCACCGTGTCCCAGAAGCCGAAGTTGACGTAAAGCTTTCTGGGATCGAAGCCGCACAGATCGTAGGTGACGCTCGGGTCGCAGCTGCGAAACGGGCAGATCCAAATGGGAAGCACGCCGATCTCGCGCAGCAGAAAATCCAGGAACTCGACGGTGTGCTCGATGGGAATGTCCACATCCTGGATCACGGACTCGGTTGCCGACTCGGGCAACACCTTGTGCGAGAGCCGCATAATGCGCTGGTACGTCTTTGAGTTCAGCAGCCGCCTGGTCGCCAGCAGTCGCACCGGCGCGTGCTGCACATAGAAGTGCTTCGAGCACCAGAACCAGTCCGTGTCCCAGCGCCAGATGTAGTCCCTGGCCGTGAGGTAATCCACCTCGCGCCGCTGGATGGACTGGTAGAACACCTTCATATAGGTGTAGTCGCTGACGAAGGGCGCATCGTCGGTGAACTCGCCGGTCGTGATGTACATCTCACCGCCGCCGAAGACCACGCCGTCGATGTAGTCGAATCGCGACCCCGCGCATAGGTTCTCGATCTCCGCGAAGAATCTCGCCGGCTCGGCGAATTTGGTATGCGTCAGCTTGACGTACTTCTTCGCCGGTATGAGCTCTACCTTGAGCCGCAGTACGTAGCCGAGCGTGCCGTAGGAGTTCGGGAAACCGTAAAAGAGGTCAGGGTTTTCCGTCGCTGAGCAGACAACAGTTCTGCCGTCGCCCAGCAGGATCTCCATCTCCCCGACAGTTTCGTGTACCAGTCCGTACTTAAACGATGACGACTCGATGCCCAGCCCGCTGATCGCGCCGCCGATGGTAATGGTCTTGAGTTGCGGCACAACGGTGGGCAGCAGGCCGAACTTCAGCGTCTCATCCGCCAGCTCTTCGTAGGTCGTCATGCCCTCGACGTCGGCGGTGCGGCTGCCGGCATCCACCTTGAGTACATGGTGGAATGAGCGCACATCAATGCGCTTGGTGTTCTGCTGTACGCGGTGGCGGAAGAGGTTGGAGGTGGTTTTGCTTAGCCCGACGCTGGTGCCGTTTGCTCGGGCGGCTGCAAGGTCGTGGATCAGCCGCTCGCGCCTTTGCTCGTAAGCCTTGATCTCCGCTGAAGAATTCACCTCAACCACTAAAGCCGACTTCATATATAGGTCCAAACCGCAGCAGCGCGAGAGTCGTTGCTCTTCATAAAAGACGCGGGACGGGGCTTTTACCTGACAGGCACGTAGCCCTCGGGGTTTCCCTTGCTCAACACGATCTGCCAGAGCTGCAGCCGGCGCGCCCGGAACGCGCCCGCCGACATTAGCAGGTAGAGCTTCCACATCCGGTAAAAACGCTTGTCATACTTTTGTTTGTCCAGGGTGCAATAGCGGGTATCAAAGTTGTGCCACCACGCCATCAGCGTCCGGTCGTAATCCGGGCCGAAGTTGTGCCAGTCCTCCATGACCCAGAGCTCTTCCATAGCTGTAGCAACCTGAGGAATGGACGGTATCACGGCGCCGGAGAAGATGTACTTGTCACACCACGGGTCGGTGTGGACGAGTGTCCTGCTGTTGCCGATGGTGTGCAGCAGGAACAAGCCCCGGTCCTTCAGCTTGCTGTGCGCCAGCTCCAGGAACGTGCGATGGTTCTTGGGTCCGATGTGCTCGAACAGCCCCACCGCAACCACGCGATCGAACTGCGATTCATGGACCGCCTCACGGTAGTCCTTTTCCTCGAAGCGAACCGGCAGCCCGTTGCAGAACTCACGCGCGAACTTCAGTTGCTCGCGCGAGATGTTATAGCTCACCACCTCGCAGCCATACTCCTTGGCCATGAAGCGCGCCAACCCGCCGAAGCCGCAACCCAGCTCCAGTACCCTCATGCCCGGCTTCAGGTAGAGCTTGCGGCAAATCAGGTGGAGCTTGTTCTCTTGCGCCTCGTCCAGGGTTTTGGCGTCCTGCCAGTAAGCGCAGGTGTATTGCATGTTCTTATCGAGCATCGCCTTGAAGAGGTCATTGCCCAGATCGTAGTGCTGGTGCGCCACCCGCTTCGAACTCCACTTGGTCTGACGGTTAAGCAAGCGTCCCTGGGCCGCGAGCCACACCACGGAGAACGTCCTCACTTTGTTGTGCAGACCGGCCCTTTGGATTTTGGAGAAGAATTCGTCGATCTGTGGGACGTCCCACCAGCCGTCCATGTAGGATTCGCCCAGCCCCATCGAGCCATGGCTTAGCGCCCGCTGATAGAACCGCTCATCGTGGATCTGGATGTCCCAGGGATTGGGCCCGTCCAACTCGACGTCTGCAAGCGCGAGGATTTCTCGTATCTTCTCTTTCGCTTTCATACGCCCCTGCGCATAGATGCAACTCGAAAGGTCCGAACAAGAAGTTTTACAGGAAGAATGTTCTTACGACAATACGAGGAGGAACGGAATCAGCGCTTCGCCACTGACTCAGGAGAAGCCCCCGAAGTCCTCTCCCTGGCCTGGTTTTAGCCTGGTCTCGGATAGGGTCCGCGATAGCCAATCTGGTGCGAGATTCGCCGCGCCGCCTCCTTCACCACCTCCGCCAGGCGGGGAACCGCGTCTCGCGGCACTGCCGTGATCGTTCCGGTGGATCCCAGGCTGGCCTCCACCTGCCCTTGGCTGTTAAAGATGGCAGCGCCCACGCAGCGCGCTCCCAGGCTGTTCTCCTCATCGTCCACCGAATAGCCCAACTGCCGGACACGCTCGAACTCCTTCATCAGTTTGGCCACGCTGGTGATGGTGTAAGGGGTCAACTTCTTCAGCCCGCGATGTCGGATGATGGTCTCCCGCTCCTCAGCCTCGAGATAGGCCAGCAGCGCCTTGCCGACCGCCGTTGAATGAACCTCCATACGGCGCCCGATCCAGGTGTCCATCTTGATAAAGCTCGGCGCCTCCACCTTCTCCACGTACACCGCTTCTTCATGGTCCAGAATCGCCAGGTGCGTCGTGAGGTGGATCTGATCGACCAGGTGCCGCATGATGGGCAGCGCGACCTCGCGAATGTCCACGCCGCTCAGCGCTGCGCGCGATAGACTTAGCACCTTCATGCCGAGCCGATACTTACCGTCGTCGCGATCGCGACGCAGATACGCGTGCTGCTCCAGCGTCCGCAGGATGTAACTGGCGGAGCTCTTCGGGATCTTCAGCTTACGGCTGAAGTCCGCATTCGACATGCCGCCTTCCCGCTGCGCCACCGCTTCCAGGATCAGCAATGTGCGCTCTACCGCGGTCGACGGGTTCTCAACTTGGCGCGCCATAGGCAACCAGTTTAGCAGCAGTTGGTTCGTACAAAATAATGAATTGGCGTTCACATTGCCGAACACCGATTAAAGAAGCTACATCACAGACAAGAACGGCGTTGCGTGATTAGGCTTGAGGAGTCGGATGGTGGCGCACAGGCGCGTCCCACTTCGGGAATCGGATGGGTGCCACATAATGAATTAGTGTTCAGTATATTGAACAATCATATTGCCACGTGTTTGGGGTGTCCGCTATCGTATGTGCACCATACAGAATGATTGTTCAGCATGCTGAACATCATTTTCCGAAATGGCGGGCCCTAGACAGTCCGCAATCAACCTTAGTTGTTCCGACCCGAGAGGAGATCAAAAATGGCGGCTTACCAATCTGCTGCTGAACTTGCGAAATCATGGAAGTCCGACCCCCGCTGGAATGGGGTCACTCGTCCTTATACCGCGGAAGACGTTGTGCGTTTGCGCGGCACCCTGCACATTGAGCACACGCTGGCACGGCTCGGCGCTGAACGCCTGTGGGAACTGCTGACCAGCGAGAAGTACGTCAACGCCCTCGGCGCAATGAGCGGCAACCAGGCGGTGCAGATGGTCTCTGCCGGGCTGAAGGCCATTTACGTGAGCGGCTGGCAGGTCGCCGCCGACGCCAACAATGCCGGCCAAATGTATCCCGACCAGAGCCTCTATCCCGCGGACTCGGTACCGAACCTGGTACGCCGTCTGAACAACGCTCTGATTCGCGCCGACCAGATCCATCACTCGGAAGGGAAGAACGGCATGAGCTGGTTCGTGCCCCTCATCGCCGACGCCGAAGCTGGCTTCGGTGGCACGTTGAACGCCTTCGAGCTGATGAAGTCCATGATCGAAGCGGGCGCGGCTTGCGTACACTTCGAAGATCAGCTGTCCTCGGCCAAGAAGTGCGGCCATCTCGGCGGCAAGGTATTGGTGCCGACCCAGGAAGCCGTGCAGAAGCTTGTAGCCGCGCGTCTCGCGGCCGACGTGCTGGGTGTTCCGACGCTGGTGCTGGCCCGCACCGACGCCAACAGCGCGCATCTGCTGACCGCCGACATCGATCCCTACGACCGCATCTTCCTTAACGGCGAACGGACGGTGGAAGGCTTCTACGGCATCCACGGCGGCCTCGATTCAGCCATCGCCCGCGGACTCGCCTACGCGCCGTACTCCGACTTGATCTGGTGCGAGACCTCCGAGCCGAACCTGAAGGAAGCCGAGCGCTTCGCCGACGCCATCCACGCGAAGTATCCGGGAAAGCTGCTGGCCTACAACTGCTCGCCTTCGTTCAACTGGAAGAAGAAGCTGGACGACGCCACTATTGCGCGCTTCCAGCCGGCGCTGGCCGAGATGGGCTACAAGTTCCAGTTCATCACCTTGGCCGGGTTCCACGTGCTCAACCTCAGCATGTTCGAACTGGCGCGCGCCTACCGCGACACCGGCATGACCGCCTACTCGCGCGTGCAGGAGAAGGAATTCGCCCGCGAGTTCAGCCACGGCTACTCCGCGGTGAAGCACCAGCGCTTCGTCGGCACCGGCTACTTCGACGAGGTAACACAGGTCATCGCCAGCGGCAAGTCGTCCTTGTCGGCGCTGGAGCACTCGACCGAGGCCGAGCAGTTTGCCGAGGTCAAGGTCCCGGCGCAGATGATCGAGATTGGACAGGACCCGTCGTGCCGTCCCATCCTGGGCGAGTGTCCGCTAACCTGCGAGCACGAACACGAACATGTGCGGAGTGGCAACGTCTCCGCCAATGACTAGAGTTTTTCCTGACTGCGAACGCTGAGCCTTCTCCAACAGGCATGGGTTTCCCTCTCCTTCCCGTGCCTGATTTTTTGCGCCTGCGCGCGGTGAATAGACCTCGGCTATCTCAACAGCGTCTTTTGTCTGGGTCTGTCATCCTGAGCGCAGGTTCGTCCGCACAGCGGACGAACCGAAGTCGAAGGACCCCTATAGCTGAACCGAATCTCAGTGTGATGCGCTTTGGTTGCGGCCGTCTGGTGGAAAACGGTGAGCAATATCGGTCGCCGACCCTGGCGGGGAGCACATGAGCTACAAGGCTGTAGAGGGGGCAACTACTGAAGCGCTTTCCAGACACTGGGATCGTCCCCACGGCACTCGGCGAGGGTGCTCTTCTTGCACACATCGACCGCATAAACTGGATGTATTTCCCAGCTGGTAAAGCGCGCTGGATCCTCAGAGCCGCCGGCGGTTCCCTTGCAAGGGTGGTGGCTCGCATCGAAAAAGATCTGGCCGGTTATCTTTACGATGCTCTTGTCCTTGAGGGCATCCAACCTGGCTCTCGTCAGCACCGCTGGGCGAAGGTGAGGGCTGACCTCCGCCGTAAAGGAGTTGGTGCAAAGGGCGGCGTCGTTACTCACAGTTACCCGATGCTTTGCGGCGGCGGAGGCATTTGCCGGCGCCGTCTTCAGCTTCAAGGGGTGATCCGCTAACGCTACATGGATGTCATTGAACAGCGCGCCGGTGCAGTGGCAATTTACTGTTTCTGGACTTCCCGGCTTGGCCTCAGCGATGTACCCGATAAAGAAAACCGTATCTCCTTCTCCAAGACCACTTGCTTTTTCTTTCTCGAAGAACTCTTCTCGATTTACTGGGGGAGGAGGGAGCGAACTGTCCACATGACGGTTTCCGTACTTGAGGCCGGACTCGTCAACCCCGCTCTGCAAGCTCTTCAGGTCGGAAATCGTTACTTCGTGGACGCTGGTAGAAGCACATAGGTTGTTTTTTACCGAATCCTGGATTTGGTCCCCCTGTTCAGTCGCATCTCCGCTGACACCGCACACATTATCGATTGGGTGTTTCTGCGAGGCACTGCCGAAAGGGTTGCACTTCAGCGGAAACTTGTCGTGTTTCGTGCACCCATTGTTTGTCGTTGTCGGTTGTGGGGGCTTTGCATAGCCTGAACCCATTGCGAAAATCACCACAAGAACCACGAGATATCGGTGCATGCTTTTCTCCTTGTCATCCGGCTCCGCATATAATTCCGAAGCATTTGCCTACCTTGGTTATACCCAGGCGGCGAGCATCGTACCACAAGGATCACACTGCGATTAACAGGCGCAGACGGCAACTGGACGAAGACGCTGCGCCCAAGCCGCAGATGTCTCACCCGGCCAAGTCCATACCTCTAACTTGTCAAGGAACAGGAGTGGTGCGAAAGTACGACTAGTTCAAGAGGAAAGCAATAGCTCTCAAGTGGTGTTTGACACTGACAATAGATTAATTATTTTTATCGTCAGAATAGGTTCGTATACATAGCGTGTAATGCAGGGCCGCCTTAAAGCCATCTTGGCGCAGATTACGGCGTTTCAAGCAGCTAGCCGAATCAGCTCGGGCTCACTGAGAAGAGCAAGGTGAATGCCAGGCAAATGGGGGAGTAATCTGGGGCCTCCCAGGGGTCTGGGTCGTATCTCGAATCGCCGTTGGACGGTGGTACAAATGCGTGATGTTCATCCTCAAGTAGGCGGGCAGCGGCAGCGGTTGAAGCCCGGGGCGCAAGTCCTGGGATACATTGGGAAACTAACCGGAGCCGCGTCGGGGCTGTGACGCGGGCCCGCAGGCAGCGACCGCGCCACTTGAGCAATGCCATACAAACCATAGGTACGATGCTGGCATATCATATAAATCATAGTATACATAGTAATCATGGTATTAATAGTAGTCATAGCTATTCTGAGCGAAAAGGCCCATTTTCTGCCATCTAAGCCTTTGTTGCGGAATATGTTACGTATAAGCGACATGGAATCAATAGTTTGCGAGTGCTTTGCTGTCTAAGTTATTGATTCTAAACAAACCTTGGGAGCACGGCCACATTATGCAACTAAGGGCAATTCCTAGCAAATCATCGCTCGGAGGCTGCCCTGTTTTCCGCAGAATGCTAAGTGCCAAGTGCTAACTGCTGACTGCAAAGTACAGCAGGTCGCTCGCTCGGACTAAAGTCATCGGTCGGGATGACAAGTTTGGTGTGGAATGACGGCAGAACGAACATCTGCGAAGGCGACGAGAGAGCAGCTTGGAACGAACAGCCAAATCGAATAGGGGCGGTCGGATACCGAGAAGCGAACACCGAAGAGCGAAGAGCGAGAGGCGAAGACCGAGGCGCAAACCGATAGGCGAAGAGCGAAGAAGACTTACGGCTTCTGCGTCGGGCGCAGCAGCACCTCGCTGATGAACGACTGCGGTTCCTGCGTTAGCAGCATCGCGACCGCATGCGCGACGTCGCCCGGTTGAAGCATTTTACTGGTTTCCTTTCCCTGACGCCGCGGGCTGAAATCGGTATTCACCGAGCCCGGACAAATTACGCTCACACGAATGTTCTGCCCGCGCAGTTCCTCGGCAACGCCGTAAGTGAGCCCGTTCAAGCCCCATTTCGAAGCAGAATAAGCTGCGCCGCGCGGCAGCGGATTCTTGCCCGCAAGAGACGAGATATTGATGATGTGTCCCGCTCCGGTCGGAATCATCAGTGGAACGATCGTGCGCAGCATGTAGTACACGCCGCGGAGATTGGTGTTGAAGATGGCGTCCCAATCGTCGGGCGCGAGTTCATGCAGCAGTCCGGACGGACCGCCGATCCCTGCGTTGTTCACCAGGATGTCCACGCGGCCGTAGTCGCGGCGCAGGCGCTCGCCCAGCGCTTCAACGCTGGCGAGGTTGGCAACATCGCATGCGATGCCTGAGCAGCGATGTCCGCGCGCAGTCAGTTCGCCGGCGACTTGCTGCAGGCGGGTTTCGTCGCGGCCGGTGATGACGACTGACGCTTGCATCTCAGCCAGCCTCGTGGCGACGGCCTGTCCGATGCCGCGACCGCCTCCGGTTACGACCGCCACTTTTCCGGTAAGAGCACCTGACGGATGTTGGTCCATGGAAGCGCTTCTCCCTTGCGACGGGTCCTGCGCGCCGCCGTCCGTACACCCGGCGCGGGCAATATCGGGCGACCATCTCTGCGCTACAATGAATCTAACTTATCACCACAACTTCATATCTCGGACTTGGGACAAGCGGCCCAATAGGATTTAGTGCAGCTTATGGCAATGAGGCAGACGGATTTGCCGCTCCAGTTTGTGCACGTGCCCAACCTGCGCACGGCGCAGCTGATCGAATCGTACTGTGGCGTGTGTGGCGTGTTCGTCGCGGCCAGTACCCGGTTGGAGCTGATCAGGGCTGCGGAGAAGGCGCACGCATGCCCGCCATTGCCGGCTTCGAACCGATCTGGGGAATAGAGGGACGTTCGCTAACGGTTCGAGATGAGGTTGTCGCACATTCCAGACGCCGTCCGGACTGGTAAAGCGCCCGACCGCGATCGGGTTTCCGGCGTTGTAGAGACAGGGAAATTGTGTAAAGTAGTAGCAACTTGCCTTTGACTATGACGGGTACTTATAATCCCGTCTCCGCTCGTTTTCGTGTTCCGGGGCAGCCTTAAGGCTTGGAATGCGGAATGGTTTGCTGTAATCATGCAGCCCGATATTTTGGGTGCAAAACCTGCGCATCAGTGGAGGCGTGTGCGGGCCGACATCGTCATCAGGTCCTTAAGAACCTCAGGAGCCAAACGAATGAAGAAGTCGCTAGTCACCATGTTGCTGGTGCTTGCCATCGGTGCGCTGGTCCAGCAGGCGGTCGCCCAAGGGGCCGCACAACCAGGGCAAGCAGCCCCTTCGTCGCAGAAGCAGATCAAAGATCCTGCTGAATACAACTCGTACGTCAACGCCATCCAGCAGAGCAACCCCGCACAAAAGGCGCAGGGGTTGGAAGCGTTTCTCCAGACGTATCCAAACAGCGTGATGAAGGAAGATGGGCTGGAGCAGTTGATGGCGGCCTACCAGCAGGCTGGCGATGGGCAGAAAACCATCGACACCGCCAACCGCATTCTGCAGGTGAATCCCAACAACGTGCGCGCGCTGGCGGTGCTGGTTTACAGCTACCGCACGACGGCGACGGCGCAGAATCTAGCGCAGAATCTCGATATGGTGCAGAAGTACGCGCAGCAGGGAGAACAGGCGCTCCACAATCTGGCCAAGCCCGAAGGCATGAGCGATGCCGACTTCACCAAGTTCCACAATGAGCTTAGCGCCATCTTCGAGGGTGGACTGGGATTCGTCGCGCTGCAAAAGAAGGACAATGCGACCGCATCCAAGGACTTTCGCGAGGCGGTTTCGGAGGAGAGTCAGCCCAATATCATGGATATTTATCCTCTGGCGCAGGCCGATCTCCAGTCCAATCCGATCAACCCGGAAGGCTTCTGGTTTGTCGTGAAAGCGTCGCAAATGGTCCAGGGTGCCGATAATCAGAAGCAGCTCCTGGAGTATGGCCGCAAGAAGTACATTCGGTATCACGGCAAGGAGGATGGGTGGGCTGATTTGGTCAGCCAAGCCAAGGCCTCGCCGAGCGTAATGCCTCCCGCGGGCTTTACCGTCGCGGCTGCCCCACCACCACCGTCCCCCGCCGAGCAGGCCGCAGATCTGGTGAAGAGCAAAGATCCAAAGCAGATGAGCTTCGCGGAGTGGGAGCTCGTGCTTTCCTCGGGCAATCAGCAGGCCGCTGACACGGTGTGGAATGCGCTCAAGGACAAGGCCGTCAAGTTGGGTGCGAATGTGATTAGCGCCACCACATCCAAGATCATGCTGGCGGGCAGCGATGACGACATCGAAGCCAAGAAAGCCGACATTGATTTGACCATGGGGAAGCCGCTGCCAGCGAAGCTGGTACCGGCGGCGGGAACCTTGATGAACTTCCAGGGAACAGTGTCAAGTTACACGCCGAATCCCTTCATGATGACCATGACCGACGGCATTCTACTGGACAAGAACGGAAACCCGGTATCGACTGCCGCGCCAGTGCACCATGCGCCGGCCCACAAAAAGCCTGCACAATAAATTCGCAGATAACCAGAATAAGAACGGGAGCAGCTGCGGCTGCTCTTTTTCTTGGTTACCGTAGGGGGAACGGACGGCAGCAGCTAGCGAGCGGCTTTCTTCTCCATGGTTACGGTATGAGCGCTGCGCGGCGGACGGCGCGTTCCAGTGCGCAGTTCTTTGACGTTGAGCTTGAGTTCCGCGATGGTGCGGCTGAGGGTGTTGCGGTGCATGCCCAACTGGCGCGCTGCTTTGCACTGGTTTCCCTTACAGTCCTGCAGCACGGTAAGAATGAATTTCTTCTTGAATTCGCAGACGGCTTCGGAATAGGTGATGCCGCTCTTGTACATCTGCATGATCAAAGCTTCCAGTTGGTCTTTCACAGCGCCTCTCTTTGCTTTCTTTCAATGCCCTGTTGAAATGAAACTCAAGGTTTTCCGCCGGTGTCGCGCTCCGAAGCGTGGTCCGGCATGGTGCGCAGCAAATTCCAGCCTTCCCGGAAACGCTGTCGCAAGTCGGCTGGTGCTGCCCAGATCAAGGCGCGACCTGAAACCAGCAAGAACGGCGCAACTCGTGACTGCTGAAGCCATCCCCATTGCGGAGCGAAGGCCGCTAATGCCAGCACCACCACCGTGCTAAGAGCGACGCCTCGCACGAACCCGAACAATCCGCCCAAGAGCCGGTCGAACCAGCGCAGTCCCACTCCGTGAACCGCCCAGCGAGTGATCCGCCCGATAATTCCTGCGAGCAACACGACAACGACAAATATGGTAAAGAACCCCGCGATGTCCGCCGCCCACTGGGAGTTCACGTGCTGCGCGTACCACGCAGCCACCCGTGGATACTCCCAAGCGGCCACCAGATATCCGACGATCACCCCCGCCAGGGAAAAGAATTCGTAAAAGAACCCTTGCGCGATCGCTTGCAACACAGACAGCAAAACGATGAGCACGATCGCCCAGTCGAAAATGGATAGGCCCATCATCCGGCTTTCTTAAGACGGCAACGGATGCCCGGTCAATTGGGTATAGGCCTCAACGTACTTTTCGCTTGTTCTAGCCGCTACTTCCGGAGGTAGCGCCGGAGCCGGCGGCTGCTTGTTCCACTTTATCGCTTCGAGGTAGTCACGCACGTACTGCTTATCAAACGAGTCCTGCGGACCGCCCGGTTGATATCTGTCTTTAGGCCAGAAGCGCGACGAATCCGGCGTCAGCACTTCATCGGCCAGCAGGAGCCCAGCGCCGGTATGGCCAAACTCAAATTTGGTGTCGGCAATGATGATGCCGCGCTTCTCCGCATAATCCGCCGCAGTCCGGTAAACCCTGATACTCAAATCACGCAGGGTTTCGCTGAGTTCCGCACCGGCCAGCGCAACCATACGCTCAAAGGAAATGTTTTCATCATGACCACTGGCCGCCTTCGTCGCCGGCGTGAAAATAGGCTCCGGCAGCTTGTCGGACTCGCGCAATCCCGCGGGTAGCTTGATGCCGCATACCGAGCCGTTGGCCTGGTATTCCTTCCAGCCAGATCCGGATAGATAACCCCGTACCACGCACTCGATGGCAATCATGTCCGCGCGCACCACCAGCATGGAGCGGCCACGCAGCTGGCCGGAATACTTTTGCAGCTCGTGCGGATACTTATGGACATCGGCGGTCGCCAGATGGTTGGGCACGATGTCTTTCAGGAAATCAAACCAAAACAGGGAGAGTTGGGTCAGCACCCGGCCCTTTTGCGGGATGCCGGTAGCCAACACGTAATCGAACGCCGATATCCGGTCCGTAGCCACGAACAGCAGATGGTCGTCATCGACCTGATAAAGGTCGCGGACCTTGCCGCTGGCGTAGAGCTTGAGGTCAGGAAAATCGGTGTTCAGCAGAACGTCGGAGGTTGTGGTCAGATTGGTCACGGTCATACAAATCGATTCAGAGAAGTCGTCGGGTATTTTAATTTCCCCGCCCAGTTTGTCAACGGAGCAAAAAAATCAACATGACGTGGCGAAAGTTTTTTTACAGCAAACTTCTTGACAGAACGTAATGCTTCGCGGAACACGCATGGCTAGAGGCTTTTGGGCGAATGCACGTTGTTTTGTCGGCCCGCCGACCGTGCGCGCACCCGGAATCGGGCGAATGAAATTTGGAGCGTAAAACCTGCCCTCATGTCAATAGCCTTTCAAAAAAAATCCGGACTATTCCGGCTACCGTGCTAGTCGGCGGCGGTACGGCGGATGGCCCGTACGTCTTCGATGTATTGCACGTCGGGTGTGCCCACCACTCCGGCCTGTTGCATCCGGCTCCGCAGTTCGTCGGAACTCATAAACCGGCGGGCGTGTTCGACGCTGTCCCAATCCAGCAGCAGGGTCACGTCCCGCGGATCGTCCACGCCTTGGAAAAGCCGGAAGGCCAGCTCGCCTGCATGCATCCGGGTATTGAGGTGGGAATCGAAGGATTCTTTCCAGCGGTTGAAATCCGCCACTTTGTGGCGGACCAGTACATGAACCATGAGAACGCCTCCCAATATCTTTGCGTCCCTTCCAAGATACGTAATCCTGAGCAGAATGTGAACCGCGAAATGCCTGCCGGACGTGTGACGCATCGCACTGACAGCGCCGGCGGCAAAGTGATGCGATCAAGCCGCCGACGAATTCCTGGCGATACGCTATACTGCCAGCACCTTTTTCTGGAGCCTTGCTTCTTGTTGCACCTCATCATACGGTCCTCAGATATACATGCTGCCGGTTGTTTCACCCTGGAAAGAATTCCCAAAGGGACGCGAGTCCTGGAATACACAGGAGATCGCATCACCAAAGCTGAGGGCGATAACCGATACGAAGGTCGGCCGTTTACATATCTGTTCGGAGTCGGCGACGGTGAAGTGATTATCGACGGGCACGGAATGGCGATGTTCGTAAACCATTCTTGCGATCCCAACTGCGAGACGGATGAGGAAGGCGACCGCGTGTACATTATTACCCTGCGCGATGTGGCCGCAGGAGAAGAGCTCACCTACGATTACTGGCTTTATGACGGCGACGACGATGCTCCTTGCTACTGCGGCAGCAAGACTTGTCGCGGCAGCATGTATTCTCCGGAGGAGCTTAAGAAGCAAGCGCGCGCTAAGGCCAAGGCCAAGAAAAAGAAAAAGCAAACCGGGCAGAAGGCGAAGAAATCTTCGCCCCAGCCAGCCTGATCCAGGCAATCGCAGGTGCTCCGAGATCCTGGAAACCGCTGCAAGCTTCAGTGCGCCGAGCCGATGTGGATGCTGCCATTCACGTTGCTCAGGTCGATCCGCGTCCCGCCGCTGCCCAGTGTGCCGGTAACATTGTGTCCGGCAAAACTGCCCTGCACGGTAAGCGGGAAATCCGATTTGATACCGCCGTTAACGGTTGAGGCTTTGACGTCAGCGTTCGGAGATGCGGGCAGCCCCAGCTCGATGCTTCCGTTGACGGACTTGAGCCTGATCTCACGCACGTTGCTCAACGAAGCATAGTTGGCCTCAATGCTGCCGTTGACGCTGGAAATGCTCGTTTCTCCGCTAAGATCGCTGATGTGAGCCTTGCCGTTCACCAAGCTCGCATCGACTTCGCCCATGACTTTCTGCACGGTGAGCGCGCCATTCACCAGGCTGATGTGGTCGAGTTGTGCATTCTGCGGGACATGCAGCGTGTAATGGACGGAAGCCGGATTGTTGTTGGTGTGGTTGTGCGGATACTGTGTGTGGATCTTCACGTAATCGCTGCCAGCTTCAACCTCGATCTGGGCCTCGTCGAGCCGTTGTTGATCGCGCCCCTTTTTCTCAGCATCAATTTGGACTTCGTTACGGTCCCAGCCGGTGATTTCGACGTTGCCGTTGACGTTATCCAGTGAGACCCGGCCATTCGAGGGAAGGGAAACGGTACGGTGGAACTCTTGCGACACCTGTGCGTTGGCCGAGACCGCCAGAAACAGGGCCAGCATCCCCCCGAGAAATGCTCCACCCAAACTGCTACACCTACGATTCATTGCGCCTCCTGTCGCCCGTTAGACGTGAGGTGACCTGAAAAGGTCATGGGTTTTTCGCCAGCCGGGCTGCGGCGGCGGTGCCATTGGAACAGGTATAATCGCAGATCACCTGCTCCGAAACGACTCGCTTCATCCCGATGCAGAAATCAGCACCACCCATTGACGGCATGTGGACGAGAAGACCGGGCGATCTCGACGCCCGGCGCCAAACGCGTCCGTCAACCGTGAGCGTAACCGCTACCGTACTCAACGAGGTCGACGACATCGATCGCCTGGTTGCCGGCCTCATGGAGCAGACTCTTCGTCCCGCCGAAGTCGTCATCGTGGACGGCGGTTCTACCGACGGGACCTGGGAACATCTGCAAGCTGCCAGTTTGAGGTATCCGAGTCTCATCGCCATTCGAGACGAAAGTTGCAGCCTGAAATCTTCGCCCGGACCCATTGGCCGAGGCCGTAACGCTGCTGTCGCTCGCGCGTCGTCCGAGGTCATTGCCTGCGTAGACGCCGGATGCAGTTACGAGCCGCAGTGGCTGGCACAGCTCACCGGCCCCATTCTCGACAACCAAGCCGAATACGCCGTTGGAGGGTCTTGTATCGATCCCCAAGACCGAACAACATGGGACATTGCGTCGGCGCCGTTCTTCGGAATAAAGCTGGGCGCGGACGAGCCAACCAAGTCTTGCACTGGCCGCTCCATGGCCTTTCGCAAACAGTTATGGCAGCAAGTAGGCGGCTTCCCAGAGGACACTTTCCTCGGCGAAGATACCATCTTCGATCTGCGAGCGCGCAAAACGGCGGCCACGGCTTTCGTGGACCGGGCCAAGGCTCACTATCGGCCGAAGCACACTTTCCGGTCGGCGATCCGGCAGACTGCAAGCTACGCCGAGACCGACGGCGTGCTGGGAACGCGACGCGCGCGCCTGTTTCGAAATCTCGCCCGTTGCGCGGCCGAGGTCCTGGCGCTCGCGCTTCTTCCACTGACGGCGATCCCATTACTTTGCGTCCTTGTGCTCGAAACGTACTTCGCCTTCCGGCTGGACTGGCGAAGCTTCCCAGGAAAATCCTCATTCCGGCTGCTCGGCGCGAGGCTGTTGTTCTCGCTTGCTGTTCCGTGGGTGGTCACGTGGAACCAGATCAATGGCATGCTCACGAAGACCAACAAGCCCAACCGGCAAAACGTCGCGTGAACAACATCCCTTAATTTGCCTCCAGATTCGTCCGGTCGGCCAAGAAAGGCACTATTCGCGAACGTCATTGCTCAATCCTTAAACCGGTACCACAGCAGGTGGTACACGGCCATAACGCCATCCGTCCAGCTGATCTTCTTGCCTTCCGCGTAAGTCCGGCCGTGATAGACGATCGGCACCTCATAGATGCGTGCGCCGAGCCTCGCAAGTTTGACCGTGATCTCGGTCTCGATGCTGAAGCGGTTGGAGCGAATGTGCATCCGCGTGAACAGTTCGCGGCGGAAGACCTTGTAACAGGCAGTGACGTCGTGAATGCTAAGGCCGGTGAGCATGTTGCACAACAGGGAGAAGCAGCGATTCAGCAGGTAGCGCCAATATCGCGGCACGCGGTGCGGGCCATCGTGGAACCGGTTTCCGAACACTGCGTCGGCATGGCCTTCGAGAATCGGCGTAATCAGCAGCGGATAGTCGCGAGGATCATATTCCAAGTCTGCATCCTGGATGAGCACCAGTTCGCCAGTTGCATGCTCCAGTCCGCTGCGAACGCCCGCGCCTTTGCCGCGGTTTTCCTCGTGCAGCACCAGCTTGACGGCGTTCGCACCGTTGCCGCCGAGCAGCTTCGGCAAATCGGCCGCCTGCAACATGTCGCGGGTTCCGTCGGTGGAGCAGTCGTCCACGATGATGAGCTCTTTGTGCAGGCTGAGTGGTTGCCGCGCGACCTGCTGCAAAAGGCTCATCACGGTTTTGCGCTCGTTGTAAACGGGAATGATGACGGAGAGCGTATGGCACTGCGGCAGAACCTCGTCTTCCAAGGCGTCGGGCAGTTCTCCGGCTCGGTCACGCGACTGGCGGCGAGTTTCAGCCTGAAATCAGATAGACCCCCAGAATCAGCAATTCCGGATCGATAGGATGTCGATAGCGAGGCTCCGGAAAGCAAAGATAGTAAACCAGCGGAAAGAACGTCAGCAGGCTGGCAAACAGAAAAACGCCGTGAACGCGACGCTTCAGAGCCAGCAGCAGTCCCCAAATTCCGAGCACCGAAACCAGCAGGAAATGAGTGTTCTTGGTTTCCGCCAGCCACTGATTCTTGGACAGCCTCGGTATGCCGTTCCAGAAATAGTAAAAGCGCTTCAGGCTGACCGTCACGAACCTGGCGGGATGCTGCGCAATCCACTCCCGCGCCAGGCGTCCTTGCTCCGCGCAGAATGCCGGCTCGCCCATTCGCTTGTACTTCGCATACAACAGCGCATTGTTGCTGGGATGGTAGGCCAGAACGTACATGCCCTCGGCCAGAGGATTGTTTCCAATGCGCAGCTCGTTGCCGAAGTTGTCGCGCAGGAACACGAACCTGCCAAACACCTCGTAGTTGCGGACCATCCACGGCATGATGGTCATCCAGAAGATGACTGCGCTCAGCGCGACCGGCACAAGAAAGCGCTTTCCACGGCGGTGCAACTGGTACACCAGCCAGCATCCGGCGAAGGGCAGGAACGAAAGCGCCGACGGATTGGTCAACGCCGCAACGCCCCACAGCAGCCCGTAACCCAGCCAGGAAGACGATCGCTCGTCGCCTTCCATCTCCGCGGTGAGCATGAACAGCAGGCTCAGCAAGAACGCCGACAGGCTGGTCTCCCAAATCCATTTCACCGACCAGTAGATGGTGTCGGGGTACAGCGCCCAAACCCATCCAGACCAGACCGCGACCGTTTCTCCGAAGATGCGGCGCGCGATGCGATACACCGTCCAGCTGGTGAGCGCGGCGAAAATGCTGTTGAATACCAGCATCGCAAACGCGGCCGCGTGCGAGTAGCTGCCGAACATCCGAAAGGCAACGGACAAGATCCACGGATAAATTGGCGGATTCCAGGCCGAAGGTCCGGTGTCGCCGCCGAAAGGGAGAGCTGAATCCATGACCGTTGGCCAGCGAGTACGCCAGACGGCCGATCTCGAAGCCAAACCCGAAGTTCGCCTCGCTGGTGCGGAAGCGATAGGTATGCGCGAAAGCGATCCACAGAACTCGGATGGCGAAGGCGACCACCACCATCCAGGCTGGAGAATGCCAGATCATCGTCCAACGGGAGCGCGGCGCAACGCTCGCAGCGGGCGCGAGCGGCCCCGTTTGCGCAGGCTGTGTCGTCAAGGACATAGAGACCAAGGCCGATTCTATAGCAGGTGCCGCTTCTCGCTGTTCGCGGTTCGCCTTTCGCTCGGTTGTTAGTCCGCCACCACGCTGCAGTCGTCATCCTTTTTAGCTCGCTTCTGTCATCCCGACCGAGGACTTCGGTCCGAGTGGAGGGCCCTGCCGCGGTGTTCCTTCGACGATCCTCACGGAATGCACCCCCCTTCCAAGCCCTTATCTGGAATCAACAACTTAGCCCAGAAATCTCCGCAAATGATTGATCCCGTGCGATTTATAGGGAGATGCTTGAGCAGTAAGGGGTTAGCGGCAGTTGCCAGTTCGCGCTTGCCGTTTTTCGGTGCCGCGCGGGCCTCCGCTCGGGCCGATTGCCGGGCACCAATGACCCTGGGGAGCCTCACCGCCTTGCCGCGTTCACGAAATGACATCTTATCGCTCATGTCGCATTTCTGACCTAGCACACCGCCCGTGCGCGGGCAGACAGCAGCGCCGCCGGCGCGGCTTCCTCTCAAACCCGGGTGCCGTAGGCACGACAGAAGAGTTAGATTCTGCCGTCCCTACGGGACTCGATCTCTTTTACCGCGTCACCCAGCACTCCGCCTGCGGCTACGTGCTGGGCTACACTGATCCGCCCCTGTGGGGCTAGTCTGTCGTCGGTGCAATTCACTGCCGCTAACCTCGTGTTGGAAATTGCGAAAACGGCATACTCTGCCGTCCCTACGAGACTCGATCTCTTTTACCGCGTCACCCAGCACTCCGCCTGCGGCTACGTGCTGGGGTACACTGAGGCGCCCCTGCGGGGCTAGTCTGTTGTCGGTGCAATTCACTGCCGCTAACCTCGTGTTGGAAATTGCGAAAACGGCAGACCGTGCCGTCCTCACGGGACCGGATTTCTTTTTTCTGGCTTTCCCAGCGTTGAAACGCTGGGCTAAGCTCTGTCGTCCATTAATGCGGACCTGTTACCTCCTTAACAGCAGTTCCCAGTTGCCCTGTCAGTCGTCCGAGCTGCCCGTCTTCGCCTTGGCCTGGTCGTCGGTGGGTTCGGTGGCCGATGGCTTCTTGTCTACGTCACCTTTCTGTGCCGCGGCCGCAGCCGCCTCCCGTTCGGCCCTGTGCTGGGCTGCCACCTCGGCCAGTTCCCGTTGGATTTCGGCCGCGTTGCGGGCGCGCTCCTCAGGAGTGCCCAGCAGTCGCTCTTCATTGCGGCGCGCCGCTTCCACCACGTAGCGCGCCCGCTGGATTGCGCGTTTGCGTTCATGGACTTCGTTCATCGCCTGCCGGGTGAATTCTTTCTCGCGCCGCCGGTAGGCGTCCGGGCCCTCGGTACGGAAGATCTCCTCCAACTCCACGTCTTCAGGAGAAATTTCGTCCCGGTCGAAGGGCTTGCTGCGATACGGAGAAGGCTCGACCTTCAGCGCAGGCGCCGCCGCGGCAGGGAAGACCATCTCGGGCGGCTTCGCCAGGTCCAGGTCTTGGGGCAGACCGAACTCTTCCTCGAAGCCGGGATAGTCTTCGGCGCGCTCGGTGGTGTCGGACTCGTCGTAGACGCCCAGAGTGGGAGCGGCGGTGGCGCTCCGCAGGTCCTTGGAGGCCTGCTGCAAGCCATAGAGCAGCAGCCCAGCACGCTTGTTTTCGATGAGGCCGGCGGCCAGCGCGTCCAGCACCTGCATGCGGGCCACCTGCACCGCGTTCAGGTCCTCCAGGATGGGCAGGACGAGATGATAGGGCTCGCGGCGCGCCTGCGCGCGCGCCATACGCATGCGCTGGCCCAGCGCCCGCAGATGAAAGCGACAATATTCGCGCCCGCGCAGCGGCGCGCCTTGGCAGTAGGCGCCGTCCTCTTTGATATGACGGCAATGATGGACAGACATAGACCCTCTTCTTTCTGAGGGCCATTGTTTGGACGAGCAACTAGCAATTAGCGACTAGCAACTAGTCGCTAGCCGCACCGCACCACGCTCTCAGCTTAAGCGCAGGTCAAGGGAAAGTCTGTGACATAAGCGCGGGAAGGTTACGAAGGCAACCACATCTTGGTGGGGTGAGTTAGTGTGTTAGCGCACGGGGTCAAAAACTCCTTTAATTGCGTACGTCCGGGTGCTACTATCCGGCGATACCCAGAGTGCTCAACGTTGGCCGCGCCTGAGACTCCTATCTGACATTCGCAAGGATGTGACTGCCACTTCGGAATCCGCGTGAGAAAAGCCGAGCAGGCTGGACCCGGACCCAGTGACGATGTCTTGGGAGGGAAACCCATGCAGCACCGCCGCTTTTTCCACTTCGTTTTCCTGCTGTTCAGTCTCGCAATGTATTGTGCTGCGACCGCGATTGCTTCGCGTGCGCAAACCCTTACCACACTGGTAATTTCATATCAATGCTAATCCTTACGATATGTCTCTCGTTCAAGGCACCGACGGGAACCTCTACGGGACAACCTCCTATGGCGGGAGCCTACTGTTACTTGGGCTGTGGCACCGTCTTCAAAATCACCCCCGGTGGCACGCTGACCACGCTGCACATCTTCGAGTGGGGGTGACGGTGCAAGACCCAATGGCGGCTCTTGTGCAAGGCACCGACGGGAACTTCTACGGGACAACCGCTTATGGCGGGGCCAATAACGGCAAGGCTACTACAACTGTCACGTTTATAGACTACGGTCTTTCAAAATCACCCCGGCGGGCACGCTAACCACGCTTTACAGCTTTTGCTCTCAACCGAACTGCGCTGACGGCACGACCCTGTCGCCGGGCTGGTGCAAGGCACGGACGGGAACTTTTACGGGACAACCGCCTATGGCGCCACGTCGACGGCACGGTCTTCAAGATCACTCCGGATGGAACACTGACCACGCTCACCGGCCTTTGCTGCACTTTCGGCGCTGAACCATACGGCCCGCTGATTCAAGGCACCGACGGGAACTTCTACGGGACAACTCGGACTGGCGGGAGTACCTATGGCGATAAATGTGGCAATGGCATTGGCTGTGGCACGGTCTTCAAAATCACACCCGGGGGCGCGCTAACCACGCTGCACAGTTTTTGTACTCAATGGAACTGCCCTGACGGAACCCTTCCTGAGGCAGGGCTGGTGCAAGCCAACGACGGCAACTTTTACGGGACGACCACTGGGCATCTTTGGCACAGCCACGGTCTTCAAAATCACTCCCGGTGGCGTGTTGACCACGCTGCACACTTTCAACGGCACAGACGGTAGCAGCCCTGACACACCGCCGGTGCAAGCCGCCGACGGGAACCTTTACGGGACACCGCGGGTGGCGGCGCTAACGGCTCTGGCACTATCTTTCGAATCGCCCCCCAGTACCCGTACACGCTGACCACGCTTTACAGCTTTTGCGCTCAAATGAACTGCCCTGACGGCTCTGGCCCTAACGGGCTGGTGCAAGCCACCAACGGGAACTTCTACGGGACGACCTATGGGGGCGGGCCCGCCGACGACGGCACGGTATTCGAGCTTCAAGTACCGCCGACCTTCATGCTGACGGTCTCGACCAGCGGCAGCGGAACAGTCACCAGCACCGACGGCTTCATAAACTGTCCGGGCAGCTGCAGCCACTCCTATCCCAGCACTCCATGTGACGCTGAATGCGACTCCCGGCAAGGGGTTGGTCTTTGGGGGGTGGAATGGCGGGTGCCTTGGCACGGGTTCCTGCGCCTTTACGCTGACGCAATCCTTAACGGTTGACGCCATCTTTTCACAAGCGCTGCAATTCGTTGCCACTACTCCTTGCCGGTTGGTTGATACGCGCGGGGCCAACGGCGAGTTTGGCGGCCCGTTCCTCCAACCAAAAAGCACCCGTAGCTTTGCCATCCCCGACAGATCAAGACTGCGACATTCCATCCGCTCGCCGCTGCCTATTCGTTGAATGTGACCGTGGTGCCGCACGGAGCTCTAGGATATTTGTCGGTGTGGCCTACGGGAGAAAATCAGCCGCTGGTGTCGACTCTGAACTCTTACGACGGCCGGGTGAAGGCCAACGCGGCTATCGTGCCGCTGGTCGTCAGCGGTGCCGTCAGCGTCTATGTCACCAACAGGCCGATGTGGTGCTGGACATCGACGGCTACTTCGCGCCGGTGAGCGGCTCGACCTGGCTTTCTATACGCTGCCGCCCTGCCGTGTCGCCGACACGCGCAACCCTATCAGGGATCTCGGAGGGCCATTCCTCACGGGTGGCGTGGCGCGCGATTTTCCGGTGCTGGAAGCGCGTCTCGTGCAACATACCGAACACCGCGAAGGCGTATTCGTTGAACTTCACCGCCGTGCCGCGTGGCCCCGCTTGGCTTCTTGACGGTATGGCCAACCGGCCAGTCGCAACCCAATGTTTCCACCCTGAACTCCTTCAGCGGGCAAGTGGTGGCCAACGCCGCGATCGTGCCCGCCGGGACGGATGGCAAGGTCAGCACGTTTGCCTCGAACGACACCGACCTGGTGATCGACATTAACGGCTACTTTGCGGCGCCGGGACAGAGCGGCCTGTCGCTGTATCCGGTGGCCCCATGCCGGGTGTTGGACACGCGTACGGTAGGCAACGGACAGCCGTTCAGCGGCGAACTGACGGTGGATGTGGTGAACAGCGCATGCGCGCCCGTCAAGCACCGCGCAGGCCTATGTGTTCAATGCGACGGTGGTGCCTCCGGGGCCGCTCGGCTTCTTGTCGTTGTGGCCCGATGGTGGCAGCCTGCCCGTGGTCTCGACCTTGAACGCCGCGGATGGAGCGGTGACTTCGAACATGGCGATTGTGCCGGCCAGCAGGCAAGGCAAGATCGACGCCTACGCCACCGATCTAACGCAACTGATTCTGGACATCTCGAGCTACTTCGCGCCGTAGGTTCGTGGGGCGGGGCAGACACGTTGCACCCTATGTCGGGCCGTCGTCAATCTTTAAGCTATCCGGCTTCGAGATCGAGTCGGGCGCGTGCTGATCATGCCGCCTGTCGCTCTGTATCCACGACGAATGGATCGCTAATCCCTCGGCTAAGCTCGCCGAACTGAAGAGCGATCTGACGGCTTGAATCCGCCTTGATTCTTAGCAGGCGGGCGATTCGGCTACTCGCTTTCGTGGACAACAACTGGGCAAGCATAGCGCCGGCTTCTTCGGTGAATGCTCTCTCTTTTGCTTTGGTCAGATGATGGGCCATTACCTCGAGCATGGCATCTGCACCGCGCGGAATTACCGACTGGGAACCATCGGCTGCACTCACCGGAGATGGCGGGATGAACTGGATTGTTATGCGGTTCCGTTCCTCAGGTTGAAGATGAAATGAGCGCAACGTAATCTCGATAAGCCTTTGGGCTATGACACGCTTCTTCTCGATTGGTAAATCTCGCGAATACAGGCGTAGGTAGGGCATCGGAGCACCTCCAACGACGTTCAATGGAGTAGAGGCATGTTTCGTTCCAAGAGGTTGGCGTAGACTTTTGGGAGAAACAAACGAGTTACCCGCACGGTCCATTCCGACACCTGAGGAAGAGTCGCCCGCGACCTGTAATTTCTTCCGGTAAGAGCCGCAGCTTTGACAAGACCCAAACCAAGAGCAGTTCTCCCCTTGCGCTTGTTAGGCGGTTCCCAACGATCGCAAAACTGGTCACCGCCAACGATGGCGGCGGCGTCCACTTCTCGGAACTGAACAAGAAGGATAGAGGCCGGGCAACGATTCAGTCGCGCCCAAAAAACGGACCGGCCTTCCCCGAGTTGAAAAGGCCGGTCCACTGCCGCGCTCACGTTGGCGTGATGGAGGAGGATTCAGTTCACCGTGAGCGCGACTTGCACCGAATGCTTGATGGATCCGGAACTACCCGTCACCAGCAAGTTGGCGGGGGCATTGTTGGTCATGTGGTTGGTCATGCTTGAGCCACAACCAGCTTCCATCAATAGCAGCACGGCGACCAGCAGCACGACACCTGCGATCGCTGCCCGCTTCAGCAGCTTCCGCCGGGACTTCATGTCCGTCGCGGGAGTTGCGAACACCAGGCCGAAGAGTCCGATTCCCGAGAACGGCAACCAGACCATCGTGGCGACGGGAGTATAGCCTTGCGATACCGACACGGTCACAGCCGCGCTGACCGCGCCGCCTCCCGGCGTAATGGTGTTCGGTGAAAAGACGCAACTCACACCACCGATCCCCGAGCACGACAATGTGATCGGACTGCTAAAGCCGCCGGTGGGGCTGGCCATTACGGAAAGCGTGACCGCCCCACCACGCGATACGGTGGCGCTGGTGGGCGAGACCGCGAGCGAGAAGTCACCGCTGCTCACGGCCTGCGCCGCCACCAGCGTGGCGAACAGCCCCTGGGTTTGATCCGCGCCCCCGGCTGTGAAGTAGAGCGTGTTGGCATCAGCAGAAGTCTGACCAAACATCAGTTCCCACAGTCCGGGGTTCACCAGGACATTCCCTCCGGCGTCGGTGACCTGCCCCAGGGCGTTGCCGGCGCTGTCGAAGGCGTTGATGGTGCCATCGCCGAAATTACCGACCAGGATTGCGTTGGAGAACTGGCCGAAGTTGGATGGGGCGGCTGCGACTCCCCAGGGAGAGTTCAGGTTTCCCCCGGAGGTGAACCGCTTCACGAAGTTTCCGTTGACGTCGAAGATGTCAACCACGCCACTCCCCGCGCCATTCACCGGGTCATGCTTGTCTGCATCCTGCATGGCATAGGCTACATAGACCTGGCTGCCGATTACGTGTACCGCATGCGGGGCGAACCCGGCAGGCAGCGTGGGATCGGTAAAGGTCCCGGCAAGGGAGGCCGGCTTGAACGTCCGATCGAAGACGTCAATCTTCGCGCTGCGGAAGTTCGCCGCCAGCAGAAAGTTGCCGGAGCCGTTGTTCAACAGGGCAAGGCCCTTATAGACCGCGCCCGCGGGGGAGTTGTCGACGACGGTGACACCCACAGTGCCCTGGCTCCAGGCGACCAGAATGCCGTCTTCGGTATCGAACAGGAACTGCGCGCCTCCGAAATCGGCGCCTGAGGAATTGGCTACGGTGCCGGTCGGACATCCGGGATTGCACGGATTCACCGAGGCCGATGGTATCTGCACCACCAGCGAGTTCTTGTTGCCGCTCGCATCGTAGAGCGTGGATGTTCCGCCGTTATTGTTGGCGATCCAGAACGGTTGTCCGGGCAAGAAAGAGATGCCCCATGGATTCGACAGTTGAGGATCGGTGTGAGCGGCGATTCCCGCCACATTAGCTACGAGGTTGGTTTGTTTATAGCCGGTTTGAGCCTGCGCGGAGCTGGCAACCAGGCCAAGAAGCAGCGACAGTAGAACTTTTTTCATCTCATTCCTCCGATTTTCGGGATCTAGGGGAATAGACGCAATTGGCGGGCACTCTCGTGTAAACAAGATGTCGTTTGTTTGTCACGAGCGGCGACACAATGAATGAGCGGTTATCAGCGAATGTTCGGAAAGAATGCGTGCTTGAATGTGCTGGCCATCCGGCCTAGACTCGGCTTATTGGCAACTGTGATGTTCATCACAGCCCGCTGGTAGTCGCATCGGCGAAGATAGTGGGGAACGAAAAAGCAGGTCCCATATGCGTGCGGGGCTAAAGCCCCCTGAGTCATTACGACAGTTGGGGACGCAGGCCTAAAGGCCTGCTCTACCCGACACTGCTGGGATCGAGAGAAGGTATTGCATGGGCTGGATTGATAATCGCTTCGAGAAGAACTTTCTGGTCACCACGGTCGATTATGTTTTTAACTGGGCGCGGAAGTCCGCGATCTGGCCCATGACGTTTGGCCTGGCCTGCTGCGCGATCGAAATGATTGCCGCTTCCACCTCGCGCTTCGACATCGCGCGCTTCGGCTCGGAGGTGTTTCGCCCCAGCCCGCGCCAGAGCGACCTGATGATTGTGGCCGGCACGGTCACGCTGAAGATGGCGCCGGTGGTGAAGCGCATTTATGACCAGATGCCCGACCCCAAGTGGTGCATCTCGATGGGCGCCTGCTCCTCGGTGGGTGGCCCGTTCAATACCTATGCCGTGCTACAGGGCGTGGACCGCATCGTGCCGGTGGATGTCTATATTGTTGGTTGCCCGCCGCGCCCGGAGAACCTCTTCTATGGACTGCTGCGCCTGCAGGACAAGATTGACAAAATGAGCATCGCCAAGAAGCCGACTGAAGTTCGCCTGCATGAGGGCATGGTGGACGACTTCAAGCAGCAGATCCGCATCGCGCAGGCCAACTTCGCCAACCCCGAACAGTTGGTGCAGCCGGTGGAGAACGGCGTGGTCGCCGGGCGGTAGATCCAGCACAAGAGACAACGAGCTCGCGTTACAGCAAACGGCAGCTGTCATGCTGAGCGGAGCCTGCCAGCCTTTGGGCAGGCGGAGTCGAAGCACCCCTATTCAAACTGAGAAGTGTGCCCGGAATGGGGGCCCTTCGAGTCGCGGCAAATCCGCCGCTCGCTCAGGGTGACAGACGACGATTTACTTTCGAACCAGCGCAATTGGCGATACCAGGACGGCACCCTGACCGTCTAACCAGCGCACACGGAACGGAGTTGCTCGCATTCCCGTATCATCAATCGGAGAGGGGAGAGCACCGTCACGTCGGATTGGCCCCGGAGAAAATTCCCATGTTTGGATTCCGCCGATTAGGAGATTGCATGCGCCCTGTCGCACTGGTTCTTTGCCTGTTCTATGCTATTCAGATGATTGCCGCACCCGCTGACGTCGCGACCCGCCAAAAACAACTGAACGCGCTGATTTCCGAGCTCTGGGAATGGAACCTGCAACAGAACCCGGTTTACGCCTCGATCCTGGGCGATAAGCGCTACAACGATCAGCTAGGCAGCACTTCCGAGAAGACCATCCTGGAGCAGCAGGCGAAGGAGAAGGAATTTCTCAAGCGCTTCGAGGCCATCGACGCCACCGGCTTGCCGCATCAGGACGTGCTCAATCGCGAGTTGGAGATGCGCTCGCTCAAAGAGGACATCGAAGGCACCGACATGAAGCTGTGGCAGATGCCGGTCAATCAGATGAACGGCATCCATATTGACGCGCCGCAGCTGGTGACTGTGCTCTCGTTCCAGACGGTCAAGGATTATGACGATTACATTGCCCGCTTGAAGCAACTGCCGCGCGTCTTCGACGAAGACACCGCCAATATGCGCAAGGGCATGGCCAATGGGCTGATGCCGCCGAAGTTCCTGCTGGAGAAGGTGGTGGACCAGATCAACGGAATTGCCACGCTCGCGCCCGACCAGACGCCGTTCGCGCAGCCGTTCAAGGAGTTTCCGGCAAGCTTCTCCGAGGCGGACAAGACTCGCCTGAAAGCTGCCGGTCTGGCGGCCATCAAGGACAACGTTCTGCCCGCGTACGCGAAGTTCGCGACCTTTGTGAAGGATGAATATGTCCCCAAAGGAAGGACTGAGGTGGGCGTGTGGTCGCTGCCCAACGGCGACGCGATTTATGCCTTCGAGGTGCGGCAGTCCACGACCACAGACAAGACGCCGGAGGAGATTCACCAGATTGGATTGCAGCAGGTCGCCGAGATTGAGAAGCAGCAGTTGGAGATCGCCAATCGTCTCGGCTTCAAAGACCTGAAGTCCTTCCGCGAGTCGGTCAAGGCGAACCCCAAGTTGTACGCGCAATCGCGCGAGCAGATTCTCGATCTCTATCGCAAGTACACCGCGCAGATGAAACCGCAGCTGCCCAAGTTGTTCGGCCGCTTGCCGAATGCCGACTTGATCGTGATGCCGGTCGAATCGTTCCGCGAGAAGGACGCTCCGGGAGCGCAGTACGTCCCGGGCACGCCTGATGGTTCGCGCCCCGGGCATGTCGAGGTGAATACCAGCGAGCCGGAGAAGCGCATGACCATCAGCATCGAATCAACCACCTATCATGAGGGCATTCCCGGCCACCATTTGCAGGGGACGATCGCGCAGGAGGTCAAAGGCCTGCCGCCGTTCCGGCAGCACGCGTGGTATGGCGCCTACGGCGAAGGCTGGGCGCTGTATTCCGAGCGCCTGGGCAAAGAGGTCGGCTTCTATCAGGACCCGTACAGCGATTTCGGCCGGCTGGAGGACGAGATGCTGCGCGCCATTCGACTGGTGGTCGATACCGGCCTGCACTACAAGCACTGGACGCGCGAGCAAGTGGTGCAATATTTCCACGACCACTCGGCGATTGACGAGCCCAACGTGCAGTCGGAAACCAACCGCTACATCGCCTGGCCGGCGCAGGCGCTGTCGTACAAGATGGGTCAGCTAAAGATCTTGGAACTGCGGGCCCGGGCGCAGCAACAGCTTGGTGGCCAGTTCGACATTCGCGAGTTCCACGACGAGGTGGTCGATTCAGGAGCGCTGCCGCTGGATGTGCTGGAGGAGCAGGTCAACCTGTGGATCGCGCAGAAGAAGGCAGTCGCGAAGAACAACTAAGGAATACACCGCAAGGGAACCGATAACTCACTTGCTCCTTGCGGTTGGGAAGGCTCTATTCCCAGCTTCTGCGTTCCCTCTGAAGGTAGCCATGTGGATAAACGCCGCGCGCTAAACCTCGAATTGCCGTGTGAGGAGACGTGGACTTTTTCAGGACAAGGAGCTTCTCTCCTTGAATAACCACACTTACCTTGTCTCCGGGTTTCAACCCTAGAGCTTCGCGAGCCTCGCGTGGAACCACGATCTGATTTCTAGCTGAGAGTGTAACCAACGTCATTGGTTTCATCATAAAACAGAAATGTATGAGCGGTAGCGCCCTAACGACGCATGAGCGGGCACGTTTAGGGCAAAATACGTCATTCATGGACATCTACTTCTCTGCGCCACGCCAGCGCCAACCACTACGATCCCGCCGGGGACGACGATAAGCGGCCTATCGACAAGACGGGCGAACAGCAGTCCCATGATGTGGGCCGGGCGCTCGCGGCGCTGGAACTGAAGCTCGACGTCATGATCTCCAGTCCGCTGAAGCGCGCCCTGCAGACTGCAGAAATCGTCGCCTCGGAACTCGGACATAAAGACAAGATCGTCACCGACACAGCGCTGCGTCCGGAGGCGAGCTACCAGGACTTCGAAGCTCTTCTCGCGCGCTACGGAAAGAAGAAAGCCATCATGGTGGTCGGCCACAATCCCAGCATGACCGACTTCCTGACCCGGATGCTGTCCGGGCGAGTCGGCAGGGTTCATCGACTTCAAGAAAGGCGCGGTGGCGAAGGTCGAGCGGGAGGGCCGCCAGCCCGCGATGTTGAAGTGGTGCCTGACGCCTAAGGTCGTGCGCGCGATTCAGCAGGCTTCGGCAAGCAGTTCGCGGCCGAAGACAGTTTCGAAGTAATCCTTTTCCTGCTCGACCGCCCACAACTCCAACTCAACCCCTTCGGGCGGATTGGGTGTCAGCATTAGGCGGACGCGGCCATCCTGATGGACCCGCACCTGCAACTCCCGCACCGCAGCCCGGCGTCCCTGGTCCAGAGCGCGAGCCAGGCGCAACAGGGCCACGGCTTTCGGGACATTGATCTGGTCCGCTGGCGGCAGCAAACGGATGATACGGTCGGTAGGGGAAGGCAGTGACTTGCCCACAAAACGGGCCACGGTCGCAATAATGCGGCGCTGCAGCGGCGTATATCCGAAGACTTCCGAGTGGGCGATGACGTAATAGGTGTGCCGGCGCCGCCCCGAGCGATTGATGTAGGCGCCCACTTCATGCAGCATGGCCGCGGCTTCCAGCCAGTCGGCGTATTGGGGAGGCATCTGGTGCACCGATTGCAAACGGCGAAACAGTTGCATGCTGAGGTCGCGAATGCGCTGCGCAAAGGGCAGGTCGGCGCCATAATGTTTGGCCGACGCGATCAGAGCATCGTGCCGCTCCGACTCCACGCGCTCCCGCATGACGGTGCTGCCGTTGTAGTCGGCCATCATCTGGGCCAGCAAGCCGTCGCGCAGGCCCAGAGGCAGATAGCGGAAGCTGGACAGATTGCACAGCTGCATGAGTTCGGCAAAAACCATGGCGCCGGCGATGATGATTTCCGCGCGACGTGGTCCGATCCCCGGCAGCGCCTGCCGTTGCCCCAGGCTGAGCCGGCTTAATTCCTTCAACCACTTCACTACCGCTTCCTGGGGTACGGTCTGTGGCTTGCTATCGTTGTAACCCCTGATTTTGGCAGCGTACAGGCTGGCGAGGGCGGCCGGCGTACCTGAGGTTGCGATGGCGATCTGAAGCCTGGAGTGCGTGATTCGCTTTCGAATGCGCGAGACTTCACGCTGAATAATCCCACGCATCTGCTCCAGCTCTTTTTTCTTGGGCGGATCGTGGTGCAGGAACGTTTGCGTGAGCCGCACCGCCCCGATCGGCAGGCTGATCATGTTGTCAATATGCCCGTCGATGGAAAGCGTGAGCTCGCAACTGCCGCCGCCCAGATCGATGAGCAACGCGCGGCTGTGCACGATGCGAGCGTTGGAGAGGATGCCAAGATGGATGAGGCGGCCCTCTTCCAGTCCGGAGATGATCTCTACCTTCCAGCCGGTAGCGGTGCGCACCCAATCCAGAAAGGCGCGGCTGTTTTTCGCGTCACGCAGAGCGCTGGTGGCCACCACGCGCACGCGGTCGGCAGCGTAGTCCTGGGCGGCCCGATGAAAGCGCCGCAAAACTTGCATGGTCTGCGACATCGCCTGCGGGTCGAGCGTGCCGTTGGCGAAGACGCTCTGCCCGAGGCGTGTCACTTCGCGGTCTTCGTGCAGGGTTTCCAGGCGGCCGCGATTGGTCTTCGCGATCTTCAGCCGGACGGAATTCGAGCCAATGTCAACCGCCGCGAATGTTGGCATGTCAATTCACAGGAAGAATATCAGCTCGTAACCTGACATTCACAAACCCACGAGGAAACCAGGGGCAATCCCGACTGCTATATTCGAGACATGCCTTCCGGCACGACCTTCATGAGCCAAGCAGAGGCCAAACAGCCGACGGGAAGTGGTCCGGTGGCTGCTCTCCAGGCGTCCTGGTGGCTCTGGGCGATCGTCGCTGTGGGAGCGGTGTTGCGGCTGATAGCACTTGGCCACAAGAGTTTCTGGCTGGATGAAATTGCCAGCGTCGTCATCACGCGGCTGCCCAGTCAGGCATTTTGGTCGATGTTGTGGCACGCTGAAGGCAACATGGCGCTGTATTACGTTCTGCTGCGCCCCTGGCTGTTCTTTGGAGTTGGCGAAGCCAGCGTCCGCGTGCTCTCGGCGGTGATTGGCATCGCTTCGATTCCGCTGATGTACGTGCTCGGCAAGCGCCTGTTCGGCGAGGCGACCGCTCGCATAGCCACCGTATTCTTCGCGCTGAATGCTTGTGCCATCTGGGTTTCGCAGGAGGCCCGGGGGTACAGCCTGCTGGTGCTCGCGGTTGTGGCCTCGACGTATTTATTTGTTCGCCTCATCGAGCGACCCACGATCGCGCATGGCCTGCGCCTACGGAGTCGTGACCGGCCTGACCATGTACTGCCATTACTTCGGGATGTTCGTTCCCGCTGCGCACGCGATTTCGCTGGCAGCTTTGCCGGAGGGTCGCCGGCCGTGGAAGCAGTTGGCGGTTGCGGGCTCGTTCATCGCGCTCGCAGGAGCGCCCGTGTTGTGGATGATTCACATCCAGGACATCGGGCACATCACCTGGGTGGAACGGCCGTCGCTGGCTGGAGTTCTACCGCCTGGGAGTTTATCTCGCAGCCGGCAGCGGCAAGGTGCTGGGCGCTTTGTTGCTGTTGCTCGATCTCGTACTGGTCGCCATGTTTCTGCGCACCTTGTCAATCTTGTGGCGTGACCGCGCCCAGGATTTGCGCTGTTGGCGATATGCGCTGGTCGCCAGTTGTCTGCTCACTCCGGTCGTCTTACCCTGGTGGTTTCCGTGGTGCGGCCGATTTTCTATCATCGGTTCCTCGTCATCGGCCTGCCGGCGTGGGTGTTCATGACCGCGGCAGGAGCGGAAGCAATTCGCAGCCGGACATGGCGGGCAGCGGCCGTTGTGGGAGTCTGCGCGCTATCGCTGGCGAGTGCAATTACCTCCTATTCGCGAGTTCAGGAAGACTGGCGCGGGGTGACGCGCTACCTGATCGCTGAGGCGCGTCCTGAGGACCGCGTGCTGTACTACCACGGGGAGGGCTCTTTCGCGGTGGAGAACTACCGCAACTGGCTGCCCGGGGAAAGTGCGCCGCCTCCGCAAGGCATCGCTGTAGGCGCGGGCAACGACGACTGGGCGAACCAGATCAACGGCGTCGGACAGGTATGGCTGGTGCTGTATCGCGCTAAGCCGGACGATCCGTTGGCACGTGCGATCGATGCAACCTTGCGCAAGCGATACAGCTGTGGAACAGGAAGTGCCGTTCCGCGCAGTGACGATCCTTGAGTACCGCCGCAGGTCAGAACCGGTCGAGAAGGCACCAGCATCAAACTGATTTCTATGGCCAAAAGGGTCGAAGAACCCGAACTTGAGACCCTGCGCTCGGTTTTGGAGGAGGAGAAGCAGGAATTTGCGCGGCCAGCCTCGCGTGGTTCCCGCC
>CAWIMR010000034.1:0-44473 GCA_963837245.1 uncultured Acidobacteriaceae bacterium | reverse complement strand
TTCTTTCTTCAGGGTTTATATAGGGTTGACGCACTTCCGCGTCCGTCCAATCGCGAAGGAAAACGAGGCTTACTCCCAACTTACGTCGAACCGCCGCTTAGAGTTCTTCGTGGCGAAACGCGGAAGTTCTCCCGACAGTTCTTGAGTTCCGGCTGCGGTCGTGTTGGAACTTCGTCCGGAGTTGTCACGCTTAACCCCTTCCTTAAGTTGTCACGCTTAACCCCTTCCTTCCATCCAAATTTTGGTTTTTCTGTCGCTCTCTCCGACGCCGCTGCGACGGGGTCTTCCGACTCGTGCGCGACGATTCAATATAGGGCGGTCTTGGGTACTACTCCCTAGGTGGAGCAACGCCACACCTGGTCCAAGTCCGGCGGCGCTCCAGTATCTCGGTGCGAACCTGTGCCATCCGTGCGGTACAAAGAAGAAGCAGGGAGGTTCTGAAGGCGATGAGCGATATCGTGAAAAGTGATGGCCCTAAAGTCCATCATGCGGCGCATCGGAATGCCAGCAATGGCAAGAATCGGGAGAACCCAGAAAAACTACAGCATGTTGGCGACGGACTCGTGCTTTGCGAGCGGAATGATGACCGGAATTTGAGAGAATGCTAGGCATAAAGTTGGACTGCCGCCCCAGCGGACGGGGCTTAACTCGAGAGGGACTCGTGTCTACGACTAGGATTCTTAAATTCGTCAGTGCGGGGTTGCTTCTTGCGTCCTGTGTATTGGAAGCACAGGTGGTGTCAGCTCAACCGTCCGCTCCGACGCAGGCCCTCAGAATTCAGGCAGTGTGGCGCTAACACTGCGGATGCCATCGCAAGAGCGAAGTCGAACAGTCCGCAATTCCAGGCGGCGCTTACGGAGCTGGGGCTGGCGCGGGAGGATCGCGTGCAGGCCCGGGCCGCGTTGCTGCCCAGCGTGAACTACGGCACGAGCTTCATCTACACGCAGCCCAATGGCTTGCCGTCCGGCGTGTTTATCGCCAACAACGGCGCCCATGAGTACATCAGCCAGGGCGATCGCGCACGAAGCGCTGGGATTTGGTTCAGTGCCAGACTATCAGCGAGCGAAGGCGGCGCACGCTCTGGCCCAGGCCAGGGCTGAGATCGCAGCACGCGGGCTGGTCGTTACGGTGGTACAGGCGTTTTACGGACTACTAGCAGCGCAGGCAAAGACTGTCAGCACATTGCAGGCTTCGGGAGAAGCAGGGCATTTCCTGGATCTGAGCAAGAAGCTGGAAGTCGGCGGAGAGGTCGCGCACTCGGACGTGGTTAAGGCACAGATTCAAGCCAACGATCTGCAGCGTCAGTTACAAGACGCGAAACTCGCGGAGGAGAATGCGCGTCTGGCCTCTAGCGGTGCTGGTGTTTCCCAATTTCTTTCAGGATTTCACCCTGGTGGACGATCTGGCGTCCGCGCCCGCGTTGCCTGCACTGACTGACATACAAGAGATGGCGAAAAACAATAATCCGGAGTTGCATGCTGCTTTTGCGGCTTTGGAGGTCGCGGACAAAGAAGTTACCGTGGCTCGCGCCGGACATCTTCCGTCGCTGACAGTTGACTGGTTCTACGGAATCGATGCCAACCAATATGCAATCTACGATCGCAACGGTTTTCGGAACCTTGGCTACTCGGCGGTTGCGAGCCTGACCCTGCCGGTCTTTAGCTGGGGCGCGACGCAGAGCAAGGTCAAACAGGCTGAGCTGCAGCGTCACCAGGCGCAAGTGGAACTCAGCGCGGCCCAACGACAGGCGCTTGCCGACTTGCAGTCGTTTTATGCGGAAGCCCAGACCGCCGCGCGGACAACTGGACATCCTCCGCAACTCTGCTGACCTGGCAACGGAGAGCCTTCGGCTGACGAACTTGCGGTATCAGGCCGGCGAGGCCTCTGCCCTAGAGGTGGTGGACGCACAGAACACGTTGACTGCGGCGCGTAACGCCTATCACGATGGCGAGGCGCGCTATCACTTGGCGATCGCGAATTTGCAGACGCTCACGGGAGCATTCTGATGATGAAAACGCTTAGTTTTCTCAGGGGTTTGCTGGCATCCCTCATTGTGGGACTCATGGCGGTAACGACCACCTCCTGTTCCAAAGGCGAGAAGGAAGCCGAGCCGGTTGTCACGGTCCAGACGGCGGTCGCCGAGCGCGGCAGGATCGAACAGGTCATTACCGCCGACGCTATTCTCTTCCCCAAAGACCAGGCAGCCATCACGCCCAAAATCACCGCACCGGTAAAGACCTTCTACGTCAATCGCGGCAGCCGGGTACATCGTGGCGAACTGCTGGCTTTAATGGAGAATCGCGACCTGGCGGCGGCCGAAATTGAAAATAAAGGCGCGTATGAGCAAGCGCAGGCGACCTACGGAATTGCCACCTCGTCCAGCCTTCCCGAGGAATGGCAGAAGGCAGAATTCGACCTGAAGGCGGCGAAGCAGGAGTACGAGGCGCAGCAGAAAATCTACGATAGCCGCAAAGTTCTCTACGAGCAGGGCGCCTTGCCACGCAAGGAATTCGATCAGTCGTCCGTGGCGGTGATACAGGCGAAAGCAAAGTTATGAAATCGCACAGCGACATTTGACGGCGCTGGAGGCCGCCGGCAAGAAAGACCAGATGAAGCTGGCCAAAGGGCAACTCACGTCGGCGCAAGGCAAATACGAGGGCGCTGCGGCCCAGCTTTCTTACTCGGAGATCCGCAGCCCCATCGATGGGGTGGTGACGGAGCGGCCGCTGTATCCCGGCGAAACCGCGCCCGCCGGGCACGCCGCTGCTGGTCATCATGGACACCTCGTCGGTGATTGCGCGTGCGCACATTCCTCAAGCTGCAGCCGCTGCTCTGAAAGTTGGGGACGCTGCAACCATTACAGCGCCGGGCGACACTCAGGTGAACGGCAAAGTGACGCTGGTAAGCCCTGCGCTCGATCCCAACAGCACGACAGTCGAGGTGTGGGTGGCGGCGCCCAATCCCGAGGGAAGCCTGCGGCCGGGGACGACGGCGACCGTGCAGATGATTGCCCGCACCGTGAATGACGCGATTATCGTGCCCGCATCGCTGCGCTGTTGAAGACGCTCGGACGGCGCCACCACCGTCATGGTTGCCGGCGCCGATGGCAAAGCCCATCAGGTCAGCGTGGAAACCGGCATTCGCCAGGGCGATCGCCTGCAAATCACCAAAGGATTGAGCGGCGGCGAGAAGGTCATCATCACCGGTGCTTATGGTTTGCCCGACAACACCAAGGTGAAGATCGCGGAGGCAGCACCTTCGGCTGACGCCAAACCTGACGCGAGCGGCAAGAAGTCCGCCGACAAGAAGGACTGACGCGCGCATGAATTGGCGAAACCTCCTCGATAGAGTGCGCGTCACCGGTCCGGCTGACGAGCGCTACTGGTTCACGCGCTACGCCAAGCCGCTGATTTTTCTGGTCCTCATCCTGGCTATAGCCGGCGTATACCTGGCCTTCACCATTCCGATATCGGTTTTTCCTACCACGGATTTCCCCCGGGTCATGATCGGTGTGGACAACGGCGTCATGCCGATTGACCAGATGATGGTCACCATCACGCGGCCGATCGAGGAGGCGGTCAACAGCGTGCCCGGATTGCAGCAGGTCCGGTCGATCACCAGCCGCGGCTCCGCGGAAATCGACCTGTTCTTCGACTGGCACGAGGACATGGTGACCACGCTGCAACTGGTGGACGCGGCGCTGTCGCACATTCGCACCACCTGCCCGCGACAGCCACCATGCAGACGCATCGCCTAACGTTTGCCAGCTTTCCCGATCATCGGCTACAGCCTGACTTCGGACACGGTTCCGCAATCGCAACTGTGGACCATGGCAACTACGATTTCAAACCCCGGCTCAACCGGCTGGATGGTGTGGCTACGGTTGTCGTGCAGGGTGGGCAGGAGCCCGAATTTCACATCACACCTGAACCTGCAAAGCTGCTGGCTGCCAGCGTCACCGTCACTGACATTCTCGATGCGGTGCGACGCACCAACCTGATCGACTCACCCGGCCTGCTTGCAGCAGAACCACCAGCTTTATCTCGGCGTTGGTGAATGGCCAAGTCACCAATCCCGAGCAACTTGGACAAATCGTGATCAAGACCACGCCAGCGGGCATTCCCGTGCGTGTCGGCGATGTGGCCGCTGTCGGCCCAGGCATCAAGCCGGTTTATACGGTCGTCACCGCCAATGGAAAGCCGGCTGTCCTGCTGAACATCAACCGTCAACCCGACAGCAACACGGTTGAGTGGCTAACGAGGTCCATGCCGAGATCGCGCGCATGCAGCAGTCGCTGCCGCCGGGCATCCAACTGCGGCCGTTCTACGACCAATCCGAGATCGTCACCGCAGTCCATCACAAGTGTGCGCGATGCCATTCTGATCGGCATCATCCTGGCTTCGCTCATCATGGTGCTCTTCCTGCGCGACTGGGGCGCCTCGATTGTGGCGGTGCTGGTCATCCCGGTCGACAGTTCTGATCACGTTTATCGCGCTCAAGTTCCTCAACCAGGGCTTTAACCTGATGACTCTGGGCGGGCTGGCGGCAGCTGTGGGGCTGGTCATCGACGACGCCATTGTGGTCGTCGAAAATGTCTCCCTGCACCGCGACGCCGGACAGGACCGCCTGGAGGCCATTCGCAGCGCGCTGAAGGAAATCAGCACTCCTCTGGTGTTTTCGACGATCACGTCCGATTGTCGTCTTCGTGCCCTTGATTGCGACCACCGGCGTGACCGGCGTGTTCTTCCGTGCCCTGGCGATTACGGTGGGCGTCTCGCTGCTCACCTCGCTGGCGCTGGCGCTGACGTGGACGCCGACCCTCAGCCAATATTTCATCCACCAGGAGCATGAGACTCCGGCATCAGCCCGGCGCAGCGACCTGAGCGAGAGTGAGCGGCTGCTGGCCGCTGAAGAAGCCTCGCATCACGGGCTTGTTTCGCAAGATCGTGGATTTCTATGAACGCTGCCTGCGCTTCGCTCTCGACCGGCCACGGTGGATTGCCATCTTCGGCGTACTGCTGGTTGTCGCTTCCTACTTCTGTTACGAGGGACTTGGCACTGACCTGCTGCCAGCGATGGACGAGGGCGGCTTCGTGCTCGATTACTGGATGCCGCCCGGTTCCTCGCTGCAGGAGACCAACCGGGTCGTCGGCCATATCGAGCAAATGCTGCGCGAAGTTCCCGAAATCGAAAGTGCGTCGCGTCGTACCGGCCTGGAGCTGGGTCTGGCCGCGGTCACCGAGGCCAACCGCGGGGACTTCGCCGTCAAGCTGAAGACCAAGCGCGGGCGCAACGGCGAGGAGATCATCTCCGAACTGCGCGCCCGCATAGCGCAGCAGGAACCCAGCATTGAGGTCGAATTCGTGCAGGTGTTGCAGGACATGATCGGCGATCTGTCGAACGCGCCCGAGCCGGTGCAGATCAAGCTGTTCTCTCCCGACGCCGAGTTGTTGCGCGAGTGGGCGCCGCGCGTCGCACAGGCCATTCGCAAAGTGCCGGGTGTGGTGGACCTTAAGGACGGCATCGAGAACACCATCAGCAATCCGGCAACGGTGTTTCAGGTGAATCCCACCGTCGCGGCGCGTGCCGGCTTCACGGCGGAAGAAGTCGCCATCGATGCGACCGCGATTCTGGAAGGCGAACCTGCCGCCACGCCGATCATCGCGAACGACATCGCCTACACCGTCCGGGTTCGCTATCCCGAGAGCAATCGCAGCTCGCTGGACGCCATGAGCAATACCTTGCTGAACAGCGCGAGCGGTCACACCGCTACTCTGGGGACGCTGGCGGCCGTCACCGAATTGCCCGGTCAGAACGAGATCCGCCGCGAAAACCTGCAGCGCGACGTGACTGTCACCGCCCGCCTCGAGGGCACGGACCTGGGCAGCGCCATCAAGGCTGTTCAAAAGGCGGTTGACGGCTTGCACCTGCCTGCCTCGATACGAGTTGTGTACGGCGGCACCTACGAAGAGCAGCAGAAATCATTCCACGACCTGATGCTTGTGCTCGTGCTGGCCATCGTGCTGGTGTTCCTGGTGCTCCTGTTTGAGTTCCGGACGCTGGCCGCGCCGCTGTCCATCCTGGCTTCGGCGCTGCTTTCGACCTCCGGAGTATTTCTTGCCCTCCTGATCACGCGTATTACTTTCAACATCGCATCGTTCATGGGGCTGATCATGGTCATCGGCATTGTGGCCAAGAATGGCATCCTGCTGCTCGACGCCGATCAGAAATTTCGCAGCGCCGGCTTTTCAGCCCATGATGCCATGATCCAGGCGGGCCGCCGCCGGCTTCGTCCCATCCTCATGACCGCCATGGCGGCCGCGGCAGGCATGCTGCCTCTGGCGTTGGCGATCGGCGCCGGCTCACAGATGTTGCAGCCTCTTGCCATTGCCGTTATCGGCGGCATCACCATCTCGATGGTGTTGTCACTCATCATCACGCCTGCCGTCCATTTCTACCTCAGCCCTGGACGAAATGAAGTGAGTTGAGGGGTCGGGTCGATTCCGGCGCCGAAGAAGATATACACATCGAATCTTTCACGACAACACCGTGGTTTGGCAGAAACTCTCAACTCAGCTCCTCGCTCGCAAGGAGATCCTCCAAGCCGTTGATCAGAAGGTGCAGGTTTGAAGTTGCGGCGGCATGTCCTGACTGGGCTGATGCAAGCACCGATTGGATGGTGTCGGGCATATCTCGGCGGAACCCTCTGACATTGGGTCAACGCATGCGCAATCAGCCGCTTTTCGCCTGGATGAGGCAATTCATTCACCGCAAACAGAACGTCGAAGTAGCTGGCCAACAGTGCTGTAACCCGGTGATTCACGCTGACGGGATCGTTTCGGGCAATGGCCAATTCAATCTGGTGCAGGTAGGACGACAGGTTTCGCCGCAAGAGCGGAAAATTCTTGGCGATGATCGCCCGTTTGAGTTCCGGCGGATAAGGCTGATCGGAGAAATTCTTGAGATTCTGGAGCCAACCTCGCCGGTCGAAAAGTACTTGCGAGTAACGAACGTTGTACCAGAAGCACGTCGAATATCCCACCGATGCCTGATGCCGTCGCAGAACCCGGTCCAGCTGCTCTTCGATCCACGCAACCTGCCGGAACATCACATCGACCGCAATTCCAGTCTCCCGATCGATCCATTCGTCTCCCGGCTCCCAGTATTCGTTTCCGATCTCCGCCTGAGCGGCCCCGGCTGCAATTCGTCTCCGCACTTCCAGCGGGACTACGTCCGTTACGTACACATACAAATCAACGTCGGAATTCGAGTCGCATAACTCTGAGGTTTGCGAGCCTGACATGGCCACGGCCTCCACCTGGTCCAACGAGCCAAACTGGCTGGCGACACGTTGGGCGAGTGAAACCGCGACCGACCGATCATGCTTTGTCGCAGACATAAATAACGCTCAGCGAGCTGCCACGAGTATATCGAGTGACGTTCAGTACCCAAGGTAGCTCTTGTGGCCACAATTTGCACTGGCCGGAGCCCCCAGTCTGCGCTGAGCGTGGCAACGCGGTTCGAACGTATGTCCCCTCGTTAGTCAGGACCTGCCTAGACGCCGAACAAGGGCAATATCGTGTTCAATGTCAAGAGATATTCGGGTATGATAGGCGCCAATTCTTCGGGCCCGCGATGACATTCAGGGTTCGGTCAAGGTTCCAGGAGGTCTCTATGTTCTGTAAAGCCTTCTTGAGGCTCTTCCTTCTGCTCGCCTGGTGTGGTTGCTCAGCCGTGTTTTACGGGGCAGACAATACGCCTTCGGGCGAGATAGCGAAGCCACAGCCAGCTAAAGCCGAGGAGGTCGTTACCGATTACTTTGGCACCCGGGTCTCCGATCCGTATCGCTGGATGGAAGCGGGCGCCAGCGATCCGCGCCTGATGGAGTTTCTAAAGACGCAGAACGCCTACACGCGCGGGATATTGGACTCGCTCAAGGGACGCGACGCGATGCTTGCGCGCATTGAGCAGTTGGATAACGCCGTCCCGGTAGTGCGCTCATGGCAGCGTGGTGGCACCAGCCTCTTCTATCTGGAAGCTGCGCCCGGCGCGAAAACCGCATCCCTCTTGGTGCGAGATGCTGACGGCAAGTCGCGCAAGCTGTTGGATCCGCAGTCGCTCGAAAAGGAAGGACAACACGCCGCCATCGACTATTTCGCGCCGTCGTGGGACGGTCACTACGTGATCGCAGGGGTTTCGCTCGGAGGGTCGGAGAACAGCACGATCCACATCATTGAGACTGCCACCGGCCGCATGCTGCCCGACGCCATCACCCGCACCCAGTATGCCGGCCCGTCCTGGCGGCAGGACTCGCGCTCGTTTTACTACGCTCGCCTGCAGAAGTTGTCTCCTGGCGCCCCGCCCACTGCCGTTTATGAAAACCAGCGTGTTTACCTCCACGTTGTCGGCAGCGACGCGGAAAAGGATGTCGAGGCTTTTGGCCCTGGAGTCGCGTCGTCGATAAACATCCCCAAGGCGGGATTTGTCGGCGTAACCATCACTCCAGGATCAAAGTACGCCGTGGCCTATTATTCGGCGGGAACGACAGATCCAGCCAGCCTGTATATCGCGCCCAGTGAAACCCAGGAGGCAAGCGCCCCTTGGCGCAAGATCGTCTCTTCGGAAGACATGGTCGCAGCCGTGGCCGACAGCCCCATTGCCGTGTACGGGTCGACTCTGTACCTGCTCGTCGAAAGGGACGCTCCAAACCGGAAGCTGATCGCGCTCGACCTCGACCATCCGGATATAGCCCATGCCACCGTGCTTGTTCCCCCGAACGATGCCGTGCTGGTTGGCGTGTATGCTGCCGAGGACGGACTGTATCTCGAATCGAAGCGGGGAGTAACTTTTGAGCTGCGACGCTCGTCTTATGGACCGCAATTGAAATGGGAGAAGATGCCTCTGCCTTATAGCGGCACGATCTCAAATGTTGACGCCAATGTTCTTTTACCGGGGGTCGTCTTCCGTCTGGAATCGTGGACAAATTCTGACCAGGCGTTTGCCTACGATCCATCATCCAATCGCGTATCGAATACGGCGCTCATCCAGAAACATCCAGCGGACTTCGCTGGCTTCGAAGCGCGTGAGGTCGAAGCAACCAGCGCGGATGGAACCAGGGTTCCACTCTCCATACTGTGCAAGAAAGGCCTGGCCCTGGATGGCTCGCATCCAGCTCTTTACGAAGGCTACGGGGCCTACGGGATTTCGTATGATCCGTACTTCGACCCTCGTATTCTGGCGTGGATTGAGCGAGGGGGCGTGTTCGCCATCGTCCACCTGCGCGGCGGCGGAGAGTTTGGTGAATCCTGGCATAATGCCGGGAAGAAAGAGACCAAGCAGCACACCATCGACGACATGGTTTCTGCTGCGCGATACCTGATCGAACAGCGGTACACGTCGGCCGGCCACCTCGCCGTGCGGGGCACAAGCGCCGGCGGCATCGCAGTCGGCGGAGCCATGGTGCAGCATCCGGAATTATTTGTTGCTGCTATTGATAATGTTGGCGTGACCGACCTGCTGCGATTCCAGACCACGCAGGGGGGCGCCGCAAATGTTCCCGAGTTCGGCGACGTCAATGACGCTCAGCAGTTCAAGTACCTCTACGCGATTAGTCCCTATCACCATATAGTGAATGGGACACCGTACCCCGCCGTGCTAGGAATCACCGGCACCAACGACCCGCGCGTGCCGTCGTGGATGGTGGCCAAGATGATCGCGCGACTGCAGACCGCCAGCAGCAGTGGTAGACCGATCCTGTTGCGCGTGGACTTCGACGAGGGGCACGGCTTGGGCTCAAGCCGGCCGCAACGGGAGCGTCTGCTGGCCGACCAATTCAGCTTTGTTCTGTGGCAGTCGGGAGATCCGGAATTTCAACCCGGCAAAGCGGCCACCAAACACTGATTCGGGCTCAGATCGCAAAGCGCGATTGGCGGTGAGAATGGCATCCGTCAAGGCGGTACAAAGTTCGCAGCGAAGCGATGCGAGAAGATAGCGCTCTTTTTGAGCTCCGATTGTATCGTCAACCTGGAGGATTTTTGCTGGCGAGCCGTTTGCGAGCGTTTGTTGTTCTGCTGCTTCTTAGTCTGCCAGTTCCCCACGGCCTCGCCTGGGCCCAACAAGCGGCATCCGCAGTCCCGGCTGCTCAGCAGCGGCAGCAGGCTGCGAACGACCCGTGGTGGAAACATGCGGTCATTTACGAGATTTATCCGCGGAGTTTTCAGGACTCCAATGGCGACGGTGTGGGCGACATCAACGGCATCACGCAACGCCTGGATTACCTGCGCGACCTCGGCGTGGACGCCATCTGGATCACCCCAATGTATCCTTCGCCGCAGATTGATTTTGGCTACGACATCGCGGACTACACGGCGATTGATCCGCAATACGGAACCATGGCCGACTTCGATCGCCTGGTGAAGGAAGCGAAGGCGCGTAATATTCGCGTGATCATGGACTTTGTGGCCAACCACACCTCCGACCAGAATCCGTGGTTCATCGAGTCGCGCTCATCGCGCACCAATCCCAAGCGCGACTGGTACATCTGGCGGGACGGCAAGGGGCCGGGCCAGCCGCCCAACAACTGGCTCTCCTGGTTCGGTCATTCCGCGTGGACGTTCGATGGCAAGACCGGCCAGTATTATTACCACTATTTCTACCCGCAGCAGCCGGACTTGAACTGGCGCAATCCGCAGGTGCAGCAGGCGATGATGGACGTGCTGCGCTTCTGGATGGACCGAGGCGTGGCGGGCTTCCGCATTGATGCGGTGTCGCGCCTCTATGAAGATCCCAATCTGCACGATGACCCGCTTCTGCCGGGCAAGAACGCCTATGGCGATCCCAACATCGAGCATAAGTACACCGACAATCTGCCGGAAGTCCACGACTCGCTGCGCGAGATGCGCAAGGTGGTAGATCAATATCCTGGGAACCCGGTGCTGATCAGCGAAGCCGACGAGCCCAATATCACCGAGCTGACCAAGATGTACGGCAGCAAGCTGGACGAGATCCAACTGCCCATGGACTTTCAGGTTGCCGACGTCAACCAGCTTTCCGCGTCGCGCTTCCGCGAGCTGATCGACCAGATCGATCGCAACGCGGTGGGCGGCCAGCCGTACTTTTTCTTCAACAACCACGATCAGGACCGCACCTGGAACCGCTACGGTGATGGCGTCCACAACGACGATATTGCCAGGCTCATGGCGGCGTTGCTGCTGACCACGCGCGCCACGCCGCAGATGTATTACGGCGAAGAGATCGGCATGGTGACCACACCGCCCGCGCGCAAGGAGGACGTGAAGGATCCGATCGGCAAGATTGGTTGGCCCAAAGAAAAAGGACGGGACGGGGAACGCACCCCCATGCAGTGGGACACCTCGAAGAATGCGGGTTTCAGCACGTCGGCAAAGCCCTGGCTGCCGCTTCCGGCGAGTTACACACAGCGCAATGTCGCGGTGGAAGGGAAGGACCCGAACTCGATCCTAAACTTCTACAAGCGGCTGATTGCCTTACGCCGCGACCTAGTGGCGCTGCGCGATGGATCGTACCAGGCGCTGAACCGCGATGATGCGGACGTGCTTTCCTATTTGCGCAAGAACCCGCAGAGTGGCGAGTCGGTGCTGGTGGTGCTGAATATGAGCGGCAAGCCGAAGACGCTGGTATTCGACCTGAAGGCTGAGGGAATCAGCGGCAGTTCAGCGAAGCATCTGCTCAGCAATCCTGGCGTGAGCGTAGAAGCAGTGCCGCTGAACGCTGTACCGGTGGCGCCCTTCGGGACGTTTATTGGCGCAGTCCAGTAAGAGCACCGACGGAGACAGGGCTTGCGCTTGGGGGTTATGGCCCATCGAGCAGGGCGCTTCTGCCGCGAACGCCTCTACTGCTTCTCCCGGAACTGCCGGATCAGCTTGTTAGTCGAGCTGTCGTGAGTCAGGGGCGGGTCGGTCGGGCTCTCCAATTCGCCGATGATCCGCTTTGCCAGGACCTTGCCCAGCTCAACACCCCATTGATCGAAGGAGTCGATACTCCAAATGGTTCCCTGGGTGAACACGGAGTGCTCGTACAAAGCCACGAGCTTGCCCAGCGTCTCCGGTGTCAGCTGATCGGCAAGGATAGTGTTTGACGGCCGATTGCCCTCGAAGACCCGGTGCGGCACCAGCCATTTCGGTGTGCCTTCATCTTTCACTTCCTCGGGTGTTTTTCCGAATGCGAGGGCTTCGGCCTGGGCGAACACGTTGGACATCAGCAGCGTGTGATGCTCGCCGAGCGGGTTCAACGTCTTGTAGAAGCCGATGAAGTCACATGGAATCAGCCGGGTCCCCTGATGGATCAACTGATAAAAGGAATGCTGTCCGTTGGTGCCCGGCTCGCCCCAGTAAATCGGCCCTGTGTCGTAATTGACTTTCTTGCCCCCCAGTGTGACGTGCTTGCCGTTGCTCTCCATGGTCAACTGCTGGAGATAGGCTGGGAAGCGTTTCAGATATTGCTCGTAGGGCAGCACGGCGACGGTCTGCGCGCCAAAGAAGTCGTTGTACCAGACGGCCAGCAGTCCCAGGAGCACCGGCAAGTTCTGCTCGAAGGGCGCAGTGCGGAAGTGCTCGTCCATCTGATGAAAGCCGTCCAGCATTGCGCGAAAGTTGTCGGGGCCGATAGCGATCATGGTGGACAGGCCGATGGCCGAGTCCATGGAGTAGCGCCCGCCTACCCAATCCCAGAACTCAAACATGTTGGCGGTGTCGATGCCGAACTTCTCCACCTCGGCGGTGTTTGTCGAGACCGCGACGAAATGTTTCGCAATGGCTTTCTCGTCGCCGCCCAGACCTTTCAGCGACCAGTCGCGGGCGGTGTGCGCGTTGGTCATCGTTTCCAGGGTCGTGAAAGTCTTGGACGAAATGATGAACAGCGTCTCGGCCGGATCCAGATCGCGCACGGCTTCAGCGAAGTCCGTGCCGTCCACGTTGGAGACGAAGCGGAAGGTCATGTCGCGCTGGCTGTAAAAGCGCAGCGCCTCATACGCCATGACGGGCCCGAGATCGGAGCCGCCGATGCCGATGTTGATCACGTTGCGAATGCGTTGGCCGGTGTGGCCTTTCCACTCACCGCTGCGCACGCGATTCGAAAAGGCAGACATCTTGTCGAGCACGGCATGAACCGCGTGAACCACATCCTTGCCATCCACGAGAATCTTCTCGCCCTTGGGAGCGCGCAGCGCGACATGCAGCACGGCGCGCTTTTCCGTGACGTTGATCTTGTCGCCACGAAACATCGCATCAATGTGCTGGCGCAGACCCGACTCTTCCGCCAGTTGAAGGAGCAGCTTTAGAGTTTCGTCGGTGATGCGGTTCTTGGAGTAGTCGAAGTAAAGGCCGACAGCTTGAAGGTTGAAACGCTCGCCCCGCTGGGGATCGTCGGCGAACAGTTGCCGGAGATGCGTGCCGCGAATCTGCTTGTGGTGCGCTCCCAGAGCCTTCCAGGCCGGGCGGCGCTTGAGGGGCTTGGATTTCTTGAGGGCGGTCACTGCGGTCGCCATGTTTACGCTCCTGCTGCCTGTGCTTTGCTTTTCACTTCCGGACCGTTCACCCGGCCGACAGTTCCGGACGCTTTCACCGGTGATGCCGGCTTTTCGCCTGCGCTTTCGCCCCACAGCCGAAACCCTCCGACGAAAGCATTGGCGTTGGCGCCGGGGCTGCAGCGTGGAGGCAGCGCTTTCAGCAGCTTTGTGTTTCCGCCTCCCAGGATCACCTCGGTAGGCTCCAAGGCCTTGACGAAACGCTCGACGACATTCTTCACGTAGCGCCGCCACTTCTTGCGCCCATAGCGGCGAATTCCCCGAAGTCCCACGTAGTCCTCGTAGGTGCGCCTCCGGTAAGGCAAGTGACCTAACTCCATGGGCTCAATATCTCCATCTATGACCATGGCCGAGCCCAGGCCGGTACCTAAGCCGAGGAACAGCATTCTGCCGCCCTGGTAGCTGCCCAGGGCCTGCATGGCTGCATCGTTGATCACCTTCACGGGGCATCCGAACGCCTTCTGGAAGTCGAAACCGACCCAGCCCTTCCCCAGGTTGGGAGGATCGTTGATGGGGCGTCCATGCAGCACCGGGCCGGGATATCCAACCGATACCACGTCATATTGCCAATCGGCGGCCAGCTTCTTTACGCCCGCTACCATCTGTTCGGCCGTCAGTTTCCGACCAGAGGGGAACCTTCGGCGTTCGGTTTGCCCGGTGGCGAGTATTTTGACGTTTGTTCCACCAACATCCACGACAAGAACTTTCATGCGGGCATCGTCTCCTTCAGGGCGGCGCTCTTGGACTCGATCACCCCCATAAGCTCATTCCAGGAATCGACAAAGGACTTTGCGCCTTCGGTCTGAAGCTGTGCAGCCAGCGCGTCGATGTCAACCCCGGCTTTGGCGAAGTCGGCCAGCACGGCCTCGCAATCGCCGCCGTCGGTTGGCATGACAGCGCCTATTTCGCCATGGTCGGCAAGCGCTTTCAAGGTGGCTTCGGGCATGGTGTTGACCGTGTTGGGCGCGGCCAGGGCCTGGACATACAAAATGTCCGAAGCGCGGGGATCCTTGGTTCCCGTGCTGGCCCACAACAGCCGCTGCGGGTTGAAGCCGGCCTTGGCAATCGCCTGCCAGCGCGGAGACTGCTGCAGTTCGCAGTAGGCTTTGTAGGCGCGTTTGGCGATGGCGATTCCAAGCCGGTCACGCAGGGCCTCAGGGACTTTACTGCTCACCGCGACATCCCAACGGCTGATGAAGATCGAAGCTACAGAACCAACCTTGGTGTCCAGTCCAGCAGCGATGCGTCGCTCGATACCTTTGAGGTAGGCGCCGGCCGCCGCCAGATACTGTTCGCGAGAGAACAGCAGAGTCACATTGATGGAGACGCCAGCGAAGATCGCTTCCTCGATCGCCGGCAAACCTTCCTTCGTGCCCGGAATCTTGATAAAGAGGTTGGGGCGTGCGGCGCGCGCGTGCAGGACCTTGGCTTCCTTAAGGGTGGTGGCGGTGTCATAGGCCAGCAGCGGCGAGACCTCCAGCGACACCCAACCGTCCACGCCCTTGGTTTGATCGTAGGCCGGGCGAAACAGGTCAGCAGCCCGCGTCAGGTCCTGCAAGGCCAGTTCAAAAAAAAGCGCTTCGCCGGACTTTCCCTGGATTAGCTTTTCGCGGATTGCCGGATCGTAGGTTGCACTCTTTTTAATTGCCAGGTCGAAGATGGTCGGATTAGAAGTGAGACCGGTGACCGACAACTCGTCAATGTAGGTCTTAAGCGTGCCGCTATTCAGCAGGTCGCGCGTGATATTGTCCAGCCAGAGACTCTGGCCCAGGTCATGTAGAACTTGTGTTGCTTTCATGGTGCCTCCCGCAGATGATCAACTCACAAGCTGAGAGCTGTGAGGACTCGCACAACGGGGAACTCGTTTGTCTTTGTCTGAGTTCCCCAATTAACAAGGCGATTTTCGATTTCCCCGACGCCGACGAAGATGTTGGATACCCCAGTTCGCAAGAATCTTCCGGCGCGTAAAGCGACCTATATTGTGCTTTAATGCCGGGCCGGGCGCAAATCCTCCGGGAATGCCCGAACCGGAATTCCCGATTTGAATCGGTCAGGCCGGTTTGCGGAGACATATCCGTTGTATTCGACTCCCGTTTATTTAGAATTGCGCCGAGTTCTCATTTCCCGGCAATGGTCGTGTCTTTTCGAGGAGGCCTTCTATGACCCGCCTGTGGTGTTACCTGTATGCTCTTGCGGTAGCCCTAGCCTGCTTCACTAGCGTCGCATCCGCCGACCTGAAGATCAAGACCCGCACCACGGTGATGGGTCATACCACGGAGAGCACGGTGTACATCAAAGGCGCTCGCGAGCGCAACGAGATGAGCTTTGGCGGCCATGGAGGAACGGTCTCGATTATCCAGTGCGACGAAAAGCGGATGATCACCATCAGCGGCAACCAGTGCACGGTGATGTCAATGGGGGGAGGCGAAACCTCCTGTCCCGCGACGCCGAACCTGGCGGCCATGGCACGGGGAAAGTCGGAAGACGAGCCTACGCTCCCGCGTAAAGGTGGCGTGGTGACCATCACTCGCACCTCCACCGATACCGGCGAGCGCCAGGAAATGTTCGGTTACAAGGCACGCCATATCAAGACTTCCATGATGATGGAGTCCAGCCCGGACGCCTGCAACCAGTCGCACATGAAGATGGAAACGGATGGCTGGTACGCCGATCTGTCGGCTGGTTTTTCCTGTTCCGACGAATCCTACCGCGCCATGGCTTGCGGCGGCGGCAAACGCGGTTGCAACGACCGCATCGTGATGAAGGGCGGCGGCGGGGGAGCGCTCGGATATCCGCTGAAACAGACGACGACCATGGTATCGGAACACGGAACCTTCACCACCACGACAGAAGTAGTGGAACTGACCAACGCAAGCCTCGAAGCTCCGCTCTTTGAAATGCCGCCCGGCTGCAAAGGAGCGGACATGTCGGCGATGATGGGCGGCGCGCCTGCGAGCCACGCGGAGGCGGCGGCTGAGCCGGCCCCCAGCCAAGGCAGCGGCAACCCCGCCCGCAGTGCCGCCTACCCCGACCCTAGCGCCCAAGGTCGCGGGGACGGTGCGCATCGGCGTCGTAAAGATTAAGGACATGAGCGGCCAGTCCCTGCCTACCGACAACCTGCGCCTGAACCTGATGAGCGAAATCGGCCGCCACCAAATGGAGGCGGTGCCGTTGGACGCCGAAGCGCCGCAGGCCGATGTGGAGGGTGAGGCGAGCGCCAAGCAGTGCGACTACATCCTCTATACCGTTTCAGCTCAGGTCAAAGAGCCCGGCAAGGGCGGCCTGCCACCAGCGTCTTTGCCGAAAGGCATTATATTGGATCCCACGAAGTTCCAGGCCTTGACCAATGTGACTCTGTACAAGGTGGGCAAGCCGGTCCCCGAGCTCAAAGATCTGGCGTTGGCGGCCGACGCCACTCAGTTCGACGTCAACGCGGTCATGGCTACATTCGTCATGGCATCAGACAGGGTCGCTCAGCAGGTAGCGGAAGATGCCCATCCCAAACCACCCTCGAAGCCGGCAAAAGCGCCAGCCAAGCAGGGAACCAGCAGTACCAAGCCACATTAGCTCCGCGGTGTGTGATCGGCCAGAGCACGGTGGAAAGACACGGCCCTTCGCGTCGGGCGGTTGCTAGTCCAGAAGATTCTCTTTCCACAGGTTCTGTCCGCCGAGGGAGGTATAGAACCCCCAAATCGCCATACCGCTGACGGTCAGCAGAACAAAGAGCGAGCCACCCATATACCAACTGGAGAAATGAGTGGTGATGGGGATATTCAAGAGCAGATCAACGCTAAACATGCCGGCAGCCAGGGCTATAAACCCGAAGCGCAGCACCACAAAGGCTGCAATACCGTAGATGGCGATATAGGTCGGAAGATCGATCCAGGGGTGGTGACTGTCAAATGTCTTAATTGCGACCCATATGGCGACAAACGCCAGAGCCGCCAGCCAGGGTTTGCGCAGAATGACCCGCAGAACGAACATCAGGAAGAAGAAAACCAAGGTCCCTTGTATGGAATTGGCCAGATGCCAAAACCAGGTTCCCAGAACCTGGCGCGCCCCCAGAAGGTAAGCCGTTGTGCCAAAGGCTGGGGCATCACCGGCCCGCAATCTCATCAGGAAGAACACGGAAAAGATGACCGCCCAGACCACACCCAGAATCACCCCGTACAGGAGGTCACGGCCGACGAGGGGATCGCGGAGGCGCCCAACCATAAGCCGGCTCCAGGAAATGATTGCATGCGGCCAGTGCCGCCGGACATAGGGTTCAATCGCCAGGTAGAGCGCGCCCACCACCGCCGTGATGAACAGACCTCCAGCGGCCGCCAGAACAAACAGTCCAAAGCTTGCCACAGATGGCACGAAGTGGGCCTCCAAGACAAAGAGAACCATTTGCACCACAAACAGGACGACGCCCAACTGCCAGGCTCCCCGAACATCGGCCTTCTCGCGGATATAGTGACGGTGTGCGATCAGGACCGCAACCACCAGCAAGACAAAGGCAGCGCTGGAGACGATAAGACCCACGGCCTTATTGCGGGAGGAATCGTCCGAGGGCATTCGGTCCGGTTTTGTCCAGCCGCCGATCAGGGTGAAGAAAACAGGCTTGCCGCGCCACGAGGCAGCTTCGACGCGCAAGGGGTAGGTGGTTCCCGGCCAGGTACCGGTCCACGCCATGCGAGTGTCCGCAGCCGCCAGCGAGTTCCAGGACGGTTCGGCTGATTTGAATTGTGCCGGGTCCAAACCGGCCATTTTGAACAGCACGCTCCAGTCGAAAGCTGCGGACGAGGCCGACGTCTTCTCGACCTGCGGCGGAATAACTTCGAGATGGTTCAGCCTGCCCTGTGGGTCGAGGGAAATCTGAACCATGCCCGAGAGGATGGGCGGCGGGTCGCTCAGGTCCACGATCCCGGGCACCAGCGAGCTATCTTTGATCTCTGCTCCCACCAGGTCCGAGGGACTCTCGCGCAGCCAATACAACAGGACCGGTGGCCGGCCTTTCAAGGCGGCGTCCCATGTAGTGCGTTGTTTGGGATTGTCGTGCAAATAATCCACGTAAGCGTCGTCGTAAGAAAAACCGTCGGCACTGTCGGCCGGGGTCGCCGTATAGCCAAGCTGTTGCACGATGTCGCGAGCTTTTTGGGAAAGCACATCCGAGGGGTAGGGAAGGTCCATGCGCTCAATGGCGCTGGTGCGCGCTCCCAGCAGGTAAAAGGCAACCAGCCCCACCAGTGCGATCGCCAGGGCCCCAAGTGCAACCGGAAGTTTGAGCCCAGTGGTTTCCCCGGCGGCGGCAACGATTTGCGGCGACGGCGTCTCTCCAGCGGCGATGGCAGCGGCCAGCGGATCTCCGCCGGGCAAGGCGGCCGCGACTGCCAGCGCGGAAGCAGGGCGGGCGTCGGGGTCTGTTTCCAGGCAGTGCAGGATCGCGCGTTCGACCGCCGGGTCAAGGTCCCTGACCAGCGAAGAAGGCCGGCTGGGCGTGCTTTCCCGGCGGACGCGCACAATCTCTTCCAGGGTCTTACCGTCAAACGCAGCTTTGCCCGTGAACACTTCGTACAGCACCAGTCCCAGGGAGTAGATGTCACTCTTGATGGTGACCGCTTCTCCGGACAGCTGTTCGGGAGCCATGTAGGCCGGGGTGCCACTGCGCACATCCTCGATCTCGTGAGCAACGCCAGCCAGACCAAAGTCAGTGATCAGGACCTCGCCCCGGCCATCGAGCATGACATTGGCGGGCTTCAAATCACGGTGCAGGATCCCCTTGTCATGGGCCGCGGCGACCCCGGCGCAAATCTTGCCGGCAATTTCGGCGGCCTTGTCGGTGGGCAAACGCCCGATGCGCCGCAGCAACGAGGCCAGATCTTCGCCATCGATGTACTCCATGGTGAAGAAAATCAGGTCGTCGGTCTGGCCGATGTCGAAGACGCGGCATACGTTGGGATGGGAAATGCGACGGGCGATGCGCACTTCGTTGCGAAACCGTTCCAGCGTCTGCTCGTCGCTGGCAAACTCCGGCAGAAACTTGAGCGCGACCTGCTGGCCCAGGCTGAGGTCATCGGCGCGATAAACCTCACCCATGCCGCCCCGGCCGAGCAGTGCGACGATCCGATAGCGGCCCGCTATCAGACTGCCCGGAGTGAAGCGCCCTTCATTGCGGAAGGAATGGGACGATGGTCTGGAGGAAGGAGGCCTGGAACTGGGACGTTTCGAGACGGGTGGCAACGTGGCGTCGGCGTCCATGGTCGCCCACACTTCGGTAGGAATCGGTTTTCCACACGAGGCGCAGAACCTGGTTGCCTGCGCGACATCCGAACCGCACGATTCACACTTCTGCATAAGAGTTCCGGCTCACGGGCAGTTAGATATCTTATCGCGTAACCAGGCCGTTCGGCGAAATGCAACCTGCCGCCCATCAGCGGGAGTTGAAGGTGGAAAAGCGTCCCGCCAAACTGTGACGTAGGCTCTGGGGCCCGGCTAAGGGCAATCCTGACGCTGTCATCAGCTTGGCAACCGAGCTCGTCGGGAAGCAGACACGAGGTTGGGGCTGAGCTGGAAAATAAAGCGCAACCAGAGATGGACGAAGCCTTCGCCAGCTTCGAGGTCAGGGATGCCGCGTAATTTGCCAGCAGCGGATTCGGCTTGTCCGTTCTAGAATCATCGCAGCCATGCGCACCGCCGCCTCGTACTTTCTCATCGTCTCCCTCGCCTCGTTCGCTGTGGGCCAGACGCCCGCGCCTGCCCAGCCAGCCGTTGCGCCTGCGCAGTCCACGGTTCCTCGGCCGGCGGTCCCGGCCGCTCCAGTTCCCTCCAACTGGCCTACCGCCCAATTCGCGTCGGTCAAAGATCCGAGCCAGCAGAAGGCGCTCAAGATCCTCAACGACATGATTCAGGCCCTCGGCGGCGAGGCTTACCTGAACATCCACGATATGCAAATCGAAGGGCGCACCTATGCCTTCTATCATGGCCAGCCGACCGGCCAGGGCGTGCAATTCTGGCGCTTCTGGGAATGGCCCGACAAAGATCGTTGGGAGCTGACCAAGCAGCGTGACGTGATCGAGCTCAACATCGGCGACAAGGGTTACGAGATCACCTACAAAGGCACGGCTACGCAGGATCCGAAGCAGTTGGAGGATTATCTGCGCCGCCGCGAGCACTCGCTGGAGTGGATCATTCGCGAATGGCTGCCTGCACCCGGCACCATGATTTTGTACAGCGGCCCGGCCATGGTCGAGCAGAATCTTGCCGACCAGATTACGGTATTGAGCGGCACCAACGACAGTGTGACGCTGTCAATCGATCCGCGCTCGCACCTGCCGGTGAAGAAGACCTATAGCTGGCGCGATCCCAATGACCGGCTGATGGATGAGGAGTCAGAGGTCTTCGGCAATTACCGCTTGATTCAGGGCATCCAGACACCGCTGAGCACGGTGCGCAACTTGAATGGCGAGATGAGCAACCAGCGCTTCATGACCACCGTCACCTACAACAATAATTTCCCGGCGACCATGTTCGAACCCAAGGGCATCACCTACAACCAGCAGAAGAACCCGACGTCCAAGTAGCATGCCAATGTCTGCACCCCTCGACGATTCCGTTGTGAACCGTCTTCTTCAGTGTTATCGTCGTAAAGCGATTCCACTTCATTGCAGTTTGCAACTCATGTTGTCCGCTCTCCAACGCATATTCCTGCCAGCCTTGCTTGTCGCGATGCACGGCACCGCTTCGGCGCAGCAAACTTTGGGAGAACTCTACGCGACCGACGCCAGCGTGAAAGGGTCGGTGATTTTAGCGGGCTCGGGAACCAGCGTGTTGAGCGGCTCTTCCATCCAGGCGGGAGCGCAAGCTGCGACCCTGAAGCTGGAGCGCGGGGGCAGCCTGCTGGTTTGCCAGGGAACCAAGCTCTCCGTCACTGCATCGCAAAATGGACGCGAGCTGATGTTCAGCTTGAACAGCGGCAATCTGGAAATGAACTATCCCATTGGCGCTTCGGCCGACACGCTCCTCACTCCGGATTTGCGCTTGCTGCTGCCCGGTCCCGGAACCGTGCATGTCGCGGTGCATGTCACACCGCAAGGTGATACTTGTGTGCAGTCGTTGCCTTGGAACGCTTCGGCCATTGTCGTCTCCGAGACTATGGGCGATGCGACCTATCAGGTAAAGCAGGACGAAGCCGTGCTCTTCAAGGGTGGCCATCTCAACGAGGCGGTTCGTTCCAAGCAGAATTGCGGATGTCCGGTTTCCCCGCCAGTACAAGTGGCGAAAGCGGCGCCGCCTCCGCCTCCACCCCCGGAATCCAAGCCCGCGCAACCGGCGGCTGCTCCGCCTGCCAAGCCTCTGCCGGCACCTTCTCCCGAGGAACACGTAGCAGTGGAAGCGCCGTTTGTTTTCCGCGCCAACGACCCAGCGCCTGATCTGACAGAGATGGTTGCCACCTTGAAGCTGGAAAACAATAAGGTGGTGCAGCTCGATCCGGTGGTTCTGCCGCCACCCGGGAAGAAGAGCAAGGAGCCGCCCACCACCGATACTGCGACGAAACAGCAGAAGCATGGCTTCTTCAGCCGGATTGGGGCCCTCCTCGCCGCCATGTTTCACTGAGGCCGCAACGTCGTGGAAGCTTGCAGAATCGAGCGACGAAAGCTTCGGAGTTGTCGATTACCGCTTCTGCTAAACTTAGGTCTTCCTTATGACAGAACAGCCGCGCTCCCGCGTATTCCTGTGGGTTTTGTTGGGCGGCGGAGCTTTCTTTCTTTTCCTGACGGCCATCTTTGCTCTGGTCTATTTCACCGTTCGCTCGCAGCAGAAGGACAGCTTCAGCGGTTTCGGCGACAAGATCGCCGTTGTGGATCTGGAAGGCGTGATCATCACGCCCAAGGACGTCGTTGACCAGCTCAGAAAGTACGGCGATGACAGCTCCATCAAAGCGATCGTCCTGCATGTGAACTCGCCGGGGGGCGGCGCTGCAGCCTCGGAAGAGATCTATCGCGAGGTGCTGCGGGTTCGCGATGAGAAGAAGAAGCGCATCGTAGCTTCCATTCAGACGGTTGGCGCCAGCGGCGCATACTACGTCTCGTCGGCGACCAATAAGATATTTGCGGATGAGGCCAGCATTGTGGGCTCCATCGGCGTGATTGCCCAGTGGGTCAACTATGAAGAGCTGATGAAGTGGGCCAAGATCAAAGACATCACCTTGAAGGCAGGCGAGTTTAAGGACACTGGTTCGCCCACGCGCGAGATGACGCCCGCCGAGCGTGCCTACCTGCAAGGCCTGATTGACGACATGCACGTACAGTTCATCCACAATGTGGCCAGCGGACGCCACATGAAGGACGAGGAGATTCGCACGCTTGCCAATGGCAAAGTGTGGACCGGCGAGCAGGCAATGCCGTTGAAGCTGGTGGACCAGATTGGCGATTTCCGCACGGCGATTGAAGACACGGCGAAGTCAGTCGGAATCAAAGGCGAACCGACGCTGGTGCATCCCGAGAAGGAGCGCAAGAGCGTTCTCGATCTGCTGTTCGGGGATGTTTCGGAATACTTGCCCAGCCGCGCCAAGCTAATGGAAACCAATGTCGGGTTCTACTACCTCTGGAAGTAACGCCAGGGTAACGTGACTGGGGCTGAGAGTAACCTCGCGGGAAATCACTCTGGCTCGGAAGTCCAACGGAAAGTTAGGCTTGCCAACCTTGCCGTAATTTGAGAGTATCCGGTTGTGCCGATGTCAAGGCCATTGGTTCCGTAAGAAGGGGCGTGCGAAAGATGACCAAAGCAGACTTGATCGACGAAGTTTCCCGGCTGGCGGAACTCACCCGGAAGGACAGCGAAGTCATCGTAGAAACCATCTTTGAGAGCGTGGTGCGCTCACTGCGCGCCGGCGACAAGATCGAGATCCGTGGCTTCGGCAGTTTTCGCACTCGCCAACGCAAGCCCCGCGTCGGGCGCAATCCCAAGACTGGCGACCGCGTTGACGTTCCCGCCAAAAAGATTCCGTTCTTCAAGCCCAGCAAAGAACTAAAAGACATGGTCAACAACTACGTCGCTAAGCCTCAGGCTGCGCCGGGAAATACGCCAGAGTCATAGTGATTGATTAGGTTCGATCAGTTGTTTGGAACAGCTTGACCGCTGAATTGCCGCCGCACTCTGGGCTGTAGTAAATACAACAGGAACAATCCAGAGATCAAGACGCCGACCGATCCTTGTAGGGTTCTTCCCGGCGCGAACAAGCTTACAGCGTCGCCCAGAGCGTTCACTGAAAAGAGCAGGACAGCGAGCCACCATCCCCATTTGCGGCGCCGGTAAATGCCAACTGCCCCGCCACAGGCGACTGCTCCTACAACAAACAGGAGCAGGGAAGCGAGCCTTCCCATACTCTGGAATGCGGATCGTGCTTCCGGGTTGAATTGCCATACAGACTCGAACAGCCTGCCCGGAAACAACAGCAAGCTTCCAATAAAGGCTGCCATTAACGTGGCGAAGATCAGGAACCCGATCACTACATTAAGCCCGCTCCAACTACCTAGAGAGCGGCTCATTCCTGCCTGATTCCAATCACCGCCATCATCCGTCCAGTTTGTCCGAACTCCGCCCGATGCGAGAAGAAGCGCCCGCTGTCGCACGCGGTACAGCCCTCGATCACGCTGATCTGTTCCTCGCGCATTCCGGCATCCTGCAACTGGCGCCGGTTGGCTTCGACCAGGTCCAAATGGATTTCGGGACCGAGTTCGCCGTGGCCGGGCGCTCGCTGGTTCAGAAACAGCAGGGGATAACGCACGTGGATCGCGTTGGCATCGAAGACCTCCTCAAAGAGCTCGTCAGCATAGGAGAACTGCGATTGAAACTCCGCTCGCACTTCCGAACCGATCTGATAGCAGCATTGTCGAATCGATGGTCCAATGACAGCGCGCAGATCGCGTGGCACACTGCCGAATTGCCGCCGCATTTCGCCGATGCCTTTCTCGACCACCCGCGCGACGGTCCCGTGCCACCCTGCGTGAAAGGCACCGACGACGCGACGCTTCACATCGGCTACTAGAACTGGAACACAGTCGGCAGTCTTGACGGCCAGCAACAAACCCGCTGTGCCGGTGATAAGCCCGTCGCCCGTCAATGCCTCACGCGATGCACCAGTGACGAGGTGCACGATCGAAGAGTGAATCTGCTTCAGCTGAACCAGCGGCCACGGTCGCCCGTCCTCTCCTGTTTGCTCCAACCGCCTCGAGAAACAGCGCGCGATTGCGTTCAACGTTCTCTTCTGGTGTCGTGCTGGGTCAGGGTGAGATTGAGGGTGTCCCCGCCGTAGCATCGCGAAACACCGCCTTGCCGGGTGCTGAATCCGTGGACCAGCCATGGGAGTCGCTTGAGGCTTTGCGCCTGCAAAATCTCAATTGACTTCCTCACTTTGGCTGTCGAGTGCGGTTCGGATGCAGATCTCGTTTTGCGTCGGGGACGATGCTTGGAAGCTGGCGGCACGGCTCCATTCTAGAGCACATTCGGAACCGAACGAGGTGAACACGGATCACAAGGCTCGGTCGCACCGACCGACTGGGGAAGCTTGGCCCTAGCTGTTCGGCAATCCAGAATACAATCGCTTCGGCGATGCTCCTCTATTACATCACCGATCGCAAAGGCTTTTCCGGCTCAGAAGCACAGCAGCGCACCGCGTTGCTCCACAGGCTGGCGGAAGCGGCCGGCGCGGGAGTTGACTGGATACAGCTACGGGAGAAGGACCTTTCGCCACGCGAACTGGAACGCCTCGCGGGTGAGGCCCTAAGTGCGGTTCGGGATCACTCGGCCGCTACGAGGCTGCTCATCAACGGCCGTACCGATGTCGCTCTGGCATGCGGTGCTGATGGCGTTCATCTTCCCGCCGGGGAAATTGCTGCGTCGGAGGTTCGAGCGTTGTGGATGCAATGCCGAGCCAGCCGCCCTTGGATTGGTGTTTCCGCACACACGTCCGCCGACGTTCAGGACGCTAAAACCAGCACAGCGGATTTCGCTGTGTTGGCGCCGATCTTCGGGAAGGTGCAGACAGGATCGCCAGGAATCGGCCTGGAGGCTTTGGGTGCGGCTGGTGCGGAAGCAGGCGAGGGTTTCGTTGTGCTCGCGTTGGGCGGGGTTACGCTGTCAAATGCTCGTTCCTGCATCGAGGCTGGTGCAACCGGCGTGGCCGGTATCAGGCTGTTTCAACACGGCGACGTGTCCGAGACGGTACGGCGGCTTCGTGAACTGTGAGAATTCGCAAGAACAGCAACGCTATTGCGGTTGTACATAAACAGGATTATTGGGCGAGGGAGGCTCGTAATCCTGGCCGTACTTGTTCTTATGCGAAGTCGAGGCTGTCGTCACCGGCACACGCACAGTGCCCACGAAATGAGATGCCGCAGTGATGTCCACGGCGCGGGATAAAGCTTGCAATGCGGCCGGCTGAGCGCTTTCGTTCCACACGTGGAGCGTGTAACGCCCGGGCGGCACGGAGGCAATGGAGAATTCTCCCTGCTTATCGGGCACGGCGAAGTACTGGCTGGCGAGAACAACGATTACGGCGCTCATCTCGGGGTGAATGTTGCAGAAGATAAACGAAATCCCTTCGCGGTCGAAGTGAACAGTGCGGGACGTGCCAGCTTCGTAGAGCCCGAGGTCGAAGCGTTTGCCGTTAAACAGCGAAAACACGTTGTGGAACCAGGGATCGCGGTTGGGGAATTCGACGGTTGACCCTTTGGTGACCACCAGCAGGTGAGGCTCAAATGTCTTGTTCTTCTGCTGCAGCACTGCATGCATAGGCGGGACGCTTGCTCCCGCATTCGCATCTGTGCCGAGCGGGGCGAGCCACACGACGGTCGAGTTTGCCGGGGAAATGTGGCCTGCTCCCTCCAGCAGGACGCGCCCGGTCACGTTGATTTCTTGCGCCCACAAGCTCACGGCTCCCCGGCAACACAGCGCGATCGCAGCCAGCAGAGCGAGTTTTCTTGCGGCAATCATGGATCGCGTCAGAAGAGTATCCCCATCGCCATGTTCAGTTGTCCGGCTCCATAGCGCTGATTGTAGATCGAGAAACTGGTCAGCCGGCGGTATTCAAGCGACAAGAGCAGGTCGGAGCGTGGCCGGTAGATAACGTTTCCGAAGGCACCCTGATTGCGAGTCACGAACGGACTGCCGTAGCTTTCCGATTGACTGCCAAAGTAGCGAAGGTCTGCCGCAAACGCGTTATCTTGTCCGAATGCAACGTTGAACTCGAGTTTGGGAAGAGGCTGGTACTTGAGCTGCGCCCACCCGCCGACGGAATTCAGCGGTAGCACGGCTGTGGCTGGATCGGTGAGCGGCCCGTTATAGACAACGCTCCGGCTCAGAGCAGCGCCGAGGCCGCCGATGGCTTGCCCCCGGTAGAAGAAGCCGCTCAGGGTTAGCACCCGGTTGAGCGGAAGGTTCCAGTCTGCGGTGGCTGCGTACCCGTTAGTGTTGCGGTTAAAGCCCCAGTACTCACGGCTGTAATAGCCTCCTGCGCCAACCGTGAAAGTGCGGCCCAGTATCGGATGGGAGTAGGCAACGCGCGCGGCGAAAGCGGGCTGGCGCGATTCTTCGCCGGCGTCGGGAGCCCGATACCAGACGTAGTTGAAGCCATCCGGCGGTTCTCCGGTCAGCGGATCCAGCACGCCGCCCTGCAGGCTCACCGTGGAGTGGTTCGAGAATTCGAAACGATGTTCGACCCGCACTTGCGGGGTCCACGACCAGAGGTTGCCGGAGTAGGTGAGTGCAGGAACAATCAGGGACGCGAACGAAGTTGGAGCCTGGGGTGAAATGAACAAGCCGTCCTGTCCGGCAATTATGGACGTGTTCTTCCAATCCAGACGAACCGTCGCCGTGCGCAAGCGCGCAATTCCTGAGTTCACGCCATTGTAGGTGGCAGGGAATCCGCCTCCAAAATCAAGGTTGAGGTTGCCGCTGGAGTGGGCCCCGAAGACATCCGGCCCGAACACTTCGAAACCCAGAATCGACTGGCGAAGCGTACCCCCTACGGATCCCGGCGAGTCCATGGGATCAGGTCGGAGCACCCAGGTGGGCACGTCCTGGTTGTCGGGATAGCCGCTGTTACCGAACAAATTGAAGAGCACGATGCCTGAAAGGCGAACTCGATACTTCGAAGCACTCTCCACCTTCGTCTGGTATTGCTGATTCACCTTCTCAGTCAACAGTTGCTCATCTTCGGCAAGATGCTGCACTTGCTGTTCTATCGTGGCGCCGCCTGAAGTTGAGGCAGCCGCGAGCTGATCACTGTCGGAGGCACTCGATGGTGAATAGCTTTCGGTACGTTGCACCTGCAGCTCCTGGCGAAGCTTGGAGATCTCGGCGCGGCTGGCGCTGGTCTCCTGCTGGAGTTGCAGCACCATCTGCTTCAATTCCTGTACCTGGGACTGCAGCTCGCCCAGGGCCGCATTCACGCCCGGGTTGGTGCCTGCCGCTGGTTGGTCTTGCCCGGCACACCAGCTACCCGCTCGTAGAGATAGACACAACAGCAACGCAGTGCCGAATACTCGGGAGAATCTGAATTCCATTTCGCACCTCGGGCAACGATTTGAAGGGCCCTTCAAACCTTCGCTTTGTGGTTACGTCGTTACATGCTGAAGTGGCGGGAGGCGTCCGCCGCCTGGCCGTTACCGACAGCGGCTTTCTTTAGCACCCGTGGCAGCATAATCCGCATCACGGTGCGCCCCGGCGCCGAGCTTTCCAGTTGCAGAGCGCCGCTGTGGTCCTGCACGATTTTCTGCGCAATCGTCAGTCCCAGCCCGGTCCCATTTTCCTTGCCGTGGCTGACGAAAGGCTGGAACAGTTTGTCACAAATGGAGGCTTCGACGCCGGGTCCGTCGTCGATGATGCGAATGTCCAGAGTTTCCTGGCGATTGGACACGGTTACCGCGACATTGCCCCCATATCCCTGGGTCGCCTGACAGGCATTGAGTAGCAGGTTGTAGAAGACGCGTTCCATTTTCCGCGAGTCGAATTGCGCATTGTGCACGCCGGCCGATTCGATAGCCACGTTGATCTTCTGAAATTGGGGATGGGCGTGTACCAGCTCGATGGCGCGACTAATCGTCCGCTCGATGGGCGCGTCGGCCACATTCAACGACTCAGCGGGGCGCGACAACTCCAGCAAGGAGTCGATAAGGTCGGTCAGCCGGTTGACTGCCAGTCGAATCTCCAGGTAAAGCTCCTCGCGCTGCTGCGGGCTCAGATCGGCGTCGGCCAGGAACTCCGCGTTGGCCAGCACGGCGGTTAGGGGATGCCGTAAGTCGTGCGAAATGGAGCTTGCCATAGTGCCGATGGTGGCCAGGCGTTCGGCGTTCAGCAGCCGCTGCTGTGCCTGATGGAGGCTCTCCCGCATGCCGCCAAATGCATTGGTGAGCTCCGCGACCTCTCCTGATCCGCTGGCGTGCAGCGGATAGCGGAAGTCTCCGCTCCCCAGGGCGCGCACGCCGTCCACCAGTTCTTCCAGTGGGCGCGTGAAGGTGCTCGCGGTCAGATACACCAGCACGCTGCCGACAAAAACCGCGCCGAAACCGACCGCCAGCAAGAGCCGGCTCAGGTGATCCAAAAAGGCGGTGGCTTCGTCGTATGACTTCATCACCACGATGTTGACCGCGGGCGACGCACCAGGGTCGAGCGCCAGGGAGGAAGCGATGAAGCTTTCCTTCCCCAGCTTCCAATCGGCCGGTCCCTGGGGAAGGGCTTGCGTAGTGATTTGCGCACGCAATTCCCTGGTCTGCTCGGAGTTGAGCGTGCTTACCACCACGTCCTGCCCGCAAACAATGGCCACCTGGCTGGCTGCAATCTGGCTAACCTCACGCGCCACCGTGGCGTTCATCTCATATCCCACTGCCACTACGCCGAGCAGGGAATTGTCTGCGGGACGCCCGAAATAGATGGGTTTGAGCACCACCTCGTAGAGATGTCCATTAGCAAACCACCACTGCAGCGGTTCGTCGAGGGCGTTGCGATGTTCCAGCAGGCGCTGTGCCTGTTCGCGAGCGATGCCCGGTTCCCTGGTATGAAATCCGACGAACTGGTTCGTCGAATCGATGAGCGCGAACAGATCGCCACCGGACAGGCGAAACATCTCATCCGATGCGTCCTGGATGGTGGGCGCGTGGCGGGATGTCATCAGGGCTTTGAGGCTGGGAAGGTCGGCCATCAACTTGGCGGAGCGCGCCAGCGCCGCCTCCCGCTCTCGTTGCACGTTGCGGAAGGTCTCAACCGAGTTGGCGAGATCGCTGCCCAGTTCGCGCCGAACCTGGGTCTCCACAGTGCGCTGAACAATTAGAAGGGAAACTGCGGTTAGTCCGGCCGAGGTCAGCAGCATGGCGATGAGGAACTTGGTCCGCAGCCGCAAACGACCCATCGCTGACCCCCTTCCCTGACTGGCTTTATCTGACAAACTTATAGCCTGTGCCGTGGACCGTCCGGAAGTGTACCGGGTCGGCGGGATCTTTCTCCAGCTTCTGCCGCAGGCGAAGCATGTGCGTATCGACGGTGCGGGTCGTGGGATAGTTGTTGTAGCCCCAAACCTCGTTGAGCAGCTCCGTACGAGAGACAACGCGGTCCTGATTGTTCAGGAAGAAGCGGAGCATCTTGAACTCCTGCGGCGTCAGCGGCACCAATTGTCCCTCGCGGTGCAACTCCATCTTGGAGAAGTTTACTTCGACGTCATCGAAGCTGAAGATCTCGACTTTGTCTGTCGCCTGGTTCAGGCGCCGTACCGCAGCCCGTACCCGCGCCAGCAGCTCGCGCGGACTGAACGGTTTGGTTACATAGTCGTCCGCTCCGAGTTCCAGTAGCAGCACCTTGTCGAGTACGTCGCCGGCGGCGCTGAGCACAAGGATGGGGACGTTGGAGGCTTCCCGCTTGATCTCGCGGCAAATGTCCTGCCCTGACTTTCCAGGGAGGCGCAGGTCCAAAATCACGACGCGTGGCACCGTAGCGCGAAACGTTTCCATGGCCACCGCGCCATCGGCAGCAATCGTTACTTCGAACCCGGCTGACTCAAAAGTCCGTCGCAGGGCCCGCTGCACTGCCAGATCGTCTTCGATGACCAGAATCTTTTCCATGACCGCCCTACCTAATTTGCGCTGCTTCTGAGATACAGCTAATAACAGATCAAATTGGCCGTCAACGGCGTATTCACAAATCTGTGACAAACACAGCGTGCAAAGGCTCACCTTTGGGAGTTGTCAACAAGTTTTGACAACATCGTCACCTCGCTAAGACAACTGCCTCAGGTGCTCCCCGCTAGATTGCAGACAGCTTCTGGTAACCGAGAGTCGAGTCGACGTGCCGGGAGTTAACTCACGAATCAGAAATGGATGGAGGAACGATGTTTAGGTCACAGAAATTCAGTCTGCAAACAGCACCCCGGCTGGTTTTCAGCGCGGCGCTCGTGTTGGTGGCGATTGCCCTGATCAGCCTGCCGGCCGCCGCTCAGAAGGCCACCCCAACGAACCTTACCTCCGACATCCCCGATGTCGGTACTTTCACGGATGCGAATCTGGTCAATCCTTGGGGTCTGGTTTCGAGCCCGGCCGGCCCGTGGTGGGTTTCCGACAACGGCACCGGCCTTTCGACTTTGTACGATGGGACTGGCAAGCCTCAGGCGCTAGTGGTCACCGTGCCCTCCGGCAGTTCAGGCACCGGGACGCCCACGGGCATCGTCTTCAACAGCACCTCTGACTTCAAGATCAATGGCAGCACCGCGCTCTTCATCTATGCCACAGAAGATGGAACCATCTCGGGATGGAGCTCCGGAACCAGCGCGGTAATTGCGGTCAACAATAGCGGTAGCGGGAACGCCGTTTACAAGGGGTTGGCCCTGGGATCAGCCGGCGGCATCAACTATCTTTACGTGGCGAACTTCCGCAACGGTACGGTAGATGTCTTCGACAAGAACTTCGCCCCCTTCTCCTTCGGTTCAGGTTCGTTTGTGGATCCCATGGTCCCCAGCGGATTTGCTCCGTTCAATGTGTCCAACCTCGGAGGCGGTGTGCTGGCCGTGACCTATGCCAAACAGGATGCGGAGAAGCATGACGACGTCCCCGGTCCAGGAAACGGCTACGTTACCCTCTTCGACACCGCAGGCAACCTCAAGTCCCGTCTGGTTCACACTCCCTACGCGAACTCTCCTTGGGCAGTCGTGATGGCTCCGGCATCGGGTTTTGGCGGATTCAGCGGAGACATTCTGGTTGGAGAGTTCGGTAGCGGCGCGATCGCGGCTTACACTCCCGCCGGCAGTTTTGTCGGTCTGTTGTTTGATCCGGCCAACCTACAGTTGCGAGTTGATGGCGTGTGGGGCATGAACTTTGGCAACGGCACCCAGTCCGGTCCCAAGACGACGCTGTACTTTGCAGCCGGAGCCTTCGGCGAAGCTCACGGCATACTGGGAAACATCACTTGTTGCAGCCAGGGCCCATTACCCGCGGCTAAAAGATAAATCTGCCACTCCATCGAACGAGGAGGGCAAGGGCCCTCCTCGTTACTATTTCTGCGTTGATTCGCCGCAAACCCACCTACTCTCTTTCCTCCCTTAGCGTGCCGCGTTGGCCGAACCTTTCCTCGTACCCGACTTTTCTTGCTCTGGGCGGGAATAAACGCCTCATTTCTCAGTTAGCAACTCCGACCGACAAATCTGAGGTGCATGGAAGGAGCGCGCGATGCATAAGAAGAATCGCAGCGAAATCGGGAGGTCGGAAGTCAACCGTGACTCTTGGCTTGATCACAACCGCGATGGGGTTGATCGCAGAGGTTTCCTGAAGTGTATGGCGTGGGCGGGAACGGGCGCGTTTTGCGTGATCAAGGGCGGTGTGCTCAATTCCTACAGTTTGAGCGGTTTTCCGTTCGGCAGCCATGAGCATAAGGGCGAACTAAGCTTCGTTCAGATCAGTGACAGCCACATGGGGTTCGACAAGGCGGCGAATCCTGATGTTGTTGGCACCTTAAAGACCGCCGTGGACAAAATCAACGCGCTTCCGGTCGCTCCCGCCTTCATCCTGCACACCGGCGACATCAGCCATCTCTCCAAGCCGGGAGAGTTCGATACAGTCGACCAAATGCTGAAGGCCGCGAGTGCCAAAGACGTGTTCTTTGTGCCCGGGGAACACGATGTTCTCAACGACGAAGGCAAGGATTACCTGGAGCGTTACGGAAAAGGGACCCAGGGCTCAGGTTGGCACAGCTTCGACAAGAACGGCGTCCACTTTGTCGGACTAGTGAACGTTATGAACCTGAAGGCCGGAGGACTGGGCAGCCTGGGAACAGAACAGTTGGAATGGCTCGAAAAAGATGTGAAGCATCTCTCGAAAAGCACTCCCATCGTGGTCTTTGCCCACATTCCTCTGTGGAGCGTTTATCCCGAGTGGGGCTGGGGCACGGACGACAGCGCGCAGGCGCTCTCGTACTTAAAGCGGTTTGGTTCGGTCACGGTCCTGAACGGACACATCCATCAGACCATGCAGAAAGTGGAGGGCAACATCACCTTTCACACTGCCGCGTCCACCGCGTTCCCTCAGCCCAAACCGGGCCAAGCGCCTTCTCCCGGGCCGATGAAGGTCCCGGCTGATCAACTGCGGTCGCTGCTGGGGGTTACCGATGTCACCTATGTTCGCGGCAAGTATGCCCTTGCCGTGATCGACTCAAACCTGGGCTGATCTGGCTTGCATTGAAAGGCATGCCTTCAGGCGTGCAGCTACGTTCTTGTGTTTGTTCATTACCGGCGGGCTTTAGCCCGCGAAGGATCTGCTGTATTGATTTTCCGGCGCGTGCTGAAGCACCGTCCGACAAGGAGTCTTAGGTATGAAAACGAAGCGCTACATACTAACCATGGCAATTCTGCTTGCAGGCCTCGTTCTGTGCAACAGCCCAGCGAGCACTTTCGCAGCTACTCCCGAGGACAAGTCCGCATCGGAAGCAGCAGTCAAGATTGACAACTTCAGCTTCTCGCCCGCCACGATTATGATTCCAGCGGGAACCACGATTCGATGGACAAACCGAGACGATATTCCGCACACCGTGGTCAGCGACGACAAGACGTTTAAGTCGAAGCCGCTGGATACAGATGAGCAGTTCACCTATACCTTCACCAAGCCTGGCACCTACGGCTACTTTTGTTCCATTCATCCCAAAATGACGGCCAAGGTCGTGGTGCAGTAAGGCTGATGAGAATGAAACCCTTTGATCTCAGGGCCGTACTGCTTGCCCGGCACGCACAACATGTCGTGTTGGTCCACTTCCCCATTGCGCTCTTTCTTGCCGCGGTGATGTTTGATCTTATTGCCCAGTGGAAGAAGAACTGCACTCTTGCCGCCGTGGCTTACTACAACCTGTTGGTAGCAGCCATCTCCACTGTGCCGGTCGTGGTGACCGGGCTGCTCGCCTGGCGCCGGCGACTGGAGGGGCAGCGGATCAAAGGAATTCTAATGCAACATATTGTGCTCGGAATCGCCTCCAGCACGCTGCTCTGGTTGGTCTGGTGGTTACACTTTCGAGCCCGACGAAATTCAGGAAGTGATTTGCCGCGTTATCGCCTGCCAATCGAACTGATAGCAGCGGCCATGGTCGCCCTGACTGGCCATCTCGGGGGATTTCTGAGCGGCGTCAACGGACCGGGATAAATAATCTCTACGCAACAATTAGGGAATAAAGCCACGCCTTTCCGGTTTACTCTTTTAGGCGTGGCGCTGGACCGCAACAAGGCGAACGAGTTCGAGTACCTTGCCATGCCCTTGTTCGCCTCGCTCTACAACCTCGCCCAGTGGCTTACGCGGGACCGCAGCGAGGCCGAGGACCTGGTGCAGGAGACCTACGCCAAGGCACTGAAGGGATTTGGCTCATTCCAGCCGGGGACAAACTTTCGCGCCTGGATGTATCGCATCCTGCGCAATACCTTTCTTACATCGCGGACTGGGCTAAAGGCAGCCAAGACCGTGTCGCTGGATGACGAAGACGATCCGCAATCGGTTACGCCTTCGACAAACGAGACGCCGGAGTCGATCCTGCTGGTGCGCGCCGATCACGATGCCGTTCAAGCCGCATTGCAGCAGCTACCCGTGGCCCATCGCGAGATCATTCTGCTCTGCGATGTGGAGGAGATGAGCTATCGCGAGATCGCTGACGTATTGACCATTCCCATGGGCACGGTGATGTCGCGCCTGGCGCGGGCGCGCAAAGCCATGCGGATCTTGCTGGCGGAAAAGGTCCAGGGAGCCTACCGATGACGTGCGATAACTGGCAGCAGAAGATTGACACGTATCTCGACGCCGAGCTGCCGGAAGATGAAGCTCGGGAACTCGACACCCATCTGCGCTCGTGCGCGTCGTGCTCGTCGCATGCGCTGGCGCGTTCTGAGCTGAAGCGAACCGTCCATCTCGCGGGGAAAAAATTCGTCGCCGATCCTGAATTTCGCAAGCGGATACAGAACAGCGCCAGCCCAAAGTCATCAGGCCGGCGATGGGGTTGGATTGTGGAAGTCGGCGCGCTCTGCGCAGCCATCCTGCTGGTAGTCTTTGGTTCATTGGTCTGGGTGCGGCAGTCGCAGCGGCAGCAACTGGTTGGAGAGCTGACGGACCTGCACGTGGCCACGCTGGCCAGTGCCAATCGGGTCGACGTGGTCTCGTCCGACCGGCACACAGTGAAGCCGTGGTTTCAGGGCAAGGTACCCTTCACTTTCAATTTGCCCGAACTGCAAGGCTCGCCCTTTGAACTGCTCGGTGGAAAGGTGATTTATCTGGACCAGAACCCGGGAGCGGAACTGCTGTTCACCGTCCGGAAGCACGTGTTCTCAGTTTTTATCTTCAAGGATTCTCCCGAACTCGATCGCGGCTTGGGTTCCAGCGAGCTCCTACGCAGGCTGTCGTTCAATCTCGAATCGTGGACGGACGGCGGATTGCGCTACCTGATCATCACCGATGCCTCGCGCTCCGACGTCGACGCTCTTCGGGCGCGGTTTGTGGAAGCGGCAAAGTAACTTATCGTCGCCGAAGGAGGCGATCCGATATTCGACTACCTTCCGACCTGTTCACACGCGCGCAGCAAAGCGCTCGCCTTGTTCATGCACTCCTGGTGCTCGCTTTCGGGATCGGAATCAGCCACGATGCCCGCGCCTGCTTGCACATACGCGCGCCCACGATGTAGCACCATGGTCCGAATCGCGATGCACGAATCCAGATTGCCGGCATAGTCCGCATAGAGAACGGCGCCTCCGTACACACCGCGTCGCACCGGTTCCAGCTCCTCGATGATTTCCATCGCCCGCACCTTGGGCGCTCCGCTGAGGGTGCCGGCAGGGAAGCATGCCGCCAGCGTATCCAGGGCGTCAAGATCTTCTCTTAGATGCCCTTCCAGCGCCGAAACCAGGTGCATCACGTGCGAGTATCTCTCCACGTACATCAGGTCGTGGACCTTGACCGTGCCGTATTCACTTACACGGCCCAGATCGTTACGCCCCAGGTCAACCAGCATCACGTGCTCGGCCCGCTCCTTCTCGTCGTTCCGCAACTCCTCCGCCAGATGCTCGTCTTGGGCGGGATCGGCGCCGCGCTTGCGGGTGCCCGCGATGGGCCGGTATTCAAGTTTTCGTCCGGAAACCCGGACCAGCATCTCCGGCGAAGCGCCCACCACGTGCAAATCGTCAAGCTTCAGAAAAAACATGTATGGGGATGGGTTTACGGTTCGCAAGGCACGATAGATCTGGAACGGCTCGGCCGGAGGCCTGAAGTCCAGCCTCTGCGATAGCACCACCTGGAAGACGTCGCCGGCGGCGATGTATTCCTTTGCCGTGCGCACACTCTCAACAAACTTGTCGTGCGACGTGCTGACGTGGACTTTGATCGGCTTCTTCTTTTCGGCCGCGGACCAGTGCACGTGCTGGGCCCGAATACCGCGCGCCAGTCTGCGTTCAATCGCTGCAATATCTTGGAGGGCGCGATCGTAGGCCTTGCGTGGCGCCTCCGAGCGGACATCGGCAGCGGCAATGATGTGTACCTGGTGCCGCAGGTGGTCAAATGCCAGCAGCCGGTCGTAGAAAGTGAAGACGCAATCCGGCAGCCCTATGTCATCCTTTGCACGCTCCGGCAGGCGTTCAAACTGCCGTACCATGTCGTAGGCAAAGTATCCGACACCGCCGGAAGCGAATGGTGGCAGTTCGGGTAGAGACGCGGGAGTATGTTGCCTTAAGCAGGTGCGCAGCAATTCAACCACGCTTCCGTGCTGGTGTTCTACCGACGAGCCTTGGCGGATCGTCAGCTCCTTGCCGCGTGCCGTGATCACCATTCGCGGCTGCGCCCCGAGAAAGGTAAAGCGCCCGATCTTCTCCCCGCCCTCCACCGACTCGAGCAGGAAGGCATACTTCTGCCTGGTCGCGATGCTCAAGAATGCGCCAACCGGCGTCAGCAAATCCGCACTCAACGTTTTCACAACTGGAACCAGCGTGAAGTTGCGGCTCAGCTGCAGGAAGTTCTTGTAGTCTGGAGCAAGCATATTGCGAATTACTAAGTTAACAAGGGATTATACGGAAGGTACCCGCTCTGCACTTTACTTGCGTGCCCGCATCCCTCTGCATATACTTGCAACGTTTGCCCGCCCGATGCTGGACGCGCGCTGCCGCAGGCGTCCACTCAATCGTGCCGCGAGATCCAGCGATCCTTCGGAGAGCTTATGGCTACAACATCACATTCGATCGAACAGGAAAAGAATCCTTGGGAACAACAAGCTGCCCGCTTTAATTTGGCGGCCGAAAAGCTAAAGCTTGATGAAGGCTTGTGGCGTGTTCTTCGCCAACCCAACCGCGAGATTATCGTCCACATCCCCGTCATGTTGGATAACGGTCAACTGGAGGTCTTCACCGGTTACCGCGTGCAGCATTCGATTGCCCGTGGTCCTGCCAAGGGCGGTGTGCGTTACGCTCCCGATGTCACCCTCGACGAAGTGCGCGCCCTGGCGAGCTGGATGACCTGGAAGTGCGCGGTAGTGAACATCCCCTTTGGCGGCGCCAAAGGCGGCATCATCTGCGATCCCAAGCGAATGTCGCGGGGCGAACTGGAACGCATGACCCGGCGTTACACCTCCGAACTGATTGAGTTCATCGGCCCTGAGAAAGATGTGCCTGCGCCCGACGTCAACACCAATGAGCAAACCATGGCGTGGATGATGGACACGTACTCCATGCATATGCGCCAGACCGTGACTGCCGTGGTCACGGGTAAGCCGTTGAACATGGGCGGCTCGCGTGGCCGCCGTGAAGCCACCGGTCGCGGCGTCATGATCATCTGCGATGAGTCCATCAAGCACCTCAAGATGGCTCGCGACACGACTCGCGTCATCATTCAGGGATTCGGCAATGTGGGCTCCAACGCGGCTTTGCTCATGCACCAGGCTGGCTACAAGGTGGTTGGCATCGGCGAGTGGGACGGCGGCTTGTACAACGGCAAGGGCATCGACGTCCAGGCGCTGTGGGACTTCCGCCAGAGGGAAGGCACCATTCACGGCTTCAAAGGCGCGGAGCGCCGCGCCACCGAGGACCTGCTGATAACCGACTGTGAGATCCTGATTCCGGCAGCCACAGAAAACGTCATCACTTCTGTCAATGCCGACCAGGTGAAGGCCAAAGTCCTGGTCGAAGGCGCGAACGGTCCCACCACCGCTGCGGCCGATGACATTCTCGCCGATAAGCACGTATTCGTCATGCCCGACATTCTGGCCAATGCTGGCGGGGTGACCGCGTCCTACTTTGAGTGGGTACAGGACCGCCAAGGCTATTTCTGGAAGGAATCGGTGGTCAACTCACAGTTGGAAGACATTATGGTGTCGTCGTTCGAGGACGTGGTGCGCTATGCCGAGACCCATCACGTCAATAACCGCATCGCAGCTTACATGCTGGCTATCGACCGCGTGGCGTATACCATCCGCCAACGCGGGATTTATGCGTAGCAGCGCTTTGCATCAGGCCGTTGCTTTGAAGGGGTTGAAAATTTGAACGTTTAGCTGCTTGAAGTCGTCTTCGTTCCGAGTGGCCACAATCAGACCATGCATGCGAGCCGTGGCGGCTATCATCCCATCCTCAATCAGGTGATCTGACTTGCCATGCGTCAGTCTGCCCCATTCACGAAACGAAGCTGTATCCATGGGCAGAATCTGATACGAGGCTTCCAGTTGGTCAACCCATGGTTCGATCTCCCTCGCCTTCTCTGGATTCTGGCTTCGCGTCAGTTCAATGCCCGCCTGCAGTTCGCCCAGGGTGACCGCCGACAGAAACACTTGCTCGTCTCGCAAATCCATTAGCCAGGCGATCACTGCGCCGTGAGGCTTATGCTTGCGAGTTTCGGAAACCACGTTGGTGTCCAGCAGGTACTTTCTCACTTGAAGTTCACCGGCTTGCGCCGCCGTAGCCTGCGCCTGTCAGGGATGAGATCGTCAAAGCGTGGACCCGGGCCAACAAGGAGCGCCCGCACACCTGGACGAGCGGACCTCTGCAGCCGATGCCATTCTTCGATTGGCACCAGCACAGCAGCCTCGACACCGCGCCGGGTGACGACTTGTGGGCCCTTCTTGAGGGTCGTTTCCAGCAGTTCGCTAAATCGAGCTTTGGCGTCTTGCACCTGCCATGTAGCCAAGGTACATCTCCACTTACTCATGTAGAGTATAACTAGTCAGATGACTAGTCAACGTTATTGGCGTCGATCATCCGGCAACGACTTATGAGCGCTAGTCGAACTCCCCGCAGCCGTTCCCGTTTTGGGACAAAATAATTTTCCATGACTGTGCCGCAATCCTCAGCAAGTTGGGGCATAATAACGATCAAGCTGTGTGGTGGTGATTTCCTTCCGTGCAGAACATCATGCGACGCGTCTATTTGTATCTACGCCTGCTTGCGGTAGCGTTGGCTTTTCCCGCCATCGTTGTGTACATCGCGGTCGCGACTCTCATCCACCCGATTACTGCGTTCCGTAGCCGGTTCCGCACGGCCCTCCGTATCTGGATGAGCGTTCTGGACTGGATCAAGGGAATTCCCGTGGGCTACAGCTACTGGGAACAATATGAGGCCCCCGTGATGCTGGATGAGATCGCCGTCCACCACGATGAATAGCTTGGCTGGCCCAATTTCTGCAATTGCTTTCGGTCGAACCAGTAGAGGATAATCGGCTGTTACGGCGGGGGTCGGCGGCCGTTGCGGACCAGTCTGCTTTGTGAATCTTCCTACCTACATCACGCTTACCCGCATTCTCAGCATTCCGGTGCTGATCTGGATTCTCTCCAGCAGTCGCTTTAATTCGTCGAACGGTGACCGGGAACTTCTGGCTTCGTTCGTTTTTATTGCGGCATCCTTGACCGACGCTATTGATGGTTACTTGGCCCGCAGGCGCGCCCAGGTCACCACCATGGGCATGCTGCTTGATCCGGTGGCGGATAAGCTATTGATCGCAGCCGCCTTCATCACGCTGGTGCAATTCAATCCTCGCACCGTGCCGGCATGGATGGCGGTGATTATCGTCGGTCGCGAGTTCCTGGTCAGCGGCCTGCGCTCCATCGCTGCGTCAGAAGGCTTTACCATCCAGGCTAGCGAGCTGGGCAAGACCAAGATGTTCGTGCAAATCTTCTCGGTGGTGGCGGCGATCATCGACCACCACTGGGCGCACCTGCCCTGGTACTTCCTCAATCTGCCGGTGCATCCCATTGCCCTGGCCTCGATCTGGGTAATGGTGGGATTGTCGCTGGTTTCTGCCATTGATTACTTCGTTGGTTTCTGGCGGAAGATCGATCGTCACGCGGTCAAGCGCCGCAAACGGCGTTCCTTTGTGCTCACTCGCCGGAGGAAGCGTAACGATGTCCCCGCAATCTGAGTCAACCCGCACCTTGCTTTCCCCGCAGACTTGGGAGTATTCGGGCGCCGAGCGTCAGCTCCTGCTCCAACTCGCTCGCGACTCCATTCAGAGTGCGGTGGAAGGTCGCGAGCTGGACCTGATTCCGCCGAGCCGCCATCTTGCTGAACCGCGCGGCGCCTTTACGACCCTGCATCTCGGGGAGAAGCTTCGGGGATGCATCGGATATGTTTCTCCTACCGATTCGCTGTACAAGACTGTCGCCGATACCGCACGAGCGGCCGCTCTTGACGACCCCCGCTTTGAACCCGTCACTTTATCCGAGGTCCCACACCTGAAGATCGAAATCAGCGTTCTGTCGCTGCCGCAGCCCATCCGCCCGAATGAAGTCGTCATCGGCCGGCACGGACTGGTGGTGATGCAAGGCAATCGCCGGGGATTACTTCTGCCCCAGGTCGCGCCGGAGTGGAACTGGGATCGCGAAACCTTTCTCGCCCAGACTTGCCTCAAAGCTGGCCTGTCAGCGGATGCCTGGCAACACGGTGCCGAGCTACAAGGATTCACGGCAGAAGTCTTTGGGGAGGAGTAGAGATCGTGGCAAGCACCTCCAGGATTGCGTCACTCGTGCAATGCGGTGCGTGGCTGAAGAGTGAGAAAGATCGGCTGGCCGCGTGCTTCAACAGAGTCGCAGGCGCATGTTGAAAGGACCCAGAGTCACGAGCAGGCATCTGGGTCCCGGAACGGAACGCAAGAAGAAGCGAGTTCGAATCGCCTATCTCCGGGCTTCGAGGAAGCGGTAGTCAAACCTCCAGTCATAAGGGGAATCGCTGAGCACCGCGACGCGACCGGTCCCGCAGAAGGCGAGCTTGAAAATCTCCCACTGTGGGTCGGTTATGCCCCCTTGCATTCGGGAGGCTCCGCCTTCGTCCCAAGCAATTACCACCTCGTTTCCACCCGCTTGGGAGAAGTTTCCCAAGCTGGTGACCTTACCGTAGTGCCACAGAAAAGTTCCCGTCAGTCCTGCAGCCTTTAACGTCGCCACATCAAGTTCGGCAAGCTGAGGAGCAACGACTCGAAGCTGAGAGGCAACCGTATTTTGGGTTTCCTTCGCAGAGCTCTTCTGATCGGTATTACTGACGTTCTGAGCCGCTAGAAGAGTTGTTCCTAAGCAGAGCATGAGGGTTAAACGGAGTAGCCAACGTAGCATGGCCCTGTCTCCTTTCTGTGATAGACCTTCACTTCCAAAGAGGATCGTCTCGCAGACGTACGAAACGTAGAGGCGGGAGGTGGCTTGCGGCCAAGACACGTAGTGCGTAACGCACGCTGCGCCTTGTGGGCAGGAATCCGGATAGTAGAGAGAATTACTCGCCTGCTATCAAGAATATTATCGGCCCAATTTCAGAGGCCCACACAGAGAAATCTTCGAGAACGCCAAAATGGGAAAGCAGGTAGCCAGCGGATGAGGCGTTTCCTGAGCACACGCCGCTAGGGTGTCAGCGAGGCCAAAGCCAGCCGAAGGTCCCCGCGGTCAGCAGGCCGTACACCAGTCCGTCGATCACTTCCTTGATGGTAATGCCCCAGGGCTGGGCCTTCCAGATTCCGTTGCTTAGTTGACCCAGGCCGTAGGCCATGAATGCCGCAGTGCCGGCCACGCGAAACACGATCAGATAGTTCACGCCAAGCGCGACGGTATGCGCGGTGAGATACGCGGTGAAAAATCCGATAATCAGGCAATAGGCGAACCAGAACCCCAGGTACTTTCCCATGGCCGGCGGCCCGTTGGGTACTACCGTCATCATGCCGACCGGTCCTTGCTTGTATTTTTCCACCATCGCGGGCGACTTCATTTCCTTATGACTCCCATAAGGGAACATATAGAAGCCTCGCTTCAGTCCAGCCGCACGCAACTCGGCTAGGAGCTTGTTCTCATCGGGGAGTTGGTGGCAGTCGCTCTGGTGGTAGGGCAGAAGCATGTGCATGATGGAGCTGGCGATAAAGACGATCACGGCCGAAAGGACGATTGGAAGCCAAAGAGCGGCAAGGGGGACCATGTTACAGCCTCCTCATGTACAAAAGCGGTTTTGCGAATTTCCCAGCGAGACTAACCTCGCTCCGAGCCATAGTCAAGCTGGCGTGTGACCACAGCGTTCCCGCCCGATTCAACGACAAGTTCCGGCCACTCCGTCACCGCTATCCTTTTTCCCAAGCTGACTGCCTGTCTTGCAGCGGGCTTTTTCGGGAGAGCTTGTGTCCTTCCCGCGGGAGATGCAGTAGACTTGCGGCCTCCGGCGACGTAAGGACTCATCATGTGGAAGATGAAGCGCGAGGATTTCACCAAAGTGGTCGAGGAGGTCATGGACTCCCTGCCGAAGGAGTTTCGCAGCCGCATCCGCAACGTTGCGGTTCTAGTCGAGGACGTACCTGCCGACCAGGTGAGACCGAAGCGAGGCCAGCCAAAGCGGATGCTTCTGGGCCTGTTCCACGGCGTGCCCATGACCCACAAAAGCGTCTTTGGCGTGCCTGCAGGGCCCGACTACGTCGTGCTCTATCAGAAGAACATTGAAGCCATCTGCTCCACCGAGGCCGAAGTGCGCGAACAAATCCGGCGCACTGTCATTCACGAGTTTGGACACTATTTCGGCATGACCGAGAAGCAGCTGAAGGATGTCTAGCCGGTGAAGATTTCCGCGTCGTTAAGGCCCCACAAGAGAATTTCGGTGCGATGCGACGAACGAAAAAAAGAGGAGAGCAGTGAACTCGCCTGCCCTCCCTAAGATGGAACACTCTTAGTTGACTTTGCAGTCCGAGCCAGGCTTCGAGTCCTTTCCACATGGGTCCGGGGGCTGATAGCCGAATCGGCCAGAGCGCATCAACTGCTGCAGCTGCTTGCGAGCATTTTCAGGAAGAGCAACTTTTGGCCTGCCGTGATGGGTATTGCCGACCGTCGACGAGGCGCCTTCTGCGTAGACCCCGACGGTCGTCGGGACAGCCACATAGGCATCGATGTTGCCGGTCTCGGTGTTGTAGGCAAAGCCCACGATTTCTCCGGAGGAATTGATGCTGAATCCATGCATCAGGTACAAAGGCGAGTCGGATGGGATGAGGCTGTTGAGATCGGTCATCACACCGTTCTGCCAGAGGTATGCTCTTGGGTTCCCACTGGCATCAATCGACACGCCAGACACCTGGCCTCGATTGTTGATCCCACAGCCGACGCTTATCACGTCTCCCGGCAACGTGCCCAAGTCTCTCATCACGCCCTTCTGCCAAAGAAAGGCATGCTGGTATTGGTCGCCCGGCAAGTCCGAGGTGCCGACCACTTGCTCGTGGTCGTTGATGGCAAAGGCGGCGTTGTTTGTTCCTCCCCCGAGATTGCCGAGATCGACAGGCGGCAGGCCCTCCCGCCACATCAGAGCGTGTTTCGGTGCGAGAGGCAGGCCGTAGCGTGGATCAAATGCCGCACAGGCACCTGATGCGCCTACCATCTCGCCCTTATTGTTGATCCAGAAGGCGCCGCCCTCCGGATCACCAGGATAGGTAGGAAGCACCTGGATGCGGCCATCCGTCCACATGACGGGCTTGAATTGCAGGAATTGCTGCGCCGGGCAGTTCGGGTCCGGCGTGCTGTTCTCTGCATACCCCGCGATTTGACCTCGATCATTGATTCCGCTGCCTTGGGCGTTATTGCCACCTAGCGTGTCCAGCGGCGTCATCACCCCGTTCCGCCAGGAAAACGCGAGACAAATAAGATTGTCGCCGTAGCCGCAGAAGTCCTCGCCGTTGGGATCCAGGGTCGAAGTTTCGGCCAAGCCTGCAGCCCGCAGTGCCTCACTGGGACCTTCGTACGCCAGGCTGTTCGGTCCCCCCAAGGTACCGAGATCGGTCATCACTCCGTTGACGAACACGAAGGCGTGTTGCGCAGAGTCGCCGGGCAAGTTGGAAAATCCGTCCACCTGTCCCTTGTTGTTGATGCCGTAGGCCAGGCCGAATGATCCTCCCAGGGTGCCGAGATCGACGACGGCATAGTGGGCCGGAGATGCCGGATGCTGCTGCATGGCTGGAT
>CAWIMR010000033.1:0-81228 GCA_963837245.1 uncultured Acidobacteriaceae bacterium | reverse complement strand
ATGATGGGGGACCTCCCCTCGGCCCATTGACGATCGGCCCCGACGGCGCCTTTTATGGCACAACCCTTGCTGGCGGCTCCAGCGGTGGTGTGGTCTTCCGCCTCAGGCCTCCAGCGACGGCTCCTCCCTCTGCATTTACTCCCTGGAATGAGACTGTGCTTTACGCCTTTACAGGTCCGGATGGATATGAGCCTGTGTACCCGCAGTTGCTGTTCGATCAAGCCGGAAACCTCTATGGCACCACCCAATTTGGCGGCAGTAATCAGGGAGGAGCTGTTTTTGAGCTGACCCCTTCCGGCGGTGGCTGGACGGAGAAAGTTCTCTACGGCGGCTTTATCGGAAATGGTGCAAGCGGATCCCAACCTTATTCCGGAGTCGTCATGGATAGCGCCGGCAATCTGTATGGCACAACCAGCATCTCCGGAGACGGTGGGGACGGTGTGGTCTATGAGCTGAGTCCTACCCAGTATGGTTGGGTTCAAACCATTCTGCACAGTTTTAGAAACGGATCCGACGGCGGGCTCTCCTATGGCGGCCTGGTTATGGATCAAGCTGGCAATCTCTACGGAGGTACGGTCTCGGGAGGTACGGGGGACTGCGGTGTGATCTACGAATTGTCGCCTTCGAACGGCGGATGGACCTTCGCGCCCATCTATAACCTTCCCCCTTGTGGCGGCGGCCCCTTTGAGACTCTCACCATCGATGCCTCAGGCGATATCTATGGCACGGCCTATGCCGATGGCGCAGGTGGGGCTGGGATGGTTTTCAAGCTGAGCAAATCCAACGGCGCCTGGAACCTGACCGATCTTCACGATTTCTCCTTCCACACCGAATATTTTCCCTACGGCGCGGTGACCATCGGCGCCAACGGCAATCTCTACGGCACCGCATCAGGAGGTGGAGCATATGGCCACGGGGCTGTGTGGGAGATTACGCCGTAAAGTAGTAATCAGTAGCCAGTTGTGAGTTGTTAGGTAAGGAGATTTCGTCATGACGAATTCGCATTTCGCGATCGCGCTGCAGATGATCGTTCTTGCCAGCCAGTTGCACGCTCAGACCTTCAGCGTGCTTCACAGCTTCACTGGCGGTGCCGATGGGGCGAGTCCCGCTGCGGGCCTGACCCTGGATAAGGCCGGCAACTTATACGGGACGGCCTCGGCTGGGGGAGCGGGCTACGGCACCGTGTTCAAATTGACTCACTCCGGTACGGGCTGGATCGTAAACCCCCTATATGAGTTTCAGGGAGGCGCGGACGGGGCCACGCCTGTCGCCGCGCTGGTGTTTGGGCCGGACGGCGGCCTGTACGGGACAACGCAATTGGGTGGGAATAACATATGTCAGTACGTCGGGGGCGAAACCGGCTGCGGCACGGTATTCAACCTGAAGCCTCCACCGAATCGTCCAAAGTCGTTTTCCAACCCTTGGGTTGAAACCGTAATCTACCGTTTCGGATTTTGGACGGATGGGTCGGATCCTTACAGCGAAGTGATCTTCGACGCCGCCGGTCATCTTTACGGAACTACGGCAGCAGGCGGCGAAAACAATGATTATGCCCGCATAGACGGCGGCGGCGGCGGTTGCGGCAATCACTGCGGTGTTGTTTATGAGTTGAGTCCTTCGGGTGGTGGCTGGACGGAGTCCACCATCTTTCAATTCACCCAGGAGACAGGCTCGAATCCTCAGGCAGGTCTGATCTTCGATCAGGCTGGGAACCTGGACGGAATTACGGGCTATGCGGGGCAGGAGGGCCTGGGTTCGATTTTCCAGTTGCGGCGCTCAGGCTCCGGGTGGATCGAGAAGACACTGCACTCGATGCAATGGACAGACGGAGCGTACACCTACTCCACGCCGATTCTCGATGCATCCGGCAATCTTTACGGCGGAAATACGGGTTACTGCTGTTATTACGGAAGATATGATGGCAACGTCTTTGTTTTGAATCCCGCCGGAGAATTTAGCTCAATCTACGCGTTCCCGCCACAAACAGGGCCATATGCCGGACTCACCATGGACGCGGCGGGCAATATTTATGGCACCACCGACATCGGAGGCGCCAATAACTACGGAGTGGTCTTCAAACTGACGCCCACGGGCGGAGGCTGGAACTACACGTCACTCCATGATTTCGCCGCAAGCGACGGTTGCCATGTAACGGGAAAGATCACCCTTGGCGGGAATGGCAACCTCTATGGAACTGCCTCCTCGTGTGGAGCAAAGGGCTACGGCAGTGTCTGGGAGATTACGCCGTAAAGCCGTTGTCAGTGGCCGGTTGTCGCCGGCCAATATCCCACAATGTGGGGGTAAATTCCTGAACCGGAGGATCATTATGAAGCGCCCAGACCAATATCGAGTTGAGAATTCACAGACCAGCCGGCAAGCGCCGGCTTTTGCCCTGGCGTCGGCGATCGGCTTGCTGCTGGCGATGCTCTGGGCGCCGGCCTCGGCCCAGACCATCAGTGTGCTGCACAGCTTCACCGGCGCCGTCGATGGCGGTTATCCCCAGGCGGGTTTAACCATGGATCGAGTCGGAAACCTCTACGGTACGACAAGCAAAGGCGGACTTACCGGCAGTTGCTCCGGCGCTGGCTGTGGCACCGTCTTCCGGATGGTGCGCAAGGGCTCCAGTTGGGTGCTATTCCCGCTCTACGACTTCCCCGGGGGCGCCGACGGACAGGAACCCGAGGCCAGAGTAATCGTGGGTCCGGACGGCACGCTCTATGGCACGACGCTGACGGGAGGAGAGGGGAGGTGCGCGGTGGAAAACGGCTGCGGGGTGGTCTTCAACCTGAGACCCGCGGCGTCCGCCTGCAAGGCTGCACTTTGTCCGTGGACCGAGACCGTGTTGTACCGCTTTAGCGGAGGCACGGATGGCGGCCAGCCCAGCAGCGGCGATCTGGTTTTCGACCCGGCCGGCAATCTCTATGGCGCCACCGTGACCGGCGGTTACTTCGGAGGCGATTGCGCGGCTTTCGGTTGCGGCGTGATTTACAAATTGACGCCTTCCAATGGAAGCTGGACAGAAAGCGTGATTTACGCCTTCATGGGTGACGCAGATGGTGCAAATCCCCAGGGCCCGGTCATCCCCGATGCCTCCGATAATCTTTATGGCATCACCGCCACGGGTGGCACTTCGACTTGCGACGCTTTCTATAGCTGCGGCACAGTCTTCCAGTTGTCGCCATCGCAATCGGGCTGGACCAAGAGCATCCTCTATTCCTTTACCGGGATCAACGACGGAGGATTCCCCTTTGCCGGCCTGAGCTTTGACGGTTCGGGGAACTTGTATGGCTCGACCTCCAGCTATGGGCAGGGCGGCGGCGGCACGGTGTTTGAACTGACGCCCTCCAACGGCTCCTGGGCCTTCTCCATTGCCTATGGCCTGACCGGTCCCTATCAAGGCGGCCCATGGGGCCCGCTGGTGCTGGACCAGGCCGGTGATCTGTATGGCGCCGCGTTGCACGACGGCGCTTATGGTGCCGGTTCCGTTTTCGAGTTAAAGTCCTCCGACGGCTCCTGGCTTTTTACCGACCTTTACGACTTCGACGGCGGCAAATACGGATCCTATCCGTACGACGGTCTGGTCCTCGACGCCCACGGGAATCTCTATGGAACCGCAGCGTTCGGCGGACAGTCCGGGTACGGCGTCGTCTTCGCGATCACGCCGTAAAACAGGGGCCGGGGGCAGGCGGCATGGCTAGTTGCTTTGGCGGCTGGCCGCAAAGGGGATTTTTGGGAGCGCTTTAAGCGGATTCTTGCTTCACCAAAGGAGGCCGTGAATGAGGTTGGTCATGACAAACTCGGAGCAGCATCAGGGTTGGACTCTCGATCCAGGTTCGCGGGCAGCAACCGCGGCTCTGGTAATGGCAGTCGCGTTTGTGGTGAGCGTTGTCTCAGAGCCGATGCAGGCGCAGACCTTCAAGGTCCTCCACGTCTTCACCGGCGAACAGGACGGAGGCACGCCCATCGCTGAGCTGACCATGGATCGCGTGGGAAACCTTTACGGCACGGCTTTCTATGGAGGAGTGCAGAGCTGTCACACCAGTAGCGGTACGGGCTGTGGCACGGTTTTCAAGCTCACCAAGAAAGGTGCGGGCTGGGTCTTCAGTCCGCTGTATGACTTTGCGGGAAGGGGTGACGGCGCGAATCCTGCGGGCAAAGTTGTGTTCGGCCCGGACGGCAGCTTGTATGGCACAACGTTTGAATTCGGCGGGTATTCCGGCACCGTTTTCAACCTCAAGCCCCCACCAACATCGTGCCGAGCAGCGCTCTGTAGCTGGGAACAGACCCTGCTTTACGGATTCACCGGGGGAAGCGATGGCGGCAATCCTTATGGGGGCGTGGTCTTCGACAAAGCAGGCAATCTTTACGGCACCACATTCAGCGGCGGGCAGAAAGGCGGACAGGTCTGCGGCTATGGCGCAGGCAGCACCTGCGGAGTCGTTTATGAGCTGACAAAGTCAGGCTCGCAGTGGACGGAAACCGTGCTGCACACGTTCACCGGAGGCGCAGACGGATCAAACCCCGGCAACGGCCCGGTTCTGGATGGCGCGGGCAATCTCTACGGCACCACGACGTCCGGCGGTTCGGGGCTATACGGCACGGCCTTCCAATTGGTCCCTTCCGGCTCCGGGTGGACGGAGAATGTGCTCTACAGCTTCGGTTGGGATGGTGGCGCTCAACCTTGGGGTGCGCTGATCTTTGACGCTGCGGGAAATCTCTACGGCACCACCGCGTACGGATCTCCCAGCACGGTTTTCGAGCTGACGCTCTCGAACGGGAGCTGGAACTATTCTTCGATTTACGGCATCTCCCTGGGCGGCGTGGGCGTCTTCACCGGCACGCTCGCTATGGACTCGGCCGGCAATCTCTACGGCACGACCTACAACGGTGGGAATTACACCGACTGCATCTATGGATGCGGCACGGTGTTCAAGCTGACCCCCTCGGCTGGCGGTTGGACGTACACCTTGCTGCATGAGTTTGACTACGACGATGGAATGAATCCATACGCCGGAGTCACTCTTGACGCGGCCGGCAATATCTACGGTACAACCAGCGGAGGCGGACAATACTCTTGCGGGGGAGCAGGCTGCGGCGTGGTCTGGGAAATCACACCGTAAATCAGTTGCCGTTTCGCCTGTCGCGAACGTGGGTGCTGTAACCAAGCTTGGAACAGGAGAAGCATTATGACGAATCCGGAGCTCCAGAAAACTCTTACCACGAGCCGACGAGTGTCATCCTTACCGCTGGCGTTGGCAATTGCGTTTGTGCTGACAGTCGCCGCGCAGGCGCAGACCTTCTCCGTACTTCATACCTTTACCGGCGGCGCCGATGGCTCGGAACCGAGTGCCAGCGGCCTGACCAGCGACAAGGCAGGAAATTTGTACGGCACTGCGGGTTTCGGAGGCCAGTACACGTCAAGCTGCAATTGGGGAGGATCCGAGACCGGCTGCGGCACGGTTTACAAGATGAGCCGCAAGGGCTCAGGTTGGATCTTCAGCGTACTTTATAGCTTTAACGGAGCAACCGACGGTTACGTTCCTGACCAGATCGTAAGCTTTGGCCGGGATGGCAGTCTTTATGGCTCGACCTACTGGGGCCCGGGTACCGCATGCGGCGGTAACGGTTGCGGCACCGTGTTCAAGCTGCAGCCGCCGGCGACAGCCTGCCGGGCGGCGTTGTGTCCCTGGACCGAAACCGTGCTTCACTTTTTCCAGGGATACCCCAACGACGGCTCACAGCCGGCCTTCGGCCAGCCGGTTTTTGATTCGGCGGGCAACCTGTACAGCACCACGGCGTGGGGAGGACCGGAAGGTTCGGCCGGGAATGTCTACGAGCTGACGCCCACCCCAAATGGCTGGACGGAGTATGTGCTGCACAACTTCACCGGAGGCTACGACGGTGGCGCCTCATGGAGCAGCGTGGTTCTTGACAAGGCCGGCAATCTCTACGGCACCACGACTTATGGCGGCGAGTTCAGTGACGGAGTAATTTTCGAGTTAACGCCGTCTGTCATGGGCTGGACCGAGAACGTCCTGCATAGCTTTCAAAATTCGACTGACGGGAACAGGGCCAGCGGCGGGTTGGTCCTGGACTCGTCGGGAAACCTGTACGGCACGACCGAGTATCTTGGCCCCAACGGTGGGGGCACGGTTTGGGAGTTGAGTCCCGCGAACGGCGGTTGGACCTTTAGCGTGCTGCATGCCTTCACTGGGAGCGACGGGCCTAACGGAGGCCTGGCCATGGACCAGGCAGGCAACCTCTATGGCGCCACACAATTTGAAGGTGCGCACGGTCAGGGCAATGTCTTCAAGCTGAGCCCCGCCAACGGCGGCTGGCACTACACCTCGCTGTATGACTTCACGGGCGGCAGCGACGGGGGATGGGCAAACAGTACGCCGACCATCGACGCCGAGGGAAACCTGTACGGCACGACCTTGCAGGGTGGCTACAACAACAACGGAGTGGTCTGGGAGATCACGCCGTAGGAAACTTGCTGGCTGGCCAACTCACTTTTTCATCACACATCACAGATTCCCTTATCGCCATGGGTGTATGCTGCGTTCGGCTGGGCGCTCGCTCAAGCGCGCGTTGCAAATGCATGTCGTGCCGTTCGCCGACGCGCCGTTGCCTCTTCAGGAGAAGTCATGAAAATTCTGCTAGGAATTGACGAGTCGAAGTCCTCCGGAGACGTGCTAAAGGCCGTGGCAGCGCAGTTTCGGACGGACAATACAGACGTTCGGGTCCTGCATGTGTTGCAGCCGATTGCCCCCGCCCCGCCGCAAATGGCGGCTGGTTATGCTCCCGAGTTGGAAGGCCTCAAGAAGCCTGCTCAGGACTTGGTCGAGCGAATTGCGAAGGAATTGCGCAGCGCAGGATTCAAGGTGGACACCGCTGTCGAGATCGGTGACATCCGGGAGACCATCATTGACTCCGCGGCTGCGTGGCGTGCTGATCTGATCGTGGTTGGTTCACACGGGCAGCGAGGCATCCAGCGCTTCCTGCTAGGCAGTGTGACGGAATTCGTCGCCCGCCACGCCAAGTGCTCCGTGGAGATCGTGCGCGCCCCCGCAACTGTCTGACGGCGCCGCCCCGGAGCGCCGATCCTGCGACACGGTCATTTTTTCGGTCCCTTCAACCGGGCCACGATCATCTGCCGACGCCGCGACAGGTCTGCAAAACGCGTGTTATGTTTTGCAGGGGTGGCTTCGGTGATGCGGTGTAGTTGGACTGTCGGTGGCGGGAGCCGCACTTCATGGCCAACCCGCCGCTCCAGCCCAAGGATCGTCTGCCCCCGACATCCCCACTTTCAAGTCAAGCAGTCGCCTGGTGTTGGTCAACGTAGTCGCGACCGATGGCAATGGTCAGGCGATTCACGGATTGAAAGCACAAGACTTGACCGTGCTGGAAGACGGCAAGCCACAGCGTATTTCCATCTTCGAGGAGCACCGGGCGGATGCCATCCCGGTGACCAAACCGGCTGCGCTCAACTTGCCCGATCACGTTTACACGAACTACGTAACCCCGGTGGACGCCGGCGCGCTAACGGTCCTGTTGTTCGATTCGTTGAATACTGATCGCGCGCATCTTACCTATGCCAAACGGGAGATGCTCAGCTTCCTGACGAAGCTTCCTGCCGGCAAGAGAGTGGCTCTGTTTACGCTCGGGCATGGGCTGCGGATGGTGCAGGACTTCACAGAGGATTCTGACTCGCTGATCGATGTCGCCCGGCATCTGTCCACCACACCGCATCCTTCGTATTCGAATGCGAAAGAAATGTCCACCACCATTGCCGAACTGAAAGACTCGGGCCTCACCCGCGCTCCGGCGGCCTATCGTGCCATGGTCGAATTCCTCGGGGAGGATTTCCAGGGGAAACAGGAATCGCGCGTGTTAGATACGCTGGATGGGCTGAACCAGCTGGCACGGACCCTGGCCGTCGTGCCCGGCCGCAAAAACCTGATCTGGATCTCGGGCGGATTTCCCTTCGACTTCGTCAGCAATGTTCCGCAGATTCGGAAGACCGCCGCACTGCTCGCCGAGATGCAAATTGCGGTCTATCCCGTCGATGCCCGTGGGGTGCTTACGCTGGGCGCCGATGGCTCTACGCGCTCCTCAGAGATCTTCGCTCCTGTCCAGACCCAATCGTATGAAACGATCTCAGGCCAGGGCGACGAAAACATTAGCCTGCTGGCCAGCATGATCAACATCGCGAGGCTGACTGGAGGACGAGCCTACTACAACAAGAACGACCTGCAGGGAGCGATCGCCGATGGCATGGAGTCGGGCTCGAACTACTACACGCTCGCCTACCGGCCGGGAAACCCTAAGTGGAATGGAACGTTTCGCAAGATTGAGATCAAGGGCGCAGGTCCCAGGACGAATCTTTTGTATCGCTCCGGCTACTACGCCATTCTCGATCCGGTGAGTTCGAGTGACAGTGTGGACCGGATGATTGGCCTGGCCATGCAGCCGAACGTTCCCCTGTCAACCGCGCTCATCATGAAAGCGCGCGTCATTGCGCCGTCAGGGCCAGACCAGGCTGCCGCCATTGACATGCTGATCGACGTACATGGCCTTTCTTTCACAGAAACAGGCCAGAAACATAAGACGCCCAAGGTGCAGTTTGCGGCGATCGCATGGGATGCCAAGGGCCATCCAGCTGGAAGCTTTTCGGCCGACTATCGCCAGGAGCTAACCCCAGAGCAACTGGAATCGCTTCAGCGCACCGGGCTGCAAATGCACCAGGAGTTATTGCTCAAGCCAGGTGTCTATCAGCTGCGGTTGGGCGTGATCGACCGTCTTACCGGGCGGATCGGCACGCTCGACGTACCCTTGACGGTCGAGTCCCATGTCGCCGCAAACTGATCTCTGGGGAGACCAGCACAGCCCTGGGCCTGCGGGTAACGCAAGGTCGGTCCGCGTCAGGAACAAATTCTGCTGCCAAGACGACGCTGGCCCCTAGTCAAAAACTGCAGCTAAACATCAATTAATGAATTACTTAGACCGTAATGCACAATTAAGTTGACCTCGACTCCCGAAGAGCGCAGAACGTATACATCCGCCCGGCAAAGGCCGGGCACTCTGCACTTCGCGGGAGATTTCATGGCGACTCTGGGGCGACAGCGTAACAGGACGAATGGAAATAACTTGTGGGCGGTGGTTGCGGCTATGGCCGTCGCCGTCCTACTGATGGCTCACGCCATTCACGGGCAGGCCCAAACATTCCGCGTCATTCACACGTTTACGGGCAGTGCGGACGGGTACGGCCCCTATTCCGGCCTGACTATGGATCGGGCGGGAAATTTCTATGGCACCACCTCCGGTGGCGGTACCTACGGGTTCGGTGGAGTGTTCAAGTTGACCCATTCCGGATCAGGCTGGGTCCTGACGCCCCTTTACAGTTTTCAGGGCGGCAGTGACGGAGCCAATCCGGAAGCCCGGGTCATCGTCGGCCCCGACGGCGCCTTGTACGGAACGACCATCTCTGGAGGCGGAGCGGGATGCGGCCCCCAAGGCGGCTGCGGCACCGTTTTCAGCCTTCGGCCTTCCTTAAGTGCGTGCAAGACCGCGCTCTGTCCCTGGACCGAAACCGTGCTTCACCGCTTCACCCGCGAGAGCGACGGCGCTTATCCCTATGAGGGCGATCTGACATTCGACCAGGCAGGTAACCTCTACGGCGCTGCAAGTGGAGGCGGGTTGGGATGCGAATTCGGCTGTGGCGTGGTCTTCAAACTTGCCCCGTCCATGGGAGCCTGGACGTTCAGCACGCTGTACAGCTTCACCTCAGGAAGCGACGGCGCCTACCCGCTAAGCGGTGTGATCTTCGATAAGGCCGGAACCATGTACGGAACAACATCAGAAGACGGTAACAAGGGAGGCGGCACGGCCTATACCTTGACCCCGTCGGGATCGGGCTGGGCCGAGGCCACCATCTATGCGTTTGGCGATGACGGCTTCCAACCTCAAGGCGGCCTGATCTTTGATCCAGCGGGCAACCTCTATGGCACCACGGCTTTCGGTTCTGACGGCGGGACAGTTTACAAACTCGCGCCTTCCAACGGCGGCTGGACGGCCACTGTCCTCGCCAGCATAAGTGGCTATGAAGGACCGCTGGACAGCCTGGCCAGGGATGCCGCTGGAAACCTCTACGGCACTTCGACACTTACCGGCGTCAATCAAAAGGGTGAGGTCTTCAAGGTTGCTCCCACGAACGGGGGCTGGACGTTGAACGATCTCTACGATTTCACCGGCGGCAGCGATGGATATTTCCCCACTGGCAATCTGGTTCTCGATGCGGCCTGGAATCTCTACGGCACTACCTTCGCAGGCGGCAACTTGTCGGCTTGCGGGGGAGGCTGCGGAGTCGTCTTCGAGATTACGCCGTGAAATAGAGACCAGGGATCGCGGACTAAGGGTTAGTTTTTTTAGTATCCCACATTGTGAGACTCGGAACGGGAAATCGGGAATTCAGGCTTCGCAAAAGGAGCGTCATCGTGACAAATCTGATGCACAAGAGAATTTTCAAAACCACCCTAGTGTCGTCCTTCGCGCTTGCCGTCGTACTTGCGTTAGCTGTCGCCGCAACCCCCACGGCGCAGGCGCAGACCTATCAGGTCCTGCACTACTTCCAGAGTGGACAGGACGGGGCTAATCCCGCGGCCGGAGTGACGATTGACCAGGCGGGCAATCTCTACGGCACCACCTACAACATTTTCGGCACCGTCTTCAAAATGCGCCCCGTCAACTCTGGCTGGATTTTGACCCCGCTGAAAGAGCTGGGGTTCGAGAAGGGGGCGTTTCCCCAGGCCGGAGTCATCAGGAGTCCCGATGGCACTCTTTATGGCACTACCAATGAAGGCGGTGGAAATGGTTATGGGGTAGTCTTCAATCTGAAACCGCCGCCCAACGCTTCGTCCTACGTGTTGGAGGGATGGACGGAAACCATCCTCTATTCCTTTAACGGAGGGTCCGACGGAGCGAACCCCGGATATGGCAATCTGGTCTTCGACCAGGCCGGCAACCTTTACGGCACCACTCAGGCTGGCGGCGCCTACGGTCAGGGCACAGTTTTCAAGCTGACTCCTTCCAACGGCGGTTGGACAGAAAGCATTCTTTACAGCTTCACGGGATCCGCCGATGGCGGCACTCCGTATGCGGGAGTCATCCTGGACAAAGCCGGAAATCTCTACGGCACAACCTCAGCGGGCGGCGAGGGCGACAACGGCACGGTCTTCGAGTTGACGCCTTCCGGGTCCGGCTGGATCGAAATTGTGCTCCACGCCTTTCAGGATGCGGATCAGGGAACGGTCCCCTATGGCGGATTGATCTTCGACGCCGCCGGTAACCTCTACGGCACCACGCAGCTTGGAGGCTTGGGAGGTTATTCCGGATCGGTCTTTGAGATGTCACCGTCGAACGGCAGCTGGATCTTCTCCGTGCTGCATCTCTTCGACTTTTCCAAGTACGAGGGGACCAATCCCCTCGCCGGCGTGACTTTGGGTAGTGACGGCAATCTCTACGGCACTGCGCTAGGAGGCGGGGTTTACGAGTCGGGCGCGATATTCGAGTTGACCTACTCGGCCGGCTCCTGGACCTATAAGACGCTACACGACTTTGACAGCAACACCGGTGACTCTCCCTTTGGCGGGGTAACCTTCGACTCCAAGGGCAATATGTACGGCACCGCGTTCCTCGGTGGCACAGGAGCGTGCAACTTGGGCTGCGGTGTGGTGTGGGAGATTACGCCGTAAGGCCGTGGCCAGTTCTCAGCCGTCGGGTGGCCAGATGGATATCACACGGTGCGGCACGAAAGGAAACTAATCTTGACAAATGCCAAGCAAAATCGGTTTGGGAATTTGGGCGCCTGCGGGCTCGCATCCGTGCAGCTGCTGCTGGCCGTGTTTGCCCTCGCCGTGGCGGTGCAGGCGCAGACCTTTACCGTGCTCCACGGATTCTCGGGGACAAATGACGGATCGTTTCCCGTCGCAGGCTTAACGATTGATGGCGGGGGCAATCTTTACGGCACCGCCTACTTCGGTGGTAGCGGTTATGACGGCCCAGGCACAGTGTTCAAATTGTCTCCCAAGGGCTCTGGGTGGATCTTCGCCAAGCTTTATGGCTTCCACGGCGCAAATGACGGAGGTAATCCAGGCTCCAGGGTAATCTTCGGCCCGAATGGCAGCCTTTACGGCACCACGGTCTTCGGCGGAACAGGAGGTGTCGGCACGGTTTACAGCCTGAGGCCGGCGGCTGGAGCTTGCCTGACGGCATTGTGCCCGTGGTCGGAATCTGTGCTTTACAACTTCGTCCAATACACGGGATGGGACGCCAACGACATCGTCTTCGATTCCGCGGGTAATCTCTACGGCACCACCTCTCAGGGAGGACCCAACGACGGCATTGTTTACGAACTCGCGCCCAACAACGGCACTTGGGTGGAAACTACTCTCAACACCATGAAAGGAGTGGGGCCGCCAATGTCGGGGGTGATTCTAGACCAGGCCGGCAATTTGTACGGCACTACCTACATTGGTGACGGAGGAACAGTCTACGAATTGACCAACCCGGATTGGAACCTTCAGCGTCTGCATCTCTTCACCTATGGGGACGGCTCCGATCCCTTTGGGGCGCTGATCTTCGACAAATCGGGCAACCTGTATGGCGGCACGCTGTGTGGCGGCGCAAACGGCGAAGGCACGATTTACGAAATGGCACCGTCCGATGGCGGCTGGACGTTAACGACCCTTTACAACTTCACCAAGGGCGACCAGAACTACTGCGGTGGGCCCTACGGCAGTCTGGTTATGGACGCCAGCGGCGCCCTTTATGGCACCACCCACTCCGGTGGCGCTTATGAGATGGGCTCCGTGTTCAAGCTCGCGCCCTCCCAGGGCGGATGGGTTTACACTTCGCTTCACGATTTTTGCGCTGGTGGCGGCTCCTGCACCGATGGCTGCTACCCGTTCGGCAACGTCACGTTCGACAGCAAAGGCAACCTCTATGGCACCGCATCTGCATGCGGCCCCAACGGCCAGGGAGAGTATAGCGGCGGGGTTGTGTGGGAGATCACGCCGTAGAAGCAGAGCTAAGTGTCAGGGATTAAGAGCTGGTGTCCTACAATGTGGGATTGCAAGCGGACAAGTCCGTGATCAGAGATGCGTACAAGGAAGATCGTCATGACGAATTCCGAGGAACAGAGATTTTTCACCACTTGCCGACGAGTGGCCATGGGCGCTCTGGCATTGGCCATTGTGTTTCTTCTGGCCGCTGCAACGCCGGCGACGACAGCGCAGACCTTCACCGTCGTCCACGCTTTCACCGGCGGAGGAGATGGCGGAGATCCGATGGCCGGCCTAACCGTGGATGCTGCGGGAAATTTCTATGGGACCACCTGGAGTGGCGGCGTCGGGTATGGCACGGTCTTCAAGCTATGGCACGTTGGCGGCGGTTGGCGCATCACACCTCTCTACAGCTTCGCTGGCGGCTATGACGGGGCCGGACCCCAGGCCAGGTTGGTGTTTGGGCCCGATGGCAGTCTCTACGGGACGACGTCCGGAGGTGGCGGCGGAAGTTGCTCCGATTACGGCTACCTGGGCTGCGGAACCGTGTTCAAGCTCACGCCTCCAGCTACCGCCTGCAAGGCCGCACTCTGTCCGTGGACGGAAACGGTTCTTTTTCGTGCCGCTCCCGACACCGGGGGATACCTCGTGGGTGAGGTGGTCTTCGATAAGACAGGTAACCTCTATACCACAGTGGCGTTGGGCGAACAGGGCGGCGGCGGTTATGTCATCGAGTTGACGCCTTCCCACGGGAGCTGGACGGAGACAACCATCCACGCCTTCCAACCCGAACTAGGGGATGTCAGCCAACCCGAGTGCGGTTTGGTGTTTGATAGTTCAGGCAACCTCTACGGGACGGGGAATCTCGGCGGCGCTAGCGCAGGTGGAGTGTTCCGGCTAACTCCCTCGGGATCAGGCTGGACAGAGAGTGTCATACACTCCTTCGAGGGAAGCGATGGTAATGGGTCGATGGCCAGCTTGACGCCCGACGGCTACGGCGGCTTCTACGGCACGACCTTTGACCTTGGACCCAATTCCGGTGGAACTGTTTTCGACCTGACTCCCTCCGGCGGCGGCTGGAATTTCTCGCTAATTTACGGCTTTAACTTCTACGACGATAACGGCTCGGTCCTGGTGGCTCCAGTAACTCTGGATGCCAGCGGCAATCTGTACGGCACAACGTTCGAGTGCCTTCACTGCCGAGGGGTGGTTTACAAGCTGACGCCCTCTGGCGGTGGCTGGACGGAAACCGTACTGCACCGTTTTTCCGGCGGAGATGATGGGAGCATTCCGTGGAGCAGTATGATATTCGACGCCAGCGGGAATCTCTACGGCGCCACCTCCGAGGGCGGAGCCTACGGGCAAGGGGTGATTTGGGAGATCACGCCATAGAGCGACGAGTTAGAGGTCGATCCCACAATGTGGGGGGCCAGCAAGAAGGGGACATAACATGCATTCACTCGAGGAGGCGAGTATGACACTTCCAAGGCAAAATCGTAAGTGGGCACCAGGAGTCGACACGTGGATGACGATTGCGGCGTACGTGCTGGCGCTCCTGATGATCGTCTTTGCAACGCAACTCCATGCCCAGACCTTCAGCGTCCTTCACTCCTTCACTGGCGGGTCGGACGGCTCCAACCCGGGGATTGGTCTGACGCTGGACAAAGCCGGAAATCTTTATGGAGGCACCAGCCTCGGCGGCAATAAGAGCGAGTATTGCGGGCCAACTTGCGGCATGATCTTCAAAATGACCCGCGCAGGATCCTCCTGGCTTTATTACCCGCTGCACTTGTTCACTGGACAGGACGGGGGAGCCGGCGGTCAACTCACTTTTGCGCCGGACGGCAGTCTCTACGGCATAGGGGGAACGTGGGCGTACCACCTGAAACCTCCCGCTACCTCATGCAAGTCGTTCCTGTGCGAGTGGACGAACACCGTGATCTGGACCTTTTGCTGCGGGATCTATTCCCCCGGAGGGCTGACCTTCGATAAGGCTGCCAATCTGTACGGCGCATCAGAGAATGGCTCGGTGGCGAACCATTGCAGCGGTGGCCTGGGCTGCGGCTACATCTTTCAGCTTGTGCCGCTCGGCGGCGACAATTGGACGTATAACGAGATCTACCAGTTCCATGGAGGCGATGGCGCGCACCCCGAGGGGACTCTCATCTTTGACCAGGCGGGCAACCTCTACGGCACAACGGGCGGACTCTACGGGGGAGACGGCAACGGCAACGTGTTTGAGCTAACGCCCTCAGGCGCCGGTTATTGGAACGAAACCATCCTGTACACCTTTCAGAGCGGGAGCGACGGCAGGTTTCCGATCGCCGGCGTGATCTTCGATTCCTCGGGCAATCTGTATGGCGCTTCGTCTTCGGAAGGCGTGAATAATGGTGGCGCGATTTTCGAGCTGACGGCCTTCAACGGCTGGAGGTTTAACCTGCTCTATAGCCCCAGCGGCTCCGGACCCTACGCGGACGGCGTGTATTCCAGTTTGATTATGGACGGCGCCGGAAATCTGTACGGCACGAACTACATCAACGGCGCTTACAACCTGGGCTCAGTCTTCAAGCTGTCGCCCTCGAATGGCGGCTGGACGTACACCACGCTGCACGATTTTACCGGCGGCAGTGACGGCGCCTATCCCGAGGGAAGCCTCGCCATGGACAATAAGGGCAATCTCTACGGCACGACCTTCGCCGGCGGCAGTAGCAGCGCAAACTGCAGCCCAAATGACAGTTATCAATGTGGCGTTGTCTTTGAGATTACACCGTAAGCAGCGACCGACTTAATAATATCCCACAGTGTGGGGGATAATCCGCGTGGGACGGCTCAGGATTTTGCGGCGCTCTGCATCATGCGCAGCAAATCGAGTCCCGCCCGCTCCGGGTCCTCATGCTTGAACTCTGCCGGCAACAGCACGGTGGCCGCCCCTGGGGCCAGGGATTTCAGCGAAGCTACCACATTGTCAGAGGTGAGCCTGGAGTTGTCCGGCCCCAGGATGATGTAGTCGAACTTGGTCGCAGTGAGCAACATCCTGGCATCGTGGACGCGGCAGGTGGACAGCACCTCATATCCATGATGACGCAGCAGGGCACGCACAAACGCGCAAAGGTCGGGAGACTGGTCCACGAACAGGACCATGGGCCCCACACTGGCGTCGCCCGGGTCCGCGGCTCGGGGTTCTTTGAGGAAGGAGACGATGGCCTCTTCTTCCGAGTCGTAGATGCGGAAAATGCCTGCCAGCTTGGTCAGTTGCAGCAGGTTGGTGAGGAACGGCGGAGGAGCGGCCAGACGAAAATCGCCGCCGCGGTTGCGGGTGTGTGACAGGAAACGCACCAGCAGCCCCATGCCGGTGCTGTCCACGCGGGTGACTTCGCCGACATGAAGCACGATGCGGACAAATTCACGCAAGCCACGTTGGACGGCGGTCTCCAGCACCGCAACTTCTTCGCCGGCGACGATCCGCCCGCTGCAACGTACCACGTACACGGCGCCGCAATGACGCGCCTCCACAGACAGTGACATGCGCTTCCTCCTGAGGGGATGCAGACACTTTAACACCGTCGTGTTAGACCAGGTTCCGGGTGATCGCTATTTGGATTCTTGTTGCGGCAAACCGGATTACTTGTGACATGGCGATATTACGTCAACAATCGGGGTACAATGTTTTGCCATGCTGCGCCCAGGACTCATCTTTGCGGCTTTCCTGGTGTCGTTTACCGTCTCATTAAGCGGTCAGGGTAAGAGCAATTGCGATTATGTGGTTAAGCAAGTGGCGTTTGAAGAGCCTAGCGGACTTAGTCCCGTCCAGGTTAAGACGTTACGTGGCAGCGTTTTGAAGCAATGCTACGATGCGGCGAACCCGGCTTCTGTCAGTGAACATGTTTACGAGCAGTTGCGGAAGTGGGGATACCGCAGGGCTCTCGTCTACGATCCTCGGAGTTTTCGAGTCTTAGATAGCAAGGCTCGTCCTCGTCCCGTCGCCCTTGCCATATATTTCGAGGTCGACGACCTGACGAGACGCTGAAACAGCGGTGTATTTCACTAGGCCGGACGTCGGGCGGAGCCCCGGATAGGGTCACGCTCGAATACTGCGGTCGCTTAACCGATCCTATGAGATCCAAGCTCATCTGTTTTCTGGCGTTGCTCAATCTCGCCTCGGCGGGATTGGCACAAGAGGCCTTGGAGGTCACATCGAGCGTTCCAGCTCCAGCCGAAATGTTCGGGCGTTCCGGCTGGCAACCAAGCATGGTCGGTTGCGGGACAGACGAGACCATCACTACCTACTTGCAATTGCGTCATGAAATCGTAAAGTTCGGGCTTAACGGAGCTGTTTCCGTCCGCATCGATACCGCTCACTTGCTCGAATCGGGAGAAACGTGGGTAGAGTCCTTCGCTCCGGGCCCGAAGGGCGAAGTCTACGTTTTGGCGGCCAAGGCGACGCGACCTAAGAACGGAGTTACCTACGTCTCCGGCTATCCGACGCTGTTCCGATTCGACGCGAACGGTGGTCTTATCATCAGCCGTAGCATGTCCAGATCGCTCGCGCCTAAGATCGCCGTTTTTGATTCGGGGAACTTTCTCCTGTTCGACGCTGGACGGCTTGACAAGGTCCCGGAAGCGATTCTCTATTCTGCCGAGGGAGTTGAGATACGGCGCATTGACTTCTCAGGAACTGCTTTGGACAGGCGCAACGACAAGAAGGCCAAGGATTCTCCCGACGAAAATTTAGTTCCATCGATGGCGATGAGTGGCAACAAAATCTTTATCGCAACGGGCATTGCTGAAAACGCTCCGACCATAACGATCGTAGGTGACGACGGAAAGGTCATCGCGTCTTCCTCTCTGAAGATCCCAACCGATTTCAGCCTGATTTGGACCCGAATGGAGGGGGAACGCCTCTTTGCTGAATTAGAGTGCAAACCAAACGCCGTCTCATGTAGAGAGGGCACCCATTACGCAGAGTTCGAACCCGATGGGGGAGCTGTACTTACAGTCCGCCACGATAGGGGATCCGTCAGAAGGACTCCCCTTTGCAACACATCGAACGGCATGAGCTTCCTTAATGCTGCCGAGGGGACGTTGGAGGTAATCACTCCAGTCCTCCAGTGAAGGAGCCAGCTAAGCGGTAACTGTTGTAATCAGGCCATTGCGTAAGTAATCCGCGCTCTGGGTCTGCAAGAGGGGACTGCAGATGCTTGGCTGGGCCTCGCTGCACAAAGGGCCCTTTGTTGGACGGTCGGTGTGCTTCTCTTCCTAGAAGTAAGTATTCAAGAACTTAGCTGCCTCGTCCGAGATACCGGCAATCTTGTTGGTAGCCTGGCGATACAGTTTGCGAGCGATCTCTGTCTGAGGCTGGTCGTGGTCGTCGTCGAAGTCGCAAAATGGCTTCAGCTCGCGTCTTCCTAAGGTTGCGCCGGGCCACGCCCGTCCGTCGCACCTTTATGCTCACTCTTGTACCGGGTCCGTGGTCAACCGCCATGACAACCCCTTTCGCGACTAATCCCTGGCCGCCCATGTGATCCGAGGCGAAAACGAATATCTCGTCGTGAACGCGGATTTCCTTGCCCCGATACATCGTCTTTTCGCTGAACGAATACGAATTGGCGCCTGGTTTGGATATCGGCGCCGCCTTTACGACAAATTGCATAGGTATTCCGCTTGTTGGGGCAAGTTGCCGACTGCCCTGACTCCGCACGGAATTTTATCAGCAAGGTCGAGTGAGACCATGGCCGATCTTGGTAAGCGGGGAAAGCGGATGTTAAGGGCGAAGCTGGGTAAACCAGAATGCCAATTCGGGTGGGAACCTACGCCTTCTTGTCTTCCGCGGGCTTTACGCTCTCGGGCTTCGCGTTCATCGATTCCCTGAAGCTCCGAATACCTTCGCCCAATCCCTTGCCGAGTTCGGGCAGCTTCTTGGGTCCGAAGACCAGCAACGCGATGAAGAGGATCACCAGTAGGTGGGTGGGCTGGAACAGATTGTCAAGCATGACGACTCCTGTACTAAGAATAGCCTAGTCCACGCAATTCTGCTCTCCCATATCGCGGGTCACGCCGCGCATGTGAGGCACATCACAGTAGCTTGGTACTTGCAGTCGTGTGACTTGCCGCCCCTCGGGGCCCGATCCGCTTCCCACACTCCGCTACGGCTCCGTGCTGCTTACTGAGCGTCGCTTCGGCCATTCTCATTTGCCGCCATTGTCTAGCGCCTGCCCGGTAAGCCGTGCAGCCAGCGCCTCGGCGATGGGCAGGACTTGCACCTCGTCCGTATTCGCCATGATGGTGACGGCGAAGCCCTGGCCGGGCAGCATCCAGATCGCGCTGCTGCAGCCGGGCTGCCCGCCCGTGTGCCCCACCGTACGCACGCCGTTCTCTTCGTGGACGCCCCACCCGTAGGCGTAGCCGGTTGTTTTGCCGTCTGAAGTCTTCTGCGAAGTCCACATCAATTCGGTGGTCGCTGAATTAAGGAGGCGCCCGCTCTCCAGGGCGATGGCGAAGCGCGCCAGGTCATCGGCAGTGGAGATGAGACCGCCGCCGGGGATCTTGTTGCTGGTGTCCACGAACGGCGCGTTCTCGATGCTGTGGCCGGGACAACAGTGTAGGGGCGCGTGCGATGCGGAATGATGGCGAACGCGTCATCGGTGCGGGTTGAGGTCATGCCCGCCGGCGCTGAGCACCAGGGCGTTGAGGGCAGTGACGAAGTCCTCGCCCGAAGCGCCTTCGATGACACAACCCACGACGTCGTAGCCGAAGGTGGTGTACTCCATCTTCTTGCCCGGCTCGAACAGCAATGGGTCGTTGGCGAACATTTCGAAAGCATCGCTTACATGAGCGTAATGTTTGGTACTGAAGACGTCAGAATTGTCCTGCCGGTAATGACGAATGCCCGACAGGTGACCCAGCAATTCGCGGGTGGTAATCGTCCACTGCTTCTGGGGAAACGCGGGGCAGTACTTCTGCACTGGAGCGTCGAGGTCGAGCTTGCCCGCCTGATACAACGCCATCGCCGCCGTCGCGGTCATGGGCTTGGCGATTGAGCCGGTGCGGAACAGCGTGGCCGTGGTCGCGGGGACCTGGTTCTCCAGATCGGCCAACCCGTAGGCGCGCGAGACCGCGATCTTCTTGTCCACCACAATGGTCAGCGAAAGTCCCGCGATGTTCTGCTTCTTCATCTCTTCCTGCACCAGCGAGTCGGCCTTCTGCGCCAGCATGCTGGCTACATCCTGAGCGAAGGCCTGCGGAGCACAGAGCAGCAGCAGAGACACACATGATCTTGCCAAGGCCGTCGGCCAGTAACTTGAGAAAAATATCCACGTTGTTACTCCTGGATCAGGGCTGCGGAGCCGTTGTCTGGCAGTAACAGCTTTTATATGCGGCGGGATCGAGCGCCGCGACGGCGCAATATAATCCACGATCGTCGTCGCCGGGCACGACCGCGGCCGAACTGGAAACGTTATACAGCTTCAACCACTGGTCGCGAGCCTGTTCTGTGCTTTGGACCTGTTTGTAAATCTTCCCCAGGCTGGCCACGTTCAGCCCCCGGCTTCGCCATTTCCGCGAGAAGCTGTACTCCTTCTTCCAGCGTCCGCGGACCTTGCTGCTGGCCTGCTTGAGATTGGTCAGATAGTAGGTTGACTGATCGACAAGGGCACCGTCGTCGCCGTACTGGACCACGCGAAAGCTGGGATTCTGGTCGTAAATGGGCGAGATGGCCGGAGTGATGATCACGAACGCCTGGTTGACGCCCTCGGTGTTGATCAGCCTGAAGTCGTCGCTATGGGTATGGCCCGCAAAACTCGCGACGACGGTATCGTGGAATGTCTCCAGCAACCCATCGAATCGTGCCGTCCACTCCGGCACCCACATGGGCACGATAGCTTTGGCACAAGACTCGCTTGCCGAGGGGGCCGTCGCTTCAGACCGCGTGGCCCGGTTCTGGATGGTGGTGAAGCCGTCGATCCCGGGAGGGATGTGGAACATCAGCCACGTCTTCTGATTGGCCTGCCTCACTTGTGTCAAGTTCGACTCCAGCCACGCCAGAAGGTCGCTGGCGGCAGTCGAGGGCACGGTCGCGCAGGCATCGTTGAAATTTGCGGCGTGATAATTATTGGAGAAGAAAACCGTGTTCAACGACAGGATGCGGAAGTTCGGCATGGTTGGATGGGGCACGTTGTAACTGCCTAAGGCCTTCCAGTCGCTGACAAGAGTCTCGTCCGCTCCAGCCAGATCGCGCACCAGTTCAGCGGTATCGCTCAGAAATATCCCGCCGGCACGGATGCTGTAGTTTCCACAATTTTCATCGTTGTTGCCGGGTGTCAGCAGAATTTTCGTATCCGGAAATCTTTTGCGAAGCTCCAGGGCCAGGAACTTGACCGTTTTGCGTACGAAGGCCCGGTAGTCTTCGCGGTTGGCGTCGTGCGTGGCGTTGCGATAGGTGCTGGGAAAGCTGTGTGCCAGCAAGTCTCCATTGATCATGACGAAGGCGGGATGAGGCAACGTCTTACGCATCTGGTCCAGGGCCGATTGCAGCAGCCACCAATTTGTGTCTTGTCCGTAGAGGCTGAAGCCAGTGGGCGCCGTACGTTGCAAAATGGTCTCCCATTGACCAGGATCGGCGCGGGCGAGTTCCGCTACCAGAGCAGGGTCGAACATCGGATTGAAGTGTATGTCCGACGCGATTAGGAACTTGTTCCTGGAGGCTGCTTGCGCAGACGGGCCAAACCAACCGGAAGAGATCAGCGTCGCAACGAACAGTGTCAGAAAAAGAAATCGCGCCCTGAGCGGGTTGAGCCTTACTCGGTCGAAGCCGATGCACGCTCGCGGAAGCACCTGAATTCAGTCCCCCACCGTTGCTGCCAATCTGACGCTTCCGGCCGGGTCTTCATCTGAGACGCCGGCCGCCTGACTAGGTTCGTTTCTTCTTGAGAATCCCGAGTATTTCCTCCAGGCCTTGACGCACCTTTTTCAGGCTTTCGGGCGCCGCCTTTCTTGGGGAAGGGCAACCCGGATTGCAGGTGCGCGGGCTTCGCTTCGGCCCGGAGATGCTGGCGCGCTCCGGCAATGGTGTAACCCTGGTCGTAAAGCAGTCGCTTGATGCGCAGCACGTTCTCGACGTCGCGCTGGCGATACATTCTCTGCCCGGTGCCGCTCTTCACCGGCTTGAGCAGAGGGAACTCAGTCTCCCAGAAACGCAGCACGTAGGCCGGCAGGCGGCAGAGGCGCGCGACTTCGCCGATGCGGAAATACAACTTGTCGGGGATCACCGGATCGGAAGCGCTACTGCCCTTGCGTTTTTTTTTCTTCTCGGCAGTCATGACGGAAGCACGGAGAGCACGGATGGATACTTGTAGCACGAACCCATGCGCGGAACCAACTCCGGACGGAATCGCAGCCGGAAGCCGCCGGCGCGAAAAAGCCTCCGCGAACAGCAATCGCGGAGGCCAGCTTGTGAGCAAAAAATAAGCGAGGCCAACGCCTCGCCGGATTACGTTACTTCTTCTTTTTCTTGGCGGGCTTCTTTGCAGCTTTCTTCGTTGCCATTAAGTGTTGCCTCCTTGTAGAACCTTCTCCCTTGAAGGTTGGATAAACTGCCATAGCTGCCCAACATCTTGCATGAGCAGCATGTCTTACCCAAGATATTGCGGTTACTGCGCGGGAATGTCAACAGATATTTTGCAAAAAAGTATTGCGCGGCGATCGATTTAGTGGGTCAGCAGAAAACGGCCCAGCCGCAACCAGGAAAGTTGACCGGCTGGAAGGCGGGAATTTGCGGTCGTGAAGGGCGCAGCCACGGCCAATCGCCGGCGATTCATCGCCCCCGGAACAGGATGGTTTTGGATCGCCGCGAGGCCTGTCTGCTGGCGCGGGCCACAGCATTCAGGAGACAATCAGCCCATGAGCGATTTCCCCGCCCTCTATATTGACGAAGCGTTCCGCAGCCTGCGCGGCCACAAGCGCCTGGCCGACGGTGCCATGGCGCAGCTCAGCGATGAGCAGTTTTTTGCCGAGCCCAGTCCCGAGTCCAACAGTGTTGCCATCATTGTGAAGCACCTGGCCGGCAACATGCGCTCCCGCTTCACCGACTTTCTGACCAGCGACGGCGAAAAGCCCGACCGCAATCGCGACCGCGAATTTGTCATGCACGACGACGCCAAGCGCGAAGAAGTGCTCAGGTCGTGGGAGCAAAATTGGGAGCTGGTCTTCCAGACCCTCAACTCGCTGCATCCCGAGGACCTGGAACGCACCGTCACCATTCGCGGCGAACCACACTCTGTGCTGCAGGCCATCAACCGCCAGGTTGTGCACTACGCCTATCACGTGGGGCAGATCGTCCTTCTGGCCAAACACTGGAAGGGCGCGGAGTGGAAGACCCTGAGCATTCCCCGGGGGCAGAGCGACCAGGTCAACGCAAAGATGATGCAGAAGCAAGCTAAGAAAGATTGAGGTGAAGCCATGTTTCATCTGCGATCGATAGGCGTACTTTCCTGCGCCAAGATTTTCGCCGTCGTCCAAGCGGCTATAGGAGTTCTAATCGGGTTCCTCTTCCTGGTCTTCGGCGCTATCGGGGCTGCCCTCGTCCCTGGTGAACGGAAGCTCGGGATGCTCGGCATCATTATCATTGCCGTCATGATGCCCATCTTTTATGGAATTCTGGGGTTCGTGCTGGGCGCGATCTGGGCGTTCGTCTATAACTTCGCGGCGCAAACCATTGGCGGACTGGAGCTGGATTTACAGGGGATCCTGCCTCCGCCGTTGGAGGCGCGCCCCTATCCGCCGCCGCCGCAGTGAGCTTCTTAGCGTCACCGCCAACTTGTCAGGCTGCGTGCTAAACTTGTCGGTTTGCCCACCGCTTCCTAATTCATAACTGGGCTGACATGCCGCGGGTGCCCCATTCTTTCGTTCTCTTTTGGCGAAATGCTGGGAAACTGACCCCAATGAGCCATCCAAATGCCTGACACCATGATCGCCGTTGTAAAGCCGGGGCCCGCGCCGGGCACCGAGATTCGCGAAGTCCCCAAACCCCAGATTGGCCCCTCCGACGTACTCGTCAAGGTCAAGATGGCCTCCATCTGCGGCACCGACCTGCACATTTATCAATGGGACCAGTGGGCGCAGCGGCGCATTCATCCACCGCTGATTCCCGGGCACGAGTTCTGCGGCACGGTCGAAGCGGTAGGCAACGAGGTCACCAGCGTCAAGGAAGGCGACTTCGTCTCCGCCGAGATGCACGTGGCCTGCGGCAAGTGCCTGCAATGCCGTATCGGCGAAGCCCACATCTGCCAGCACGTGAAGATCATCGGCGTGGACACCAACGGCGCGTTCGCCGAATACGTGGTCATTCCCGAGTCGAACATCTGGAAGCTCGATCCTTCGATCCCGCAGGAGTACGCGTCCATCCTCGATCCGCTGGGCAACGCGGTACACACCGTGCTGGCGGGCGAGATCGCAGCGAAGAGCGTAGCCATCACCGGCTGCGGCCCCATCGGGCTGTTCTCCATCGCGGTGGCGCGCGCCTGCGGAGCCACCCAGATTTACGCCATCGAAGTGAATGAGCATCGCCGCAAGATCGCCAAGCAGATGAACCCCGACTTCGTGCTCGATCCCACCAAGGACGACGTGTACGGCATCGTGATGGACAACACCGGCGGCACCGGCGTGGATGTCGTGCTGGAAATGGCGGGCCGCACCGAGGCCATTCGAACAGGATTCAAAATCCTGCGTCTTGGTGGCCGCATGTCCCTCCTCGGCATTCCTTCCCGCCCCGTCGAACTCAACCTCGCAGAAGAAGTGATTTTCAAAGGCGCAACCGTGCAGGGCATCAACGGCCGCCGCATGTACCAGACCTGGTATCAGATGACCGCGCTGCTGAAGGCCAACAAGCTCGACCTGCATCCCGTCATCACCAACCGAATTGCGATGAAGGACTTCGCTTCCGGCATGGAACTGCTGAAGACCGGCGAGGCCAGCAAGATCCTGGTGTATCCCAACGGGACGCGGTAGGCTGACCGATCAGCGTTTAGCGGCCACCAGCCCGACATCCGCAAGCCAAATGATATTATATGTACGCACTGTGCATGATATGAGAAACATCTGTCCTGTACCAAGGGCCGCAGATGCTTTTCGAGTGGGACGAGAGTAAGCGGCAGGCGAACCTCGCAAAGCACCACATCGATTTTCAGGATGCCATAGGGATTTTCGACGGGCCGTTGTTCGAGAGAGCTGAGAGCCGTCACAGTGAAGACCGCATATTCGCCATTGGTCTGATGGAAGGCATTGAAATCGTGGTGGTCTATGTGATGCGTGGCAAACGGCGGCGGATTATTTCAGCAAGGAGGGCACATCGCGATGAAAGGCAAGATTACGCAAACCACCTCAGGCGCGCGGAGCAAGGGCAAGACTGACTTTAAGCGCTTGCGCCGGATGCGTGATGCGGACATCGACTACTCCGATATTCCCAAGCTGGGCAAGTCGTTCTGGAAGACCGCGAAGCTCACCATGCCGGAGCCCAAGGACCGCCTGACCATCCGGATTGACCATGATGTTGTGGAATGGCTGAAGAAAAAAGGCAGCGGCTACCAGACCCGTATTAACGCCATTTTGCGCTCCTACATGAAGGCGCAATCCGATGACGATCGCCGGACATAAAGAACGTCACGTTGTACTGTCCGGCACACCCAGATTTCGGGTTCTGTGTACCTACGCTAGGCCGGAGCACCCTGCCAATTCGATTGACTCCGAAAACGGAGGGTGACGTAAATTGATTGTGTAAATAGCGAGAGGGTGTAAGTTGGCTTTGGCCTAACAAGCAAAGCCATTCCTGAAAGGAGCCTTACACCCCATGGCGAAGATTATCTCGATTGACGAGCATTTCCAACATTTCTTAACGGAGTGAAGGACAGTTTCTGGGGCGATCTGGATGGGCAGACCAAGCTGGCCTGGAAGCACTTCTTCGAGCTGCAGTCGGAGCGGATGCGCGATCTGTTCTTGGGCTGCGAGTGCTATGAACGCGGGCCGCGGCCGGCGCCGGGTCTACCGCAACGGCTACTACGAGCGGGATTTCGTGACCCGCTTCGGCACCATCCGGCTGAGGATTGCGCGCACCCGGGAGAAGAGTTTTCTTCCCGCCGGGCTGGAGAGGTTTCAGCGCCGGGCCGGAAGTGGCGATGCTGATTCGCGAGGCCTTTCTGCGCGGCATCTCGACCCGCCAGGTGGGCCGAGTGGTGGCCACGCTGACCGGCGAAGTAGTGAGCGCGCAGACGGTGTCCAACCTGACCCGCGATCTGGATGGGGCCGTGAAGCAGTTTCATCAGGCGCCGCTGAAGGATGAGTGGGCTTATCTGTTTCTGGACGGAGTGGCTTGAAAGTGCGCCGGCCTGCGGGGCGGAAGCATGTCCAGATGCTGGTGGCCTACGGCGTTCGCCAGGATGGAACCCGGCAGCTGCTCGCCTTTCTGCGCGCCGGGGTGAAAGCCAGTCTCATTGGGAGGCGCTGCTGAACGATCTGTATCGGCGTGGGCTGAAGGGCAACAAGCTGTTGCTGGTCGTCACCGACGGATGCCCCGGACTGGCCGCGGCCATCCAGACCGTCTATCCCCGCGCCGCGCATCAACGCTGCTGGGTGCACAAGATGCGCAACATCCTGGAGAAGGTCCGCAAGCGCGACTACGACGCCGTCAAGGTCGATGCACAGGCCATCTATCTGGCCAAAGGGCGCCGCCAGGCCGAGGCTGCGGCGCGCGCTTTCTGCCGCCGCTGGCGAGCTGATTATCCGTCATGGTGAAACAACTGGAGCGCGATCTGCCCGAACTGCTGGCCTTCTTCGTGTTTCCCAAACACCTCTGGCGCAAGCTGCGCACCACCAACATCATCGAACGCTGTTTCGTCGAAGTCCGACGCCGCACCCGGCCCATGGTCTGCTTCGTTAATGTGCGAGTCCGTGGACCGCATCATCTACTCCATCTTCCACAGATTCAACCTGGAATGGAAAAACCGCACCCTCCGCGTATTTACACAAGCGGCTTGACATCACCAAAACGGCGAGCAACTTGAGTCGGCGGCTGATCGCTGCTAGATTCAAGGCAAAGGGAGGCGGGATGGCCACTGACCGAATTACCATCGACCCACAGGTCATGGGCGGCAAACCGTGTATACGTGGGATGCGCGTCACGGTTGGCATGATCGTCGGTATGCTCGCCGAGGGCCACACCGCCGCCGAGGTCCTGCAACTCTATCCCTACCTTGAAGCCGAGGACATCGCTCAGGCTCTTTCCTACGCGGCGCTCCGCTCGGAGGAGCGCGAGATTGAATTGAACAGAGCGTGAAGATTCTCATCGATATGAATCTCTCGCCTTCGTGGGTTGCGGTGTTTCAACGGGAGAATTGGGAGGCGGTGCATTGGAGCGAGGTGGGTAGCGCCACGGCAGCAGATAGCGAGATACTGCAACGGGCTGCTGAAACGGAGAGCATCGTTTTCACTCACGATCTTGACTTCGGAGCCTTGCTCGCCTCATCTATGCGTCGCACGCCCAGCGTCGTTCAGCTTCGGAGCCAGGAAACATCGCCGGTTGTTATGGGCGCGACCGTCGTCCTGGCCATAAAGCAGCTCGCAACCGAACTAGAACGCGGGGCGCTGGTAACGATTGATCCAGGACGCGCTCGGGCTCGAGTTCTCCCCCTTTATAAGCGCCCCCGGGTGTGGGCGCGTAGAATATTCAGTCGCGTCCGGAGACCTTCATGGCAACCCCTACCACCCGCACCAACCCGCTCTACGTTTCTCACCGACCAACTGAATGACCTGAAGCAGAAGGGCACCTACTTCAAGCTGCGCGTGCTCGACGATGAGCAGGCGCCGGTCTGCACCTTCGACGGCAAGAAGGTCATCAACCTCGCCTCCAACAACTACCTCGGGCTGACGACGCATCCCAAGCTGCGCGAAGCCGCGCTGGAAGCCACGCGCAAGTACGGCGTCGGTTCGGGCGCGGTGCGCACCATCGCCGGCACCATGAAAATCCACATGGAGCTGGAAGAGAAGATTGCGCGCTTCAAGAACGTCGAAGCCTGCGTGGTCTTCCAGTCGGGCTTCACCGCGAATGCGGGCACGGTTTCGGCGATCCTCGGCAAGGAAGACTTCATCGTCTCCGACGAGCTGAACCACGCCAGCATCATTGATGGAGCGCGGCTCTCGCGCGCCAAGATCAAGGTCTTCCGCCACAAGGATGCGGCGCATGCCGAAGAGCTGCTGAACGAGATCAAGAACGAGCCCGGCCACAAGCTGCTGATCACCGACGGCGTTTTCTCCATGGACGGCGACATCGGCGCGCTGCCGCAGCTCACCGCGCTGGCCGAAAAATACGGCGCGATCATGATGGTGGACGACGCGCACTCCTCCGGCGTGCTGGGCCGCAACGGACGCGGCACCATCGACCATTTCGGACTGCACGGGCGCGTGGACATCCAGGTGGGCACGCTGTCGAAGGCCATCGGCGCGCTGGGCGGCTATGTCTGCGGCACGCGCGATCTCATCGAGTTCCTCTACCATCGCGGGCGGCCGTTCCTGTTCTCGACCTCGCATCCGCCGTCCGTCGCGGCCACCTGCATTGCCGCCTTCGACGTGCTGGAGCAGGAGCCGGAGCGCATCGAGAAGCTGTGGGAGAACACCCGCTACTGGAAGAAAGAGCTGGGCGCCCTCGGCTTTAACATCGGTGGGGTCAACACGCCGGCGAGCGAGACGCCGATCACGCCGATCATCGTGGGCGACGGCCGCCTGACCATGGACTTCTCGCGCGAGCTGTTCAAGGAAGGCGTGATGGGAACGGGCATCGCGTTCCCGACCGTACCCGAAGGCAAGGCGCGAATCCGCACCATCATGACCGCGACCCACACGCGCGAGGAGCTGGACCAGGCGCTGGAGACGCTGAAGCGGGTGGGCAAGCGCATGGGGATTCTGGGCTGACATCCATTTCCTGATTTGTCATCACGAGCGGAGCGAGGGATCTGCTTTTGACGACGTTAGCCGTGGCTAGACTCGTGGAGCCTGCAAGGGAAGCAGATGCCTCGCTTCGCTCGTCATGACAACTTGAATGATCGCTGGAACTGGTGGTTCCTGGCTCCGCTGGCGCTCGTTTGTGGGGCGATTGCTGCTCCCTATCTTGTGGCCCACGGGCCGGTCGCGATTGGCCTTGCACTGGAGCGCGGCTTCGCGATCGTCTGCCATCAGCGGCCGGAACGGTCGCTTTGGATTTTCGGCGGCAGCGTGGCTGTGTGCTCGCGATGTCTGGGAATCTATTTGGGAGCGGCGATTGGGTTGTTGTTCCGGACCTCACGCACTGTTGCGTTGCGCGTGATGATGGCGGCGGCCGCAATCAATTTCCTAGATGCGTGCACCGAGTTGGCAGGTCTGCACGGGAATTGGCTGGGCGTGCGATTTGTGTTGGGATTGGCGTTGGGAGCAAGCGGGGCGCTCTTGATCTCGTCTTCGATACCGCCCGCCGCGGCTCACCCCTCGTAAACGACGTTGCCCGCCGACGATCGTCGCCACAACTTTTCCGCTGAAGGTCCAGCCGTCAAACGGCGTGTTCTTCGATTTCGAGTGCGACTGCGAGGCATCGAAGGTCCACTTCTTCTTCGGATCGAAGATGGTGACGTCGGCGTGGGCCCCCTTCGCCAGACTGCCCCGGCCCTTGAGGCTGAAGATCTTCGCGGGATTTGAGGACAGCAGCTCGACAATCCGCGATAGCGGCAGGTTGAAGTGCTGATGCAGAACGGTGATGGCGATGGGCAACGCGGTTTCCAGGCCGGTGATGCCGAAGGCGGCGCGTTCGAACTCGACCTGCTTCTCGTGGAAGGCGTGGGGCGCGTGGTCGGTGGCGATGGCGTCGATGGTGCCGTCGAGGATGCCCTGAATCAGGGCCTCGCGATCGGCGGCCGAGCGCAGCGGCGGATTCATTTTGAAGTTGGTGTTGAAGTCGCCGACGTTCTCATCCACCAGCGTGATGTGGTGGGGCGTGACTTCGGCGGTCACCGGCAGCCCGGCCTTCTTGGCGCGGCGCACGGCATCCAAGGCCTCACGGGTCGAAAGATGCGCCACGTGAACGTGTCCCTTGGTCGCTCGGGCGAGCGCGATGTCGCGCTCCACGATGCCGGCCTCGGCGGCGTTGGGCATGCCGTGCAAGCCCCAGACGAAACGACGTAGCGCCCAGGTTCATCGAGCAGCCGACGGTCATGCGCGTGTCTTCGGCATGCTGCACCACCGGAATCTTCAGCCGCGAGGCGGCGCGCAGTGCATCGCGCATCAGCCGATCGCTGAGAATCGGCTTGCCATCGTCGGTCACGGCAACCGCTCCCGCCCTCTTCAGCGCAGCAAAATTCGTAAGCTTTTCTCCCAGGCTGCCAACGGTCGCCGCGGCAATGGGGAAGACGTTGACCAGCGCACCGCGTTCCGCAGACTGCATCCAGCGCGTGATCTCCGGCGAGTCGTTGACCGGCACGGTGTTGGGCATGGCGCACACGGAAGTGAATCCGCCCGCCGCCGCCGCTGCCGTTCCCGTGGCGATGGTTTCCTTGTGGGCCTGTCCGGGCTCGCGCAAATGCACATGCAGATCAATGAAGCCGGGAGCGACGATGCATCCCCGGGCATTGAAGGTGCGTCCGGCCTGACCGCGCAGCTTACCGGGCGCAGCCACGGCAGCCACGCGCCCGTCGCGCAGCAGCACGTCCATCTCCTGATCGACGCCGCTGGCGGGATCGACGACGCGCCCGCGTACGATGAGCAATGGGTCCATGTCCTTCACGACCGCGCCTTCCCCAGCAGCATGGCCAGAATCGCCATGCGGGTTTTCACTCCGTTGCGGACCTGCTCGTGAATGCACGACTGCGGGCCGTCCGCCACTTCGCTGGTCAGCTCCACGCCGCGAATCACCGGCCCAGGATGCATCAGGATCGCATCCGGCTTGGCCAGCTTCATGCGCTGCGGCGTGATCTGGTAATTGGCAACGTAATCTTCAACGCTGATGTCTTTGCCCGCCAGCCGCTCGCGTTGGACGCGCAACGCCATGACCACGTCCGCGCCTTGCAGCGCGATGTTCAGGTCGGGGCAGGCGGTCACTCCGGGCGCAATCGTGGCCGAGATCGCAGGCACGAAGTCAGGCGGACCGCTGAAGACGATGTCCGCGCCGAATCGCGAGAGCAACTCCGCATTCGAGCGCGCCACCCGGCTGTGATACACATCGCCCACGATCACCACCCGCAATCCATTCAGCTTCTTCTTGTGGTTGGTGATGGTCAACGCATCGAGCAGCGCCTGCGAGGGATGCTGATGCATGCCATCGCCGGCATTTACGATGGGCACGCGCACGTAACGCGCCAGCAGATAAACGGAGCCGCTGTTGGCATGGCGCATGACGATCGCATCCGCGCCCAGGCTGGCCACCGTCCAGCCGGTGTCAATCAGCGATTCACCTTTTTCGATGCTGGACGAGACCGGCGTCACCAGCGTGGTCGCGGCGCCCAGCGTTTTAGCGGCAAACTCAAACGAGGTCCGGGTGCGGGTGGAGGATTCGTAGAACAGCAGGGCCACGCGCTTGCCGTGCAACAACTGCGAAGGACGGCTGGGGTCCATGCGCCGGGCCAGCGCTAAAATAGCCTCGATCTGTGCGGTGGTAAGTTGCTCGATGCCCAGCAGCGAATGCAATTGCGGCTTCATTGCCCCTCGGGAATTCGCTCCACCAGCAGCACCTTGTCGGCGCCGTCGGTCTCCTGCAATTTGACTTCGATCATCTCGTCGTTGGTGGTGTGAATGGTGCGGCCGACGAAGCCCGCTTCGATGGGCAGCTCGCGATGGCCGCGGTCGATGAGCACGCAGAGCTGGATGCGGCGCGGCCGCCCATGATCGAACAGCGCATCCAGGGCCGCGCGCGTGGTGCGGCCGGTGTACAGCACGTCGTCCACCAGGATGATGTTCTTGTCCTGGATGTCGAACGCCATCTCGCCCTTGCGCACTTCAGGGCGATGGCCGACGGTCGAGAGATCGTCGCGATAAAGAGTGATATCCAGCGTGCCCACGGGCACTTCGGTTTTCTCGATGCGTCCCAGCAATTTTGCCAGCCGCTGCGCCAGCGGCACGCCGCGCCGCATGATTCCCACCAGCCCCAGGTTCGCGACGCCGTTGTTTTTTTCGACGATCTCGTGGGCCAGCCGGACCAGGGTGCGCTCGATTTCAGATGCGGAAAGGATTTGCGACTTCTCGCGAAGGTTGGGAGAACGCGTGGAGGCTTTCGTCATGCCGCTCGCAATGATACGAGAAGGCCAATGCAGGAGCAACCTCGGAACCTGGGGTTGTGACCCGGGACACATGCGACGGTGATCAACGAAATTCCCGCTTCTTTCCAAACATCGAAGCGCCGAGCGCTCCTCCGGCTGCGGTGAACAGCACAAACATGATCGCCAGCGCCACCAACACCAGCACCATGAAGGTCGCCATACCTTGCGGGGTGTTGATCCAGTCAAACATTTTCTGCATGATCTCCTGCGCCTTGGGATCGGAGGCGCCGGCAATTTGTTTGTCCATCTGCTCCTGCAGGGTGCGGCGGAAGTCGCTGCTGGAGCGGAAGGCCACGAATGACAGGGTGGTCACAAAGGCGTTGATCGCGAACGCGAACACTCCGGACAGGGCGCCCAGCTTCATGCCCATCCCGGGCGTGATTACGGTATCCGGAACCCGGCGCTGGTAGAAGGCGACACAGAGCGCGCCTGCGCCCAGCATCCACAGACAGCAGCCCAGCGAGACATAAGGAATCGCGGTGAGGACGGCAGCTCCTGCCCCGGCCAGCAACGCACCCTGCCACGCGAGGTCCCAGTGGATACCGGTAACCGGTCCATAATGCAGGGCATTCTGCGGCCATGAGGGACTCTGCGCCGGAGAAGGAAACTCTCCCGGCGCATTGGGTGCCGAGGGTGGCGCCGACGGCATGTTTTCTTCGGGAGAAACAACCCGGATTTGCGGCGCGCCGCAGTGGGGACAGAAGGCAATACCCTCGTCGATCAGGGCCTGGCACCGGTAGCAGGGATGTTCCACCAGCCGAACCTACCAGCAGAGACGCCACGGACGCAACCGTGGCGCACCTCCTCATGTTTTTGTCATGCTGAGCGCAGCCTGCCCCGGTTTCCGGGGTCCCCGACGAGCGGCGCCTTTGCGCTCGTTGGGGTGGTTGGGGCAGGCGAAGTCGACGCACCCCTATTCCGAACTCAGACGTTAGCTCTGAAATAGGGGTCCTTCGACTTCGCTCGCCTACGGCTCGCTGCGCTCAGGATGACAAGCGTCTAGAAAACGTGTCTCGCTCATGATGACAGGATTACGCGCTGCGCCTACAGCGTGCTGTCTTTCCCGTGGGTCTGGATCAGCACGGTTCCAAAGCGCGTTCCCGAGCCATGTGGCTCGATCGAGACCAGGTGCTCGTCGTCGCTGGTACCGGCCTTGATCTCCCATCCGTCGCCATGCGTGTCTTTGCAGCTCAGCTTGGTACTGCCGCTGTCATCCTTGTTAAAGTGAACGTCCGATCCGCCACCGTGGCCGCTGCAGACCAGGATATCGCCGAAGGTCTTCATCTTGTCCTGATAGAAAGCCTTGACCTTTTCCGGAGAATCGTCGGTCTCATATTCCGCGGCAACCACCTTCAAGCCAAAGCCCATTGCGCCGATGTTGACGTTGGCGGCGTGATTGTCGCCGTTCTCCGCCGGCCGCAAATGCGCCCCGGGATAAACCGGAATTCCGTTGTCGGTAGCGGCCTTTTCGTCGGTGTTGACCTTCAGGTTGGCCAAAGGAGTTTGAATGTCAACTTTGGGGTTCTTCTTGTCCTTGTCGTCAACATTAATACTGCACGCGGCCAGCAACAGTGCCGCGACGATCGCAAGAATAGACGCCAGTGAAATCTTCTTCATTTTGGACCTCCGCTGGAAACGGGTGCCGGGCCGCCCAGCCCCGCGCCACGGTTGGCGATGTTAGGGATAGTAATCGGCAGGCGGCCGGGCATGGGGATTTCGCCGAACATCGCTTTCACCGCACTGATCTCAGAAACCTGAGCGTTGGAGAAGGCGCATAGATAGGTCTGCAACCCGGGGAACTGCGCCGCTATATAGGGATTGCCCATGGCAGCAACGACTGTCTTCGAGGCCGCGGTGCGCAGCACTTCCTGCAGCAGCGCCGCCGATGCATCTTGTACCGACGCTGCGTTGGCCAGCTTGCCCGGCGTGGGGACTGCATAGACCGCCGCGATCACCACTCCGGCCTGCTGGACGGCGTCCATGACCGGCTGGTTGAGGCCAGCTGCATCGCGTGGGTCAATGTACATAACGTGCGCGTCGGGAATTCTCATCCGCACCTGCTTGTCGAGCTCGCGCCCCGAATCAGATCGGCTGTCATCGGTGAAGATCAGAACAAGGGTGTCGTTGCGGGTTTCCGCCACTGGTTGATACGTATTTTGCGGTCTGTTGGTTCCGATGCGCGTGGCCTTGAGGGGCAGGACTTGATGGTTGTCGCGCACCAGGGTTACGGCGCTATCGGCGATCTGCTGGGCAGTGGCCAAGCTCGCCGGTTTCGCCACAATATCAGGGATGGCGCTCATGTCCACCATCTTCGCCTTATTCAGCCCAACCGACGCTTTGGCGCGCAGGACCTTCAGGACCGATTGATCGATTCGCGACTCCGGAATTTCGCCGCTGCGAACGGCCCGCAACAGGCCGTTGTAGGAGCCGTCAAGATCGGAGGGAATCAACAGTACATCGTTGCCGGCTTTCACCGCTTCTACCGCCGCCCGGCCCGCCGCCGCAGAACCGCCTTCCGGAAAAAGCTTGGTCAAGCCGTTCATGTCCATGGCGTCGGTCACTACCAGTCCGGTGAAGCCCATCTGTTGCTTTAGCAGGCCAGTCACAATGGCGGGAGAAATGGAGGCTACCCGATCGGGTCCCGGGTCGAGCGCGGGAGCGAGGATGTGCGCCACCATGATCGCGTCCACGCCGGCCTTGATCGCCGCCTGAAACGGTGGAAGCGCGATGCTCTCGAAGTAAGCTTTGTCCTGATGCACCACCGGGACGGAGGTGTGGGAATCGGTGTCGGTGTCGCCGTGTCCCGGGAAATGCTTCACCGTGGTCAGCATGCCGTACTGGTGCGCCCCGTGGATATAGGCGGCCACCATGTCGCCGACCAGCTTGGGATCTTCGCCGAACGAGCGCGTGTTGATGATGGGGTTGGCCGGATTGGAGTTCACGTCCGCAACGGGAAACCAGTTCCAGTGCACGCCGATGGCGCGCGCCTCCTGCGCGGTAATGCGCCCGGCCTCGCGCGCGAATTCCACATTACCGGTCGCGCCGAATGCCATCGCATGCGGAAACTCGGTGACCTCCTTGAGGCGAAAGCCAAGCCCACGCTCGAAGTCGGCAGCGAAAATCAGCGGAAACTCGGAGTCTTTCTGCAACTGGTTCGTGACCAGGGCGGCTTCGAGCGGCTCATCTTTGTAGAGGAAGCCATCTTCGAAGCTGACGGTCAGCCCGAAACCTCCGATGTGATACTTGTGCACAGTGTCGCGCAGGCGGATGTAGTCGGGACTGTCCACGTTCACGAATCGCGCCTGCGACCAGATCATGAACATCTGCCCGATCTTCTGCTGCAGCGACATCTTCTTCAGCGATTCTCGCGCCCACTTCTCGCCGGCCTTGTCGAGATGTACGGGGGCGGGCGTTTGGAAATGCTCTTCGGCACTGGCAAACGGAGACATCGCGGTTGGGAGCAACAACAGGCAGAGCGAGATTGCGAGCGTCCTCATTCACCCGAACGATATCAGACATCTCGCCACAAATTCCTTGCTGGGTTATAGTCTAGGGCCACTGGTTACCCAAAATGGAAATTCCCGCTCACACAAGACGAAGGTTCCTGCTCGGCACGGCGGCCACTCTGGGGACCATGCCGTTGGCCGTCTCCGCGATGCCCACAGCCAAAGAAGATGCTTCTCCGCAGGCGATCCTGGCGCTCTTCAAGGGCTTGCCCGGCGACGTGGCCATCAAGATTCACGCCCCTGCAAGCAACGGCAAGCCAGAGTATCTGGTTGAATCCAACGCCTCGAAGATGATGTTTGTGGGGAGCGCCATCAAGACCTTTGTTCTCTGCGAAGCGTTGCGCCAGGCCGATTCGCCCAAGGTGGTGCAGGCCCTTAGAGCGGAGCAGTTGTCGCTCGATGCCAGCGTGTGGTCGCTGGATAGCGCAACCTTTAACCCTCCCAATCTGATCGGCAAAGTCTCGGAGCGCACCGCGCTGGAAGCCATGATCATGCACAGCGACAATACCGGGACCGACATGTGCTTCAAGTACGTTGGTCCGGACAAGGTGCGCCAATTCATCGCGTCGGCAGGGTTGAAGAACACCATGGTCCCAGACAGCACGCGCGTGTTCTTCGGCTATCTCCTAGGCGCTAAGGACTACAAGACCTTCACCTGGGAACAGATCGGGGCGGCCGCCAACCAGTCGATGGTCAATTCGCCGATGAACAAAGTGCAGACGCTGGCTTCTTCGGCAGACGATTTCGTGTCCTACTATTCTCGCGCCTTGCAAGGCGAATTCTTCCACAACAAGGAAACCCTGAACACATTCAGGCAGATCCTGTCGATTGGCGACGCGATCTGGCTGGTGCCGCTGCCGTTGGGTGTGAGCGCGTTCGTGAAAGGCGGGAGCATCGACGTGCCCGGCTTTCATGCCCTGTGCGTTCCCGGAGCGATGCTCTTCGACGACCGCTGGTTCTATTTTTGCCTGACCATCAATTGGTATGCGGCAGCGGAGACCGATCCGAGTACGGTCGTCGCCTTCGCGGCTGCCTCGAGTCGCGCGCTCGTGCTGGTGAAGGAGGCGCTTTCCACCTAGCTTGAGCCGGACGTAAGGAGGAGAAGTAATGCGGGCCAGACAACGTCACACTCTGATTTCCCGCAACATCTCGCGCGCGGGAACAGCTGTTTTTGCGATGATGGTGATCTTTCTGCCGTTAGCACCGGCACAGACCTTCCAGGTCGTCCACAACTTTACCGCCGGAGCCGATGGGGGCGCTCCCTTCGCCGGTGTGACTATTGATGCCGGCGGCAATCTCTACGGCGCGACATCCGAAGGCGGAGATGGCGCAGGCGGAATCTTCAAGATGACCCAGAAGAGCGCCTGGATCTTTACTCCGCTCTATATCTTTGGAAGCTCAGGGAATGACGGAGGAGTTCCTTACGGCGGAGTAGTTCGCGATAGCAGTGGGATCCTCTATGGAACCACTATCGATGGAGGCAGTTTTGGACGGGGAACAGTGTTCAAGCTCCAGCCCTCGCCGACCAGGCCGCCTTCGGTGCTCACCCCCTGGATAGAGAGCATTCTCTATAGCTTTCAATACGGCGGAAGTGACGGCCTCTACCCCTACAGTAGGCCGGTCTTTGATCGGGCGGGGAACCTGTACGGCACTACCAACGCGGGTGGCGTCAATAACCATGGCGTAGTCTTTGAGCTGACGCCATCGAACGGGGGATGGAAGGAAAGCATTCTTTACAACTTCATGGGAGCCGGCGACGGCAGCGGTCCGCGCGCCGGGTTGGTGTTCGATAGCGCAGGCAATCTCTACGGCACAACCGAGCTAGGCGGCATCTATAACTGCGGTACGGTGTATGAGTTGTCGCCCTCCGGCTCGGGATGGACGGAGAGCGTTCTCTATACCTTCATGGGTAGCGGCGACGGATGCCGCCCTTGGGCAGGCGTGATTTTCGACCAAGCGGGGAATCTCTATGGCGCGACGCCCATGACCAACACCGATCCCAAAAGTAACGGTGTAGTTTTCGAACTGTCGCCTTCCGATGGCCAGTGGAGCTATAGCCTGCTTTATACCTTCACTAGCGGCTACATCAAAGAATGTAGTGGAGGATATGGTACCGGCCCGACTGGCACCCTGACCATGGACAGCTCCGGCGTCCTCTATGGGACGACCCAAGGGAATGGATTTTATGAAGCCGGTAACGTTTTTAAGCTAACCCCTTCGAATGGCGGCTGGATCTACAGTTCATTGCACGACTTTAACAACAACTATCCTGCTGCTGACGGAATCGCTGTATGCGGTGGGCCGACGTTTGACGCCAACGGCAATCTGTACGGCACGGCGTTCTCGGGCGCAGGATCCGGTTTCGGAGACGTCTGGGAGATCACGCCATAGCCGAGACTTCTCCTTCGAGAAGCAAAAAGGAAAATTCTCATCGGACCGCAATCCGTTCTAAAGCGGAAGTTGCGGTTCACACAGACGACTGCCTGGTCGCGCGGCTGGAAACCAATTCGGCAGCTTTTCTCGCGATTGCAGGATCGTCGCCGAAGCCATCGAGCCACGCGACATCCGGCTCGCGGCGAAACCAGGTCATCTGCCGTTTGGCATAGTTGCGATGCCCCTGCTGTGCCGCCGCGATCGCCTGTTCGCGCGTGAGTTCTCCGCCCAGAAATTGTGCCGCCTGCTTGTAGCCAAGCGATCCGAGCGGCGTGGCGTTCTGGTTTCCACCATATCGCTCAAGCAGCGACTTCGTTTCTTCGATGAGCCCATCCTCGAACATCCGCGCGGCGCGTTGGTTGATGCGTTCGTACAGCTTTTCTCGCGGCGGGTTGAGCCCGATCCGCAGAACCTGAAAGCCGCGCAGGGGATCGCGCCCGCGCTGCTTCCATAGCTCGCTCATCTGCGCTCGCGAGGCCAGGCAAACCTCGATGGCGCGGACCAGCTTCGGCAGGTCGTTGGCGTGTATCTTCGCAGCGGCTTCCGGATCGAGCCGCGTCAGCAGCCGGTGCAAATAAGGCGATCCGCGTTTGGCCGCGCCTGCGCGCAGCCGCCGACGCAAATCCTCCGAACGCTGCGGGCCGGGGAAGAGCCCCTCCAGCAGCGCCCGCAGATAAAGACCGGTTCCTCCGACCACGATTGGCAGCGGGCCGCGCCCGGCAATCTCATGAATCGCAGTCCGCGCCTGCCGAGCATACTCGCCGGCAGTGAACGGCTCGTCCGGTTCGGCGACGTCGAGCAGATGATGCGGAACCAGCGCACGCTGCTCGCGCGTCGGCTTGGCCGTGCCAATCTCAAAATAGCGATAGAGCGCAACGGAATCGCAACTGACAATTTCGCCCGAGAACTCTTGCGCGAGGTGGATGGCGAGTGCGGATTTGCCGGAGGCGGTCGGCCCTAGAACTACCACCAGGAGCGGTTCCGGCAGCGGAGGCGGCTGCGCGTTCATGGCTTCGCAGAGGTGGTCAACGGGCGCCCCAGGGAATCGTCCTACCGAAGCGCAGAAACGCCAGCGCCAGGATAAACAACACGACGACCAGTATTCCCACCAACTTCATGCGCTCGCGCGAACGGAAGCGGGCTTCCCATTCGGTCTGCGTCAGGGGTGTCTCGGAACCGGCCTTGCGATCGGAGGGTAGACCTTGATTCACAGCCTAATTCTACGCGTGGGTGCCATCAGTGCAGGTCGCGAGAGCTACTTGCAACCACAAAACGTTGTTGTCATCCTGAGCGCCAAGCGAAGCGACGCGCGAAGGACCGCTATAGCTGAGCCGGGGCTCGTGGTTGCGATAGGGGTCCTTCGACGCCTCGGTCGCCATGGCGACCTCGTCGCTCAGGATGACAGCCGTGAAGTGGCCGCTCAAGATAACCAGGCAGAAAGCCTTTAGGAACGTCCCACGTACTAATCCATATCGCCCTTTTGCGGGTTGTAGTAGAAGCGGAAGCGCAACGCCAGGTAGGGCCCATGAAATTCGCCGGGCAACGGCGCAAACGGATTGGAGCCGGTGATTCCGCCCCAGGCGGCGCGGTCCAAGGCAACGTCACCCGAGGGCGCGACCAGCTTCATGCCGGCGATCTTGCCGTCGGGAAGGATCACAAACTCGATGGCCAGCTTGCCGCGCTTCATCAATGGCGCGCGGGCCTCTTCCGGGATGAGGATGTACCAGTTGCGGCGCACCGCATCGAGCACGCGCGAGAGGTAGGGACCGAAATCCACGCCCTGAGTATCGCTGAGAACTTCCAGGTTCCCCAGGGTCTTCGCCGACCCGCCTGGGCCTACACCGTAATCGCCACCGCCTCCGTAGGAGCCGACACCGCGGCGGGCGGCAACTGCGCGAGCCGCCTGCGCAGTTTGATCGCCAGGAGATTTCATCATGTCAGCGAAGTTGACTGGGCCCTGATTGCCCTGCGAGGGCGTGGGCAGCTTGGGATTCGGCACCGGCTCCAGCTGCGCCATCTGCTGATTCTGCGATGGATTGGGCTGCTGCGATTGCGCACCCTGCGGCGCGGGCGGCGGTGACATCTGCGCCGATTGCGATGGCGGAGCCTGCATCCCCGGCGGGCCTGCACGCTTCAGCTCTTCCAGAGTCTTCTTGTCCAAACTCGGATGCCGGCTCTCCGCGATGCGGTTCTTGTCGGAGAGCGCCTTCGCCTCTGGCGGCGGCTTGGGCACTTTCTGCGCATCGGGCGGCAGGTCAAGGTACGTTAACTGCTGGTTGCGCATGATGTCCTGGGGCGACAGCAGCACCACACCCTTGATCCCGGGAAACATGTGCGGCGACATGAAAAGAAAAATGACCAGCGCCAGGTGCACAACCGCGGAAATCCAGTAGGCTTCGCGCATCCGCGCGCGCTCAATGTCGTCCTCTAACTGGATCAGGATGTGCGGCGTGAGCTCGACGTCGGGAAGGTCCGGGCTATTCCATAGCGCAAGCTGGCCATCGTCCTTCGCGCTGGAAGGAAGCGGGGGCGGCGTATCCGGCGGTATTAAGATAGAAGGCATCCGTCTGGATCAAGTACGCCTTGAGCTCAACCACTTAGACGCCCCTCGACCCTCCGGAAGCACAAAACTTCCCTGGTGATGGAGCAACCGTAGTAAACCCGGCACTCTGTTGCAAGTTTCTTGCCACTATTTTCGCATACATCAGTCCCTAACGCGATTCACTTCTCGCGGCGGAGGAGTTCCATGAAAGGTTCGGTACACTGTTGGCGATGAAGGCTGTCATCGTTGGCACGGCGGGCCACATTGACCACGGCAAGAGCGCCCTGGTGCGCGCGCTCACCGGCATCGACCCTGATCGCCTGGAAGAAGAGAAACGCCGCGGCATCACCATCGACATCGGCTTTGCCAATCTCGATCTCACCGGGCCCGCCGGAGAGCCCATCCGCGTGGGCTTCGTCGACGTTCCCGGCCACGAACGCTTCGTGCGCAACATGCTGGCGGGAATCGGCGGCATCGATCTGGTGCTGCTGGTGGTTGCCGCGGACGAATCCATCAAGCCTCAGACCCGCGAGCACTTTGATATCTGCCGCATGCTTTCGGTGCAGCGCGGCATCACTGTGCTGACCAAGGCTGACTTGGTCGATCCCGAGACACTCGAAGTCGTCACCTTGGAAGTGGCCGAGTACCTCAAGGGTTCGTTTCTCGATCCCGCAGCTTCTCCAATCATTCCCGTTAGCTCGAAGACCGGCGCAGGTCTTGACCGGCTGAAGACCGAGCTCGCTCGCCTGGCCGCCGAAGTCCCGGCGAAGGATTCCACCGCAGTCTTCCGCTTGCCCATCGATCGCGTCTTCACCATGAAGGGCTTCGGAACCGTGGTCACGGGAACGCTGATCTCGGGCACCATCCGCAAGGAGCAGGAGGTCGAAGTTCATCCCATCGGCAAGCGGCTGCGAGTGCGTGGCGTCCAAGTACACGGAAAGGCTGCCGACGAAGCCATCGCCGGCCAGCGCACCGCGTTGAATCTGCCCGGCGTGGAGACCACCGAACTGGCACGCGGCATGATGCTGACCCCGGCACACATGTTCGCGCCGGTTACCCGCCTAGGCGTGCAACTCGACCTTCTGCCATCCGCCAAGCCGCTGCGGCAGTATGCGCGCGTCCATCTGCATGCCTTCACTGCCGAGACCATCGCGCAAGTGACGCTGCTCGGCATCAGGCAGCTTCTGCCCGGCGAATCCGGATTCGCGCGCCTGAAGCTTGACCGGCCGGTTGTGCTGTTCCCCGGCGACCGATTCATCATCCGGCAGTATTCGCCGGTCATCACCATAGGCGGGGGCCGCGTGCTTGATGCAGGCGAGCCAAAAATCCGCGTCGAGCGCCGCGATCAGCTGCCGTTTCTACAGGCCATCGCCACCGCAACTCCACCAGAAGCTCTGCTGGCACGCGCCAATCGGCGTTGGATTTTTGGGCTGTCAATCTCCGCTGCAGTCGCGGAAACCGGATGGCTGCCTTCCCGCGTGCAGCAACTCGCGGCGGAACTGAAACAGGCATCGTTGATCACCATCTTTGGCGGCGTGCTGATTACGAATCCCTGGCTGGACAGAGTTCGTCAGGATGTATTGACGCTAGTCGGCTCGTTCCACGATGAGAATCCGCTACAACCGGGAATGAAACGGCAGCAACTTCGCGAACGAACTTTGGGACCTGACGAGCTGTTCGATGGCGTGATGGCCTCGCTGCTGCGCGAGAAAAAGCTGGAGGCCGACGGCGAGCTGCTGCGCCTTCCCGGTCGCGGCGTCGTCCTGCGCGACGAGGAGGCCGAGTCGAAGGCGCAGATCGAGCAGGCCTTCGCCAGGGCTGGTCTGAAGGTCCCGCTGCTCAAGGACGTGCTGGCATCGTTGCCGGTGGACAAGGTGCGCGCGCAGAAGATTGTCACCTTGCTGCTGCGCGATCGTTTGCTGGTCAAGCTATCGGACGATCTGGTGTTCCATCGCGACGCGCTGGACGGGCTGCGGCGGCAGGTTGTCGCCAACAAAAGCAAGACCCCAAAGCTCAGCGTGGCCCAGTTCAAGGACCTCTTCGATATCACACGCAAGTACGCGATCCCGCTGCTCGAATACCTCGACCGCGAGCGCGTGACCCGCCGCGTTGGCGACGAGCGCGTCATTCTCTAAGCACGACGCAGTTGCCCCGCGACCACAACTCCACTGTCATCCCGACCAATAGCTTCACTCCGATCACAAAATGAATCCGGGTGCCCCGTTCTAGCCCGGTTTTGGCTAGGGCGGGGCTGTCACGTCCGCATGTATCACCCGTCAGTGATTACCTTTACACTTCCACTATCCTGTTCTTATGCCTCGCGGACTGAAGCGCTATCAAGAAGGCCGTCCTTGCTCAGAAAGAAGAGATGTACGAGCTGGCTCATGCCTGATTTGATTATTCACCCCGGCTATCTTCTCATCTGGAATCCTGTCCAATCCGATTTCAAACCTCTGCCCACCTCATAAACCCGCACCCCTTCCGCTATAATCATCCTCCCAGGGAGGACGAGTGACGGCTGTTGGTTTGGGCCCGGCGAAGCCAATTTCGTCCGCTCCCCGCAAAAGTCTCTTCTCTTCGCCAGGAAAATCGGCCCTCGCGCTGGGCTGCCTGCTGGTGTTCGCCACCCTCGCGCTCTATCACCCGGTCAGCCATTATCCCTTCACCAACGCCGACGACGACTCCTACATCAGCGACAACCCGCATGTGAAGTACGGGCTGGAGTGGGACACGGTGAAGTGGGCGTTCACCACGTTCCATAGCGCCAACTGGCATCCCCTGACCTGGCTTTCTCACGCCCTGGATTGTCATCTTTATTTCCTCGACGCCGGCAAGCACCACCGAACCAACGTCTGGCTGCACGCGGCCAACGTAGCGCTGCTGTTCTGGGTGTTGCTAAGCGCGACGGGCTACGCCGGCCGCAGTGCGATGGTGGCCGCCTTGTTCGCGCTGCATCCCATCAATGTCGAGTCGGTGGTTTGGATCGCCGAGCGCAAAAACGTGCTCAGCATGCTGTTTTTTCTGCTCGCCCTGGGGGCTTACCGATGGTATGCCGCAAGACCCCGCGTGGGCCGTTATGTTGTGGTCGCCCTGGCATTCGCGCTGGGCCTGATGGCCAAGCCTCAGATCATTACGTTGCCGTTTGTTCTGCTGCTGTGGGACTACTGGCCGTTGCGGCGAATGTTTGCCGGCAGCGGGCCATCCTCCGACGCGACTACCGCCGATGTGATACCGCCGAGAAGTTTTTCCTGGCTGGTGCTGGAGAAGCTGCCGCTGTTCGCGCTTGCGGCGGCCAGCGCGACGATCACCGTCATATCGCAGCGGTCGGGCGGCGCCATGAGCGGGGCCTTGAACACCTATCCTTTTCTTCTCCGCCTCGAGAATGCCGTCGTTTCTTACCTGCGTTACATCGACAAAGCCATCTGGGCTTCGCACCTGGCCTTCATGTACCCGCGCACATCCTGGGCGCTATGGCAGGTGGGCGCTGCGTTGATTGTTCTGCTCCTCATTACCAGCATGGTCCTTGCCGGCCGCCACCGTTATTTGCCGGTAGGGTGGTTCTGGTTCCTGGGCACCCTGGTGCCCATGATCGGCCTGGTGCAAGTGGGCGCGCAGTCCATGGCCGATCGTTATGCGTATCTGCCTTTAGTCGGCCTGTTCCTCATGATTTGCTGGGGCGTTTCCGATTGGGCCGGGCAGCACAATTTCTCCACCGCCTGGCTGGCTGCTCCCAGCCTGGTGTTGCTCCTAGTGTTGGCGGTGGTCGCGCATCGGCAGATCAGTTACTGGAGCGACAACGTTTCGCTGTGGGCGCACACCGTCCAGGTCACCCGCGGCAACTGGATTGCCGAAGACAACCTGGGTGCGGCCTTGATGGACAAAGGGCAAATGGAAGACGCGATCGTGCACTTTCGCGCGGCCGCGGCCATTTTTCCCTCCGATCCCCGCACGTACCTGTTCATCGGCTTCTATGAGCAAAAGCGCGGCAACCTGCGGGCTGCCATCGAGCAGTACCAGCAGGTGCTTAACGTCACCCAGAATGACATTTGGAACAACGCCAAGCTGCGCGACGATGCTCTGGTGAATATGGGCATTGTCTATCGCGACCTGGGCGACCCGGTCCGCGCCTCGGAGAGCTTTGAAGCGGCGCAAAGGCAGCGCCTCGAGTTCCTCCGCAGCCTCAAGCGACAACCGCCCGGCGCCCACCACTAACCGCGCCTCACTGAAGTGCGTCAGTCCCCGCGCTATAATCCGAACGAGTTCCCGGGCCCATGTCTTCGGCTGTCGTCAACGCGACCGAAACCCTTTCTTCCCACCCGCGCGTGGGCCTCTTTGCATCGCCCGCCACCCGTACCTTTCTCTTTGGCCTGATGCTAGCCATAATCACGGTTGCCGCATACTACCCGGTGCACAGCAGCCCCTTCATCAATTTCGACGACCACGACTACGTCACCGAAAATCAACACGTCCTCAAAGGATTGACCTGGAGCACGATCAAGTGGTCGTTCACCACATTTCATGCCGGCAACTGGCATCCCATGACCTGGCTCTCGCACGCCGCTGACTGCCAGCTGTTCCACGCCGACCCCGCCGGACACCACGACATGGACGTGCTGTGGCACCTGGTCAACGTAGTGCTGCTGTTCTGGGCACTGCAGCGCGCGACGGGATATCGGGGCCGCAGTTTTGTGGTGGCCGCGCTGTTTGCGGTGCATCCTCTGAATGTCGAATCCGTGGCCTGGATTTCAGAGCGCAAGACTACCCTCAGCATGGTGTTTTTCCTGCTCGCCCTGGCTGCCTACCGCTGGTACGCTCGTGAGCCGCGGGTAAGCCGTTACCTGCTGGTGGCGTGGTTGTTTCTCCTGGGCTTGATGGCCAAGCCGCAGGTCATTACTCTTCCCGTCGTTCTCTTGTTGTGGGATTACTGGCCTCTGGGGCGGATGTTCGCCTCGGCTCCTGGAGCCGGTTCCGGCACGGACACCCAAGCCGTCATTCCCCCCAAGAGCTTTAAGTGGCTGATCTGGGAAAAGGCTCCGCTGGGTTTGATCATCGCGACCGACTCCCTGATTACGATGAAAGCCCAGGGCGTGGGACGCCCCGCCGGCTGGTATTACTCCTTTGGAGTTCGCCTCGCCAACGCTATCGTTTCCTACGCACGTTATGTGGGCAAGATGTTCTGGCCCACGCGCCTCGCCCTTTTGTATCCCCATCCCGGCAATTCTCTTACGCGCTGGCAGGTGGCCGGCGCGCTGCTTTTCCTGCTGGGCACCACCGCAGTTGTCGCCCTCTGCTGGAAGCGCCGATACCTGACCGTGGGTTGGCTTTGGTTTCTGGGGACCATGGTACCGATGGCCGGCCTGGTGCAGGTAGGCCGGCAAGCCATGGCCGACCGCTATGCCTATCTCCCGTTCATCGGACTCTTCATCATGGTTTGTTGGACCGCGGCGGAATGGGCCGCTCGGCGGCGAATTCGCACCGCCTTGCTCGCCGGCGCCACGGTTCTGGCGCTGCTCGCCTTGACCGCAGTCACGCGCCGGCAGTTGGCCTATTGGCAGGACAATGCCAAGATGTGGTCGCATACCCTGGAAGTAACCGACCCCAATAACTGGGTGGCCGAATCGCTGCTTGGCGACGCACTGCGCAAGCAAGGCCGGGGAGCGGAGGCGCTGCAGCACTTCTACCGCGCGCTGGAGATCCATCCCAACGATCCGGTGAGCCACCTGGGAATCGCGCTTTACGACCACGAGAACGGAAACTTGACAGACGCCATCGCCCACTATGAGCAGATGATCGACCGGGAGCAGAACGACACAACCAAAATCCAGGTTCTGGCCAATATGGGTCACGTCTATGCCAAGCTCGGGAATGCTCAACGCTCGCGAGAGTGTTTTGAGGCTGCCGCGAAATTAAAGCAACAACAGCAATAGGCCAATGCGAGGTTCCGCAAAGCAGCAAATCCCCCGCCAGTAAATAGTAGCGTTACTCCTATAATGACGTAACTCTCGCATTTTTCTAGGGAAAGCGCCTAGCACATAATCGCAAACCCCTGCACACATACGTGGGTAGCAGTAGCTCTATGTGGCACTTACAGTGGCAGTCGAATTGCAGGTAGCAGTATGACCCCCATCAGTAGGGGTAGTGGGGTCAGTTCGCGAATTGAACCTAAAGGAGGGTTCGTTCCTTGAAAATGCGTATCGCTGCTTTGACAGTTCTGTGCCTGGCGCTGGCGTCTATTCCAGCTTTGGCAGACGTAAATAACGGTCCCATCAACGGCACAACCGATGCCTGGACCATCAACTTTGGTTACGTGGTCAGCGACACCTTCACGCTGTCGTCGGCTAGCACCGTAACCAGCGTCAGCTTCGGCGTCTGGGAATTCCCCGGCGACACCATGTCAACCGTTGACTGGACCATCACCGCCACCGAGAACGGCACCGGCGTAGGTCTGACCTCTAACGTTACCGACAAGTACATCTCCACCAACCAGTACGGCTACAACATCGACCTGATCAGCTTCAACGCTGGCGTGCCTTTGGCAGCTGGCACCTATTGGCTGAACCTGTACAACGCAACCGTCCCCAGCGGCGACCCGGTCTATTGGGATGAAAACAGCGGCCCGGCCAGCGCGTCCGAGAGTGCTGTAGGCACGATTCCCTCGGAAGCTTTCACCATCGGCACCAGCGGCACCTCGGGGAGCACGCCTGAGCCCAGCAGCATCATGCTGTTCGGTTCTGGCATCCTCGGTCTTGCCGGCGTACTGCGTCGCAAGCTGTTCTAAACGAATCCGACCCTTCCCCCAGGTCTTTTCGAAAAGCCGGAGCTCGATGCTCCGGCTTTATTTTTTCGTTCTACTGCACCCGATGGCGGACGCCTCGCCGTTGCGCACGGCTTGATGCCGAACCGATCGCCTGTCCGTGCTGTGCGTGTGGTTTCGACGCGATGCCGCTTCTCCGGCACGAGCGTGCCGGACGCGGTAAAATGATCTTAGACACCACCTAGTATGGAATCGGGTGGAGCTTTGTGCCGCAGCTTTGCCTGATCAGGTTTTTGATGAAGAAATTTTTTGTCCTTTTGTGCATGATCACCGTAGGCGTTCCCTTGCTTTGGGCCCAGGACGACACGGTAGTCGAAGAGATTATTGCCCGCATTAACAACAACATCATCACTCGCGCGGACCTGAAGCGCGCTCGCGACCAGTTGATCACCGACATGCATCAGCAGGAGCCGAACGCTACCGCGGCTGAGGAAAAAGACCGCGAAAAAGACCTGCTGCGCGACCTTATCGACCAGCAGCTGCTGCTGCAAAAGGGCGAGGAGCTCGGCATCAACGCCGACGCCGAGCTGGTCAAGCGCCTCGATGAACTGCGCAAGCAGATGCACGCCGAGTCCATGGAAGACCTGGAGAAGGCTGCCCAGGCGCAAGGTGTCTCCTTCGAAGAGTTCAAACAGAACATGAAGAACGGCCTCATCACCCAGCGGGTCATCGGCCAGGAAGTTGGCAGCCACATCAGCGTGACCCAGCAGGAAATCCAGCAGGCTTACGACCAGCACAAAGCCGAAATGGAGCGCCCCGAGCAGGTGCGGCTGAGCGAGATCCTGATCTCCACCCAGGGTGCTCCGGCGGTCAAGACCGAAAAAGGGACGGAGGCGCTGCCCCAGCCCGCCAGCCCCGACGCGGTGGCCAAGGCCCAGGCCAAAGCCGATCAGGTTTACGCCTTGCTGCAGAAGGGCGGCAAGTTCGACGATCTGGCCAAGCAATATTCAGACGGCCCCACCTCAGCCGTGGGCGGCGATCTGGAATACTTCAAGCGCGGCACCCTCTCCAAGGAGCTCGAGCAGCAGGTGTTCACCATGAAGGCCGGTGAATACACCAAGCCCATCCGCACCAATCAGGGCTTCGTCATCCTGAAAGTCACCGAGCACCAGGAGGCCGGCATTCCTCCCCTGAAAGACGTGGAAGGCCGAATCCAGGAAAACCTTTACATGCAGAAGATGCAGCCCGCCTTGCGCGACTACCTCACCAAGCTGCGCGAGGATGCGTACATTGACATCAAGGCAGGCTACATCGACACCGGCGCCAGCCCCAACGAAACCAAGCCGGTGTACACCACCGCCGCCTCGCAGGATACGTCCAAGACGAAGAAGAAGAAAAAGCTGGGGCTGTTCTAGGTGGTACCACGGGGTGGAAGCGCCGGGCTTCAGCCCGGCGAAATGTCAACGTTCTCGGATGGGGCTTTAGCCCCGGTTCCTACTGCCGCAGCTTCCACGCAATTTGGCGCAACATGCCCAGCACCAGCTCCGCATCCGGCGTGTCAAGTTGCAAGCGGCGGATGAGGTGGCGCACTTTCTCCTCGCTCGCCCCCGCCGCGCCCGGATTCACGTAGCCGCTGGCCTGCAGCGCTTCCAGCAGCACGGCGGTGATGCGCTCCGCGTCGCCCGCGCTGGCTAGCTGCTTTTTCTTTGCTGACGGAGCAGCCTTCGCTTCCCGCACCAGCTCATACAGGCAGACCGCGACCGCCTGTCCCAGGTTCATCGAGATGTGTTGCTCGCGCGTGGGAATGTGCAGCAGCCAGTGACAATGGCTGAGATCGTCATTCGCGAGCCCGACCTTTTCCGATCCGAACAGCACCGCTACCCGGCCTGACGCCGCTTGCTTTCGAATGAGGCGCGCACCGTATTCCAGCCGGTGCAACGGATGCTGCAATTCGCGGTGACCCACGGCGGTGGTGCCGACTACGAGCGTGCAATCGGCAACCGCGTCGGTCAAGCTCGTAAACTCCTCTGCGTTGGCCAGGAGTGCCGCAGCCCCCACTGCTGACCGCGCCTCGCGAAAAGCGACATCGTAGGGGTTCACGACGCGCAGGTGAGCGAAGCCGAAGTTGCTCATGGCGCGGGCCGCAGCACCCAGGTTGAGCGGGTTGCGGGTACGCACCATCACCACGCGAAGATTTTCCCGGACATCCGGCATGGATCAAGATTAACCCATTAAAATTGGCGAACCCAGGAGGAGAGATGGCCCTCTCGAACCTTCCCCGATGGACGCAGCACCTGCCTCTCATGCACGCCAGCCGCAACGCAATTGCTGCCGTCGCGTCCCTGGCCATGGCCCGCCTTTTCCAATTGCCTGAACCCTACTGGGCCTGCATCACCACCTTTGTCGTCTTGCAGTCCAAGCTGGTATCGACCTTCACCGTCTCCTGGCAGCGGTTGGCCGGCACCGCACTCGGGGCTGCGTTGGGAGCCGTGCTCACCATTTACTTCGGACCGAAGCTCGTGGTCTTCGCCGTGGGTGTGTTCCTCATCGGGCTGATCTGCGCCGGCCTTCATCTGGAGAATTCCTCCCGCCTCGCCAACATCACGCTGGCCATCGTGATGCTCGTCGTCCACACCGAGCCTCCGGCGGTGCTGGCACTTCACCGCTTTCTGGAGGTGGCCATCGGAATTGGCGTGGCGTTGGCAGTCACCGCAATATGGGAGGAGCCGGTGCCGGTGCCGAAAGCTTGACGGATGCTCGATCCAGTCTGTGCAGACCTGTGTTTGTTTGCGGCCATAGAATGCAGTTCCTGCAAAACCAGCCCCCGCAGGGGCGAATCAGTTTAGCCTAGCATGAAGCCGCAGGTGGAATGCTGGGTAAGGTGGGATATTGAGCTGAGCCGCGTAGCGGCGGCACCACAGGTTCGTGTCATCCGGGACCGAAGTTGAAAGGCGCAAGCGCCCGTCACGCGGTCTGCAGCACCCGCGCCAGGCAATCTTCGCAGAAGCCGCTGTCTTTGATGTCGATCCACTCCACCGCGTGCGAAGGCGCCATGGCGCAGCGATAGTCGCGGCAATGGGTGAGCCGCAACGTGTGTCCCAGCTCGTGCACCGCCTCAATCAGCAGCCGATTGGCCAGCAGATCGAGGTCGGCGGGCAGGCCGTAGAACTCTTGCTTCAAACGATGATACGAAACCACCGCGCCACTCCCGCCCAACTGCGCCTCGCCGAATACGAAGGTCAGAATCGGGATGTAGAGATCGAGCTCCGTTATGCCCAGCAGCCGCCAGGTGTGGCTGCCGATATGCCGCTGCATGGCGGCAAGGATTTCCGAGGAGTGATACTGCTGTCGCTCGGCGTGCAGCGCGAATGCGGGATCGAGCGCCGGCGAAAGGACCTCCGTGGGCACACGGAATTTCTCGTAGAGCGCCTGCTGCAACCATTCGAGCAGCCGGGCGTCCACCGTGCCGACCGGAAGTAGCTGGAGTCTCTTCATAAGAAACAGCGACTAGCGACTGCACGTAGCACTTAGCACTTAGCACTTAGCGCCCGTGCGAGGCACGGTCTCTATTTCTGCGCTGATCTAACATCGCCAACGCCCTAGCCGCGGAGCGGCGGCGGTGCCTGGAGCCCGGGGTGCAAACCCCGGGTGTTCGTGCCATAGAAAAGATCAGGAGCCGCGTAGCGGCGACCCTAATCCAACACATATTCCGGATCATATTGCACGCCGGCACGCTCCAACATCGCAATGTACTCCTCCTCGAATGGCCGGCGGGTGTGATGCTCCCGCTGATGCTCGATGTATCGCGTGACCGCCTTGGTCGCCGTCGGACTTACGCTAATCGCGCCGTAACCGTCCTGCCACGCGAACTTGGGCCACTTCTGATGCATGCGCTGCGACGAATTGGCCTTCAACTCGCGCATCACATCGGCCAGCGGCCTGGTTGACGGCACGGCAAGAAGCATATGGACATGGTTCGCCGTGCCCCCGATCGCAAGAACGTTGATCTGTGCGTGGATCGCGACGGCACGCATCATCGCCCACAGTTGCTCCGGCTCGGCGATGAGCGGCAGCCGCCCCTTGGTACTGAAAACGCAATGCACGAAAACAACGGAATAGGTGTGCGCCATCGTCGCCGCTGCGCGGCTCCTGTTCTAAATACATCTCCTACCCGGGGCTTGCGCCCCGGGCTCAAATCGCCGCCGCCGCTGCGCGGCTCGTTCTCAACCAGTCTGCGGGTCTGCGCCAAGTCATGCTCGTCGGTCTGCCGTCCCGGTCTGTCTCTCTACCGACACTCACCGCCCATGGCCTAACATTCGCGCCACTCCTGTGCGATCAGGTCGCAGCGGCTGCCCAACAATCGCCTGGAACGCAAACGCAGTCGCGTAGCGGCAACCCTAAACCAACACATAACCCTAACCTGTGACCCAACGACGCCGCGCTTGCATCGCAAATCTCGAGCCGCGCAACGAGGATTCCGCATGACTCGCACCCTCTCCGCCCTATTAATCCCGCGCTTATCCATCTGCCCGAGGTTCGCTGTTTATTTCTGCGCTGATCTAACATCGCCAACGCCCGAGCCGCGCAGCGGCGGCGGTGCCTTGAGCCCGGGGTGCAAACCCCGGGTGGACGTGCAATAAGAAAACCGGGAGCCGCGGAGCGGCGACCCTCAACCGCCAGCCGCCACTTCCACCTGCTCTTTCTTCCACCCATACTTCTTCAGCTTGTGATGCAACGTGACCCGATCGATGCCGAGCACCTCGGCGGCGTGCGTCTGGTTGCCGCCTGACTCTTCCAGCACGCGCAGGATGTGCGACTTCTCCACATCCTCCAGGCTGCGGGCATCGCCCAGCGCAATGCCGTTCCGCGATTTCAGCACAAAGTCCTGCTCGCGGATTTCCGGCTCCTGCGCCACCACCATGGCGCGCTCCACCGCGTTCTCCAGCTCGCGCACGTTGCCCGGCCAGCCATATTGCTGCAGGGCATTCATCGCCGCAGGCGAAACGCGCGTGATCTTTTTGTTCATCTCGCCGCAGAACTTGCGCACAAAGTGGTCCACCAGCAGCGGAATGTCTTCCCGGCGCTCGCGCAGCGGCGGAATCTCGATGTGAAAAACATTGAGCCGGTAATAAAGGTCAGGGCGAAACTTGCCTTCCTCGATCAGTTGCTCCAGGTCCTTGTTGGTGGCGGCAACGATACGGAAATCGACTTTGATGGTCTGGTTGCCGCCCACGCGCGTGATCTCGCGCTCCTGCAGCACGCGCAGCAGGTCGGTCTGCGTCTTCAGGCTGATGTCACCAATCTCATCGAGAAAAACGGTACCGCCTTCAGCGATCTCAAACTTGCCTTTCTTACGGTACTGCGCTCCGGTGAACGCACCTTTCTCATGGCCAAAGAGCTCGCTCTCCAGCAAAGTTTCCGTCAGCGCGCCGCAATGAATGACAACCAGCGGATGAAAACGGCGGGTGCTGCCGGCATGAATGGCCCGCGCTACCAGCTCTTTTCCGGTGCCACTCTCGCCGGTCACCAGCACCGTGGCGTCGGTGGGCGCGACCGTCTCGATGGCGTCGAACAAATGCTTCATGGCAGCGCTTTGCCCAATGATGTCGGAAGGATGCGCGATCTCCGCGACCGTCTCTTTCAGCCGCGTGTTCTCCTGCTGGGTGCGGCGATGTGACATGGCCTTGGCAATGAGGTGCGAAATTTCGTCGGGATCAAGCGGCTTGTTGACGTAGTCATACGCGCCGTTCTTGAGCGCGGCGATGGCCGTCTCCACCGAGGCGTAGCCGGTCATGATAATGACCAGCATGTCGGGATAAATCTCGTGCAGCCGCCGCTGCAATTCGATGCCATCGGTGCCGCGCATCTTGATGTCCACCAGCGCGACATCGAAGGCCGTCTCGGCCACGCGGGTCAGCGCCTCATTGGCGTTCTCGGCGGTGGCCACGTCATAGCCTTCCTCGGCGAACCACTTGGCCAGCGAATCCCGCACGCTGAGCTCATCGTCCACGATCAATAATTTGCCTTGCGTCATCTCTCTACCTCACTCATTACCGTGCCCGTGGAAGCGCCGGGCTTCAACTCGGTGACCTCTCCGCTCTCCAACATCACGGGTCTTAGTTCCGGGGTGGAAGCGCCGGGCTTCAACTCGGTGACCTCTGCGTTCTCCAATATCACGGGCTTCAGCCCCGGGGTGGAAGCGCCGGACTTTAGTCCGGCGACCAGGGTGTCATTTGTTATTGCGGGCTTTAGCCCCGGCGGCGCCGGATCGACCTCGATGCCGCCCGCCGCCGACCCGTATGGATACGCGGCCGCGTCTTTCGCCAAGCTCCCGCGCACCGGATTCTCGCGGATATATACCACATGGCGCTCGAAGTCCTCCGCGCCTTTCACGCGATGCTGGGTGAATCCTTCCTGCCAGATCTCCGCGTTTGATCCCAACTCGCGCTTGACTCGAAACGAAAACCCGCCTTTCAGCAGTTGCAGAGCCTTCTCAAGCGAAATATCGGGAGACGGAGTGAGCAGGAGGTGGAAGTGGTCTGGCATCAGAACAAATTCATGAATCTGAAACCGCCCTTGGTTGCGATAGCGCGCGAGCGTATCGAGAAATAAGCGCGCCATGGGCTCGGCGCGAAACAGGGGACGCCGCTGCCAGGTGACGGCGGTGACGAAGAAGGTGCGGATTTCTTGCGGAGCTCGCCGCATCGATCGTGTCCCTTCCGGGGCTAAAGCCCCAATCTTTATCTACCCCTATTCGCCGGACTAAAGTCCGGCGCTTCCACCTCAGGGCTAAAGCCTGACTCTTACCTGCTTCTATTCGCCGGGCTGAAGCCCGGCGCTTCCACCCCGGGGCTAAAGCCCCAATCCTTACTTGCCCTCTATTCGCCGGGCTGAAGCCCGGCGCTTCCACCGTGGGCCTAAAGGCCCGCAATATCCAACATCAGGCTCGCACTACCCGGCACTCGCGGTCGCTACGGGTTGTTCAGCCATTACCGGCCCCTGGCTATCCACGGGAAGCACAATCTTGAATGTCGTTCCCTGGCCCACCACCGAGTTCACCTCGATCTGCCCACCATGCCGCTCCACGATGTTCTGGCTGATAGCCAGCCCCAGCCCCGACCCGCCGGCCTCCTTGGTCGTGTAAAACGGCTCGAAGATATGTGGCAGATGCTCAGCCGGAATGCCGATGCCGTCATCGCGGATGACCAACTCCATCGTGGCATCGGCAGTCACGCGCGTGCTGATCCACAGGTTGCCCTCTTGCGGCATAGCATCAATCGCGTTGATCACCATGGCCAGCACCACCTGCTCGATCTGCGCCGGATCGCAATGCGCCGGCGGCAAGTCGGTGGCAAGGTCCAGATTGAGCTGAATGCCCGCCATGTCCATCTTGTGCTGCACCAGCCGCAGGCAGCGATCAATCACCTGGTTCAAATCGCACCATGCCAGATTCATAGGCGAGACCCGCGAGAAGCTCAGCAGGTTTTTCACCAGCTCGCCGCAGCGCTTGCTCTCACTGGCGATCAGGTCGAGCGATCCCTGCATCTCGTCTTTGCGGGGCGCGGCGGCGGCGTTGTTTCCGATCCAGCGCTTGACCAGCTTGGAATACGTCAGAATTCCTGACAGCGGATTGTTGATCTCGTGCGCCACCACCGCGGCCATCTTGCCGATGGTCGCCATCTTTTCCACGTGCAGCATGCGCTGATGTGCCTGCTTCAGCTCGCGCGTCTTCTCGTCCACCCGCTGCTCCAGCGTATGCGCCCACGCCGTGATCTCCGCCTGCGCCACTTGCAACCGGTTGCTCATGTCGTTAAACGAGTGCGCCAGCTCGCCAACCTCGTCCTGCGAGTGCACCGGAATCTGGTATCCCAGAACACCGCGGGCAATGCGCTCGGTGCCAGTCTTCAGCTCGCGCAGCGGATTGTGGACGACAATCCACACGAACAACCCGCTCAGGAAGACCACCGCAAGCAGCGCGACCGCGGTGTAGGCCAGCATCTCGCGGCGCTCGTGCGCCAGGCTGGCGTCAACTTTCGCCAGCGACAGGTTGGTGTCGAGCACGCCGAGGATTTGCGTGCTGGCGGGATGCGCGTGGCAAGCCGCATTCGAGCACGCCGGCTGGTTCTCGATGGGAGTGATGACCCCGAGGATGCGGGTCTGTTCCGCGCGATACACCCGGAAGCGATCGGAGCGGTTCAGTCGCGCCAGCGGCTGCGATTGCGTGTGGCAGCCGTAGCAGGCCTCCGCGCTCTTATCCACCATGTTGCCCACTTCCGCCGGTGCCGTCGAATAGCTGATCACCCCTTGCGGGTTCAGGATGCGTACTCGCATCACGCCCGGCTGGTCGGCCATGTTCAGCATCATCTCGTACAAGCCTTTGCGGTCGTTGTTCAACATGTAATGCGAGGCGCTGCGGCGCAGCACTTCACTCTGCTGTTCGGCGCTCACCAGCGCCGCCGCCTCCAGGTTCTTGCGATGCAGCCGGATGCTGAAGTACCCCAGCAGGGCAAAAATGAGGAGCATGACCACGAAGATCGAGACCATCAGCTTGGCGCTGACGCTGCGTCCCATCCGTTGGATCCAGCGCGGATGAAACACAAAGGCGTCCTCCAGTGATTTTGAGGACGGGCGCGGCTTGTCAGTCTCCTGCATGGACAGGCACCGCGAGTTCTGCGTACACCGGTTCGCGGAGTGCCGGGAGATGTGCCTTCTCCTCGGGGAAGATAGGCAGGTACTTGGCCGCCAGGCCGAAGATGGCGAACCCGAGCGCGACAAACATCGCGGTGATCACCACTTCAGTCCACTTGGGGGCGTAACGGCCGCCGACGGCGTTTTCGACTCCGGTGATGGTGACGTTCAGCCGGTTGGTGACGAAGCCCAGCAGCGTCAGCACCGCCGCCAGATACAGGCCTTGCGCGCTTTCCCGGATCTTCGGCACCAGCAGAAGGCCCAGCGGCGCCAGCACCGACAAGAAAATCTCCAGCAGGAAGAAGCGCTGCTCGTAGCCGGGGACGAACATCAGCTTCAGCACGCCGCGATGGTAGAAGTCCTCGAACTTCAGGATGCCGTAGAGCGCCAGCACGACCACGAGCACGCGTCCCAGGTCACGCAGGATGGGCAGTTCCAGCTCGCGGCCAAAGTACTTCGAGCTCATCGAAGATTCGAAGATGGTCATCGCCAGTCCCACCGCAATCGCCGACAGGAAGAAGAACACCGGCAGCAGCGGGCTGTACCAGAACGGGTGCAGCTTGTTGGGCATGATGAGATACAGCGTGCCCAGCGAGGACTGGTGCAGCGTCGAGAGCAGCACTCCGAGAATCACGAACACCACCATCACGCTGCGCACGATCTTCAACGCGCGATGCAGCTTGAAGTGCTCCAGCACGATGGGCGAGAACTCCAGCGCCAGCACCGTGGTGTAGAACATCACGCAGTAGGCAACCTCGAACATCACCGAGTGCGGATTGCGCATGATCAGCGGATGCCAGATGTTCCACGGCAGCCCCAGGTCGTACATCAGCGCCGCGCATACCAGCAAGTAGCCCAGAAATGCGGTGAGGATCGTTGGCCGGACGATGGAATGGAAGCGCTTGATGTTGAAGATCTCGACTGCCGCAGTCAGGGTGAAGCCGCCGGCCGCCAGCATCACTCCGCACATCACATCAAAGCCGATCCATAGGCCCCAGGGAAATTGGTCGCTCAGATTGGTGGAGGCGCCCAGCCCGCGGAAGAAGCGCAGATACGTGCAATAAACCCCCGCCGCCATGATGAACAGGAAGATCGCCTTCCAGAACGTGAACCGCACTCTCGGCATCGTCATCGCCCACCGCCTTTCTGCCGCTTCTCTTCCGCTTCCGCTTGCACCACGTCCTCGCGGCGATGCGTGATCCAGTACACGCCGCCCAGCAGCGTTCCGAACAACGGCACAAAATCGGGAATGCGCGACAGCACCTGGTAGGTGTACATGGGCAGCGCGCGCTCGGTCAGATCGGTTCGGTAGCCGAATGAGCCGAACGGGATGGACGACAGCAGCATGACCGACGTCCCGCCCACCTCGGTGTCACCGAAGATGTGCGGCAGGTAGGTGCCGGGATTGTCGTGGATGCGCTTCTTGGCTTCTTCCAGCAGTTCGTCGCGCTCGCCGAACTTGGTGGCGCCGGTGGGACAGATCTCCGCGCACGCCGTAGGCTTGCCCGCCGCCACGCGCTTGCTGCACATGACGCACTTGCGCACGCCGGGCACGGCCTTCTCCCATTCATACTTCGGCACGCCAAACGGACAGGCCGCCATGCAGTAGCGGCATCCCATGCACTTGCTCTTGTCGTAGGTGACCGGGCCCAGGGCGGTCTTCTTCAGCGCCCCCACGGGACAGACCGAAGCGCAGGCCGGATCGTCGCAGTTCATGCATAGCTTGCGCATGAACTTGTCGTCCTTGGTCAGGACGGCGGTGTATTTGTGGGCCGACGTGACCGATTGGTCTGCAATCTTTTCGTCGTAGGGGAGGCCATTCTCGGCAGCGCAAGCCTGCTCACACTGCTTGCACCCGACGCACATGGTCGCGTCGTAAAGGATTCCTTTGCTCATCGGATTTCTCCAGGTCGCCCTGGCGGCCCCAGTTTGGACCTCGGCGGGAGGAAGCGGCGCCAAGCGCGGGCGCCGTCGGGCGACTGCAGAACTCAGGGGAGGTTGCCGCTCCAGGCCGGCCCAGACGCAGACGGTCTGGAGTGCAGCCCCGTGAACCGCGAAAACTACTTTAAAGTCTTCACGTAAGCAGCCAGCTTCGAGGCATCCGCCCCGCTCACACCCTTGCTGCCGAAAGCGTGCGAGGCCTTCTTCTGCGGCCCGCCGTTTTCGATGAAGTCGGCAAGTTCGCTGTCCGGCATCTTCTGCACGGCGGCGGATGAGAACTCCTGGGCTCCCATCTTCTTGCCGGCGGCGGTTCCTTTTCCGTCAGCTCCGTGACAACCGGCGCACTTCGCCTTGTACAGCTCCTCGGTGCCTTGCGCCCACGACAGGCTGGGTAAGACCAGGAACAGGGCAACAGCAAGCAGCAGCACGGCCAAGATAACTTTCTTCATGATTGCTCCTATCAATGCTTATGAAAACTGGGCTTTTACGATTCGGAAGCAGTTATTGCGAAATGGCGGTGCTTCCGGCTCGGCCCCAGGTACGCTTGTAACCTTCTCTTACGTACGATTCGATTGTGTTCCTTAGACTTAGCGGGCGCTGTGACGTGGGTCACCCGCAGACGTGATGCATAACGCAACACTTCTGGCGCCCGATCGAAACCGACTGTGGCACTTTGCTACAGCAGAAATCAGCGGTGGACTGCCCGCTGCCCCCTCTCGGTGGAAGAGCCAGCCTTCGGCGATTGAGCCGCCCCAGCGGATCCGGGGGGCTTCAGCGGTGGTAGAGCTGGCCTTCAGGCCAGCGTCCCAGGCTCATAATAAGCAGGGCTTCAGCCCCATAGTGTGTCATGTTGAGCGAGCGCGGCCCGCTTTTATCGGGGTCCCCCAACGAGTGCCGGTGTTGCACTCGTTGGGGTGATTTGGCCGCGCGAGTCGAAACACCCCTATACAACCCACACTCTATATCCGTGGAATAGAGGTCCCCTCGGCTTCGCTTGGGGCAGGCTCTTCGACTGCGGTCGCCGCGGCGACCTTCGCTCAGGATGACAGACCACCTGTTGCAATTTTCATCGCCGCCCGCCCTATTCCCGCATCCAATCACCCGCCCATGAACAAATACGACATCATCGTGCTAGGCGCTGGCGTCGCTGGACTGGCCGCGGCCGAGGTCCTCGGCAGCGCCGGCCTGCGAGTCGCCGTGTTGGAGGCGCGGGACCGCGTCGGCGGCCGCATCTACACCCTGCCCGGCCTGACCCCGGAACACGCCATCGAACTGGGCGCAGAGTTTGTGCACGGCAAGCCGCAACTGTTCGACGACTACTTGCAGACTCATCGCCTGCCGCTCTACGAAACCGACGGCGTGAGCTACTGCCCGGGCGCGAACGGCCTGGAGCCTTGCGGCGGGCCCGAACTCGATGTGTTTGCCAAACTCGACAAAATGGACCTCTCCGCCTTCCTCGACGAGCCTTTCGAAACCACGCTCCAGCGCCGTTTTGCCGGTGCGCCGGAGGAGGAGAAGCACTGGGCGCGCGCCTTCGTGAAAGGCTTTCATGCCGCCGACCCGGCGCGCATCAGCACTCATTCCATCGTGGTGGACGGTCGCGCCGAAGAGGAAACCGAAGGAATGCGTGCCTTCCACCTCGCCGGCGGCTATCGGCGGCTGCTCGAAACCCTTTGCGCCGGCTTCACCTCGAACGTCGAACTGCTCACCGCCGCAACTGTCACTTCGGTGGACTGGAGCCGAAATCCGGTTACGGTGCGGGCGCGGCGAAGCTCCGGCGAGACGCTTGAGTGTCAAGCTTCTCGCGTGGTGGTCACGTTGCCGCTTGGCGTTCTGCAGCAGACGCCGCCCGCTCCCGGCGCGGTCCGCTTCCAGCCAGAGCTTGCGGAAAAGCAGGATGCGCTGAACAAGCTAGTCATGGGGCCGGCCCTCCGCATCTCGCTGCAATTCGACTCCCTGTTCTGGGAAGATCCCGCCGTGATGCGAGTGTATGAGAACTTGCCTCCCGAAACTGCGTTGGGAGCAGCACAGCAAGACCCGCTGGAATCGAGCCCTAGAGGGGCGGATCAACTTGGCCCAGGGCGCAAGCCCTGGGTGGATCGAAAGATCAATCCGAGTCCCGTAGGGACGGCACAAAGACTCAGCCCGCGAACCTTGCCCGACCTGCACTTCCTGTTCTCCGGCGACCCAGTGTTCCCCACCTGGTGGAGCGCGATGCCGCTGCGCCTGCCCGTGCTGGTGGCGTGGGCTGGAGGGCCTTTCGCGGAAGCGAAGTTTGGTCTCAGCCAACCGCAGATCGAAGCTCAGGCCCTGGCCGCGCTGGCGCGAATCCTTTCGCTGCCGGAGGCCGCGCTGCGCAGCCGGCTGGTGCGTTCTTGGTTTCATGACTGGCAGACCGATCCCTTCTCGCGCGGCGCCTATAGCTACGTGCTGGCCGGAGGCATGACGGCGCAGGACGATCTCGCCCGGCCGCTGCGCAACCGCTTGTTCTTCGCCGGGGAGGCCACCCAGAGCGACGGCCACCATGCCACCGTGCATGGCGCTTTCGCCAGTGGTCGGCGGGTGGCAGCGGAAGTGCTGGAAGCCAGCCGTTAGCAATTTGCAATTAGCGACGAGCACGGAGACTGTCCGCTCGGTTCCGGAGCCACACCTGCCTCCCATCCAGCCGCGCAGCGGCGGCGATGCATTTAGCCCAGGGCGTGTTGCGGGGTCCCCGACACGCGCCGTCTTTGCGCGTGTTGGGGTGCAAGTAAGCCCTGGGTAAGGTGGAAAGATTGACCGAGCCGCGTAGCCGGGGTCCCCGACGAGCACCGCATTTGTGCTCGTTCGGGTGGAGTAGCGGCGACACAAAAAGCAGGTCCCTCCACTCGGGCTGACGTCCTCGGTCGGGATGACAGTGGAAGAGGAGCTAGAGGAACTAAGTGCTAATTGCTAATTGCTAGCTGCTAGTTGCTAAATCAATCTCCGCCGGTCGGCGCCAGGGCTGGCGCTCGGCTGGCCTTTCGCTGGGCCCGCGCGGGATGGAAGAAGTGCAGAACTCCGCAAATAGTCCAGTATCCCAGCGCGATGCCGAACACAAATGCCGACACAATCGTGAACAGCAGCAGGAAGGAGAGCATGAATGCGGTCATACGTTCTTTCTTTCGGTGGAAGAGCGGGTCCCCTTCGGCTGCGCTCACGGCGAGCTTTAGATCCGCCTCCCAGCTGACTCTGGATGCGTTTCGGTGGAAGAGCGGGCCTTCAGGCCAGCGCCCAGCCGATCTCAAGAACCGGGCTTTAGCCCCGGCGAGCAGTCCGTCGCTAAAGGGCTCAATCTCCCTGAGCGCGACCAAAGGGCCCGTCGCTTCCATTCAATCGCCGTCCGTTAAGAATTGTCATCACGAGCGGGCTTCAGCCCGCGAGGGATCTGCTGTTTGCCTTGTCCATCGGAAAGCAGATTCCTCGCGCCCAAACCCAGGGCGCTCGTAATGACAAATCTTAACCGGCCCATTCACTCCACTTTACCTCGCGTTGACGCCCGCGGATGTTGGCAACTAAGATACGTGAGTAGAGTTGCGCTTTCCCTCTCGCAGAGCATCTAGTGCAGATTCAGAGTTGCTTTGTCCCGGTAGAGCGGGCCTTTAGGCCCGCGTTGGCGCCTGTTACTTGGTTCCGTGGCATCAGCCCGTTGGGCACGGGCTGATGCCACGGAAGGTATCTGGGGAGTATCTGGACGCGGCGCTGAAGCGCCGCTCTACCCGACCAATTCAGGCACGCGGCAATTGGGGAATTTTCTGGGGCGGCGCCTCACGAAAACAGAATCATCCATGGGCCTTACCAGCATCACCGTGCGCGGGGCGCGCCAGCACAATCTGAAGAACATCAACGTCGAGATTCCCCGCAATACTTTGACCGTAGTCACCGGGCTCAGCGGCTCGGGCAAGTCGTCGCTCGCCTTCGACACCATTTACGCCGAGGGCCAGCGCCGCTACGTCGAGACGCTCTCCGCCTACGCCCGCCAGTTCCTCGACCAGATGGAGCGGCCCGATGTGGACAGCATCGATGGCCTGAGCCCGTCCATTGCCATCGAGCAGAAAACCACCAGCCGCAGCCCGCGCTCAACCGTCGGCACCATCACCGAGATTTACGACTACCTGCGGCTCCTGTACTCCTCCATCGGGGTGCCGCATTGTCCGCAATGCGGACGCGCCATCTCGCGGCAGTCGGCCGACCAGATTGTGCTGCAGGTGATGGCGTTGAAGCCGGAAGAACGGGTGATGGTGATGGCGCCCATGGTGCGCGGGCGCAAGGGCGAATTCAAGAAGGAACTTGACAAGCTGGTGCAGCAGGGTTTCACCCGTGCCCGCATTGACGGCGAGCTGCGCAACGTCGCGGACGAGGAGATTAAGCTTGACAAGCGCAAGAACCACACCATCGAGCTAGTGGTGGACCGCCTGCTGGTGAAGCCGGGAATCCAGGGCCGCCTAGCCAGCGCCGTCGAGCTGGCCATGAAGATGGCCAACGGCCTGGTGCAGGTGGCGGTGGTAGGGGGAGAAGAACACCTGTACTCCTCCAAGCTGGCGTGCCCGGATTGTGGTGTCAACGTGCCTGTGCTGGAGCCGCGCTCGTTCTCCTTCAACAGCATGTATGGGGCGTGTCCGGAGTGCAACGGGCTGGGCAGCAAATTCGATTTCGACCCGGCGAAGGTCATCACCGACTGGTCGAAACCCCTGCTGGACGGGGCTTTGGGGCCGGGCTCGGCCTCGCAAAACCTGATCCACATGCTGCAACTGGCGGCCGAAGCCTATGGCTTTAGCTTGACAACGCCGTTCGAGCAACTGCCGCGCAAAACGCAGGACTTGATTCTCTACGGCCCGGACAAGAGCGAGAAAAGACGCGGCGGCTTCCTCGGCGTCTTCGCCTATCTGCGGCGCAATATGGAAGACAGTAGCTCCGAGGCCTATCGCGATTGGCTGCTGGACCACATGTCGGCGACGACGTGTCCGGCGTGCCAGGGCAAGCGCCTGCGTCCGGAAAGCCTGGCGGTAAAGGTAAATGGCATGTCCATTGCCGACTTCACGTCCTTGCCGGTGTCGCGCGCCGTCGAGGCAGTGGCGCAGATCACTTTGTCGGAACGCGAGGAGCGCATCGCGGGAAGAATCCGCAAAGAGATTGCCGAGCGCCTGGGCTTCCTTAACGCCGTAGGACTTGGCTACATCTCACTCAACCGCTCAGCCATGACCTTAAGCGGCGGCGAAGGCCAGCGCATTCGGCTGGCAACCCAGATTGGATCGAAGCTGCGCGGCGTACTCTACGTCCTCGACGAGCCGTCGATTGGACTGCATCATCGCGATAACAACCGCCTGCTGCAGGCTCTGGTGTCGCTGCGCGACTTGGGCAACACCGTGCTGGTAGTCGAGCATGATGAAGACACGATTCGCCGCGCCGACTACGTCATTGACCTTGGCCCCGGTGCGGGACGTCACGGCGGCGAACTCGTAGCCAGCGGCACCCCACAGCAGATTGAAGCCGAGCCCAGGTCATTGACTGGACAGTACATCTCCGGCGCCAAGCAGATTACCTATCGCTATGCCCGGAGACAGCCCAACGGCAAAGCCATCGTCATCCTCGGCGCTCACGAGAACAATCTGAAGAACCTGGACGTCAGCTTTCCCCTGGGCGTCATCACGCTAGTGACGGGCGTCTCGGGCTCGGGGAAATCCACCCTGGTCAATGACATTCTCTATCGCGCTCTAGCCAAAGCGCTCTATGGCTCGCGCGAGGAGCCGGGGTTACACAAAGCCATCACCGGTACCGAGTTCATTGACAAGGTCATACAGATTGACCAGTCTCCGATAGGACGTACGCCGCGTTCCAATCCTGCAACCTACACCGGCGTCTTTACCCAGATTCGCGATCTCTATGCCATGCTGCCTGAGTCGCGCCAGCGTGGCTATAAGCCGGGACGCTTCTCCTTCAACGTGGCCGGGGGACGCTGCGAGGCATGCCAGGGAGAAGGACAACGGCGTATCGAGATGAACTTCCTCCCCGATGTCTATGTCCTGTGCGAGGTGTGCGGCGGCAAGCGCTACAATCACGAGACGCTGGCGGTGAAGTACAAGGGCTACTCCATTGCCGATCTCTTGGAGATGCCGGTGGCCGACGCCTTGCCTTTGCTGGAGAACTTCCCCCAGATCAAGCAGAAGCTGCAGACACTGGTGGACGTTGGCTTGGGGTACATTCACTTGGGACAGTCAGCAGTAACGTTGTCAGGAGGAGAGGCCCAACGCATCAAGCTGGCGCGCGAACTGAGCAAACGCCAGACCGGGAAGACGCTATACCTGCTGGATGAGCCTACGACTGGACTGCACTTCGATGATGTCAGCAAGCTGCTGGAGGTGCTGCATCGTCTGACGGACCTGGGCAACAGCATCATCATCATCGAACACAATATGGATGTCATCCGCAATGCCGACTGGATCATCGATCTCGGGCCGGAAGGTGGGGAAAAGGGAGGACGCATTGTCGCCCAGGGAACGCCAGAGCAGGTTGCTAACGTCAGGAAGTCCTATACCGGAGAGATACTAGCGAAGTTGCTGCCGCGCTTTCCCAAAGCGAAGGGTAATGGAGATGGAGTGGAGATGGCCGTTGCTGAGGAGGGTGTTAGTTCTCGTGGTGCCGACCCTCTGTAACAGAGCTATGAATTTGCCAAGAGCTGTCGTGTTGAGCGAGCAGCGGCCCGCTTTTGGCAGCGCGAGTCGAAACACCCCTATACAGCGCCGACAGCATTGTCAGTACAGGGGTCCTTCGACTGCTGTCGCCGCGGCGACCTTCGCTCAGGATGACAGTGCAGGGGTTCTGGCATAGCTATCGACACTGGCTTCGACATAGGTATCGCCATAGAAGCAAAGCACTTGTCGGATCCGTCCGTTCCGAATTAGGGAACTTAGGTGGTGTACATATGGAGCACAATTTTGCCATCATCTTACCTCCGTAAAGTGCCGGTTAAACGCGCTGGGAAGCCCTAGGATGGACGAAAAGGTGTCGGATGGTAGCTAGGGGGCCGAAAAAGAATTGAAGTGGCTTAGAACGCATGCTAGGGGCCCTAGCGTCGATTTCCCGATATAGGAAATTCGAAGGGCCTCTGACGACCGAGCCCGAAGCGGGGATGGTGTTCTAAGAAATCCGTGGCGATCGCGGCGAATCCATGGCTATGCTTTCGCCACGTGCCGACGGTATTCAATAAGGACTACGATAGAAAAACGCGCTGCATCCTTAAGTCATCATGTCTCTGCCATTGAACCCGCTGCCGGAGCCCGGCGACAGCCTGCCTGAGCCTTCGCCGATCGTTTCTCCGGACTTCGGCATCGTCTCGGCTCCGGTACTGCTATCGCCGCTGGAGGCCGTTCCGCCAATTCCCAGGGAGCCGCGTTTCCCGGCATGGTCATGGTGGGACACCCTGGCTATCCTGGGCTTCACCATATTCGCAGTCTTTCTCTTCAGCATTGTCGCGCTGGCGATTGCCCGTCACTTTCCTGCCTATCGGCAGATGCCTCTCACCGATCTCGCTACCGATGCCCGTATCGTGGTGGGGGCGCAGGCAGCGGCCTATCCCCTGGTTCTCGTCTTCATCTACATATTGGTGCGGAGCCGTAGCCAACAGCGTTTTCGCGATGCGATCCATTGGAATTGGCCGGGCGTGACCGCGCCGGCATTCTTTGTCGGGGGCGCCCTGCTGGCGGTGATCGTCGAAAGCTTGTCAAGTTATTTGCCCATCCCCAAGTCGTTGCCCATGGACAACTACTTCCACAACGCCTCCAGCGCCTACCTGCTGGCCGCCTTTGGCATGTCGCTGGCGCCGTTGATGGAGGAGTTGTTCTTCCGGGGCCTGTTGTATCCGCTGATGCGGCGTGCCTTTCGCCTGACTATCGCCGTGCTGTTGACGGCAGCTGCGTTTGCCGCCATCCATGGAGCGCAACTGGGCTATGCCTGGGCGCCCATTCTCAGCATCTTCGTCGTCGGTATCGTCTTCACCGTGACCCGGGTGCGGACGGACTCGGTCGCGTCGTCGTTCCTCATGCACTGTGGCTATAACTTTGCCTTGTTTACGGCGCTGTGGATTGCCAGCGACCACTTCCGCCACCTGGAGAAGGTGGCGGGGTGAAGATGGTATGGTTTTCTTTGGGGATGATCGTCACCCTTCGGCTGCGCTCCGAGCGTAAGATTTTTCGTAGCTTGACAAGCTAACTAGGGCAGAAGATGGCCCGCGGAACCGGTGGAAGGCACGGCTTCAGCCGTGCCGCAAAGGCAATGTCGAACGGCGGGCTTAGCCCTGGCGCCCGATTGGCTGTGGTCCGTGGCTAAAGCCATTTTGAGGGCTGTCCCACGTCGCCGGGCGGAAGCCCGGCGCTTCCACCAATCCGGGGCCGGCTTCAGCCGGCGACACAATTACCGCAAGGGCGTGAGCCCGAGCGCTTAAACATACGATGCCGAACTCACGCGCACAATTGTTGTCGATGCTGGCCGAAAAGTCGTTTCGCCTGGGCGAGTTCAAACTCTCCAGCGGCGGCACCAGCGACTATTACATTGACTGCCGCCTGACCACCCTGGACGCCACCGGCGCGCTGCTGACCGGAGAGACCGTCTTGCAGGAAATCAAGAGCCGCGGCTGGCAGGCCGGCGCCATCGGCGGATTGACCATGGGCGCTGACCCCATCGTGGTGGCCACGTCGGTGATCAGCGCGCAACAGGGCAAGCCGGTCCACGGTTTCCTGGTCCGCAAAGCCGAGAAAGCGCACGGCACCGGGCAGCGCGTCGAGGGCTTTCGGCAGAAGGCCGCGCGGGTGGTGATCGTGGACGACGTGTGCACCACCGGCGCCTCAACCGTTCAGGCGATCGAAGCGGCGCGCGAATTTGGATTCGAAATTACCGGCGTGTTGTGCCTGGTGGAGCGGCAGGAGGCGGGCGGACGGCCGAACGTCGAGAAGGCCGCGTCGCCGGCGCCGTTCGTGGCGCTGTTCACGGCGAACGATGTTCGCGCCGAGCACGTGAAGCGTGCCGGTGTGCCGCCGGTTTTGCAGTGAGCGCGAAATGCGACCTGTGGGATCGTCCGGCCGTAACCAATTCACCGGGCAATCGCTGCGAGGTGCATCGACTTAAAGCCAAGAATCAACCGCGGATTTCCGCGGATTCTCGCGGATCTTTTTCCATGAAACCCTCGAATGATGTGGCTGTGACAACGGCGGCCCCGATTCTTGGATTGTCATTACGAGCGCCCGCTTTTGGCGCGAGGAATCTGCTTTCCGATGAGCCGGCAAGAAGCAGATCTCTCGCGGGCTGAAGCCCACTCGTGATGACAAACTTACTGAAATGGGTGAAACGATATTTGTGCGGGCCTGCGATAGCTAATGAATGATCCGCGCTCCTCCGCGCGATCCGCGGTTGCGGGGGTTCTAAAGATTTGATCAAGACCCTGGAATGGACAAACGACGGCGTGCGCTTCATCGATCAGACGAAGCTGCCCACGGAAGAAACCTACGTTACCTGCAAGAGCTACGAAGAGGTGGCCCACGCGATCAAGACCATGATTGTGCGCGGCGCTCCCGCAATTGGCGTAACGGCGGCCATGGGGGTGGCCCTCGGCGTCCGCGATTCGCAGGCGGCCAACTACGCCGCGCTGAAGCGCGATTTTGACCACATCAGTGAGGTGCTGGCAGCCACGCGGCCGACCGCGGTCAATCTGTTCTGGGGCATCCGGCGCATGCGGACCAAGTTCGAGCAGCTCAGCTTGCTGACCATCGCCGACATCAAGCGGCAACTCATTGCCGAAGCCCAGCTCATGCTGGTGGAAGACATCGCCGCCAACGAAGCCATGGGAAAACACGGTGCGGTCCTGCTGCCCGCGAGCGGCGGGATCCTCACCCACTGCAATGCGGGCGCGCTGGCTACCTGCGGCTACGGCACCGCGCTGGGCGTGATTCGCGCCGCGGTAGCCTCCGGAAAGAAGCTGCACGTCTTCGCCGACGAAACCCGGCCGTTCCTGCAGGGCTCACGTCTGACAGCGTGGGAGTTGATGAAAGACGGCATTCCGACCACGCTCATCGCCGACAACATGGCGGGTGCCATCATGCGCCAGGGCAAAATTGACGCAGTGATTGTGGGCGCGGACCGCATTGCCGCCAACGGCGACGTAGCCAACAAGATCGGCACTTATACCGTAGCAGTGCTGGCCCGGGAGCACGGCATCCCGTTCTACGTGGCCGCCCCGTTCTCGACGGTGGACCTCGAGACGCCCGATGGCAGCCGCATCCCGATCGAGCAGCGCGCGGCGCAGGAAGTAACACACATGGCCGGCAAACAAATTGCGCCGGATGGGGTTGAGGTGGAGAATCCCGCGTTCGATGTCACGCCCCACGAGTACGTGGCCGCGATCATCACGGAGCGGGGTGTGGCCCGCGCGCCTTATGCGGAATCATTGCAGGAGCTGGCGGAAGTGAAGGTCGCGGTGTAGGCATTTGCCGAGTGGCGGGTTTATGCAGAGTGAGGGCTGTTGGAATTCAACAACATCCCTACCCTTCAGACCGACCGGGCCGTCTCTTCGAGTGAATACCGCCTTACGCGACCAAGGGCCGCACATCTCGCTCGATGGTGCGTTGGAGTTCGTCTTGTGCGACCTCCAGATCGTAGCTGGATTGAGCGTTCATCCAGAAGCGCGCGCTGGTGTTGAAATAGCGCCCCAGCCGCAGCGCCGTATCGGGAGTGATGCCCCGCCGCTGGTGCACAATCTCCGCGATACGTGTAACGGGGACGCGCAGATCGAGCGCCAGCCGGTTCATGCTGATGTCCAGCGGCTTCATGAAATCTTCCCGCAGGATTTCCCCGGGATGAATGGGCGGAAGTCTTTCGGATTTGGCCATGCGTCCTCCTAGTGATAATCCACAATTTCCACGTCGTAGGCGTCGCCGTCGCGCCAAACGAAGCAGATGCGCCATTGGTCGTTGATGCGGATACTATGCTGCCCTGCGCGATCGCCCTTCAGGGCTTCCAGATGATTGCCTGGCGGAGATCTCAAATCGCGAAGTTCCGAAGCGATATCCAACTGGCGCAGCTTGCGTTGGGCCACGCGCTCGAACGCCCGAAAGCGTTTGACTCGCTGCCGCGCATGAAGCTGTTCGGTCTCCGGCGAGCGGAACGATTTGATCACCCTGCCAGCGTATAACGCTTAGCGTTTCATGTAAATAGTGAAGAAGAGAGATTCTATTGGCGCGCCCGGGGGATTGCTGCGGCTGTGAAAAAGGGCAGCATCGCTGCCGCCCTCTGACTACCGGGGCTGAAGCCCCAATCTGGATTTGCACTTCTTCGGCACGGCTGAAGCCGTGCCCTTTCACCTACGTTCCTTCGTTCCAGCTTGCCAGGTACTCTTCCTGCTCCGGAGTCAGGCGGTCGATCTTGATGCCCATGGACTCCAGCTTCAGTTTGGCGACGCGCTTGTCGAGTTCCTCGGGAACCACGTAAACCTTCTTCTCCAGCGAGGAGTGGTTCTTCACCAGGTAATCAACGGAGAGGGCCTGGTCGGCAAAGCTCATATCCATGACCGACGGGGGATGTCCTTCGGCGGAAGCAAGGTTGATGAGGCGGCCTTCGCCCAGCAGGTTGATCTTGCGCCCGTCCTTCAGCGAGAACTCCTCGACGAAGGCGCGAGTGGTGCGCTTGGAGGACGACATCTTCTCCAGCGCGGGAATATCAATCTCGACGTTGAAGTGGCCGGAGTTGGAAACGATCGCGCCGTCTTTCATCACTTCGAAGTGCTCTTTGCGCAGCACGCTCTTGTTGCCGGTGACGGTGCAGAAGACGTCGCCGATGCGAGCGGCTTCGTCCATGCTCATCACGCGGAAGCCGTCCATCACGGCTTCGATCGCCTTGGTGGGATCGATTTCGGTGATGATGACTTCAGCGCCCAGTCCGCGTGCGCGGCTGGCCAATCCGCGGCCGCACCAGCCGTAGCCGGCGACGACGAACTTCGAGCCCGCGAGCAGGAAGTTGGTGGCGCGAACGATGCCGTCGATGGTGGACTGTCCGGTGCCATAGCGGTTGTCGAACAGGTGCTTGGTGTCGGCGTCATTGACCGCGATGATGGGGTAGCGCAGCACGCCCTGTTTCGCCATGGCGCGCAGGCGGATGATGCCCGTGGTGGTCTCTTCGGTGCCACCAATTACGTCGTCGAGAATGTCGGTACGCTTGGTCAGCGCAATGGTGACCAGGTCGGCGCCGTCGTCCATGGTGATGTTTGGCTTGTGATCGAGGGCCGACAGGATGTGCGAGTAATACGTATCGTTGTCCTCGCCCTTGATGGCATAGACCGGCACGTTGAAATCACGCACCAGGCAGGCAGCCACGTCATCCTGCGTGGACAGCGGATTGGAGGCGCACAGCACAACGTCGGCGCCGCCATCGCGCAGGGTGATGGCCAGGTTGGCGGTCTCAGCCGTAACGTGCAGGCAAGCCGAAATGCGAATGCCCTTGAGCGGCTGGTTCTTGATGAAGTCCTTGCGAATGATCTGCAGGACCTTCATGGACTGGTTGGCCCAGTCAATGCGCTTGCGGCCCATATCGGCCAGCGCGAGGTTGGCGACATCGCCGGCGACGCGAGTAGGTGTGGTTGACATAAGCTCCTAAGTAACAGTTTCGAGTTTCAAGTTTCCAGAAAGGCCAATTTATTTGGCACAGGTTCGGTTTGTATCACGGCACGGCTTTCAGCCATGCCACACACGGCTCTCTATCATTTTTGTCATCCCGAAGAGCGCGAAGGAGGTCGTGGAGACGACCGACCGAGCGCGATTGAGGGATCTGCTTTTCGCAGAATTGCGCAAACCTTCTGCCGTCCCTACGGGACTCGGACCAAGCCAGCTGCCTACCCAGCACTCCGCCTTCGGCTCCGTGCTGGGCTAGACTGAGCCGCCCGTTCCGGGCTCAAGCCACGCACCGACTACGGTCGTCCCGTTTCCCAGTTGATCCTCGGGACGAATGAACGTGGATCCGAAGCAATGCAAACTGAAAACTGACAACCGGCAACTGACAGCTAATTACTTCGCGACCGCGGTTTTCTGCGCGGACGTCTGCAAGCCCGCCTGCTCGCGAAGAGTGGCGGCCTTGTCCGTCTTTTCCCACGTGAAGTCGGGATCGTTGCGGCCGAAATGCCCGTAGGCGGCGGTCTTGCGATAGATCGGACGACGCAGATTCAGCGACTCGATGATGCCTTTCGGCGTCAGCTTGAAGTTGGCGCGCACCAGGTCGGCGATCTTGTTCTCGTCAACCTTGGCGGTCCCAAAGGTGTCAACCAGCACGCTGACCGGATCGGCCACGCCGATGGCGTAGGCGAGCTGCACTTCGCAGCGGTCGGCCAGGCCGGCGGCCACGATGTTCTTGGCAATGTAGCGCGCCATGTAGCAGGCGGAGCGGTCCACCTTGGTCGGGTCTTTGCCGCTGAAAGCGCCGCCGCCGTGACGTCCCATACCGCCGTAGGTATCCACAATGATCTTGCGGCCGGTGAGTCCGGTGTCGCCCATCGGGCCGCCGATGACGAAGCGCCCGGTCGGGTTGATGTGGTACTTGGTGTTCTCGTCGAGCATGTGCTCGGGCAGCGCCGCCTGGATGACGTGCTTCAGGATGTCGGCGCGCAGCTCTTCGGTGGAAACCGTCTCGGAGTGCTGGCTGGAGATGACCACCGCATCAATGCGGACCGGCTTGTGGTTCTCGTCATACTCGACTGTGACCTGGGATTTGCCGTCGGGCCGGAGGTAAGGAAGGGTGCCGTTCTTGCGGACTTCAGTCAGGCGCTGGCACAGCTTGTGGGCCAGCGAAATTGCCGTCGGCATGTAGTCGGCATTTTCGTTGGTGGCGTAGCCGAACATCATGCCCTGGTCGCCGGCGCCGCCGGTGTCCACACCCATCGCGATGTCACCCGACTGCTTGTTAATGCTGGAGATGACGGCGCAAGTGTTGGAGTCGAACCCGTAGAGGGCGTTGTCGTAGCCGATGGAGGCAACCACGCCGCGCACCAGCGATTGGAAATCGACGTAAGCCTTGGTGGTGATTTCGCCGGCGATCACGACCAGGCCGGTGGCGGTCAGCGTCTCGCAAGCCACGCGGCTGTAAGGGTCTTCCTTGATGCAGGCGTCGAGAATGGCATCTGAGATCTGATCGGCAATTTTGTCCGGGTGACCTTCGGTCACGGATTCGGACGTGAATAGAACGTGCTTTTTGGACAAAGCAAAACTCCTTGTTCTGCGCCGGGCGGGGTGCAACGCAACGTCGGCCGGGCACAACTGATGCTTAGGTCTGTTGGGGGCCTATCAGGAGGATAACGGCCAGCCGTAAGACTCCCAATATTTTACGGCCAAAGGGGCGTTTTCAGCCAGTCAAATGCGTGAAACTGCATTGAAAGCCACGGTCGTAGAGCGGCGCTTCAAGCGCCGCGGCCTCGGCAATCCTCTGGGGAGCCGGGCTTCAGCCCGGCGGGACGCGCGGCTTGGTGCTAACCGGGGCTGAAGCCCCAAGTCCTAATAGGGTTCGTTAACGCGGGCCTGAAGGCCCGCTCTACCCGGACTTGGCCACTACGAGAGTCCTCATTGGCCACCGAGAAAGTCCTCATAGGATAGCGTGGTGCACGGCGATGAGCTGGTCCAGCACTTCCGGCAGGAGCTTGAGGTCGAGCGCATTGGCGCCGTCGGACTTGGCTTGCGCGGGATTGTCGTGCACCTCGACGAAAATGCCATCCACGCCGGCCGCGACAGCCGCGCGCGCCAGCAGGGGAATGAACTCGGGCTGGCCGCCACTTTCGACCGCTCCGCTGCCATTGGTCGAACCTGCGGAAGGAAGCTGCACCGAGTGAGTTGCGTCGAAGACCACGGGCGCGAACTGGCGCATGATGGCGAGCGAGCGCATGTCCACCACCAGGTTGTTGTAGCCGAAGGACGCGCCGCGCTCGGTGAGGAAGACGCGATCTCCACCGGCTTCGCGGACTTTTTCGACGGCGTGGCGCATGTCCCAGGGCGAGACGAATTGTCCCTTCTTGACGTTTACTGCGCATCCACTCTTGCCCGCCGCGACCAGCAGATCGGTCTGGCGGCAGAGAAATGCGGGGATCTGCAGCACATCTACGGCCTCCGCCATGCGCGGCACATCGACAGCTTCATGGACATCGGTCAGCACGGGAACCTTTACCGTGTCGCGAACCTTGCGCAGGATGCGCAGGCCTTCCTCCAGACCGGGACCGCGGAAGCTGCGAATCGAAGTGCGGTTCGCCTTGTCGTAGGAAGCCTTGAAGATGTAAGGCAAATTTTTTTCGCGCGCGATGGCCGAGATGGCTTCGGCCATGCTCAGCGCGTGCGCCTCGCTCTCGATCACGCACGGCCCGGCGATGAGGAACAGCGTTCCTCCGCCGATGGTGACGTCGCCGACTTGGAAGGATTGGTTCAAGCAGTTTGGTAACCGCGACCGATACTGCTATCTACCTTGCGCGGCTTTGCTCGCGCAAGTCCACCACCTTACAGTCCGGAGGCAGAACAAACAGCCGCGAATCCGGTTCCGAGAGCCGCAGATTGGTGACCGAGAATAGTTGATCGCCGTGCAGAGGATCGAGACGTAGCACCTGCAGATTCAGCCCCAGCTTGGGTGAGTACCAGAATTCCTTGGTGCTATCCAAGGGCGCGCTGTTGCCGATGACTCCGGTCTGAGTAGTTATGGTCTCGCGAGTACCGATGGCATCGAGACCCTCGATGGTCTTGCTGCCCAGGCTCGCCCGGCTCAGATAGCGGGTACCGTTGGCGATCTCTCCCACCGGAACAACCGGCTCGGTGACCGGCACGTTGTAGCTGCGTAGTTCGCATTCCCGCAGCGACGGAGTGCAAAAGTACTTGGTGTGCGTCACCGGGTTGCTGATCTCGATGCGAAAGATTTGCGAGTCCCGGGAGCTGCCCTCCGGTACCAGCGTCCGCCGCTCCTGATAAATGCGGCCCTGGCTGTCGCGCACTACCAGGCGATGGTTCTTGACGGTGGTCGTTGTTCCGTCCGGCAGGTGCTTGGTCCACTCCGCCGTCACGGTCGCCTGGAACGGCGCATTCGCCAGCGGAGAAATGAAGATGCTGGTAATCATTTCCCGGGAGTTGCCATCGGGAGCGTGGAGCACATCCTCGGTGCTTTGTGCTTGCATTAACAAGCTGGCAGGCATGAAGCAAGCGGCTGCGATCACGGGTAGCAGAAGACGTAATCTGCGCATAAACATTCCCCCACGCTCGATCATTTTGCCAGAAAACGTGCCGGCGTGCCGATGAATCGCCGCCATCTCAGAACCGCTGCTCTTAGTGCTTCACCTTCTCCGGCCGGTGAAACATCTCTACGGCGATCTCCTGCCGGGTGTGTTGCCTTCGCAATCGGTTTTCATAGGACGCCTTGATGAACGACGAGAACAGCGGATGCGGCTCCAGCGGCTTGGACTTGAACTCCGGATGGAACTGGCAACCGAGGAAATAGGGATGGTCGGCGATCTCGACGATCTCGACATAAGTGCCGTCAGGGGTCGAGCCGCTGATGCGCAGGCCGCCGGCAGTAAGCGTGTTTTCGTACTCGCGGTTGAACTCGTAGCGATGGCGGTGGCGCTCGCTGATCTCGTTCTGCCCGTAGGCTCCATGAGCCAGCGTGCCGGGCTCGAGTTTGCAGGTCCACGCGCCCAGGCGCATGGTGCCGCCCAACTCTTCCACGCCACGCAGCTCACGCAGCTTATAAATGACACGATGCGGCGTCGCAGGATCGAATTCGCTTGAGTTTGCGTGCTCCAGCCCGCAGACATTGCGCGCGAACTCGATGCACGCGGTTTGCATTCCCAGGCATATCCCGAAGAAGGGCACGTTGTTCTCGCGGGCGTACTGGATTCCCTTCAACATGCCTTCAATACCGCGCTTGCCAAAGCCGCCCGGCACCAGGATTCCGTCAGCGTGCTCCAGTTGCGTCTGCACGGTCTGCTCTTTGGCTTCCAGACCTTCGGCTTCGATCCAGTTCACCTCAAGCTTCAGGTTGTAGGCCAGCGCGCCGTGTACCAGCGCTTCCTTCAGCGACTTGTAGGAATCCTCGTACTCAACATACTTGCCAACGATCCCGATGGAGACTTCGTCCTTCGGGTTATAGACGCGGTGCACCAGTTCTTCCCAGCGGCTGAGATCGGGCTCTCTCGCATCCAAATGCAGATAACGCAGCGCCAGCCGGTCCACTCCCTCCTGCGCGAACACCAGGGGAACTTCGTAGATCGAGGCCACGTCCTTGGCGGTGATGACCGCCTCATTTTCCACGTTGCAGAAGAGCGCAATTTTTGACTTGATCTCTTTCGAGAGGAAGCGGTCGGTACGGCAGAGCAGGATGTCGGGCTGGATTCCGATGCTGAGGAGTTCCTTCACGGAATGCTGGGTGGGCTTGGTTTTCAGCTCACCCGCGGCGGCGATGTAAGGCACCAGGGTGACATGCACGAAGAGCGTGTTCTCGCGGCCCAACTCCTGACGCATCTGGCGAACCGCTTCGATGAAGGGCAGCGATTCGATGTCGCCCACGGTGCCGCCGATTTCGACGATGGCGAGGTCCACGTCCTGCGCCACCTTTTTCATGGCGCTCTTGATCTCGTTGGTGACGTGCGGGATGACCTGGACGGTCTTGCCGAGATAATCTCCGCGGCGCTCTTTGGCGATGATGGTTTCGTAGATGCGGCCGGTGGTCCAGTTATTGTCGCGAGTCAGCTTACTGTGGGTGAAGCGCTCGTAGTGCCCGAGGTCGAGGTCGGTCTCGGCGCCGTCATCGGTGACGAAGACCTCGCCGTGCTGGAACGGCGACATCGTACCCGGATCCACGTTCAGATAGGGATCGAACTTCTGCAGCGCGACCTTGAGGCCGCGGCTTTCCATCAGACAGCCAATGGAGGCCGCCGCCAGTCCCTTGCCGAGCGAAGACACTACGCCACCAGTCACAAAGATGTACTTTGCCGACATCGGTTCCTCTGTTGTTTAGGGATTTGTGCAGCCGGAAAGACCGTTTACGCCCTCCCGTTTTACGGGGAGCCCTTCCCGCCTGCGTGATAGCGCGGTCAGGGTGGAGCGCGTAGGGGTGCACCACCAATTATGACGGGAAATGTCCCCGGAGGCAAGGAAGAGTTGCCTCCGGGGTAATCGTCAGAACAACGAGTTGCGAGCCTACTTCGCCGGTGCGCAGCCAGAGAACTGCGCGGAGTTAATCTGGGTGCTCCAGCTCGAGCCCGGCAAGCCGGTGGTCGAGTAGAACTCATTGCTGTACCAGAACGTACAGTTGTCGGCCGGGTCCAGGCGCATGCTGGTGTAATCACCCCAGCGGTTAAAGTCGTGATCAAACAAGTCGTTGTACGGGCCGCCACCGCTGATAACGGACTGCTCGGCTTCCATGGTGCCGTTGGGATCGTTAAGCGTGCGCCCAGTTATCGCGATCGACGGGTAGATAGTCGCGCTGGAGCAGCTATAGCCCATCAGAATATCGCCAATGGAATCGCGAGCGATCGATCCCGTCCAGCGATGAGTCGTGTCGTCTGGAGCGTAAGTCCCCGACTGTAAAAGGTGGATGTTGGTAACCTGTGTAGTTTTGGTCGGCGCGAAAAACTCGTACCACCGCTCGGCGGTGTTGCCGCCGGAGGCGGTCACGTCATGCATAACCAGCCAGTGCTGAAAATGCGGCGGCAGGGCCGTTTTCGGGGGTTGAGGAAGGACGTCGTCGGAATACGCAACCCGATACAGCAGGCGGTCGCCAAGCACGTCCAGCAGGTCGTTACTGCCCAATTGGGGAACGCAAGCACCCAGATACTGGCCGTCACATGCGGGAGTGAACGAGGGCACGACGAAGAGTTGCGTGCCGCCGATGCCGGTCATGAACGCATTAGCCGGATTCGACCAGTCAGTGTGAAACGAGTAAAGAGCCAGGTTCGAGCTGTCCCACAAGCTAAACAGAAACTCGTCCTGGGCCGCAGGCGGAGGCTGGGGGGAATCCAGATCAGCGGGCATCAAGGCGAATTCGCTGGTCGTAAGCGGGAAACACACCTGCGCCGCGTCCCCGCCAACCTCCATCGTGAGCCGGTCGTAGGCGCATTCGTAGGGGCCCTGGAAACTCATGCCGTCGATTCCAAAGTTGTCGTTGCTCTGGAAGAAGCCGGTAGTCATTACGGCCCACTTCGCCAGGTCCGGATAGCCGCTACCCAGCGAGAACACATATCCGTAGTAGCCCTGCGTAGCATCCGAAGTTTGGGAAACCGCGATGCACGCCGTGCCGGCATAGGGCTGCCCGCTGACTACGTTTTCCGCTATCAGCCAGCGCCCGCCTGTTCTGTCATACTGAACGATGGGATGGCCCTCGGGGGTGCCCGACGCGCAGTCACCACCCAGCAGTTGTAAAATGTCGTCGATGGACATGGATCCTAGCGGATTGAGCGACTTGTCAAACACGGCGACGGTATTATTGACCACCTGCGCGATCTGGTTCGGGCTAACTGCCAGATTGTCGTCGGGATAGTTGAAAGTGGTACTGAAACCGCTGAAACCCATGCCCAGGCCTGGGCCATTGGCGCCGATTGAGAAACTGGAGCCCCCACCTGCAGCACTCTGCTCCGCCCCATCTACCACAATCCCGGAGGGACGCCGTTGACTCGGGCGCAGAAAGTGATTCGCCTGGAGCACGTAGTGCGGGCGTGCCGGTATCTTCGCCAACTCCCTAAACCGCAAGGTAACGCCGGCGACTGAGTGACGTACAGTCGGACGGGGAGAGGAGCCGCCCTGCGCGAACAAAGCCGGGCCGCACAGCAACAGCACGCTCATGACAAATGCAGATGACCAAAAGGCGTTTCTGATACGTCTTTTCATTGGTGACTCCTCTTTCTCGCTACGGACTACTGTGCGCGCCTCCCGTCGGCTTGCACGGAGTAGACTCGCTGGTAACAGGTGGTGACCGGTACCCCTTAGGTCATGAGCCACAAATCAGCTCACTAACTCAAAGCGGACCGCCAGGGTTGAAGGTGGCGGAAATTTAAGCACAGTTCGGCTGTGATTGCAATCCCAATTCTCGGAATCCGAGTTCTCCCATGACTCCAGTGCGGCCCGGAGGTAACCGTGAAATGACAATTTCCAGGGACTTCGCTCCGGCCAAAGAGCGAGACTAGCCCATCCACTTGCGTAGCCACAGCACGGCCGCTCCCGTGCCGATCATCAAGAACGTCCCAGGTTCGGGGGCGGCACCCTGCTGAACAGGGGCGCAGAGTGCGCAATCGGGTACGCCGCCAACCAGGTAAAGGAATTCCTGCGGTCCGAGGGGATCAATGCCTTGCTGGTCGTGCACCGGCGTGAGGATGCCAACCAGGCTGAAGTCGGTATTTGGGAAGCCCTTACTGGCTGCGTTCTGGGCAGCCGCCAGCCAAACCTCGCACGCAGCATCACATGGAGCAGACGGGGTAAACACATTCCAGGTTGCGTAGTTCAATTCCTGCCACTGATTGATACCCGACACTCTGGTCTGGAGCAAGAGCCACCCTGCCTCATCGTACAGGGTGAGCGCGCCGTCTTGGCTGCCGAACCGCGTCAGCGAAAGATCCTTGGTGCCCAGAATGGTCTCGTTGGCCACCCAGTCGAAGTCTGGATCCCCTCCATGCAGGTAGTCATCGCACATCACCGGCTCGAACCCCATACCTTGGACAAATGCCCAGTAGGGGTAGCCATTTTGCCATTGTCCGCTGTTGTTGAAGCGGACAAAATCCACCTTCACCACATCTGCGTAGGCGGACACCGCCGCAAGTACGATAACGAGGAATAGCACCGGCTTTCGCATTACCGCTCCTAACTGGACTGCCCGATCTGCACGTCCCATTCCTGAGGGCGTGCACACGGGGCAACTTCCTTACCATGTCGCTATCACGCGGGGCGCAGCCTGCGCGCGAGAACCGAAAACACTTCTCCCCGAGCACAATCTCCAACATTTACGATGCAATCTTAATGCCCAAGAATTGATTGCAAAAACATAGATTTAGAAAGACAAGCTGCAAATAGTTGCGACTAAATGCCAAGAAACTACCGTCCCCGTAGTCAGAATCCCCCACTAACAGGCCATGGAACGCATCGGATGAAATCGAAGCCAGGAATCATTGATTCGCACTCGCCAGCGTTTTCGCCTCGCGGAAAATCGAGGCGAACATCTCGGCTGTGAGCTTGCCGGTAGCCGTGTTCTGGTTCGACGGGTGATACGACGCCAGCAGCCACACGCCGTTCAGCATCTCGTAGCGTTGCGCGTGGCCAAACCGATAGGCGGCCTTGCTGTGCACCAGATCATGGCGCTTCAGGTAGTTGAGATAGGCATCAAACCCGATCTTGCCCAGGGCCACGACAACTCTCACATCCTTGAGGAGAGCGAGTTCGCGATCCAGAAACGGTGCGCAGTTCGCCAACTCTGAAGGTAACGGTTTGTTGTCGGGCGGAGCGCAGCGCACCGCCGCGGTGATGTAGCAGTCCATCAATTTCAGTCCATCGTTCCGCCGGTCGGCGTTGGGCTGCGAAGCGAAGCCGGTCTGGTGCAGGATGGGATACATGAACTTGCCGGAGGCATCACCGGTAAAAGGCCGTCCGGTGCGGTTGGAGCCGTGCGCGCCGGGAGCCAGACCTAGCACCAGTACGCGGGCATGAGGGTCGCCAAAGCCCGGCACCGGCCGCGCCCAGTAATCCCAGTCCAGGTAGGCGCGCCGTTTCTCGCGGCCGACCTGCTCACGATAGGCAACCAGTCTGGGACAGCGGGTACAGCGCACGACATCGTTGTTCAAGATGGTGAGCGCGGAAGCCATGAATAAACTTTACACAAGTTCGCGAGCGCCTGAAGATCCGTCCCCGCTCAATAAGGTTGCCTGAGTTCAAGGTGGTGAGGATTGCCGTTCCAGGCATCCTTCATCGCGCGAGGCGCTTCCAACCATGAGCTTCCGCTGAATTAGAGCAGGGGTTTAAGGCGGAACATACAGGAGTATCTCGCTCATGTTGATTGTGCTGCTTATCATCTTGTTGCTGCTGTCGGTCGGATCGTTTCCTTCGTGGCCCTACAGCCGGGGATGGGGTTACTACCCCTCCGGCGGCCTGGGATTAATCGTGCTGATCCTGGTCATCCTGCTCCTGCTTGGCCGCATTTAGAAACGCCCGCCATTTAATGAACGAGAAACTTTTGTGTTCGCACCCGGCGGTGCTGTTCTTGGTGCTGATGCTGGGATGGCTGGCACTGGCGCCAGCTTGCGCGGGTTACTCCGTACTGACCCACGAAGAGATCATTGATCTTCTGTGGAAGCAGCAGATCAAGCCGTTGCTGCTGGCACGTTATCCCGATGCCACGCCCGAAGACCTGGTGAAGGCGCATGCCTACGCTTACGGCGGAAGCGTGATTCAGGATGTCGGGTATTACCCGTTCGGGAGTCAAACCTTCAGTGACCTGACGCACTACGTCCGCTCGGGTGATTTCGTCAGGGCCATGCTCGACGATGCGCAAGATCTGGACGAATATGCCTTCGCTCTGGGCGCGCTCTCTCACTACCTGGCCGACATCAACGGGCATCCCTACATCAATCTGTCAGTGGGCATTGAATACCCTAATCTGGCCCAACTATATGGGCCGGCCGTTCCCTACGATGTGGACCACAAGGCCCACCTGACCACCGAGTTCGGCTTCGACGTGCTACAGGTCGCCAAGGGCCGCTATGCTCCCGAGAACTACCATGACTTCATCGGCTTCGAAGTCTCCGTGCCGCTTCTGGAGCGGGCTTTCTACGATACCTACGGACTGAAGCTCACCGACGTGATGCCCCACGAGGACCTTGCCATCGGGACCTACCGGCGTAGCGTCAGCCGGATTCTGCCGGAGATGACCAAGGTTGCGCTGGTGGAAAAAGGCGACCAGCTGCAGCGGGAGATTCCGAACTTCAACCGGGAACACT
>CAWIMR010000032.1:0-39231 GCA_963837245.1 uncultured Acidobacteriaceae bacterium | reverse complement strand
GCCTCCTGGCTCACCGAACTTTCACGGCTCGAGTGGTCATACAGACTCCTTAATCCGGCGAGTCCACTTTCCTTTTCATAGGGGGCTTTAGCCCCGGAGACAGAGGCCGGGGCTAAAGCGCAGTTCGGGCCTCCGTCTTCCGGCACGGCTAAAGCCGTGCCCTTCCACCGGTCCTCTTCCAGCGTGCACCGCCACTCCGACTGCGTGATATCCACAGGCCTTACCCGCAGTCCATGCCGCTGCGCATCTTTCACGATCGTCGCGGGAGAATAGAACCCCATGGGCTGATTGTTGAGCAGCGCCGCAGTGAATGCCGCCAGATAATGGCACTTGAGATAGGCGCTGGCGTAGGCGATCAGCGCAAAGCTGGCGGCATGCGACTCGGGGAATCCATAGAGCGCAAACGAAGTGATCGATTGCAGGATCTGCTGCTGTGCCTCGGGCAGAATGCCGTTACGGTCCATGCCGGCGCGCAGCTTGACCTCGATATCACGCATACGTTTTTCGCTGCGTTTAAAGCCGAAGGCGCGACGCAGTTCCTCGGCTTCGCCGCCGCTGAAACCTGCGGCAATCATCGCGATGCGCAGCAGTTGTTCCTGGAAGAGCGGCACGCCGAGGGTGCGTTTCAGCACTGATTCGAGCGACGGATGCGGATAGACAACCTCCTGCCGCCCTTGCCGCCGCATGAGAAACGGGTTGACCATCTGGCCGACGATTGGCCCGGGACGGATGATCGCCACTTGTACCACAATGTCGTAGAAGCGTATGGGGCGCAGTCGCGGCAGGCACGACATCTGCGCCCGGCTCTCGATCTGAAACATGCCTACCGTGTCAGCTTTCTGCAGCGTGTCATACACTGTGGGATCATCAGGTGGTAACTTTGCCAGATCCACGTTTTCTTCATACTGATCGCGAATCAGGGTGATGGAATCTTCCAGCACGGCCATCATTCCCAGGCCCAGCAGATCCACCTTGATGATACCCATGTCGGCGCAATCTTCCTTGTCCCACTGCACCACGACGCGGCCGGGCATGGTCGCGGGCTCCAGCGGGACGACAGAATCCAGCTGCCCCTGGCAAATCACCATGCCGCCGGAGTGCTGTCCTAGATGGCGTGGCAGGTCCTGCACGGCCACACAAAGCTCGAAGAACTTGCGCATGCGCGGATGCCGCAGGTCGAACCCCGCATCGCGAAACTGCCGCTCCAGCGTGTCGCTCGGGTCTTTGTATTCCCACGAACTCACCAGGCCAGCCAGACGGTCGAGGGTTTCGCCATCGAAGCCGAGCGCCTTGCCAACTTCGCGCGCCGCCGAGCGTCCGCGATAGGTGATGACGTTGGCCGTCATGGCCGCGCCGAGCTTGCCGTAGCGTTCGTAAACGTACTGGATGGCGCGCTCGCGCTGATCGCCGCTGGGGAGATCGAGATCGATGTCGGGCCACTCGCCGCGCTCCTCCGACAGAAAGCGCTCGAAGAGCAAGTCCATGCCGACCGGATCGACCGCAGTGATGCCGAGCGAATAGCAGACTGCGCTGTTGGCTGCCGAGCCGCGTCCCTGCACCAGAATGCCTTGCGCGCGGCAGTAGCGCACGATGTCCCACACGATGAGGAAATAGCCGGCCAGTTCGAGATGCTCGATGAGCGCCAGTTCGCGCTCGATCTGGCGCTGGGCGCGCTGCCATAACTCGCTCTGCCCCGGGCGCAGATAACGGTCGCGAGCGCCTTCCATGGCGCGCGCCCGCAGAAACGAGTTCATGTTTTCGCCTTCAGGAACGGGATAGCGAGGGAACTGGTAGCCAAGATCGTTCAGCGTGAATGTGAGACGCGAGGACAACTCCAAGGTGTTCGCGATGGCGTCAGGGAGATCGGCAAACAGTTGCAGCATCTGCTGCGGCGTCTTGATATAGCGCTCGCTGTTGCGCGCCAGCAGCCGCCCGGCAGTATCGAGCGTGCGATGGTTGCGAATGCAGGTGAAGACGTCAAGAATCTGGCGCTCCTCCGGCTTGGCATATTGCGCGCCTTGTGTCGCCAGCAGCGGCAGTTGCAGGCTGCGCGCCAGATCGATGGCGGCCTGATTACGCGCTTCCTGCGCACGGTTGTAGTGGCGCTGCAACTCGACATAAACGTTCTCATGTCCGTAGATCGCGATGAGCTGTTCGAGTGTGCTGCGGCCTGCTTCCATGCCGCCGTTGCCAGCGCAGAAGCCAGCGGCCCTTCATCGCCGCCGGTGAGACAAATCAGCCCTGCCGCATACTCGCTGAGATCGGCCACCGACGCTGTTGCCTGCGAATGCAGCAGGATATCCTCATCGGGCTGGGCACCGCGCGGTAGGGAAGCCGGATACTTCGGCGCGCGCAGTTTCATGCGCGTTATCAGGCGACAGAGGTTCTGGTAGCCCTCGCGCGAAGCACACAGGAGAGAAACGCGCGGTAGCGGTTCGTCGGTATTCGAGCACGTCAGCAGGGAAGTGATCTCCGCCCCAATGTGCGCCTTGAGGTTGAGCTTCTTCATGGCCAGATGAAAGCGCGGCGCGCCATAAACGCCATCGCGATCGAGCAAGGCCATCGCCGGCATCTGATGAGCGGCGCACACCTCCGCCAATTCCTCGGGGACCGAAGCTCCTTCGAGGAAACTGAATGCCGAGCGAGCATGGAGTTCGATGTACATCGTTGACCGACACCTCATCGGCTAAAGCCTCGGTCGCTATTTGACAGCCTTGTTAGCTATCAGTCGTAGCTGGCGTCCGCAAACCACTGCCCGCTTATGAGGTCGCGATAAATGCGATACAGCGCCACACTCGCGTCGGTTTCATTGGCGAGCGCCACGTCCCACTCCTCGCGATCAAATGGACCAAGACCATTATTCTTGTCATTTGGCTTCGCGTTTTCCGTCCACCAATCCCCGGACGAGCGCCATGGTCCTGCCGACCACACAACCTGCCCTGCAGCACTGCCCGATCGGTTTGCTTCGTGACAGCAGCCAAATTGACAGGGCGCCCTTCCGACAACCGGACCTGCAGCTGCCATGCAGGACGAAACATCCGCAGCGCCAGTGGTGGCTGCTTTTCGATGTCTGACACTGTAGGACACTTTGCCTGTTTTGATTCTTCCCGTGCGGCCATGAATCGATCCATGCGAAAGCTGTCTTGCCGATGACTATCCAGCAGGCGTGCAATTCCCGCCCGTCGCTCACCAACCACGCCGCTGATGCGCGCCAACGTAATTTCCAGCCTCTCGGCCTCGGGAGAAATTGGCAGAAACAGCCCCCGCTGGGCCGAACGGGGCGGCGCAGGCTCCGCCGTGATCCATACTTTCGTGACCGGGGCACCCGGCGGATGCGCTGCCAGCTCCAGCTGCAGCAGCTTGAGAAACACCTTGGCATTGCGCATGGCCACCGGCAGCCGCAGAGTGCGCTCAAATATCGCCTGTCCCACATTGTGAGGGTTCTTTCCAGCTCCTGCACAGTTGTGGTGTCCTCATCAGCGACTCGCCGCTCCAACTGCAAACGCAGATGCAGCTCCTGTACGGCCAGGGCCCGCGCCTCCAGACGTGCGCACAACTGCTCCAGCAGCCGGTTCAAGATAAACGACAGAGGCTCGAGCGTTTCCACTGGAGATTCCAACTCCATCGCTTCTTCAAAACGCGACGGCGGCTCGCAAAGAGCGAGAGTACGCATGCCAGCGCCGCGTGCCAGGCGTTGCAGACGCGTTCCTGCTTCGCCCAGTCGTGAGGCCAGCGCGTGGTCGGGCAACAACGCCAGGGTGCGAAAATCGCGCACACCCCAGCGCTCCAGAGTGTCGAGCATCTGCTCGCGGAACTTTTCGCGTTCGCGCTTGGCAGCCGATGTTTTCTCCAGCGAGATTTCAAACCCATCCAGCAGGACCGGCAACGGCAGCACGCCCAGCCGCTGGGCCTCTTTACCGGCGGGAATCACGGTGACGCCGTTGAATCCTCGTGCAGCATGTAGGGCCGCGTCAGGATTTGCAGCAATAGCGATGTTTGCTTCCAGGCCGACCGCGCTCACCCGCGATGCCAGATCGCGCGCCATCTTTTGCGGTGCGCCATGGAGCCGTTCCAGTCCGGCCAGATCGAGAAGCAGGGTGTCGTCGGCGGTATCTTCCACGCGCGGAGTGAAAGCATGGGCCACGTCGAGCAGAGCGGAGTGCGCCGAACGCTCCTGCTCCGGTGAGCGCGGGCGCAAAATGGCCGGGCTTTTCTCCTCAGGCGCCGCGAAGACCGCGGCCTGTAGTTTGGTCATGCCGGCTTCCATGCCCAGCAGTCGAGCTTTTTCGTTCAGCGCGACTACTCGCACCACCGGAGGCTTGCCTTCAAGCACGGCCACCGCCCGCTCGCGTAACAAAGGCTCGGCGCGCACGATGGCTTCCACCGGAAAATCGGGAATATAGATACAGGCAAACATGTCCTCACCACGCGGCGCGCAGTTCAAAGTTAGTGCTGGCTGGCATGCACCGGTTTGCGCTGCGTACAGGAACGCACCACCTCGGCGCGTAATCGCATCCCGCGCAGCAATGCGGCGTGGCCAACGGCATTGTTCTCCGGAACCTCAGACCCAACGTGTGCCACAACCCGCCAGGGCGTGAGAGTCTGTGTGAAAACCTGTATCGCTCCTTTGGGGCTGGATTTGGAGCAGGTTCTAGCTTCCTCTGCTACCCCACTTTCATACCTCGAGTTGTCACACAGGCTCGTAGGAATTGGCGCCGAATCATGCGCGCTTATCGCCTCACGTTCCAATCGCACCACCAGAGACGCGCAAGTCTTCGCGCAGGGCTCCTGTTCCACCAGCAGAAGCACGGTCGCAGTAGGCTCCACAGTGCGGCGAAAACGGAACCACGAGGTCAGCGGCACTCGGCGCGCGTTGTCCGGAGGAATATCGCCGAGATCGAGCACGACTACGCCAAAGCCGCCACCCTGCAACAGCAGGTCCGTCACTTTTAATACTTGTTCCAACACTCCGCCAAAGGTAAAGCCCGTGTTGGTCGAGGACCATGGGTTCCGGCGCCCACGCCCGGTGCTCGCTGCAGTGAATCTTTGTCGCGGGATGTCGCTGCAACGTACCCATAGCAGGCGCTCCAGATCCACGCCTGCCGCCGCTGCTGAAGCCGGATCGAAGCTGTCGCTCGCATCCACCAGTGCGCACACCTCCTGTCGGCGAGTGGCTTCCGCCAGTGCCGCCAGCATCACTCCGGTGCGTCCCGACGAAGCTGGTCCGGCAATCTCGCTGAGCGCTCCGCGGGGCAGACCTCCGGTGAGCGCATCGAGCGCAGCCACTCCTGTCGAAACCGTCAGCGGTGCAGCACGCTCGCGCAGCAACAGTGCGGAGGAGAGCCGCTCCGGCAGTGAGGATTCCAAGCGAGCGCGCAAAGTGGCAGTGGATGCCATAACGACCTCAGGGCGAGGGAGCGAGTAGCGCGGGGTCAGGACGGGAGAAAATCGGTTTTACCCGAAGGAGCAACCGGAGGCATCTACTTTCGCTTTTTATTCGCCATCAAATAGGATTCTGCTACGGGGAGCCAGGGTTGTCAACCCCTCGTCGGAAGCTGCTCTGAAAGCGGCTTTTCCTGCATTTTCCCCGATCGTCGCGCGAATTTCTGCGCCCTGTTTGCACGCGAGCCGGCGTTCACGGCCATGCGGCTGATTTGTTATAATCGCGGAAGTCTTTCCTGGCAGTGGCGCTATCGTCTAGGGGTTAGGACGGAAGATTCTCAATCTTCAAACCCGGGTTCGATTCCCGGTAGCGCTACCACACACCCTTTACCATCAGCTAGATATCCTCAACAACTTACGAAATCGGCAGGATCCCGCCGAAATGGCAATATGTCTCAATATCAGGCGCTGGAGAGCGGTTTGCGAGCACACAGTATAGCTTCGGGCTTGGGCGAGGATAAAACTCAAACCATTGCGGCTTCCCGGAAGCCGGTTTTGTCAACTAAATGGTTTGCCGACTACACGTGAAGCTCCGGCTACTGGCTTTCCTGACCGATAGCAACAACGAGCTGCAGTGGTCGGCGAAAGGGTCTCCACATGGTTCAGTCCACCGGCCCCAATACAGGTCGAGCCAATTGAAACCAGATACCGAACGCAAGTGGACCTTTGCGGAACATGCGCATCCTTCCGGCGCTATCGGCTCTGTCATAACTAAACTAGAAAATGAATTTCGCTCCGAGCTGCAGAATGCGCGCGGGGTGCGCAATGCCGATGTACAGGAACGTGCTGTTGCCGAGGCAGCTCGGATCTCCCGCGGAGTTATTGGCACCGGCAAAGCAATTTGCGCTGTTGGTGTTCGACGAAAATCCGTTGTAGGCGGCGGAACCGGCGTCCCCGCCAACCGGACCCCACTCGGTGTGATTGAAAATGTTGTATGCCTCAGCGCGGAACTCGAACGCAGCCCGTTCTTCACCTGAAAATGCTTGAACAGCGCCATGTTCCAGTTGTTGAAGCCGGGATTGCGGAGTGAGTTGCGACCGGCATTGCCGAAGGTGAGGCCGCGCGGCGCGAAAAACGCGCCGGGATTGGCCACCAGTGGGCCTAAGCCGCCCGCTCCGTAAGGCACATTCGGAATGTTGGAAGTAGGGTGATCTCCTGCTCACGTCAACGTATGATCCGGCAGTGATGCTGCTGGGATTGCCGCTGCCGGCGTTGTCGGCATAGGCGCCGCCGTTGATGGCCGAGAACGGCGTCCCCGTCTGGAAGGTCGTAATTCCTGAAAACTGCCAGCCTCCAAGGAAAGTGTGCAGCTTGCCGGGCGCCTTGAAGAACGGCAGGTCGTAGACGTAGCTGATGTTCAGCATCTGGCGGATGTCGAAGGAAGAGCTGGCGCGGTTCGCGCTGAGGTCGTAGGCGTTCAGCGCCCCGACATCGTAGCGCGAAGAGGAATCGTCAATGGAGTGGCTCCAGGTGTAAGCCACGCTGAACTGCAGTGCGCCCACCGTACGGCGTGCCGAAGCCTGGAAGGCGTTGTAGGTGGAGGAGGCTCCGTTGTCCAGACGAGTGACGGCGCCGACTCCATAGTAAGGACGGAAGGGATCGGGACTGAGGCCGCAGGCGACCTGCAGATTGTTGTAAGCCTGTCCCACGATGGGCACGCCACTCTGGGTGAAACGCCGGCAGATAGCTGCTTGCGGCGTTACAGGCGTCGGAGGTGATGGGCTGACCGGGCTGGAATGGGTCCTGCGAGAGCGGCACGGGATAGACCTGATTGGAATCGTACTGGCGGCCCAGATGTGTGCCCTTTGCTGCCCACGTAAGACACCGTAACACCGTGTCTTTGAACATCTGCTGCTGCACGTCCAAGTGCCACTGTTGCATGTATGGCCAGACCGCGTGGTTGGGAATCGAGTAGAAGGCCAACGGGAACAACACCTGGCGTGCTGCCGCCACCGTTACCAAGATTGCCATAGCCCGCGACGTTATATTGGCTGACGGTCTGAATCAAGGGCGACGATTGCCCCTCCATGCCTTCAGTATTGGCCTCGTTGCCGTTGGTGTGTTCGAAGAAGATACCGTAGCCGCCGCGGATGGCCGTCGTGCCCTTGCCGGTCGGATCGTAGGCAAATCCGACGCGCGGCGCCGGGTTAAACAGATGGCCGCTCATGCAACCCGCGGGCACGCCATTCACGCCACACTGCACCAGCCCGTCAAAGGGATTGCCCGTTCCCGGGATTAGCGCACCGGGAAAACCCGTCACATCGCCGCTCACGTCGATCTGCGGCGCATCGGCAGGATTGTAGGCGTTCGGCGTCCAGTTGTAGGCGTGGTTGTATTTCTCGCGATAGGTGCCAAACATGCTGATACGCAGTCCCAGACTAAGCGTCAGGTTGGGCGTCTTGCGCCAGTCGTCCTGGAAGTACGGCTCGAGAATCTTGTAGCGGTTATAGAACTTGATGTTGGTGCTGGCCTGAGTGAACTGCGCAACGTTACCCATCAGCAGATCGGCAAACGAGTTGCCGGTGCTGAAAGAAGAAGTCGGAGTGAAAACCAGAGAGCCGTTGACGAGTTGGCTGCTCAACTCGTTCTTCTGCGCAGCCACAAAATAAGCGCCGAATTGCAGGTTGTGCCGCCCGACGCTCTTGCTCACGTTGTCGCGGTAGGTGTAAGTGGGGTTGGAGTTGTAGGGCCCCTCAGGCCACTCGCCGTTGGGATCTTCGTAGAATGTGCCGTATGCGGCGTTTCCCGAAAGATTGATGGCCGGCAGCTTGCCCCCGGCTCCGTTATTGAAGAAGTAGCCCATGGGAAAGTTGGCGGGCAGTTTCCAGGCGTTGGGATCGGGATAGCCGGTTGAGGTGAACGAGATGTGGTCCGTGGTGTAGCTGGCCACGAACTCATTGGACAAGGGTCGATGACGGGGTCCAGATCACACGAGCAACCATGCTCACCGCCGGCCCAACGAAATTGGTCTGCACCGTCGGGAAACTGCTGCCCGTGTAGATGGTAGTTGGCGTGACCGTGTTCCACGAATCGTGGGTATAGCGGAACATGACACGCACCTTGGATCCGAAGTTCTGGTCGAGGCGCAGAAGCTCCTCGCGCCAGTTGGTCGGCTGAGTGGGGGAGGCATTGTAAAGAGCGGCGCCAGGCACGCCTGCATTAGCGATCGGGATCAGCGGCAAAAGGGACTGGCCTACGCTGGAAATCGGAACCATATTGTTGGGGAAGGGATTATTCGTTCCGGGAACATGCGGGCAATCGGGATTGGCACCCAGCCCTCCCGGGTTGGAGCAGAGGTCGGTGAAGTCCCCCGTGCGTTCTGCCGCCGAGGGAACGGCCACATTGAAGACCTGACCGGGCACGCTTTCTTTGCGCCACTCCTGCGACCAGAAGAAGAAGGTCTTCGTCCTGTCGGTGTTGTAGTGACCTGGAATGAAGATGGGGCCCCCAATGGTGTAGCCGAAATCGTTCTTGTGATAAGGCGGGACGCTCGATTCGAAGTAGTTGCGCGCATTGAATGCTTCATTCCGTACGAACTCGTAGACATCACCATGGAACTGGCTGGTTCCGGACTTGGTTTCGACCTCCACCGTGCCTGAACCGTTGCGGCCATACTGCGCGCCATAATTCGAGGTCAGGACCTTCACCTCGGCGATGGCGTCGATGCTGGGATAGACATTGAGTGACGTATTGCTGCCGTTGTCCATGTTGTCGCCGCCGTCCAGTTCCCAGTTGTTGTATTCCGTGCGGCCACCATTAAAACTAAACGCGACGTTCCCGTTAATCCCGACCGTGCCTTCGTCCTGCCCGCTCTGGTTGCTGACCCCCGCCACCAGCGTCGTAAGCTGGGTGAAGTTGCGGCCGTTCAACTCGAGCTGCGAGATCTGTTTGCCGGTAATGACGCCGGAGAGATCGGAAGACTGTGTCTCCACCTGGCCCACCTGGGAGCCCTCGACCGTGACTTCGGTGGACTGGCCGCCGACCTGGAGAGTGGCATCGGCACGGGCCTTCTGTGCCACGCGTAAGACGATGCCGGTCGCCCTATAGTTCTTGAAGCCGGGTGCGCTGATCGTCAGGTCATAGCTGCCCGGGGGGAGGGCACTGACGAGGTAATCGCCATCGTTGTTTGTCTGGGTGATGCGGTTGATCCCACGTTCGGGACTGCTCACCGTCACTTGCGCCTTCACAATGTTGGCGCCGCTGGAGTCACGCACCGTGCCGGTGATTTGCCCGGTTTCCTGGGCGGCGGCAATCCCCGCAACCAACATGCAGGCCAGAAAGATCCAACGTGCAGACTTCATAATGAAACTCCCGGAAAGGCAAAGAGACGATCCGGCCTGACCGTCTGTGCGTTTGACAATTCCTTGTCCGAGGCCGAGACGGAGTACGCTTTTCGGTTTGCAGTGTGACAGCCACGGACCAACCATGCTTCCGACTCCCGAAGCAGTACGAGGGAAATTATGAGTCTTATTAAAACGATTTAAATAAGAACTCAGGTCGGTTGCGCTGTCAAGCATAAAGTTCTGCTAGCCACGAAAACACTTGAGAAAAAGTTTCGCAAGATCCGGATGTAGTGCTATCTTGTTGCTGCTTGGCATCCCGGAAACACAAACCGGTGACCCTGATGGACGTCGCACGCGCCAGCGGATACTCCGCATCCTCAGTTTCAATCGTTTTAAATGAGGCCCCTCTCGCGGAAAATCTTAGCCCTCGCACCCGGCTCCGGATTCGGGAATTCGCGGAAAGACTGGGCTACCGGCCCCATGTTTTTGCTCGCTCGCTGCGCACGCAACGCAGCAATACCATTGGTGTGATCGTCTTCGACATGTCCGATCCGTTCTGCACTCTCATCCTGCGAGGCATCGACAACTACTTTCAGCCGGCAGGCTTTCTACCGATCGTGATGGATGCCCACAACGACCGCAGCCGCTTCGAGCGCTACCTCGACATGGTCGTGCAACGTCGGGTCGAGGGGCTCATCGTGGTGGCGAATTGGCTATTCGTGAAGATCGATGCTCTCCGGCAGCTCGCGCAGAACCGCCTGCCCACCGTCGTCGTCGGCCGCGACCTGCATCGCTCCGGGGTCCGCTCGGTGCTCGTGGACAACGAACGCGGAGGGTACATGGCGCTGCGGCATCTGTACGAACTGGGGCACCGCAAGAGTGAATTTCTTGCTTGGTCCGAAACAGCTTTCGGACAGCAGCCGGCGATGGGCCGGTATGCAGAGGTTTGCGGCGCAGGCGGGTATGGAGATCGCGGAGTCCCGCGTGCTGCAATTGCCGGGGCTCTCCGACCCACTTACCGGGTTCAGCTCGGGCGCGGAGTTGACCGGTAAGTGGTTGCACAATGGGCATAAGTTTACGGCCATCGCAGCATTCGACGACATGACGGCGTTCGGCGCAATCCGGGGGCTCAGTAATCGCGGGCTGAAAGTTCCCGATGACTGTTCGGTCATTGGCTTCGACGACGTACCGATGGCGGAACTTTCCACTCCTGGCCTGACCACGATTCGACAGCCAATGGAGCGCATGGGGAAGTACGCCGCCGAGGTCGTGGGCGATCAGATCTCACAGGGCAGCGTGCGAAAGGCAGGCGAGCCGCTGAAGCTTCTCGAACCGGAGCTCGTGATGCGGCAATCGACCGCCGCACTGGAAGCCAGGTGATGTGCTGGGCTGCCTTTGAAATGTAAGCCGCCTGGTTGTTTCGACGCGGCCATGTGAACTTCCAAACGGAGAGCGACAGGGAATGCAGCACAGAATCGGGGTCTTGGTCGGTTTGGCGACGGCGATGGCGGCGGCATCCTCTCAGCCTGCCGTGGCGAAAGTGATGCTTTTGCACGAAGGTTGGACACTGCAGTCGGCGTGCAAAGCAACTGATCCGGGGTCCAGGATTTCGTCTGCGGGTTATTCCACCGTGGGTGGCTTCCTGCTTCTGTACCCAGCACCGTGCTGGCCGCCCAGGTGGCGGCTGGCCTGTACAAAGACATTTACTTCGGCATGAACCTGCGGTCCATACCCGGTGCAACCTATCCCATTGGCGAGAACTTTTCGAACCTGCCGATGCCCACCGACAGTCCCTACCGATGCGGCTGGTGGTATCGCAAGCAGTTGGAGGTGCCGGCGGCGGACGCCGGCAAGAGATTCGGCCTGCAACTCGACGGCATCAACTATTCCGCCGACATCTGGGTGAATGGCACACGCATAGCCGACCAGTCGCAAGTCCGTGGCGCGTACGGCACCTATGAATTCGATGTCTCGCCGCAAGTTCATCCCGGAACCAACGTGCTCGCGATCGAGGTTTTTCCGCCCACGGAGAAGAGTCTCGCTATCAACTGGGTGGACTGGAACCCGATGCCGCCGGACAAGGACATGGGCCTTTGGGCAGAGATCCGCCTGGCTACCAGCGGCGCCGTCACGGTGCGGCACGCGGCAGTGTTCACGCACTTTGCGGATGACGCGCTCGATGTCGCCCTGCTTGCGGTTACGGCCGACCTCCGCAACCAATCGTCCAGCGCCATACAGGGTGAGGCGGTCGCAGAGATCGCCGGGCGTCGTGTCTCCCAGCAAGTCAATATTCCGCCCGGAGAAACTGTAACCGTCACCTTTCGTCCCGAAGATTATGCGCCGCTCAGGTTAAGTCATCCTCGCGTATGGTGGCCAGCGGACTACGGCAGCCAGCCGCTCGAAAGCGCCGTGGTGCGCTTCCTTGCCAACGGCAAGGTCACGGATGAGGAGCAGATACGGTTCGGTGTGCGTGAGATCACCTCGGAGTTCACACCACAGGGCCATCGGTTATTTCGAGTGAACCGGAAAACCATCCTGATACGCGGTGGAGGATGGACGCCGGACATGATGCTGCGAAGTTCGCACGAGCGGCTGGTCGAGGAATTCGAGCTAGTCCGGGACCTTCATCTCAACACCCTCCGGCTCGAGGGCAAGATGGAGAGCGACGACTTTTTGCGACTGGCCGATGAGCGCGGCGTGCTGGTGCTGGCGGGCTGGTGCTGTTGCGACTATTGGGAAAAGTGGAGTGACTGGTCAACCGACGACTTGCATATCGCAGTCGCTTCGCTCGAGTCGCAGATGTTGCGGTTGCGTGGCCATCCTAGCGTGCTGGGCTGGATGTACGGCAGCGACAATCCACCGCCCGCGGAAGTGGAGCGCAGATACGAAGAGGTGTTCGCTGAGACTCAATGGCCAAACCCGATGATCTCGTCGGCGTCCGGCACTCCAACTTCATCCACGGGCGCGAGTGGCGTGAAGATGACCGGACCGTATGAATACGTTGCTCCCTCGTACTGGTACCAGGACACGTCGAAGTTTGGCGGAGCTTTCGGATTCAATACGGAAACAAGTCCCGGACCCGCACCGGAGCAGGTTCAGGAGCTGAAGCGCTTCTTGCCAGAGGCAGCGTTGTGGCCTCCGGAAAATCCGGTATGGAACTACCACGCGGGTGGAGAGGACTTTAAGGACCTCAGGGTGTTCAACCGTGCGATGACAGACACCTACGGCCAGGTGAATGACATCGAGTCTTACGCGCGAATCGCGCAAACCATGACCTACGACGGCGAGCGCGCCATGTTCGAGGCCTACAGCGGGCATCGCTACACCTCGACCGGCATAATCCAATGGATGCTGAACAGCGCGTGGCCCTCTCTCATTTGGCATCTTTATGACTACTACCTGGTTCCCGGGGGCGGATACTACGGCGCGAAGAAAGCCAACGAGCCTTTGCACATTCAATACGCCTATGACCAGCATGCGGCTGTGGTCGTGAACAGCACGCTATCTGACACCTATGATATTGAGGTGACGGCGGAGGTTCTTGCGCCTGACCTGAAACCGCTGTTTACAAAGACAGTCTCACTCGACGTGGTCCGGGCGAACAGTTCGCAGGTTGCGATCGACATCCCGGCTTCCGTCTGGAGCACGGGTGCACAGTTCTACTTTGTCCGCCTGTCGATCGGAAAGGGCGGCGGAGTGACCGTCTCGCGGAACTTCTATTGGGTTCCGGGCCAACTGACCGTGTTCGATTGGCCCAAAACAACGTACATCAACAGTCCGGCGAAACAGCCCGAGGTGATGACCGATTTGCGCAAGCTTCCGGCCGCGGCCCTTCAAGTAAACGCTGACCTGGAAGGCGAAGAGATCATAGTGCGCATTGCGAACCACTCGAAGGCGCTCGCGTTTCAGTTGCAGGCCGAAGCGTTCGACGAGAGCGGCAACCTGGTTCCGATGTTGCTGTGGAACGACAACTATGTCGAACTGATGCCGGAAGAATCGACGGTCTTGTCGGCGAAAGTGCCCCACTCATATCGCGGCAAAACCACTAAGGTACGGCTCTCTGGGTGGAATGTGACGCCTTGGGAGCAGAACGTCGCTCTTAAACCGCGGCCGGTCGCGGTAGATGTGTGGGTGCCCAATCAGCAAGCGAAGTCGAACCAGCTTAGGCTCATGTGGGAGGGGATTTACCCTGCCCAATGACGTCAGTCCGCCAATCAACATTCTCAACCTTACTGGCTCAGGTACACGCTCGTTTCCAGAATGACGGCAACTGCTCGCTACCCGAAGCCGGCCGGTAGCAATATCTAGCAGTGCAGAGGTGCAGTTTCAATCATAAGCGCCGCGTCCAAGATAGCGGTTCACGCCACCGCTTCGCGCGGGCATCGTGGATTAAGGCTTCCCTTTTCGGGGCCGCTGCGCGATAGCTCCTGGATTGTCAGCCAACGGGAAAGTAATGCAGAGCTCGAATCTGTCAGTTGGCGAGAAATCGTCCTCTCATGAGCTGGTCTAATTAAGACGAGTTCGACCCGGAACGCCACCATAGCTGTCCAGAGAATTGTTCCCAGGTCATGGGCGACCTGAATGCATGGCCAGGACGGACTCCGGTCGACGCGGGTCAGAAGTCCTGTTCTGGGAAGTTGACCGGGGTGATTGCGTGCGCCGGGCTCCTCAGAAGCGGTCAGCGCCACCGTATCTCCCTTCTCGCTGTTGCCTCCGAGCGCAGTAGTTGGTTTGTGTAATAGCCTCAATTCAAGGCACGAGTTCCGCAGTCCGAAACGCAAGTTATTGACTCTGTTGGGTAGGCATGAAGATGCCCAGTCTTCTTACCTTCTGATCCACTAGATTTGCTCGAAACCGCCCACTTGATGAGGAGATGGCAGTCGTACGGGCCCCGCAGAGGGCCCTCTGGACGCCACTCTGGCACCCAAAGGGGTTGAGGGGGCGGGGAGGTACCATCGCCCCGCAGAGGGCCTTTCGATGGCATTCTGGTGACCCGAGGGGGCCGGGGGCAGTCGAATTCACGCCGTCCGGCATTCATTCTCGTTCTTACCCAGCTTCTGAAGCAGCCTTTCCTTCGTGGTTTTTCCGGCGTTGTAGTCGATTGCACTTTCGAGGTTCAGGGTCTGAGGGATTCGTCCCTCAGTGGTCTCGCGGACTTCACGCGCCGCGCTGGTCTCCCCTTTGGCCGCCGCCATGCAGATCCCGAGAGCGATTGCTTCCGCCCAGGTCAGTTCGTCCAGTCCTGGCATCATATAACTGTCTTTCAGCCGTATCGTGTATGCCTCGCTGATCAGCTTAGTCCTCGTTCCCTTGGCCCTACCCGAAGGATTTCCGCTTTGGCCCTTTTTCCATGCATGCCGATTGCCGGGTTGGAAAAGCGTATCTCGACGGACACCTGGCGCGCCGCGACGTTTCGGCTTGGGCTTCGGATCCACATCAACCGTGATGACGTGTCTTTGGCGATTGTATTTTTCACCTTTTGCCATAATGCCACCTGTTAAGGGGCAGCCGACAGCCCCATCAAAGCACCGTTTTGGCCTTGACCGCTACTATAGCGCCCCCTCCAGCCGCTGCTACCAACGGCTCGCCGTTCCTCCTGGCCCCGGCGTCAATCTACGTCCATTCCGCGCGCCCACCCACTACTCTACCGTGCCGGGAGTGAACAGGGCCAACAGAGATTGGAGGGTATTTTTTCGCCGTTTTCGTTTTATTCCTTAGTGGCTGGGATGGTTGGAAAAGAGAGCGAGGAATTGGTTAGGCAGGACTACAAAAGCAGGGTTCATTAGCACATCTACCAGGGACTAATAGCTCCAGGACGGAACACGATTTCTCAACTCGGTGGGCAAGTTGTTAATTCTGCTTGGACGGGCCTGAGATGCTTAGCTTTCTTACCCGGCCCCACAAGAGCGAGCGTCCTAGGCTGTGGGGAACAGCTACACTGCTTCGACTTGCCGACCACCCGGGAGTTTATGTGACTACAAGGGCGTTTCTCTTCACCTGTGCGGTGAAACTTCCCCCAAACAGGACTTCTGGACAAACACGCCAGCGAGTCTCACCGTTGGCGTTTGTTGCGCTTCGTGAGAAAACGAGGGCTGGCCTCTGAGCTGACCTACGCGGCGGAATCGGTCCGATAGAGGTCTCGCCTGATAGCTTGCGGTTTCGCTTTTTGAGAGCGACGGAGTCGGGGTTGGACCCAACTCCGTCAGCTCTGCACAACACAAATTGCGTTCTAAGGTGCATTGCCATTTGCTGTCGTTGTAGATGTCTCGTCCGCCGCGGACGAAACATTGAGAACCACTGGGATGGTCATCGACTGCCCTGGGTTGGCAAACTGGATGACATTGATCTGTCCAACGTACGTTCCCGCCGCCAGTGTGCTGGCATTCACGCTGACGGTGAGGTTCGTCGGGGTAAAGCAACAGCCGTTGCCCATTGGGGAAATGCTCAGCCAGTTGCCGCCCTCGCGCGCCACCGCCGTGGGCGTAAAGCGGAGGGATGTGCTGGTGCTATCGATGGATATCATCTGCGGTGACGGATTCAGGCCGACGGTGGTGTTGAAGGTAACGGTGGGGAGTTGCACGAAGACCGGATCGCCCACCGTGACGCTTACCGGAATGGTCACGTCGCCAGTTTTCGCTTTCAGCACCTGTTGACCGATGTAGGTGCCTGCAATGAGTCCCTTCCCGGGCAAATTCTTGGTGGTGACAGATACGGTGTACGTGCCCGCGTTAACGCCCTGGGCTGGAAGCACTTTGAGCCACTTACCGGAGTCCGCGGTGGTGGCAGAAACGGTCCAGTTCAGAGTTTTTCCTCCGCCATTACCGACAACCACGGTTTGCGACGGGGGATTGTTCATGCTCGGCGTGAACGAGAAGCTAGTTTGGCCGGGAAGGTAGTCGAAGAACGCCTTGTGGGTTGCCACGACCACCAGATTGACCGGAATTGTCATGGATCTGCCCGGGTTGGCGAACTCGATAATGTTGATTTCTCCAGTATAGTTTCCTACGGCGAGCGAGCCGGCGTTGATGCTGACTGTGACAGGCAGCGAGGTGAAGCAGCACCCGCTGCCGGTGGGAGAGATAGTGAGCCAGTTGCCGCCCTTGCTTGTGGCCACCGTCGCACTAAAGCGAATGCTGGAGTTGTCGGTAGCTGCGATGGAAAGCACCTGGGGAAGAGAATTCGGTCCACCTGACGGCATGACGAAACTGATGGGATTTACTTGAGTGAAGACAGCGTTGCCCACCGTGACCGTGACCGGAACCGTTGCGATACTTCCTGAAGACTCAAGCAATAGTTGACCCGTGAAGGTGCCCGCGATGAGCCCCTGGTTGGGCAAATCCGCAATATTAACCGCGACGGTGAGAGTTTTGGGGGCCGTTCCAGAGAGAGGAGTGGCAGTCAGCCATGCGCCGCCATCCGCTGTGGTCGGTGTCACGGTGAAGTCCAGGCTTCCCTTGCCGCCGTTCCCGATCTGAATAGTCTGCGGAGTCGCTTGCTGGCCGGGTGTGACTGAGAAGGTCAGCCCGCCGGGGACACTGTCGAAAAATGGGCCCGAGGCGACGATGGTCAGAGTCACAGGTATGGTCATCGAACGGCCCGGATTGGCGAACTCGGTGATGAGAATTTCTCCGGTATAGGTTCCCGCCGCCAGCGTACTCGCATTCACGCTCGCCGCAAGCGCCAGCGGAGTGAAACAGCAGCCGCTGCCGGACGGAGAGATACTCAGCCAGGCGCCGCCTTTCGCCGTTGACGCGCTCGCGCTGAAGCGGATACTAGAGCCGTCCGTCGCCGAGATGGTGAATAGCTGCGGCAGTGGATTCGCCCCTCCAAACGGCATGGTGAAGCTGATTGGGTTCGCCTGGGTAAACACCGCAGGTCCAACTGTGACGGTGACCGGAACGGTGGTGATGTCACCATCGGCCTCAAAAACCAGTTGACCGGTGAAGGTTCCGGCGATCATTCCGCCGCCCGGTAGGTTAGCAGCTGTTACTGAGATCGTGGTGATCGAAGGGGCAGTGCCACTAGACGGAGTTGCCGTCAACCAGGCGCCGCCGTCGCCTGTGCTGGCAGCAGCGGTCCAGTTCAAGGTGCCGGTTCCACCGTTCCCGATCTGCACGATCTGTGAGGTGGCTCCGCCGCCGGTCCGGAAGGAGAAGCTCAATCCTCCGGGCAGATTGTCAAAAAACGGACCGCTGGCGACGATTGTCAAGTTTACGGGTACGATCATCGACCGTCCAGGGTTGGCGAACTCGGTGATAATGATCTCGGCGGTATAGGTTCCCGCAGCGAGCGAGCCGGCATTCACCTTGGCGGCAATCGCTAAGGGGGTGAAGCAGCAGCCGCTGCCCGCGGGAGATACTGAAACCCAATTGCCGCCCGTGGCCGTTGCAGTTGACGCGTTGAATCGAATTGTCGAGCTGTCGAGCGCGGTAACATTGAGGATCTGCGGCAGCGGACTAGCTCCCCCGAATGGCATGGTGAAGCTGATCGGATTCAACTGGGTAAACGCTGCTGCTCCTACGGTGACTGTCACCGGGACGGTGGTGATATCTCCGCTGGTTTGAAAGACGAGTTGACCGAGATATTCGCCCGCTAGTGCTCCTCCTCCAGGCAGTTGGCTGACATCGACCCCTACCGAAACCAGCAAGGGCGCAGTTCCGCTAGCCGGAGTTGCACTGAGCCAATTGCCGCCATCGGCGGTGCTGCTGGTCAGGGTCCAGTTGAGAGTGCCGGAACCTCCATTTGCAACCTGAATTGTCTGCGACGTTGCCGTGGTGCCGTTTGTCTTCAGGGAGAAGCTCAATTGACCAGGGAGGTCGGCGAAGAACGGCCCGGACGAAACCACTGTCAGCGTGACCGGCACAACCATCGCCCTGCTGGGATTGGCGAATTCAGTGATGATGATCTCGGCGGTATAAGCTCCCGCCGCAATCGAACCTGCGTTTACGCTGACGGTATTCGCCAAGGGTGTGAAGCAGCAGCCACTGCCGGAAGGAGAAATTGCTAACCATTTGCCGCCCTTCGCATTTGCTACTGACGCACTGTAGCGAATGGTGGAGTTGTCGTTCATGGCGATGTTGATGATCTGGGCCAATGGATTGGCGCCACCGAACGCCATGGTGAAGTTGAGCGGATTCATTTGGGTAAACACGGTGGGGCCGACGGTGACCGCCACCGGAATGGTGACACTGTCACCTGACGTCTGGAACAGCAATTGACCGACGAAGGTGCCCGGGGAAGCGCCTCCTCCGGGAAGACTGAGTTTGTTGATACGGATGGTCACCGCGCTTGGAGCAGTCCCGCTGGAAAGGCTCGCCCTCAGCCAGTTCCCGCCATCCGCCGTGCTCCTGGTAACGGTCCAGTTCAACGTTCCGGACCCGGCATTTCGAACTTGAATCGACTGGTCGACGGGAGTGCCGTTGGTCACGAATGAGTAACTTAGTTTTCCCGGAAGGTCGTCGAAGAAGGTGGTGCCAGACGCCGCTACCGTGAGAGTCACCGGGATGGTCATGTTGATGTTGCCGTTGGAGAAATTGGTAATTACGACTTGCCCGCCATAGCTACCGGCCGCCAGGTTGCCGGCAGTCACGATGACCGAGATGGCCAGTGGCGTGAAGCAGCACCCGCTTCCACTGGGAGAAATCGACAGCCAATTGCCTCCGGTATTCGTGGATGCGGTCGCACTGAAGCGGACCGTTGAGTTGTCGGTGTAGGCAATCGTCAGCACCTGGGGCAGCGGCTCGGCTCCAGCGAAGGCTTTGGTGAATGCCAGTGCCGGGACCGTTTGGAAGGTCTGAGCACAGAGCGGGCTCGCCAGCGTGGCGACAAGGGCCAGAGCGATCATGCCGAAAAAGATATGGAATCGAACGGGGTTCGAGATAAGATTTCTCACAATCATGCTCCATTTCTGGGATTTGCGTTCGCCAGCAGCGCGCATCAGACCAGTCAGCCCTGTACCGCTTCTCTGGCTCCAGCACCTTTTGTGCTCACTTCGCATTGCGTAAAGCCGCCGCAAAAACCGTCACGCGCTTCTGTGATAATTGCAAGACAAAATGGTTTGGGAGCTAACAGTCAGGCGCGAGCAAGAAGGAGCCGGCCAAATAAGTCGAGGTTATGTCGCTACTTGGCGGTGGAGGAATTTCCCGCGGCATCCGCAAGCTCGGCCCGAAATCGCGCGGCCTCCTGCGGCTGATTGAGAGCTTCGTATTCGGCCGCGAGGTCTTTTCGCGCGGCGCGAATGAAACTGGTCGACGGGCTGCTTTGTTTGGCCAGGATTGCATAGCCGGCCAGCGTCTCGGACTCTGCGTCCTTATAACGATTCTGGCGGAGCAGCGTGCGGCCCAATTTAATATGCGCGATGGCAAGGTTTACGTTGTCAGGGGGGAGCGTTTCCTTGTAACGCCGGATCACGTCGCGAAAAAGTTGCTCCGCGCGCGGGTAGTCCTTCTTGTCCATGGAGATGCCTGCCTCGTTGGACAGGGCGATTGCGACCAGATAATGGTGGTCGCCGTAGACGGCGCGATAGATGTCAGCCGCTCGTTGGAATCGCGTTTCCGCTTCATCTAGCTGGTCACGCATTGAAGCCACGTTCCCCAACTCGTTGAGTATGTCAGCCACGGATGGATGTACCGGACCATAGACGCGTTCCTGAATGGCAAGCGCCTGGTCGAGGGCGGAGACAGCCTCGTCATACTTCTTCTCGTACGTCAAGCTCGCCGCCAGGGCGGTCAAGCGGGAGGCCGTTTTGGGATTGTTATAGCCGTAGTAGGACTGCACAATATCGAGCGCTTGCCGGTCTAATCCTTCGGCTTCACTGTAATAACCCAAATCGCGCTGCACCGCGGCGAGACTTCCGAGGTCGTCGGCGACCAGCGGGTGGCGTGCGCCATAAATCTCGCGGTGCATCGCCAGCACGCGAGCGTACAAGGACTTGCAAATCTCGTAGTGACCGGCGGAGTAGTGGGCGTCCGCCAAAGCCGAGAGACTGGCGGCCAGGTCGGCAGGGGCCACGCCGGGGGCCGACTGCAGCCGCACTGCCTCATCCAGAGCAGCGATCGCTTGATCGTAGGAGCCGCGTTCCGCCAGGACTTTTCCGAAAGCGAGGGTGGCTTTCGCAACTGCCGGATGATTTGGCGGTAAGTGACGCTTGGCCATTGCCAGGCCCTGCCGAACCAGTTGCTCGGCCTCCTCTAGATGCGCCTGATCGGACCGGAGCAAACCCAGCGCAGTAAGGCTCTCGGCGACTTCCGGGCTATCTGCTCCGAATAACCGCTTGCGTTGCTCGAGGGCTGAACGTAGTAACGAATCTGCTTGCTCGAATTTGCCGAGTTTCTGGTAAATACTACCGAGGTTCTGGTAAAGCTCGGCTTGCACCTTGGGGTCACTGTTGAGGGTTTTTGCTTCCTGCACTCCCCGGTCAACGATGGTGATCACGCGCAAGGAGTCGGAGGGCCCGGCCGCTGCATCTCCACCTTGGAAGAGGTTGGTCATGAATTGCTGAATGCGCTGCGTGCGGGCCGCTGCCGCGAGCGCGGTGTCGCGTGCCCTGGCCAGCCGCACCGCGAAGAAGATGACCAGTCCGATAATCAGGGAGAAAGTCACGGCAGTTGCTGCAGCGGCGCGTCGATTCCGTCGGACAAACTTGCGTATCCGGTACTGCCACGCGTCGGGCCGTGCCTCCAGAGGTTCACCGTTCAAATAATGGTCAATGTCGCGGACCAAAGCTTCCACCGACTGGTAGCGGCGCAAAGGATCCTTGTGCATGGCGCTAAGACAGAGCACATCAAGATCGGCCCAGGCGATCTTGTTCAATGACAACGAGGGGAAGCTGGCCTCAGCGTGGCCGGTCCGCCTAACAGCCGCCGATGGCTTGCCCGGCTCATGGTCGGTAATCACGGTGGCGGCTTCTGCAGGAGTCAGGCCGGACAGGTCGAAGGGTAGCTGACCGGTCAAGAGCTCGTAAAGAATCACTCCCAGGGAATAAACGTCCGTGCTGATTCCCACGCGATCGCCGCGAATCTGCTCCGGCGACGCATATGCGGGCGTCATCAGCCTCAGCCCAGTCATCGTCTGCTCCACCGGCAATTCCAGGCTCTCCAATTGTTTGGCAATACCGAAATCAAGCAGGCGGACCGAGCCGTCGCTGTTGACGAGGATGTTGGACGGCTTAAGGTCGCGGTGTATGACGGCGTGACCGTGCGCGTGCTGCACTGCCTCACACACCGACCGAAATAGCCGAAGACGCTGCTCGACCGAGCACTTATGTTGTCGGCAATACTCGGTGAGAGGAATACCGTCAACGTACTCCATCACGAACCACGGGGTCCCGTCATCCGTCGTGTCTGCATCGTAGAGGCGCGCGATCAATGGATGATTTAGTTGCGCCAGGGTCCGTTGTTCGCTCGCAAAGCGTTCGCGGCGAGCCGGGGAAAGCCAGGCATCACGCAGGACCTTCACCGCGACCTGACTGCCAAGGTCACTGCGTTCGGCAAGATAAACGACTCCCATTCCGCCTTCACCCAGCAATTTCAGGATTCGATACGGACCGAATTGTTTAAGAATCAGAGAAGAGGGAGGGCATTTCGCGAGCGCCTCTCGCGCAATATCGGCTATACTGTGATCGAGCAGCGAGTCGCCGCTCGCGTCCTGATCCAGCATGGCCAGAACCTCGTCGATGAGTTCCATGTCGTCGCCGCATGCCGCCTCCAGGAACGCTCTCTGCTCGGTCTGGGGCAAGTCTGCCGCATCGTGAAACAAACTCTGGATTTGGTGCAAGCGCGCACTATCCATAGTTCAGTCCTACCCATCGTTTGGGAAGCGCAGGGTTACCCAACCCGACGAAGCGCCCGTCCCAGCCAAGCCTTGGCCGCTCGCCAGTCGCGCAAGATCGTGGCCTCCGAAACGCCAATCAGGTTTGCAATTTCTCTGACCTCAAGTCCACCGAAAAACCGGCTCTCCACGATCAGGGCCTGGCGAGGCGCCAGGCGAGCAAGTTCGGTCAAGGCCGAGTCGAGCGCCAATAGATTTTCCTGGCCAGTCGCTGCGCGATCGAGAGAATCGTCGAATGAAACGAAAATGACTTCCCCGTCACCGCCCCGTTTATGCGCATTGCGCCGCCGCGCGGCCTCGACCAACAATTGGCGCATAGCGCGGGCCGCAATGCGCTTGAAGTGCAGACGAGAGGTCGCCGCGACATTAGGCGCCTTTGCCAGTTTCAGCCACGCTTCATTCACCAATGCCGTGGGACTGAGCGTGTTGCTGGGATCCCCGCGTTTGACGCTTGAAGCCAGTCGGCGCAACTCCTCGTAGGCCAGACTGAAAAGCTGGTCAAGAGCTTGTCTTTCCTTTGCTGTCTGACCTATTTCACCCTGTCCGAATGCGGGAGCGCGCAGTGAATTTGAGAACCGCATGACGGTTTTTCCTCACCCATTGCGCAATGCGAAATGTAAACACGGCTTGCAATGCCTAAAGCCTAGCACCTGAAGCAGCACCTGTACCACTGCGTTCGTTTTCCCTGATGCGCCGAAAAGAGCCATGAAGAAGCCAGGCAAAGTCTTGCGCGTTCCCGCCGCCGGCCCTGGTCTGCTCATGATCGAGGGTCGGCAGTACTGGTTTTGCCTCGAAGGCGTCTGGAAGTCTGACGCCGCTCCCAAGCCGGGACTAACGGTAGACGTGACTTTAAATCACGCCGAGCAAATCCTCGCCATAACTGCCGTGTCCGAATCCCCACTCGCCGTAGGCCAAGCGCAACGGCCCGTGGATACGACCCGAGCGACCGCGGCGGTGAAGATCCTCCGCAAGATCGCCGCCAAGTGTCGCATGACTAACCGGTTGCGGAGTTGAACGTTCCCAATCATTTGCTTCCAGTTAAGTTAGGCCTAGGCTACGTGGGCCGTTCTCCAGAAACCCTAGTGCTGTATCGGATGCGCCCCGCAGTGAGTATGCAGGTAGGCTGGGTGCTGCGGGGCGCGTCCGATACAGCGGTTTGAAGGGAGCCGCCCCCTGGGGAGGCGATTATGCCTATTCAATCGTGCTGGGGTTAGGAGAGAAGCTCGGTGAAGAGTTACTGGAGCCGGCAAGAGCGAGTCGAGGATTGGTTGGGTGAGAGTTTGCGTGTGGTGGGAAGGGGATTTTGGGATGAGGTTGGGAACGGATGACTTGTTCGGAGGCAAGCGGGGCGCACAACGCCTGGCGGTGGTGAGGTGCACCGAGTGAGAGAGCTTGGAATGATCGTTTCATGCGGCGGCTCCGGCGAGCAAGGGTGGCGAGCGGAGTTGGAGTTGGGCGGCGCTAAGCCTCTCGATGACCACCATGGGCCCGCCACAGTTAGGACAGAGCCAAAGCGGTCTGGTTTCTTTGGGGGCGGATGCTTCTGGTTGGGTTTGGGGCTGCACCACTGTGAGGGCTTGCCGGCAGAGTGGCAGGAGAGTGGCCCGGCGCCGGTTGGCGAGAAAGCCGAAATGGCGAATGCGGACGAAGCCTTTGGGGAGCAAGTGCAACAGGAAGCGGCGCAGGAACTCATCCAGCGATAAGCTCATCACTTTCTGTTCATTGTGGTGAGCCGAGTCGCGCCAACGAAAAGTGACTTGGCCGTCAGCCAACGAAATCAGGCGATGGTTGGAGATGGCCACGCGATGGGTGTAGCGGCCCAGATACTGGAGCACGTATTCGGGGCCACCGAAGGGTGGTTTGCAGTAGACCACCCAGTTCTTGCGGAACAGTGGTCTTAGCCAGGAAGCGAAGACCCGAGGCTGACCGAGCAGGGACAGATCCCCGGAAAGGTGCAGTTGACCACGCTGAAAGGCGGACTTGAGACCAGCAACGAACTTGCCACGAAAGCGGCGCCGCAGCACCGAGCGAGGAAGAAAGAAGCGAGGGTGGGATGGAATCCATCGCGTATGGTCGAGCGAGAGTCCGCCGGCAGGGACGACACAGTGAACATGGGGATGAAGCTGGAGCTTTTGATTCCAGGTGTGCAGCACACTGAAGAAGCCGATCTCGGCCCCGAGACGTCGGGGATTGAGGGCGACTTCGAGAAGCGTTTCTGCACTGGTACGGAGTAGCAGATCATAGATGATCTTCTTGTTCTGCAAAGCCAGGGGCGCTAGCTGCTGAGGCAGAGTGAAGACGACATGGGCGTAGGGCGAGGGGAGAAGTTCGCGGCGCCGTGCTTCGAGCCAGTGTTCGCGGGCACCGGTCTGACACTTCGGGCAATGCCGGTTTCTGCAACTGTTATAGGAGATGGTGGCGCGATGTCCACAGCGGGTGCACTGATCGATATGACCGCCGAGTGCGGCGGTGCGGCAACGGGCAATGGCCAGCAGCACTTTGATGTGCGGCCAGCGAATCCACTGGCGGTTACGCTCGATGAACTCAGTTCCTGCCGCGCGGACCAGGTCGGCCACCTCCAGAGGCGGCCGAATCATCTACTCCTCCTGCGGTGACCTGCCTTTTAGCTTGAGCGAATCCAGAGGACTGGCCGTGGCCTGGAGGTGACGTCGCGAGAGATGCAGGTAGATCGAGGTCTCTCTCAGATCATGATGTCCCAGGAGCAGCTGAATGGTGCGCAGGTCAGCGCCATTCTCAAGCAAGTGCGTTGCGAAACAGTGGCGCAGGGTGTGGGGATGGACCCGATTCTGCAGGCCAGCACGTCGGGCGGCCTGGCGGCAGGCGTGATAGACGGTCTTGGGGCTGATCGGATGATCCGCCCTATGGTTACAGCCCCCGGGGAACAACCACTGCGAGGGTTTGCGCTTTAACCCGCGCCAGTAGTCGCGCAAAGCTTCCAGCAGGATGGGACTGAGCATGATATCTCGGTCCTGACAGCCTTTGCCGCTGCGGATGTGGATGACCATGCGTCGGCTGTCGACATCGGGGATTTGCAAGCGAGTCAACTCGGCGCGCCGTACCCCGGTGCCATAGAGAGTCATCAACACAATGCGATGAAATCGAGTCTGGGCCGAGTCGATGAGGAGGGCAACTTCTTCTGGGCTTAATATGCGGGGCAGATGTCGCGCCTTCTTCGGATAAGGGGTATCGGCCACGCTCCATGGCTTCTTCATCGTCTGGATGAAGAAGAACCGCAGCCCGGCCAGCCGTTGCGTAACGGTATGCGCGGCGAGTTTCCGCTCGCGGAACAGATACGCCTGGTACTCGCGGATGTGCTCCGGACCGAGCTGGTCGGGAGGACGCTTGAAATAACGTGCGAAGTCCTCGATCGTCTGGATGTAGCAGTCTCTGGTAGTCTTGGCGTAATTACGACGCTCGAGTTCCTCGAGCATCATTTTGCGAAGGTGGGTCATAAGTCATCTCCTTATGACCCCACCCTATCGCTTCATCTCCTTTACAGCACTGCTGCTGACACCTGGCACGCGTAAGCGTCCGCCGCAAAGCGGCTCCGTTCAAACCGGCTTGTAGGAGATTACTCCCGAGAAGTCTTCGTGCAAGTCGGCCTCGCGCAAGTGATCGATAAATCCCCAGTGAGGGACAACACGGAGATAATGCGAAACGTCGCTCCTCACCTCTCCTCAACTGCGTCGACCTTCTGAAGGGCTGCTGCACAAGTTTTCTTTAGCCCATCTCTCGCTTCCTTTCGTTGCTTCGATCGAGGCCAGCGGCGGGGGTCGGCGTGAAATAGGAAGGCACTCGGTGGTAAACGGTGCAGGGCACAATGGAGGGCACAGTCGTTAAAAAAGACGGCCTAAGTTGTTGATCTGGGCGGAGTAGCTGCTGGATTCTCAATCTTCAAACCCGGGTTCGATTCCCGGTAGCGCTACCAAATCATTCCATTGCACTTAGCACCTTGTCTCCCAATACGGTTTTTACTCGATTGTGGCAATTTTGTAGCAATCTACTGCATTCCCTCATTCCGCTTATTCACCGCCTCCCGGTTCCTGGATCTCCATCCGGTGAACTTTACCAAGACTGGAGCGCCCGCTCAATCATCCGCCATTTTCAGGCGACTTCCTTGCTTACCTCGCGATCGGCGGATTGCGGTCTTGCGCTGAAGATACGAAACCATCCCACGGATGTGCGACCCCCGTGCGAGCGGCGTCCTTGTAAACGCCTCGCAAGAGGTACAAACTGTTGGCTATGCAACACAACCGATGGCCGTACGCGTCTTCTGAGCACCCTCCGGCCTTGGGCAAAATCGCACCTTTCAGTGTCATGATCGTTCGGATCGCTGCTATCGTGCTTTTGGCGGTACTGAGTGCCGCTGCCCAAACTGAGACGCCAGCCGACACTCCTGTGCCCAAACCAGTTCAGGTCCCTCCGGTGATGATGAAGCTATTGGGAGATTACGGAGGATGGTGGAAGGCCCTCTCCGACGAATCCAGGGACAATTTCGTAGACGGCTACACCTCAGCTATGCAGAACGTCCAAGTCACGATGCGCAGCGAATGCATGAAGAACGCGAAGAGCGTGCAGCCTGGACCGGAGTTCAACGCAAAGCTGCAGGACAGTCTCAACTTGTGCGAGTTATCGAAAGCATTCGACTACAAATCCGACTTATCCTTAAGGACCGGCCTCGACAGGTTCTACAAGAACCCTCTCAACACGGGGATTCCGCCCGAGTATGCAATGGAGTACCTTCGCGACGAGCTGCAGCATAATAAGACGGCTGACCAACTGCGAAACGAGTTGAGTGAGTGGCGTAGGACAATGCCCAGCCCACCCCCTGCTCGCTGAGGGGCAAGCACGGCTGGTTGCGACCCATAACATTCAATGTGGGAAGAACGTTCTCCGGACCTATAGTTAGAGGGACAAGTTAGGGATGGGCAATGCAATAGCTGAGGTCGCACATCCTGCGGACGGCGGGTGGGCGGCCCGAAATCATCGCCGAGTCCCACTGTGCGTTCTTCACCTGCAAGTTCGCCTTCCATTGTCGCACGCTGGTTCCTGCCTTCTGGCGATTGGCCTTCAGTGTGATTGACAGCGACTCTCAGCCCCCGTAGACTGAACCAACTCGGTTTCCAAATCGTGGGTGAGGTCTTAGCCAGCCGGGTGTTGAGGCCCGCTACTTCATGCCCGTAAGTGTTTGGCTAAGGGTCGCCCTCAGGGCACATCGCGGGTCCCCGTGCATTAATGCAAGGCTCTCAGCCCACGGACGGAAAGCCCGACTTTGAAGGTTTGCGCGCTTCGCGGCGTAACTATGCAAAACTTCGTTTCGGTACGATACGAACCGGTAACCTCTCGTAAAGCACCGTCCTGGTTCGAAAATCTCGGCAGGCGCCTCGGAACCATGACCTCTTTTGTCGCCGACCAGAGGCGCTCGACGCACATTCTGGCTGCCATTGTCCTGTTCTCGCTCCTGTTGGCCACGGGAGCTGCCTTAAGGCGCCGGCCCTGGTGCGATGAGGCCTGGTTTGCAAGTGTCGGATACAACCTTATCCACCACGGCTTTATGGGAATGACGGTTCTCGATCCGCACGGCTATATCTTCGATCCCTATGTTGAGGGAATCGACCGGTATACATATTGGGTGATGCCAGGGTACTTGCTGTTTCAGGCCGCCTGGTACAAGGTGGTGGGCCTCAGCTTGTTCTCGATGCGAGCCATTTCGATCTTTTGGGGAGGGGTAGCGCTGTTGTCGTGGTACGTGGTTATCCGGTGGCTGACTGGGGACCGTTGTATTGCACTTCTGGCAACATTTCTACTCGGTACGGAACAGCATTTCGCGTTTTCGGCGGCGAGCGGGCGCATGGATATGATGTGTGCCGCCCTTGGATTACTCGCCCTGGCGCTTTACCTTCGGCTGCGTCAAAATTTCGCTCTGGCGCTATTCATAGCCAGTTGCGTCTCAGCGGTGAACCTGTTCACGCATCCGAACGCGATATTTGGCATGTTTGCGCTTGCCGTCATCGTTCTCTATTTTGATCGCGACTGCATCACCCTTCGCGCGTTGCTGCTTGCCTTGTGCCCGTTCCTTGTGCTGGGTTCGCTGTGGGGCCTGTATGGAGCACGGGCGCCGCATATTCTGCTGGCGCAATTTCAGGCACAGGCGAAAGTGCCACATCGGCTGGAGCTGCCCTGGAATCCGTGGAAGTCGTTCTGGCAGGAAATGGACCTGCGGTACGGGGCGGCGTACGGACTGAACCACGGGTTTCCGGTGTCGTTGGATCGTATTGTCGTGGCACTGTACGCTGTCGCCATCATTATGGCCGTTGCGATTCCGCAACTCCGCCGCCAGATAGGGACCAGGATTCTGCTCATCCTTACTGCCATAAGCTTCACGCTTCTGATGTGCTTCCAGAAGAACTGGTATTACCTGATTTTCATCATTCCCTACTACGCAGCTATTCTAGCCATCGCCTGCAACTGGGTCTGGCGCCGATACCTGGCGTGGAGAGTTGTCGTTGTATTGTTGCTGGGAATGTTTACGGCAGTTCAGCTAGGCGTAGTAGGCTTCAGAATCGTACACAATGACTACCGGGGCCGCTTTCTGGAAGCAACCAACTTTCTCAAGGGTCATGCCCAGCCCGGGGACCTGATCATGGGAAGCGGGGAGCTGGCCTTCGAATTGGGCTTCGATGGACAAGTGCTGGACGATTCCCGGCTGGGATTTCTGAGCGGCAAGAAGCCTGAATTTATTGTCATTGAGGCGCACTATCGGGATTTTTGGTTCCCGTGGTTTGCGGTAAACGAACCCGCAACCTATCGTCACATCGAGGACCTGTTCTACAACAAGTATGAGGTTGTGTATGATCAGATCCACGATCCATATACGACCTACGGATTTTCCGATCGACCTTATCAAATCCTGAAGCGCAGGCCCGTTCCACTGCATTAATTGCGGTGCAGGCCAGCAACTCTAACAGTAAAGGGAAATATGTCGACCGCGTGTCTGGAGTGATCGGGCGTCCATCGTCAGGTCATTCTGGTCGTTTCGCCACATTTCGAAAATGAACCATGATGTTTGTCTATCAGGGCTGCTGAAAAAGGGTATTTCGGATCCACCCCGCTCCTATGCTAGTAAAGCAGCATGCGAGGCACGGCTCATCAACGAAGCCATATGTTTCAGCCATTTGTCCCCGCCGGGAACTGCTTCAAATTTGTGGTAGTACACTGGAAGTGGAGGCGCATCGACCACTTGAGCCCATATGTCAAACCGACCCAACCGCAGGGATGCCATCCGATCCGCTCTCGGGGCAGCCGGGTTCGCCGCGCTGCAGAGCCGGCCCGCCGCAGCGGCACCGCCGTCAACGCAAACACCTTTGCTAGCAGTCGGGCTGGGTAGCCTTCCGCTGTTGGAGACGTGGGACACACGTTCCGTCTCGGCTGAAAACCCTACAGGAGAGAAAGGCAAAGGCGCACGCGCCGTCCCCAAGGTGGGCGATCCCGACCTCCCCTTCGCCGGCGCGGCCAAGGACTTGGGGCAAGGCTGGAAGGTTCGTCCGTTCGTCAAGCCCAAGGCGGGCCAGACCCTTACGATAATGGATGTGGCCGGGCCCGGGATCATTCAGCACATATGGATGGCTACGGAGACCAACTGGGCCGGCAACGGTCGGGCATGCGTATTGAGGTTCTATTGGGACGACGAGCGAAGTCCGTCTGTCGAAGTTCCGCTCACGGATTTCTTCGCCGTCGGCCACGACCTATTCGCGCCCGTAAGATCGTTAGCTGTTGTGGTGAACCCTACCTCTGCGTTGAATTGCTATTGGCCAATGCCTTTTCGTAAGCGCGCGAAGATTACTTTCACCAACGAGTCGGAAAAGGACCTTTCTCTGCTTGCGTATCAGATCACCTATGCGTTGACTCCAGTGCCGCAGAGAGTTGGGTATTTTCACGCCCAATGGCGACGCAGCGTAACGCAGCGAAATAATCCCATGCACAAGATTCTGGATTCGGTGGAAGGCGAGGGGCGATATGTCGGCACTTTTCTCGCTTGGACGCAGTTTTCAGAAGGCTGGTTTGGGGAGGGCGAAATCAAGTTCTTTATCGACGGGGATCGCGACTTTCCCACCATATGCGGTACGGGCACAGAAGACTATTTCGGAGGGAGTTACGAATTCCCCACGGTTTTTACTGGACCTTATTCTGGCAGTACGCTAAAAACTGACGGTAAGAGTGGGCCTCATAAATGGAGTCTTTATCGATGGCACATTATGGATCCGATCTGCTTTAAACGGGACTTCCGCGTTTCCATCCAAGCGTTGGGTTCCCCTTCGAGCGGCCGATATCGGCCACTGGAAGACGATGTCGCGTCACTAGCCTACTGGTACCAGCAGGAACCGCACGCTAAGTTTCCACCATTTCCGGCGTTGGACAAGCGTTGGCCGCGTTAGCTGGAGCCAGCGTTGCTCGCTGAACTCCGGATAGCGGTGTGGAGTGGGAATGCCCTTTCAGGAACCTACCAGGGGCAGCTCCAGACAAGTTAAGTCCCATTCTTGCCCAACCCGATTCAGGTTGAACTGGAGAAAATCGAATGGTGCCGCGTGCCCCAGGGAGACTGGGACGCGCGGCACCGAGAGAGCAAGTCACCCGGTTAAGGGTTAACTGCGGTGTACAAGTCCTGCATACGCCAGCTGCGATAGTTTATCGAGCTCGCATTGAACGAGAAAATGAAATTGCTATTCTCGTCAGTTTCGACAGTATTCGTTGGCGGTTCCGGTCCCATTCCCATGTTGACGTATCCGGAATCACAAGAGATGCTCCCATTCCTCAACAGTTGCGATTCGCCGAGGGCGAAGGAGTAACCCTGTTCATCACCATTGATGTTCAGGTTAGCGGTCAGGTTCGTCTCGTCTATGGACAGCTCTTGGCAACGGCTATCGGCATTCTGGTTATAAAACGCCTGACGGGTGTTGCCATCATCGAAGATCGTAAAAATCCGCGATCCGTTTACCACTTTGCCTCTATTCGCAAACTCCGGGTCGTGCTGGTGCGAAAACCAGGGATAGCCAAGGTCTGGGCCGCCAGCGCCATTGGTCGTGAGCGTAAACGTAGGTAGCGGCGCACCACCCGGTCCCCCAATGAGCCCGTTCTTTTCGTTCGGGTTGCCGAGTTCCCAAATGATGTGGCCATCGCCGGTTCCGTTATTGAAGTTCACCTTGTACACCGCATCCTGGTGCCGCGACGAAATGATGATGCTGCCGTCATAGGGCTCATATTGCAAAGCGTTGGAGTGCTGCCAGTCGTAAGCGAACGTGAACTGATTGCTAAAGGGTTCGCAGCCTCCGCCACCGGCAGGAACGGTGCACTTCTCCTTCAAGACCGCATAGTGGTTGACGTCGAGGTGATCGAATTCGTCGAAGTACCACACCACGTTCATGTTGCTGTCCATGACGACGAGCTGGTCGCCAATCAGATCCACCGGATCCTGAGGAGTGCCTCCTTGACAGTTGGTGCAAACGTATTCCGAGTTGGCCAGCACCATAATGTAGCCATGAGGGGCCCCAGCGGTCGGTGTTGTGATGCGCCGTACCTCATGATGCAAGGAGTTAATGGGACGGGGATCCCCCAGGGCGGCTAGCCCGTCATTGATCGCGCCGAGAGTCGTTTCCAGTATCGGATTGCCGGCTGGGTCCGACTCACGAATGCCATTCAAATAGGGGTCGTTGCTGCCTGGGTTTACAAAACCCCAGTAGTTACCGCCCGTCTCAGTCCGCACCGGAGGCACCGATGGCGCACCAGCCTGCGCTGCCGAATACCACACGACATTGCCCGCGAGGTCCACGGCCGAAGAACTCTCGATATGGCCATTCTTATCCGGTATGGTCACAATACTGTAGAGAACCAGCCCGTCCTCAGGGTCGCCAGTCGTCCCGGTGGAGGAAAAGGTCGGCAAATAGACATTGGAGGGAATCATACCCGTGGTGAAGGGGTAGTCTGTGCCAACGTGCAGGGTTTGGCCCGTGGGACTGACAGTCTCCCAGTGCATGTTATAGGTGGTGTTTTGATACATGCCGGCGATATAGAAGTTCATCGTAGTGTTGTCCGGCGTTGGTGACGATGTATTGAAGCGGCACGCGACCAGGTTGGTCGTCTGTGGGGCCGGGTTTCCACCCGCGGGGACGCTGGTAGGTGTGAAGCGGACCAGCATGGAGTTGGGAACCTGGCAAGACTTTGTACTGAAAAACGCCACCAGCGGGTGATTGGTGGGGTGTATGCCAGCATGTCCGTTTACCAACGCCGGGGTTAGGGTGTACGAAGTGGTCGTCGAAGCATGCGTGCCCGCGTGCGTGTTCTTTACCGTTGCCCCGATCGTGAAAGTACCCTCGAAAGCATTGGGCGTCCAAGCCCAGGTCTTCGTATCCCCGTAACCCCGTCTGACCAATGTGGGCTGTCCCGCCAGGTTCGCGCTGAACGTATACTCATAGACGGGGTGTTGGTCCGGGTCGCCGCTTACATTGGCTGTCCATGTGATTGTAGTTCCAACCGGCTGAGGTCCGGACGGGTTGGGAGTCAGAGTCACGGTTAGATTGGCCATGAGCGGACTTGCTCCGACCAATATTAGACAACACAACAACCACAATGACTTGTGTAGTTTCACAACTGGCCTCTTTCTTTTTCCTCGGCGGGAATTTGGTGAGCGAGTGTAAGATGTCCCATTTGCGTTGTCAAGACAAATTTTGATAATTTTTCGTAAACGACGGCTTGTTCCTAGAAACGCAACGAGCTCGAAATGGGACCGCGCTGGAAAAAGTGGGTATCCACCCAACTCAAGTAAGTGCAATGGGTTGGATTAAACCTGTTCAATTTAAGACAGCCGCAATTGGTACAGTTCGCAGGGAAAGCAGCTGCGAGTGGCAAAGAAGGGAGCCATAGTTCGAAAGCCAAAGCTATCCTCAAGATAGGACCTGAGCGGTTGAAGAGTTGCCACAACATCGTCGTGCTCCCGGAGGCGCTCGCCGTACATCGGCGACTGCTGCACAAACGGCGTAAATAATTTGCAGCCGACCAAAGATGACGAAGGACCAACCTCCGGGAGCGGAGGCAACAAGTCACACAACGGCGGCCCCGACGGCAGCATTGCGGCCAGCGCCGAGCTTGTCGAAGACCTCGTGCCAGATCCGCAGTCCGTCGAGAAACTTTGAACGCCACTCGTGCTGCGATTCATTCCACTTCGGTCCCGCCTCCCATGCTGGTCCAAGTTTCTCGACCAATTCTCCAAAGCATTCGTGATAACTCACCCCGCTCAACGGCGCGGCACGCAACGCTTCGCAGAAATCGTCTGTGAGGATCATGCCATTTCGCTCGACATCAAGATCCTTCCACAGGTCGTGAGGATTGCGCTCTTGCCGTACCAATGGGTCGCCGAAGGAGATAACATCCCCCATGTGCTGAGCAATGCGGTCGATGACGTAGCTCGCCCAGATGTCATCGTACCTCCCAATGTACGGGCTTAGAAAGTACGCGGGCAGTAGCGGGCGCATCAAAGCGGTGTTCTGGGAATTGAATGGCGACCACGTGCCCGGTTGCAGAGCGATATTTCCCGGCCACTGGGCCTTGTAGCCGCGTACCACGGGTTGCCGCTCCATGCGCGTGAGGGCATCGATGTCGGGATTGTCAAGCCAGAACCCGGCATTCACCGCCACCCGTCTCCGATCGCGATATGTGCTAATAAAACCCGACTCCGTCCAGCGCTGCTTTTGGGGATAGCCGCGGTGGTAGAACCGAACCCCGTCTTCTACCTCCAGGAAGGAACAAACGTCGAAAAATCTGGAGGTAGACCCATAGGTCGGCAACTCGCGGTGAGTGCCAACGACCGAATGCAAACCGACAAAGTCCTGGTTCATGACGAAATTGTCGTCGTCAATCGTAATTACTACATCGGCGCCGTTCTCGTAAGCAAGCAACAGCCCGATGTTGCGCCGCTGAATGGAATCAAAACGCAGATGCGTCCAGAGCTCGGGAAAACGATCCAAATACTTCTGTTGCGCCGGTATATCGAGATAGGAACACGGATAATACTGGGTCACCATTTCGCAGAATTCGGCGGTTCCCGAGGGGCTCTTGCGGTCGCCGATGACCACAAAATCCACGTTCGTGTGGCCGTAGTAGCGAGCATTTTCTGCATATTGCAAGAGGAGTTTAGGAATGTTAATGGTGGTGGTTACGATAGTGATTTTCATTAGCTGTTGATCCTTTCCAAGGCATCAGGGCCAAGCGCGGCGACCCGGTCGTAGGCTTTCCGCAGAACCCGCTGGAATCCTTGCTCCCGGCTGATTTCTGGCTCCCATCCCAGCGAGGCTTTCATTTCAGTCGGATCGCAGTAACGGGACTGCACCCCAACTGGCTTGTCGATCATGGGCTTGATTGTGCCCGAGCGGCCATCCAACTTCAGGAACAGTTGAGCTGCTTCAATGAAGGAAGTCAGGATGCCAGTTCCGATGTTGACTCCTGATCCATCCTCTATCTTGTTCACTGCCAGCCAAATGGCGGTGATGCAATCCTCGATATGAACGAAGTCGCGCCCTTGCTCCCCGGTACCCCATACCACCACCGGATCGTCACCTCTGGCGACGCGGAAGGCGATTGCGGGGGTGGGATATGTCAAGTCCTGGTCTTCGCCGTATCCGGAGAAAGGGCGGACGCAGGCGATCTTGAGTCCATAGCGTTCAGCTGCGAGCCGGCTGAGATACTCGCCGGTCAACTTGCTCCAGCCGTATGTCATATCGGGCTGCCCCAGTTCCCCGCTGGAAAAATCGATCATGCTTTCCCGCAGCGCCAGATGCCCCTCCGCCTTTTGACGATTGATTGGGTAGGCAGCACTTGAACTCGCATACAAGATTCTTCCGACTTTCTCTTTGTTGCGCGCCAGCCAGAGAAAGAAAAGCGAGTCAATGGCGAGATCGACAGCCACTCCGATGGGATCGGTGTCGATTTTTACTCGTCCGCCGACCACCGAAGCTAGAGCGAAGACGTAGTCGAATTTCGGAAATTGGAGTCCGGCACCGTCCTTGATCACGCCCAACTGCTTCAGCATGGTAACGGCCATGTCTTCATGCAGGAACGTTACCGCATGGCCGGCCACGAAGTACTTTTTCAGTCCGCCTTCATCCGTTGTTTGACTGGCTCTCGGAAGCAGCCATTGGTCTGGATGCAGGCCCGTACTGAGGTCATCAACAATCCAGACATCATGCCCCAGGGTTAACAAACGATCAGTCAAGTGTCGCCCTACAAAGCCACAGCCACCCGTGACGAAGCTGTTAGTCATGTTCTTCCTTTAAAAGAAGTCTGCGCTTGGCAGTAAACCGCGTCTTCACTGCTATTCGAAAGTACACAAAGTTTTGCCAAAACGTGTTGTGAGATACCCCTTCCCCGCGAGCCCGCCAGACGGCGGGAACCTCAGCGATGGTGGCCCCCAACCTCATAGGCTTCAGAACTGTCTCCAGCAGAAATGGGTGTTTTAGCTCCTCCCAGCGAATGTCCTTAACCCATTTTGTCCTGAAAATCCTAAATGCGAAGGTCAAGTCGGAAAGCCTGGTGCCGTAAAGAAGGCGGATCATTTGCTGAAAGATCCAATTCAGAAAATACTTCAACGGATCATAGCCATGGAAGCCGTCTTTTTTTGTCCATCGCGTGGCCGTCACGATGTCAAAGCCTGTCTCCGCTGTCGCAATCAGGTCCTTGACCGTTCTGGGGTCGGTTTCCAGGTCGCTGGCCATCATGAGGACATGCGAACCGGTTGCCCAACCAAAGCAATCGCGCATGGCCCCGCCCAGGAATGGCAGCTTCTGCCAGCGGAGTTTGATGAGGGCGGGCTGCTCACGTTCAAGTGCCTCACAGATGGCTAGGGACTCCGGGGTCGTGCGGGTGCAGACCACAATCAGAATTTCACTGATCGTCTGGCGATTCTCGTCCAGCAGAACGCGAATCGTTTCCTTCAGGGAGGCAGTCTCGTCCATTACCGGCAAGAGCACGGACACGCGCATAGGGCTGAGTTTCGAGGTCGCTCGATCTAAATGATTTGTTGTCACGCTGGTACTGCGCTCCAGAGATTGGCCTTGAAGCATAGCCGTCCCCCAGACTGAAAGCCATCGAACAATGTCGTTTAACGGAGGCGGCCCCGTCGCTTTTTTGGCAGAAAGACGATCAAACCGGCATACGGCCTAGCGTAATTCTGTTTCTGTTGTAGCACATTTGTCTGATAAGGAAGGGACACGGGAAGCCCGCAGCGCCTCTCGGAAGCACTATCACACGAATATCGCCCCGCCCTGAATACGCCCACGGGCGGGAGTATACAAAAGGGGAACGTTTTTCTCAAGCAGCAGGAATCGCGAACTTGAAATGAGGCACTAACTTACGCCGCGAGACCGGTGTGCCGGCCGGACGGATGGCATCTTGTCCAGACTGCTGCCGTCGTGACCAGACTCAATTGCTGTGAGAGGCCGCGGTCGAGCAGGCCCGGCCGGGGTTTGGGGCGCAGGAGTACTTCCCCAAGGTTGGGCCCTGCAAAAGAAAAAATATTGCACTGAAATCCGTCTAAAGGTATATAGTATCGGACTACTAGTAGCCCAAGAGTAAATTCCGGCTGATTAATCGAACTTTAACTTCAAAAGGTGAGGAATAAGAGCGTGACTAAGACCATCGGCGGCCTTCTGCGCATACTTTCTTTGGTTGGGTTAGCACTTCTTTCCACGAGCGCCCTCGCCACTATCTCAGTGACTCTGTCTCCATCGCCCGTGGGTCCCCAACCGGTCGGAACCGTCATTACCTGGACAGCAACCGTTTCGGACACGGCGTCGGGCAAGCACCAATATCGGTTCAGCGTGGGTCCGGCCAATGGGTCGCTAGCGATCGTTCGCGACTACCAACTTGCTAATACGTTCCAGTGGGCCTTCAGTCAGACGGAGGGCACCTACCAAGTCAAAGTCCTTGTCCAGAACATCTCGAACAACACCAGCGCCCATGCCAAGGAAAATTTCGTGGTGACTACTCGCCGCGTCAATGGCCTCGATGTGGTCAGCCCCACGGCGAACCCGCTGGTGGCCCTGTTTAGCGGGCCCCCTTGCAAGGTCGGTAACTCGGTTCGGGTGCGCTTCAACCAGCTAGGGAGCTCGGTCTCGCAAGTGACCAACGCTATCCCGTGCAGCGCCACCAACAGTGCGAACTTCTACATAGCGGGCATGTATCCGAGTACCGAATATCAGATGCATCACGAAACGGTTTCTCCCTCGGGCATGATCGTCCAAACCGGGGCAACCTATACGTTTACCACCGGCCCAATACCGGACGGGATCACTGTTCCAATTGTAACCGTTCCAGTACCGGCAGGGCCTCCCAGCAGCATCACCGCGCCAATTCTGCTTCAGGCTAATATCCTCGGCGCCGTGACGACCGCGACTGATTTGTCCGGGAATGTGCTCTGGTACTACCACCTACTGGTGGGCGAACTGACGCGCACGGAACCAGGCGGTGGGATGTTCGTGATCGATTCCCCCAAGAACATGAACCCACCGTACAACGCCACCGTGCAGGAAATCGACCTCGCAGGGAACATCACGCTTCAGACCAACGCGGCACGGATTAATGAGCAGTTGGCCCTGATGACCGACCCCATTACTGGACAGCCCCGCCTTCCCATTACCCAGTTTGACCACGAGGCGCGCCGTTTGCCTAACGGTAACATCGTTGTCAAAGGTGTGAACGAGACGCTGGTGACCAACGCCGGTCAATGTGGAACCACCAACGGCATGCCGAACACCTGCGATGTGCTCGGCACGGAAGTGTTGGTACTTAACCCGAACTTGCAGATCGTCTGGGCATGGGACGCTTTTGACTTCCTCGATATCAGCCGTCGCGCAAACCTCAATGAGGTGTGTCAGCAGACGTCTCCCGGGTGTCCGGCGTTCTTCCTTGCCGCCACCGCCAACGACTGGCTGCATACAAACTCCATCCAGTTAACCGCGGACGGCAGTTTCCTGGTTTCCCTGCGCGATCAGGACTGGGTCATCAAGATCAACTACGCCAATGGAAAAGGCGACGGCAGCGTGCTGTGGCGCATGGGATACCAAGGCGACTTCACTATGATCGATCCGCCAACCAGTCCGCTTTGTACTACTCCCGACCAGCAGCAAGAATATGCTTGGTTTACTCACCAGCACGACACCAACTTCCAGTTTGGCGCCGAAAGCGTCCTGACTGTCTTCGATAACGGAAATCTTCGTCGCCGTTGCGATAGGGGTGGAAATAGCCGCGGCTACGTGCTGACGGTGGATGAGACAAACATGACCGTCACGCCGCTTCTGATTCAAGACCTGGGCGGCTACTCGGCCGGCCTGGGCTCGGCGCAAGTGGTTCCCGGCAGCCCCAACTATCACTTCGACAACGGCGAAATCGTTGGACCGTCGAGCCAATCGCTCGAGATCACACCGCTAGGTACAATCGCTTTTGAGCTGGATTCCACGAACTTTTGGAGCTACCGCACCTTCCGGATGCAGGATCTGTACACGCCGGCACCGCCGGGGTACTAAGAGGGCAGTCGACTGGAAGGCACAAACCATCAGTGTTAGAAAGTGAGGACTAAAGTGAATAGGACGATTAACGGCCTTCTGCGCACCCT
>CAWIMR010000031.1:0-51766 GCA_963837245.1 uncultured Acidobacteriaceae bacterium | reverse complement strand
TCCCGAGCGAGGACTTCAGTCCGAGTAGCGAGCCTGCCCTGAGCTTGTCGAAGGGGACCTGCTTCCCGAGCTTTCGCGACCTCGACTTCGTAGTCAGCAATCCGCCCTACGTTGCCTTCAGCGAAGCCGACAAGGTCCAGAAGTCAGTATTCGAGTTTGAACCTCGGATGGCTGTATTTGCTGGCGACCATGGTCTCGACGTAATTCGCCCCTTGATTGAGCAGGCTCATGATGCGCTTAAGCCGGGCGGCTGGCTGGCGCTGGAGATTGGCTATTCCATGCGCGACGCCGTGGTCAATCTGCTGAATCCCACAACGTGGGATGACATTAGCGTGGTTCCGGACCTGCAAGGGATTCCGCGGGTCGTGGTGGCGAGGAAGAAGCCTGCGTGAGCCCCCCGGCGTCGCCGTTTTATGTCGGTACTGTTACGGTATGGCTGCGCCAGGGCCCATTGGTACTCGCCTGCCAAATAACAACCTCATTGGTTCGCTCTGCCTCACCAAGTAGCCAGATGTGCGTTATTTCACTCGGCAGCTTCGGCAGAATTAATGGCGGGTCAAAACTCGTGTGAGCCATCCAAAGGTAAGCCATTCGAAGGGTGAACATAGACGACTAGGTGGCGTTCGTCTGTTCTTGCTTTACCAAGTTTCCTCCGATTGTCCTCTTTCCAAACTCTTCTTTTTCGCCAGCTTCTACTGCGGTGTTTGCCTCGACGGCACCCCCTCCCCCTGGAGGAGCAATACAGATCCGCGCAGGCGTTACCGCAGGGATGACCAATCCGCGCTGCACCCCAAGGTCACGACAAATAGTTTGCACGCACGAAGGACCGTCATCTACGCAAGAGAAGTTTTCCAACCCTGCAGCTCCAAGTTGCCAAGATGTTCGTCAATCTTGTTTCTAATCTCATTGATTGGGGCTTTGGGAGTGGTTAAGATTATCCAGCTTTTATTGCATTGAACGGCTTGGATAGCTGATCCGCCTTTTTTCCTATCCCGAATTGCGGCGATGGTCTTACCTGAGCTTATCTACAGACGCTGTCACCTCCAGAGCAGCGATAGCACCATCGCCGTAACACAGGTCAAAGTCATACTCTCCGCTTGACTGCTCAGGTCGATACTTCAAACTCCCGGCCGGCAGGAGGGCTTCAAGGGCACGCTTCGCAACCTTCTCGGCATGGTTCATTTCGGACTCTCGCGTTCATTAAAACGATCTTCTCTTTGGCGCGTTAGGTTGATTTCGCCAGCCTCCCCCGAATGCGTCGGTGGCCGCGTGGCGGTCGATTTCCGCAAACCATTCTTTTGAGTTGGTGATGGCCGGCTCCAAGATCACGGCGTCGCCCGACTTTCGTATGCGCACCGCCTTTCCTTTGAACTCAAATTCCTCTGGCAGGATGACGTACTGGTGTCCGCCTCGGAGTATCACCTTGGCAGTCTTAGTCGATTTCCTCAGTCCAGCCATATAACCTCCCTTAATGCCGAAAGTGCCGCACTCCGGTAAACACCATCGCCAGCCCCAGCTTGTTCGCGGTGTCGATCACTTCCTGATCGCGCACCGAGCCGCCGGGCTGAATGATGGCCGTTGCGCCCGCCTTGGCGATCTCCTCGACTCCATCCGGAAACGGGAAGAATGCGTCCGACGCGGCCACCGATCCCTTGATGCCGAGCACCGACTTCATCGCGCCGATCTTGGCCGAATCCACGCGGCTCATCTGGCCCGCGCCGACGCCGGTCGTCTGGCCGTTGCGCGCGTAGAGAATCGCATTCGACTTCACGTGCTTGCACGACCTTCCATGCGAACAGCAGATCGCGCATCTCCTGTTCGGTCGGCTTGCGCTCGCTGACTACCTTCAGGTCGGCCTCGGTCAGCGGCCGCACGTCGTTGTCCTGCAGCAGCACGCCGCCGGAGACGTTCTTCAGCACCCACTTCTGTTCCATGGGAACAACTTCCACCAGGCGCAGGTTCTTCTTGGCGGCGAAGATCTTCGCGCGCCGCGTCGTCGAACTCCGGAAGCGGCAATCGCTTCCACAAACAACTTCGCCATTTCCGTCGCTGTCTCGCGATCGATCGGCCGGTTCACGCCGATGACGCCGCCGAACGCCGACACCGGATCGCACTCCAGGGCGCGCTTGTAGGCTTCCGCCAAAGTAGCGCCCACCGCGGTTCCGCAGGGATTGGTGTGCTTGATGATGGCGCATACTGGCTCCTCGAATTCCTGCGCCAAGTCCCAGGCCGCTTGCAGGTCAACAATGTTGTTGTAGCTGAGCTCTTTGCCCTGAAGCTGCTTTCCGTTGGCGATGCCCTTGCCCGAGCCGTCCGAGTATAGTGCCGCTTTCTGATGAGGATTCTCGCCGTAGCGCAGATCGAAGGCCTTCTGGAACGTAAGCCGCAGCGTTGCCGGAAAGCCCTCGACCTTCCCAACTCAAACTTGCGCCCGCGCTCTCGGGAGCGGCAATCCGCTCCAGCGTCGAGGCAATCGCCGAGTCGTAGGCCGCCGTTGTCGCGAACGCTTTCTGCGCCAGGCGCCACTTCGTCTTCAGCGACAATACGCCGCCCGACGACTCCATCTCCTTCGCAATCTCGTCGTAGTCGGACGGCGAAGTCACGATCGCAACATCCTGAAAGTTCTTGGCCGCCGAGCGCACCATCGACGGCCCGCCGATATCGATGTTCTCGATGATGTCCTCGAACTCCACGCCCGGCTTCGCTGCAGTCTTCTCGAAGGCGTAGAGATTCACCACGACCATGTCAATCGGCTGAATGCCATGCTCCGCGATGGCGGCGCGGTGCTTCTCGTTGCTACGGATATGCAGGATCCCGCCATGCACCTTCGGGTGCAGCGTTTTCACCCGGCCATCGAGCATCTCGGGAAATCCGGTGAGCTCGGAGATGTCCTTCACCGCGATGCCCGACTCGCGCAGCAGCTTGGCTGTTCCTCCGGTGGAGACCAGTTCCACCCCCATCGCGGCCAGCCTGCGCGCGAACTCCACCAGTCCGGTTTTGTCAGTGACGCTTAGAATTGCCCGTTGGACCCTGCTCATGGATGCCTCATTATGAATAGTCTCGTCCGCCAAAGCGGCGGAATGATTCTTCGGCAGAAAGCGGAATATAGCACAGCCCCAGTCTGCAGTCGGTGACGAGCGCCGCCCTAGAGAGCAAAAAAAAATCCGCAGCGATCGGCTGCGGTTGTTGGTCACTCCCGAATGACCTACTTGCCGGAGCTGGCCGCCATCTTCTTCACCATTGCAACCACCAGCTTGCGATCGCTTTCGTTCAGGTTTGGCGAATAACGGCGAATCTGTGTAAGGAAGCGCACTTCATCCTCTCCCAATCGAGGTGTGGCTTTTCCTCCGTTGGCATGAGAGTCGCCAAAAAATTGCGCCAGGGGCACTTCCATCGCGGTCGCAATTTTCGCCAAGCGTATCAAGCGAGGGGATGGTGTGCCCGTTCTCAACCCGCGACAGATAACAGCGCAATAGGCCTGTGCGCTTTTCGATGTCGCCCTGCGACATGCTTTTTTGCAAACGGTAGTTGCGGATGGTTTCGCCAATGTTCATGGGAGGTTCGCGTCCTGATGAGAGTTGGCCATGGGGTTGACTGTATAGTAATCATAGGCCACGCACACTGGCAAGGAAAATCTTTACAACCTTCGCAATGCTAGGCGATAATGCACCCCAAAGTGTGCAATCATAGGTTACCCTTGAGTTACTAACGTGTGCGTATGGATGGCTAAAAAGTGCCACGCCGCAGAGCGGCGTCAGTGATTTGAATCGCTTACGAACGACGCAGCCCGCTCACTAGCTCGTTGGTTCTCGCTCCACAGCTCCTGTGGGCGTTACCCGCAGTTCCATGTACAGCAGCCCTTCCACCGGCTCGACGGGCTCCGGTCCAACCTCCCGGAAACCCAACTTGCGGTACATCGCGAGTGCAGCTTGCATGGTTGGGGGATGCGTGTCGAGTCTCAGGCAGGAATAACGGAGCGCTCGCGCCTCTTGTACCACTCGCTCCACCAGCAACTTGCCAACGCTTCCGCCGCGAAACGTCGGCCGCACGTAGAGGCGTTTCACTTCACAAGCACCCTGCTGCGGAAACGGACGCAGTCCTACGCATCCCACCGGTTGTCCGGATACCGTCGCCAGGAACAGGTTTCCCTTTGGCGACGCATACACTCCCGGTAACTTCGCAAGTTCGTCTTCCAGCGACAGGGCGCGGTACTGGGGAAGCAATTCTGCTTGATATTCGCGAAACAGGTTACGGACCTGCTCCAGTTGCGCCTCGCTGACTGCTACCACGATCTCGCTCACATTCCACCAGCACCAACACCCCCGAAGCAGGTCACCCCATCAGGATACCGCCGTTGACTTTCAGGACTTCTCCGGTGATATATCCCGCTTCCTCGGACGCTAGAAACTTGACAGCGTGTGCCACTTCCAAATCCGTTCCGGCGCGTCCCAGAGGAACATTCCTCATCATGGCCTCTTTCAGCTCGGCCGACAGCACTGCCGTCATGGCCGTCTCGATGAACCCCGGCGACACGGCATTTACGGTGATGCTGCGCGATCCCACCTCGCGCGCCACCGCCATGGTCAAGCCAATCAATCCCGCTTTCGACGACGCGTAGTTCGCTTGTCCCGCCTGTCCAATCTGTCCAAAGATGCTGGTGACGTTAATGATTCTTCCCCAGCGTTGCTTCAGCATCGAGCCGATCACGGCTTGGATCAATAAGAAAGGGCCGGTCAGGTTGGTGTTGATCACGTCGTCCCAGTCGGCGCGTTTCATGCGCATGACCAGCTGATCGCGGGTCACGCCCGCGTTGTTCACCAGAATGTCGACCTTGCCGAAGCGCGCGACCACTGCCTTGACGCCTGCCTTGATCTCTTCTTCGCTGGCAACGTCCATCTTGAACGCCGCCGCCTCGCCGCCCTGGCCTGTAATTTCGCCGGCAAGCTGGTCCAGCTTCTCCTGATTGCGCGCACATAACGCGACTTTGGCCCCCGCCTCCGCGAGCACCAGCGCACAGGCGCGACCAATCCCCTGTGACGCTCCGGTTATCAGCGCAACCCGTCCTTCCACTCCCGCCATGAAGCCCCCCGCTTGAAGCAAAGCTGGATTATAAACACCGCGAGCCGACAGACCCTTTAGCCACAAACCCGCGTGGAAATTATCTTCGGAAACACAAGCCGTGTTCCACTCTTAGTTGAGCTTCTACAGCAATCGCTCCGGCGCCCAGAACAGCACCTTCAACTCGCGCGCGAAGTATGCAAGGTCAGCCTGCGGAGAAAGCGAGACACCGGCTGGTTGCGCCATGGAATTCTCAGCCAGTTCCACCTTGGCCTCCTGCAACTCCCACGGAAGGTGATGGATCTCGCCCCGGTAGAGCCGCTTGCGGCTGGCAGCATACAGGCAATAGCGCTCGCTGAGGAAATGTTCCAGCGACCCCGGACGTGCCCGGAAGGTAGGTGAGTTCGGCCCGTAGGAGCAGCGCAGCTCGGCGGGCTTCGGTCCATGCTGCCGTTTGGAAACATACTCAATCCGGGCTCCGCCGCTGCCCTTCAGTTTCATGGCCGCTTGCCAATAGGGCAGGCGATAAAACATGCGCGCGCCCCAGACCGCCGACAGATGGCTGGCGTCTAGGCTGAAGAAGAACACTCCGGGCTTGCCGTCGCGCGTGACGTAGGTGCGAACGTTGACCTCAGCAAAATGCGAGAGCCAGGGAAGCGAGGGAATGCCGGGTGGCCGCAAATGGTTGATCCAGAATGGCGTGACCGACACCCAGGCGCGCTGCTGATAGGTATCGAGGGTCAGCACGTCTGGCACTAATGGACGGACGATCTCCGGAGCCAGCGCGTAGTGCAGAAACAGCAGGTCGTTCCAGCGCTGCGTCATGATCCACGGCGCCATGGGCGCCGGCCACGGACGATGCGGCGTGGCGAAGAGAATCGAATCCGCCCCCACCCACTTGGTCCGGCTATCTTGCCTCTCCGCATGTATGGGTTGTTCGGGGGGATTGCGCACGAGTAATGAGGCCTGCCGGGAGGTATCACCGCCATTGTAATTCAGACGGTGTCCCAGTTTTGAGGCGGCTCACAGCGAGGCGTCCGGAAGTGTATCTGAACGGAGAACCTCCGGTTATGAGTCGCGTCAGCGCGCGAACCGCCCACACGCATGGCTGACACCACGAACAGCGGACGTCACTGCTTGCCCGGCTTGAACTCCACCACAATCAGGCGCATGTCCTGATCGCCCACATTCGTCAGACCATGATCGGGGTGGCCGCCGTGATACATCATGTCGCCTGCCTTCTGCTCAAAGTTCACGACCTGATCGCCCTTCCCGCCCATCTGCCCGTGCATGTCCGTGAGTAGAACGACGAGGTGCGGGAACGGCTCGTCGGTGGAGACCGTCTGTTTCGGCTTAATGGTCGCTTCGGAGATGCGGAAGGTGTCACCGTAGCCGATCAGCTTCGACTCTGCTGTCAGCGCCGGCCAGTCCTTGGCCCGGGGATCGTTCTCGCAATTCTTCACGCACACCGGATGGCCCTGGTTCTGCAACAGCTCGATGGTCGCGTTGCGGAACGGCGTGGCGGCAAGGTTGGTGGCGACGTGAGTCAGCCCCGACGGGGTGTAACCGACGGCGCCATCTTCCAGCACCACATGCTTGACCTTGCCATCGGGCGTGATGCTGTCAATCTCCGTATGGCCAAACGCGACCGCCATGTAGTCGTAGCCGTGATGGTGCATCATGGTCGACTGCTGCGGCGCCACGTCGATGTAGAAGGCGCGAATGTATGGGTTGTCAATCTTGAGGTGATGCGATGGTTCCGCGGTGATTTCGACCGTGGGGCCGTACTTGTCAGCAGCAGCCGGTTTCGCGTCCTGGGCCATCGCGAGGCTGATGGCCAGGCAGAGGAACAACAACAACAGACGTATCTTCATGCCGGAGAGAGTAGCGAGACAGCTTCCCTAATGCAAGCGGGAAGTTGAGGCGGGGTGCGGGCGTAAACGAGGCAAGGTCGCGTGGGAGCCATCCGGCGAGATCCCGAGCGCAGCGAGGGATCTCTGCTTTGGCTGAGAGCTGACGGCTGATCATTGAGAACGCTGGGCCCCTGGGTCATGTCACAACGTCTTACGGTAATGCACACAGGGGTGACCTGCCCCCCATCTTTAGTCCAGGGATAATGAGACTTTCTCCGGGTTTGGATTCTCCAGCGCTACGTTCGTAACCACCTTCTCGTAGCCGTCGAGGCTGTGGGAAAGTGGGAAACGCGCAGCGTTTTCCAAGCGGGCGCAGCCCGCGTCTTTTCCACAGTTTCTTGCCGTCGCAGATTTAGCAAACTCCTCCGGGGTGCGATAGCCCAGTGCCGAATGCGGTCGGATCTGGTTGTAGTCCTGCTTCCACTGAGCGATCTTTTCACGTGCATCGGCAAGAGTGCTGAACCAGTTCTCGTTCAGGCACTCGTCGCGGAAACGCCCATTGAAACTTTCCACGTAGCCGTTCTCCATCGGTCGTCCGGGTTGAATCGTGTGCCACTGCAGGCCCTGTTCGTAGGCCCACTGATCAACCGCGCGGCTCACGAACTCGGGTCCGTTGTCGCTGCGGATCTGGCGCGGCAGTCCGCGTCGCTGCTTCAGTTCTTCTAGTACGCGCACCACCCGCATGCCGCCCAGCGAGGTATCGACCTCAATCGCCAGGCACTCCCGTGTGTAGTCATCCACGATGTTCAAGGTGCGAAACCTCCGCCCCGAGCTGAGCCCATCGGTCATGAAGTCGACCGACCACACTTGATTGGCTGCCATGGCTTCCGGCAGCGGCTGGCGCACCGTACTGCGCTTTCTCCCACGCTTGCGCCGCAACGATAGCTTCTCCTCGACATACAACCGGTACACCCGTTTATGGTTCACCTGCCAGCCCTCCCGCTGCAGCAGGACCTGCAAACGCCGATAGCCGAACCGGCGCCTGACCTCCGCTAGTTCACGCAGCCGTACCCGCAATCCCCCTTCTTCCGGCCGCCGCCGCCGATACCGACAGGTGGCACGATGCATCTCCATCAGCCCGCAGGCGCGTCGCTGGCTCAGCTCTACTTCCCCTTGCATCACCAGCACCGCCTCTCGCTGCGACTGCGGGCTCACCACTTTTTTGCGACTACCGCCTTCAATGCCCGAATGTCCACTGCCTGTTCGGCCACGATGTGCTTCAACTGCCGGTTCTCCTCCTCCAGTTGCCGCAATCGTCTTGCCTCGCTCAGTTCCAACCCGCCGAACTTGCTCTTCCACCGGTAAAAACATGCCCGCGCGATCCCGTGCCGCCGGCACAGTTCTCCCGTCTCGACTCCGCCTTCCGACTCCTTCAGGATGGCGATAATTTGATCTTCGCTGAATCGACTCTTTCTCACGACTCCTCCTCTGGCCCTGGCGGGCCATCGTAAATGGAGAAGTCACATTTCCGCTGGACTATTTTTTGGGGGGCAGGTCAGTTCGGTACGTAATTCATCGCGCGGCTATTCATGAGTTTATTGTGGAGAACCTATCTCGCGCTCAGGACTTGACGGTACACGATCTGCTGACAGACACCATTAGGCGAACGATGTTCGAGCAATCGTTTGCGTTCGTCGGCGTTCACGACAGCCTGGAACAGGCAAGGGCAAAAATAAGCGGCAATATCCGGGACGTATTTGTGACACAAACGGGCTCGCCCAACGAACCTGTGCGTGGCTGGCTGACGGATGTCGATCTTGCGAGTACGGACAAAGCAGGGCCCGATCAAGAGAGAGGCGCAGAAGTTTCTATGTCCTCGCCCAAAATTGCTGAGAAAGTTAGCACTGCACAAACGTAGGCTACGGTACACCCAGACAGCTACAGCGAGATCATGTCGGGACGTGCAGATTTGAACTTGAGGCGGGTCGCGGGCGTGAGCGCAGTGGAGACGCCGCAGCAAGATTCGGAACGCAGCCCAGGGCCTTAGCTTGGCTGACCGCTGACGGCTAATTGCTGAGAGCTGAATTGGTCGGGACGGGCAGATTTGAACTGCCGACCCCTCCACGTTTGTTCTTCTCTCCTGGTTCACGCCAACTAAGGACACCTTCGTCGTTTAGGACTCAACCCTACGCCGTTTTCGCCACAGTAGCCGCGATCGGCGCTCGTGTGATGTGCGAAAGGCCCTCGTTAACATCCAAAACCTTCGCTCGCACATCCTTGATTCCCATCGAATCCAGGCGGGGCAGGTGTTCCTTTAGGAAGTCGTTCGCAGAGCTTTCATCAGTGAACAGGTAAATACCGCCGCAATCCCCAGTGCGGCTGTTTTCGGTCCAGATTTTCCAGACCAGCCCTGGTGTTTTGTCCAAGTGGTGGGCCAAATCGCTGGCCATCTTTGTGAGCTCCTCACCCCAAGGACCATGACTAGGAAAATCAATCTGCAGCAGAGTCATCGTACCTCCGCCGCCATTCTAAATGCTTCAGCATTTCCTTGGACAGGGGTGTGAGACATTCGTGAGGTACTGCCGTTCGCGGATGAACTGCTCAAATCTTGGGAGCATCGGTTTCCTCCAAGGCAAGTGGTCATCTAGCGGAGAAAAACCGCGTAAGTTGTTGAATGGTCGGGACGGGCAGATTTGAACTGCCGACCCCTCGCACCCCAAGCGAGTGCTCTACCAGGCTGAGCCACGTCCCGACTGGGCGGTGAGTCCGATCCAAGCGAACCGGAAGGGTTTCGAGGTCGAAACTAGTTTAACACCTCGCAGGCAAGGTTCCACGCGATCCCTACTTCACGCGCTTTGCCGGGGATCTCCGTCGCATTTTCTCCCGAACCTCACCCAGCCTCTTTGCGTATAACAACTTAGCTGGACTCGGGTCCAAGCTTCGAACCGAAACACGGTTATGGTTCTACGCGACCTCTTTCGCGATGTTTTTCAGACGCTGTGGGCACACAAACTGCGCACCGCGCTCACTATGTTCGGAATCGCCTGGGGCGTCATCTCGATCGTGCTGATGGTTGCTGCCGGAGAGGGGCTGCGGGTTGGGCAGGCCAAGGTCTCGGAAAATTTCGGCCGGGACCTGATGATCGTTTTCGCCGGGCGCACCAGCCTCCAGGCCGGAGGCACCCGCGCTGGACGCCAGATCGAATACCTGGACAGCGACATCCCGGTTTTGCAGGCCGACTCTCCCGACTGCGAGTGGGTGTTGCCGGAACTCGAAACCAGCCGCGCGCGTATCCACAGCAACTACAACGCAGGCGCGCAGACCGTGACGGGCTCATACCCGCCATTCCAGGACATCCGCAGCATCGCGGTGGCTGACGGCCGCTTCTACGATTGGGGCGACCTGAAGGAAACGCGGCGCGTGGCTTTCCTCGGCACGGAGGTAAGGAAGCAGCTGTTCGGCGGACGCAATCCCATCGGGGAAAACATTTACTTGAACGACATCCCTTACAAGGTCATCGGCGTGATGAAGACGAAGGACCAGGATTCAAGCTACGACGGCTTCGATGTCAACAAAGTCTTTGTCCCTTACTCGGCGATGCATGAGGATTTCCCCAACAAGCCGCCGGCGACCCTGCATGGGGTGGACCAACTGCTGGTGACGCCCAAGTCGGTAGACCAGCATGAGTCCTGCAAGCACGAGGTGCGGGCCGCGCTGGGGCGGCTGCACAATTTCGATCCGCACGACAAGGAAGCGGCGAATATTTGGGACACGATCGAGGAGGCCCAGGCGTTCAAAGCAATGACCGACAGCATGAAGTACTTCCTGGGAGCCGTCGGACTGGTCACGCTGTTTCTTGGCGGCCTGAGTGTGATGAATGTAATGCTGGTGGCGGTGCGCGAGCGCACTCGCGAGATTGGCGTCCGCAAGGCGGTGGGAGCGCTCTCGCGCAACATCATGATGCAGTTCTTCGTCGAGACCATGATCGTGGTATTCGTGAGCGGAGGTCTGGGCATGGCAATTTCCTTTGGCTTCTGCGCGCTATTCAATCTGCTGCCCATGCCGCAGTTTTTCGCCGGACTGCTGCCCACGTGGCAATCGGGCTTGCTGTCGGTCGGACTGCTCGGGTTGGTCGCGGTGCTGGCCGCAATGTATCCCGCGCGGCAGGCCGCTTCCATCGATCCCATCGAGGCGTTGCGTTACGAGGCAGGTGGCTGATGCTGTCGATGATGAAGGAGATCACGTGGGAATCGTGGATCGCGCTGAGGCGCAGCCGCACCCGCAGCCTGCTCACGATGCTTGGGATTGTGTGGGGTATTGTCGCAGTCACGCTGCTCATCGCTTACGGCAGCGGCTTCCGCATGGTGCTGGTTTCGGCGTTCAACGCGTTCGGCAAGAGCACGGTGATTGCGTGGCCAGGACAGACCAGTGAGCAACCGGGCGGTCAGCGGGCGGGCAAGGTAGTCAAGTTCGAATTGGCCGATCTTGAGGCCGTCCGCAATGAGTCCAACATGGTGAAGCAGGCGTGCCTGGAAGCCGTGAAGTGGCTGCCAGTCGCGTATGCGGATCGCATGGTCAACACTGCCACGCGCGGCGTCTGCGCCGAGTATGGCGAGATGCGCAACGAGAATGCGTTTGAAGGACGCTGGCTCAATTCCAGCGATGAAATCGAGCGTCGGCGCGTGGTGTTTCTCGGCTACCGGGTAAAGGACCAGTTATTTAGCGGACGCAATGCGGTCGGCGAAACGGTTGAAATCGGTGGCATGCGCTTCACCGTTGTCGGCGTGATGGACCGCAAGATGCAGTTCTCCAATTACTTCACCAGCGACGATCGCTCGGTGTTTATTCCTTTCACCACCGCGGGCGACTTGTGGAACACGCGCTATCCGCAGGTGATGGTGTTCACGCCAGTAGCGCCGCAATTCGAGAAGAAAGCCAAGGCGCAGGTGCTGGCGGCCGTCGCTGAGCGCCAGGGCTTCTCCCCGACAGACGAAAAGGCCATCCAGATGTTTGGGCGTGAGGAGTTTCGCCCCGTGATTGACGGGCTGACGATCGGCTTGCAGGTCCTGCTGATGTTCATCGGCGCGCTCACGCTTGGTATCGGCGGCGTCGGCGTAATGAACATCATGTTGGTTTCGGTGGACGAGCGCATTCGCGAGATTGGCCTGCGCCGCGCCCTCGGGGCCCGCAAGTGGCATATCCGGTTTCAGTTCCTCGCGGAAACCATGCTGCTGATGCTGCTCGGCGGAGTCATCGGCATTGCCCTCTCCTACCTGCTCGCGATGGTGATTCCAACCTTGCCGCTGCTGGGGCCGCTGTTCGAAGATACTTCCGGCAAGGGCGACATCCACCTGCGGGTCTCGGCGATGGCGGTGATGGGATCTACGATTGTGCTGCTGGTCGTCGGGGTCATGAGCGGCATGGTGCCGGCTCTGCGAGCGTCCAAGCTCGATCCGGTCGAGGCCTTGAGGTACGAATAGCTGCCGGACGTGGACAGTTCCAGAAGTCCCGTTTGCGCCGGCCACCGCGGATGCCTGCTGGTTACCTACCGCTCTCGAAGTTACGAAGGTACAGTTACTCACCCTGTACCTTCGTAATCTTGACAAACCGTCCTCTTGCTTTACATTCGGACTTGGGACCGTCTTGGCGGCAGTCGGATGCGTGTCCCTCGCCTCCCCAGGGGACCGGTGAACGGCTCTTTGACAATGCGTGATCGGCGCTCGGCAGCGGAGACTCGCTCGCCCAAGCAGTTGCCGGACGGGTAATTTCTTCCCCGCCCGCTCGAGAGGAATCTGTCATCCGCCTGAAATGGGCCTCGTTAAGTGATTGCAATCAGAGAAGATACCAATAAGCCTTTCAGATTCATAGATTTGACGGGAAAAATTGCGCAATCTCATGATTCTAAAGAAACAAGGGGGGAGGGGGTACAGTACCGATTAGCAAACATTTAGGGGCAAAACGGACAGGAGCTTAAGTACCTCACCACCTTGAGGGAGGACCCGGCGCAGCCCATGAATTGCCTGTTTTGGATGGAGGGGGACCCGAGCCCGCCCCCCGGGTGGACATTTCTCCCCAGTCACCTGCTGATGGGGGAGCTACCTACTTTTTTTCGTTGCGGGCCCGGTTCTTGATCCAGATGGGCGAGCCAACGAAGCCGAACGCCGAGCGAATCTGGTTCTCCAGAAAGCGCTGATATGAGAAGTGGAGTTTTACCGCCCTGTCGGTGAACAGGATGAACGTGGGAGGCGAAACACCAGCCTGGGTCATGTAGAGAATCTTGACCCGCTTCGCCATCGGGACCGAGGCGCGCTCGAAATCAATGCGGCTGAGGAAGCGGTTCATCTCTCCTGTACCGATTCGTTTGCGCCGTTCGCGCGCCACCAGTTCAAGGGTGGAAAAAAGTTTGTCAAGATTCCGCCCGCTTGTAGCTGAAATGAAAACCACGGGCGCGTACGAAAGAAATTTCAAGTGCCGGCGGACTTGATCCTCGTACACCGCGCGTTCGGCGGGAGGCTTGCCATCGGTTCGTTGGTCGGTAACGAGGTCCCATTTATTGATGACGATGATGACCGAGCGTCCGCTCTCATGCGCGTAGCCGGCGATGGTCGCATCGCTGGCCGTCACACCTTCGGTCGCATCAATCAACATCAGCGCGACGTCGGCGGCTTCGAGGTGCTTGCGCGCCATCACCACCGACAGCTTCTCCGCCATCAACTCGGTTTTTCCTTTGCGGCGGATTCCCGCGGTGTCGATGAAGCGGTACTCGAGTCCGCCGCGCTCGACCAGTTCGTCCACCGCGTCGCGCGTGGTTCCGGCGACCGGCGAGACGATGGCGCGCGAGGTCCCAGTCAGTGCGTTCAGCAGCGTTGACTTGCCGACGTTCGGGCGGCCGATGATTGCGACCCTCGTCTCCCGCGGCACTTCAGGCTGCTCCACTTCATGGTCCGACTCGACTTCCGGCTGATGCGACTCTTCCTCTTCGATGGGCGCTTCGCGCTCCGGCATCACTTCGAACACGTGGTCCAACAACTCAGCGATGCCGTTGCCATTTTCCGCCGAGATTGGAAACAGTTCTTCGATCCCGAGACGGCGGAATTCCTCCGCATAAGGCTCCAGTTGAGGCGTGTCGGCCTTGTTTACCGCCAGCAACAACGGTTTGCCAGTGCGCAGCAGCAGCCGCGCAAGATCGATGTCCGGAGATGCCAGCTCGGTGCGGCCGTCAACTACCATGACGATCACGTCCGCCTCTTCCAGCGCAACGCGCGCCTGGCGAAAGATCTCCGCCGGGATGAGTTGCTGGTCGTCAGGGATAATTCCGCCGGTGTCCACGACGCGCAGCTTGCGGCCCGTCCATTCGACATCACCATAGAGGCGATCACGCGTAATGCCGGGCTCATCGCCAACAATGGCCCGCCGCGAACCGACCAAGCGGTTAAACAGCGTGGACTTGCCGACATTAGGCCGGCCAACAATCGCGAGCGTGCCTGCCGAAGCAGGTTCTCCCTGGCGCGCTGCGTGGCTGGACTCGAATTGAATGCGACGGTTCACTCAGACCTTTCAGTGGAGACGACCCAAACAGCTATTATAGGTACACGTTCCTCGCACCGTGCCTTCCACTTCACAATCCGCGACCACCGCTGCGCGCTTGCCGACGCTGTACCAGTTCTTCGGGCCGGGCGGCGTTCTGGCACGCACGCATCCAGCGTACGAGTTTCGTCGTGGACAACTGCAGATGGCCGAGGCCGTAGAGCTAGCGCTCCAAGAGCGTCGCCATCTGGTCGTCGAAGCGGGAACCGGAACCGGCAAGACGTTGGCGTATTTACTGCCGGTCATCCGCTCCGGCAAACGCGTCATCATCTCGACGGGAACGAAGACTCTGCAGGAGCAGCTCTTCTTCAAGGACGTGCCTTTCCTTCAGGAACATCTGGGCGAGCTGCGCGTCTGCTACATGAAGGGCCGCAGCAATTATCTGTGCCGCAAGAAGCTATACGATCTCACCGCCCAGCCGGTGCTGAACGGACTGGAAGAAATCCACCACTTCCGCATTATCAGCGATTGGGAGAAAACCACGGAGACTGGTGACCGCGCCGAACTGGCAGAAGTGCCTGACAACAGCCATCTCTGGCCCAAGCTTGATGCGCGCACCGACCGCTGCATCGGCGCTGACTGCCAGCAATTCCAGCGCTGCTTCATCACCGAGATGCGCCGCCGCGCCGCCGAAAGCGACATCATCATCGTGAACCATCATTTGTTCTGCGCCGATCTGGCGATCAAGGCTGGCGCCGATCGCGCGCCCGATGCTGGCGTGCTGCCCGACGCCGGCGTAGTGGTCTTCGATGAGGCGCACGAGCTCGAGGATGTGGCCACCAACTACTTTGGAGTCACGGTGTCCAACCTTCGCGTGGAGGAGCTGCTGCGTGACGTTGAGAACACGCTGCGAAGAGTGGATTTGCCGCTTACCGACATGCTCTCCGCCTGCGGTCACGTTCACGACCGCTCGCAGTTCTTCTTCTCCCTCATTCCACCCGGCGAGGGCCGCTTCGCCTTCGAGAACCGCCCGGAGTTTCTGGAGGAGAATGGCGATGAGTATCTTGGCCTGCAGAACGCATTGTTGCATCTCTACACCGAGCTACAGGCGATCCCCAATAAGCCCGAGGAGGTGCACTCGCTGGCCCGGCGCGTGGAAGAGGTGCGCGTGCAGCTCGGGTTCATCCTGGAATCGAACCAGCGCAACACGGTCTTCTGGATCGAACGCCGTAGCGGACGTGGCGCGCAGCACAACGTCTTTCTTGCAAGCGACGCCGATTACGGTCTCCGACATTTTGCGGACGACCTTGTTCGAGCATCTGGAGTCGGCGGTGCTCACCTCGGCGACGCTGGCAGTGGCCGGGGGATTCGAATACATCCGTCGTCGTGTTGGGGTGGACCACGCTCGCGAACTGGTAGTGCACTCCCACTTTGATTACGAGAGTCAAGCACTGCTGTATGTTCCACCCGACTTGCCCGATCCACGGCAGCCAGAGTTCGTGGAGCGCGCGTCGCAACGCGTGCGACAGCTACTGGAGATCACTCGGGGTCGTGCCTTTTGCCTCTTTACCAGCTACGCGCTGATGCACCAGCTTTACGAGCGGCTGCTGGGTGAATTGGAATTCCCCATGTTGCTGCAAGGCAGCGCGCCCAAGAACGCCTTGTTGGAAGAGTTCCGGCTCACGCCTAACGCGGTGTTCTTCGCGACATCGTCCTTCTGGCAAGGTGTTGACGTGCAGGGAGAGCAATTGAGTTGCGTGATCATCGACAAGCTGCCGTTTGCCGTGCCGAACGATCCTGTGGTGGCGGCGAGGATCAAGGCGATCGACGAAGACGGAGGCAATGCCTTCTTCGAGTACCAAGTCCCGAGCGCCGTTATCTCGTTGAAGCAGGGCTTTGGCCGGCTTATCCGCTCGCTTCACGACCGCGGACTTCTCTGCCTGCTCGACAACCGAATCCTTAAGAAGCGGTACGGGCGAGTGTTTCTCGACAGCCTGCCGAGATACAGCCGCACGACGGACATCAAAGCGGTGGAAAGCTTCTTCGGCCGAACTCTAGGACCAGAGTAGCTCAATCGCGGTGCGGCAGAATCGAAACACGTTAGAATAGTAACTTAGCTGTAACCCGCCGATTTGCGGCGTTACGGCCGGAGAGCATGTACGAAGTTACCGTAGAAGACACATTTTCCGCGGGCCACTATCTGCGCAACTATCGCGGCAAATGCGAGAAGCCGCACGGACACAATTACCGGGTCCGGGTCACGTTGAGCGGCGAGCAATTGGACCAGGCCGGACTCCTGCTGGATTTCAAGGAACTGAAAGACGTTCTGCGGCCCGTAATGAATTATCTTGACCACCAGATGATGAACGAGCTGGAGCCCTTCACGACGGTGAATCCGTCGGCAGAAAACCTGGCCAAGTATTTCTATGACGAAACCAACTCGCGGCTGAAACAGAACACCAACGGCCGGGTACGTGTAAAGGACGTCACCATCTGGGAGACCGACACGACCACTGCGCGCTACAGCGAGTAGCCGCCTTTCATGCAGATCATCGAGATTTACAAGTCGTTGCAGGGAGAGTCCTCCTATACGGGGCTCCCATGCGTGTTTGTCCGGCTGGCGGGATGCAATCTGCGCTGTACCTGGTGCGACAGTGAGTACACCTTCAAGGGCGGCCATCGCATGTCAATCGATGAGGTCGCGATGGAAGTGGGTCGTCTGTCGCCCGATGGCGGCCTGGTCGAGGTCACCGGCGGCGAGCCGCTCCTGCAGGAACGCGAAGTGGTGCCCATGATGGGTGGTTTGCTGGCTGCGGGCTACACCGTTCTGCTGGAGACCAGCGGGGAGCGCCCGCTGGAACGCGTCCCTTCGCAAGTGGTGAAAATTGTCGATGTGAAATGCCCGGACTCGGGCGAGGCGAACACGTTTCGCATGGAAAACCTGGGCGCGCTCACGCCAGGCGATGAAGTTAAGTTCGTCGTTGCCAGCCGACGCGATTACGAGTTCGCGCACGACTTCATCCGGGAGCATGCGCTCTCCTCGCGGGTTGGTTGCGTGATTCTCTCGCCGGCGTTTCGCAAGGACGCGGCGGGAGCGCGCGACGTTTCGCACTGCCTGCTGGACCCGCAGCAGCTTGCGGAGTGGATGCTGGCCGACGGACTGAGCGCCCGGCTGGGACTTCAGATCCACAAGTTCATCTGGGAGCCATCGCTGAAGGGCGTGTAGGGCGTCAAGAATGCGAAATCAGCCAATACAGGTCGTGGTGGCGCTTAGTGGCGGCATGGACTCTGCAGTCTGCGCTGCGTTGGCGGTGCGAGACTTTGGTGTCAGCTCGACGGCGGCCCTGCACGTCAGCTACGGGCAGCGTACCGAAGCCCGCGAACAGCAGGCGTTTCAGGCGATCTGTGACCGGCTGGATATTCGCACGCGTTTGGTCGTGCGCACTGCCTTCTTTCGCGCGATTGGCGGCTCGGCGCTGACCGACGAGAGGATCTCCGTCCCCGAGGCTGGTTCTGAGATTGGCGCGCAAATACCGGTGACGTACGTCCCATTTCGCAATGCGCATTTTCTGTCTGCAGCAGTGAGTTGGGCCGAAGTTCTGGGGGCGGAACGGATTTATATTGGGGCAGTGCAGCAGGATAGTTCCGGCTATCCCGACTGCCGGCCGGAGTACTATGAGGCATTCAATGAGGTGATACGCCGGGGAACGAAGGAGGGGACGATTCGCGTCGAGACGCCGCTGATCGCCTTGCGCAAGTTCGAGATTGTGAGGCTTGGCCTTGAACTCGGCGCTCCCTTCGATTTAACGTGGTCATGCTACAGCCGCGAGGACCAGGCTTGTGGCAGTTGCGACAGCTGTAGGTTGCGCTTGCGGGCTTTTGCCGCAACCGGGGCACCCGATCCCGTTCCCTACCTGTCGTCGGCTGTGGCCCAGGATTTTTCATGAACTCATATTTCAACATGGACAGCGGAGACCGGTACGTTAGCAGGGCGGTGCTTCCTACGGTTTCGCGCGGTGGAGGAAAAATGAAGAAACATATCAGTCTGGTAACACTGTGCGTACTCCTGCTCGCGATGAGCGCTGCACCGTTGTGGGGACAAGCCACGGGAGGTATCAAAGGCGTTGTCACAGACCAGAGCGGAAAGCCGGTTGAGGGAGCGACGATCGAACTAGTTGATTCCGGGACCGGCAGAAAGTACGAGCTCAAGACCAACGCCAAGGGCGAGTATTCCTCCATCGGGATTGCGATGGGCACTTATGATGTGACTTTGCTTAAAGACGGCCAGCTTGTGGACAAGATGTTGAAGGTCCCAGTCTCTCCCGGGGCGGAGGCACGGGTTGTAAATTTCAATCTTTCCGCCAAGCAGCCGGTGATGTCCGAGGACCAGAAGAAGGCTGTAGAAGCCGTTCAAAAGCACAATGAAAAGGTCAAGACCCTGAACGCCTCCCTCGCCCAGGCCAAGACGCTGGAGGCGGCCGGGAACTACGATGAGGCTATCACCGTCTTGCAGCAGGCAACGCAGGTGGATCCTAACCAGGACCTGGTATGGTTCAATCTTGGCGATGCGCAGCGCGGCGCCAAGAAGTATCCCGAAGCGATCGAGTCTTACCAGAAAGCCATTGCGATTAAGAGCACCGCCGGAGCCTACCACAACAATCTCGCTGATGCCTACGCTAAATCGGGCCAGACCGAGAAAGCCGTGCAAGAATATGACGCCGCCGCCAAGGCTGAACCAGAGCATGCTGCAACCTACTACTTCAACGAAGGAGCGGTATTCACCAACACTGGTAAAACAGACGAGGCGGTTGCTGCCTTCGATAAGGCCATTCAGGCTGACCCCACGAAAGCCCCAGCCTATTATTGGAAAGGTGTGAACATGCTGGCAAAGGCCACCACAAAAGGCGACAAGATGGTGGCGCCGGAAGGCACCGCGCAGGCCTTCAACAAGTACCTCGAGTTGGAGCCCACCGGCCAGTATGCTGACGCTGCCAAACAACTGCTCGCCAGCATTGGTGCTCCCGTAGAGACTACTTTCGGCAAGGGAAAGACCGCGCCGCCCGCAAAGAAAAAGCAGCAGTAACCCACCAAGGATGCAAACGGGCGGCAACGGGCCGCCCGCTGCATTCGCCACTCCCATCGGCGCATGCTTCGAGTAGAATTCGGCACCAGGTATGACGCGTTGACCGGCGTAACCGAAGTCCAACTTCCGTCGTTCTTCGAGGCGCGGCAGACGGTCGAGGAATATGCTTCCCGACTGTCTCCGACCGAGCCTGAGATGCTCTCTCTGCTCGACGCTCTGGGATTGGTGCTTGCGGAAGACCTGTGCGCCGATCGCGACTTCCCTCCGTTTCCACGTTCGACGCGCGATGGCTATGCGGTTCGGGCGGCGGATGTTGCTGTCGCGCCGGCGCGTCTGCGGCTGATCGGCGAAATTAAAGCTGGCGCCACCGCCGAACAGAGCGGCATCACGATCGGAGTGCACGAGGCCGCTGAAATCATGACTGGCGCTCCCATTCCTTCGGGCGCGGACGCCGTGGTCATGGTCGAATACACCGAGCGCAACGGCGAAGCCGTGACCGTCCAAAGAACAGTGCAGCCGGGGGAGAACCTCGTGAGAGCCGGCTCGGAAGCCCGCCAGGGTTCTCTCATGGTCGGTCGTGGGACGCGCGTTACGCACACAACCGTAGCAGTAGCGGCAGCCGTGGGACGTGCCGAGGTTGCCGTCTATCGGCGCCCGAGAGTTGCCATCCTCGCGACGGGCGATGAACTTGTGGACATCAATCTCCCGCCCGGACCAAACGAAATCCGCAACTCTAATAGCTATTCGCTGGCCGCCCAGGTTTACTCTGCTGGCGGCGAGCCTGTGATTCTGCCGGTCGCACCCGATTCGGCCGACGAACTGGCCCTGCTGCTGCGCAAAGGCCTCAGCGCTGACCTGCTACTTGTGAGTGGTGGCGTCTCCATGGGCCGGTACGACCTTGTCGAACAGGTGCTCGCTTCCTTCGAAGCGCAGTTCTTGTTCAACGGCGCGCGCATTCAGCCGGGCAGGCCGGTTGTCTTCGGACAAGTCATTCTGCGCGATAAGGCCACGCCGTTCTTCGGGCTGCCGGGCAATCCGGTTTCGACCATGGTGACGTTCCAACTTTTTGCCCGGCCAGCGCTGGATGCGCTCGCCGGCTCAACCCCGCAACCGTTGCCGTTCGCGAAAGCGGCGTTGAAATCGGCGTTTACGACGAAGACTGGGCTCACCCGATTTCTGCCCGCCAGACTGGGCGGCACACAGGAACAACCCCAGGTTGAACTGGTCCGCTGGCAAGGTTCGGGAGACTTGATGGCCGTTTCCCGCTCAAATTGTTACATTGTGGTACCACCGGAACGTGAGCGCTTCGCCGCGGGCGAAGCGGTTACCGTACTGCTTTTCTGAAGCGAAATGGCCAAGCCTAAGAACAGAACAAAGAAGCTCTCGCATTACGATGATGCCGGGCGCGCGACAATGGTTGACGTTTCCGGCAAGCAGCCGACTGTTCGCGAGGCCGAAGCGAGCGCCTTCGTGGCCATGAGTCCCGAGGTCATCCGCGCTCTACCCAAGAACCCCAAGGGCGATCCGCTGGAAGTCGCGCGCGTAGCTGGTGTCATGGCTGCTAAGCGCACGTTCGAGCTTATTCCGATGTGCCATCCGATTCCGCTGTCCAAGGTCGAGGTCCGGGCCGAGGTGCAGAAGGACGGAGTCGCCATTCGCGCGATCGCCCGCACCACGGCCGTAACCGGGGTCGAGATGGAGGCTCTGGTCGCCGCGTCGGTCGCCGCGCTTACTGTTTACGACATGTGCAAGGCGCTGGACAAGGGTATCGAGATTCGCGAAGTCTCGCTGGTACGCAAGACTGGCGGGAAGAGCGGAGATTACCAGCGGAGCAAGTCGATCTAGCGAACGCATCACTAAGAAAGGTGCGTCGCAGCCCGTGATATGGTTTTGTCGTGAGTAAGAAAACCGCTGCTGTGCTGACCGTAAGTGATTCCTCCGCTCTAGGTGAACGAGCCGATATCTCTGGACCAGCGACCGCGGACCTCCTTCACGAGAATGGGTTCCAGATCACTCATCGGGAGATCGTGCCCGATGACCAGGCCAAGATTGAGTCGGCGCTGGTTCGCCTTAGCGAGCAGGTGCAGTTGATCGTCACCACCGGGGGAACGGGCATCGCCGCACGCGATGTCACGCCCGAAGCAACGCGTGCAGTTTGCTCGAAGCTGATCGAGGGCATTCCGGAGAAAATGCGGGCAGAAGGAGCAGCGCAAACGCCCTTCGCCATTCTGAGTCGCGGCCTTTGCGGCGTCTGTGGGCGCTCGCTCATTCTCAACTTGCCAGGCAGCCCAAGCGGCGCCGTTGAGTCCCTACGAGTTGTGGTGCACATCTTGCCGCACGCCATCGATCTGCTTTGCGGTAGGACTGACCATCATGATGTAACTCTTAGCGGCCAGTGAGTATGCCGGTGCGATCGCAGGACGTGCAAGATAGCCGCACACGATCGATGCCGGCATTGTTGGGCTCTTGGTCGGCGGCGTGTGGGCCGCTGTGCCGGTCCTCGCTGCCCCGCTACAACTCCAGCGTCTTCAGATACTGGCGGAATTCAGCGCCCAAGTCGTCGCGCTTGAGGGCGAACTCAACGGTAGCTTTCAGGAAGCCCAGCTTATCGCCGGTGTCGTGGCGCTTGCCTTCGAAGGTGTAACCGTAGATCTTCTCTTGCTTGAGTAACTGCCTAAGGCCGTCCGTCAGTTGCAACTCGCCACCCGCACCCAGTTCGGTAGATGCAAGCATTTCGAAGATTGCCGGCGTCAGAATGTAGCGTCCGATGATCGCCAGGTTCGAAGGCGCGTCCTCCTGCTTCGGCTTCTCCACCAGGTTCTGCACCTCGAAGAGTCGGCCGTCCCATTTGCCCGCGCACCGGCTTGGCATCGAGCACGCCGTAGGACGAGATGGCATTGCCTTCGACCACCTGTGTTGCCAATACCGAGCATCCGGTCTCGTTGTAAACCCCGATCATCTGCTTGAGGCAGGGAACTTGGGCGTCGATGATGTCGTCGGCAAGAATGACCGCGAAGGGTTCGTCGCCGACCAGTTCACGCGCCATCAGGACGGCGTGCCCGAGGCCCATGGCCTCCTTCTGGCGGACATAGGCGATATGGATCATGTCGGAGATCTGGCGGACGACGGCCAGCAGTTCAGTCTTGCCGCGATCCTCCAGCATTTTTTCCAGCTCGTAGCTTACGTCGAAGTGATCCTCGATGGCCGCCTTGCCACGGCCGGTTACGACGATGATCTGGTCGCAACCCGAGGCCAGCGCTTCTTCCACGCCATACTGAATAATGGGCTTGTCCACCAGCGGCATCATTTCCTTGGGCTGCGCCTTGGTGGCCGGTAGAAAGCGCGTGCCCAGTCCGGCTGCGGGAAAAACTGCCTTGCAAACTTGCCGTCTCATGAGTCCTCTTGCAATTCGGTGATACCTTTATGAGTTTGTGCAAGACCTGTACCGCCCTATGGATCTCGGGTCAATTTTCCGACTTCACCATCCCTCTGCCGATGACCCAGTGATAGGCTAAAGTCGTTTCGCCCCTGCGGAGCCTAGTGCATTCGAGCTTCGCGTCGTTGGACGCAACCGAGGTCTCTTTCTCCCGGAAACCCGGAACTTAGCGCACGCCGCGTAAAGCTATCACGCTATGACCTGCTCGCCGGTCAATTGTTCGAGGAGCGACCTCAGGCGCACCAGCACCTGCTCAGGTTGTTTCTCTTTCAGAGAGAACTTCAAGACGCCGGCAGGTGTGAACTGGCTGCCGGGCTCGTCGGCTACAAAGCGTGCCAGTCGCTCCGGATCGACTGCGGCTTTCTCGGTAAAGCGAATGCTCACGGCATCGCGGCGGCGCTCGATCTGGGTCACACCGATGCGCTGCGACAGCAACTTCAACGCAGCGTACTCCAGCAGGTTATGTACCGCGGGAGGAGGCGCGCCGTAGCGATCGCCCAGCTCTCCTGCAACGTCCGCCAGCTGTGACTCCGACTCAACACCCGCCACCCGCTTGTACATGCGCAGACGCTGGTTTTCCTCCGCGATGTACTCGGCCGGAATGCGAATGTTCAGGCCCAGATTCATTTGCGTCTCGGGCACTTCCTCAGACATCTCGCCCTTCAGCTCGCGCACCGTGCGCTCAAGCATGGTGGTGTAAAGCTCGAAGCCAACGGCTTCGATGTGTCCGCTCTGCTGCCCGCCGAGTAGGTTGCCTGCGCCACGCAATTCCAAATCGAGAGCGGCAATCTTAAATCCTGCGCCCAGGTCGCTGAATTCCTTCAGTGCCGCCAGCCGACGCCGCGCAAGGTCAGTCAGATCGCGGTCGGGCGGGATGAGCAGATATGCATACGCCCGGCGGTCGGAGCGGCCCACGCGGCCGCGCAACTGGTAAAGCTCCGACAACCCGTGCCGGTCGGCCCGATTGATGATGATGGTATTGCACAGCGGGATGTCGAGGCCGTTTTCGATAATGGTGGTCGCGACCAGAATGTCAGCCTCGTGGCGCATGAAAGCCAGCATGATGCGCTCAAGTTCGCTCTCCGGCATCTGGCCGTGGCCAATAAGGATGCGCGCTTTGGGAGACATCTCGCGGATCTTGTCGGCGATTTCATAGATGCTCTCGACGCGGTTGTGCACGAAGTACACTTGCCCGCCACGCTCCAGTTCCTTCTCGATGGCCGAGCGCAGGAGTTTCTCGTCCCAGGCTGCCACGACGGTCTGGATCGCCATTCGGTCTTTGGGTGGCGTCTCGATCACGCTCATGTCGCGCAGCCCGAGCAGGGACATGTGCAAGGTGCGCGGAATGGGCGTGGCCGACATGGTGAGCACATCCACTTCTTTGCGAAGCTGCTTCAGCCGCTCCTTGTGACGCACGCCGAAGCGCTGCTCTTCGTCCACGATGACCAACCCGAGGTCGCTGAACTTGACGTCCTTGGAGAGCACGCGATGCGTGCCGATAAGAATGTCCACCTCGCCTGCTTCAACTTTCTCGATGGTTTCCTTTTGCTGCCTGGGCGTGCGAAAGCGGCTGAGCATCTCGATCTTGATGGGGAACGCGGCAAGCCGCTGGCGGAAGGTGTTGTAGTGCTGGAAGGCAAGCACGGTCGTCGGGGCCAGCACCGCGACCTGACGATTGTCGTTGACGGCCTTGAAAGCCGCGCGCATACCGACTTCTGTCTTGCCGTAGCCGACGTCGCCGCAGAGCAAGCGATCCATCGGCGTAGCTGACTCCATGTCGCGTTTGACGTCCAGGATCGCGTTCATCTGGTCTTCGGTCTCGCTGAACTCGAAGGCGTCCTCGAACTCGCGCTGCCATTCGGTGTCGGCGGCGAATGAGTGGCCCTCGGCGGCCCTGCGCGCGGCGTAAAGCTTCAGCAACTCTTCGGCCATGTCCTTCATAGCCTTCTTCACGCGCACCTTGGTCTTCAGCCACTGTTGCGTTCCCAGCCGGTTTAGTACCGGCTTCACGCCTTCCGATGAGCGATATTTCTGCACCAGGTCCAGGCGGGTGAGTGGCACGTACAGCCGCGCACCCTCGGCGTACTCCAGCACCATGAACTCAACGGTGCCGGCGTCTTCCTGTGGAACTTCCCTCAGCCCCTGATACTGGCCGATCCCGTGCTCGACGTGCACCACGTAATCACCGACCGCGAGATCGCGAAAGTCGGAGAGAAATGCCGAAACTTTGGACTTCTGGCGTTGCGGATGCGCCAGCGAGACTTCCGGCTCATCGAACAGATCACGTGCGCCAAAGAGCACAAGCTTCGCCTCGGGTAGGGCAACTCCCTCGGGCATGTACGCCTTGACGATGGTGGTGGCCGCGACGTCTTCTTCGAAGTAGGTGGACTCCTCGACATACACTTCGCTACCGGGCTTGGGGGTGCGACTGCCGATGCGGAAAGACAGGTTGTACTCGTTGAACACGTCTGCTAGTCGCTCGACCTCCCCGGTGCTCGAGACCGCAAAGATAACGCGCTGGCCTTCACGCGCGAGTCGGCCTACCTCCTCCGTCATGGCCGCAACCGAGCCGTGGAAGCGAGTCGTGGGCTGCGTCTGCAATGTCAAATGCTCGCTATCATCGGAACTCTCAATACCCAGCTGTTCGATGGCAAGCGCGGTCGAATGCTGCAAGCGCGCGTGCCATTGTTCGGGCGTGAGATACAGGTCCTCAGGACGAACGAGATTGCCGACCAAGCTGCGTTCGTGGGCGTCGGTGGTTCTTGTCCACCATGCATCGTGCGATTCTTCGAGCGCGTCCGGTTCGTCCAGCAGGACAACTGCGCCGGGCACGAGGTCGAAGATGCTTTCGTTAGCGCCAACGATGGACGCGTACAGCTCCCATCCGGGGAACACTGCAACACCGGTAGCGCGAACCGACTCCTCTATCGCTTCCTGGCCGCCGGCCAGCCGTGCCCCGCTGAGCCGCGCGTTGATGGCCGCCAGCGTCTCTTCTTCCACCGGGGTCTCGGTCAACGGCAGTAGAACGACCTCTTCGGTGCTTGCTGCCGAACGCTGGGTGCTGGGATCGAACTTGCGAACCGACTCGATTTCATCGCCAAAGAGCTCGATGCGAACCGGCCGGTCTAACTCGGGGGGATAGACGTCGAGCAGGCCGCCGCGATGAGCGAACTCGCCAGGCATCTCCACCACATCCACCTGGTTGTACCCGACGAGGCGCAGATGCTCGATCAACTGCTCGGGGTCTACCATCTCACCGCGACGGACAACCTTCGCCAAGCCGGAGTAAAACCCAGCGCCGCGCAAACGCATTGCTGTCGCTGCGACCGGCGTGATGACTACGGTTGCCGCACGTGTGGCAATCTTCCACAGTCCGGTGGCGCGGGCCTCCTGGATCTCAGGATGCGGCGAGAGATTCTCGAAGGGGAGCACGTCGTAAGCGGACAGGCCGACCACCGCGTCGGGCGACATGGCGCCTGTCAATTCAGCCAGGGAGCGCACGACCGGCAGCAAGTCTTCCAAGGCGCGATTGTCGGCGACAACGACGATCAGCGGCCGCGCCGTCGCGCGATGGAGCAGGGAATAAAAGAGGGCTTTGCCGGTAGGGGTGAGTCCGGATATACGAATCCGTCCCGCGCCGCCCTTGACCTGGGTAACAGCACGCACAAACGCAGCAGATTTTTCCACGTCCGCGAAGAGTTCGCGGACGAACGGGAGGATCATCGCTTGTCTATTCTAACAGCGGTATTGCAACGCTAGGGAGATCATCCGGTGAGGCATCCGACTCAGGGCTAAGTGTGTGTGAGTTGGGACAAGGTGACTGGTGGAACTGACCTCAAGGTACACTATTGTGAACTCAACAATCGAAGCGCGAGCGAGTGAAGCCTTCGGCCCCATGGTTGACGACAAAGCAGAAGATCGTGACGAAGAAGGCGACTTCATGGAAGATGAGGTGGGAGATCCTGATGCGGATCATCCGTTTATTCAGTGGCCGCGCGACCCACGTCTAGATCCGGCTAAACATGATGTCTTGACAGTGTTGGAGCAAAACTCCAGCAGGGTTTTTTATGGGCGACAGATCGAGGTCATGCTCGAGAAAAGGTATTTCCATTGGATTAGCCACAAGGCGCTACGGGAATTGACTGTTGAAGGAGTGGTATTAACGGAACTCCGCGTGACGAAAGGCGGTAATAAACTAAGATTGTATTGGTCTAAAAGAAATCGGTATCCGAAAAGGGCGGCCGCGGCGATGGTTAGGCAGGTTGAGGCGCACTCGAACCCAGAAATGACAAGAGCCATAGGAAGCCACGCAGAAAATCTGTTTGGCCTCGCAGCAGGACAGGAAGGATTCAAGCTTTATGGACCGTCTATAAGGACATTTCGGGAGAGGGCTTGGGGGGAAACAGAGCACGATCTAGATTGGATATTCGAACGCGACGGGGTGGGCTGGGGAGTCGAGATAAAGAATACTTGGGCGTATATCGGGCGCGAAGAGATGTATATCAAGATTCAACTCTGTAGGCATTTGGGGATCAAGCCGCTGTTCATCATGAGGTGGGCACCGAAGAGTTATGTTGAAGTAATTCGAAAGGCGGGAGGTTTCGGATTGCTGTATGAGACGCAGCTTTTCCCTTTTTGGACACAGTGAATTCGTCCAGAGATTGAAGGAACTTTCTTTGCCAGTTGTGAGCGCGAATGCCGTCCCGGAAGGTGTTTTCGCAAGGTTCGTTAAGTACGGGCATGAACGGGCAAAGAAGAAGTGAATTTGAGTGAGAATTCACAATGCCCTCGGATATGGAGTCTTAGAATCAATGGGTTAGAGGGACGGACGGGCACCCCTTGAATACAAATATGCTTGTGGGTCCGTTGCGGGTCAGAACTCTAAATGCAGCCGTAATCCCGGCACGGTTACGGGACCGCGGACCTGGTTATATCCGGGGTTGTTGATGTGCTGCAGGTCGAAGGCGAAGAAGACGCCCCGCCAGATGTGCGTGGTGTAGAACACTTCCTCGATCGTTTCGCGGCCGTACGTGAGTCCGCCATCGCCGAGGATAAATCCCAGGCCGCCATTAGCCAGATATGCCTGATGCGCTTTCGAGATGCCACTGGAGACGAATGCGGCTCCGGTACGGTCGAGGCTGCGACGCCAGCGGGTGCCTTTCACGTACACCCCCAGCTCTACCCCCTCGTTGTCTTCCGTATAGGCGAAGGACTCATGCTGCCCTTCGTTCCATCCCCAGCGCCCGAACGCCCATATATCCGTGGAGAATTCTTGTTCGAAATTAAATCCGAAGCCGTACTTAATGGTCCCCTGTTTACGGGTCGCCGTAACATCGGGCGTGGGCGTCGACCCCGTCCAGATAGAGCCGCACCGCCTCCTGGTAATCGCCCATATTGGCATGATTGACATAGTTCAGGAAGCGTAGCGTCGTGTCTTTGTTCTTCAGCAGCTTTGGACGCAACTCCAACTCGATGTTTTCCGCGCGGGCGCGGGCCACATCGGCATCGAGATTGGGGCCGTTTGCGACCTTCGGCATCAAGGCTTCGGCGAAGCGCAGTCCCCAGTTGCGGTCCTCGTAGTCGAAGATCGCCCCCACCGTGTAGCCGCGGGTATCGGCGGCGTAGTCCCATGCACCGTTGTTGGCGATGACCCAGTTCAGAAACTGATAGTGGCTATCGGAGCCGCCGACGTTGAGGTCGAAGAAATCAGCCAGCGAGAACTTTCCGAAGCGAATCTCCAACCTCCGCACCGGAACCTGGGTGGCGAGCGACAACGCCGTCCGCTCCGTCTCCATCTTTTCTTTCGACAGCGGAATGATCTGCTGGATCATCAACCGCGCGATGTAGGGCTGCGACCCAAGGGAGGGGTTGCGCACAACGTCAAGATTAGTGAAGCCGGCCAATCCCAATGCGCCGCTGATTCCTCCCCAGCCCGCTTCCTCGACATCCAGATACGCCATCGTGTTGGGCGTGAATTCGTAGCCGCTAAAGAACGTCAGCACGCGCGAGGTCGCGTGCTCGGCATAGTTCTTCAGACTATTGGTCCCGCTGTACAGGGCGTAGAAGTCGCCGTGCTCCTGAAAGACGAAGTTCGCCTGTCCGGAAAACCACCACTTCGAGGTCGGCGAGTGTTCGAAGAATGTGGCCTTGGGATCGGGGGCGACCGGCTGCGGCTCGGGAGTTGGTGGATCGTCCTGGGCGAGACCGCCCGTGGTCAGCGCCGTGATCAACATTGCAAGGACGAGAACGATGCCGCGGAGGTTGCCGCAGCACACCGGCGGCGCCGGACCACGCGACGCGGTCGAATTACAGCAGGAATACACATGCGCATCTCGCAAGCCGTTCCTGAAAGGAGCGTGGGCACGCTGCCGGGCAATCCCGAAGTCTCACACGTCCGCGTTACGCGCAGGTTACAAGCGGGGACCACGCCCGATCCGCAGCGGGCAGCACAATGCCGGCAGAATCTCTTATATCATACCGGGGTAGGGTATATAAAGAAGTTGGGGACTGCCGTCGGAATCACTTCAAGTAAGCCCGGACGAGGCCAATCAGGTCCTCGCCCAACTCCTCAGGCGAATCCATTTTCTGGTCGGGATTCATCATGTGCAGGCGTATATGGTCTTCGAGGATCTCGGCCATGAGGCCGTTGACGCCACCGCGAATGGCGGCCAGCAGCATGAGGATGTCGGCACATTCGTCGCCGGCCGTCAGGGCACGCTCCACGGCGGCAAATTGACCGCGCAGGCGCTTTACCCGGAAGAGGAGTTTCTGTTTCTCGCGCGAGATCTCTGGGGTCTTTTCCTGCATATAGGATAGGGGGGTATCCTATTACATCCTTGGCGGGAAATCTATCCTTCTCCTCTCTCGCCAGCTATTGCGCGCCCGCGCTGGTGCTGCCACCCTTGCCCAGCAAATTCTGCAATACGGCAACCTCTGCTTCCACGGCGGTCTTCAGGCTGGGCTCCATGTCGGGTGCGAAGAAAGGGGAATGGTTCGAGGGAAGCTGGACGCCGCTGGCCTGGGCTTCTTTGAACTTAACGGGGTCTGCTACACCGAGCCAGAAATAGAACGAGGGAACTCCGGCTTCGACGAAAACCGAGTAATCCTCGGAAGCCATTATCGGCGGCTCTTTCACCACGTTGTCCGCTCCTAACGCCCGAATCAACAACTGGGACATGCGTTCGGCCAGTTTTGGATCGTTGTACAGTGCGTCGGCGGATTCCACGAGTTGCACCAGAGGCGGCTTAGGAGCGTCGGCTGCTTCCGCCTCGGCCTTGGCCACGCGCTCAATTGCCGACAGGAGATGTTTGCGCACCTCCGGCGTGTAGGAGCGGACGGTCAGCCCGAGGTGGACTTCGTCGGGAATAATGTTGTTCTTGGTGCCGCCTTGAATGTAGCCGACGGTGATGACGGCCGGATTTCCGGGTTTGATTTCGCGAGACACGATGGTCTGCAAACCTAAGATCACGCGGGCGGCAATCACGATTGGATCGACCGTGGTTTCGGGATTCGCCCCGTGGCCACCTTTGCCATAAATCGTGATGTTGACCGTGTCGGCGTTGGAGGCGGCGTATTCCGGAGTGAATCCGACTTTGCCTGCGGGCAGAGTGTTGCCGGTGTGTAGCGCGATGCCAACATCAGGTTTGGGGAAGCGTGTGAAGAGGCCATCAGTGACCATATTCTTGGCGCCCAATCCGCGCTCTTCGGCGGGCTGCGCCACCAGAATCAGCGTCCCGTGCCAGTCCTTTTTTGTTTGTGACATGACGGTTGCAGTGCCGACCCAGGCGGCCATATGGACGTCGTGCCCGCAGGCGTGCATCACCGGAACGTCTTGACCGGCATCATCTTTTGTGTGAACCGTACTCGCGTAAGGCAAGCCGGTTTTTTCCTCAACCGGAAGTGCGTCCAGTTCGGTACGCAGCATGACCGTCGGTCCCGCCCCATTGCGAAGGATGCCCACCACTCCGGTTCCACCGACCTTTTCGGTCACGTCATAGCCGAGAGTACGCAGTCGAGACGCGAGCTTTGCTGCGGTGTTGACCTCATGCAGCGACAGCTCAGGATGCTCGTGTAGGTCGATGTATAGCGCCTGCACCTGCGGATAGACGAAATTCACTTCCTCGGTGAGGGCAGACGTGTTGGTCGAACCAGTTTGCGCGCCAGCAGCTGCAGCAGCCACGATCATGAACGAAAGAAGAATCGATTTCATAAAGCCCTTCAGATTGCACCTTGTGTGTGGTTCGCTATCCTACGATAAACAGAGGTGATAGCGCATATCGAAAGAATCTATGCCAAATTCATCATCTTTCAACCACGCCAATAATCTAATTAGAGAATCATAATATCGTCATAGAGAGGGCTGTGCGTACAGATGCATCAGCATAACGATCAACCCGAGAACGAAATCATGATAGAAAAAGGCCATCTTAAGAAGCGATACATATTTGCAAGCGATTTTGACCAGACCCTGAGTTTCAACGACTCGGGCTATGTTCTGGCGGAGCTGCTGGGAATTCCGGAGGCGGAGTTCGAGCGCAAGGCCACGGGCATGGCCAAACTGAATCTCGTACAGCAGGGAGGCGAGCTCGCTTATCTGCTGCTGCACGATCCCGAGTTCCGCTCGAGAGTTCGTCCCGAGCACCTTTATGAGGCGGGCAAGCGCGTCCGGCTGAAGCCGAATATTGACGTGCTCTACCGTTTCCTGTCGGAGGAAGTGGAGGACTTCCACTTCGACTTCTATGTGATCTCCGCCGGACCGGTGGAAGTGATCCGTTCGGCGCTGGAAGGGATCATCCCTGCCGACCATATTTACGGCACGGAATTCGAATACAACTCGAAGGGAGAGATCGAGAGAATTCTCCAGGTGACGGCCGGCTACGGGAAGGTGGCCGTTATCGACAAGCTGCTGGACGAGCTGAGGACCGGCCCTGATCGCATCGTGTACGTGGGCGACGGCAGCTCTGACATTCACGTCATGCTGCACATAAACCGGCGCGACGGTTTTACCATCGCCGTTTCCGAGAACAAATATCTGGCGCCCATCGCCAAACGGTCGGTCATCAGCGATAGCGCTCTCGCGATTCTCATTCCCATCCTGGAAGAAGTTGTCGGGTGGGAGCCGCGCCTGATTCGCGAAATGTTCGAAGCCAAGGGCCTGCTCATTCAGCAGTGGGACAAGGTCCAAACCGACATGCTCACCATCGTGCCCATCAGCGCTCCAGAGGAGGAGCGCTCGGTGGTCACTTTGGAATAACCACCTCGCTCCAGCCACCGCACACGTTGTATTAACGTTTCCGCCCCGGGCCCAGGCCCCGCAGTCGGGGGTGCGCCAACTGCACGGGTGACAGGAGAATGGTACAAGTCTCGCCTACCCCCTTTAGTACGTAACCTCTAAAGCAAGAAAGAAGGACCCATTGCCTTTGCACACTTCAACCCAGTCAGGCAATCCCTTGCGAGATACAAGGCCGGAGGGGCGTGTGGCAGAGCGCGCCAGAGACTAGGCGAAAGGGGTCAAGGGGCACGCACGCTCCTTGTTCCTCAAGTTTGCACGTCGCATGACGCCATGAAAAAAAAGCGGCCCATCTGGGCCGCTTCGAAAAGAGGCAGGAAGGTAGGGATCTTCAGGGGAAACGATACAGGGCGCTGCCTCGCTGACCGAGACAATCGTAGGGATGTCTTGATAGACGGAAGAGGGTTGGACTCAAGGTTTTGCCTCTTTGGATGAGATACCGGTGTGCAACTGTCTCTCCAAAGTTCGTCCAGACCCAAGTGCACTTGTGGAAATGCCGCCAAAGTAGCTGTTAATAGTGGCGATAGATCCCTCTCGGGTGGGAGTCTTCTTTGCACTCAGGAACTTGGATAGGGCCGATTGGCAGCGATTCTGGTTCCAATTTTAGGCTGTCAGGTTCTTATTCTGGGCATCGTCGTGCTCTTCCATGATCTTGAGTTTGTTGAGGAGTGCTTTGTAGCTGATCTTAAGAATTTTGGCTGCTTGCCGCCGGTTCCAGCGCGTCTGGGTGAGCACCCGCTCGATGGCTTCTCGTTCCGCCGATAATGCCGCTCGCCTTCCAATCTCCAACAAAGATGGGCTGTCGGCCGCGCCGTCCCCCCTTGCGGAGGTAATCGGAATCGCCGCCGGAAGCGGTTTAGCGGGGGCCTTTTCGATGTCAGAGTGTGCGTCCCTCACGCTTAGCTCAAAATCGGTAGCGCTGGAGGAACTCACGATGGACTTGGGCGTCGAAAGCTCACGAATGATCTGTGCCTCGTTCCCGACTATGACGTAGCGCTTCACTAAGTTCTCCAACTCGCGAATATTGCCAGGCCAACTGTATTCCATCATGCAGCCGATGGCTTGCTCACCGAAGGGCGCAGGCTGCTTGCCATAAACCTCGCTGTACTTCGGCAGGAAGTAGGCAAGAAAAACGAGAATCTCTTCCCGGCGCTCGCGCAATGGCGGAATGTGAACGGTAATGACGTTTAGCCGGTAGAAGAGGTCTTCGCGGAAGAGGCCTTCTTCGACCGCCCGCTCCAACGGCTTATTGGTCGCGGCCAGTACGCGAACGTCCACCGAGATGTCGCGCTTGCCGCCGAGACGGGAGAATTCGCCATCCTGCAGGACATGCAGCAGTTTGGCCTGCAACGAGGGATGCATCTCGCTTACTTCATCGAGGAAGATCGTTCCCTCATTAGCGAGGTCGAACTTGCCCAGCTTTTGCCGGTTAGCCCCCGTAAAGGCTCCCTGCTCGTAGCCAAACAATTCGCTTTCCAGCAGTTCGTGCGGTATGGCCGCACAGTTCACCTTGACGAACGGCTTGTCGCCGCGTCCCGATTGCGCGTGGATCATCCGTGCGACCACCTCCTTACCCGTCCCGCTTTCGCCGCGAATGAGTACGGTGGCCGTCGTATCAGCCACTTGCTCAATGGTGTTCTTGACCTCTTCCATTTTGGGACTGGTGCCGAAGAGCATGGCAAAGTCACTGCTGCGTCGCACCTGGTCGCGGATTTGAGTCCCTTCGGCGGGCGAGCGCCGCCTTTCCACGATACGGTCAATGCGAAGGTCCAACTCCTTCGCCTCCACCGGCTTGCCCAGGTAATCGTCGGCCCCCAGCTTGGAAGCCCTGAAGATCACATCGGGATCAAGCCGGCCGGACAGCATGATGACCGCGACGTCAGGTTTGACTTGCTTGATACGCTGGAGCGTGTCGAGCGCCGTCATCGCACCCTCAGGATCGTCCAACAGAACCAATCCAGGGTTGTATACACGGAATATACGGACAGCATCTTCTCCAGTGGTGGCATGGCTGACATCGAAGCCCCGGCGTACTAGGTGAGAGCTGAGACTCCGGCTCGTGCCGGCATCGTCAGCAACAACTAATACGCGCTCCTTATGATTCGGTGTCATCGCACCCCACAAAAGCGATCCCACTTCCCTGCGCATCCCAGCGGAAATTACTGTTTCATCATGAGAATCGCCATACCTATCTTTAGGTTGTACTTGCCCAACTTGAAACCCCGAAAAGCGCACAGCGCCTTGACTCCGAATTCCAAGCGTTCATCAATTCGCACTTACCTGGATCGATTACCGAGATTGTAATCCGAGAGAAGGCGAGTTCATCACCTCGGACGAAAAGATTTCTGGGCGGCTACCCGGCAGCCCGGTCCCTCGCTGCGAAATAAAAAGAGGCGGCTCGTGGCCGCCTCTTTTCACTTTTTCGGACCAACATCAGTTCCCGCCGGGGACCGTTCGCAGCTTTCCGGGCATGAAGTGATAAGGCGGCCACGGTCCAGTAATCGTGATCTGGCAGTCCTTGAAGTGCCGCGTCGCGGCGCTGTAGCGGTTCTGGTACTTGGCAATGGAGGTAGAGTCGATCAGGTGGGCAAAGTCGATAAGCATTCCACCGGAGTCGGTGCGTTTGCAGATTACATCTTCCTCGAGCGGTGAGAACAGTTTGTGTACCTGCATCGAGAGGGCGCGGGCCTTGGTCTGCCGTTCCCTGACCCGAGTCGCTTGTTCGCGCAATTTGCGAAGGTACTCTCCTCCTACACCGTTGGGCAACTCGGCTATGGCCTCTTCCAGCGCCCCGTCTTTGACGAGAAGCTTGAAGTGCATCTCAGCCTTTCCCCGCAGGCGGGCGACGCTTTCCAGAAATGCCTTGCGATTGGCCTTTACCGCCCGGCGGAGCGCTTCGTCGGACTCGAATATGGTGCCGAACCGGAAAGGAAGCACGGTAAGCGTACGAAAACACTCGCTGACCACGCGAGCATGGTCAACAATGGATTGCTGGGTGAGGGTTTGGCCGGTGGAGTAATCGCTGACAATGACCGCGAATTCCCCGCTCGGATAAGCGAACACCGAAGCAGCGTTCACGCCTCGGAGGTTCTCAATTGCGAAGGGACGCCGAGCTCGGGTGCCGCTTAGAAGGCCCTGTTGCTCGGTAATGCAGTACGCGTACCACGCCATCTCAGTCTCTCCTGGGAGTACTCGCACACAGTTGAAGGGCGCTGTGCATGAGGGAATGCTGACTTACGAACGTGGGATTACGAAACTGGCTGCTTGAATTGGAGATGGATGAGGTACCAACCCCAACTCCTCTATCCTAAGCCTTTTGAAGGGAAAACCGCAACCTGGAATTTGACGGTCCCGTTTTTTCCAGTTCGCGGGGGCGGGAGAGTCGAGCTGAAAACCGGGAGGACGCTACTTACTGGATTTGCGGGCGCCTTTCAGGGCCTTGTGGGCCGCCTTCTTAGCGGGCGCTTTTTTCTCGTCAGCAGCTTCCTCCAGGGCGCGACGCTCCAACGCCTTGGTAACGACGTAAGCCATCTCGGCGATCGGCGCCGGCTTGCCGGTCCAGATCTCGAATTGCCGGGCGCCCTGCTGGACGAACATTTCCAGCCCGGGAATGATCTGAAGTCCCTTGGCGCGGGCCATCTTGACCAGCCTCGTCTCGGCAGGTAGGTAAACCAGGTCGAAGACGTACTTCGTATTGAGTTCCTTTTCCTCCAGCGGCGACTGCTTGTGGTTGCCCATGCCGACCGGTGTGGCGTTAATAATGACATCAAAGGATTGCTTCGCGACTTCCACTCGCTTGAGGTATTTCACTTTGGTTTGCCGCGCCAGCGTTTGTGCTTTTTCCTGCGTGCGGTTGGTAATGAAAACCTCGGCTCCCTTCGACTTGAGGCCAAAGGCTGCTGCCCGCGCGACACCGCCAGCGCCGATCAACAATACGCGCGCCCCGGCAAGGTGAAGGCGCTGTTCCAGAGGAACCAGCACTCCAGCAACATCCGTATTAAAGCCATAAAGCTTGCCATCCAAGCTGCGGACCACCGTATTGCAGGCGCCAATCTGGCGGGTGAGCGGGTCGGAGTTCTCTAACTCTTCTACCATCTCCTGCTTATAGGGCATGGTGATGCTAAGGCCGCGGATCGGAATATTCTGGACGCAGGCCAGCAGGTCCTTCAGACTCTTGGCGTGCAAAGCCAGATAAACAGCATTCACGGCCTCGCGGCGGAATGCCGCATTCATCATTACCGGAGACAAGGAGTGTTCCACCGGATCCCCGGCAACGCCATAGACCTGGGTCGCGGCATCAACGCTCTCGATGCGATAGGTATCGCGCAACTCAATTGCGGTCGCCTGTCCGGGAGCGGTTTCTTCACCGCGCGACGCCGCACCGAAAGTGAAGACGCTGCCTGCCCGGACTCCCAGCACGCGACTGATAATGCCTTGCTCCCCCATGCACAGGCCAACCATCTCGCGCTTGCCCGAGTTTGCCTCCAGGAACTTCATCATCACGACGTTGTCGTAGAGGTTGGTCGCAGTCGATACCACCTTGTAGAAATCTGCCGGATACTTGCTCATCTCCTCGAATGGCTCTTCCAGCTTCTTGCTGTTGCGGAAGTTGTGGTACGAGATGATGAGACCGACGCGATTGTTAAGCTCCTGAAGTTCCTGAGGTTTAAGGGTCTTGACACTCTGGAGTTCCAGGTCCACCAGCTGAAAGCCGCTGTCGGCCGCTTTCAGGAGAACGCTGAGCTGGGCAGCAACCGAACCACGAAACTTGCCTCCATTGACCGCGCGCCGGCAAGTGGCAATTACCGTCGCTTCAGGATGCATCTCCAGAAAGTTCCTGAGCTTCGGAAGTCCCGACGCCGGCTGCGTCAGGTAATCTAACCTGAACTCCAGAAACGTGTTATCACGTACCAGGGACTCGGCACGCTCCACGATGGAGGAGGCGTCGGAACCGATCACCGCAACACATAACCGGGGAAGACGAAAGCGGCGAATTCGGGCAGCGTAAGTACTTGCAGATGCGCGCATGTAGCAGCCCGATGGTACAGATGCACAACAAATGTTGCAACCCCATTATTGGGGAATTTTGCCTATTGGGCCGCTAGTCTATCGGCAGTCAAGAATCAGGAGCGATACTAGCGAATCGTCAGCAGCCCATTAGGAGGCGAATAATAATCGAAAGCGGATAAAACAAAAAAATGAATCTTTATTTTCAATATTTTGCGACGAATTCTAGCAACTTAGTCTTTTATTTTGAATATTTTAGGGGATTCCCGCTGCCAATTGCCAGTCTTCGCGAGCTACAGTACCTTCATTGATCGGTGCCCTAGCCAGCCTCGGAACCAAGATGAGATCGAAGTGACCCGAAATCGGCGTATTTCGACTCCGGATTGCCGCTATTGGCCCCTAATCGGCCAGAAACCAGCAGGGACGAAACCCACCACGGGCCGTCCCAAAAAAAGACTTGTCAAAGATCATTTCCAGCCCGGGTCGGCTAGATAGACTAGCCCGACTGCGGCATGGGGGATGCGCTGATCCCAAATCGGCAGCTTAGCACGGATAGTAATCGATAAAAATATTACTAAAGTTGTATTCAACGTGGCTGATGAGCCAAGAGGGGGTCTGTCGTTATGCTGACGCCGCCGTTTGGTCTCTGCCGTTCTTCGGCACTTGGAATAGAGCAGTAGCCACACCTTCCTGAAGCTTTCGCCCGCTTTATCCCACATTGACCTTAAAGTTCTATTGGGTTTTTGCTTGACCCCATGTCAACGCACGAGGAATCCTAGCAAACCTCCATTTGGCTTCCTGGACGCGCCCGTCGGAGGGCAGTCGATTCAAGGCAAGGCTCCCGTGTCGGGGTGGGCTGTTTTGGAGGACGGAATACAATCCGTCGAAATCTATGTAGACCTGGGCTTTGTTGGACGAGCGACAATTGGCGAGCCTCGTCGTGTGCGCACGAACAGTCCCGAAGCGGAGCGACACGGCCGTGGTGGTCTGCTTGCCTCAATACCTTTCCGAAGAAGCTCACCGCGTTGGAAGGGATGGGAGGTATCGGCAAGACTGCTGCGCTGTGCGTTCGCCTCCGTGCTTGGAGAAGACGTCGATCTCGTGATGGCAGCGGGCGGACGTCTTCAATTTTTCGTTTTGCCAATGTGTTGCGCTAAGGGCCTGTGGCGCCTTGGATCTCCAGGACGTATTCTCCAAACCCATTCCTGACGGTGGGACCATCGACACCGGTGACCTGGGCGAAATACGTACCGGCGGTGAGGACTGTCCAATAGACAGGAGTGTTCTTCGGCTGCCCCTGGTTAGTAGCCACGAAATTGCCGTTGTTATCGTACAGGTTGATCTGTGGAAAGAGTTTATTGTGGAACTCTCCGCCTTGATCGGATGGGGTAGCGGTGATGAGGACAAGGTTATCGCCAGCATTGACGTTAAACGTGTACCAGTCATTGTCGGGCACCGCCACGCCGCTGTTGCCGATGTATGCCAAGACCGTGTGGGTGAGGTCCACACTCTGCGGATGGGATTGGTCGTTGGGCTCCAGCTCAAAATCGGTACCCCGGGTTACGACGAGGCTGTAATCGCTCCGGCCTGAACCAGTGAGCCGAGCGTAATAAGTGCCAGTGGCTGCAGCCACAAAATCCTGGATGATTAAGCTCACGTTTTGAGCGCCTCCCACACCAACGGCTAACACATTTCCGTTCCCATCCTCCAGTTGCAGTCTCACCGAGGCGCCGCTGGCGAGCTGCAGGGCGAGCGAAGAGACCTGTCCGGCCTGCACGGAGAACGAATAATAATGATCCGTCCCATCGAAATGACCGACGACGGCCGCCCGGTCGGCCATGTTGGTCAGAGCGACCGTGCTGGATGTAATGTCCTGGGCGGTAGCCAGGGTCGAGTTTTCGGGGCCGCCGTGGGCCCCCGAGTCCAAAGTCGCGTTGAGAGTGAGTGTGGCCGCGAAGTTCCCTGTCGTTGAATTGGCGCCCTCCACTGTGATCGTGTACGTCCCAGTGGTGAAGGCTGGTGCCGTGAACAGGACAACCTCCTGACCGGCGGCGCCCGCAACCGACTGTCCAATGACATTGCCATTCGGGTCGAAAAGGCTGATCATCGCCTGCAGACCGGCGTCAGTGGTAACGTCCACCGTGATCGTTTCCCCAGCATTCACGGGGAGGGTGTAGGACTGGGCATCGCCTGGGGACTGAATCCGACCTGACGTCGACCCGTCATAAATCAGGCTGGCGAGAGGCTTCTCGGCTAGCAACGGCTCGGGGAATGGGCTGGTGGCGGGTGTCGCGGCGATTGACGATGTTGCCAAAGCAACCCCGAGAGCGCAGATTGCCAAGAGCCGAAAGACCTTGTTGCTCATGGTGCATTTCCTTGTCAGTTTTAATATTGCCTACGCAATCGCCGAGATGGAGGTGCCTGCGCCACAAAGAACCGTGTTCCCAGCTAGAAGGGCTACAACGGTATGCTCTTCCCGTCTGAGGTGTCAAGGCGCTGGTTGGCATGTAACTTTATGTCCTTCTTGGTATTCTGCTGCTTTCATAGTCCTACTCATAGGTGAACCGAAATTCTGGATCGTCACACCGAATCTGATTGTCCGGTTTAACCGTGAATCCTCCAGCCCCAATGTAGGGATCACAGTTATCGGCAGTTATGGTGATTCTCAAATCCCATCTACCAGCGGTGTTGCCGGAACTGTTACGACTGACTTTCGAATCCGAGAAGCAGAGATTCCTGAGATTGAAAGTCTGCCACGTCACGCATGGTATAGCTGTAGACTTTGCCGCAGGTTTTGCAGCGCATCTTGAACACCATCGGCAAATTCAGCTGGACGGTCGGGTCATCGGACGAATCGGGAGTGTACTCGACCTGCTTAAATACCTGGCGCCGTTTACAACCTGGGGTTTTGCAGTCCGCAGACCAATTGATATACACAGGATCCTCACCAAGTTGGCTTTGATCGCCGCGTATGAAGTCTACACTGTGCCAGCCAGAGTGAGCGTTACGCCCGTTGGTCGGATCAGGTCCCGCCCGCCACCTATGCCATCCCGCGTTTGCAACTTCCAGGCAGCCCATGTCTCAGAAGGAATCCGGCCGCTGAGAGTTCTCGCAGGGTAGCGCCATTTCTCCCCTCATGCGAAGGCGGCGTTTCTTATCAACTGAGCTTGGCGACGCGGCCAAGCACCGAACCGACCGCACCGCAACCGCGGGCGTCTTCCCCGACACAAGGGCGTTCCTCGTTACCTATGTGCTGAAACTCTCCACAACCAGACTTGAACGAAGCCGTGGACGGCGGACGCTTGCGCGTGCCGTAGGCGAGCAGTTGAAGAGGGAGCTGATCTAAGTTGGTTCGCAGAGAAAGGAGGATTTCTCTGTGACCCATCTTCGCAAGATCATGCTCGAAGAACTCCACCGTCGGAACTATGCTCAGACCACCATCGATTGTTACGTTCGCACCGTCGAACATTTCTCCCGATGCTTCCACCGCTCGCCCGAACAGTTGGGCCCGCAACACATCCGCGAGTACCAAGCTGCCTTGTTTAAGAAGTGGAAGTTGGCGCCGAATACGGTGAACCAGCGGTTGGCCGCTCTGCGCTTCTTCTACATCCAGACGCTCAAGCGGGCCTGGAGCGTGGCCGAAACTCCCTATCCCAAGAAAGTGCTGAAGCTGCCCATCATTCTCAGTCAAGAGGAGGTCGCTCGTCTGATCAACTCGGCACTGACTCCCTTTCATCGCATCGTATTAATGACGCTCTACGCCACCGGGGTGCGGCGTGCTGAGCTGGCGCGCCTCAAGATCAGCGACATTGATAGTCAACGGATGGTCATCCACATCCAAGGGGGCAAGGGGCGCCAGGATCGTGACGTCATGCTCAGCCCAAAGTTGCTGGATGCACTGCGCGAGTATTGGCGCGGGTTAAAGCGCAAGCCTTCCGAGTAGCTGTTCCCCGGGGGATGCAGTCACACGGCGGACCGTCCGATTACCCCAAAAGCTGTTTATCACGCCTGCCGCCAGGCCGCTCGACGCGCTGGCCTGCAGGAGAAAAACATCCATCCCCACACCTTGCGGCATTGTTTCGCCACCCACCTGTTGGAAGACGGTGCGGATCTGCGAACCATTCAGTTGCTGCTGGGGCATCACGACTTGGAAGAAACCACCATCTACCTGCATCTGTCCAAACGCCATCTCAGCGCCACCGCGAGCCCGTTGGACTCCTTGATTTTGTCCCCGGAGAAGCAGAAACGAGAGCCGTCGCCAAAGCCCTAAATGAGTCGCCCTCTCTTGGAGATGGCCGACATCGTTCGCTGTGCGGGGCAGACATTCGTTGAGCGCAGTCGCCACTGGATCACCTGGCAACATCAGAAGGTGTTGCTGGCCATCGCGCGCTGCCGCACCGCTGCCCTCGGCGGACATCGTGATCAGTGTTCCCACTGCGGACATTCCGTCATCTCGTACAACTCGTGTCGCAATCGACATTGCCCAAAATGCCAGGGCAATGCCCGCCACCGCTGGCTGGAGGCTCGTCAGCGTGAGTTGCTATCCACTCCCCACGTGCATGTCGTTTTCACTCTGCCGCGGGAACTGGCACCACTCGCCCTGCAGAACAAGAAGCTCATCTACGGCCTGCTGTTTCGCACCAGCGCCGCAACCCTGCTCGAAGTGGCTCGTGATCCCAGACATCTGGGCGCCGAGATCGGTTTCTTCAGCGTGCTGCACACCTGGGATCAGAAGCTCCAACTTCATCCCCATGTCCATTGCGTGGTCCCCGCCGGTGGACTCTCGCTGGATCACACCCACTGGATCCACGCCCGCTACTCTTTCTTTCTTCCCATCAAAGTGCTGAGTCGGGTTTTTCGCGGCAAGTTCGTGGCTGCGTTGAAGCGCGCCGGCCGCGAAGGAAAACTCCGCTTCTATGGCGATCTGAATCAGCTCGCTCAGCTCAAGGTGTTCTCCGCTTGGCTCCGTCAACTGTTCCGGCATGACTGGGTGGTCTATTGCAAACCGCCCTTCGGTGGTCCCGAGCATGCCCTACGTTATCTCGGCGCTTACACCCACCGCGTCGCCATCTCTAATCACCGGCTCGTCTCCTTGGCCGATGCGCAAGTCAAGTTTCGCTGGAGGGACTCGGCTTACAAAAACAAAAAGCGCCTGATGACGCTTTCCGTCCAGGAGTTCCTGCGGCGGTTCCTGCTCCATCTGCTTCCCCGCGGCTTCGTTCGCATTCGCAACTTCGGCCTTCTGGCCAACCGCCGGCGCGCTCTATTGCTCCCACTCTGTGCTCGCTTACTGGACTCCGTGCAAGAATCGAACCTCGTCAATCCGCCAGGTCCGCGCCCAGTTCGCGCTCCTGCTTTCTGGATCTGCCCCAGGTGCGGTGGACCAATGCTTGTGATCGAGAGGCTTACTGCCGCCCAGATCCAGCTCCGAGCCCCCCGTTTCCGCACGAGCATCTTGCATGAAACCACAGCACCAACCTCGATCCTTCCGCGTGCATCGACACATACACAACTTCTGCGCCTCGCCAGCACCTTCGCAAGTCTTTTCGCTCGCGGTGAGAGCCGTTCCCAGGCCACTGCTCCCACAACAACCCGATGCCATCTCTAATCCAACCACTCCCTCGCACTACAACACCTACTTGCCACCACCCTCATTTCAACCCAGCGCCAATCAAATCCCATAGCCAGCAGCTTCCTTCAAGTCGCTGTATCGAAAGCGCCCACGCACCCCAATGTGATTCATGGATCCTCGAAGAGGGCGCTTCCGATACAGCCCTAGGACTTGGGGACAACTACGATCGCTTCAACGAGTGGGGCGTTATACAGCCAGATGAAAGGAAAGCATTCGTAAACACTGGCCGACTAGTCGGGAGTAATTTTCCATGTCAGCTTCCGGATCGCCCACAACACACTCGAAACGCACCAAGCGCCGCTTCTACAAGATGACAGAAACGGCGTGGTCAGAGTTTAGGCGTTCCGCGCATCTACGCCCTTCACGACTGTCTCTCCAACGAAATCTCGGTCACCCAATCGCCGCGGCCGGTTTTTCTCTTTTACCAATACCAACTCCTTCAGCGTTGCGTTGTTTGCCTTCAATGGACAATTGGGAGTCTCCAGAAATGCCGCCTAATAATTCTTTTCTCTTTAATTCTTTTCTATTATTGATCGCCGTCGTTGGCTGTCTATAATCGCGGCATTCTGTTTGGGGTGACGCGCGCAAAGTGAATCGATAACTCACACGCATTTCCGCGTGAATACATACGTGTGTCTACTGCCAAACCTGTCGGGGGATTTGGAGACAACATGAAGGACGTTCGCAATGTGCTGATATTTGTGGTGCTTGCTTGCCTTGGTTTGTCTGCCCAGCAGATCACCGGCAGCATTCGGGGCACAGTCACGGATCCATTGGGTGCAGTCGTGCAAGGCGCAACGGTAACCGTGCAGCAATCCGAAACTGGTCTTTCGCGCACGGTAATCACCGACCGTAACGGCGGCTACGTTGTGCTGGAACTTCCCGTGGGACATTACCAGCTGCAAGTCACGGCAAGAGGCTTTCAGGAATATGTGCAAAACGGCATCTCGGTGAGCGTGAACGAGAGCGCCTCGCTCTCGCCGCATCTTGCGATCGGCTCGGAAACCAAAGTGGTTCAGGTCACCTCCGATGCTGATCTCATCGCGCCGACAGTAACCAGCATGGGCAAGGTTGTAAGTGAGCGGGAATTGGAAGACCTGCCGCTGAACGGCCGCAATTTTTCGCAGTTGGGATTGCTGCAGCCCGGGGTGGTACCGATAACGCCCGGGTTGGTGGAAGCGGGCGGCGGATTGCGCGACGGACAGCCGTACTCCGTTAACGGGCAGCGGCCGGAATCGAACAATTTCCTGATCGACGGCGCGGACAACTTTAACGGAGTCGATGGCGGGTACGTGCTGAAACCCCCGGTGGATGCGATCTCGGAGTTTCTCATCATCACGCACAATGCGAGTGCCGAGTTTGGCCACGCTCTGGGTTCGACGACGAACATCCTTACGCGCTCGGGCACGAACTACTTCCATGGCGCGTTGTGGGAGTTTCTGCGCAATGATGCTGTCGACGCGCGTAACTATTTTCAGGCGCAGGCCCTGCCACTGAGGCAGAACCAGTTCGGCGCAACCATCGGCGGCCCAATCCGGAAGGACAAGATCTTCTTCTTCGGCTACTACGAAGGCTTTCGCAACCTGCAAGGCGTCACGGCACTGACCACAGTCCCGTCGATGCAGGAGCGCACCGGCAACTTCGCGGAACTGTGTCCCGAAGGATTCACCCACGGCTTTTGCAACAATCCGGCGAATCAACTGTTCAATGTCCTCGCCAATGCGCCGTATCCGAACAACCAACTGCCGTCGATCAACCCCATCTCGCAGGGCCTGCTGAAATATTTTCCCGAACCGAATGTGGGGAACAACCTGTATTCCGCCTCGGGAAATATCAACAACGATAGCGACCAGTTCGGAATCAAGATCGATGACTACCTGACGCCGCACGATAACCTGAATTTCCGCTACTCGTTTTACCAGTCGTCGGACGTCAACCCGCTGTCGCCGCAAGGCGCCAGCGTACCCGGCTTCCCGGTGGGCGAAGACCAACGGGCGCAGAACTTCGTTGCGCAAGAAACGCACACGTTTACGTCGGCGTTAGTCGGGGTGCTGCGCTTCTCGTTCCTGCGCAATAAGTTTCTGTATGGCCAGAGCGAGTTGCACACTTCTCCCGAGAGCCTGGGCTTCCAGTATTCGCCGAGCCTGGAAATTGCGGAAGGACCGCCGTTCATCCAGATCAGCGGATATACGGACATCGGCAACCCGATCACCGGGCCGCGCAATACCTACGAGAACCTGTACAACATCTCGGGATCCATGAGCTGGTCCCGCGGCAAGCATCTGTTCAAGTTCGGCGGCGGATATCAGCGGCAGCAGATCAATGTTACCCAGGGCATCGCCACCAACGGCTTCTTCGTGTTTGCACCCTTCCCGGTAACTGACGCGTTTGCAGGCTTCCTGTCGGGCGAGCCGGTGGTCTTCCTGCAGGGGCTCGGCAATTTCACGCGCCACATTCGCGGCAACGAGCTGAACGCCTACGCGCAGGACACCTATAGGGTGGCGCCTCGGGTCACGCTGAATCTGGGTTTGCGTTACGAGCTGCCGATGCCGGACACGGAGCTCGATAACCTGCAGTCGATGTTTATTCCGAGGCGCCAGTCTGTGGTGATGCCGAATGCGCCCACGGGACTGCTATATCCGGGAGATCCGGGCATCCCCGCGGGACTGATCGCGACGGACAAAACTGGGTTCGCGCCGCGTGTGGGCATCGCATGGGATGTGTTTGGCGATGGCAAGACCCTCCTAACGTCGGCGTACGGCATCTTCTATGAACCTTACTACACCGGTCAGGGCGGGCCTTTACAGACGCCGATCAGCGCACCCCCGTACCTGGCGACACCGCAGGTAAGCTTGCCAAACTTTGCCGATCCCTACAACGGCAATCCGCCGGTCCCTGGCGCGTTCTCGACGCCACTGACCAACCTGACCCTGGCGCCGAACATGACACTGCCCTACTCACAAGATTGGGACCTTAACTTCCAACGCTCAATCGGTCGTGACTTCCTGCTCGAAATGGGATACGTCGGCACCAAGGGAACGCATCTGCCGCGTTTCATCGAAGGAAACCCGGCGGTGTTCGTGCCGGGATACGTGAATGGCCAGCCCATCTCGAATTCGGGCAATGCTAACCAGCGGCGGCTCTATTCGGGATGCACACTCAACGATCCGCCGAGCAGTTGTATTTTTTCCTCCATGGGTGAGATCGCGAGCATCGCGAACTCTTCGTACAATGCGCTGGAAGTGAGCCTTCAGAAGCGCTTCAGTCACGGACTGGCATTCCTCGCGTCGTACACCTGGTCGAAATCCATTGATGACGCGTCATCGTTCAACATGACCGGCTCGGCCGCGAAACCGGTCGCGGGGGAGAACGACCTGGCGCAGAACCCCTTCGATTTGGCGGCCGAGCGCGGGCTCTCGATGTTCGATGCCCGCAATCGCTTTGTTTTCAGCTACACGTGGGACCTCCCTTTCTGGGAGAACGGGCAAGAGTGGTACAAGCGGGCATTCGGGGGATGGCAGCTGAACGGAATTGTTACGCTGATGAGCGGCACGCCGTTCACAGTGTTCGATTCGAACGACGTGTCGGCCCAGGGCAGTGCGCCTGAGATCACGGGCTTTTCGGCGCAGCGTCCTGACCTCGTAGGTAATCCAAACAACGGCCCGCACACGGTCAATGCCTGGCTCAATGCAAGTGCCTTCCAGCAATTGGATCCCATCGCCAACGCGGGACAGTTTGGCACTGAGGGACGGAACGTCGCGATTGGTCCCGGCTACATGGATTGGGACTTCGGAGTGTTGAAGAATATCAAGATGGCGGAATCGATGTCGCTGCAGTTCCGGGCGGAGCTGTTCAATATCCTGAATCATCCGAATTTCCGCCTGCCCGACAGCGACATTAGTTCGCCAACCTTCAACCAAATCCTAGAGGCACGCGATCCGCGCCAGGTGCAGTTCGCGCTGAAATTCATGTTCTGAGTCAGGCTGTGCACTTGTCACGGCGGTGTGTCCGGACTGCGCCGAGCTGACTCCCAGATGACGGGCAAACCTGAAATTGAACCAGAGAGCTTTCAAGCGGGCAGAAGACGACGTGTGCGAGATTAGGAACGGGAAACGCGCAATGTGTGTACGGATCTGGCGTAGAGCCAGTCCTGTCGGGGGCAAAATCACTTGGACGGGTTGTCGCTAGCCTTGATCGGAAACGCCTCGGGCAGGACAAGGTGGCAAGGGCGGAAGACTGGATCCGAGGCGTTTTCGATTCTCCGACATCCGGGGGCGAAGTGACGACGAGATATAATCTGCCCGTGGGGACTGGCTCATTCAGGGCCGCAGCTTGAGGATCGGTCAGCCGTTTTCTGAAGGTGGGGCTGTGGTTTTTCATTTCGAGTCCTTCCAACTGGATGTCGCCGAACGCCGGCTGTCTCGCTCTGGCGAGCTGATTCCGCTGCGTTCGAAGGTGTTCGACACGCTGTGCGTCCTCGTCGAAAACCACGGCCGCCTTGTTCGAAAAGACGAGCTAATGCAGCGGCTCTGGCCCGACAGCGTTGTCGAAGAGAACAACCTCGACCACAATATTTCCAAGCTCCGCCGCGCTTTACAAGACGGCGCCAACGGCCAGAAGTTTATCGAAACCGTGCCGCGGCAGGGCTATCGGTTTATCGCCGAAGTGCAGGGAATCTCCGGCCGTCCCAGGCTGCAAAAGGTTGCGCTCTCACCAGAGGTTGCCGCGACCTCTGAGCAGGAAATCCAATTCTTCACTACCAGCGATGGCGTGCGGCTTGCCTACACCATGGGCGGTAGCGGACCGCCATTGGTGCGCGCCATCGATTGGCTCAACCATCTCGACTTTGAATGGAAGATCCCCTATCGCCGGCACTGGTTCTCGCAGGTCATGGGCCACAACACTCTGCTTCGTTATGACCAGCGCGGCAGCGGCCTCTCCGACTGGAATGTCGACGACTTCTCCTTTGAGCGCTCACTCTCTGACTTCGAGGAACTCATCGCATCGGTCGGCTTTGACAAGTTCGCCCTGGTTGGCAGTTGCCAGGGCGGCCCCATCGGCGCAGCCTATGCGGCCCGCCACCCCGAGCGTGTCACCAAGCTCATCCTAGTTGGGTCCTTCGCCCGAGGATGGCCTCCTCCTGGCAGCATGATGACCGAGCAGTTCAATGCGATGCTGACGCTCATCCGCCTCGGTTGGGGCCGCGACAACCCCGCCTTCCGCCAGCTCTGGACCACGCTGTTCCGCCCAGACGCCAGCCCCGAAGAATCCGAGTGGATGAATGAATTCCAGCGCATCACTTCATCCCCCGATAACGCCGCGCTCATGATGGCCGAGTTCCCCAAGATCGACATCCTCGACCTCTTACCCAAGGTTTGCTGCCCCACTCTCGTCATTCACTCGCGCGACGAGGCCGTCGTTCCCGCCAGCGAAGGACGCCTTATCGCCTCGCGAATCCGCGGCGCCCGCTACGTCGAGCTCCCCAGCCGCAGTCACGAGGTTGTCCCCGGTGAGCCCGCCTGGCAAATCTTTGTTGACGAGATCTCCCGTTTCCTTGGCTGGCCCGACGGGCATGTGGCAGTCGAGCCACCCACAGCAGCAAGCTAGCAGGGCGGCTCGCTCGTTCGCCCGTATCGAGTAATCACGCGGCATGGTCAGCCTCACATTTCGGTCGAACCATAAGGAATCTCCTGATCATCCGTTTCAGTATCGGCGCTTGGATCACAATCACTGGACCTCCGGCTCGATTCGAGTCGCAGATACTGCTCAGGTTCCTCACACTTGACCTTCCCGAACAACCTGCCCGCCAGGACAGCCGGGCCGCAGATCCCCGTAATCACCTGCAAGCAAGTAGAGGCCACGATTGCCCCTCCGACGATGTAGCCGAGCAAGGGGGACGCCCTCTTGGAATGCCGATGCGGCCAGCGTGACCATGGTCGTCGCCACCGCAAAGGCGAAGCGTCGGCGAAGCCCATAGCGCGGCAGTTTCGGCCTACCCAGTTAAGTACCGCAGGCCATAGTTGTACAAAACATCAAACGGATGCCCCGTCAAAATTGCACCCAGCGCTGTAAACGGCACCAAGGCCCACATTATCCGGCCCCAGGCCAGCACCGTCCCCACAGCTACCCACACCATCATGATGCCGGGGGACAGGCGCAAGGGATAATTGATCTGCGCGTATGTGGCATCGCTTCAAGCCACAAAACCCCTGTGCCTGTATCCTTTCGCGAGCTGTCGTCGAGATCTGCGACATGGTAATCCTCCTATGCTGCTCTCTCTGAAGCGGGTTGATTCGCTTTGTCTAGCTCTTGGCTTGCTGGAACCGGTGGGTATGAACATCGGCACACTCTTTCGCGATACTGAATGTATTGCTCACCATGCGACTCCATCAGGTCCTTCTCTTCCCATCGGATCGCCATCAGGATGTACACCGTCGTCATGACGGCGAACAGCAGGTGCGCGCCCGTCATTGTCGGAGTGAACCAGAACGCCATAAACCATCCGAGGTAAAGCGGATGCCGCATGTACTTGTAGAAAAGTGGCGTACCGAAGGTCAGTTGTGTGTACGGCTTCGACCAGGTACAGCCAAACCTGCCGCAACCCGAACAAGTCGAAATGGTTGATGAGGAACGTGGCTATCAGCACGACGCCAAATCCCAGCCCAAAAGCTCGTACATCAGCGAACGAGCAGACCGGACTTTTGAATGTCCCACAAGGTTCCGCCCAACGGCTGCCAGAATGCGAACAAGGCGATCAAAGCCAGGCTCGATAACAGAACATACGTGCTGCGCTCCGCGGGTTCGGGGACAACGCGCGTCCAGGCCCGCTTGAACCACGGCCGCGCCATCACACTGTGTTGTACGGCGAAGATGCCGAGCAGCAGCACGTCGATTCCGATTGCGTACAGGAAGGGCGTTCGAGCCGGCGAATCCATCGTTTTGGGAACCACCAAGTTTCCGATAAACCCGACGGCGTAAAGAAAGGTGGCAAGGAAGACGCCATAGCAGGCGACTCCATATACGAAAACAGCAACTCTCTTCAACATTTCTCTCCTCCGCGGCGAGGAGCATTGTTGCCCTCGCAATCTGGAGCGAGATTACAGTCGAATGGCCTTGAGAGTCCTTGAACGGAACTTGAATTTTTCTGAAAGAAAGCTGGAATGACGTCTATGACAGGGAAAAGCACGCTTCACCGCGTGGACAGGTTCGGACTAGGCTCCATTCTTTCGTAGCGCCGGTGCCAGCGCTTGTCTACGGCGAGCCAGGGCACGCCGCGGTAGGAATCCGCCACCACCCAGGCGCCGGCCGTCAGCGCCGCAGAGACGACGATCTCGCTCCATTGGAAGGCGTCTTTGGAACCTGCCGCCACGATGGGTACCCACACCAGCAGCGTGAACATGCCGAGCTGCAACGCCGAGAGCATCGCTGCCAGCCGTGCATACACAGATGAGCACCGCCACGCCCGCCGCGATGAAGGCACCGCCGGTGAAATACACCCAGGCCACATGCCATGGCAGCCAGCCAGGCACCAGCCCGGCGGTCTGTTTGAGATAGATGAAATGGGCCACGCCGAAGGGGATCAAGGCCAGGCCGTAGAGCACCCTCGCGATGCGCAGACCCCTGTCGCCGGTGGCGAAACCGAGGCGCCGCCTGTCCCAGTCAGCGGCGAACCAGACATACAGTACCCAGGCGGCCGCCGCCATCACCGCGGTCTTGCAGGCTGCCCACCAATATTCCACGGTGGGCGAGAGGAAGATGCCTGGCACTCTCAACAGCAGCAACCAAAGCAGGAGATAGGCGAGCAGCACACGAGCAGCGATGGCGGCCGCGCGCCTGCCAGAGCAAGCCTATGCCAGATGCCAGGGAGATGAAGGCGCACAGATAGGCCAGTGCGGGCACACCCTGGGGTATCGGCTGCCATAGCGCGACGTAATCGCCCTTGATCAGGCCCAGGATTCCGATGGCGACCATGGTCGCGGCAAAGACCGCATGACCCAGGCTTGCGATGCGCATCGCCCAACCTTGTTCCGCTCATCGACCACTCCTGAGATTTAGCCGACCAAAAATCTGCTGTTCTCTCAGTGCTTGTGGGAGTCGCCATCTGAGCTATCCCCAAGCTCTGATGCCGCTGGGATTACAATCATCATTGCGTCCGGCTCCCCAGGCAACGATAGATAAGGCAGCATTGTGCCCTTCACCGATTCGTATCCCAGGTCTTTCGCGGTCATATAGGGCGCATAAAACATCAAGTGCCATGGAAAGGGACCACTCTTTCCGGTTTCAGGGTCGCGGACATAGTTCTCGCTCGAAAGCATGTAGACGAATCCCGGTTTGCCTGGCGCCCGGTAGCGGCCCTCCTTATATCCATTCGCGATGTCTGCTTTGATCTCTGTCTCAGACTTGCCCTTGGCGCGCAGTTCTTCTTCGCGCAGTGTAACCAGCAACAGGGTTCGACTGCCCTCGGCGTCGTAGCACATCGGGTGCCACGGAGGCTTCCGTTTTTCCTTCGAATGATCGGCCAACCAAACAACTAAAGCCGTTCGTACCTTCGCGAATTTTCTCGTAGCCTTTGGAGCCCAAAACGTAAACTGCGGCCTTACTTGATACTTCCGCCGGGGCTGCGCTCAAGGCCAGTTTGATCTGTCGCTCGCGCGGCACGGAAGCGTCGAAGCGTACTTCTGGCTTCGCCGGTTCCTGAGCCTTGGCTGGAGTTGCCGCGCCCGCCACCAGCCCTGGCACGAGCACGAATACTGACGTAATCGAACCCGCCATCATCCTGATACGTCCAGGCAATTGCACTGTTTGACCTCCAGGTTTGTAGAGTTTCTGCAATCGTTCAGCGGTTAGCAATTTGGACGGATTCAAACGGGAAAGGTTGCAA
>CAWIMR010000030.1:0-64735 GCA_963837245.1 uncultured Acidobacteriaceae bacterium | reverse complement strand
GGATCTTCGACATCAAAGTGCATTCGGGCGAATTCGCCAAGAAGGGCCAAACCCTGATGGAGATCGACCCGCGCCGGCAGCAGGCTGCCGTCTCCAGTTTCGACTCGCAACGCAATTCGAAAGAGGCGACTCTGCAATGGACGAAGGTGCAATTGACCCGGGCCAAGACGCTTTATGAGTCCGGGGTCATGAGCAAGCAGGACTTCGATCAGGCGCAGACCTCCTACGACGCTGCCTATGCCGACGTGAAGTCGCTGGATGCGCAAGTCAATCAGCAGCAGGTGCAATTGAAGTACTACAGCGTCTTCTCGCCGACCGACGGAATTGTGGGCGACGTTCCGGTCCACGTGGGCGATCGCGTGACCAACACTACGCCCCTGACCACGATTGACGAGCGCCGGGCGCTCGAGGTGTACATCCAAATTCCATCCGAGCACGCGGCGGAAATCAAGATGGATGCTCCCGTCGAGGTGCTGGACAACGCCGGCAAAATCTTGCTGCGGACCAAGGTGTATTTCATCTCACCGCAAATTGACCCGGCCACGCAGTCGGTGCTGGCCAAGGCGCCGGCGGACCAGGCAGAGGATTCGCTGCGCTCCATGCAATTGGTCCGCGCCCGCATCATCTGGAACACCCATCCTGGCGTCACGGTGCCGGTGGTCGCGGTGTCGCGCGTCAGTGGGCAATTCTTCGCCTTCGTCGCCGAGCAGCAGGATGGCAAGACCGTCGCTCACCAGCGGCCTCTCCAGCTAGGCGAAATCACAGGCAATGACTACGTAGTCCGGAGCGGCCTGAAGGCTGGAGATCAGGTGGTGGTTTCCGGCGGCCAGAGCCTCGCTGATGGCGCTCCCATCAAGATTGAACAGTAGTGCTGGGTAAGGTTAGGAAAATTGATCTTAGCCCCGTAGGGGCGGCATGGCACGAAGGCACGGCGTCAACCGCGCCGATAAAAACGGTTTGGATTTGAGGGGCACTCTGCTTGTTTGCTGATTTTTTCATTAAGCGTCCAGTCTTCTCGACCGTAACCTCGCTGTTCATCGTCATCGCCGGAGCGGTCTGCATCCCGTTTCTGCCGATTGCCCAGTTTCCTGAACTGGCGCCGCCGCAGATTTCCGTGAACTGCTTCTACACCGGCGCCAATGCGCAGGCGGTCGAGTCGTCAGTCACCATCATCCTGGAAGAGGCCATCAACGGCGTGGAGGGCATGCGGTACATGACTTCCAGCAGTGGCAACGATGGCAGCAGCACCATCACTATCGTCTTTGAGTTGACTCGTCCCCTCGACATCGCGGCGGTCGATGTACAGAACCGCGTCTCCGGCGTCCTGGGACGTTTGCCCAACGAGGTTAAGACCACCGGAGTGACCGTCAACAAGGTCTCGACTTCGTTCATCATGGCAGCCGGCTTCTACAGCCTCGATAACCGCTACGACAACGAGTTCGTCAGCAACTACATCGACATCTACGTTAAAGATGCGCTGAAGCGCGTCCACGGTGTTGCCGATGTGCAGATCTTCGGCGAGCGCAAGTACTCCATGCGCTTGTGGCTCGATCCCGCGCGGTTGGCAGCCCGGGGCCTGACAGCGTCGGACGTGGTCTCGGCGTTGTCGCAGCAGAATGTCCAGATCGCTTCCGGGCAGGTCGGCGCCCAGCCCGCCGACGTCAATCAGATGTATCAGATCAGCGTGCGCGCTGTCGGACGGCTGACCGATCCGCAACAGTTCGATCACATCATCCTCAAGCCCGGCAGCAACGGCGCGTTGGTTCGGCTCATCGATGTTGGCTATGCGCAACTGGGAGCCGAAGATTACAGCGCCCGGCTTCGCTTCAACGGGTACGACGGCGTTGGCATTGGCATAACCCAGTTGCCCACCGCCAATGCGCTCGACGTGGACAAGGCCGTTCGTGTCGAGTTGGACCGGCTTTCGAAACGCTTTCCTCCCGGACTGCAGTACGCCATTGCTTTTGACACCACGACATTCGTTGGCGACTCCATCAGAGAGGTGTTGAAGACGCTTGCCGAAGCCATCTTCTTCGTCATGGTGGTGATGCTGATCTTCCTCCAGGACTGGCGCAGCACCCTGATTCCGGCGATTGCGATTCCCGTCTCCCTGGTCGGCACTTTCGCTTTCATCAAGCTGCTCGGATTTTCCATCAACACTCTGACGCTCTTCGGAATCGTCCTGGCGACCGGCCTGGTGGTGGATGACGCCATCGTCGTCATCGAAAACATCCAACGCCACATGAGCCAGGAGCACAGCGATTCGCACGCCGCCGCGTCGGTGGCCATGAGCGAAGTGACGGGCGCTGTGGTGGCGACCTCGCTGGTGCTGGTTGCGGTGTTCGTTCCCGTGGCCTTCTTCCCGGGAACGACGGGGCTGTTGTACAAGCAGTTTTCGCTGACCATCGCGTTTTCCATCGCCATCTCGGCCTTCAATTCGTTGACCTTCACGCCCTCACTCTCCGCCCTGCTGCTGCGGCCGGAAAGCGGACGCAAGAATGTTTTCTTCCGCGGCGTCGAGCACCTCATCCATCGCACCACAGCGTATTACGTGGCGGGCGCGAAGAAGGCCATCCGGTTGAGGTACTTGATGTTGGTGATCTTCTTCGCCGGACTGACCGCGACCTACGTGGTGTACAAGATCGTGCCCACCGGCTTCGTCCCCGACGAGGACCAGGGATGGTTCATGATCACGGTGCAGGCGCCACAGGGCGCCTCCGTCGAGTACACCGCCAACGCGCTGCGTAAGGTCGAAGCCATTGTCAGCAGCGACAAGGACATCATCGGCGCGTTCAGCGTAATCGGCTTCAGTTTCACCGGCAACGGGCCCAACAAAGGCATGGTGTTTCTTAACCTGAAGAGCATCAACCAGCGCGTAGGGGAGCAGCACTCTGCCGGCGCCATCGTCAACCGGCTGCGCGGGCCTCTAATGGGGCTTACCGATATTCAGGCGTTTCCCTTCCTGCCGCCAGCCATCGCCGGCGTCAGCAGCCTTGGCGGCTTCACCTTCGAGGTGCAGGACGAAGGCGGCAACACCGTACAGGAGCTCTATAACGTCACCCAGAAACTCGCTCGCGATGGCAACTCGCGCCCTGAGCTGAGCGGCCTCTTCAGTCCGTTTACCGCCAACGATCCGCAGTTTGTAGTCAACATCGACCGCGAGAAGGCGCGCAGTCTACAGGTGCCGATCCAGCAAGTCACCGACGCGTTGCAGGTTTACATGGGGTCGGCCTACGTCAACGACTTCGATTTCAACAATCGCGCCTATCGCGTCTACGTCCAGGCCGACCAGCCCTTCCGTCGCCAGCCGCGCGACATTCGCAACCTGTACGTTCGCTCCGACACCGGCGCCATGATCCCCCTCGATAACGTTGTAAACATCAGCGAGTCAACCTCGCCGCAGGTCATCACCCACTACAACATCTTCCGCTCGGCCGAGATCGATGGCGCCAATGCTCCCGGCTACAGCTCCGGCCAGGCGATTCAAGCCATGGATGCGATGGCAAAAAAAGACTTGCCCCTCGGGTTCAACTATTCATGGTCCGGGCTTTCGCTGGAAGAGATCCGCTCGGGCGGCCAGTCGGCCATGCTGTTTGCCCTGGGCCTGTTACTGGTTTACCTGACGCTGTCGGCACAGTATGAGAGCTTCATTCTGCCGTTCATCATCATGCTCAGCGTGCCCATGGCGATGCTGGGCGCGCTGATCGCGCAGTACCTCCGCGGCCAGTTGGACGACGTGTATTGCCAGATCGGACTGGTCATGCTCATCGGACTGGCCAGCAAAAACGGCATTTTGATCGTCGAATTTGCCGAGCAGCTGCGGCACAAGGGGTTCTCCATCCGAGAGGCCGCAGTCGAAGCGGCACGTATCCGTTTGCGCCCCATCCTGATGACCTCGTTCGCCTTCATTCTCGGCGTACTGCCCCTGGTGTTCGCCAGTGGCGCCGGCTCGCAAAGCCGTCACTCCGTCGGCACTACGGTCTTCGGTGGCATGATCTTTTCCACCGTGCTGAACCTGTTCTTTATTCCGGTGCTGTACGTGATCGTGAAGTCGCTGACCGACCGCGAGAAGGCGCCCGCAACCAACCCGTTAAGGGAGAACCGGCAACCGTCAGCGGCTTATTCGAAGCGAATCTTCTCGCCGCTTACCACCGAGTGCTTGTGGAACTTGGCTTCGTTCTTGAGTGGGTAATCGAGGCGGTAATGCGCGCCCCGACTCTCTTCCCGGGCCAGCGCCGAGCGCGCAATCAGCAATCCGGCTTGCAGGATGTTGGCAGCTTCGTGCGAACGGCGATCGCCGCCCGGCGGTGCTCGGTAGCGCACTCAGTGACGCGACGACCTGCCGCAAACCTTTTCCGTCGCGCACCACCCCGACGTATTGCCACATCAACGATTGCACCTTCTGAATGAACTTCTCAGTCTCTGCGGGCTGGCCATTGCCGGCCTCGGACGAACCCTTCGGGCTGGCGACTGGAGTTTTGTGGACTGATTGCAGATGCTCGCGCATATTCTGTGCGGCACGCGCTCCGTAAACCAGTCCTTCGAGCAGGGAATTGCTGGCTAAGCGGTTGGCGCCATGCACGCCCGTGCATGCGACCTCACCCGCCGCAAACAGTCCGGGAAGTGAGGTCTGCCCGCGCAGGTCGGTGCGGACGCCGCCCATCGCATAATGCGCCGCCGGACGCACCGGCACCAGCTCGCTGGCAATATCAATGTTGTACCGCATGCAGGTGGCGTAGATGGTGGGAAAGCGTTTGCGCACGCGCTCGCCAGGAAGATGCGTCAGGTCGAGATAAACCGCAGCGTCGGGACGGTTCACGCGCTCCAGTTCATGGGCGATGGCCCTGGCCACCACGTCGCGCGGCGCCAGTTCGGCCGCCTCGTGATAGTGAGGCATGAATCGCGTCAGCTCGAAGTTGCGCAGGTAGGCCCCTTCGCCGCGCAGCGCCTCCGACAACAGGAACCGCGGCGCATTCTTCAGAAACAGCGCCGTGGGATGGAACTGCACAAACTCCATGTCGCTGATCTCGGCGCCGGCGCGATGCGCCATCGCCACACCGTCGCCGGTGGCCACGGCAGGATTGGTGGTGTCGCTGTACACCTGGCCGAGTCCGCCGGTTGCCAGCAGCACAGCGCTGGCGTGGATTTCGTGCGATTGCCCCGATTGATCGAGCACACGCACCCCTACTACCCGCCCGTCACGCAGCAGCAACTCGGTGGTGAACTCAAATTCGTGGAAAGAGATGGGCTTCAGGTTCGAGGCTTTCAGATAGAGCGCGCGGCCGATCTCGCGGCCGGTGGAATCGCCGTGCGCGTGCAGCACCCGGCTGCGGCTGTGCGCCCCTTCGCGGGTGAACGCGATCTTCGTCCCCGTGCGATCGAACTCCGTACCCCACTCGATGAGCTCTTCGATGCGCGGCGGCCCTTCCTCCACCAGCACCCGCGCCGCCTCCTCATTGCACAGCCCGTCGCCGGCTTTCAGCGTGTCTTCCAGATGCAGTCGAACTTCGTCCTCATCGCTGAGGGCCGCGGCAATCCCGCCCTGGGCGTACTGGGTGTTGGATTCCGTCACCTCGCGCTTGGCCAGGCATACCACGCGGCCGGCGGACGCAAGTTCCACCGCAGCACGCAGGCCGGCAATGCCAGCGCCAACCACGATGAAGTCGGTTTCAGCAGGAAGAGCTTTCATTACCACGGAGCCATGGGCGCCACTCGCGCCGCAGTTGTGCTCTCAAGGCTCATGGTAGCACGCAGTTTGTGTGCCGAAACCCATATCCGGAAGCCGTTTTGCCAAAAGAGGAATGCCCAATTCGGGGCTGGCTTTTTCTCTGAAAGTTTGCCAACATTGCTTCAAAGTATTCCTGCCCAGGTTCCTCCACAGGCCCTCGTATGAACGCGCACGAAAAAGCTTACCGGCAATTAATCGGTCGTGGTTTCTGTCATTTCTCCAGCAGCCAATTGGATGAGTATGTTTACAAGGCACGCTGGCGCATGGGTCTCGCAGCAGTGCTCGCGGCGGTTGCGGTCCTCGCCTACGTTCTTGCGGTCCGGCCGTTCTGATCGACTGACGGGACGGGTGCCGGGCTGCTCTCATCCATTACACTAGACGCTTGACCCGTATTCCTGTCCAAACGCCTTCGCGATCGTATGAAGTGCTGGTCGAGCGCGGTTTGCTGCGCTCGGCCGCCACCGCGCTGCGCGAAATCATTCCGCCAGAATCCCGAGTATTCGTCGTCACCTCTCCGCGCATCCGCAAGCACTGCGGCAGCACTCTTGCCAGGAGCTTCAGCCGCGTCGGCCGCAAAGTCGAATTTCTCGAGATGCCTGACGGCGAGCGCAGCAAGAAGCTCTCGCAACTGGAGAAGCTCGCGTCGAAGCTCTTGAAGCGCGGCGCAGACCGGCGCTCCGTCATCCTGGCGCTCGGCGGCGGGGTGGTGGGCGATGTCGCCGGCTTTCTCGCGTCAGTCTTCATGCGCGGAGTGCCGGTGGTGCAGATCCCAACGACTCTGCTGGCGCAGGTGGACTCGGCGATCGGCGGCAAGACCGGCGTCAATCTCGCGTCGGGCAAGAACCTGATTGGCACCTTCCATCAGCCGCTGGCGGTGCTGGTTGATCCCGATGTGCTGGCGACCCTGCCCGAGCGTGAATACCGCTCCGGCCTGTTCGAAGCGATGAAGTACGGCGTCATCCGCAATCCTGCGATCTTCGAGCTGATGGAGTCCAACCACGAGGCGACTGCTGCGCCGCGATGGCGCGCTGCTGGAAAAACTGATTACGGAATGCATTCGCGTCAAGGCCGAGGTGGTCAGCGCCGACGAGCGCGAGAGTGGTGAACGCCGCATCCTGAACTTCGGTCACACCATCGGCCATGCCCTGGAAGCGGAGACGGGCTACAGGAAGCTGTTGCATGGCGAAGCAGTAGGCTGGGGCATGATCGCCGCCGCTCTGATTGGCTATGCCCTCGACAGGACCGATTCGCTCACCGCCCAGCGCATCATTGCCAACGTGTTTGCCTATGGACCGCTACCGAAGTTGAAGGTGCAGGGCCGGCGGATTCTGCAGCGGCTGCTCGCCGACAAGAAAACCGTTGGTGGCGTACCGCATTTTGTGCTGGCGAGAACGATGGGCAAGGTCGAGGTGGTCAACGACGTTCCTCGACGTGTGATCCTGCATGCAATTGAGGAAATGAGGAACCTGTCCGCGGCCCAGGTAGTACCGTGATTCCGAAGACGAGGACTTTGGTTACTACGGAGCCACGGATCCTACGAATGTAGACAGATTTGCTTTTTCTTAACGTCTATCCGTGAAATCCGTGCAAATCCGTGGCTAACGAACTTGGTTTTTCACATGCACAATCATTTTTCCTTGTCATTCCGACCGAGCGGCTTCAGCCGCGAGCGGAGGAACCTGCTGTTCTCGGAATTCAACAAGCAGGTCCCTCCGCTCGGACTAAGGTCCTCGGTCGGGATGACAGTCTGAACTAATCAGCGAATCAGACCACAAGATCGTATGACCACTCCCAACAAATCGGCGCCACCCTCCGACGAGCGCATCGTCGGCGCGGCCCCTCCCGGAGCGCGCGACGAAGCCGCGGCCGCCGACGCCGTGCGCGAAATGTTTACCTCCATCGCGCCGCGCTACGACCTGCTGAACCACGTACTCTCCATGAATGTGGACCGCCTGTGGTGGAACCGCACCGCGCGCGTTTTCTCCGAGGTGCTGCGCCGGCCCGACGCCGAGGTGCTCGACCTGTGCTGCGGCACCGGCGACATGGCGTTCGCGCTGTACCGTCGCCTCAACGGCGCGCCCACAAAAATCATCGGGGCCGACTTCTCGCACGCCATGCTGGTGCGCGCCGGACAGAAATCAGGGGACCGGAACATTCGCTGGGTCGAGGCTGACGCGCTCAATCTGCCCTTCGCAACCGGCCAATTCCAACTGGTGACATCCGCCTTCGGGTTTCGCAACCTCGCCAACTACGATCGCGGGCTGGCGGAAATCTATCGCGTGCTTGCACCCGGTGGTGAAGTCGGCATCCTCGATTTCGGCGAGCCGAAGGGCCTGCTCGGCAAACTCTATCGCGTGTACTTCCGCCGCGTGCTGCCCGCCATCGGTACCCTCATCTCGGGCGTGCGTGGGCCGTATGCCTACCTGCCCGCCTCGGTGCTGCGCTTCCCTTCGCCCGACGAAATGCTGGAGCGCATGCGCGCTGCCGGCTTCTGCGAGGTGTCGTGGACTCCCTACACCTTCGGCATCGCAGGACTGTATCGGGGAAAGAAGTAAGCTTCCGCCACGGAGGCAACCCAACCCCAACAACGCGTGTCATCCTGAGCGCAGCGAGGCGTAGCCGAGCAGAGTCGAAGGACCCCTATCCCACAGCTGACGTCTGAGTTGGAATAGGGGTGCTTCGGCTCCGCCGGCCCACACCCGGGGCAGGCTGCGCTCTGCATGACAGCGTGAAATTATAACGGATGTTATAATTCTCCCATGCAAACCAAACTCCGCAAAATCGGCAACGGTTATGGCGTATTGCTGCCCAAACAGCTCATCGAAACCCTGCGCCTGAGCGAGGGCGATGTTCTGACCCTGACCGGGACGGATTCGGGCGTCGAACTGTCGCCGTTTGACGCCGACTTCTCCGAGCAGGTCGAAGCCTTTAGCCGGACGGAGTCCCGTCACCGCAACAGCTATCGAGAGCTGGCGAAGTGAAGCGCCTGCGCTGGCTGACAGCGGGCGCTGTGACGGCGATCCAGGAAGAGCTAGTCCGGCGGTACGGCGGGGTTCCGGGCGTGCGCGAGGCGGGACTGCTGGAATCGGCCATCGCCCGCCCGCAACATCTGGCTGCCTACAAGCGCAACGTCACGGTGCCGACCTTGGCCGCGGCTTATGGCTGGGGATTGCTGCGCAACCATCCCTTCGTCGATGGCAACAAACGCATCGCGCTCGCCGCGATGGTGGTCTTCCTCGAACTGAACGGCTGGGAACTGACGTGCACCCAAGCCGAAGAAACTGCGATGATCCTTCGGGCCGCGGCCGGCAGATCACCGAACGGGCCTGGACCGGCTGGGTCGGGCGCACCGCCAAGAGGAAGGCTTGATGGGATGCCGTTCATCAGATCACTCGATCCACAACTTGGGCACTTAGCTGCCCGCCTAGCCAAGAGCGGGCCAGGCTTGTCCTGAGCCACTCTGCCGGGCACCCGCCAACGGCATTACGGCGTAATCTCCCACACCACTCCGTAGCCGTAGGTCCCGCCCCTGACCGTCGTGCCGTAAAGATTACCGGCGCTATCGAACACCAGTTGGCCAACGGCACCTTCGCCATCGGCGCCGCTGAAGCTGTGCAGCCTGCTGAAGGTCCAGCCGTTTCCCGACCTGGTCAACTTAAAGATGTAACCGTCGCCAGTAATCGAGTCTGCGCCGTAGAGATTGCCGGCCGAGTCCATCACTAAGGCGTCCGTGCTGTCCTCTCCGAAACCGCCGTAGTTATAGAGCTGGGTATAGTTCCATCCGCCGTTGTAGGGGCTGAGCTCGTAAACAGCCGCGCTGTCGCCACCACCATCGCCGAACGTTGTACCGAAAAGATTGCCCGACGAGTCGCGGAGCACGCCTGCCGGTTGATAGCCATCGCCTCCATTGAACTGATAAAGCTCATTGAGGTTCCAGCCGCCTTGCGATGGCTGAAGCTGCCACACGGCGCCGTAAAAGCAGCCCAATGTCGAGTTGCAGTTCGCGGCGCCATAGAGATTGCTCGCTGGGTCGATGGCCAAGGGTCCATCTGGAAGCGCGACTCCCAAGCCCTGATTATTGCTGTTGAATGTGTAGATGACGCTCTCAGTCCAGTTCCCTCCGTTGGGGGAAAGCTCATACACAGCGCCGTCGTTGTAGAGGCCGCCGAAGAAAGTCACCCCATACATATTCCCCGCGGAATCGAAAATGACGCGGCTGGCGGGGAACGACCCATCCGGCTGCCCGGTGAACTGATGAAGCACCGTCTCCTGCCAATTACAGGTGAAACTTGCACAGCGCGTCGGTTGCGGCGCGAGCCGGAAAACACTTCCGCACATGTTGTAATCGCAGCCTCCGCTGCCGCCGGTCAGGCCGTAGAGCGCGCCGTCCGGCCCAATTACAACGCCAAGCCCGGGATTGCCGTAATCGTATCCACCTTGGAAGTCATAAAGCGGCCTCATGATCCAGCCGGAGCCGGAGCGCGCCAGCTCAAACACCCCACCGCAGCCGGTATTTCCCCAGGAGCCATTGTTGCAACCGGAGATCTGATTACCGCCGGCAGACGTCGTGCCATAGAGATTGCCGTTCCGATCGATCGTCAAACCATCCAGCGGCGCGGCGCCGTCCCGCCCGCCGGTGAAGTTGTGCAGAACCTGGAAGGTCTGCGCCTGCGCCGGCAGGGCGGCGATGGTCATCGTCGTGACGACAAACACGAGAACCAGCGCAATGATCTCTGCCCGTAACCTAATGATTTCTGCCCGTGCGTTGATGTCGAAAGCCGAAGTTGTGCGTTGCTCCTGGTTTGCCATGGTGACACTCCTTGACCCGGGAGCACTGTTGCATTCTGGCACGTCAATGGTCAACTTAATTTCAGATTACTGCGCAAGCCTCTGGTAGTAGAGACTTTACTGAGCGTTTCCGAAGGCCTTCTGAGCGAATTGGCAACGGTCGTCACATCGCGTCATAGCCGCATACGAGCCTGAGTGCCTCGTCCTAGCCCGGTTTTGGCTAGAGCCTGCCCTTGAGCGCAGCCGAACGGGCGGGGCCGTTCACGCCTGCAGGTGTCATCCATCACTGAAAGCCTTCTCGGGCGCTGCGGCACATATCTCCCGCAAAGTCCAAACGCTTGCGCTTCAATTTCTGGTGCGAGGGTCTATCTTATGGTTCGCTTTGTATCAGGGCATGGCTTTAGCCATGCCGCATCGCATTCAATAGATAACTTGGCTTCAGCCCCGGATAGATCTGGTTTTAGGGGCAACAGGGGCTAAAGAGACTGTGTCGCAACCACGAATTCAATTCGGTGGTGGGACAAGACGATCAACACTTGGTCGAACCAGCCGCAGAGCGGCGGCACCGGTTGCAACATAGTCTCTGAAGCCCTGGAATCCGCCGTTGCCCACCCCCAGCACTTGGCAGCGACCAAGCGCAACGTTACGGTACCGAACCGAACCGGGCCGGCGACGGCGGCTTGAGATTGCTGCGCAACCACTCCGCCGTAAGCGGCACCCAGTCACGTTGCGCATCCCCGAGCACGTTGCGTTGCGCGTTCGCGCAAAGTTGTCGGAATAGGGGAGTCAAAGATTGCCAGCTGCGACATTCACCGAGCAGTACGGAACTGAGCGATAAACTCCATCGAGCGATGCGCTTGGCCCACAGGAGTACCTCACCAAAGGAACTCCGGGTGTTAACTCTCCCATGACACACCCGACCAAAGATAGCTGTCAACGGCATTAACCTTGACGTTCGCCGAAGAAAATCTCATAGGCGTTTCTCACAAGTTTTCGGAGTGACAAGCTGTCGCAGTGTGGATGCATCGAAATCTCAGGAATGTCATTGAAGCGTTTGAGCTTGGCTGCGACTTTGGGATTCTTGGTCGTGTACCAATCGTAAACACTCCACGCGTTATATACCTGTCCGTCAGACAGGCCTCGTTCACTCTGAATCTGTCGAACATCGTCACTGAAGGGTGTTCCCGGATATACTTTGACGACAAAGAAGTTGGCATCAGTGAGCGCATAATCCTTGAGGCTTACGGCGAATTGGACAGTCTCCGTTATGTCGTTTTTTTCTTCCCATGGGAAGCCGATCATGAAATGCGTCCGGGGTACAATCTGCCGCCTCGAACATAGGGTGATTCTCTTGCCCACCTCTTGAAGGGAGCATTGCGACTGCCATCCCTTCCTAACCCTGTCGAGTGACTTTCGCGACCCTGACTCTAGTCCGAAGGCAATTTCTCGGCACCCTCCTCTAGCCATTGTGTCGAGCAATGGCTCGTTAATACGATCGATTCTCGTTGAACAGCTCCACAGCGTACCCATGTCGTGCGCAAGCTTGCAAAACTTATCGAGTTCCGGCCAGTCTGTTAGCGTGTCATCGTAGAAATAGAAACGGTTTACACCATACCGCTCCCTGTACAGCGCTATCTCCGCCGCTATGCTAGCCGCTGTCCTAAACGTTGTTAGTCCTGTCCAAAACGATTGTTCCGTACAGTATGAACACTTGAATCGGCAGCCTCTCGATGCATTAACATAACCTCGTTTCCACAGGCCAGGCAAAGCACTCTCTTCATACTGCAGGTAGCGATCCATCGATAGTTGATCGAGGTCGGCTGGCCCTAGAACATCAAGGTTTTGGATACGTGGCATCTCCCCATCGCTGCGCTGAATTTTCCCATTTCGACGACTAAATATTCCGGGGATCGATTCAATCTCGGCCGGTCGCCTACACAGCTCGTACATGACGCGTTCACCTTCACCAACAACGACAACATCGACTGCGAGGCATTCGCGCATAGTAAGTTGAGGAGCCAGCGCGGGATGTGCTCCGCCCAACACAAATAGCGCCGTTGGGAGCACCGACCGTAGCGTCCTAACAGTCTCATAAACCACGTGACGATTAAGTGTGTGACAGTTGAGTCCAATTATCTTGGGGTTGACTTTCCTTACCTCCTCAACGATATCAGCTAAACCGATCGCTAGCGCCTCCGCGTCGATGATCTTGGCAGTCACTCCTCGCTGCTTCAGAAAGGATGCGATATTCAGAAGTCCAAGGGGCACCCGAAAGTCTTGGCATCGTCGATCGGCCGATGACATAGCTTCTCGTGGAGAGTTGACGAGCACGACATCTACACCCGAATCTCGCTGGATAGTAACCGGTTTAATGCTGCCCAAATTGGAAACATTCACATTATCCAAAACCACCCTTATCCGCTCTACCTCTCGGTCCATACCCAATTGATCGAAAATGGAAACAGCGGACTTTAAATGCTTCGTCGCCGCATTCACATCGCCAGACGCACGAGCCAACTCGCCCAGCCCATAGTGGCACCGTGCGCTGATGTCGAGCCGTTTAACTGAATCGGCGTCGCGAAGGCTCCGCTCAAACTCCGCTCTCGCACGAACGGTATCTCCTAACGTTAGCGACAGCTCAGCGATATCGCAGCGCGTCGAGCATGCCCGAAAAGTATCATGACTCTTTTCGCGATAGATTAGTGCGGTATTGTAGTGAGCCACAGCTGAATCACGCTCATTCTGAGCGAGATAAGCATCTCCGAGCGCACTCTCTATAAAAGTGGTTGTCAAGTCGTCTTCGGAGAGACGCAATCCCTCCCACAGCAAGCCGATTGCCTGGACATATTTTTCCTCAGCTATGCTAAGCCGCCCTAAGTAGTTATAGATTCTTGCCTTCACTTCGATCGGAGGTTTCGAAAGAAGACTTATTATCTGCTTTGCATCAAGATAGTCATTGCGAGCTTGGGGATAGTCACCCTGGCTAAAGTGTGTCCAGCCCAAGCTTTCCATGTGAATCCAGGCAGCTCCTTCAAAATCATTGAGACTCCTCGCGAAGCTAACCGCCGTACGACCATTTTCGAGGTTTTGGCTCCAGAAACCTCGTGCCCACAACATGTGGTAGCTAAGCCTGTGGAACTTTACGTATTCGCGAAGCCTTCCCAAGGTCTCGCACAATGTCATTATCCCGACTAAATTCAGGCGCTCGAATGCGAGGTCATCGAGAGAATTGTCTTTGTCGAGGCCCCCTTTCTCCTCAACGAAGGACAGAAAATAGTCTATGAGACGCGATTGGAGCGCAACCACCAGCTGGGGATCTCGCTGACTCATCTTAAGCACAAGAGTGCTGGTGGCCCTGTGGATACGATATGAACGCACGTGCGATGTCTTCGAATCTTCCAGAAGAACCAGCTTCGAGGCCAAAAGCTGAGACAGAACAACTTGTACGTCCGACTGTGGAAGGTCACTGACAACTGCTAACGCGTCGCTGGTCGCAGAGGCGGGGAAAACCGCGAGAGCCTCCAAAACGCCGCGTGACGCCGGGGATAATACCTTCCAAACTTTTTGAAAGGCAAAGTCGACGGCGGCCGGAGGCGGCTCACTGGAGGCATATGCGTCAGAAAATGCCACGCCGGGACCATCAGCGAGACCGAGAAGGCCCACATGCCATTGGATTGCTAACGGACAGTTTGAGGATACTTCACATATGGTCTCAAGATCAGGTTCACTGACCTGTTGCTGCATTTCCAACGGAACTCCTGCTAGTTCATGTCTTGCTACGGCCCAGGCGTCGGGCTTGTCAAGAGGTCCGACATCAAGCAGGGTTGCTCCATCGGGAGCGGTTTCGAGAGTCGACATGAGTAATTGAGAATCACTGGGCAGGGAACTGAAGTACTCGGCGACTCGAGGGTCTGTAATTCGGTCGAAATCAGGGATGACAAGGATCGCCTTTTTCCCCTCCAGCGCCCTATTGAGCTCCCGTCCTTTGTCCTCGGCTTTCAGCCGCACTGGATATGGATATTCCAATGTGTATGCGATTTCATCGAGAAAGTCATCGTAGGTTAGGCCGCTGTACCTGACTGGAAACCAAACCGCGATCTTAAAGAATTCAGCGTCACAGAGCTGGTGAGTAGCGAAAAGCAAGAGGGAGGCTTTTCCAATTCCGGCCGGGCCCCGGACAGCGACCAGTCTTGCCCTCGATTGAACAGCATTCCTGATCGCTGACAGCTCGCGAGTGCGCCCGACGACGGTGGTCCTGCGCGGGAGATTTGATAGGAAGCTTGGGGGAATAGACTTCGGAGCACGAGTTCGTGCTCCTACGGGATAGTGAGCCTTGTCTCTTGCAAACGACACAAAAGTAGGCTGCCGTGGCAATTCACCTAAAGCCCTAAGGCCGAATCGCTTCTTCAAGTCTCCCAGAGGCGGTTTTTCAGCCGATGGTATGTTAAGGAGTCGGCGGAACAGTTGGCTGTAGCCGTCTTTCTTCTCCAGACAGAAGCTCGTGGTAATTCTCAATGGTTCCGGTATGAATTGTTCATCCACATTTCTGAAGAGCACCGGAACAAATTTGTCATTGACCAATCCGCTATCGTGAATGTAGTTAGTCGTCAGCATGCTTTCCCATGCTGCACCGAGGCCACTGCCGGGTTTTTCTTCGCCAGAGTATCGCCGCAGGTAAGTTTCTGTGCAAACGACCAATACGAAGCGCACTTCCTTGAACTGACGCTCCATCCATCGAATCCAACCCTCGGGTGGATTAACCTCATACTGGTCGATGTGACAGTCGATCCCATCGCTTCGTAGGCGATTGGACAATTCTAGGACTCTTTGGAGGTGCTCAGGCGAGTCGTGGCTGTAGCTGATGAAAACCCGAATTGCAGCCATCTGGTCCTTCATCTCAATATGGCGGACTGTCCAGCTTGTTGCAAAGAACTATACATCAACTCTTGCCTGGTTGGTTCCTGTATCAATCCCAGTTACAGAGCGTGTCCCACTTTGCGTCAGTTGGGCTCAGGCATGATGGCTCTTAGTGCAGCGCTTGCCACAGGCATCTCCAAGAACCGAGCCCCCGCGCTGCTTGGATGGTAGCGGCGTCTGCGCCGCGCTGTCCCACACTTTAAAGCACGCGAACGGGATACCGGATCCATTCGAGACCGGGTTGTCGGAGGGCAAGGAAATACAGGCCACTCACATCCAGATCGGCCCGAAGGCTGACAACGTGATCCCGCAACTGCGCTGTGCCGCTCGCGGCAATGATCTGACCGCCCGTGTCACTCAGAAGGGCCAGATCGTAGGCTCCTTCTTTGCTCCCAATCGATTTTTCGAGAATCAGGTGCTTCGCCGAGCGGTGGATTTCAAGAGGGCGCTGATGCATTTGAGTTGGGCTTTTGTCCGCGGGCCACTTCCGCTCGGAAATTTCGGGTTCCCCCGCCTTTCGCCTGCATTCGGCGAAGGCTGGGCAGCAGATTCATGGCTGCGGCTTTTCGAGATCGACCTTGGTGATGGGAAGGTCCCAATGGGCTTCGAGGATCTCGAACCGCTGCTGCTCTTCGCGCTTGAACGTCGCCTGATCGGGATAGAGTTGTTTGACGAGATCAGGCGGATCGCCTTGCATGGCGCTGGCTGCATCCTTGAAAACGATGGTTACGCGGTAATCCCAACGCGATGGCTCGGGCATGTGGTAGCGCGGCGAAATCATATCCACCGAGACGATTCGCCCGGAAGCGATCTGCTTCTGCAGGAGCGGAAGATGGTTCTTGCGAAATAAGGTCAGGAACTCTTCCTGATGGCCCCATTTCACCTTGTAGTAATACTCAACCACGAAGGGAGCTGGTTGCGGGGTGGAAGCACCTGTCTGCGCGCTGGCGATTGGCGTTATGCAAAAGAACATGGTGAGCAGAGCGGCCACGAAGTGTTGCACATGTCCTCCGGTGGGGTGAACTCGACATCATACGTCACCTCGGAAAGCAGCGTGAACGGCCTGGTGCCGCAGGTTCGCCCGCATTTGGCGAAGGCAGGGAGCACATGGTCACGCCGTGGCTGGCAGCCATGATCTTGATGCGGCGCTTCTCGGCCGGCAGTTGCAGCGACAATAGCTTAGTCTCACTTGCTGTCATGCAAGCTTATCTAACTTAACTAGCTAGTCTAATCAATTTGGGTCAAAAAACAGCGCCTCTTGGCAGTTAAGTCGTTATCCATCTATATTTTACTCGTAAGTATCACGGGCTCTATATTTTACGAGCTGTTCCTAGCCTAAGTTGTTGATTCTACGTAAAAACCGCAAGGGGAGAGATGCGGGCGAAGATCCGCGTTTATTCGCGAAATCCGCGGTTGCGCGGACTCGAAAAAGCAGATTCCTCGATCGGACTGAAGTCCTCGCTCGGGATGACAAGTTGTAAGGGTGAAGTCCTCGCTCGGAATGACAGTACAGTGGAAATTGAGGTCCTTGCTCGGATGAGAAGCAATAACCGAAGACAAGGTGATAAAGGGAGAGAAGATTCTCCGGTGCTTCTTTTCGTATCCACTATTCACGATCCGCTGCTGTTGAAGCTGTCCTTGAGCGCGTCTTCGATCGTGTGCTGAATGACGTGTGGATATTCGGCACCAAGGAACTGCTGCAGGCGCGTCGTGTCCATGGTGTACGAACCGATCATGTAAGGCAGCGCGTCCGGAGGAATGGCGGAGATTCCGCGGTTCCATAGAAAGCGCAGAATCGGCCGGCAAGCGGCACGCGGCACGCGTTTGATCTCGGCCTGCGCGATCTCGGCACAGCGCTGCACGGTGATCGGTTCACCGCGACTGGCAACGTTCAGGATGGTGAGCGGTGGATCCGTTGCGGGCCGATGCAAGAGATAGACGAGCAGCCGCGCGACGTCATCTACATGCACGAACTGAAGCTGCTTCTCCAGATACTTCTTGCCGTAAGGCAACATCAGCGGAAGCCGTTTGCCCTCGGCTCGCATGCGGGCGGCGCGCTTGCTCTTGCCCAGTGGCGTTCCGCGCAGCGCTCCGACCATGTAGTTCTGCATGGTCGCGCCAGTGAAGATGTGCGGACGAAGAATGTAGGCGCGGCAATCGCCCAGACTCTCAGCGCGATAGCGGACCACGTCATCGCTCTCACGCTTGTGGATCGCGTAAGGAAGAGTGTGCGCGCGCAGCGGAGCTTCCTCGTTGACGGGCCCCGGCGTTTCCGGTCCATAAGCCGAGACGCTGCTGGAGAAGATGAACTGATTGATGTGGCCGCCGGTGCGATTGACCACGCTGATCGCTTCCATGACGCGGGCAGTTCCGGCTACATTGATTTGCCACATGCGCTCCAGGTCAAGAACGCCGCTGCGCAAGGGATCGAGGATGAAGGCGAGATGGACGATCGAGGTTGCGCCAGTCTCGCGCAACAACTCGATGAGTGGCCAGGAAGCGGCTTCGCGGCCGAGGTCCATCTCCTGGAAGCGCGCCAAGGGAGATGGACTTTCGGGTGGGCGCATGTCAACGCCCACCACGCGAAAGTCGGAGAGCAACGGAAGCAGCCTGGTCCCCAGATTCCCCGCTACACCTGTGACCAGGACCGTGCGTTCCGCAGACATAACTTACTGCGGAGGCGCGGGCGGGTTTTGCGGCGGTGGATTTTCCGAGCCCTGAGGCGGCGGAGGCGCTCCTGCTCCTGGAGGCGGCGGTCCACGGCGCGGATTGATGATCCGCGGAGTCGGCGGAGCCTTCGGCTTCTCCGGCCCGAAATAGGTGTCGTTCAGGACGGGCGTAACCGAGCCCTGGATCTGCTGGATCTTGTCCGCGACCAACTGCCGCTGCAACGTAGTGGTGATGGAAGCTTTGGCTTCGCTCAGCGGTACCGTGCGTACCGACACAACCTTGTAAATGTAGAACGACGCAGCGTCGGAGAACGGCTGCGAGACATCGCCCGGCTTCAGATCGAAGACCGACTCATGGGCCTCGGGAAGCGTGCCGGGACGGCGCGGGCCGACGTTGATACTGGCCGGAGGAGTATTGACGCCATTATGTTCCGTAGCTTCCTTCTCGAGCTTGTCGGGGTCTTCGCCTGCGACCCAGCGCTGCTGGATCTTATCGGCGTAAGCCTTCTCCTCGGCCTCGGTCGGCTTCGGCTTGTCGCTGTTAGCAACGCCCTGGTTGCGCGGAATGATGATCCGCTGCAACGTGACTTCGAGGTACTTCTTGCTGTTTTCCTTGTAGTAGTCCTCAATCTGCTGGTCAGTGGGGTGAGAGTACTCTTCGGTGATGTGCTGGTTCAGCGCCTCGGTGAGGATCTGGTTCTTGGCAAACTGCATGATCTGCAGCACGCGAGGATCATTTTCCAGTCCCATCGCCCGTGCTCTGTCGGAGAAGGTCAGCAGCTTGGCGTACTGCGTTGCGAAGTTGCGCAGAACGTCTGGCGGCATCGCCGGCCTGTCGGGTGGCGTAAGGGCTTTGACGAGTTTCTCGAACTGCTCTCGCGTCAGGCTGCTCACGCAGTCTGGCGGCGCAGCCTTTCCATCCTGCGGCTGACAAGCGCCCTTGAGCGTGAGCACCGGTTCGGTCAGCGGCACCACGCTGGTGCTGGGCAGAGTATTCGCGGGTGGCGCTGCCGGAGCGCCTGGCGCGGGCGCCGCTGCTGAAGTTGGCGCCGGACTTTGGCTGCTGGACGACGAGGCTGTTGGCGCTGGCTGCTGCGGTTTGGCAGCCGGATCCTGGGCGTAGCTGGCGCAGCTTAGGACACACGAAATCGCAAGCGCCATTAAGGTAGAGCGTGACATGAAGTTGGTATTCCTCCGGAATAGTGCCGCCTGAGGCGGAGCAGGGAATCTAACAAAAATCGTAACACATCATGGACAAAAGCTTAACAATCGCCGCCAATTACCGAGTCTAATAGTACGGAGATATCCGCGCCCAATCTAACAGATGGCGTAGAGCTTGGCGGATTCCAGAGTAAAGTGAATAATCATGCTTATGGCGGAGTCCATTAGCACTGCCGGTATGCGGTTGGAAAAAAAGGCAGTTGCCCTGAACTCCATCTATGCCGCCGTGGGCATCACGCTGCTGAAGGTAGTCGTCGGGATTGCCACCGGCAGTCTGGGCATTCTCTCCGAGGCCGCGCACTCCGGTCTTGATCTTGTCGCCGCCGCAGTCACCTACTTCTCGGTTCGCGTCTCCGACAAGCCCGCCGATGCCGACCACCAATACGGCCACGGCAAGGTGGAGAATTTCTCTGCCTTCATCGAAACTGGCCTGCTGCTTCTGACCTGTGTCTGGATTGTCTATGAAGCCTGGAGGCGGCTGTTCATTCATTCGGTAGAAATTGAACCCACGGTTTGGGCTTTTGCGGTGATGGCAACTTCGATGGTTGTGGATTCCTGGCGTTCGCGCCGGCTGAAGCGCATCGCCGACAAGTACGACAGTCAGGCCTTGCACGCGGACGCGCTTCATTTCAGCACCGACATCTGGTCCAGCGCGGTGGTGATTCTGGGACTGGCGCTGGTGCTGGCCGGGCGCCGGTATTCCCTACCTTTGCTCAAGCAAGCTGATCCTGTCGCCGCTCTCATTGTGGCATGCATCGTGGTTTACGTTAGTTCGCGACTGGCGCGGCAGACGATTGACGCGTTGCTCGATGCCGCTCCCGCAGGTGTGCGCAATCGCATCATTCAGGAGGTGTATCGCGTCGATGGCGTGCTGGAAGTCGACCGGGTGCGCATCCGCAAGGGCGGCAACCGCTATTTTGCCGACGTCTCCGTCGCCATGCACCGGAACGTGACCTTTCAAAAGTCGGAGCAGGTTTCCCATGAAGTGGCGGCGCACATTCGGGCGGTGCTTCCCGATGCCGATGTGGTAGTTAACACGGTTTCGCGAGCCAGTCGCCAGGAGAGCCTTTTCGATAAAATTCGCGCCGTTGCCACCCGCAACAATCTCAACGTACACGACATCAGCGTGCAAGATATTGAGGGGAAATTGCATGTCGAGCAACATGTTGAACTGGACGAGCGGCTCAGCCTGAAAGAAGCCCATGATCGTGTGACCCGCCTGGAGGGCGAAATGAAGCAGGAGATTGGCGAGATCTCCAGCATTCTGACCCACATCGAAAGTGAACCGGCAACCATTGAAACCAGCGATGGCCCGGTGCGCGCTCCGGGGTTTGAGCAACGCCTGTACTCGGTAACCTCAGGGTTTCCCGAAGTCGTGGACATGCACGATCTCATGTTCAAGCGGGTCGGGGGGCGGCTCTATCTGTCCCTGCACTGCACCATGTTGGATGAACTGCCGCTGGCGCGCGTGCACGACATTCAGACGGCTCTCGAGGGCCGCTTCCGCCAGGAAGTCCCCGAGCTGTTTCGCGTCCTCATCCACCCCGAGCCCCGCACCGACAACCGGCGTTAGGCTTGGTTGGCGGCCTCCCAAAGCAGGGAATTGACCGGGCCCAGCCGCACAAAATTACCACAGACCAAACCTCTATACTTCTGCAACGCAACTCGCGTGGGGGCATCGAACCACCATGGTTTCACGGCCACAAGCACTGAGTGAGCAGGATTTACGGGATCTGGGCTTCGGCTCGGTCGTCGCCCGCGAGAGCCGGCAACGCCTGCTGAACCGGGATGGCAGCTTCAACGTGGAGCGACGTGGCCTGGGATTCTGGTCGTCCTTCAGCCTTTATCACGCGATGCTCACCATTTCCTGGTGGCACTTCTTCTTTATCTTCGTGGGCTGGTATTTTGTGGGCAACGCGTTATTCGCAGTGGCTTATCTCCTCTGCGGTCCCGACGCCTTGGCCGGTAGCACGCTCGGCCTGGAGAGCCATCCTTTCTTTCGTGCCTTTTTCTTCAGCGTCGAGACGCTCTCCACCATCGGGTATGGAAATGTCGCACCTACCGGTCTGGCCGCCAACATGGTGGTCACGGTGGAAGCGCTGGCCGGATTGATGGGCTTCGCCATCGTCACCGGCCTTCTGTTCGCCCGCTTCTCGCGCCCGACGGCGAAGATTGTGTTCAGCCGTCATGCCGTTGTGGCCCCGTACCGGGACATCATGGCACTGGAATTTCGAGTGGCCAACGCACGCTCCAATGAGTTGATCGAGGTGTCCGCCAAAGTGATGCTAAGCCGCTTCGAGGACGTCGATGGGGTGCGCACCCGCCGTTTCTATCCGCTTGCGCTGGAGCGTGACAGCGTAGTGTTTCTTCCCCTGACCTGGACCGTGGTGCATCCCGTTGATGAGGCAAGCCCGTTGCACGGAGAAACCGCGGAATCGCTCCGGACCTCGCAAGCCGAGGTGCTGGTGCTGCTGAAGGCCTTCGACGAGATATTTTCCACCATCGTTCAAACCCGCACCTCCTATACCACCGATGAAGTCGTTTGGGGGGCGCGCTTTGCCAATGCTTTCATGCTGACGGCCGCGGAGAAGTTCTCCGACAGCGCGAGGGGAGGCAAGAAAGTTTCCGTGGACATGAAGCTGTTTGACAAAATCGAGCCTGCGGTTGATTTGTTGAACCGCTAGACTAGCCCGCGCATAGTGATTGGGGAGGTCTTGGCTTTCGTCCGTCAGAAGTTCGGGCCACGGAACACCGACTGGGCTTGAGTTCCAAGCTACTACGGTTCGGCCGCGACGATCAGGTGCTGCGCTACTTGCTGCTCGGCTTCCACCCCGCCCACACCGGTATGCCTTTGTCGTCACGCAACGTGGTGGTATTTTGACCAACAGTGATTTCGCGGGCCAGGATTACCTCCTCCGTCGTGTCCGGCGCCTTGCATCCCACGACCTCCACCTGATCGCCCTTATTGAATGAAGTTTCCATCTCTTTCAGGAAGTCGGCGGGCGCAACCTGCACCAGAACGGTCTTACTGTCGGTCTTCACGACCAGTTGCGTGCCCGCGAATTGCCCCGGCACCTGGCGAACTTCCTCTACGACGCCTTTGACCTTCACTTCGTTCTTTACGTCGTACTTGGGGCCGGTCTTGCTGGCGGTCTGGGCCCAGGCTGCGGGCAACAGCAATCCAGCAGAGAAAACGATAAACAGGAACCTTGACGAAAATCTGCTCTTCATAGTGGGTCTCTCCCTCCGGCTAGAAACCGCTTCCACATTTCCACGGAAGGTGCGAATCAGGACGCGACGTTTTTCGCCTCGCCCCACAGCATCTTGGGGAACCCTTCGCGGCAGCTCTGCGAGGCCATAGTGCTCCTTAATTTCCTGCGCCGCAAGTTCCAAGGTAGCTCCAGACCATGCGTAAGGCAGTGAGGCGGGTCACAAAAATCGACTGATTTCCTCCTCCGGAGCTGCGTGCTCCAGGAAATTGCGACAACCCGCTGCCGCGCTCGTCCCCGGCCCTTGCGCCGGTCGCAAAACTTATACATGTACTTTCGTAACTTGACATTTGTTAAAGTCGGGTTAAACTGAGCCTATGGGGCCTAGCGCCTCTGGTGCCCAAACCGTGGCAACCTGTGCTCTTTGACAAATTGGTGGTTACATAAACGATGAAAGCCCTCGCGCCTCGCCCCAGATAAGTGCTTATGGGTCGGCATGGAGAATTATCAATGTAGTAACTATCTTGCCGACCCGTTGAGTCGGGACGCGTGAGAAAACCGCATCCCCTCTGGTGATAACTCCTTCCAGATCAGGAATTTCGATATAAAGCATTTGGGTTCTATTATTTGCGGGGATTTATGGCCTAAGCTGATGATTCCAATAGGAGCGCAAAGGGGGAGGGGTACCCAAGCATCGATGTTTTTGACAGCTGACAGAGAGGAGGGAGGAATCGAGGAAAATGATTACTCTCTAGTTAGCTATCCCGGTCAGGCTACGTATTAGATTAGCGACACATGGGCGCGACATTGCGCTTGAATCTGCGCCCCGAGTGACGGGGCTCCAAATTACCCCATTGCCAAATAGCGCTTTCGTGTCATAATCAGGCACCCCCTAAGGTTAGCGGGAGAAGGAAGAACCGTTGCGCGCGTCACCGCTTGCTCCCAGGTTCCTTTCTCGACTTCGGGCCACCGGACTACAGTACGAGGACCCGCGTGTCGAAAGTGTGCTCGCATTTTCGCGCGTGTTTTTGGCAGTCACTTCGCTCGTCGCCTGGCGGGTCCGTCCGGCCAGCACTGCGTCCTACTACCATCTTGGCCTTGTTCTCCTGGTTGGGTACACGATTCACAGCCTGGTGCTGCTGGCTTTGCTGCAACGGGTCCCTCAGCCGAACCGGGGACTTGTGATGTGGGCGCAGGCGAGCGACATCGTCTGGCCGGCGATGTTGTGCTTGTTTACCGATCCACCCAACAGTGTTTTCTTCGTCTTCTTTTTGTTCGCCATGATCGCCGCCGCGTTTCGCTGGGGATTTACGGAGACGATGGCGACCGCAGAGATTAGTGCCGCATTGCTTTTGTTCCAGGCTGCGATCGTGGCATTCGGACCGGGGTGGCTGCACCGTTTGTTGTTCACCACGCTCGAACCCACCCGGCTGATCATGCGTTGCGGCTTCCTGCTGATGTCCGGCTTCCTGCTCGGCTTTCTGGCCGAAGCCGAGAAGGAACTGCGAGCCGAAATCGCCATTACCAATCGGCTCATGTCCCTGGCGCGAGTCGGTGGGCGCTTCGCCAGCGTTTTGCAGGAGGTCATGTCGGAGATCGGTCGCATCTTCGATAGCCGCCAGGTGTATGAGGTTGTAGCCCAATGCAGTACGGGACGGGTTTTCCGGTGGGACGTCGTGTTATCGCAGCCGCCTCACGCGCGGGTGCAGGAAATCCCCTCGTCGCAAGCCGCCCTGGTGCTTATGGAGACCTATCCGCACACCTTCTTCATGCAGCGTAAAGGGGAGAAAGTCGGCATGGCCGCGATCAACGAAGAGGGAGAGCGGCTGGACTTGCCGGAGCTTAAGAACCTGGAAATGCCGGTGCCGGACGCGGAGTCGCTACTGGTCATCGGCAACGAGATGGGTGGAGACTGGAAAGGCCGCTTGGTCGTGGTGGACGGACATGTCGGCCGGCATTGCGAACGCGAACTTCGTTTTGCGCAGAGTCTTTTGCGGCAAGTGGCGCCCGCGCTGTATTCGGTTTATGTTTTCCGGCGATTTCGCTCGCGGGCCGGAGCCATGGAGCGGGCGCGAGTGGCGCGCGAATTGCACGACACTGCCATTCAATCTCTCATTAGTATCGAGATGCAGGTCGATGTGCTTCGTCGCCGTGCCACGGAAGATGCTCACCTGACCGCACAGTTGGAACACATCCAGGATCTGCTGCGTCAGGAGGTACTGAACCTTCGCGAGCTTATGCAGACCATGCGGCCAATCGAGATAGGGCCTCATCAATTTCTTGACTTTATTGCGCAACTCGTAGAACGTTTTTCCAGAGATACCGGCGTGGAGGCCCGCTTCGTATCGGAATTGCAGGAAGTCACCATGCCGGCGGCTACCTGCCGCGAGTTGGCTCGAGTCGTACAAGAGGGACTGGTGAACATCCGCAGGCACAGCGGGGCCCATTCGGCGGTGGTGCGTTTTGGCAAGCAAAACGGGTCCTGGAAGCTGGTGATCGATGATGACGGGCGGGGATTTCCCTTTACCGGCCGGTTCAGTTTGAAGGAACTTGATGACTTCCGTAAGGGACCGACGGTCATCAAGGAACGTGTCCGTGCTGTTGGGGGCGACTTGCTGATTGAATCAACTCCAGGCCGCGGTTCCAGACTGGAGATCACAGTTCCGCAGAAAGGATACGAATCTTATGGATAGCAAGGAACCATCGGTGCGAATCATCATTGCTGACGACCATACTATTTTTCGGGATGGCTTGCGTCGTCTGCTGGAGGCAGAGCCCGAGTTGGAGGTCGTAGGCGAAGCCGCCGACGGCGCCGAAGCCGTTGCTCAAACGCGCGAATTGACTCCTGACATTCTGCTGCTCGACTTGGCGATGCCGCGCGTCCCGGGCATGGACGTTTTGCGCGAACTGTCCTCCAAGGATGACGGGCTGAAAACGAAAATTATCGTGCTCACGGCTGCGGTCGAGAGAATTCAGATCGTGCAAGCCTTGCAGATGGGAGCTCGCGGCGTGGTCATGAAGGAAGCCGCGACCCAGTTGCTCATGAAGGCCATCCGCACCGTAATGGGTGGACAGTATTGGGTCGGGCGTGAAGCCGTCGGCGATATCGTGGACTTCATGCGCACCAGCGCCTCGGGCGACAAACCACCTCGCAACTACGGTTTGACCAAACGAGAAATGGAAATCCTGGCAACAATTGTCGCCGGCCTCAGCAATAAGGAGATCGCGCGCAAGTTCTCGCTAAGCGAGGACACCGTGAAACATCACCTGACCAATATCTTCGACAAGGTCGGCGTTGTCAGCCGCCTGGAGCTTGCGCTATTCGCCATTAACAATCACCTCACCGATACACCGCCAACGTCCTGAACTGCCCGACAAGCGCGGGGCTCCCGGGCTTGTCCGGGTGGTGCCTGCCGCGCGAGTGTGGCATCAAGTTGATCACGTTTGCATCGCTGATCGGCGATTTCGAATCCCTTTGGAACCGGCTATTTTCCTCAGTAACGAGAGCGACAACCCTCCCCGATTCGTGTTTTAACCGTCTAAGAACGATACGAGGAGCAATCCATGAAAACCAAGGCATATTTCCATGCCTTACTAGTCCTTACGTTAATCCTTGGTGGGTTCGCCGGCTGCTCCAAGAAGCTGGCTAGAAGTGACGCCCAGATCGTCAGCGACGTACAAAGCAAGTTCTATGGCGATCCGATGATTGAGAGTCGCGGGATTCAGGTGCAGGCCGCTGGCGGTGTGGTGACTTTGAGCGGCGACGTGGCCAGCGACTCCGAACGGGCTGCTGCGGCCAGCGATGCAGGTTCGGTCGATGGCGTAAGGACCGTGGTGAATAATCTGCAGGTCCAGCAAGTACAAGCGGCTCCGCCTCCGGCTGTGCTTCCACCTTCTCAGCCAAAACCGGCAAAGCGTGGAAATAACAATGAGGCTGCTGTTAGGAGCCATCAGCGCCGTGACGAAGGCATGTCGATGGCCCCCGCTGACAATCCGATGGAGGCTAGCAATGCTCCGCCGCCCGACGTCGCTCCCGCGGAGCAGACACCTCCACCTCCGCCCGCTCCTCCCCCGCCGCCGCAAAAGATCACCATCCCGGCTGGAACGCAGCTCACGATACGGCTTAACGATCCTCTAGATTCCGAGCGCAACCAGATCGGAGACACGTTCCATGGCTCGCTCAGCGCTCCCATCGTGATCGGTGGTGAAACGATAATCCCGTCGGGCGCCGATGTGGTCGGGCGAGTGGCCGATGTGAAGAGTGCCGGCCGCTTCGCCGGCAATTCGGTCCTGACGCTTGAGCTGACGGCGGTCTCCATGAACGGCAGGACCTACAACATCCAGACCAATCAGTGGTCGCGCGCGGGCAAGGGCGAGGGCAAGAACACCGCAACCAAGGTCGGGGTCGGTACTGCTGCGGGGGCGGTTCTAGGTGGCATTATTGGGGGCGGCAGGGGCGCGGCAATCGGGGCCGCGACCGGAGCCGGAGCCGGAACTGGCGTGGCCGCATCCAAGAAAGGCCAGCAAATTCAGCTGGCTCCGGAGGCTGTTCTCAACTTCCAGATCATCAATCCATTGACCGTTATGCCCCAAAACGCAAGCGACCGCAATTCGGGGAGGGCGCCGGTCTCATAGGATATCTGGCGCATCGCGGGCGGAGTCACAACCCGGCTGCGCCTTTCTTGCGTCTAGTCTTATTAGGCAGTCCCTTGTGGCTGCGATATCCTCACCATGGATTGACATGCCCAGAATCTCCGCTCTCTTGCACACTCATAACGACGCGCTTCGCCTCGGTCGCGCCCTCGAGTCCCTCCGTCCTTGCGACGAGGTGCTAGTCATCGACGACAACTCGGAAGACGACACCACGCAGGTGGCGCGGCAATACGGCGCCATCGTCAAAAGCGCCATTTCGGGCGTGACGTTCGGCGCCTATGCAATGGACACAACCCACGCCTGGGTCCTTTGCCTCCACCCCAACGAGACTCTTTCGGAAGGCCTGGAAGCGTCCTTGTTCGAATGGAAGAACACGGAGTCCTCAGGATGGCGTAGCATGCTATCGGATTTCCATCCGCGAACAGAATGGCCACGGCTGGCGGAACTGCCCGCCTGAGGTGCGCCTGGTCAATCGCGAGCTGATGAATTGGGTGGGAGAAATGCCCGCCAATGAACGATGCGAGATGACGCTGAGCGGCGATCTGTTGTGCTTCCATCAGCCGTAGGAGAGGATACCCGCAGAACACTTTGGACCTCATCTTCGAATGCGCGCTGTTCGTCGTCGGGCTTGCGTTCGGAAGCTTCCTGAATGTTTGTATCAGTCGCATTCCACGCGACCAGTCCGTCGTTACGCCACGCTCTCATTGTCCCGCTTGCGGGGCAGCCTATTCGATGGTATGACAACATTCCTCTATTTAGCTGGGTGCGTCTCGGCGGCCGGTGTCGCGCTTGTCATCGCCGAATTTCGCTGCGCTACCCGGCCGTTGAAGCGCTAACCGCGTTTCTGTTTACGGCCTGTTATGTATGGTTCGGCCCAAGCTGGCTAACGGCGAAGTTGTGCACCTTCTGCTTCTTACTTGTCGGATTGCTGTTTATGGATGCCGAAACCGCGGTGTTGCCACGAGAATTTACATACACCGGCCTTGTTCTGGGGCTTGCCTTTTCGTGGATTGCCCCAACCGACAGCTCAGCTACTCAATTTATCTTGAACGCCTACGGCGCGCGTCTCTCATCGGTCCAGACCTCGCTTCTTGATTCGACGGCCGCCGCGCTTTTCGGGGCAGGGTTCTATTTCGTCGCTGCAGGAATTTATTTCCTCATGCGCAAGCGGCAAGGAATGGGCACTGGTGATTTCGCACTCATCGCCATGTCGGGTGCATTTCTCGGCTTGAAGTTGACGTTATTAGTGGTCTTTCTGGCGCCGCTTCTCGCCACGGTCTACGCCCTGGTGCTGATCCTGCGCAATGCGACCGGTGCGGAAAGCGAGCGCGTCTCGGTAGGGGAAATGCTGCAATCGTGGGAAATTCCGTTTGGCGTATTCATCAGCGCCGCGTCATTAGGCGTGATATTTCTTGGCGAACGGCTATGGCACTGGTACTTGAGCTTCTTTTAGAAGAGGAGCCGTTAGGCATTGCCTGAGCTGTGTTGCCTGACTCGCTCCGCGAGTTGCTTCAAATGGTGCCGTGCGTGAGTCCGATGAAAGCGTCTCCATTCCTTGGCAGTCAGTGGCCCAAGAATTGGATGGTCCAGCAATTTGACTCCGGCTCCGAATCGCTTTTCGGCATCGGCGAGGGTGGCATCCATAGCGACCAACGCGTCATTGAACGGACGCAGTGACTCCAACCCCGTCCCGCTCGCTGGCGTTGTGTGCTTAGGTGCCACACGTCCCGACGGCAGAAACCCTAGTTCTGTCACATAGAAGGTGCTGATGCGATCGCGCAACCTTGGTCTGCCGCCGAGCGGCTTGCCGATCTGCATCGCTTTCAGGGCTCCCTTGGTGGTCGCAGTGTAGCTCAGAAGCAAATGCTCAAGCATTTGACCGCAGCTCCACTTGCCTGGCGGAGCATAATGCCAGTCGGACGGCGACATCTCACCGGTTAGCCGCTCCGCCTCGCGGCGGATCTGTTCCAACTCCGGAGACAAAAACCCACTCCACAAAACCAGAAGTTACCTAAGGGTCATCCTCTTATCTTGCAAGTAGTATGAACCACAACTGGCGATTTTGCTCAAGCGGCGCTTTGGTGGTGCAGCATTTTTGCGACAACTTGCAGACCTCCGATTGAGTGCACGCTCTGGTGAACTTGCACTATCGAGTGTCTGAAAGTTCGACGAACGAAGAGACGTGTCCTCTATTTCGCTTGTGCCTCGCTCCGCGCCTTCAAGTAAACATCAACGTTGATCTTGTCCACGAGCGACACACCGGTGTCCACGAAAGCGGGCACGGGCGCAAACGAATCCCAGGAGTAGTCCTTCTTCAGATCAATGGGATAGTGATGGATTTCGTCCAGGCATTTCAGACCATAGTAGGCCATGGTATAGGGCTTCTGGGCAATGGTCGCATCAATGATTCCGTTCTTGATCAGGTCCAGGGTCGCTTCGTCCACATCCATCGCGATGACCAGGCGGTCGGTCGCGTTTTGCCGTTTGACGGCCTCGGCCACGTCTTTTCCGGCGGAAGCTTCTAGACAGATGAAGGCGTCGACCCTTTCCGCAGTTTTGTCTGACAGATAGTGCATCGTGCGGTCAAAGGCGTTGCCGGAATCGCCTTTAATATTGAACGCTTCGACGATCTTGATACCGGGATGCTCCGAGAATACGTCCTTGTAGCCCTTGAGGCGCTGCTCAAGGTTGGTTTGCGGCATGGTGTAGAAGACGACATTACCTTTGCCGTGCAGCTTGTCCACCACGCGCTGGCCCCCGATCTGGCCGGCCTGGAGGTTGTTGGTTCCGATGAAGTACAAGCGCTTGCTGTCGGGCGCGTCTGAATCGAGCGTAATGACCGGAATGCCGGCATTCACCGCATCGTCAATCGCGGGCTTCATCTGCGCAGCGTCGGCCACCGAAACAAGTATGCCGGCGGGCTTGAGCGCAACAGCATTGCGAAACTCCTGTGCTTCGGCTGCCGGATCGTAATTGTCGGGGCCGCGAACGTCCGACTTGACGCCCAGCTGCACAGCAGCCTTCTCGAGCCCTGCGCGCGCCGTTTGCCAGTACGGCAATTTGGAGTTCACGGTGACCAGGATGTATCGCTCCGAATTTTCGTGGCGCGAACAGCCCAGCAGGAAGGACAAGGATGCGATTATCGCAGTCAGGAGGGCACTTCTCACCAGAACTTTCATGTTTGCCTCGCGGGAACCGAGATCGCGCGCAAGATGCCAGGCATCGCGCGATGTTGGGAGCAGCTTGCGCGTCTTGCAGCGGGATTGTACCTCCGGGATCGCCGCGAGGGAAAGCTGAATTCTTCCCCCGTTCGATCCGCGAGTCAGTTCGGTGGCCGGAGTTGTAAGCCCAGCTTCTTGATTTCGGATGGTGGGCTCGCCGGGCAATCTCTACCGCACGACCTGTGATGGCTCCCCGTTGCGCGCTATCGGTGTTGAATGAGTCTCCGGATGGAATCCATGGTAGATGGTTTGACTCCATACGAAAGTAGGGATGGAAGGGACTCGCTGCCGGTCGTCTCGACTTCTTGTTCCCCCTGCCGAAACAATTGCCGAATGGGATCGATCGTGGGTGGTGTCCGCAATTCGGCCGCGCATGGAATCGGGGAGGGAGCAAACTCACGGCTGGCAGTATCGAGTTCTTCAGAGGGCGGCTCGCATGGCGAGGATCCGGACGAAGGCGACGGGGGATTGCAGTCTTGGCTATGAGCGTCGAGTTCCTCGGCGGACGTCTCGCGAGGTTCGACCTCTGATGGACCCGGGGATGATGGTTCCTCATCGCTGGCAGCCTCAACTTCTTCTTCCTCTTGTTCAAATAATCGCCGAATGGGATCGATAGAACGCGGCTCACGCTGCTCGACTCCAGAGGAAGTCGGGGATGGAGCGCATTCCGGGCTGCCGTTCTCAATTCCTGCTTCCTCGCGCTCGAATAATCGTCGAATGGGCTCTATCGGGCACGGCTCACGCTGCTCAGCACAGGATACTGGCGGGGGTGGAATGCAATCCCTGGTGGCAGTCTCAACGCGCTCCTCCCCCTGCCTCTCCTGAACGCAGATGGCGTCGAGTTGTTGCTTCAGCCACTCGTCGCAGGTTGGGCAGATCAGAGCTTTGATTTCGGGCGGTTGTTTTTCCTTACCCGGAATCAATGTGTTCAGGTAACGCCAACCCTCAGGACAGTGCTTAGCCGTTTCTTGTTCCTGAAATCGGCATCGGTCGCAGGAGTAATAGGCTATTGTTTTCTTTCTAATTGCCACGTTCGACTCCCTTTGGAAATTGCTGATGGGCCAAGCGGAGCCATTCGCGTAAACCCGAAGTCTCCCTCACGGGGCCTCCAGCCAACTCTGACCTTCGCGCAAGGCAGAGGCTGAGAGGTAGATCGGCAAATCTCGGGGCAACATAAGCAAAGACCGGCTGGCCCGCTGGGCTACGCCAACAGTCTCCGACATCGATGGGGTCCCCCGTTATGCAGAAATCCCTGGTAAACGCAAAACCGGGCCGACTTGGGCAGCGCAGCAGGAAAGCCCAAAGCGACGCATTGCAGCCAATAGCAGGTTTTTGCGGAGAACGTGCCCGAAGGGGCCTTTGATCAATCTCTAGACGGCGGTTGGCACGTTGCGGAGGGCTTGCGTTCTCTCCAGTACGAGATCAACGAACGCTGTAGCCGAACGGTGCAGAGTTCGGTCGCGCCTGTAGACCAGAGCAAGCTCACGAGTTAGCTGCACATCCGACAACGGAATCAATCGAAGGTTCCCAGCGCGGGCCTCGGTCAAAGCAAAGCTTTCGCTGATCAGCGAGCATCCCATTCCGGAGGCCACAAACGTCTTGATCATCATGATGCTAGGCAGCTCCATGGCTACCAGCATACGAGACTGGTAGGGCCGGAACAGTTTGTCCATGGCTGCACGAGTTTGTCCCGTCTTGGGAAGAATGATCGGATATTCGATGATCTCATGCAGGGCGACCGATCGCCTGCGTGCCAGCGGGTGGTTGTTGTCGGTCATCAGCATGATGGGGTCACTGAAGATTCTCTCGGAGGTGAGTCGTGGATCCTTCACGGGCATCGTAACTACGCCAATGTCGAGACCGCCTTCATGGATCTTCTGGATTATTTTGTGACTGAACGCTCGAAAAATACTAATTTGAACCTCTGGGTAGGAGTCCTCGATACTGGGTGAAAACATCGGGCAGCACGTACAGGCAAGTGGCTTCGTTAGCGCCTAACGAAAGCACTCCGCGCGGCCCCGCGCCCGGCTCAGCCACGACCTCTAGCGACCGGTCACGCAGAGCAAGTAAGTTCTGAGCATACTCGAATAGAAGTTCGCCCGGGGGTGTGAGCTGCACTCTTTTGCCGGAGCGATCCAAAAGCTTCGTCCCATAGTCCTGCTCGAGCTGCCGAATCTGAACGCTTACGGCAGATTGCGACCGGAATACCCTTTCTGCCGCCCGCGAGAAACTACCTAGTTTGGCGACCTCCAGGAAGGTCGTGAGTTGGTCAAAATCCACTTCTATTCCCCCTTGTCACAACGTTCATCTATCCTGTGCTCGCGCCAGAGATCAGCGGGATCATGTACTGAGCAACAACGAGCGGCAGCCCGGGATCCCTCGGGCTTTCGAAACGGCTTTGCAATTTTCTCGAGGCTTCCAATGTTCGGCCAATCATGCTCACCATCCTGACTATGGTCCCTTCCGATAGGTGCTACTAGGTTCTGTCGGAGGTAGAAGCGGTAACTCCCTCAACCTCTTCATATGGAAAGGACCTAGTGAAATTATCTTGTCCTCGCGCTGCACGTAACGCTGCGGAGTTTTTCCCGATACGTCGTCGAATGTTCTAAACTGGGAATTAAACGCAGTGTAGCCGCCAGGTACGATATGCCAATAGTCCGAGTTACCCCTCGGGAAGTCTTCTCAGCAGTGATGAGAAATACTTCTCATTGCAGGAGGCTCTTACGTGATCTATTAGTGACAAAGGAGTAGGTCACTTATGGCCATGGACTGGCGAGCAGCCGGTGGAGTGTATGTCTCCGAGCGTGCTGTCTCGATTTGTTATCCAGTGTGATGGTGGGTGCGTGTCGCTACGTGTCGATTGCGAATGGGAGTGACATTTCACCCGATGGGCGCAAAGTGAGACCGGCAGCCGCCTGTTTTAGCTGTTATGACCGCTCCACAGGGGTAGCGCCACATGAAGTATGAAAGGACTGGGAACATCTCGATTCTTCTGGCCGATACGAGCGCGATGTTGTGCGAACTGTTGAAGAGCGCGTTTCAACGGCGCAAGAATTTCACCGTGGTGGGTTGTGCCTACACCCTGGAAGAGATTTACCATACCGCGAAGGAAAGCCAGGTTGATATAGCGCTGGTCGGTGCCAATCTCCGCGACGGGAACGTCAGAGGCTTACAGGCGATTGACCAGCTTCGCACCGCAAAACCGAATATCCGCACTATCGTTCTGCTGGAGGATACCGAGCAAGTCTCTGGTCGTCGATGCGTTCCGCGCCGGAGCCAAAGGCATTTTTTCCCGCAGCCAATACAACTTTTCTCACCTGTGTCGGTGTGTAACTAAAGTTCACTCTGGGGAGATATGGGCGAACAGCAGCCAGTTCGAAATGGTGATGGAGGCGCTGGTGCAGCGCGCACCGTTGCGAGTGGTGAACTGGAACGGCGAGAATCTCTTAAGCCAGCGCGAAGAAGATGTGGTGCGGTTGGTTTCCTATGGATTGAGCAATCGCGAAATCGCTTCTGAACTTGGACTGAGTCAGCACACGGTAAAGAATCATCTCTTCAATATCTTCAATCGGCTTGGCGTATCCAGTCGAGTTGAGGTGGTACTCTATGCGATGAACAACTCGAGCCTCAGTCAATCGAGCCCGGACCAAGACCCGCTGCACACGATCCCCTGGACTCCGAACCCGGGGAGACCGTATCTCGCGCCAGAGCGGGTGCGACAAACGCCATTGGAACAATAGTCAACGATACTGCTCAGGCTATTACTAGCGACAAGAGTCCACAGAAACAGAAAAGCCGCACCAGAGTGCGGCTTTTCGTTTCGGCTTATTCGGAACGGAATATCGGGAGGTCGTGTTCCCTCCTACCGCAAGATTGGCACTATGCGGGCAGGGCTCCTAATTCCATTGCCGACCTAAAGTAATTGAGCGACATTTGGAGGCCAAGTCGTAGGTTGATTTTCGGCTCCCAGCCGAGCAGTTGTCTGGCTTTGCGAATGTCAGGACGCCGTTGCTTGGGATCGTCCTCGGGGAGCGGCGCGAAACGGATTTTGCTAGGGGAATCCACCATTTCGAGGACTACTTTGGCGCATTCCAGAACAGTAAATTCGACTGGATTGCCGATGTTTGTGGGCTCATGTTCGTCAGATTTCGACAGAGCCATGATTCCCGCTATCTCGTCGTCCACATAGCAGAAGCTGCGCGTCTGGGTACCATCGCCGTAGACGGTCAAGTCCTCTCCGCGCAGCGCCTGCTTCATGAAGTTCGAGATCACCCGCCCATCATTGATCTGCAATCGTGGACCATATGTATTGAAGATCCTCACGATGTGGGTATCAACCCGATGGCGCCGATGGTAGGCCATGGTGACCGCCTCGGCAAACCGCTTTGCCTCGTCATAGACCGAACGAGGCCCGATCGGGTTGACGTGGCCCCAGTAGCTCTCAACCTGAGGGTGGACCAGCGGATCTCCGTAGCACTCGGAGGTTGACGCCAGAAAGTATTTGGCTCCGTACTTCCTGGCCAATTCCAGGCAGTTGATCGAACCGTAGGAGCCGACTTGTAACGTTTCAATGGCATGCTCGAGGTAGTCGATTGGGCTGGCGGGCGACGCGAAGTGAAAAACATAGTCGACCCTGCCAGGATCAAAAGGTCGCGATGACGTCCTGTTCGAGAAATTCGAACTGCCGTTCGCTTGCTAGGTGCTCAATGTTCTCCATTCGTCCGGTGAGCAGATTATCGGCACAAACAACCGAGTGCCCCTCCAACAGCAAGGCATCGCAAAGATGTGAACCAAGGAATCCTGCCCCTCCGGTTACCAGAACGCGCATGTTGAATTGCTCCTTGTTGTGTCGATGATTGGCGTACTAATCTGGCTGGCTAAGAACCATCGTCCAGAGAATCTGACCCGATCCGCTAAAAGCGGAAGCATTTCGCCATTCCGCTGTTGCTGCCAACCCCGCCAGTGCGATCGCAGCCATCGCCGGAAGGATTACCGGGTGCGTATCATTGACCTGTGGAAGCACATCCGGTCGCCCGATGCTCACATAATGGAAGTCGAGTTGTCGCATTGTCTCGAGGTCAAGCAAGTTCCGGCCATCAATGACGATCGGATAACGAAGCAGCCTGCGAATGCGGGCAAAATCGAGCAGCTTGAACTCCTCCCACTCCGTCAGAATCAGCAATGCATCGGCGTCTCCGCGTCGTATCGTACGCCGATGATGCATAGGTGATGCCGGTCTGTGGCAACACGCATCGGGCGCGTTCCATGGCTGCGGGATCATACGCACAGATCTCGCAACCCTCTGCCAGCAATGATTCGACAATCGAAATAGCCGGGGACTCGCGCACATCATCCGTTCCGTTCTTGAAGGCAAGCCCAAGTACGCCTAGGCGCTTGCCCTTCAGGGTCCACACAACACTGGAGATTTTACGCAGAAACATCTGGCGCTGATCATTGTTGATGCGGATCACTTCCTCAAGCAATCGGAAGTCGTAGCCGCAGTCGCGGGCCACGGCGCGATAGGCAGCAACATCTTTAGGAAAGCAGGAACCTCCGTATCCGATTCCTGGGCTCAGGAAGCGCTCGCCGATGCGGCTGTCCAACCCGACTCCGCGGCGGACCTGCTCGACGTCAGCCCCAGCCCGGTCGCAAATGGTGGATACCGCGTTAATGAAGCTGACCTTCATGGCGAGAAACGCGTTGGACGCGTACTTGATCAGTTCAGCCGACTGCGCCGAGGTCGTCAGTATGGGAGGAGGGAGTTGGGTCTGCCGCGCAGGCGGGATGATGTTCGCTCCGCGGTAGTAGCTGCCTTCGAGCAGCGGACGATAGAGTTCATGTAAAACCTTGGCCGCTCGCGTGCTATTGGCCCCCACGACGATCCGATCCGGATACAGGAAATCGGTGACCGCGCTACCCTCCCGGAGAAACTCGGGATTCGAGGCAACATCAAACAGATGAGCGGGTGCGCCGTTCAATAGCATGATGCGCCGCACCCACTCACTGGTGTAGACCGGCACTGTGCTCTTGCCAATGATCACCTTGTACTCGTCGATCAATCCGGCTATGCCGCGGGCAACCGCTTCGACATAAGAAAGATCTGCCGAACCGTTGAGAGTCGGTGGCGTGCCGACAGCTATGAACACTGCCTCACTGTCACGCACCGGCGGCCCTAGATCATTAGCGAACGACAACCGCCGACCACGATGACGGTTCAGAAGTTCCGGCAAGTACTGCTCGTGGATCGGGCATCTGCCGGCTGCCAAAGCCTGGTATTTCTCCAGGTCGTTGTCGATCAAAACGACGTCGTGGCCCAATTCTGCGAAGCAGGCTCCGGCGACGAGTCCTACATATCCTGAACCGATTACCGAGATTTTCATGCAAATCCTCCTGAGCTATATGCTGAGCGGCTCAACGGCTTTGATCGGTGAGCAACGGTGTGGGTGATCAATATTCAAGAACGGACTCGTACTCATCGTCACAGTGGCAAGCATCCTCCGGAAGCGGGATTTGACCTACCGCACCGCTCCGACCGAAGGCGCGGCCGGAGATGTGGCCAGGAGCGGGCCTGTGGTCTCGTTGGGCGCGGTTGTTTGCCAGCGGCCTCGGTTGCTATCGACAATTTCGTGGATGATCTGCCGAACGTTGTACGACAGCTTCCAGTTGGGATAATGCTTCCGGAATCGTCGCAAGTCGCTGACGTACCAAATGTGGTCACCGATGCGGTTGGTCTCCGTGTACTGCCACCTCATCTGCTGTCCTACGGCTTCCTCACAGATTGCGATCGCTTCCAGCATTGAGCAGTTGCTCTCGGTGCCGCCCCCCATGTTGTAGACCTCCGCGCTACGCGGGTGACGGAAAAACTCGTCGAAAGCCAGCACCAGGTCGGAACTGTGAATGTTGTCCCTGACCTGTTTGCCTTTGTAGCCGAAGACTGTATAGGGCTGGTTGGTCATACAGCATTTCACCAGGTAGGCCAGGAAAGCCATGCAACTGTGTCCCTGAGTGGTTTGGTCCCGTCAAACAACCTCCGCGGAAGCAGGCCGTTTTCATTCCGAAGTAGCGGCCGTATTCCTGAACCAGCAAATCGGCGGAGGCTTTGGAGGCGCCGAAGAGGCTGTGTAGACAAGCGTCAATCGACATGCCCTCGCCGATTCCGTGTTCATAGCCGCTACCAGCAGCAGGGATCCAGCGGCTTTTCCCCTCCACCAGGGGCAGCGCATTGGGCCGGTCCCCGTACACCTTGTTTGTCGACATGAAGATGAAGACGGCTTCAGGGGCGTGCAACCTGGCAGCTTCCAGCATCATTAGGGTGCCGGTTGCATTTACGCCGAAGTCCACCAGGGGTTCGCGCGCGGCCCAGTCATGCGAGGGCTGAGCAGCAGCATGGATCACGAGAGAAATGTCTGAGCCAAACCGCTTGAACAGTCCAAACACCTCCTCCTGGTTGCGGATGTCGAAGTCATAGTGGCGGAAAGACGGTACTTCGTTCTGCAGGCGGCTCGTCATCCACGAGGTCGATGCCTCCTCGCCGAAGAAATAGCGCCGCATGTCGTTGTCGATGCCGACGACCTGCATTCCTAGTGAAGAGAAGTGACGAACACATTCGGATCCGACCAGACCTGACGAGCCGGTAATTAGGGCAACACTCATCGCTCAAGCTCCTTTTCGATAAAGGACTTCCGGGAAAGTAGTCTCACATTCTTTGCGGAATTGGACGGCTTGGTTAAATTAGCCGTACAGTAACTCGGAGACTGGCTGCTGGCCTTCCGTCGAAAACTGGCGGAGGCCGGCGGCCTGCAATGCGAGCAGAACGAGGTAACTTGGATTCAACAGCATGTAGCGCTTCCACAGCCGCAGCGGCTCCGCACACCAGCGGAAGAGCCACTCTAATCCGCGACGTTGAATCCAATCGGGGGCTTGCGCCAGTACTCCTGCGTGGAAGGCAAATGCAGCCCCAACGGCGATGATAGGCATACTCAAACAGTCGCGGAACTCGTAGGCCCAGACCTCCTGCCGCGGGCATCCCATACCGACAAAAACAATGGCAGCGCCGGATTTCTTGATCTCAGAGACGATCACGCGCTTCTCGTCTTCCTGTAAACGGCGGAACTTCGAGGGTGCCATACCAGCGATCTGGAGTGCGGGAAAGCGTGCCTTCAGGTTCAGAGACAGCTTCTCCAACGTTTCTGGCGTGCTTCCATACAGGAAGATTGGAAGGTTGTTGGTTGCGGCCCTGTCGCAAACGGCAAACATCAGATTGGGTCCGTAAACGCGATCGCGCAACCCGGCCCCGTGCAATAGATTGAGGGCCCACCGCACCGGCTGTCCGTCTGGCACGACAACGTCCAAATGGTTCAAGCGAAACCTGTGTTGCCTGTCAAGTACTCCGGTCATTACTCCATGGACTGCGAGTGCCGATACCGCGCAGGGGCGTTTCTCGCGGGCGGCCGCAAGGATGTGCTCTACGGCCCGGTGATAGTCGGTAGCGTTTACCAGAACCCCAACTACATTGTGCTTGTTGTCAACCATCGTTAGTCGTCTCCGCGCGAAAGGAACTTAGGGATGGCCAGGACTGCACCACGGACCCGACGTCTCCAGTAAAAGAGAGGGTCGCCCTCCAAAATGCTCTGGAAAGTGCTCATGGGAAAGTGGGAGCGGACATTGACGCGATTGAGCACCGCGGGAAGCGTTAGCCTATCGGTACTGTTCATCGCCTCAACACACGTGCCAAACAGCATGTATCCTTCCTCGAACGCAAGCTGTGTGACTCGTGCGTTGAAATAGCCGCCAGGCGCTGCAAAATGCCGGACCTCCTCGCCCAGCAAGTCTTCAAGCCAGGCTTTACTGTCTCGAAGCTCCTGAATACACCGGGAGCGAGTCATCTGGGTGAGGCGTCCGTGGGTGACGCCATGGCTGGCAATCGAAAATCCACTCCGCCGCAAGTCGCGAATCTGCGCCTCGCGCAGGTATCCAGACCGATGCTGCGACTTTTGACGAACTACACAGAACGTGGCATTGCAGCCAGCGCTAAATAGAGCCTCCGCGGCATAGATCCCGCTGCGGTGTCCATCGTCCAAAGTGACTACGACATACCTGTCAGGAAATGGGGCATGGTCGCGCAGTCGCTTCTCCAGTTGATCGAGGTTTTCGACAGAATATCCCGCAGCCTTAAGGTGCCCGAGTTGGTTGCAAAAACCATCCTTACTTACCTGATACTGATTTTCGGACCTTTCTCCCAAAACGTGATAGGTAAGACACGCAAAACGTACCGTCGTAATTTTATGGGGAGCCGGATCCATTTCCTCGTCTGGCGCGGCAGTAAACCGTCCTGTTTTAGCCTGTGGCTGACAGCTAGTGAAAGTTGGCATGTATGGATCGCTTGGTGACCTGGAGAAAAAGCACAGTCCGATTCGCAACGAGTCTCTAGACGGCTGCGGTTCTTAGAGCGGTCCTCCGATTTACCAGAATCGTCTGATAAAGACGCGCGAACTGCTGTGCGACAACTTCGGGACTGCACGGGAAGTCTGCGACGGAGTCTGGGGCTGGTGCCGCCGCCGCCTCTTCAATGGCTGATGCCAGCGTCTTGTCGCTTCCACCTTCGCAGTTCCAGTAGGCCGACGACGGGCATGCCCAGCTCGCGGAGAACCGGAATATCGGAGCAGACAGCACGGGCGCCGGATCGCACTGCCTCGATCAGAGGCATACAGAGTCCCTCGTGAGATGAAGGTAGAGCGATCACCAGGCAATTTCGGTAGAGCCATGCCAGTTCGGAGTCATCCACCCTGGATAGGTAGAGCACGTTTTCCCTAAGACCTAGTTCCGCAGTCAGGGCGTGGAGCGCCGGAGTTTCCGGTCCGTCCGACCCGACCACCACCAGGGAGCAGTCGCGCCACTGCTCATTACGGTTTCTGAGATTGGCGTAAGCCTTCAATAGCAAGAGAAGGTTCTTGTTGCGCCTGTGTTGCCCAACCGTCAAAATGAATTTCCCGGGCCGGCACCCGGCGGCTGCCTTCTGCTCCGGGCATAGCTCGGGCACACATACTGGGTTATAGATCTGGACCACAGTCCGCGTGGCCGCCAATTGCGGTACCACTTCCTGTAATCTGCGTTCCGTTGCTCGAGACACGCATACGATGCCATCCGATTCCGACACGCAGCGTTTGAATAGGAACTGATTGACGATCGGGAATCTGAAGTTGGCAGGAGCATCGAAAGCGTACAGGTCGTGCACGGTTACAACCAGCGGGGAATCGAATGCTCGCGCCTTGGATTAGCATTGGATAAGCAAGGTGGACAAGGTCGGCGCCGCTGTCCCGGGCAAGTCTTGGGAGTGACAACAAGCTCCATAGATTTCGCGATACCGGGCCGTTCTCGATGCCGACCGGAATAATCTCGGAATGTTCGTCGGTCTTATATAGGCTCGTAAAGTATCCGACCTGCCAGGAGCCAAGGGCGATCACCGTGTCAATTTTTTGCGATAAGCGACAGCGACCTTGCCAGCATGTCCGTATAACGGCAGAGGCCGGTTGGGGCTGCGTAGCGGGATACGCCAGCGATAAGAACGCGCATGTCGTCTAGTTCCTTGGCTGTGCTAAGTGGACTGCGGGCTTGGAAAATCCTGGCAACTGCGCGTTGACGCGTCTAACGAGCTACGGTGTGTCAAGGCAGACGGGGTCAGTGACAGCGAATTTCGAGCTGAGGTCCTGCTTGCTGACCGCTTGCCAGCCGGGGAAGTCCGTCAAAGTCTGAGCCCCGTTGATATACCACTCAAATACCCGGGATTGAGACTGGTTGTACCAGGTGTTATTGCTCGAGCTTAAAGTGCTGAGGAAGCGGTTGGAGTCAGTACTGGACAAGAAGATCATTTTCAGCAGCAGTTGGCTGCCGTCTGCACCCACATGGGTATCCTGGCTCAGGGTCATCTTTTCCGGGTGAATGGTGTAATAGACGTGCGTCTCCCAGTCTTGTACGACCGGACTCCCCTCCTCGCCGTCAACAAATACCTGGGCGCTTTGATTACTGAATACCATGTTGCCACTGAGAGTAACTAAGGCTGAGTTGGTAGTCACTCCCTCATTCTGGTTACCGCACACGCGACTCGCATTGAGGGTCACGGGACCCTCGTTTTTCTCGACATAAAGCCCATTTCTGGTGTTATGGGTGAGTATGGCGCTGTCGACGGTGATGTTGGCATTGTCCGTGTCAAACCAAATGCCGCGGCCGACGTTCTGAACGGCTGTATAGCCGGTAAAGGTTCCGCCGTGCACCCTAAGGTACTTGCTCCCTCCCGTCTCCCAAATATCGAAGCCCCCCCATTGCCCCCGCCAGTTGTTGAAAGAGGAGGTGACGTTTTGCATGGTCACATTCTTCAGCTCCCAGCCATTCACCCCCAACTCTCCGTTGTAGTCGGCGTGAATGCTCTGAACCACCGCAGCTTTTAGGTTGAATAGTGCCAGACCTTGCCAATTGCTCCAGTCGAAGGAGGAGTTCTCAACCGTAACATAAGCTGCGTTCGAAATAACAACCCCCGCAATGGGGGAGGACGAAACGCATGGGTTGGCATTCTGAAACGCTATCCGGCTCAGAGTAAGATTTGACACTAGGGTGGAATACAACAGGTTAGGCCGGGTGGAAACCTCGACTGTCGCCGACTTCATATCTATGTTGGAGGGCAACCAGAGATATACGGTCCCGTGGATTTCATCCACATAGAAGGTCCCACCATACATGGCAGATTGAGACAAGACCTGCGTCATAAGGGTGCCGTTTACGAAGATCATCTCTCTTCGCCGGACGATGTCGCTCAAAGTAGGCCAACCAGGCGGAGTCGTACACTCTCCCCAGCGGTATGGCCAGCTGTGGGAATACAACTGAGGGTTAACCAGGTCCTGCGTCCAGCCGCTCCAGACGAATGAGCCCGTCACCACGACCTGTCCGTTCTGCGAACCCAGGTACTGAATTGGCGGACCGTTTTCCGACCCGGATCCCGTCAGGCTGATGGATTCCCTGTAAATACCGGCAGCAATATTGATATTCGTGCCGATTCCAACTGCGTAATTCTGCATGGCCAAGGTAGTGGCTTTGGCCAGAGTCTTCAAGGGTCTTCCCAACGTGCCGGGATTTCCGTCCGAGCCGCCGGCAACGTTAACGTACAGGTCGACCACGGTCGAGCTGGAGAGTGGCTGATTTAGACAAACAAGGAACAATGCGAGAGTCGATATGAGAATGTACTTCATCCGGCAGCCCTCCTACAGGCTACAAAGCAGTCATGTGAAAAATTCATGCCAATCGCACCTCACCCATACGCAGGAGCTTCAGCCGCCGGCAAAATTCAGCACAGCCCAGGACGACCAGGAAGGGCATAGCGTCGTGAGTGATGAGGTTTCCAGTAAAGAAAGAGCGGACTTGAATGATGGTCATCACGCAGATGATTTCGATTAACATCCGCCTTGTCGAAGGATCAAGCAGCCGGCTTCGCAGCGCGCTGAGCAACGTGTACCAGAGTGCGCCGATCGCCAGTACCAGCGCGGTGAAGCCGATAATACCGGTGTCAATCAGTGGTTGCACCCAGCTGCTCAGAATGTCGCCGGTTTCATAGCGTCCGATGCCGGCCAGCACGACAAATCGTCCGCCCGCATAGCCACCGTATCCAGTCCACGGTTGTTGAGAGAACTTAAGCATGGCGTAGTGCCACCAATCGGCCCGGCCGGACACGTCGCGAACGGCCTCCATCGAGTGTCCTCGCAACAGATAGTCCACCAGCACCGACCCAGCATTCGTGGCTGCAAAGAGGGTACCTGCCAGGACCAAACCCGCCAGCCCAAGCGCAATGCCAAGAGCAAAACGGCGACTTAGCCAAAACAGCACTACGACTGCAAGCGAGAACCCTGCTATGGCTGCCCGAGTTTGGGAGTAGATAAGCGTCACCATCGCCGCTGCGAACAGAACGCGATACCATTTGCCATCGAATTTGTTTTCCGGATCGTAGAGCAGGCGAGCGAGCGCCACGATGCCGAGGATCGCGCTCCACTCGCCCACGCTGTTGGCGTCAATCTGCGGAACGATTCCATTCAACCTGCCGGTCAGCGGGCCTTCAAGTTGGTCCAGCTTCAAGGCATCTACGGGATCAATAAACGCCCCTATCCAGGCTGACAAGAGCATCATTCCCAGCAGTGACCAGGCGACATTGACCAGACGTTCGTAGTCTTCCGTTGACTTCAACGAGATGATGATTGCCGCTAGGGCTGACAAATCGACCAGATACTCCACCGACTTGTAGAGCGTCCATCCCGGGCGAACTGACCATGCCGTGGAGACCAGAGACAGCAGTGGAAAGATCGCGACGATACCGATGATGCCAGTGAAAAGAGCTCCCAGCCAATCGGTCTTCATGCTGAACAGCCTGGCCAGTAGTACGATGCCCACAAATGCCTGTATGCCCACGCGTAGCAGAGCAAAGCCGTCAACGGGTTGTGAGTTGATCTCTTGTAATTCGCGGACCCGCCATACAATTCCGCTGACGAAGCACAACACAAAAGCGCCTTGCCACCAGGTAAATGATCGGATGATCTCCCGAGTTCCTCTGAAAAGCGCTCGGCTGCATACCGGCATCACGAAAACAATTGCCAACGCGGCAACCGGCAGCAGCACAAGGCCGAGGCGCTGGTTGTGGGCAGAGACTGCCAGGTAAAACAAAGCTGTAGTGGCAGCCGCAATAAAAGCGAGAGAAATAAGGTCTTCAGCTTAGGCATGGTCATTGGCCACGGAGACGCTCAGGAGTTGGAGCTCCGCTTCGCGGGCTATCTCGGAATAGATTCGGGCGAGGTCTTGTCCCTTCTTTTCCCAGTTAAACTCACGTCTCACTCGTTCTCTCCCTTGTTGCCCCAGCCTCATCAGGCGTGGCATATCGCTAGACAAGTCGGTCAGCGCGGCTGCCAGGTCCCTCAACACCTGCTCCGGAGCGATGGCAGCGACCTTGATGCCGGTAGCATCCGTTACCAGCAGCGCGGGCCCACCAAGATCGAGGCAGATAACCGGCCGCCCGGCAGCCATGGCTTCAACACTCGCCCAGCCTCCGGAATCATGCAGACAGGGGAACAGCAGAACGTCGCACTCGCCCAGCATCTCGAAGACTCGGGCGCGCGACACGGCTCCCCAGAACACGAGCGAATCTCCCAGGCGGAGTTCGTCCGCCATTCGCTTCAGTCGTCCGGCCTCAGGTCCACCACCCACAATCCAATATTCGCTATCCGGGTTCTCGGCGTGAAAGCGAGCGAAAGCCCGAAGCCCAAAGTCCCACCCTTTCAGATGCAACAGCCTCCCAAGGCTGAGAACGCGAAATGGCTTTTTCCGGGAGGGCAGCGGCAGTGACAACAACTCGTGCAGTTCCTGTTGCGGCAGTGCCACCTGGGAGAACACCGATACCCTCTTGCAGCCCAGCGCATACAGACGCTGCTCCGTTTCGCGCGTTGCGGCCAGCGCAACCGCCGCGCGGCGGGCCGTCATTCGCACGATGGGATTCATCTCGCCCATCCTGCGCGCAAAATCACGCAGGCTTTCGTAGATTCGTCCTCGCAGGCTGAGCGCCCGCCGCAGGTGGCGTGGCGCGGATTCGCCCCCTCCAACTGGACCCCATACGAAGGGCACGGGCAATAGAGCAAGAAAAATTGGCATCCAGTAATTTACAAATGTCACGTGATGCGCGAGATCGAAATGGAACTGACGATGCAAACTGCGGGCCTTGAGGTAAGCTCCGAACTGCCAGCAATGGTAATAGGTGCGCATTCCGCGCATGCCCTTTTTCCAGAACGACGCCCAACGCGGAAGATCAAAGTATACCCAATGGGCATTGGGTAAGGGGTCGACGGCCAAGGCCTCGTCAATGCCGGGGCGGTTATTTGAGCGGGTAATTACCCAGACCTCGTGGTCGCGCGCCACCTGGCATACCTGGTTCCAGCCGACGCTCGGCTCGGAGCCTTTGCTGGGCTCACACGCATACGCGGACATGAGAATCTTCATGTTAGCAATATTCGGCGTAGCTTCGATGGGTTGAACTCACACTGCTTACCGCTAGATTGACCTTCACTGGTACCTCGACGCACGAAGTTGAACTCGCTATAGAGAACGATAAGTCGCGGTCATCAGGGGGCCTCTTTTGTCCCAGTTGAAGTACTCATGCACTCGTCTGCGGCCGGCTTCACCCATTCGAACGCATCGTTTGCGATCCGTCACCAGCATTGTCAGTGCACGTGCCAGGTCTTCCACAACCTGCTCTGGATTTTCGGGTTTTATCTTTATCCCTGTGTCCGCGGTTACCTGTAGGGCAGGTCCGCCGAGGTCCAGACAAATGACTGGCCTACCGGCTGCCATCGCCTCCAGGCTCACCCAGCCTCCGGAATCATGCAGGCTGGGAAAGAGAAGTACATGGCCATCTGCCCATTTCTCCAAGACTTCTTCGCGCGAGATGGCCCCGCAAAAAATTACCTTGTCTCCAATATCCAGTGACTTGGCCAAACGCTCCAACCGATCACGCTCTGGTCCATCGCCCAAGATCCAATACTCGCTATTCGGACAACTTGAGTGAAATCGGGCAAAGGCGCGCAAGCCAAGGTCGAATCCTTTCCAGTACAACAGCCGCCCGAGGCTGACGACTCGAAAAGTATCGCCGTTGGGAGTCGGTACGGCGGCCAGCTTCTGAAGTTCTGCAGCGGGAAGGCCCACTGCGGGAAGAACCGAGGTGTTTCTGCATCCCAACGCGCGCAATCTTTGCTCGGTCTCGGCCGTAGTCGCCAGAGCAAGAGCCGAGCGGCGCGCCGTCAAGCGCACCATTGGATTCATCTCACAGACCTTCCGCGCCAAGGTCCCGGGCGCTTTCGTAGATCCGTCCTCGAAAGCTTAGCGCTCCTCTGAGAACACGCGGTGCTGACTCCCCGCCTCCTACTGGACCCCACACGAATGGCACTGGTAGCAAGGGCAAGAAAGATCGGCATCCAGTAACTTCACAAATGTGACATGGTGGGCCAAGTCAAACTGCATCCTGCGATGTAACCTGCGAGCTTTCAGGTAGGCGCCGAGTTGCCAGCAGTGGTAGTAGGTTCGCATCCCCCGCATACCCTTTTTCCAGAAGGATGCCCAACGGGGAAGGTCGAAGTAGATCCAATGCACATTCGGTAGGGACTCCAGCGCGAGGAATGCGTCGATATCTTGCCGATTATTCGATCTTGTAATCACCCAGACTTCGTGGTCACGCGCTACCTGTTGCACCTGGTTCCAGCCGATCGCCTGGTTCCGAGCCCTCACCTGGCTTGCACGAATAAGCAGATATCAAAATCTTTATCATCTAGTAAGACCGAAGGAACTGGTACGGGATAAAAAAATGTCTAGTAGGCAAAAGTCTTGAGATAGGCCGCTACTTTAAGGCTTGAATTACTGTAGTCACGGGTTCGGTGGCAGTTTCGCCCGACTTGGAGCGAATTAAGAACAGGCCAGCGGCCAATGCCGTGACGCTTGATAACGAAGTGCCAAGGATCGCGCCACGAATTCCATAAGCAACCGCTGCAGGTATACCGATCGCCAAGGTGATAACACTCGCCGCGCTATACATCGCGAATACCGACATCGGCGACTGGATTGCCCGGAGCGTGATAGGTGGGGCAAAAGCGGCAAACCACAACACGGAGCCGGCCGCCAGCCAGGGAAGCAAATGGATGCTATCAACGTAGCGGGCCCCATATAACAGCCGGAACAGGGGACCACGCAATGGTAGTATCAGCAGCCAGTAAGCAACAGAGACTGCTCCATAGAGCATGACAAGCTCTGAAGCCTGGTTGAGAACGCCAATGCTACCCTTCTCAGACAGTTTGCGGGACGCCGTGGGAAGTGCAAGCAGAGACAGGGCCGTCAGCGTCTGACCCAGTGGCAGCAGCAAGTTCATCATGGCGCGGAATTCGCCGGCCGAATCCATACCCCAGGACCGCCCGAGCACGGAGTAGTACACATTCCAAGGCAGCCATGTAGCGACGGCGCTAGCCAGGGCCCACCGTCCATATGTCCAGTGCTCCTTCATGACAGCCCGAATCACCACAGGATCCACAGGGTGGATCACCGGTTTCAGTTGCAGCAACAGGTATGCACTGGCGGCCAAGTGCGCCGATCCCCATCAGGAGATAGGCGGTGAGCGGCGATACCCGACCGTAGTGACGCAGGACTGCGAAGGAAATACCCAGTGTCAGGCAATAGATAGCCGATCCAAGTAGCGCCGTTGGTGATGCAAGTCTTGCGTAGCACGCCCCTCTAACCAGCCAGAAAACAAGTATGAGTGGAGCAGCGATGACTCACCCCGGCAAGGGCCTTCGACAGCAGAATGTTATGGCCGAAGAAGTATGCAATCGCCGAACCGGTTCCCAACACCGTGGCCATCAACGCAGCCGGACCGAGGCAAAGCCGCAACAGAGCGCCCAAATATTGAGGCGGCTGATCGGCAAACCTGGAAGGGCCCAGCACGCTCTGCGGTTCCAATAAGAGTGCCTGTTGTATCTGCGACAGCAAAAGAAAGATGGAGAACGTTAATGCATAAGTTCCGTATCCTTCTGGCGACAGCCACCGCGCCAGTAGGATCCCGATTGCAAAATTCGACCCAGAGATCATTGCCTGATCAAGAATGGCAATCGATCCCTTCCGCAGAACCGCAATGCGGCGGGCAGGGTACTGAAGAACTTTAGACAGCGAGAGCAATGGTATTGGGTCCGGCCTTTGACGTTCTTAAGAGGTGGCTACTGCATTGGTGAGTAGGTGGTACCGGTATTCGGCCGCTGCACTTCCCGCGGCCAAGCCTTCCTTCAGGTAGCGCCGGGCTGAATCGAGAAGGTACAGGAGAAACGAGCCGCGCGTGTGCGCAGGTTTCATCCGGCCCGGCAGATGTCCGCCTCCCACGCTTTAGAAAAACGGAGGACTGAACATGAAAGTGGAACGCATCCCAGTCATCGGGTATGTGCCACGCTGCGGATTCCCAGTCGAAGACGAAGAGCTCTTTCTCCCACAGCAACGTGTTCCAGGGAGTGAAGTCCCCGTGTGACAAGCCGCAGCTTAGGGTTCTGCCGCCCAGTTCCGCGTTGGCGATGCGTAGTACCCGCTCTCCCAATGCGCGCCAGCGGGAAGGCATGGAAGTGTCGGCTTCCTTCCAGCGCGACGCGACCTGGCCCACGACCTCTTCTCCCGAAAGGCGGGCGCTTCCGATGGCACGAAGCCGTTGTAGAAATGAGCGGTGGAGATCTCCAAATTCGACCGGAGCCGGATACGATTCTCTGCCGGTCTGAAATAGCATGTAGGTCGCTCCCCATTCTCCTGCATGAAGCAGCCTCGGAACTTGGCCTTGTAACGAGTGATACCGGCAAAGTTGTTCGAGCACTGCAGCCTCGTGGCGTATGTTGGCTATTGCCGCTGGCTCCAACGGTACCTTGATGTATCCCAGTAGTTCGCCCGAGGGACGCATTACCCGTATCGACAGCTTGCGGTAGGTTCCCATCGTGCCTAGCGCAAGCGAGAACACCGGCCGCAATTCTCCCGTCAACTGAGTTACCAATGACTCAATTTCGAGGGGCTCCCGGGACGCAATGACAGCGGTATCTCTCGCCCAGCCTGTCCAACCAACGTTCGTTAAGTAGACCAGCAACTTTTTCAGCATCTTAGCTGTGGTGTTAAAGGGCTGATAGATCCCGAAACCTGAGATTGCCCAACGCTTATTGTCGATAGGTATAAGCCATCGCGTGGCGTAAGAAGATGGGATGGCCCCGAAGCTTAGGACTCGAGACATACCTTCCGCCCGCAGCCGCCGAACGACAGTAGAACGCGCACGGGCGCGGGGGAACGCTATTCTGGGCCTGTCATTAGACTCGGAACCTCCAGCGAGTGTGCGCGAAGGGTTCCGGCCGCCCAGGAATGCTTCGATTGCTAGTTCTGCGTCCGATTTCGTCACTCAGCCGCTCGCCTTGCTACCTGGGGGTCACGTCCTGTAAACCCTGGGCGTGCGGACGATTCAGATTCGACCCGCCACTCAGGAAAACGACGCCGGAATCGGTTACTCATCAGGCCGGCCAGAGCGCGACGTATCGCGATCGAGGTAACCGCGATAGTCGAATCGGTTCTGATGACCACCGCGTTTTGTTCATGACGGACAAGCTCTGCATACCGCACCCGCAGCTTCGTCAGCTCTTCACGGTTTACTTCTTGCTTGCGTGAGAGCATCTGCTCAACATCGGCATCAAGAACCACCAACAGATCGGGCCGCGGCACCAGACGTACCAGAAGTCTGGGAATCCAGTCTGGTCCACCGTACCGGTATCGCTTGCAATCCACGGTAATATCGTCGAAGTAGCGGTCGAAAATCACCAGACCCGATCGCACGAGTCGCGGCCTGACTAAGAAAAAGTACCCTATCCAGTAGTCGACAACAAATCCGGCTAACCGTACAAGGGATCCCAAGGTGCCACGAGCCGGAGTCCCATGGGGATCGGTCAGCGGTCCCATATCCGGCCTTTTTCCGATCAATTGTGGTCGCCAGTGAAAGACACGGCGAAATTGAAATTCCTGCCATTCTCGCTCCATCATGTCCTGGATTACGGTGCTTTTGCCGGCGCCGTCCGGACCGAGAATGGCAAGAACAATTCCGGTTGGCTGCATAACCCGTCGCCACAGGCGTAAGCACTCCCCTGCCAGGCAACGAAGGACGGTCAAGGGCTCCCGCCGGATGGAATTAAGAACCATCGCCTTGCTGAGCTCACTGGACAGGCTGGCCATGTTTCCCTGTAAAACGGCGGAGATCACCCTCCGGCCGAGGTCCTTACCAAATAGCCTTGCTGCGATTTCTACTGAACTTTCGTTCCCGACCTCTATGGTGACCCGGCTTATGCCTTCCTGATGCAACGGCGAGAATTGCCTTTTCACGGTTCTCTTTGCAAGAAGATATCGCAACCTGACCCTCGGATCGGGAATCCAGAATGAGCCTAATCGCCTTCTCCCATTCAGCAGCTCATCCGCTTTGAGGATCAACATCCCATCGGCGCGATACTCAAAAGCGATATCCAATACGACGCAACGACGGTCTGACAAGTCAAACCAGCAGAAATAGAAGCTATGGGCGTTCACTTCATAATTGTGAGAGTCAACCAGAAGAAAGCCGCACTCCTGCATCCGAGCTAGAATCGCCGGCAGCTTTCGTTTGTCTTCGGGATGGACGGCTAAGTCCAGATCACTGGGCAGCACCTCTGGAAGACCGTCCCAGCCATGAAGTACGCAGTACCGAACCCCCGCGCTTTGGAGAGCTTCAAACAGCAGCTTCACGAAATCAGCGGTTCGGCGTCCTTCGGCGGGGACTTTCGATGGTTGCGGATCGTGAGTCAACGGACCCCGGCTCGCATGGCCTTGCTGGTGATCTTCGAATAATGACATATGAATCAGCGGAATGATTGATCGCTCACACGCAACGCTCACTACCTTCGGACGTGAGTAGGGTCTGCCATTTCATGCGGCTCCCGCACCTCTCAGTACGGCCGGGATGGTTTGTGCCAGTATTTTGACGTCCAGCCAAAGGGACCAGCTGTTCAGGTACTGGATGTCGAGCTCCATCCAGCGTTCGAATGGGATCGAGCTGCGCCCATTAACCTGCCAAAGGCAGGTGATGCCCGGCCGTACACTCAATCTGCGCCGCTGCCAGTCTTCGCTGAATCCTTCATAGTCGCGCAGGGGCAAAGGACGGGGTCCAACCAGGCTCATGTCTCCGATCAAGACATTCAAGAGCTGCGGCAGTTCGTCAATGCTCGTCCTTCTGAGGAGCTTGCCTACCCGGGTGACGCGGGGATCATTCTTGATCTTGAACACCGGCCCCGACACTTCATTCAGCTCTTCAAGGTCGGCGATCAATTTTTCTGCACCGTCAACCATGGTCCGAAACTTGAAGATCAGGAACCTTCTTTTGTTCAGGCCTACCCGCTCCTGCCGGAAGAATATTGGTCCGCGTGAAGTCAGCTTAATCACGCTCCCTACCGCCAGAAACAGCGGCGACAGAATCACTAGGAAGCAAACCGAGGCTGAAATATCGATGAGCCGCTTGAAGACTCCCGGCCAGCCATAAAACCAGTCGAGATACGAATAGGTCATCATCTCGAGGTCGTCGTCGAGCGCCTCAGGATGCGACTTGCCGAGACTCAGACTAAAAACGTCGGCGTTCATTCGAACGATGATTCCATGCTGTTCGCACATGCGTGCAACCTGCAACGCCAACCCGTATTGCGACTTGAGCGGAAGATAAATGGCCACCTCGTCAACGACGTTTTGTCTGAGGAATTCAGGCAATTTACTGATATTGCAGCAGAGCCGCTCTCCGGCCTCGCGAAACTTCTGCATTCCATCCCACTCGTCATCTGCAAATCCGATCAGGCGGTACCCTAGCTCCGGACGGGCCTCAATTTTCCTTGCGAACTCCAGGGCTCTTTGGCTCGACCCTAGAATCAGGAGATGGCGGAGATTGCGGCCTCGCCTTCGGAGGACCTCCAGTATCGGGCGCCTTCCCAGGCGATTGGCCGTCATCAGCGTGAACGCGAACGCCCAGAAGGCTGCAAGATAGAGTGGAGTCAGCATCTTGATCTTGAAGACAAACGCGAAAAGCATCAGCACACAGGTGACGATTGTGGTCGCCTTAGTGAGGTCAAACCATTCTGACCGCATGTTGGTCAACCGTTTGGAGCGGTACAACCCGCAGCTGGAAAAAACTGCCAATGACGCTCCCAACATCAGCAGGAAGAGGACGATATTCCAGATGCTCAGGCGCATGGAGATGAATTCTGCAAGAGAAACGGAGCCGATTCTCGCGACGGAAACCCACGTTGCCAGGGAGAACGCCGCGATTACTATCAGCGCATCAATCGTTCGCGAGCTGATGATCAATAGTCGGCGTGATGCTCTATACATGATGTATCTTTTCCGGCGTACGGGGGGAATGTACTGAAGCGGCGCCGCAGCATCAGAATCTGCATCTTTTGGAAATAGTTGAGGGAACAGAGGCGGGAGCGTTGCGGCTCCCGCTTTAGCCGGCCGTGTTCCGGGTGGAGTAGATCCCGCTCTATGCTTTGAGTTTCGGCAGCGCGGCAAGGACTGGGATCTCTAACAGTCCGACTACTTCATCCGGGACCCTGAAAGTTGGGTCGAGATATTCAGCCACGTAAGCAGTCCCCGTGCTGACAACGACGGCTAGCACAAATCCAACAAAGGCTACCAGTAGAGGACTGTGGGCAGGGAGCACTGGGGTTACCGGAGGAACAGCAATAGCAACGTTGGCGATTCGTTTCTCGTCCAGAGCGTCGGCGGTCCGCTCCTGCTCGCGCTTTTCGAGGTACAGCAGGTAGCTGGCCTCGTTCGCCTTGACGTCTCGCATAAGAGCCCCTTGTTGGACTGCCTCCTGGTCCAAGTTAATAAGTTGCAACTGCATCCCTTTAATGCTTTGCTCCAGGGCCTTGCCGGTTGCGGTTTGGGAGGCCAGATCGGCTTCGTCCTTGGCGAGATCCTGGCGCAGCAGTTCATAGGTTCCGTCACGGTCAGTCGTCTGATTAACGTACTTGATCTTCTCAGCTTCGGCGATGGCAGCCTCGGTTTCAGCAATCTCCTGATCAGCCTCCTGCACTAGCGGGTAGCTTGCGTCGTACTTCATAGCAAGACCCGTTCGCTTCGTCTGCGCCACAAGCAGGTTGGCTCGCAATTGCTGCAAGAGCGTGTCGGCCGGGATGGACATCTGCTGCGAAGGAGACCGTGAGGGCGTCGATTGCATTTGAGACTGTACGTTACGAATTCTTTGCTCATCCGCCGCGGTCATCTGATGAGCCTGATGAAGAGCAGCAATTGAATTCGCAAGTTGCTGAGCAAGGTACTGCCGCACAACATCAGGAGCAGCAATGCCCTGTTCGCGGCTCAATTGCACCAGCCGCGCTTCGGATTCAGCGAGCTTGCTCCGGAACTTTTCAGTCTCCGCGCTGAAGAACTCGGACGTCCCACTCGGGCGCTGCAGCAGGAGATGCTTTTGCATGTACAGCGTGCTCAGATTCTTGAGAACACACGCCGGAGTTTCAGGAGACCCGGTGGCCCCGTAGGTAACATTGACAATGTCGGAAGTCTTCTCCGATTCGACATCCAGCGCCTTCGCCAGATTAATTGTCGCTTTTTCCAGCTTTGCTGCCTGCCGCAGTGAAGGATCGCGCGGAAGGAAGACGTCACCGGGCGCCCAGTCACGTCCCAAACCACAAGTCTTGGCCACCGACGAGAGGATGTCCCGTCCGCTCAAGAGTGCCACCTCGGAACTGATCTGATCCGGGGTAATCACTTTGTCGTTCAGTACCGCGGCATTCTGTCCAGGAGTAATGGCGGGATCGGAGCGATCCAGTTCAACCAGTACCTGCATCTTGGCTTCGTAGTATCGCGCGGCCCAAAGTACCGAGAAGAGGATTGTTCCGAGCAAGACGCCACCAAAAGCGAGCAAAACCAGTCGCTTATGACGAAACAGCGGAGCAACAATGTCCCGCGCTGTCAACTTCGCTGCTTGATTTGAAGACCACAAATTCAGTTCGCTCATGTTATTCCTCCGCCACTCCTCAAATATCAATCGGGCAACGCGTCACATCGGGTTACAAGGCCGACCCTGGATTCAGGTACATGCCGAAACTGTATGGAACATAGCGCTTGAATTTTGTGATAAAGGCGGTCGGAACAACAATCATGTCGCCCGGACGGAGATAGACATCCTCGTTGATGTTCTTCCCATTCAAGATGTCACCGATGTTGAGTTTCCTGACCTCGGCCCAATCGCTGGAAACGCGGCGAAACAGGAAAGCTTGTCCTTTTGCATCAGCCGTAAGCCCTCCTGCAACCGCAAGCGCCTGCGTAACGGTGAGGTCGTATCGCAAGTCATACTGTCCTGGCTTTCCCACTTGGCCCGAAACGACGAAGAACGGTTTCTGGAAGTCCTTTACATCCACGTCCACAATCGGATTATTGAGAACCTTAGAGTAGGCGGTTTTGCTGGCGTCAACGATCTCCGGGACCGTCATACCTTGAACATAGATGGTCCCGGCATTCACGAGTGTGATGAAGCCATCTGGCTGTACCGTCACCGTCTGGTTCAGTTCGGGTGTAAGAGGAAATGAGAACACCAGCACGTCATCCCTCATTACCCTGTAGCGGGGATGCCGTTGCGAGAACGGGAGAGGCTGTTGCGAAGGGTCCGCACTCTTTGCGGTAGGAACCGGATCTGAAACGGTGCTCGCTGAGACTCTGGTGTTCATGGCACTTTGGGCGCACCCATATGTGCCTGCGCCTACGAAGAGGCCAACAACCACGGTCGCGATTAGCATGAATTTCATTGATTGTCCCCCTGTAATCAATAGGTTGGTCGGTTGCGATCCCGCAGATGGCTCGCTGCCGATGACTTAGAATCGTTCGTAGGAGTGGTCGTCCGCTGGAAAGGCGATACTACGGTCGAGCGGCCCCACCGAGAGCACAATCCATGTCCCTGACTGTTGGACTAGACTGCCTTCTACACCGTCTAAGCATCCACCCTGGACCCTAACCCGATCGCCAACCTGCAGGTGAGGGTATGGAATGCATGCCGTGCTATCGCATACGCGCTGCACGTCTTCGACCTGCCGTGCGGGTATGACAGCGGGAGTCTTGCCGGTGCGGACGAAATCTACAACCCCATCGAATTGCAGAGCCTTTCCGGCAAGCGTTGAACTGATTTCACATCTGGTAAGCAGATATCCCGGCAGAACCGGAACATCGATGACCTTAATACGGTCACTCCAACGGCGGCGTTGCCGTGAAATTGGACAATAAACATGGAGCCCAAGCCTTTGTAGGCTATTGGCAAGCCTCGTTTCGCATCGCGAGCGGACCTGGAGGGCGTACCAGCGTGGTTCCAAGTCAAAAATCGATGGTTTGTCGGACTGGGACATGGCTCCGCCATTTGAGTCACATTGAGATGTGCCCACATGCGTAAAGTGGTTGCTATGATCTAAGGCCTAAAACGGGCTCCGCTGAAGCGTTTCGGGCCTTACAGCTTGCGATAAAGCCGATCCGGGATCGGATAGGTTCGCTTGTCGAGTACTGCTCCAAGCAAGTTAACCTCGGCCGCTTTCAGATTCTCGGCCACCGTTTGTGCAGCTCTGCGCCGTGTAGAACTCGCTTCCAGGACCAGAATGAGGCCGTCCGCCGCTCTGCCGAGGGCAGCCGCGTCGCAATAGGATCCCGCACTGACCGAATTAATCAAAATGTAGTCAAAATCGAGCCGAGCCTCCCGAAGCTTGATCTTCAGCTCCTCGGTGTCTGACTGTTGACCCTGTTTCCATCCGAGCATTGCGGAGTCTGCAATCCACAGGTTGCTTCTTAGTTCAATGCATGCGGGAAAGCTCGGAGACCCGTTGTTGTGCCGATCTCCGTCCCCGGCGAGTCCCACCGCAGCGAAAAGTGGCCGATCATGCGTGTCCGCCTCTACCATGCAGACTCGGCGCATGCTCTGATCTGCCAGGGCCTGAGCTGCCCGGGCGCACACTGCGGCACTTTCGCTTGACTCATCAACCCCGCTGAACACCACGATGTGGGGCGAATCGCCATTCTTGGACAAGAAAACTCGCTGTACGAGACGATCAAGTTCTTTGCGCTCCAACTCGGCAAGCTTCCCAGCGCTTTTTGAGCGGACTTGTCGTTCGCGAGCAACCTCCCGGTCTGCCGCCGTGGTAGTTCGGGTTACTGGTATCCCCATGCCGATAGGCATGCGGGATGTATCTCCTATGCTCATATTTGCCCTCGGTCTGACACGCTAATACTTCGTTTGTTAACGTTGTGTTAACTTACCGACCGTTGACGGGACAAGTCCAACGCATAATTTGAATACCACTGATGCAAAGAATTGATTGCTCGGCGCGAAAGAATCAGGAAGGGCGGGGTCAGGTTTCGTTGCAGCAGGGCGCTCCGCCGTATCGTTGTTTGACCGTCGCTGGGCCGGTCGATTGAGTTCTCGCACTTAGAATCCCAATATTGCCGCTGTTGTAGGCATCATACTGTCTGATTGAAAGGAGGCTCTGAATCAGGACAGCATCCTGCCGTGCCCTTCATCTCCGGTCTTGCGTTCACGAAATCGGAGGAAAAGGCTGCGCCAGTCCTGACGGGGATTCCGCCTCATCTGCGGCGACCGCATTCATTTGCCCAGTGCCGTGCAACGAGATGAGTCACTGCGGCCGGGCCCTGCAGATCTCGCTTTTCGATGCACCTGTTCGTGGCATTCGGCGCACAGCGTGATCAGGTTCTGTTCCTCGTCGCTGCCCGCTTGGCTTCGGAGTTTGACGTGGTGCACCTGCAGGTGCTGCATACTCCCGCAGACCTGGCATCGCCAGCCGTCGCGCTACAGCACTTGGTTGTGCAGGTCACGATAGCTCTCCGGATCGAGTCTGAGTCGCGGGGCTTTGATACGGATGCTGTTCATGACGCCTTCCGGTTGACCTCGGAGAGGAAGGCCTCCTGTTGCGGAGTGGGTAGGAACTCGTAATAGCGAGAGATGGATCGTAACAGAATCTCCGGGTTGATGCCGTCCAGGTTGGCCCCGGCGAGGAAGTCCGCACAGATCATCTCCAGGCAGTAGCCCCGAGACTTGTCCGACCCCAGCATCAGGGCCGCGGTCTCGACCGCCTGCTCGATAACCGGCATCTGGCTCTTGTAAACCTTGAAATAGATCAGCTCCGAGGGCTCTCTGTCCTTACCCGTCAGTTCCCTTTCCACTTCCCGCTGGAACTCCGCCTTGGGCATTCGCCGCGCACGGCACTGCCGCCTTCTCACTTGGAAGATTTCAGCGCCGTCAACAGGATCGGTTTCGTCCATCCGGGAGCTGTCGTGAGATCGCATGAATTGACGACCTTACCCTTGTCCAGATGAAGAATCAATATTGGTTCCGGAAGGCCGCCGGTGTGAGGGTCTGCTTCTTCGCTATTGTCATAAACCCGAAGCTCCGTCAGTTGCGGAATGAGTTGGACCAGATTCAGACGACTCCGGTGATACCGTTCACGAACTTTGACATCGGGAATGTCGTGGCCACCCCTCGCGACTCTGGAGCGGACGCGTCGAATATGGAGCTCGGGTGTCTTGAGGCCAACGTACCAAATGCGAACCTGAATTCCAGATCCCAACGCTCTCTCCAGCAGAGCTGGGATGGTTTTGCCGCCAAGGGAGGTCTCGAATGCGAAGTTGAGCCGTTCCGTGATGGCACGTTCCAACAATCGCTTGCCTTCGTGCCATGCGGCACTATTGGCGTCTTCCTGGGTAAACGTTGGATTCGCCGCAAGAATGCGCTTGGCAGCCTCGTCTGGATTGAAATACTCAACTCCATGCTGCAACCAGGCAGCGCCGCCAATGCTGCTCTTGCCGGCGCCGTTTGCCCCGGCTAGAACATAGATGCAGGGTGGCTGACTTGTGCTAGCCATGCTTGCGAGCCGCCAGCACTGCAGCTTTCCCCAACTGCTGCGGTGATGAACTAAAGGCAGCCTTCATCGCAGTGCGCGCCTTGGAGCTCTGCATTCGAGCCAGGAGCGCGTCGAATTCGCCGCTCAGCGTGTCAAGCTTGAATTCAGGAGCGTGCTTGAGGGCGTTGAAGTGGTCCACCGAGATCAGAACTGCCTTAGGGCTGTCGTGCTTCGTTATTACAACCGTTTCTCCCTGAATTGCTTTTTCCAGGATGCGGCCAAATTCATTCTTGGCCTCGGTCGCTGTAAATGAAGCAGGCTCCCGATATTCGCGGTGATGTCGATCCAGGGAAACGGATGAGTTGTTTTTTTCTTGGCGGACGAATCGACGCTTGCGACGCTCGGTATTCTTCATAAGAACCCTTTTCCCAATAACAGCTATTTTAGCTATTTTGTCCGATACGGGTCAACAGCGCGGCCTTTAAATGGTCACGTTTCAAAAGATCAGTAAAGTTGCCAGACCGGTAGTCCCGAACCACTTGTGTACAGGGCCTCCAGTGTCAAGGTGGGTGCTAATATTCGTCTTATCAGAGGGCCCTGTCTTTAACGCTTAGAGGCCGACCCGGCGCCATGCAACGAGACGACTCACTGCAGGCTGCCCTTGCAGCGGCCAGCTTTTCGATGCACCTCTAAGTGGCAATCCGCGCAGAGCGTGATCAGGTTCTCTTCCTCGTCGCCACCCGACTGGCTCCGGAGTTTGAGGTGGTGCACCTGCAGATGCTGCATACTACCGCAGATCTGGCATCGCCACCCGTCGCGCTCCAGGACCTGGCGATGCAATTCGCTGTAGCTGTTCGCATCGAGTCTGAGTCGCGGGCTTTTGTAGCGGATCTTCTTCATGAAGCTTTCTGTGCAACCTTGGAAAGGAAAGCTTCCTGTTGTGTGGCGGGAAGGAACTTGTAGTAGCGAGAGATGGAATGCAAAAGAATTTCAGGATTGTTGCCGTCCAGCGAGGCTCCGGCGAGGAAATCTGCACAGATCATCTCCAGGCAGTAGCCCCGGGACTTGTCTGAGCCGAGCATCAAAGCCGCAGTCTCAATCGCCTGCTCGATGACCGGGATCTGACTCTTATAAACCTTGAAATAGATCAGCTCCGAAGGCTCGCTGTCCTTGCCCGTCAACTCTTTTTCCACCTCCCGCTGGAACTCCGCCTTCGGCATCTGTCGGGCTTTGTGCAGCCAGGTTGCACTTTCGAAGCGCTGACCCTGCCGGCGCGCCAGCTTGGCCAATTCCAGGCCCTTGGTCCATCCCACCTGTTTCAGCTCTCTCCTTACCTGTGGCGGCAGGTGCTCGTGAATCGACATCAGGTAATAGGCTTTCCGTCGTGACTCCGGGAAGCGCCGCTCCAGAAACTCGTCGAAGGACTTCAGTTGCTCCAGCCGCCAGTACTGACCAGCCCGCACTTCGCACAGGTACTTGCCGAGTTCCACAAACCTGGTATCGCGCTCGTTCTCGTGCCGTGCCTCCCAGGCCAGGATCTGGTCGATCCTGCCCAGCACCTCCAGGGCTCGACGGCGATTCAGCTTCGGCGGCATGGGCGGATACTTAGTAAGCAAGTTCGTCAAACAGACCAAGATCGACTCCCGGCTTGCGTATGAGGCTCGACTCCACCAGATCGCGCTGGTCGAGGCAGAGCCCGACAAAAGGACAGGTGGTACAGGGGTTCTGGGGGAAGCGGATGCCGCTGTGCGGCAGAAACAATCCAGATTCAATCCTGCCGACTGTGTCTTCGACCAGAGCTTCGAACTCGTTGCGCTGTGCGTCGGTGATCGTGGCCCGCAGGTATTGGACTTCGATCATGCGCTTGCGGACGAAGACGACCTGGGCGACGTCATGGATCCCGCTCATCCAGGAATAACAAACCAGCTGCGGGTCCAGTGCGGCAAGGCCGTCAGGTTCCTCGGGATAGCGGGCAGAGCTGGTCTTCCACTCCAGCACACAGGGTGTGCTGTCCAGTTCGCCGATAGCATCGACGAAGGCCACAAAGCTGTTGCCGGAACTCAGCGTTCGTGTGAATCGGATCTGCTGATGGCTCTTTGGCTGGAGAACCTCGACGCGCCCATCCTGGGTAAAGCGCTGGAGCAACTGAATGCCTTGCCGGAACATGTGGTCCCAGGTGTCGTTCGCCGAGTAGATCAGCTCCAGGTTCTTACACGGCATCCACTGCTCGAACAGGGCTGCTGCCGGGTCTTCGTGACGGAACAAGGCGGCCACAGCCTGTTCGAAACAGCGGCCGAAAAGCATGGCGGCCCGGACATCTTTCTCCTGCCAGCCATCCAGATATCGATGGCGGTAACGGCGAGGGCAGGTCAGGTACTGGGAGATCTGGGTGTAGCTGTAGGTCATGACGATACCCTGTCCTTCCGCATGCCTTTACCGTTGCCAGCCGGCGGGATGGGCATGTCCGGTACCAATTCTTCCCACTGACTGGCTGGGGCGAAGCCGTCGAAGTTCACCAGCGAAATGCCGTTGACCACGGTGTGGATGATCTTCACGACCCCGACCAAGCCGCGCAAGGCCTGCTCGTCGACCTCGTCCTGGCTCAACAATTCGGGGTCATAGAGAAAGTCCCTCAGGAACCAACCCAGTTTCCACATTGCCTTCGGGGTGCAGTAGAGGCGGCTGACGATCGAGCGCCCGGCAAACAACTTGGGTTCCAGAACGGAGAGCCGAAGCACGTAAAAGCGCTTCTGGGCCCGCCAGCAATGCTGGACAACATCGACCCGAACAAGAAACATGCCGTCAGGAATCTCGGAGTGCGAATCCCGCGCTGTGTCGGAGAGCCCGGGAACATGGCGTTTCATCCCGCCACCTCCTGCTGGCCTGAGCGTGCATAGCTGTTGAGCTGGCAGAGCAGGGAATCGCGATCCTTCTTGGCCGCGTCGGCAAGCTGCTGGACGAAGCTTTCAACCTGCTCCCGGGTGGCGTCTTTGAGGACTTTGGTACCGCAGAAGTCGACAGCGTAGGCCTTCACCAGTTCGGGATCGAGCCTGTGCTGGCGGATGATCTGACAGAGCCGGTCGCGGACCTTGTGACCGGAACCGTTGCCGTTCCCGTTGGCACCGTTAGCCGGAGACTTATGTGAATCAGGCGCCGCCATCGGCCCGGGGTTCGATCCGATTTCTTCAACCGAGCAGATACCGATGCCATAGGCTTTGCGCAGAGCGCGATTGACGGCTCGGGTCTCGGCTATGCGCATCTCGGCGCCACGGACCATCAGAGACACGTTGGAGGGGTCAGCATCGCCGTAGCCGACGAAGCCGGCGGAATCCTTGGACGGATACACCGTGGCCTTGAGGACGAAGCGATTCACCGCTGAATCACAAAGCGAATCGACAGTCTCCACATGGATACCGCGGCATCGCTTGCGACGCGCCAGTCGGAGGAGCCCTGTGTGTGTGACATACCAGGAATTGTTAAGGAACTGGAGCTCGCCGTTACTGAGAGAAAAGTTGAAATCTTGAGATAGGGTCTCCAGCGACTTGGATACTCGGGTTTGCAGAGTGCCGCCCAGCAGTCGGCGGGCCAACCGTAAATTTTCTCTCAGAACATTGCGGGGACGCGTCTTATTTCTGTCGGGTTTTTGATTCTGCGAACCGTCCATAGAACTCTCCTTGATGGTACATCAAAGTGATAACATATGATAACATTTGATCCTTGAGATGCAACATGTTTTTTTGTTGTTCCTTCGTTTCTGCTGCGGCTATAGTCAGGGTCGTGACTACGAAGAAGGGCTTTTTGGCTTTCCGGGTCTCGCCAGAATTAAAGAAGGAGATTCAGGAGATTGCTGCCAGCGAAGCGAGAAGTATCTCGCAGGTTTGCGAGTTGCTCTTATCCGAGGGCGTTGGCGCCTACAGGAAGGAAGGGTCCAAGTTCATGCAATGCCTGGTCGCCAAACGGAGGCTGAGGACGAAGTGAAAAATCCTCAGATATCTGGTTGTTATCACCAGTCCGTGCCGCTAACGGCCAGTCTTGATGGCGAAATAAAAGCGAACATGCTACACTCCGTGTGGGTGCGAATCGGAGGTGTGACATTGTGGACAAGAGTATCCAAGACAATGTTGTCCCGTTGAGCAAAAGGACCGCAGCGAATCGCCGCAACGCGCAGATGTCGACCGGGCCTCGAACCGAAGAAGGAAAGAGTCGGTCGAGACGCAACGCGGTCAAGCACGGCATCCTTGCTCCGCACTCCACATCACCGAGGGAGACGGTGCGGAGGATCCCGCCTAGTTCGATGAATTGCTGGGCGGCCTTCATCGAGACCTTGCTCCCGTTGGTACGCTTGAAGAGATGTTGGTTGAGAAGATAGCGATTTGCTGGTGGCGGCAGAGGCGCGCCTTGAAATGCGAGGCTGGGCTGGTCAGACGGGCATTTGTGCCCGATCCCGCCACTCAACTGCAGGAATCGTTAAGCCGCGGAGCAGGACTCGGACCAAACCCCGAACTAGCAACAATAAAGGATCATCTCAGGTTGCCTTTGAGTGCTGAACTCGATCGGATCCTCCGCTATGAAACGGCCAATCAGCGCCAACTGGGTTACGCCATCAACCAGCTGGAACGTTTGCAGCGGACTCGCAAAGGGGAGCACGTACCTGCACCGGTGAGTGTTCAACTATCGAGCGATCAGTGAAGGGTCCGTTCCCGAGGCGGACGAGGATGCGGCCCTCTCTAAGGGTAAAGTGCGACCGTTACGGTTGTCCTTTCCAAGAGCAAGCGCGCCGATAACGGTATAGCGCCGCGGATCTCAGACTCGATCCCTCAGTTCTTCATGGTCCCGATGGTGCCCAGACCCAGCAACTGGTCGTCGCTGGTGACCAGCGTCAGATCCATGATCTGAGCCGTAGCCGCGAGAAACCGGTCAGCAGGGTCCGCGGTGCGGCAGGGGCAGTTGCTGGGCACTGCGGAAAGAACGTTTGCGCCGATGGAACGGTGTAGCTACTCTGCTAGAGCTTTGCGGAGATCCTTCATCAGCAACATGAGCCGCAATTCGTGGATCGGCGAAGGCTCAAAATCAAAATGTACATAAAACCTCTTGGCTTGTTCGTCAATCGCATGAACAAGAACAGCACGAGCGCCCACGATGTCCGCAGCTTGAGCGACTCGCGCAAGCGCATCCTTCAGGAGCGCCCTGCCCAACCCTATACCTTTTTCGTGTTTGTCAACGGCAAGCCGTGCTAGCAGGATCACCGGAATCGGATGCCGCGCGAGGCCCTTCGAGACGCGAGCAGGCGCTTCCTCGACCGAGACGCTACCGGCGGAAATTGAATAATATCCGACCACCAACGCGTTACGATGGACAACGTAGGTTCGGGCTGACTCCTTCTTCTGGTTGGCGAGGGCAAACCGTTTCAACCAGTCGTTCAGGGATTCGTGCCCGCCGCAATCGAAACGACTCACGTCGTGGAGCTCCGAGATCGGTTCCACGTTCGATAGCGGGGGTTTTTGATGGGGCATTAACTCTGTTCAAGCACAGTTAATTCGGTAAAGAGTTTCTTGAGTCTGGGCTTCGCCTGTGCGGGTCTATCCAGGGCTTCGCTGAACTTCTGCCAGTCTTTGGAGCTTAGCTCGAAATGCCGTGCATCGGCGATCTCCTGTTCTGCCCGGAAACATGCACTTTCCAGTATGAAGTTCGTAATGTTCACACCTCGATGTTCGGCACCGAGACGTATGAGTTTTGCCTCTCTATCGCTGAGCCGAACATTGAACCTTTGTGTGCGTCTCTTTCGTGCTGGCGCTGACATCGTCACTCCCTTACTAGAATACATCCCTTATGTACGTACAATGTACGCCCACTTTTGAGAACATGTCAAGCCCTGCGTAAATCGCAGCTTCATGGCCTGCGCTTCTTCGCCCGACGCTGACCCTCTTTGATGTGACCCAAGCTGAGTTCGCGCAGCGGGTCGGAGTAAGCCAGGGCTTCCTTTCTTATGCGCAGCGCGGTGAGAAAGAGATAGGCACCGCCACCCTGTTGAGGATCAGTAGGGAATTCGGTAAGACGATTAAGTGGTTGCTCACGGGAAAGGATTGCGGATTTCCCGATTCAACGCCTCCCAGAGCTTACTCCCGCAGCATGGTTCGCCCAGCATTCACGGAGATGAGCACCTTGGCGACCAGAAAATAGCATCTATCGGCATGCTTGACTCGGGGGGATCGCCCATGACAATGAGCGGGGAGACGCATTATGGGCTTCCGGAATCTAGAGTGGCTTTTCCCGATTGTGAAACAAGCCCCGAGCAGGAGCCATGCCCCGCCGAAGCCGGCAAAGAATAATCCACCCATGCAACGCCCGACTGTGCGCGCGGTCTCAGGGTTCCCTGTCGGTACTGATGTTGGCATCATTAGCCGGAAGTTTTGGTAGTGGTGCTTTAGCGCGGAGATAAGAAAAGTTGTATAAGGCAGATCACGCAGAGAATAACCAAGAACACCAGGGACGGTAGCAAAAACTGCCCAGCGTTGTCCTTCCGAACCGAACGCGACTTGGTCGAACGCCATCCAAAACCACCAAGTCCGAGCGCGAATGACGCATTGAATAATGTGAGGATGCCAGCAATTATCATCGCCCGTCCGCTCCCAAGTAACCCGAGTAACAGGAGCGAACCAATCGCACATATGACCCATGGAAGAGCTGGCTTCACCGCGGGCCTCCAGTTACTCAGCATGGATTCAGCATCTCCACGCTAGAGCACCACTACCACATTGTCCCTGTTACTCTCGAAAACGATAACAGTGTATGCCATTTTGGCTAATCATCGACCTTGCGAAAATGATTTCTCTATTGG
>CAWIMR010000029.1:0-412611 GCA_963837245.1 uncultured Acidobacteriaceae bacterium | reverse complement strand
ACCGCCCTGGTGTGGGCCGATGATGCACGATCGGCAAGCAGTGCGACGGCAAGGTCGGAGTGGGAGGTCGAGCGTATAATCCGCGCTGCCAGTGGAGGACGATTGATGTCAAAGGGATTCAACTTCAACAGAGAGTGCCCCAAATGCCACGCCGACCGGACCCTGCTGGATACCAGCTTCGGCCTCCCCGGGTATATTGACCCGCATAAGGGCAGCGGTGAGAGCATCAACGTAGCGAGCGCTCTGCCGGTCCGCCTGGTTCTCTGCCCGCGCTGTCATCATCTGGAGCTGTACCACGACGTCGAACTGGGTGAGCTCAACTAAGGCAAGCCGGCGTTTTCTTGGGTGTGAACCAGGGGTCATCTGCGAAAGCGTTTCGGGTTGTATCGGGGGTTCTATCCATGAACACGCCGGAAGAGGGGCGCTTTTAGCGCCGCGTAGACGCTGCTACGTGTCGAGCTAGAGGGTCCGCTGCAATGCAGTGGACGCTCTAGCTTGTGTTTGGAATGGATGGTTAAACGCTGGCCTGAAGACCCGCTATACCCGCATACATCAAGAGTGGAGTTGCTCTAGAAATGATCTCGACCACAAAACAAAGCCCCACTCAACTGTAGACAGGCTTGAGTGGGACGGCGTCGCGCGATCCGGTCGTGGTGCTACATCTTCGCTGGCGCACTGGCGCTGGCGATGCACTGCCATTTGCCACCCGGCATCTTCATCCAGGTGTCCACCCAGTGTTCATGGGCATCAACGGCTTTGCCGTCGGCCATACCTTTGCCTTGCCATGCACCGGTAGCGATCGCCGTGTTGCCAAAGGTCGTTACCTTTACGTCACTGATCTCGTTGATGTCCCACTTGGCTCCCTTGGTCATGGCCAGCGTCTGGGTCTTGTTCATCATGGTCCCATCACTGTTCAGGTTGGTGAAGTTGTCGGCCAGGAGCGGAGCGATCGCGTCCGCATTGCTCATCTTTCCCGCCGCCGCCCACTGCTGCTCCATGCCGGCGATGGCCTTCTCGACGCCCCCGCCCATCTGCGCCTGAACCGCCAGCGCCATCAGAATCACGGTGAAACCCATCAGCATTCTCTTCATGCAGTTTTCCTCTCCTAATTGTGGTGTTTGTGATTTTCCAGGTTGAGTCTAGCAGGCTAGCTACCTACTTCCACTCCCAAATCTTGGTGTGCGTCTTGCCTTCGGTATCAACCTCGTATTCGAAGACGCCAGGCGTCGCATTCAGCCGCGCCAGCTTCTGTGATGCGGTCTGAAAATACAGAATCCCGCGATAACTGACGGCGCCGCCAGGTCCGAATTTTCCCAACCCCGAGCCTTTCCAGGTGACCCCCTCGCCATCCGATGTGAATAGCCCGCCATGACCTTCTCCGTAGATGCTCCCGTCCGGTCGCACAACCGAAGTGTAGGTCCCGAATCCGCTGGTGGCGACTCCCAGCATAGTGCCGGTTTCCTCAAACGATACCTCTGCCGTCAGCGGGATTCGTTCCCAGCACCCTTCTTACGATTCGCTTTCCAGTATTTTCTCCGAGTAATTCTCCCAGCATGTGTTTCCTCCGTCTGAACTTGAAGTGTGTATTGGAATTGCACTTGGCCTATCCCACCTGACGCAGGCCGGCACAGGGGCGCAGAGAAGCCCGCGAAAACCGCCAACTACGATGTAACCTGGGACATTTCCTGAGTCGTGGGATGGCGTAATAGTACACAACTAGCCCGGCCGAAGATATGCCCCCTCGGTGGCGGATTGTGGGTAGTGCTCATCGGCCAGCGAGTTGGCGCTACCTCACCACCTCTGCGCCACCAGCCGGTTATCATGGGCGGATCTCTATCGTCGCAAGCCGGGTACTTCGCCCAGACTGGTTTTGCTCGGGTGGAAACTTCTAAATCAGCGACAGGGCATCCACATCCACCACCACGTTGTTGCGCGGGATCTTTTGCTCCGCCGCATGTTCGAGCATGGAGCGCAGCACGGCATTCATGCGCTCGCGGCTGCGCGACTTCAGCAGAAAGTGGTAGCGGTATTCGGTCTTGAGCCGCACGATGGCCGCCGCCGCCGGTCCCATCACGCGCACGCCGTCGAGCTGCGTGCCGTGGAACCACTTGCCCAGGATGCCCGACCAGGCCAGCGCTTCGTCAAGTTTATGGCTGCGCACCAGCACGTTGCTTACGGCGTCGAATGGCGGGTAGTGCATCCAACTGCGGAAGCGCACTTCCTTCTCGTAGAAGCCGTGGTAGTCGTGCGCGGCGGCGAACTGGATGGCGTAGTGGTCGGGAAAAAATGTTTGCAGCACGACTTTGCCGGGCGTGTCGCCGCGGCCGGCGCGTCCCGCGACCTGGGTGAGCAACTGGAAGGTGCGCTCGGCGGCGCGGAAGTCGGGAAAGCTGAGCGCGGCGTCGGAGCCGACCACGCCAACCAGCGTGACGTTGGCCACGTCATGCCCCTTGGCGATCATCTGCGTGCCTACCAGCAGGTCGATTTCGCCGGCGTGCAGCGCGGTCAACATGCGCTCAAAGTCGTCGCGCCCGTGGACGGTGTCGCGGTCGAGCCGGGCAATGCGCGCCTGGGGGAACAGCCCGTGCAGAATGTGCTCCAGCTTTTCCGATCCGGTGCCGAGATACTGCACGTACTCGCTGCCGCACTGGGGGCAGGTCTTGGGCGCGGGGCGCTGCGAAGCCGCAGTAGTGGCACATGAGCCGGTGCTCGCGCTTGTGGTAGGTCATGGCGATGGCGCAGTTCTTGCATTGCACGCTCTCGCCGCACTCGCGGCAGAGCACGAACGCGGAATAGCCGCGCCGGTTCAGCAGCACCATGACCTGCTCGTTGCGCGCCAGGCGCTCGCCGATTTCCGCAACCAGCTTGCGGGAGAGCGGTTCGTCCTTGCGGGTACGCTGGAATTCCTCGCGCATGTCGAGGATTTCGACCTCGGGCAGCGGGCGCTTCTCGATGCGCTCCGGCAGCTCCAGCAGACGATACTTGCCCTGCACCGCGTTGTAATACGTTTCCAGCGACGGCGTGGCCGACCCGAGCACAACGGCGGCGTTGCACATTTTGGCGCGCATCACGGCCACATCGCGGGCGTGGTAGCGCGGCATTTCCTCCTGCTTGTAGGAGTGGTCGTGCTCCTCATCCACCACGATGAGCGCGAGATCGGGCACGGGCGCGAAGATGGCGGAGCGTGTGCCTACCACAATGTGGGACTCGCCATTGCGGATGCGCTTCCATTGCTCGGCACGCTCGTCATCGCTCAGCGCGGAATGGAGGATGGCAACCTCATCGCCGAAGATCTGGTGCAGATCAGCAGCCATGGCGGGGGTGAGGCCGATCTCCGGAACCAGAAGGATTGCCGAGCGGCCCTTGGCCAGTAGCGCCTGCATCGCCGACAGGTACACGGCGGTCTTGCCCGAGCCGGTAACGCCGTGCAGCAGCATGGGCAGGAACTTCCGCTCATCGACGGCGCCGATGATCGTATCGAGTGCTTGTCTCTGCGCGGGCGTGAAGAGGAACTCCAGCTTGCGCGGCTTCAGTCCGGAAACGTGGAAGGTAGCCGGCTCGTAGGTCAGCTCGACGATGCTGCGGCGTACCAGCGTTTGCAGCGTGGTGCGCGGGACGTCCAGTTGGCGAACCGCTTCAACCGGGGCGCGCCGGTTTTCCTGGCTGCCCAGGTAGTTCACGATCTTCTGCTGGTTGGCGTTGAGCTTGCCTTCAGCGTTCTTTAACGTCGCCATCTGCACGGTGCGGCTGGCATCGCGTACGTCGCTGAGGTCGTCGCGGGCAATCCACTTCTTTCGCAGCATGGCCTGCAGCACCGATTTTGTTGCACCAGAGGCCGAACGCAGCGCGGCTTCGCGCACGACTTCGCCGTCCGCAAGACGGTTTAATGCGGCATATTCCAGCATCTGGTGTTCGGGCTCTTTCTGCGACCGCAACGAAGACCCGACCGTGGATGCAGCATGCAGTGCAGCAATCCCTTTGTCGGTGATGTGGTAGCCGATGACCCGCCGAAACTCCGCGGACAGCGGCAGCATGGTGCGAAAGACTTCGCCGATGGGGGCGATGTAGTACTGGGCGATCCAGCGGCCCAGTTGCATGAGTTCGGTTGTTAGCGCGGGGGTGGAGTCCAGTACCTGGCTCAGGCGGCGGGTCTGGAATTTGGGTTCACGATCGTGCAGCTCGGTGACGATGCCGCTCAGCCGCTTCTCGCGGAAAGGCACAATGACGCGGCCGCCGACGCAGGGCTCGGGCGTGTTCTCGGGAAGGCGGTAGGTGAAGGTGGCGTCGAGCGGGACCGGCACGGCCACATCGCAGAATTGCGGCATGATGGGCTAGCTGCCTTCGGGCGCGCGCTTGGGCGCGGGCAGATCGAGATACCGCATGACCATCTGCAGGTCCTTCCAGGCTTCCTTCTTCTGCCGCGGATCGCGCAACAAAAACGCCGGATGGTAGGTGACGGCCAGCTTGCACGCCAAGGGCTCACCGGCATCCATCAGGGTGCGAGGCGGTGAATAGTCGTAGAAGCGCCCGCGCATCGAGGCCATCGAGTCGTTCACGCCGAGCAGGTTCTTGGCGGCGGTTGCGCCGAGCGCCACGATGACTTTCGGGCGGATGACGCCGATCTGCCGCATCAGGAATGGCGAGCAGGTTTCGCACTCGTCGCGCTCGGGCGTGCGGTTGCCCGGCGGCCGGCACTTCACAATGTTGGCGATGTACACCTGCTCGCGCTTGAGGCCCATGGCGGCAATCATGTTGTTGAGCAATTGTCCGGCGCGTCCGACGAACGGCAGGCCCTGCTGATCTTCGTCCGCGCCCGGACCTTCGCCGATGAACATGAGCTCGGCGTGCGGATCGCCGGTGCCGAAGACGATCTGCTTGCGCCCAAGCTTGGCCAGCTTACAGCGCTGGCAGTTGGGACCGATGTCGTCGGCGATAACCTGCAGGAGAGAAGCCCGATCTTCGGAAGGGGCAACAGTCTCGATCGCGACGACAGCATCGGGCGATTCCTGCCGTGGCGCGTCAGCACGCTCCGGAACCTCGCGGCGATAGAGCGGCCCGACGCCCAGCTCACGATAGAAGTTGAGGCGCTCGCGCAGGGCGGATTTGGTGTTGGGGTCGAGGGTCATCGATGGTGCGATTCTACGGCAGGTGTGAGTGGGTGGCAAAAATATGAGGGAAAGCGGTATCCGCTCGCGGGCTGAATGCCCGCTCGTGATGACAAGAAAAGGGGGATAGTTATCGCGTAGTTATTTTTTCTTCCGCGGCCTGTTGCTGGCGGAGGCGAACGGCGGCGTTGCAGGATTTTCTGTGCGACATCCAGCTTGCTTGCCTCGGGCACGGAAATGGTTTCACTCGGAGTAACGATGGTCACTTCGTTGCGGTCGGAGTCGAAACCGATGTCCGAGCGCGAAACGTCGTTCAGCACGATGGCGTCCACGCGCTTCTTCGTGAGCTTGGCGCGCGCGTTCTCCAGCAGTTTCTCGGTCTCGGCGGCAAAGCCGATCAGTACCGGCGAGCGCTTTCCGGTTGCGTGGCGCAGGCTGCCGAGATCGGCGAGGATGTCGGGGTTGGGCTCGAGTTGCAACTCGATCGCGGTAGTGCGCTTGATTTTTTCCTGCGCAACGTTCTTCACATGGTAGTCGGCGACGGCGGCCGCCATGATGATGAGGCTGGCCTGCTCCCAGCGATCGAGCACCGCGCTGCGCATCTGCTGGGCAGTTTCGACGAAGATCGTCTCGGCCGCGGACGGCGGCTGCAAGGCGGTCGGGCCGCTCACCAGGATGACTTTGGCGCCGCGACGCAGCGCAGCTTCGGCGAGGGCGTAGCCCATCTTGCCACTGGAGCGATTGCCGATGTAGCGCACGGGATCGATGGGCTCGTGAGTCGGGCCGGCGGTGACGAGCACGGTCTCGCCCGCGAGATCCTGGGCGACGCCGAGGCGCTCCAGCGTAGCCGCAACAATTTGTTCGGGTTCAGCGAGACGGCCGGCGCCGACCATCCCGCAAGCGAGATATCCGCTGCCCGGCTCGATGACGTGCACGCCGCGACGGCGCAGAATGTCAAGATTCGCCTGCGTCGCGGGATGCTCCCACATGTTGACGTTCATGGCGGGCGCGACGATCACCGGGGCCGTGGTGGCGAGGTACAGGGTGCTGAGGAAATCGTTGGCGAGACCCTGGGCGAATTTGGCGATGGTGTCAGCGGTGGCCGGAGCAACCAGCAGTGCATCGATGGATTGCGCAACGGAGATATGTTCGACGGCGGAGTCGAGGTTGGGCTGCTCGCCACCCGCGCCGAACATGCCGGTGATGACCTTTTCACCGGAGAGCGCGGCGAAAGTCAGCGGGCGAACGAACTCCTGCGCCGCGGCGGTCATGATGACCTGCACACGTATGCCGCGCTCCTGCAGTTGGCGGACAATCTCGGCGGCCTTGTAGGCGGCGATGCCGCCGCTCACACCCAGTGCGATTTTCATGTGTGCCTGATCAAGATGATGCCGCGCGGCCGGGGAACGATTCCCGCCTAGTCGTCGGCGTCATGGCCGGCGGCCTCCAACACTTCGCTGGCGGCCTCCAGCGGAGTCTTGGGGGCTTGCGGAACCTCCCACTTCACTTTGCCCGCCTGGATTTCCTCTTCGGCGATGCGGCAGGGTTTGCGCGAATGGGTGTCAACCACGGGGCGGGCGCCATTCTGAATCTGACGGGCGCGGCGCGCGGCCACCAGAACGTAGCGATAATTGCTGTCGAAGCCTTCAACCAGTTTCATAGCTCACTCCGTAACGGTGGGGGAACGAAAAACCTCGAATGTTGCAAGAATAATCTGCACGTCTTGCATCATGTTTGCTCGCAGGGCACGATCGGCGATGGCCAGAACATCGGTGTCCTTCGCGGTCAGGTCCGCGCCGGAGCGCTTCAGCCGCTCCGCTTCCACAATCGACTTCAGGGTGTCGATGGACTGCTCCAACCGGTCGTTTACCAAAATATAGTCGTACTGGGAGAAATTCTCAATTTCCCGGGAGGCGGTCTGCAGGCGGCGCTGGATAATGTCCTCGGTATTGAAGCGCCGCGCGCCGTCGCCCAGGAGTTTGCGCTGCAGCTCGTCGTCGGCCTCGCTGCGGCGGCGCAAACGGCGTTCCAGCTCTTCACGCGAGGGCGGCAGGATGAAGATCGTCACTGCCTCTGGCACCCTTTGCTTCACCTGGGCCGCACCCTGGACGTCAATGTCGAGCAGCAAGTCCTGGCCGCGCGCGGTGGCCTCGCGCAAGAAGCGGCGGGCCGTCCCGTAGTAGTTGCCAAAGACCTCGGCGTATTCGAGGAACTCGTCTTCGCGGATCATGCGCTCGAACTCTTCACGGCTGACGAAGAAATATTCGCGGCCAGACTGCTCGCTGCCGCGCGGCGGCCGCGTGGTGTAGCTGATGGAAAATTCCAGGTTGGGCACGATGCGGCGCAGCTCGTTGGTGAGTGTGGATTTGCCCGAACCCGAGGGCGCCGAGATGATGAAAATGATGCCGCTCATTCGAGGTTCTGCACCTGTTCGCGCGCCTTCTCGATTTCCGACTTCATGGCCAGCCCCAGGCCGGTGATACGCAGCGCCTCGCCGGCAACGCCGGTGGTCTTCGACATCAGGGTGTTGGCCTCGCGGTTCATCTCCTGCAGCAGAAAGTCAAGCTTCTTTCCGACCTCACCTCCGGCGTCGAGCAGCGCCGTGAAGTGCTGGACGTGGTTCTTCATGCGCACGATCTCTTCCTGGATGTCGCTGCGCTCGGCGAGCATGGCCGCCTCCTGAAGGATGCGGTCGGGATCGACATGGGTGGTGAGCAACTCCTGCATGCGACCGTGGATCTTCTCGTGATAAGCCTTGAGCACTTTCCCGCGAAGCTGGTCGAGTTCGTGAGTGGCCGAGGAAAGGTGGGTCATGCGGGTGCGCAACTCCGCCGCCGCTCCGCGGCCCTCTTCTTCGCGCATATGGTTGAGTCGCTCGATGCATTGCTCCAGAGCGGCCGTCACCTGCTGTTCCAGCGCGGCCATGGCGTCGCAATCTTCAGTCGCATTCAATGCGCCGGGGAGCTTCAGCACCGCGTTGAGGTCGGGCTCGGCGCTGACCCCGAACTCCTCGGCGACCTCGCGGAAGGTCCGCAGATATCCGCCGACCAGTTCGCGGTTGACGGCGAAGGCGGCGCCTCCGCTGCGCTCCAAGGTGAGCGTGACTTCGATGTGACCGCGATGAAGGCGATCTTTGAGCACGCGCCGGACCTTCATCTCTACGGGATCGAGTTCCGCAGGCAGCCGCAAGTGGAGATCGAGGAAGCGGTGGTTCACCGACTTCAGGCTCAGGGTCAGCGTGAGCCGGTCGTCCACGTGGGTCTTCACCTGGGCGTAGCCAGTCATGGAGCGGATATTCATGGCGCAAACTTACTCGGTCCCGGAAGCGGCTTCTACATCTTCAAACTGCAGATCATACAACCGGCGATAGGCGCCTGTATGTGACATAAGGCACTCATGCGAGCCTTCGTCGATAATCATTCCGTTATCGAGCACCAGAATGCGGTCAGCCCGGCGCACCGTGGACAGGCGGTGGGCGATGACAAACACGGTGCGTCCAGCCATCAGGTTCTGCAGGGCCGACTGCACCAGGGATTCGCTTTCCGTGTCGAGGGCCGAGGTGGCCTCGTCAAGAATCAGGATAGGCGCGTTCTTGAGGATGGCGCGCGCAATCGAGATGCGTTGGCGCTCGCCGCCGCTCAGGCGCAGACCGCGTTCGCCGATCAGCGAGTCATAGCCCTCGGGCAGTTCCGTGATGAAGTCATGCGCCAGCGCGGCGCGGGCTGCCTCTTCCACCCTCTGCGGTGAAACGTGCGGCTGCCCGTAGGCAATGTTGTTACGCACCGTGTCATTGAAAAGGATTGTGTCCTGGGTGACGATGGCGATCTGAGAACGCAGCGACGCTATAGTCAGATCGCGGACGTCGTGGCCGTCGATGAGTAAGCGCCCGCGGGTGACGTCGAAGAAGCGCGGCAGCAGGTGCACCAGCGTGGTCTTGCCGGCGCCGCTGGAGCCTACGATGGCGACCAGCTCTCCCGGTCGCACCTCCAGATTGATGTCGTGCAGTACCTCGCGCGCGCCGTCGCCATTCTCATATCCGAAATGAACGTGCTCGAAGCGCACGCCCTGATGGAAGGGCGGCAACTTGACCGCATCAGGCTTCACGCGCACATCATCCTGGGCATCGAGAAAATCGAAGATCGCCGAGGACGCCCCCAGCGCCTGCTGGAAGTTGTTGTGAAACTGCCCAAACTTGCGCACCGGCTCGTAAAGCTTGAACACCGCGATGATGAACGCCAGGAAGACGCCCTCAGTGAAGAAGCCCCGCTTGATATATTCGCGCCCCACCAGGATCAGCATGGCAATGGCGATGGCGCCGAAGATGTCCATCATGGGCGAGCTCACCGCGTAAGCGCTCACCGAGCGCAGGTTGGCCTTAAATAGCCGGCGGGCGGCCTCGCGGAAGCGCTTTGTCTCCCAGGCTTCCATCGAGAAGGCCTTCACAATGCGGACGCCGGTGATGGTCTCCTGCAGGATGTTCTGGATGTCGGCGACCTTGTCCTGGCCCTTGCGGGTGGTGGTACGCACACGCTGGCCGACCCGCCGCGCCGCCAGAATAATGACGGGAACAAAGATGGCGAGCACCCAGGTCAGCCGTCCGCCAAGCAAGATAACCACCACGGCGGTGAACAGGAAGGTAAAGAACTGCTGCAGGAATTCAGCCACCACGGTGGAGACGGCATACTGCACGCGGTCAATGTCGCTCACAATCGCCGACAGCAATGTCCCGGTGGAGTACTTCTGGAAAAACGCAACCGAGCGCCGCAAAGTCGCTGTGTACAGTTCGTTACGCAGGTCGGTGATCATGCCGAAGCCGGCGTAGTTGGCGAGGTACGTGCCGAGGTAATCGAAGAGCCCTTTCAGCACGGTGGAGGCGACGAGGGCGAAGGCCACCATCGTCCACACGTTGTGAAAGTGCTGCGGGACGAACCAGCCCAACTGGATGGGCTGGTTGGTGATCGGCATACGGAACAAGGGCAGGTCGCGACCATTCGACGAGGGATTCAGCACGCGATCGAAAATGGGGCCGATCAGCAGGAGACGGAAGGCCTCGAGGACTCCTACCAAGGCCATGGCCAGCACGGATGCCAGTATGTGGAGCCAATACGGCTTGAGGTATCGGAGGAGGCGGTTCAGTTGGCGCATAGTCTCCGCAGAGTGCAGCGCTGTGGCATCCGAGACGATCGTGCCATAGACAAGTTGGGGCGCAAGCCTTGATTCTACTGGATTTTGGGGCGGGGAAGAGAAGAAGTGAGCGAGTGGGTGCGCCCGTGGAGTTTTCATGCGCAGAAATGTCATCTCGAACGACGAGGTGGCCGTAACGACTGGGGAGTCGAGGGAGTTTTTTGGGCTGACAAACCCTACGTCGGCCCTCTCTTAATCGTCATCGCGTACATTGCTGTCGCTGAGCGACTACCCGCCCGCCACCGCACCGATAATGATGAACGGCTCTTTGCCCGACGCGACGGCTTCGGGCAGTGGAGCGTCGGGCGGTTCGAGCGACAGGTCCTCCTCACAAGCAAAGAAGCGCAGGAAGGCCCGCCGCTGTTGGGTGACGTGGTCGCGGATGGTTCCACGAAGCATGGGATAGCGGGCCTCGAGGGCGTCGAGGACCGAGCGCTGCGTGGCCGGGCCCTCGACTTCGAGTTTGATCTCCGTGTTGACGTGCGCCAGCGCCCGCAGGTGTGCGGGAAGTTCTACCCGGATCATGGCAGCGTCTGCACCTCAACAGAGAGCACGGCCGGAAGATCGCGGACAATGGGCGCCCAACTGTCTCCAGCATCGGCCGAGGCGTACACCTGCCCGCCGGTGGTGCCGAAATACACACCGCACTGATCGAGGGAGTCCACCGCCATGGCGTCGCGCAACACGTTAACGTAGCAATCGCTCTGGGGCAGGCCCTTGGTGAGCGCCTCCCACTCGTTGCCGCCGGTACGACTGCGATACACGCGCAGCTTCCCGTCGGGCGGATAGTGCTCGCCATCGCTCTTAATGGGCACCACGTAAATGGTCTCCGGCTCGTGGGCGTGTACGTCGATGACGAATCCGAAGTCGGTGGGCAGGTTGCCGCTGACCTCTTGCCATGAGTCGCCAGCATTGTTGCTCCGCATCACGTCCCAGTGCTTCTGCATGAACAACACGCCGGAGCGCGCCGGATGCATGGCGATGTGGTGAACGCAGTGTCCAACCTTGGCGTCGGGGTCTGGGATGTGGGCCGAACGGAGCCCATGGTTGATCGGCTTCCAGGTCTTGCCGCCGTCATCCGTGCGGAAAGCGCCGGCTGAGGAGATGGCAATGTAAATTCGACCGGGATCGCTGGGATCGAGAATGACAGTGTGCAGGCACATGCCGCCCGCGCCCGGCTGCCAGGCTGGTCCGCTGCTGTGGCCACGCAGTCCAGGAAGTTCCTGCCAGGACTGACCACCGTCGCTCGAACGGAACAACGCGGCATCCTCCACTCCGGCGTAAACCGTGTCGGGATCGGTGAGGGAAGGTTCCAGGTGCCACACCCGCTTGAATTCCCATGGGTGCTGAGTGCCGTCGTACCACTGGTGGGTGGTGAGTGGCTTGCCGTGCTCCGGAGAAGTGTCGTAAACAAACTTGTTGCTCTGGCCCGCCTGCATGGCCTCAGGACCGGGCTTTATGTCACCTCCGGGCGCCTCCCAGGTCTTGCCGCCGTCGCTGGACCGCTGGATGACCTGCCCGAACCAGCCGCTCGACTGCGACGCATACAGCCGGTTGGGGTCAGCCGGTGATCCCTTGATGTGGTACATCTCCCAGCCGGCAAAATGCGGGCCGCTGACGTCCCACTTCTCACGTTTGCCGTCCGACGTCAGAATAAAGGCGCCTTTGCGCGTGCCAACCAAGACTCGTACTTTGCTCATCCTCACTCCTTCCTTGTCGTACTGCGGATGCTTCCATGGTATTGACGTTCGGGGCGCCTCAAAATCGACGTGCCTGCAAAAAAAGTGCCGCCACAGGGTTTGGCGAGCACGAGGCAGGGGTCGGGCGCAAGGAAGGATTTTACGGGAAATACGGCCGGCAGGAAATGATTTGCGTGCTCCGGGCCCTTAGCGATCTGCGGCAGGGGAAGCCGGCATTCGAGTCCTAGGTCGCTACCGGCGAATCGCGGTGCACAACCTTGACGTTATACCCGGCTTTGGCCAGGCGCTTTTGGACGTCTTCGGCGATCATCACCGAGCGGTGCTTGCCGCCGGTGCATCCGAAGGCGATGGTCAGGTAGCTTTTGCCTTCGCTGATGTAATGCGGGATCAAGTAGATCAGCAGCTCCGAGATGCGACCGATGAACTCGCGGGTCTGAGGGAAAGAACGGATGTACTTCGCCACCTCGGGATGCTGTCCGGTATGGGGACGGAACTTGGGAATGAAGTGGGGATTGGGCAAGAAACGGACATCAAATACCAAGTCAGCATCCTCGGGCACACCTTCACGGTAGCCAAAGCTTACACACGAAATCAGAATGTTCTTATCGTGCTTGCCTGCCTGAAAGCGTTCGATGAGCGAGGCCCGCAATTCATGGACATTGAACTTTGAAGTATCCAGGACGACGTCGGCCAGCGCTTTTAACGGTTTCAGGCGGCGGCGCTCTGCGGTTAGAGACGACTTCACCGTGTGCTGCCGTCCCAAGGGATGGGGGCGGCGGGTTTCACTGTAGCGGCGGACCAGGGCGTCCTCGTCTGCCTCAAGGAAGAGCACGGTGGTTTTGAGCATGCGCCGCAGTGAAGCCAGAATTTGCGGCAGCTTGTCCAGACGTGCGCCTTCGCGAATGTCCACCACCAGCGCCGCCCGCTGGATCTCCAGCGAATCGAGCACCAGCTCGGCGAAGTTGGAGATGAGTCCAACCGGAAGGTTGTCAACGCAGTAATAGCCGAGGTCCTCAAAGGTCTTCAGGGCCGAGGCCTTGCCGGCTCCGCTCATGCCCGAGATGATGACCAACTCGTGCTGGTCGCGGCCACGAGGCGGTGCGACGGGCTGCGATTTCAGGGCAACCCGGGTCGCGCGCGACCGTCTTGTGGTAGGTTTGGCAGAGGGCATGGTTTGCGCCTTCCCCGCTGTGCCGAGAGTACCAGAGCCGCTCTTTGGCGACAGCTAACTAGACGGATGCTGCCCCAGCCGGAAGGGTGCAACCTGCAGACGGAATGCCCTCAGGCCGCGATCTAAGGTGCTCATGACTCCGAGACGTTCAACCGCTCCCCGCGGGTCTGCCATGCTGCTGGGCTTGGTGCTAGCCAGCCTCTTGTCGCCGTTTGCCGCGCGCGCCGAACGGATTCCACAGACGATTGAAAGCACAAGCCAATGGCGTCTTAGCGGAAATGTACCGCCGCGCGCCCGTTCCGAATTCGATCGCGGCACAGCCGATGGCGCGCTGCAAATGGAAGGCATGAGGCTAATCTTTCAGCCCACACCCGAGCAGCAGAGCGCACTGGAGATATTACTTCGGCAGCAGCTCGATCCGTTGTCGGCGAACTATCACAGGTGGCTCACGCCCGAACAATATGCCGAGCGCTTTGGAGTAAGTCCCGGCGACATCGGCCGCGTAGTGAATTGGCTGCGCCGGCAGGGGTTCACATCGGTGACGGCAGCGCGCAGCCGCACCTGGATCGGCTTCAGTGGTTCCGCGGCTCAGGTCGAAGCCGCTTTTCACACACCCATTCACCAGTATGTAGTGAACGGCGAGCTGCACTACGCCAACAGCGCCGAGCCGTCGCTGCCGGGCGCGTTTCATGGGGTGGTGATGGCCATCGGAGCGCTTAACGACTTCCGTCCCAGGCCGCATGGCATCGTCAGTAGCGTGCAGCCGCATTTCACCTCCGACATTAGCGGCAAGCATTTTCTCGCTCCTGCCGACTTCGCCACCATCTACGACCTGCAAGGTCTCTACAATAGTGGCATCAATGGTGCGGGCGAGGCGATTGCGGTGATGGGGCAGACCGATCTCTCCACCGATAGCAATCACAACAACCAGTATGATGTGCAGACGTTTCGCAGCGTCTCCAACCTGCCGGCGGCCAGCCTACAGGTGATTCTGGTTCCTGGCCAAACCGATCCCGGCAGTACGACTGCCGACCAGGACGAAGCCAACCTCGATCTGGAATGGTCGGGCGCAGTGGCGCCGAACGCCAAATTGATCTATGTGAATTCCAAGAACGCGCTATTCACCTCGATGCAGCATGCGGTGGACCAGGACCTCGCCCCGGTCATCAGCATCAGTTATGGCCTCTGCGAAGCGCAGTTCAGCAGCAACGACATTGCGACCCTTACGGCGATTGGGCAGCAGGCCAACGCGCAGGGACAAACCATAGTCACGTCCTCCGGGGACAGCGGTCCCGCCGATTGTGATTACAGCGCCGACCCGAACAATTCAGTGAAGAGCGCCACCCAAGGCTATGCTGTCGATGTGCCTGCGAGTCTTCCGTATGTTACGGGAATGGGCGGCACGGAATTCAGCGACGGCGACGGGACCGGGGGCACGCAATATTGGAACGCCGCCACCGACAGTAATAATGGTTCGGCGATTTCCTACATCCCCGAGATGGTCTGGAACGATACCGCGGCGGATGGCTTTCTCGCCGCGACGGGTGGAGGAGTCAGTACTCTCTTCACCAAGCCATCGTGGCAGACCGGAGCAGGTGTTCCGGCCGATGGCCAGCGCGACGTGCCCGATCTGGCGTTTAGCTCCTCGGCCGATCACGACGGATACCTCATCTGCTCTCGCAGCAGTTGCGTTACCGGTTACAGAAGGTCGGACCAGACCTTGAACGTGATCGGTGGGACCTCGGCGGCGGCTCCCACCTTCGCCGGCGTTGTGGCGCTATTGGATCAACAGACCAATCAGCCACAGGGGAATGTCAATCCGGTGCTCTACGGACTGGCGGCGAGTGCTTCCAACGCGTTCCATGACATCACTACCGGCGACAATATGGTTCCGTGCACCCAGGGCACTAAGGATTGTCCAGCAGGCGGGATGATTGGATACAGCGCAGGTTCGGGGTACGACCTTACGACCGGGCTGGGGTCCATTGATGTGGGAGCGCTGGCATCGGCGTGGAACGGGCCTACGAATCCTGACTACACCCTGGCCGCGCAAAGCGGCAGCCTGACCATCACCCGGGGCGCCCCGGTTACGGATTTGCTGACCTTGACTGGACTCGGAGGGTTTTCCGGCTCGGTAAATCTGACATGCACGGTATCCCCCGGCGTGACCAGCACGACCTGCGCACTGAGCCCGGCCAGCGTTAGTCCCGGTGGAACTGCAACGCTGACGATAACTGCGACCTCCACCAGCGCGGAGTTGCGGGTCCGTCCGTTCTTGCATCCCGGCTGGCAACTGGCAAGTGGCTTCATCTTCGCCGCTGGATTTTTCCTCAGTGGGGCGTCCCGTGCGGATCGGCGCAGAAAATCGAGGCGCATGGCGAACCTGTTTGGCCTTTTCCTGATCTGCGGGTTGCTGGGCACGGTCTCCTGCGGCGGCGGTGGCAGCAGCAACACCGTCAGCCAGCAACAGCTCAGCTCGCAGCCCCAGAATGGCGCAGTCATCGTGCAAGCCAGCAGCGGCAGCCTGAACCACACGGTACAGATCAACGTGACGGTGAATTAAGCCCATGCGCCTGAAGATCGGCATGGTCGGCGAAGCTGTTCTGCGTCAGCGGGCGCGCCCTCTCGCGTCCACGGAAATCCGCAGTACCAAGATCCAGAACCTTATCGAACACATGCGCGAAACCATGAATGATGCGCCTGGAGTGGGCCTGGCCGCGCCGCAAATCGGGATGGCACTGCAGTTGGCGGTTATCGAAGACAAGCAGGAATACTTTGCCGGCTTCTCAGCCGAGCAACTCGCCGAGCGCGAGCGGCGGCCAGTCACGTTTCATGTGATCATCAATCCCACGATCCATGTCCAGTCGGCGGCGGAGGTGGAGTTTTTCGAAGGCTGTCTTAGCTTGCCGGGATTCACCGCCATCGTCCCCCGGGCACGCGACGTGCGTGTTGAGTGTCTGGATGAAAAGGGAGAATGGCAGGTCATCGAGGCGTCGGGCTGGTATGGGCGCATCCTGCAGCACGAGATTGACCACCTGCAAGGCACCCTATACCTCGACCGGATGCTCAGCCGCTCCTTCTGTTGCCTCGATCTCCATGGCCGATTCTGGAAGAACAAACCGGTTGCCGAGGTGAAGGCGGCGCTGGGGTTGTAGCGGCTTGTTCGTCTGCAGGCGATATACTTCCACTGAGTTCCTGATGCAATTATCGCGATTGATCTTCCTACTGTGCGGACCGTGGGTCCTGCTGACGGCTGGTGGTCTGGCCACGGCGCAACAACTTCCGGAAGCGCCTTCGACTCAGGGTTCCAGCCAGAAACCGGCAGTCGCGAAGCCCACTGAATCTTCGCCGTCGCATGAGCCCGAGGCGCAAGTGGTGCCCCCAGGGTCAGCGAGCCAAACTCCACCCGCAAAAGAGAAGTCCATTATTCCCGCCGCCGCCGAGCGCCACTATCACCAGGGATTCCTATATGAGAAGGACGGCGACACGACCGACGCCATCGTGGAGTACAAGGACGCCATCAAAGATTATCCGGATTATTTCGAAGCCCACTTCAACCTGGGCCGGGTGTATCTCGACAAGCAAGGCTACGCCGACGCGATCAAGGAACTGAGAGAGGCGGTGCGCATCAAGCCCAATGATGCCGACGCTCACAACAACCTCGGTCTGGCCTTGAAGCGCAATGGCGATTTGAACGGCGCTATTCTCGAGTACCGGCAGGCCGTGCAGTTGAATCCCAAGCTGGCCTCAGCCCAGAACAATCTGGCGAACGTGCTGTATGCCAAGCGGGATTATGCCGGAGCCATTCAGCACTACCGCGCCGCGCTGGAGATCGAGCCCAAGAGCGCGCAGACGCGGATGAATCTGGGCAGCGCCCTCGACGATGCAGGCAAGGCCGACGACGCCATCGCCGAGTATAAGGAAGCGCTGAAGCTCGACCCCAAAAACGCCAAGATCCACTACAACCTGTCCATCGTTTATCAGAAGAAGAAAGATTTTCCCGCTGCCATCGCGGAGCTGAAGGCGGCTGCCAAGCTGTTGCCCGACTGGCCCACCCCGCACATCATGCTCACCAACTTGCTGAAGGACTCCGACCCCAAAGCCGCGATCGATGAGTGCATGGTCGCTGACGGGCTTACGCACGATGCCAAGCTGCACGACCAGTGCATGGAGTTGCAGAGGAAAGTGCAATAGGCGGTAAGTCTGCGTCGCCCGTCAGGTCTATGACGTCATGTGCCGAAAGGCCCAGAACAATGTCGCCGAAAGCATGATGGAGATGGGCAAGCCCGGCGTTCGGACCATCAATAGATTACGCATAGTTCTGGGAATCTACGGTATAGATACTTATGGCAGGTTTCCAGGACTCGTCGCGGACCTAAACCATCACCTATACCTTACCTTTGCAAGTTGAGATTCAAAACCCGTAATTTACTTGCCGGAGTGCGTCTTTATACTTATCCCGCGCGTGCTTGGCTTTTTCCTGCGCATCCTGCTCCGCGAAAGTGGCGCGGTCCCAGCGCTCCATCGCTACCTCTGAGTGGTCAGGCGTAGCCAGAGCTTCTTCGGCGCGAATAGCATCTACCCACTGGTCCACCGCCCGCTTGTAGGCTTGCTGTAATTCATCCAGCTTCAAGTTATCCATAGCTGTGGGATAGTAGAGGAGCGCTGATGGATGGTCAATCACTGCACGGACCATTCACTGAAAATTAATGCGCATCCACTCGCCGGAAAATCAATTCGCGTTGTCACCAGATATTCATCAGTCATTTAAATCGTGTTAATGATGATCGCCTTGGTCGCATAGTACTCTTCGGCCTCGGGTCGTCTTCCCCGGCGCTCCCCATTGCTCGCAATAAAAGGAAGATTCATGACTGCCACAGCGACACCGCCGCCTTATCCGACTCAGGACGCGCCCGTTACCGCAGCGGTGCACGACAAGATCAACAAGGGACCGCACAAGATCGGGATTTTCATTTTTCTGGCGTTATTTGCAATTGGGATTGTATATGCCCTTTCGAACCTGATCTCCGACGTGAGCCACGTGCATCATCCCTCCAGCTACGCCTTTGCGCTGCTAGCCGTTGCGTTGCTGGTCGCATTGGGATTTGAATTCGTGAACGGTTTCCACGATACAGCCAACGCCGTGGCGACAGTCATTTACACACATTCCCTCGATCCGCACGTGGCGGTGGCATGGTCGGGCTTCTGGAACTTCCTGGGAGTTGTGCTGTCCACCGGCGCGGTTGCCTTCGCCATCGTGTCGCTGCTGCCGGTTGAGTTAATTTTGCAGGTGGGCAGTGGCGCAGGATATGCCATGGTGTTCGCTCTGCTGTCGGCGGCTATCATCTGGAACCTGGGCACTTGGTGGCTGGGGCTGCCAGCTTCCAGTTCGCACACCCTGATCGGCTCGATTATCGGCGTCGGCATCGCCAACCAGTTGATGAATGCGCGCACTGCGACCAGCGGGGTGGACTGGGACCAGGCACTGAAGATTGCCAAGTCGCTGGTGTTCTCCCCGATTATCGGGTTCGCGGTGGCGGCCCTACTGCTGCAACTTTCGAAGGTGTTTATCCATGATCCACGGCTATACAAAGCGCCGGAAGGCGATGCGCCGCCGCCCTTCTGGATTCGCGCGCTGCTGGTGTTGACGTGCACCGGCGTGAGCTTCGCGCATGGTTCCAACGATGGACAGAAGGGCATGGGCTTAATCATGTTGATCCTGATCGGCACGGTGCCGACAGCCTACGCGTTGAACCACGCCTTGACCACGCAGGACTCGGTCGACTTCATTGCGGTTTCGCAGCAAGCAGGGAACGTGCTCGACAAGTATGTCAATCCCAATGGCGTGCTGGGCGATCCGCGCGAAGACGTGAAGGAGTACGTGCGCACCAAAGAATTCACGCCCAATACCATGTTGGCCCTGCGCAACACGGTCAACGATGTTGGGACCGAAGTCGCGAATTTCAAGGAACTGGGGCGCGTGCCGGAAGAGCAGGTGCGGAACTTCCGCAATGACATGTACCTGACCAGCGAGGCGCTGCGGCTGTTGAAGAAGTCCGGCGCAGCCAAAATCTCCGCGTCAGATTGGACCGTTCTGGATAACTACAAGAAGCATGTTGACAAGGCCACGAAGTTCATTCCCACATGGGTGAAAGTCGCGGTCGCGTTGGCGCTGGGCTTGGGCACGATGGTGGGCTGGAAGCGCATCGTCGTCACCGTGGGCGAGAAGATCGGCAAAGACCATCTGACATACGGGCAGGGCGCAGCGGCCGAAATCACGGCGATGATGACGATCGGTGCGGCCGATTACATGGGACTGCCGGTGAGTACCACGCACGTATTGTCCTCGGGCGTGGCTGGCACCATGTGGGCGAACAAGTCGGGCTTGCAGATGTCCACCATCCGCAATTTGCTGATGGCGTGGGTCCTGACCTTGCCCGCGTCGATAGGACTGGCCGCCGTGCTGTTCTGGACGTTTAACAAGTGGATGAGCAAGGGATAGTAAGCAACTGCTAGTGAATGACGCTCCGTGCACGGGGGCGTTCTTGCTGATCGTGCCGGTCTACGAGACGTCTTCCGCAGGGCCGGTCACTGATCGCGTGGCGAGGCAGTCTATCCGGTGTTTCTGCGGGCGCAAAGCCGCTGGGGAATCGAAGCCGTGGTCACCAGCATCCACATGCCATGGCATCCATAGAGTGGCTGGGAGAAGAGGCTCCCAACATCCCGCTAGATCCGCAAAGCGATTATCCGCACAACCCTGACTCCGGTTTCCTCGATGCGTACTCGCGCGCCGTGGTTGGCGCCGTACAGCGCGTCGGCCCGGCGGTGGTGCATATTCAGGTGCGCCAGGGCCGCGGACGTGACGGTTCAGGGTCGGGATTCATCTTCACTCCTGACGGATTCATTCTGACCAACAGTCACGTCGTGCACGGCGCTTCAGAGCTGATGGTTTCCACCGCCGGCGGCGAACGTTTCCCGGCCGAACTGGTCGGCGACGATCCCGACACCGACCTGGCGGTAATTCGGGGCGGCCACGAGGTGGCTTCAGTGCCACTGGGAAGCTCGCGCCGCCTCATGGTGGGGCAACTGGTAATCGCCATCGGTAATCCGCTGGGCTTTCAGCACACGGTGACGGCCGGAGTAGTAAGCGCTCTGGGACGGAGCATGCGCTCGCGCTCCGGACGCCTGATCGACGGCGTCATCCAGACCGACGCGGCGCTGAATCCGGGCAATTCGGGCGGGCCGCTCGTGGACTCACAAGGGCAAGTGGTGGGCGTGAACACTGCGACCATCATGGGCGCACAAGGTATCTGCTTTGCCATAGGAGCAGACACCGCGGAGTTCGTTGCCTCGCGGTTGATTCGCGACGGGAGGATCCAGCGCAGCTATATCGGCGTGACAGGACAGGGCGCTGCCCTGCATCGCCGCCTGGTGCGTTATTACGATCTTCCATCGGAGAGCGGACTGCTGGTCCTGGAAGTCGTGTCTGGATCACCGGCTCAGCGCGCGGGACTGCGAGAACGCGATGTGCTGGTCCGCTTTGCCGGGAAAGCGATCGCCGGGGTGGACGACTTGCATCGCATGTTGACCGGCGAACGCAATGGGGTTGAGTGCGAAGTCGAGGTGGTACGGGGAGCGGAATTGCTCAGGCTAGTGATTACGCCGCAAGCTCGGGCGGAATGACTATCCGTGGGCGCGGCGGTAATGGCGACGGGCCTTCTGGCGGTTGCCACAGACTTTCATGTCGCACCAGCGGCGGCTGCGATTGCGGCTGTGGTCTAGGAACAGCCAGGCGCAGTCCGGTGCCTCGCAGATACGCACTTCGGCAAGCTCGGGTGCAACAAGAAGGTCGGCCGCCGACTGCGCGACCGGCCATAGAATGCTGCCCAGAGGGTCCTCATTCCACTGCCATTCCCAACGATAGCGGCCATCGGCCCGTACCAGGCGGCGGTGGCCCAGCACCTCGACTGCGAAGTCGTTGATCTTCTGGATCTCGTTGGAGGGCGGCGTCTTCTTGTCAGCTAGGGCAGCAAACACCCGATAGAGAGTCTCGCGATAGGCAATCGCTGTTTGCCAGGTGTGCTGAGCCGCGTCACCACGGCTTCGTGCCTGGGCGCGCAAGCGGCCGGCTTGCTGAGCTGACAGCATGGTCGATTGCTCGGCAAAAGCTACCAGGTCGCCGTAGTTTCTCAGGTGGTCGTTCAACTGCCTGGGAGCTTTACGCCAACTCACAGTGTTGGCGAAGTCCAGACAGGGCGCACCGCCGCTGAGGTCGAATTGATAATCCGGCGGGTCGGGGTGAGAATGCACCGAAGTTATTATAACCTCCTTGGCATGTTTAACAGGTTACTTTAGCTCTTGCCGACCGAAGGCCGGTTCCCCAAGTCCAAGGAGTTCAGCTGCCGCTGTCGTTGTCGATATCCACCTCGGCTATGAAAAACAGGATTTCATAAATCTCAGCATTCTGAATTTCGTACCATTAATCCAGCAATCCGCCCCTCGGCTTTAGTGTTTCCAGAGAGTTACTTCCTCTCTGGTTTGGCTAACCAATTGCATAGAAGCACCCCAAGTCGGCAATAAGCGCCACCGATGTGGGGTCGGTTGTGCCAAGTTACTTGGCTACGCTACACAGTCCGGCAGTATGCCACTTCCGTCTGGTTTGCCAGTGGAACCAGTCTTTCCTCGGCACATGCTCCACCTTCTATTTTCGTCACTGTAACCACCGAATTTGGAAACCGGCAGTTGCGATCCGCAGCTATCGGGCTGCGGCATTCGTTGTCAAAGTTGACAGCGCACATTCACAAGGTTGACCGGCGGGAAGAAGACGCACGTCTTCTGGTGGGCGATCTGGCAGGTTGACGACATCCCTAGAGAGGAAAAGCGTATGACGCGTTTGAACGCCCACGAACGGCGCGCGATCCTTTGTCTAATTGCTGCGCTGGCAACTCTGCTCCTGTTGCTGCCCTCCACCCTGAATGCCCAATCCACCATATCCACGGGGAACATCAATGGCACGGTAACCGATCCCAGCGGGGCTGCCGTGTCGGGGGCCAAGGTGGCCATCACCCGGACCGACACCGGCGTCACGACCAACGTGACCACCAACTCGAGCGGGTCCTATAACTCCGGCTCGATCACGGCGGGCACCTACACGGTCAGCGTGCAGGCAAAAGGGTTTTCCCGTTCCGAGACCAGTGTGCTGGTCCAAATCGGCAACAACAGCGCTGTCAATTTCAAGTTGCAAGTGGGCTCGGAGTCCACGACCGTCAATGTCGAGGCGGCGGCGGTTGGCGTAAACACCGAACAGACGTCGGTGCAGGGTGTTCTGACCGCGACCCAGATTGAGAATTTACCCGTCAATGGCCGTAATTTCCTCGATCTGGCGCAGCTTGAGCCGGGCGTGCAGATTCAGGATGGAACCAACTTCGACCCAACCAAGATTGGCTACCAGTCCATTTCGTTTGGCGGCCGTTTCGGCCGCACCGCGCGTATCCAGGTGGATGGCACGGACATCTCCGACGAAACCGTCGGCACGACCACGGGCAACATCTCGGCCAGCGCCATTCAGGAATTCCAGATCGCGCAATCCACAATGGATTTATCCAACGATCTGAGTTCGTCAGGCGTGGTCAACGTGTCCACCAAGTCAGGTACCAACACCATCCACGGCGAGGGCTACGAATATTACCGCACCAGCAGCGTGGATGCGTCCTTGCCAAAGCCTGCGGGTTTCGACGATCCCAATTATCACCGCAACCAATACGGTGGCAGCGTGGGCGGAGCCTTTATCAAGGACAAGTTGTTCTACTTCGCGGAAGGCGACGGGACCAACCAGAGCCTGTTCGGGCCCGTCCAGTATGCCCCACCCTTTGATAGTTTCTCAGGGGGCTTCAACTCGCCCTTCTCAAACCCCAATGCTCTGGGGCGCGTGGATTTCGTCGCACCCCACAACATCAAGCTGTTCTTCCGCTACAGCTACTCGCAAATCAAGGCGGAGGGCACCTTCTTTTCCGACAGCCTTCAGGTGTATCAGTCGAAAAACTACGTCCGCAATTACGTAGGTGGCGCCGATTTCGTCACCGGCGCCTGGACCCACAGCATTCGCTTCAGCTATCTGAAGTTCCAGAACGAAATCGCGGACGCGGTCATCGGCAGCACGCTGCCGCTGGCGAACTTCCCCGGCAACGGCCTTTATCTCAACATCGACGTCAATAACGGCCCCTCTACTGGGCCCAACCTTCTGGCGCCGCAAAGCACGCCCCAGAGTGACCACCAAATCAAGTACGACGGCTCAAAGACCGTTGGTAAGCACATCCTGCGCTATGGCGTGGACTATAACCACATACAAGGCGGTGGCTTTGCGAAGTTCTTTTCGCTGGCGCCGCAAGTAGTTACCAACTATTCAGGAGACCAAGCTTTCGCGGCTGCCGGGCCCTATCCCGGCGGCGCTGGGAACCCTCTTAATTATCCTGTTGATATCGTGATCCTTGGCAACGGCCAGGGTTTCTCCACAACCCAGTCGGCGTTTGGCTTCCCGGCTGGCGGACTGGGACCGGATAATCGCTTGGGAGCGTATATCGCTGACACTTGGAAGATGTTTTCTAATTTCACCGTGAATCTCGGCCTGCGCTATGTACGCGACACCGGCCGCACGGACAGCGATCTGCCGGGCATACCCGCGCTGAACAATGTGGTTTCGGACTTTCCTAATCTGGGCAATGCAATTCCCAATCCGAACCTGAATTTCGGCCCCAACCTGGGAATCGCTTGGGATCCATGGAAAACCGGCAAAAACGTGGTTCGTGCGGGCATTGGCCTGTATTACGAGAACGTGATCTTTAACAATGTCCTTTTTGATCGCCCATTGCGGCTTCAGAATGGCGCGTTCCTGCAGACCCCGACACCCTGCGTTTTCGGAACCATAACTCAGCTTCCGGGCTCCGGTCAGCCAACCGTCACGCCTGAGGATTGCGGTCTCGCTCCTGATGGCAGTCAGCTTTCCCTGGGCCAAGTGGGTTCGGCGATTGCAACCTTGCAGCAGCAATACCAGGCGGCCAACCCGTTCAACCTTAATAATCCCAACCCCAACTACATCGTTTCGGGTTACCTCAACGGGGGCATAAACTTTCCGATCGGCCTGTTTGCTCCCAACTATAAGACACCACGTTCCACCCAGATCAATGTTGGCATACAGCATGAATTTGCGCCTGGCGTCGTGGGCAGCGTGGACTATGTCCGCAACGTCACCACGGGCCTGCTGCTTGGCGTGGATTTGAACCACACCGGCGACGTGAAGTACTTCAATAAGGCGAACGCTCAGACGGCGATCGCAAACACCACTGCCTCGTTCGGTTGCGCGGGAGGCTCCAGTGCGGCCGCGATCAATTGTGCCATTGCGAACGGCGCGACCATCAGCAGTTTTGCCCAGAATGGCTTGGATTCCCAAGGTGATCTGGGTGGAACGGGATCTTGCCCACCGGGAGGCTGCGCCTTTGGAGGCCTAAATCCGGCAGCGCCCGCGATGACATTCATGGTTCCCTCAGGAATCTCGAAATACAACGCGGTGGAGATGAAACTCACCTATCAAAAACACAACGTGGCTAAGTGGCTCCCCGGCTTGAACGCACAGATCTCCTACGCCTACTCTTCCTTCAAGAACTCGGGTGGTGGCAGTGCTACCGCGCCGGGTGCGGTCGCCAACAGTGATCAGGACTTCGTGATTCCTGCGCTAGACAATGAAAACCCGAACCGGTATTTTGGGCCCTCGCTGCTCGATCGCCCCCAGCAGTTTTCCTTCGGCGTTGTCGGTAGCCTGCCGTGGCACTTCCAGGTCTCCTTCATCGGCCACTTCAATTCGTCGTTGCCGCTGCCGATCATCGTACCTGGATCTGGAGCGGGACAGATATTCCAGACCGATTTCACGGGTGACGGTACAACGGGGGATCCGCTGCCGGGAACGCTCAATGGAGCCTACGGAAGGTCCGTCCATGCCAGTACGCTTAATACGTTATTGGCGAGCTACAATGCCACCCAAGGTAACCAGCCAACGCCAGCCGGAATGACGCTGGTCAACAATGGCCTGTTCACCGTCAGCCAGCTCCAGCAACTTGGTGGAGTGGCGCCATGTGTTCAGGGAATGGGCATCAACAGTCCGAACTGCACCCTGCAACCCGCTCCCAACGGCCAGGTGAACCTGGGTTCGCTTCGAGACTTTGACCTGAAGTTAAACTGGACCTACAACGTTGAGTTGAAGAGCCATGTCATTCAACTCCAGCCCGGTGTGGGTTTCTACAACCTCTTCAATTTCGCCAACTTTGACCTGCCTCCGAACGCCCTGACCGGTGCCTTGACGGGCAGCGCGGGCACGATCAATGGCACCACTGCCGCCGATCGCATTACCAACCGCGTAGGGGTCGGTACCGGTGTTTTCAACCTGGGCGCGCCACGCGCCATGGAGTTCGGCATGCGCATTGCGTTCTAAGCTGCGGCCTTTGCGCCGGCGGTTGCCAGGAACGCTGCCGTTGTTCTCAGAGCCACCCGCTTCTGCGGGTGGCCTTTTTTGTGTGCCGAGCATGTTCAACAGCTTGGAGGTGAAAGTCCTCTTCACATCCTGATGGAGGAGAAGTGATAGGGAAGCGCAAGGGCGTCGCTGCGAGGCGGGGTCTGAAAGAAGCGTGGAGCAAAGGCGCGAGCCGATGAACAAAAACCGGATGATGAGGCCTACGGCAGCGGGCGAGCGGGCAGAAAACTGCGAAGCCCACATCCATCAAAGCTGCTGGTGGTAAATCCGGCGGTTGTGCGCTGAAGGCGGTTGAGCTTACCTCGGGAGGTCTGTGGCGTGTCCCGGAATCGGGACTGAGGGTGGAGCGATTCACTCTGACCGCGTCGCAGAAGTCAGCAGCGGGCGTAGTAGTCACGCCAGTGGCGAAGGCCCGAACGGAAGGAGCGGCGAGTAGCCGGCGGGACTCGATGGGCGACAAGCGGCAGAAGAACCAGCTACAGATGGTGCTGGCCTTCACTGGCGAGGGGAGGAGTGAAGCTCCAAGGGCTCGGCGGGAAGGGACCGAAACGTCCACGGCGAAACGCGGGTGCGAAAGCCCGGTTAGCAGCGAGCAAGTGATGGAAGAGGTCTGCGGCAGAGAGAACCTGCTGCGGGCTTTGCAACGAGTGAAGTCGAATAAAGGAAGTCCGGGGATCGACGGCATGAGTGTCGGGGAGTTGCCGGACTACCTGAAGCAGCACTGGCCAGCGCTACGGGAACAGTTGCTGAGCGGGGGCTACAGGCCGCAACCGGTAAGGCGGGTGGAAATCCCCAAGCCGGACGGAGGAGTGAGGAAGTTGGGCATTCCGACGGTGCTGGATCGGTTCATTCAGCAAGCGGTGATGCAGGTACTGCAAAGCAAGTGGGACTCAACGTTCTCCGAACACAGCCACGGGTTTCGGCCCAGGCGCAGCGCCCATCAGGCAGTGGCGAAGGCGCAGCAGTACGTGCGTGTAGGCCGTGGCTGGGTGGTGGACCTCGATCTGGAAAAGTTCTTTGATCGGGTGAACCACGACCGGCTGATGAGTGCGATAGCCCGCCGCGTCGGAGACAAGCGGATGCTGAAGCTGATCCGCGCGTTTCTGCAAGCGGGGGTAATGGAGAATGGGCTGGTGAGTCCGGTGGACGAAGGCACGCCGCAAGGTGGGCCGTTGTCACCACTGCTCTCGAATCTGGTGCTCGATGAACTCGACCGGGAGTTGGAGCGGCGCCGGCATCGCTTCGTGCGCTACGCGGATGATTGCAATATCTACGTAGCAAGCGAGCGGGCCGGGAAGAGGGTCATGCGCAACGTGACCAGCTTCCTGCGGCGGCGACTCAAGCTCAAGGTTAACGAGGCCAAGAGTGCCGTGGCGCGAGTGCAGCAGCGGAAATTTCTGGGCTTCAGCTTTACTGGCGGAGCAAAGGCGAAACGGCGCATCGCGCCTAGGGCCCTGCTGCGTTGCAAGCGGAAGATACGGGAACTGACGCGCCGGACGCGGGGTATCAGTTTGCAGCAGATGACGAAGGAACTGACCAGCTACTTGCGTGGTTGGAAGAGCTACTTCGGGTTCTGCGAGACGCCCTCGGTGCTGCAGGCTCTGGATCAGTGGATTCGACGCAGGTTGCGCTCCGTGATCTGGAAGCAGCGGAAGCGACGTGCTGGCTGGAGCGCGGTCAACCGCCGCCTGCTGCACAGCGCGTTTCCGATTGCCTACTTCGACTCACTCGGGCTGCCACGCTTGTCTGATCGCTAACTCAACTGACCGAACCGCCGTATGCGGACCCGCATGTACGGTGGTGTGGCAGGGGCGGACGGGTGACCGTCCCCCCTATGCCGATTGCCCGATCCGCCTCAACCGCGCGGCGTCATCTATGGGAAATTGGATGTCGCTTCCGTGAAATATTCAGGATTTCGTAACCTTATTGGAATCCAGTTCTGGAAATCTACAATATTTTCATAACGTTAACCGGCTTTCACATTTGGATACTCAAATGCTGTCATTGTGCCCAATTCTTGCCGCGCTCCGATCTTAAGATTTGGGATTTGGGTGGTTCTCGGAGCGCTTAGCTGGTGCCGAGATCTCTGTCGTTTTCTCTGGGCGAAGAGGCAGGTGCTGGTGCATTTCAAGACCCAATTCGGTTCGGCCTTCTGTCGTTAGGATCTCTCTTTTCAAGCGGCCTAGATAGTTGTTTGCCAATCCGCGAAGTCAGACGTTAGACGCAAGTCAACCTCTGGAGGGAGAAATGACACGACCTGAGCTTCGGGACCCTTTCCCGTCACGTTCGTTCCTTGCAACCTTTGGCCTTATGGCCGCTATCCTGCTTTGGGTCGGCGCAGTACCGGCTTGGACACAAGTCGCATCCGGCGGCACTGTTGCCGGGACGGTTAGCGACAAGACTGGCGCGGTGGTTCCGAATGCGACGATCACCCTGACCGACACGGCCACGCAAGAGACGCGCACAGCCACCAGCAACAGTGCTGGTTTCTATACCTTTGTCAACGTGCCGCCGAGCACTTACGACATCACGGTGACCAAGTCAGGTTTCAAGAAATTCAGGATTGGCGCCCAGCAGGTAAAGATTGGTACGCCTACCACTGCTAACGCCACGCTGGAAGTGGGCACGGCAACCCAGACCATTGAGGTGGCGGCCACTGGGGTGGAATTACAGACTACGAACGCTACCATCGGCAATACCGTCACCGGACTGGCGCTGCAATCCCTGCCCAGCCAGGACCGCGACGTCAGTACCTTCGTAGAATTGCAGCCCGGCGTCAGCCCTGATGGCAGCGTGGCGGGTACCGTGGTGGACCAGAGTACCTTCATGCTCGATGGTGGCAACAACACCAACGACATGGATGGCAGTATGAGCGTGTACACCACCAGCTACGCCGCCCACGACCCCACCGGTGGCATTGCCAATCAGGCTTATACCGGAGCTGCAGGCCCGACTGGAGTGATGCCGACTCCGATTGACAGCGTCGAGGAATTCAAGGTCAGCACTGCCCTGCAAGGCGCCGATTTCAACAGCTCGTCGGGAGCGCAGGTGCAGGTCGTGACCAAGCGCGGCACCAACGTCTGGCACGGCACGGTCTTTGAGTACTATCTGGATAACAACTTCTCGGCAAATACTTGGGACAACAACTTTACCGGTACGCCACTACCGAACTGGCACTACAGCCGGTTTGGAGCAGGAGCTGGCGGACCCATCCTCCCCAAGATGCTGGGCGGCAAAACTTATTTTTATGGCATGTATCAAGGCTTCCGCTGGCCGTATTCGCAAACCATAGAAAGGCCGGTTCCATCGGAAAACATGCGTAACGGCATCCTCACCTTCAATGGAGTCAACTACAACCTGAAGGATTGGGATCCGCTGGGTATTGGAATAAACCCTGTAGTGCAGCAGATGTGAATAAGTATATGCCGATGTCGAATGAATCCACCTGCGGCCTCAGCCGTTGCGACGGTACGAACATTCTAGGCTTCAAAGCCAACATGTCGACCCCGCAGGACGACAATTTCGGCGTCGCTCGCCTGGACCACGATTTTGGCGACAAGTGGCACTTCATGTCGAGTTACCGGTATTACCATCTCACTCCGGTGACCACTCGGCAGATTGATATTGGGGGCTTTTTCCCAGGCGACAAGCTGGGTGTCCCAGCCGCCGTCTCTAACAACCCGCAGGTGCCGTGGTATCTGGTGGCAGGGCTGACTACCAACATCAGTACCAATACGACGAACGACTTACACTATAGCTATCTGCGCAACTATTGGTCCTGGAACACTGAAGGAGACCCGGTGCAGATCCCTGGTTTGGGAGGCGCGCTGGAACCGTGGGGTGAAAATGGGACCAACGTCCTCGCCCCCTATAACGTGAACACGCAGGGGACACGAACTCGCTTCTGGGATGGGCACGACTGGATGCTTAAGGATGACGTGACCATGCTCAAAGGCAGGCATACCCTGCAATTTGGCGGTCAGTACCAGCACAACTGGAACTATCATCAGCGTACCGATAACGGCGGTGGCATTAACTACTACCCCGTGTACCAGCTCGGTACGACCAGCGGCGCCGGAATCAACTTGTCGGGATATGTCCCATCCGATGCAAACGGGAATCCGCTTGTTCCCACAGCGAACTGGGGTCGGGACTACGCCGCCACGTTGGGTATCGTCTCCATCGCGCAGATCGCCTACACCCGGTCGGGGAAAGCGCTGAATCTGAATCCTCCGCTAACGCCGGCCTACGACCAGAGCACCATTCCTTATTACAACGTGTACTTCAGCGACACGTGGCGCATCAATCCAAGGTTCACTCTGACCTACGGTCTGGGATGGACGCTGGAAATGCCGCCGGTGGAGGCGAATGGTAAGCAAGTCATATTGGTGGACTCGAATGACAAGCCCATCAGCGTCACGAACTACTTGAATTCGCGGGAGAGCGCAGCCTTACAGGGACAGGTCTATAACCCGACGGTTGGTTTCTCCTTGATTGATAACGTCGCGGGACACCCCAAATACCCCTACAATCCCTATTACGGAGAATGGAGTCCGCGAATTGCGGCCGCATGGGATCCGTGGGGCGACGGCAACACAGTCATACGGGGCGGTTACGGTCGAATCTACGGCCGGTTGAATGGGGTGGACCTGGTCCTGGTGCCGCTGTTGGGCACTGGACTGATCCAACCGGTACAGTGCATCGGGGCGTTGGCCAATGGTACCTGCGCAGGCAGCTCTTCCGGTTCGAACCCAGCCACGGCTTTCCGCGTCGGCATCAATGGCTTAAACGCGCCCTTGCCGCCGGCCAGTCCGACCCTTCCGCAACCGGACTTTCCTGGTATTAACGACATCGCCGCTGGCGCGGGTGAGGCTTTGGACCCGAATTTCCGCCCCAACGTGGTGGACTCGTGGAGCCTCTCGTTTCAGCACCAGTTGTCGCGCCAGGTGAGCATGGAACTCGGCTATATCGGGCGCCACATCACCCACGAGTACCAGCCCATTAACATCAACTCCGTGCCCTACATGATGACGCTGGGCGGCCAGCGCTTCGACAAGGCCTACGCCAACCTGGTGCTCCAATATTGTGGCGGCATCAACGGGCTTCGCGGCAGCAATTGCGCTGCTAACGCTAATTCGTTACCAGACAGTCACGCCGCAGCCGTTTTTTGAGACGGCCTTGGCGGGCACCGGGTATTGCAATGGGTTCTCGAGCTGCACCGCAGCAGTGGCGTTCAAAGAAGGCGCCGCTAATGGCAGCGGCAACCTCGACATCCAGAACGTGTGGAGCCTGTGGAGCGATCTGGACAACGGCGGGTTCAACTTCCCGCGTAGCATGCTGAATACTCCCATTCAGGGTGGGCAGTTCGGCGCCAATGGGCAGCTTAGCAGCGGTGTTGGAGTCAACGCCAGCCTGGGCTACGGCAATTACAACGCCGGTTTCATCTCCGTCAAGATGTCAGACTGGAAAGGCCTGACCATGCAGTCGAACTTCACCTGGTCGAAGGCGCTGGGTACGGGCGCGTTGGTTCAGGCCACTAGCGAGGATACGACGATCGACCCGTTTAACCTGCACACGCAATACGGCTTGCAGGGGTTTGACCGCACGCTGGTTTACAACCTGTTCATGGTGTACCAGCCTGCCTTCTTCAAGGGACAGGCGGGGTGGAAGGGGCGCCTGCTGGGAGGCTGGACTTTCGCGCCGATTTTCGTCGCTGGCAGTGGCTTGCCCATGACTCTGGGCACGGTCAACGGTGGCGGGCAGGCCTTCGGCGAAGGCGATTCGGTGAACTTCTTCGGCAATGGAGTCTCCGAAAATGCAATCCCAATAGGACCGATCCCCAGCAGTGGCGTACATTACAACGTTACCTCAGCGAATGGTGTCGGCACGGGCGGCTCACTGCCTGTCAATATCTGGGCCGATCCAGCAGCCGTGTACAACTCAATTCGGCAGCCCATTCTTGGCTATGACACCCGCGACGGGGGAATCGGCGTCCTGCGTGGGCTACCGTACTGGAACGTGGATTTCAGCCTGAAGAAAAACTTCAAGATTACAGAACGCGTCAGTTTTGAAGCGCAGGCCGTGTTTCTCAATCTCTTTAACCACGTGGTGTTCTTCGATCCTGGTTTCGGGGGCACCCAGGGGAATGATTACCTCGACACCAGCAGCCCGAGTTCCTGGGGTACCTCGCCGGGCCAAGGCAATACGCCCCGAGCCATGGAGTTCGGGTTCCGCGTTAACTTCTGATCGAAGAGAATCGGAGGTGCAGTCAAAGGGCACTCGCGCGAGTGCCCTTTTCTGATTTTGCCGGATCATTGCGCCAGCGAGAGTTTTCGCATCAGCTCGTCGAGATTCGAGCTGGCAGGCTTTTCCCGGACCCGGATAACCCTTTAAACTTGACAACAGACTCGGCCGATTTCCGGACACTTGCAGTCGGCAAACGCGTCAGTTCTTCTGCGACTTCACCGGCGGAGCCAGCGCGATGGCTGCCTCAGCCGTGAGCATCAGGAAAGTGAATGTCTCCTGCAAGTAGAGGCTGACAGCGGCATCGGTGTGATTCAAATAGCCAATGGAGACATCCTGGCCGATGTGCAGGTCAAAATCGCCGCCACGGGTGGTGACCACAAAAGCACCCTGGATGGCGGGCGCCCAGATGATTTTGTTGTCGACGAGCCGTTTGACATGTTCCAGTACCGGATATCCTTGATCGCTGGTCTCGGCCAGCGCAGTGTAAACGTTGGCATCGAGGAGCACGGCATAGGGGCCATTGACGCCGACAAGCCGCAATTGGCTCAGGCCTTGGGCAATTGCTACCGGGTACTCTCGCACATCGCCGGGGAGGGTCATCGCCGGATTGCTGGTCCCTTGCCGAATGCCCACGATTCCAGCGGCGGGATAGCCATCGAAGATGGCGCCATCCTCGGCATAAGCGAGCTTGCGCGCGGCGTCCTTCGCCGGCTGCCAGTCTGAGTCGTTCGCGCCGCGCTCGACGTCATCGATGGCCTGGCGCTCCAGTTCGAATGGAACACGGATCTCGACCAGCGCCTTTAGTTCGCGCTGTCCGGCGACGACGCCGTCGCCCGGCGCCGGGATCGTCAGCAGATGTCCCGTACCGACGGCGGAGAGGCTTGCGCCCGCTGGCCCATGCAGGTCCACTACGTGCCGTCCTGCGAGGTGGCGCTTGAGCGTGCGCGATGTTTCCTCTTCGATCTGGGCCCAAGCGGCATCGGAAATGGGGGCAAGCTCTCGATGCAGATTATTCATGGGGAATGTCTCCTTTAAGGGAACCGATACCCAGCGAACCGTCGTTCTCGCGCAGCGGGCAAAGAAGCTTCGACCGCTGGCTTGGGCGGAAACCCCTACAACCGCAGGCTGATCCTCGGCTACGTCTTCCAGAAATGTCGCGGAGGGCGCAAAAAACAAGTTTCCGGTGACGGCGCGACTGAAATCGAGCAGCCGATCGTAGTTGCCCGGCGGGCGACCAATAAACATGTTCTCCAGCATTTGCTCAATCGTGCTGGGCGACCGGCTATAGCCAATGAAATAGGTGCCAAACTCACCTTGCGCAACCGACCCGAAGGGCATGTTATCGCGCAGGATCTTGATCTCTTTCCCATCTTCGACGATGGTCGTGAGTGCGTTGTGGGCTGAGGTTGGCTTGATGGAGTCGTCCAATTCGATGTCAGATAGTTTCGTGCGGCCAATGATTCGTTCCTGCGCCTCGGTGGTCAGCCCGTTCCATCCCGCAAGGTCGTGAAGATACTTTTGCACGATGACGTAGCTGCCGCCAGCGAACATGGCATCCTCCTCGCCGACAACCACGGCGTCGATCGCAGCCTGGCCAGTCGGATTCTCCGTTCCGTCGACAAAACCGAGGAGGTCGCGGTCGTCGAAGTAACGGAAGCCATGCACCTCGTCGACCGGCGAAACCGCATCGCCGATGCGTGCCATGATTTGCGTCGCCAACTCGAAGCACAAGTCCATGCGCTTCGCGCGGATGTGAAACAGCAAGTCGCCCGGTGTAGAGACGGCATGCCGGGCCCCGGCACGAATCTCACGGAATGGATGTAGCTCTGCCGGCCGCAGCAGCCCGAACAGCCGATCCCAGGCTTCCGACCCAAACCCCAGGACACAGGAGAGCCCCGCCTCAAGGTCGCGAAATCCCACGGCGCGCAACAACGCGGCCAGGTCCCCACAAAACGATCGAAGGGCCGTGCGATTGTCGGGGCCGGGTTTTAAAGTCACCACGAGAAAGATGGCGGCGCGAGCCAGCGCTGCGGTTACCGGTTGGGCGATGCCCCTGGTAGCGCTCAACGCTACGGGCGCGGTGATCGGATCGGATGCCATCGTTGTCATCCTCGCACGGCCGGAGGGTCTCGCTCTTGAGAAATGCCCTCGCACGCGAGCAATCGGAGGGCAAGCTTACCATCGCCTATTGACGACTGTCCACGCCAACCACGCCTCACATGTTTGATCTCGATTCGACACCGATGTGTGCCAGTTTAAGGCTGAGCTATGGCAGGTTATCCGACCTCGGAATCCAGCGGCACATTCGCCGACACCAGGTGTTGCTTGGCCTTCTCCTGGAGGGCATCGGTCAAGGGAACGCTCTTACCGGTTTCGAGGCTGGCTTGGACGGCAACGCAATCACAGGTGGCAACCATATTGCCGGTCTCGTCGTTGTACATCTGATGCAGGAAGCGGAAATATTTTTCGCCCACGGTGAGGAAGCCGCTCTTGATTTCCACCAGCTCGCCGCCGCGCAGCTCCTCCAGAAACTGGTAGTTCTGGCGGACCATGGCCACGCGCAGGTTCTTCTGCTTCATCGAAGCTGGCGTAACGCCAATCGCGTGCAGCAGAAACCAGGTTGCCTGATCGAAGCGCGAAACATACATCCGCGAATTCATGTGGCTGGCAAAGTCGTACTCCGAAGCCAGCACCGCACCTTTGAACGTGTGGACCCAGTCAGCCATGGTCACCTTTCAATGTTGCCCGGCTTCGCACGGCAGCGCCAGGCTGTTCGCCCGCAAGTCGGATATCACGAGCAGCCCACTATAAACCAACGTAACTCGCTGTGGAATCAGAATCGCGAAGGGATCCCCTTCAGCCGAGAAAATCTGGAGCTCCGCTCGGACTGAAGCCCTCGCTGGGGATGACAAACGCAAGAAAGCGAGTCGTCACTCGCTCCGCAAGGCTTGCATGGGCTCGATGGAAGCGGCGCGGAACGCCGGAATATACGCCGCAATCAAGCCCGCCAGCCCCACCGCGATGCACACGAGCACCAACACCAGTGGATTGCGCGGACCGGTCCCGTACAACATGCTTCGCAGCACGGAAGCGGAAACCAGTGAAGCGGCGATGCCGACGGCAACCCCAATCGCGAGGAGGATCGCAGCGTCGCGCAACACCATCTTCAACACGTTGCCGCGTCGCGCGCCCAAAGCCATGCGCACCCCGATCTCGCGCGTGCGGCGAGCCACCGAGTACGTCATTACGCCGTAGAGGCCGACGACGGTGAGCACGATCGCCAATCCGGCAAAGGTGCCGAGAAGCACCATCGCAAAACGTGGCTGCGAAAACTGAATGGACATCAGCTCTTGCATGGTGTGGACCTGCGTTACCGGGACGTCGGCATCGAGAGACGAAACCAGTTGGCGCAGGGTTGGCTCAAGGCTGCGCGGCTCGACCGCTGTGCGCAGCACGGTGTACAGGCAACACCAGGTGTTCATCTGCGCCGCCGGCAGGTACATCGCCGGCTTCAACGAGCGCTCCGTCGCCTGCAGCCGGATGTTGCCGACGACACCCACAATCTCGCGCCACGGCGGGCCGTCCTTGGCGCCGTTGCCCGCGCCCGGCTTGAGCTTCTTGCCGATCACACTCTCTCCGGGAAAGAACTTCTGCGCGAAGGCCTGATTCACCATCATCACCGGTTGACCCTTCGCGTCATCACGCTCGGTGAAGTCGCGCCCCTCGAGCAAGGGAACCTGCATAGTGCTGAAGAATCCGGGCGAGACCGGCGCAAGATCGGCGAACGGCTGGAGCGCTTCCGGCACCGGATGCTCCGGGTCCTCGAAGGTGATGATCACCCGGTCGTAGGTCATGGGCAGGACCATGATTCCGCCCGCCGATTGCACGCCCGGGATCGCGCGCACCTTCTCGAAGTAGTTGCGATAGAACTCCGGACGCGTCTGCTTGTATTGCGAATCGGGCAGCTCGAAGTAGAAGGTGAGCAGATGGTCGGGATTGAAGCCTTCGTTGGTGTGCAGCAGGTGTACGAAGCTGGCGATGAGCAACCCAGCGCCGGCCGTGAGGACCAGGCCGAGCGCGACCTGTCCTACGATCAGAGAGGACCGCAGCCAATCGCGATGCGAGACTTCGGTGCGTCCGCTTTCCTTCAACGTGGTGACCAGATCGGTCTTGGACGCGGTGATCGCCGGGACGATCCCAAAGATGAGCCCTGCGAGAAACGACAGTAGCACCGCAAAGCCGAGTACGCGCAAATCCACTCCGGCATTGGCGGCACGCGGAACACTTTCTCCGATGAGCGACAGCATGGCAGGCGTAGCCGCGAACGCCAGACCGCAACCGGCCAGCCCGCCGACCGTGCTCAGTACCAAGCTCTCCACCAGCAGTTGCCGGATGATGCGCTTGCGATTGGCGCCCAGGGCTGCGCGCATGGCGATCTCGCGTTGCCGCTCGCGCATGCGCGCCAGCAGAAGGTTGGCGATGTTGGCGCAGGCTATCAGGAGCACCATCGCCACCGCTCCCAACACCACCATGAGAGCGGTTCGTGTGTCGCCGATCAACGCCGCAAGTTCGGTCACTACTCTGGCAGAATCGTGGCGCGCGTTCGAGTTGGGATATTGCTTCGCCAGGTTGCCCGCAATGTGCTTGAGGTCCTGGTCCACCTGCGCGACTGTGACGCCGGGCTTTATCCGTCCGATCGTGCTAAGGAAGTGAGCGCCCCGCTGACCCGTGATCGGCTTAGTGTCTGTGGGATCGTTATCCACCGCCAGCGTGGTCCAGACAGCGTTCTGCGGCGAAGTCACGGGGAAGCGAAACGAAGCTGGCATGACGCCGATGATGGTGTAAGGATTCCCACTGAGATTTACGGTGCGGCCCAGGATGGACTTGTCCGCGGCGAATTGCTCAACCCATAAGGCGTGGCTGATCAGGATAACCTTGGTTCCTTGCTTTTCTTCATCAGCGGTGAAGCCGCGCCCGAACTCGGGATTCACGCCCAGCGTCGGCAGCAGGTCCCACGAGACGATCTCGCCATCCACGTGCACCGGCCGCGCCACTCCGGTCAACGTGAAGGAGTTGTCATGGTAGGAAACCAGGTGTTCGAGCGTGCGATTCTGGGCGCGCCAATCGAAGAAGTCGGGATACGAGACGGAACTCGCCTGCGGATTCTGTGTCCCGGCAGATTGAGCGTCAATCAGGCCCGCCGGATTGTCATAGGGCAGCGGGCGCAGCATTACCGCGTCAATCACGCTGAAGACGGCCGTATTGGCGCCAATGCCCAGCGCCAGGGTGATGATGACGACGGCGGCAAATCCAGGCGACTTCATCATTTGGCGGAAGGCGTAACGGAGATCATCCATGAAGCTGCGCATCTTGCCCCTTTAGACGGAAGGTTCAGTGTAAGAAGTGGCAATCCTTTGGCCAAGTCAGAACTGGCGTAAACCATTTCTTGGCAGTCACTTAGGATCCAGCAATACGGTTGATCGGGGACGTAGTGTTCGTCGCCGGACGCCCCTGTTCGTGCCCGAACAAGCTCCCCTACGACAGCCCGCTGCGGTTCGGCTGAATCCAGACTGGTCTCCTGATGGTACAATCTCGCCGCATCGAGCTCCGCTACAACAATTGTCTGGATCAAGGAGATCCCATGAGTTCTGCCGCTTCTTCACCGCTGCTCGAACAACCGCCTCTGTCCGAGACCGAACGTGTCGTAGACACCTTCGTTGCACCACGCAAGACATTCACCGACATCCGTCGCAGTGCCAGTTGGTGGCTTCCTTTTGTCCTGATGGCGATCTCCAGTTTTGCGCTGGTGTATGTGGTTGACAAGAAGCTCGGCATGGAAAAGGTGGTCGAGAACCAGATGGCGCTCTCGCCCAAACAGGCCGCCAAGCTGGATCAATTGCCGCCTGATCAGCGGGCCGCGCAAATGGAGACCATCGTCAAGTTCAATCGCACAGTTTCCTATGTTTATCCAGTTCTGGCCCTGGTTTTTGCGGTCATCATCGCCGCGATACTGCTGGCGACTTTCAACTTCGGCTTTGGTGCGGAGCTCAAGTTCAAACAGTGCCTCGCCGTCACTCTCTACTCGTGGCTGCCCGGAATCTTGAAAGCGCTCATCGCCATTCTTGCCGTAGGCGTCGGCGGAGCCGAGGGCTTCACCTTTCAGAATCCCGTAGCCAGCAACCCCGGCGCATTGGTGGACCCCAGTTCTCATTTTCTCTATGCGGTGGCGATCTCGCTTGACCTGTTCACGATCTGGACCCTGGTTCTGGCTGGAATCGGCTATTCGTGCCTGACCAAGGTCAAACTCGGCACCTGCATGGCGGTCGTTTTTGGCTGGTGGATAATCTTTGTTCTGGGCGGGGCTGCCATTGGCGCCATGTTCGCCTGAGACATCTCGCGAACATCTTAGGGAGGTTGGAGCGCTGTCTTGATTCGTGCGACGGCGTCTTGTTGCCCAAATCGGACTTGCTAATCGCTCTCATATCGCAACGCGGCTGAGCAGGCGCAAGAAACTGGTATATACTTCGCCTAGGTAGAGCTTTACATATCCGCCGATTCGGCGGATCGAGGCGCGATCATTTCATAGGCCTCGACATGAGTTGTTGATAGAAGTTCAGAGAAAGCGAACGAGTCAAGGCCCGCCCGTGCGTCTTTGGGATCGGGAATGAATCGCCGGCATACTCTTCATATCCCCGGCGCTCGTTGAATCCGGCCGTAGACGCCAGGACAGGCATGGGAGGTGTCGCTTGGACCTGGTTCTTATTCGTACTTTATTTGTCTTCATTACAGCCCTTGCCAGTTACGAATTACAGCCTCTCGGATTAGATCGCTGGCCTTCCGCCGGCGTCGGAGTGCTCTTCGGTCTGGGGGTCGTACTCTTCGAAATGCGCCTGCGGCAGGTCAGCCTCAAGCGGCTGATCGGTGCCGTCATCGGCAGCATCTCCGGAATCATCGGCGCTTACCTCTTCAGCCTCGTCATCCGCAATAGTATTCGGCCCGGCGCAACCCAAAGCTTCCTGCAGCTCTTTGTGATGCTGATCATGGCCTATGTCGGCCTCATCGTAGGCGCCGGTAAGGGCGACCTGCTCAACCTGGCTGCGCTGGGAGGGCTCTTCGGCGGCGAGAAGCAGTCCAAGAGGAGCTACAAGATTCTCGACACCAGTGTCATCATTGATGGCCGGATTGCCGACATCGCCGAAACCGGCTTCCTCGACGGCGTCATCGTGATTCCACAGTTCGTGTTGCGTGAGCTGCAGTTGGTGGCCGACTCCGCCGACTCCATGAAGCGCAATCGCGGCCGCCGTGGCCTCGACATCTTGCAGCGCATCCAGAAGATTGCGACGCTCCACATCCAGATCGTGGAAGACGATTTTCCCGCCGTGCGCGAAGTGGACCTGAAGCTGATCGAGTTGGCCAAGGTGTACGAAGGCAAGATCGTCACCAATGACTTCAACCTCAACAAAGTGGCGCAGCTGCAGGGCGTTGAGGTGCTGAACATCAACGAGCTGGCCAACTCGCTGAAGCCGATTGTCCTGCCCGGCGAAATCATGAAGGTCTTCATCCTGAAGGAAGGCAAGGAATACAACCAGGGCGTGGCCTATCTTGACGACGGAACCATGGTGGTCGTGGACAACGCCCGCAAGATGATTGGCAAGAACGTCGAGATCTCCGTGACTTCGGTACTGCAGACGACCGCGGGCAAAATGATTTTCGGTAAGTTCGACGAGCGAGGCATGTACCCGCCTCGTTCCAGCGAACCGCGGTCGGACTTTCGCAAATCGGTGATTCCACCGCCGGTTGCGCCAACGCCGGCGGCCGTGGCTCCCGAAGCGACAAAACCGGAATAGCTCCCGGGTGACTGTGCTGCCGCCATTAGCTTGGTGGCGATTTGAATTGCACGCCTTGTGCGTTTATACTGCGCTCCCCATCATGAAGGTGATCGTCGTCATTCCCGCCGCCGGACTGGGCACGCGCATGTCTGCCGCGCGCGGCGCTCCTAAAAACAAGAGCAAACAGTTTTTTGATCTGCAAGGGACTCCTATTCTCGTGCATACCCTGCGCAAGTTTGCGCAGTGCGAGGCGGTGAGCGAGATCGTAGTCGCCCTGCGAAAGAACGAAACAGCGGATTTTCAGAAACAGATCGCAGAGGAGAGCTTCAAGAAGCCGATTCGAACCGTGGAAGGCGGAGAGCACCGCCAGAATTCGGTGGCCAATGCGCTGGCCGCAATCCAAGCCGCCGACGATGATATCGTTCTGGTACACGATGCGGTGCGGCCCTTCGTGGACCAGGACACCATCGTGGGCGTGATCGAAGCGGTGAAAAAGTATGATGCCGCGATTGCCGGTGTCCCTGCGGTGGATACGGTGAAACAGGTGGACCGAACTGCCGACGGCGCGGTGGTGATTGCCACCGTTCCTCGCGAGCGTATGGTGTTGGCGCAGACCCCGCAAGGCTTCCGCTTCGGCCTGCTGAAAAGGGCCTTCGAGGAAGCCCTAACGGATGGCTTCATGGGAACGGACGAGGCCTCGCTGATCGAGCGCAATGGTGGGACCGTGCATGTTGTCATGGGCTCGCCCCGCAACATGAAGATTACGACCCCTGCGGATATGGAGCTGGCGGAATTCTTCCTCTCGCAGGAGAACCGCCGCAAGGCGAGCCTGGGCGGGTGAGCTGCAACTCCAGCTCTAAGGGCGATTCAGTTTAGCCGCAGGCGCAATGCGGGTAGCGCAAGGAGTTTGACGCGCTGGACCAGGGTGGACTGGAAATTCTAGCGAGTCCGCCAGGGACAGCACATATCTTGCGGTTGGAGAAGCAACCTTGCACCTCGCTGCCACTCCAGCCCGAAGGGGCGGCTCAGTTTAGCCCAGCACGGAGCCGAAGGCGGAGTGCTGGGTGCGGCGTGAAAATCAATCTGAGCCCCGGCAGGGGCGGCACGGTTCTCGCGCAAACTCGGCAGGGCGAAAAAGAACGCAAAGACGGCAATCTTGTCCAACCCACAACACATCCCGCGCATTGGCTTTGGCTGGGACTCCCACGAGTTCAAGCCCGGCGTCCCGCTCAAGGTCGGTGGTGTCCTCATTCCCCACCACAGCGGTCTCGCCGGCCACTCCGACGGCGACGTTTTGCTGCACGCCTTGACCGATGCGCTGCTCGGCGCAATCGGCGCCGGAGACATCGGCACGTTCTTTCCGCCAACCGATCCGAAGTGGAAAGGGGCCGACTCGGTTCTGTTCGTCCGGGAGGCGCTGAGGCAGATCGAAGAAGCCCGTTACGTCGTAGGCAACGTGGACAGCACCCTCATTCTGGCTGCGCCCAAGATCGGGCCGTACGCCAAGACGATTCAGCAGCGTGTCGCCGAGTTGCTGAGTATTGATCCTTCGTGTGTCGGCATCAAGGCGAAAACCCCGGAAGGTATGGGCACCGACAATGTCGCCATTGCCCAGGTGGCCGTGCTCCTGACCGAGATTTGCTGGCCGTGAGAAGCTCGAGGAGTGCGGCAGTGATTCATGCTTCCCAATCTGGGAAGACAGACGAAATAAACCCTCCTTGATCACAGACAATCCGCCAGAGGATGCTAAGGTCAGCTTGAGTCGAACCATGCGGTCGGCACTGGTGTGCCGAGTGCGTGGTTTTTTGTTTTATGCAAGATGATCGTGTTTCGGTCTGAAGGAATTGTCATGAGGCGAATCCGGAATCTCCGGCAAACGCCTCTTCGCGGTTGCTGGCTGGTGTCAGTCAGGGAGAATCGTTTGCCGGGTGCGGCCGGACTTAGGATGTGGAATCTCGAGGTGTACATTCGCAAGCCATTGCAAATCAATATTTTACCTATAAGCCTAGTTGAATCAAGATTTTAGCGGTTATTTATAGGCTAACCTATTGATTCTCAAGAATCGTGCATAGGGGAGGGGGTGGTGACGAATTGCTGCCAAGGTTTACAAGAATGGCCTGGCCGGAGGCGATGACAGCGTGGGGGCGGCTGGCACACCCTCCTGCCGCTCGACCGCGTAAAATACAGGATTCGGCCAACTGTGTGTCTGGCACACCTTCGCAATCCGCAGCTCTGCCAAGGGAATCTATGACTAGCCCCGACCGCGATGTGACTACCGCTCCTACCCCCGGCACCGCTGAGCCGTCACCGCGGCCATCGAACTTCGTTCGCGACATCGTCCTCGAAGACCTGAAAACCAACAAATACAACGGACGGGTACAGACCCGCTTTCCGCCCGAGCCCAACGGGTATCTCCATATCGGCCACGCCAAGTCCATCTGTCTCAACTTTGGATTGGCAGCCGAGTTCGGCGGTAAGACCAACCTGCGCTTCGACGACACCAATCCCGAGAAGGAAGAGCAGGAGTACGTTGACTCCATCATCACCGACGTTCGCTGGCTGGGCGCTGATTGGGAGGACCGGCTGTTCTATGCTTCCGACTACTTTGGCCAGCTTCACCAGTGGGCCGTGCAGCTCATCAAGGCCGGCAAGGCCTATGTCTGCGATTTGAGCGCAGAGGAAGTCCGGCAGTATCGCGGAACCCTGAATGAGCCGGGCAAAGATAGCCCGTATCGCAATCGTTCGGTGGAAGAAAACCTGGCGCAGTTCGAGCGGATGCGGGCAGGCGAGTTCCCCGATGGTTCGCGGACGCTGCGCGCCAAGATCGACATGGCCTCGCACAACTTGAACCTGCGCGATCCGGTGATGTACCGCATCCTTCATGCCGAGCACCATCGCACCGGGAACGACTGGTGCATCTACCCGATGTACGATTTTGCCCACGGGCAGTCCGACTCGATCGAGCAAGTCACCCATTCCATTTGCACGCTCGAGTTTGAAGACCATCGGCCGCTCTACAACTGGTTCATCGAGCAGTTGGGCATTTTCCCGTCACAGCAAATCGAGTTTGACCGGCTCAACCTGACTTACACGCTGCTGAGTAAGCGCAAACTGCTGCAGTTGGTGCGAGATGGACATGTGCGGGGCTGGGACGATCCCCGCATGCCCACGCTGTCCGGCATCCGGCGGCGCGGCTATACGCCGGAAGCGATTCGCAATTTCTGCGCCGCCATCGGCGTCTCCAAAACCAACGGCATCATCGAACTCGCGATGCTGGAGCACTTCGTGCGCGAAGACCTGAACAAGCACGCGCTGCGGGCCATGGCGGTTCTGCACCCGTTGCGAGTCGTTATCGATAACTACCCGGAAGGTCAGGTCGAAGAAGTGGAGGCGGTGAATAATCCCGAGGACTCCGGCGCGGGCACGCGGAAGGTTCCGTTCTCGCGCGTGCTCTATATCGAGCAGGATGACTTTCGCGAGGACCCGCCCAAACAGTTTTTCCGGTTGTCACCCGGACGCGAAGTCAGGTTGCGCGGCGGATATTTCATCAAGTGCACAGGCGTGGTGAAGGACGAGAAAACCGGCGAGGTCGTCGAAGTCCATTGCACCTACGATCCAGCGACGCGCAGCGGTAATTCACCCGACGGGCGTAAGGTGAAAGGCACCATCCATTGGGTCTCGGCGGAGCACGCTCTTGGTGCCGAAGTGCGGCTGTACGAAAACCTGTTCACCAAAGAAGACCCGAATGATGTGCCCGAAGGGGAGGAATTCACCGCCAATCTCAATCCGGGTTCTCTCGAAGTGTTGACCAGCGCCAAGTTGGAGCCGTCTTTGGCAGGCGCCAAGCCTGGCGATGGCTACCAGTTCGAGCGTCTGGGATACTTCTGTGTCGATCCCGACTCGCAGCCCGGCGCGCTGGTCTTCAACCGTACTGTGCCGCTGCGGGATAGCTGGGCGAAGATCGAAAAGCGGGAGAAGGGAAAATAGCGTGAATTTGTCGGAGGAAGAACGCCAGCTTGTGGCATCCGGCGCGATGAAGCTCCCGAAACAAGGAACCATGAATTGGGACGAATTCTGGGCCATGCCATGCTCCAATCTCAGCGAAGAAGATGCAATGCAGGCTGTGCTCGAGGAACGGGCGGAGGGACGCTAGGTGGAAGCTGCGCTGTCCACGGATTCTCCGCGTCTCCGCTTTGCGCCTTCGCCTACTGGCTATCTGCACGTCGGTGGCGCACGTACGGCGTTGTTCAACTGGCTATTCGCGCGGCATTTCGGCGGAACGCTCGTGCTTCGCATCGAAGATACCGACTTTGAGCGTTCCACGCCGGAGATGGTCGAGGGCATCCTCGAGGGACTGCGTTGGCTGGGCATTGATTGGGATGAAGGCCCATATTTTCAGTCGCAGCGAATGGAGCTTTACCAGTCTGCAGCGCAGCGCCTGGTTGAAGCGGGCGCGGCCTATTACTGCTTCTGCACCCGGGAGGAACTGGAACAGCGGCGCGCACAGGCGCAAGCTGAGGGCGGCGATCCGCAATATGACGGAAAGTGCCGAACTCTCACCGCCCCCGAAGCGAAAGCCCGTCGGGGCGCTGGAGAAAACTGCGCCATTCGCTTCGCGGTGCCGGAGAGCGGGAGCACATCGTTCGACGATGCCGTGTTCGGTCGGGTTGAATTCGCCAACACCGAGATCGAGGATTTCGTTCTGCTGCGATCGGATGGCGTTCCCACCTACCACCTCAGCGTTGTAGTGGACGACCTCGAGATGCGTATGACCCACATCGTGCGCGGCGCAGACCATCTCTCCAATACTCCGAAGCAGATCATGCTCTACAACGCCATCGGAGTGCCGCCGCCTGTCTTTGCCCACGTGCCGCTCATCCTCGGGCCGGACAAAACGCGCCTCAGCAAACGCCACGGCGCCACCAGTGTCATCGCATACAAAGACGAAGGGATTGTTCCCGGCGCATTCCGCAATTTTCTGGCTTTGCTGGGATGGACTCCCCCCGACTCCTCGCGCGAGATCATGACCGACCGTGAGTTGATCGACGTGTTCGATCTTAGCGGGATTCAAAAGTCGAATGCCGTCTTCGACCGCGGCAAGCTGGACTGGTTCAACACCGAGTACATTCGCGCCTATCCGACTGTCCTATTGTTGCCTCTGATCGAAGAAGAGTGGAAGAAGGCTGGGCTCATTCCGTTCCAGACCAGCCGTGAGGCGATGGAGGCCACCGTCGATCTGATGAAGCCTCGAGCGCGCAATCTGAAAGACTTTGCAACCTTGTTTCGTGGCTACTTCAGCGATGAGTACGAAGCCGACCCAACGGCGGTGCAGAAATTCCTAAGAGACGATTCAGTCCGGCAAATGCTGGTGGGGTTGGCTTCGCGTTACGAGCAGGAGGTAGTGTTCTCCGAGGAAAGCACTGAAAAGGTGCTCCGTGATTTTGCTGCAGAGAAAAACGTGAAAGCTGGCGCGCTAATTAACGGGGCACGCGTCGCGCTCACCGGACAAGGCGTTGCACCCAGCTTATTCGCGGTCATGGCTAACTTGGGACAGGAGCGTACTGTCGCGCGGTTGCGCAGAGCGAAGGATTTGTGAGGGCGATTACTTCTTCACCACGGTGACCTGGAATTGCACCGGAATGCTGCGCGGAGGATAGCATGCGCTGCGATCGCAAGCCTGAAAGCGCAGCTCGCCTTTCACCGGATACGTTCCCGCAGCCGCATTGGCGGCAGCTTTCAACACGGTGTTGATGCTGAAGTCGCCGCTGTACACGCTGAGCTTTTCGTTGGGGGAAAAGGCGAACGTCATGTCTTCCCCAGCAGGATACTTTACATCGGCGATCGTGACCGGCACAGGCGGATTCAGCTTCAGGACAGTCGGAATCAGATAATCAGCCCGCGGTTTGTTGGAGTTGATATGAAAATCCGTGCCGATCCGGAAATCGAGGGCGAGATTAGCGCTGCCGCCCGCAGGCAACTGCACGTTCTCGATCGGCGCCACGATTACGGACGGCTGCCTGTCTCCTGGCGTTTGCGCGAACGCAAAACCTATAAGTAGGAACGCGGCCAGTCCGAAAATAATTCGCCGCTTCACCGGGACGGTTTCCTCGTCAAAGCTGATTGCACTTTCACTTCCGCGCGGCTGTTCGGTGACGCGGGTTTGTAGGTCGCGCTCAACGCCTTCTTGACGTCGTTCTCGATCTCCTGGCGGCCCAGCAGGCCAACCGCCTTGCTTACGATGTTTCCGTTGCGATCGATGTAGAACGTAGTCGGCAGCGAGCGCACGTCGCCATAATCGTCCGAGACCTGGTCCGTGCCTAGGAGCACCTGATAGTTAACGCCCATCTCACTGGCGAAGGCGGCGATCTTTGCAGACTCCGTATCATCCATGGCAACGCCCAAAACTACCAATCCGTCCTTGCCATACTCCTTTTGGATATCCACAAACCACGGCATCTCGATCTTGCAAGGCGGACACCAAGTCGCCCAGAAGTTCAACAGCACGGCCTGGCCACGAAAATCCGAAAGCTTGACCCTCCGGCCATCCAGCGTGGGCAATTCGAAGTCAGGCGCCGGCATATTATGCACGTCCCCGGCCAACCTGATCGGGCCGTGTTTTCGGTTGCGATCAAGGTATCTGCCGGCGGCCAGCATTCCCATGACGACCACCACAAGCATTACGAAAACAACAGCGTTACGTTTCAGCAAGAGGTCCCTCTAAAGCGCGAACCGGTTCAGAAATGACAGATAGCCTGAGAGTAGTTTCAGGTTATTAAGAAATATCAGCACGCCTATGGCGATCAACAGCACACCACTCACCACTTCAACAGTTTGCAGATGGCGGCGAAACCGGCCGTAGAACGCCAGGAAGCGATCCACCCCTAACGACGTGAGCAGAAAAGGTACGGCCAGCCCAAGAGAATAGATCGCCAAAAGTACGATTCCCTTGAACACCGTTTCCTGCGCTCCAGCAAAAACCAGGATGGTGGCAAGTATCGGACCAATGCAGGGTGTCCATCCAAAAGCGAAGGCAAAACCTACTGCGAATGATCCCAGTGCACTTGCGCCTCCCTTGACGTCGTGGAGGCGCTTGTCGGCATAAAGTGCGTTGATCTTCCAGATGCCGGTCAAATGCAGACCAAAAATAATGACGACGATACCCGCGATGCGCGACAACCAACGGTGATACTCCGCAGCAAATTGGCCAATGCTGGTCGCGGCAGCCCCGAGCGCAATGAAAACGACGCTGAACCCTAGCACAAACGTGAGCGAATGCAGCATTACCGTGCGCAACATGCGATGTTCCGGCGACTGCAGGTCCTCAACGCTCGTTCCGGAGATCAAAGACACGTAGCCCGGCACGAGCGGAAGCACGCAAGGCGATAAGAATGAGAGAAGCCCCGCCACGAAGGCGGCAATTGGCAACGGCAAACTATGCATCGAAGTCTATTGTAACAATGTTCCTAAAAAGTAGTGGTGGTGACGAATGTCAACATTTAGACACATTTGTCCCGTTTAGTGCCGCGACCAGCAATGAAAGGCTAGACCAAGGAGCGGGAAGCGGCGTCATTTCTGGGCTGCCACTCTAATGGGCGACTTGCGAAGTCCAGACCAGGTTTCCGAAATCACGATGGAGTCTCCCGGGTTATGCGGGTCGTATTTTACCGAAGCCGGTAAGCCCAAACGGCAGGAATAAAGGTCGATGAATTGACGCAAGTGCGTGACGTCCTGAGAGGCTTCGTAGGTGACCCCGGCAACGTCGTAAGTATAGATCAGCAGGATCATCTGCCGGCCGGATTCATCGTCCTCCAGTTCCAGTACGTCCATCACGTTACCGTCGATGATGCGGCCGCCCAGCGTGAGTTGCGATCGCCGTTCGCGCTCAAGTTGCTCTTCTGGTTTCTTGTTCTTGCGCGAGAGTAGAGCATAACCAATGATGGCTGCGACGGCGCCGAAGGCGAGAATGGGATACAGGCGAACTGAATTCATGTGGAAACCAACAGTTGTGCTGGCTTTAGATGCAAGTCAGTCAATGTTCACTACAGAATTTGTGAGCGTCCCGACTCCCTCCACAGTCACCTCTACCGTGTCGCCTGGCTGCAGCGGCCCCACCCCGGCTGGCGTTCCGGTCGCGATCAAGTCCCCAGACTCCAGCGTCATCACCTGTGAGATGAATCGGATAAGGACATCGAGGGGGAAAAGGAAATCAGCGGTGGTACCGTCTTGCCGCAGATGGCCGTTGAGGCGGGTTTGGACTTTCACCCCCTTCCAAGGATCGAGCTGCTCGGCGACAACTGGTCCCACTGGGCAGAAGGTGTCGAAGCCTTTCGCTCGCGTCCACTGCCCGTCCTTTTCCTGCAAGTCCCGGGCCGTGACGTCATTGATACATGTGTAACCCAGAATGTACGGGCGCACTTCGTCGCGTTCCCGCAGGCGATAGCACCGCTTGCCAATTACCACCCCGAGTTCGCCCTCGTGGTCCACACGCTGCGATAGCACATTAGGGCGCCGAATCTGGTCGCCCATGCCGATCACCGAAGATGGTGGCTTCAAGAAGAAGAGTGGTTCGGTGGGGATGGGATGGTTCAATTCCTTCGCGTGTTCGCGGTAGTTGCGGCCTATGCAAACAATCTTCGAAGGTTGCGAAGGAGCCAGCAGACGAACATCGCTCAAGGCAATGTCAGCTTTGTTCCCGCTTTCGAAATCGGCAAAAGAATTCGGGGCATTCGCCAGGGTCCGGGTAATGGTTGCCTCACCGCGGACGGACTCGATGAGCCCATAACCGGCGATATTCTGATGTTGATATCGGCAATATGACATAGGGAGAATCCTTGCTAAAGAACCTACCACTTGTCGGGGACGGTTTCGGTTGCTTCGGCGGAACGCGGGCTTTCGTTGCCGCGCAAGTCTATCGCGATAATGGAGTACATGTACTTCTTGCCGGGTTGAACATTCTCGTCGCGAAACGACGGAACCTGGACCAATTGCTGGTTGAGTCTCTCCGCGGTTCCACGCTCGACACGGCGGAACACATTGTAGCCCGCCAGATCGTTCTCAACGCTTGGGGCCCAGGTGAGGTCAACAAACGGCTTTTGTCCTATGCTCGAAAAGACCGCTTGCAACCCAACCGGCTGGGCCGGAGGATAGATGTCTCGCGTGAACACCTCAACGGGCTTCGAGCCGTCGCCGGGAACAGACGCGTTCAACCCCTGTGACTGGACTTCGGTCAACGTGGCAACGCGATACTCATACTTGGTTTCCCACGCGAAGGTCTTGTCCAGATACGAGCCTTGCCCCGAGGGCGCTACGTCACCCACCACGATATAGGCAGGACTGCCAACCGGCCTGCGTTCGATTTGATACCGGTAGGTCAGCTCCCTGGGCGCCGCGGGAGGACCAGGACCGGACCAGGATATCGTTACACCTTCGCCGTTGACCTGGGCCGATATTTCTTCCGGAGCCGGAATGGTCGGCGCTACCGCGACAGGCACCTGGTTGGAGAGCCCGGCACTTCGTCCTTTGGAGTTCATTTCCTCCACCGCGTAAGTGACGAAACCTGCGGGATGCTCCAGCCCCAATTGCGGCGGCAGAATGTCCACATATTGGAGACGAACAGCTTCTGGCTGTTGCTGTCCCTTTTGCTTCGGCTGCGGTTGAGCCTTAGGAGTGGGAACTTCAGCCACAACCGTGCACGTGCTCATCAGCGTAACCCCCTCGCGGCGGCAAATGCGCGTCTCATGGATGTGTTTGACCAACGTGCGGTCGGTGTTCTTCCGGGAGAGGGTCCAATCCAACTCCACGCGATTGCCCACCCGGGTTGCCGTCAAGTCCTCGACCGGACGCGCCAGTTGCAGCGACGGTAGTTGCGGGGCCCCGGGAGTGCCGCACCCGGAGAATCCAGCAGCGGCCACTAAACTCCCTATCAGCCAGAGGCGCAATCTCATGGGAACTAACAGGGTAACAAACTCCAAGGGACGAGCGCCCAGCACCGATTCAATACCCGCTGGCCGGCCGCCTGGATTTGACGATTTGCAACCAGCTATCGATCGCGGTCTGATTGCGGCAAATCACGGATCCCGTGTCACAATCTAAGTATGTTCGCGCGCAAGATAAAGGTGGAATATGAGGATGCCGGGCTGCGACTGCCCTGCCCGTTGAAGTGGCTGGATAGCTTCAGCATGCGCAATTTCACCAACGACCAGGTCTTCGATGACACCATCCCCATGGGCGACGGCCGGATGGAGGTTGGCGCGCGTGTGCCTGTTGAGCGTCTGCGTAGCTCGATGGAGGACTGGTTCAGACGCAAGGGTTACCTGCCGAAACACGCGGTCCTGGTGGTGGAAGAGCAGGAACGATGACCGCTGAGCTCTCAGAGTGGCGCACTAGGATCCTCGACGCCAGCAACCGAATCTATGAGCTCGCACAACCCACGCCGGTCGTCCTGATTGAAGACGACCCGCGTCTCGGTTCAGCATGCGCGTTTCTCAAGCTGGAACATCTTCAGAAGACCGGCTCGTTCAAGCTGCGGGGAGCAGCCAACAAAATCTTGGGGCTCTTGCCCGAAGAAGCGAGCGAGGGGGTGATTACGTCGTCAACCGGCAATCACGCTCTGGGGGTTGCCACGGCTGCCCGCTACCGCGGAATCGACGCTGAGGTTTTCGTCTGCACGCAAGTGTCGCCGAAGAAATTGCAACTCATTGAAGGTTGTGGCGCTATCGTTCGCTCCGCCGGAAAGACTCCTCTCGAAGCGGAACTCGCTGCCCGCGACGTAGCAGTCGCTTCCGGAAAAACCTACGTCTCCCCTTACAACGATCGCGATGTGATAGCTGGACAAGGGACAATTGGTATCGAAGTTGTAGAGCAGATCGATTCCATCGATGTCCTGTACGTTGCTGTGGGAGGCGGCGGCCTTATCGGTGGCGTCGGCGCCTACATCAAGTCGGTTTCAGCACAAACCGAGATTGTCGGTTGCTGGCCGCACAACTCTCGTGTGATGTACGAGTGCTTGCGCGCAGGCCGCGTGATCGACTTTCCCGAACAGCCCACATTGTCGGAGAGTACGGCTGGCGGAGTTGAACCTGGCTCGATTACGTTTGAGTTATGTCAACGCGTCATTGATCGTAGTGTGCTGGTCTCGGAGCCGGAAATTCTGGCGGCGATGCGCTGGGCCCTTCGGCGTGGTTGGAACGTCGAGGGCGCGGCGGGCGTGGCCATCGCCGCATTCTTCAAGGACGTACCACAACAGCAGGCCAGGACAGCGGTCATCATTTCGTGTGGCGGAAATACATCCCCGGAAGTACTCAGCCTCCTGAACAACCCGGGATCGGACTAAAGTTTGTCCGCTTCCTCCTGAATCCGTTGCCACGCCCGCGCCACGTGACGCTGGGTGGTATTGGTCTGGCCGACGCAGACGCGCAAAGTAAGACGGTCGTTGAGGCGGGTGTGCGTCAAATACAAATCACCGCTCTGGTTGAGGCAATCCATCAAGCGCTGATTGTGTTCGTCTCCGCCGCGATGGCGGAAGCATACCAGGTTGAGCGGTGTCGGCGCGGCCAGCTCGAAGCGAGCGTCCTGTCTTACCCATTCGGCAAACTGCTGTGCCATCTCGACGTGCTTGCGGACATGGTATTGAAGTCCCTCGACGCCATAATGGCGAATGACAAACCATAGCTTGAGCGAACGAAAGCGCCTGCCCAGAGGGATATGCCAGTCGCGGTAATCGAAAACTGTGCCGGAATCGGTGGCGGTGTTGCGCAAGTATTCCGGCAGGATGCTTAATGTATCAATCAGCGCCTTGCGGTCGGCAACATAGAAGCAGTTGCAATCGAAATTCGTGAACATCCACTTATGAGGATTGAAGGTATAGCTGTCGGCAAGCTCAACTCCATCCTGAATATGCCGGAATTCAGGACACAGAGCTGCCGTGCCTGACATGGCCGCGTCCACATGAAACCATAGGCCCTCTTCACGGCATGTCGCCCCGATGTCAGGCAGAGGATCCAGTCCGTTAGAGGAAGTAGTCCCGACGGTGGCAGAAACGAAGAAGGGAAGCAGACCAGCCTGGCGGTCCTGCCGAATCTGGCTTCTCAGGGCGTCGCTGCGCATGGCGAAATGTTCGTCAACTTCAATCAGCCGAAGGTTGTCCATACCGATTCCCGCAACCATCGCCGCCTTTTCGAGCGAGGAATGTGCCTGGTTCGAGGTGTAGGCGACCAGGCGTCCATCACAGCCACGCCGGTTGCTGACATAGTTTGTGGCCCGCTCGCGCGCCGCCAGCATTGCGCATAGGGATGAACTGGACGCCGTATCCTGAATCACACCTCCTCCGGAGCTTGTGGACAGAAACGTCGGCGGCAGGCCCAGCATGGGCACCAGCCAGTCCAACACATGCGTCTCAAGTTCCGTAGCGGCCGGGCTCGTAGCCCACAACATGCCTTGCACACCCAACGCGGATGAGAGCAGGTCGCCGAGAATCGCAGGGCCGGACGCGTTGGCCGGAAAATAGGCAAAGAAATTTGGAGATTGCCAATGGGTTATCCCCGGCAGGATGATCGTATCTATGTCCTGTACCACGGTCTCGAAAGCTTCGCCGGTTTGGGGGGCCTCTGAAGGAAGTGTTTTTCGAATTGTTCCAGGCTTCACCTGTGAGAGGACAGGAAAGGTCTCGATACGTTCATAGTAATTGGCGATCCAGTCAACCACGGAGTAACCATAGTTCCGGAACTGCTCCGGACTCATGTGGTAAGTCTTTTCTGGCAACAAGAGTTCCCCCAATTCGCAGTAGCTTGTCCCTGTCATCGAGTGAGTCAGCCTAGCCTCATCGAGATCAATTCTACTTCGGAGACAACGTAAGCCTTCAAAATTGCACCTTTTTTGGCTACCTCTGTCCTTACTTAGGTGCTATTGTCGCCTGCCGCTTCGTGACTACCACCCGTTCCGGCCTGTCCAACCTGTAATTATAGATTTAGCATCACTCTTAACTTACTGTTACACTACCCGCTGGTTTGTAACCTCGAAAGGAGAAGCATGGACGTCCAAAACATACTAAGCGACCTTAAGAAAGAACGAGAGCGTATCGACCGAGCTATTTCTGCCCTGGAAGGGCTAGGGTCGGGGCGCCGTCGCGGAAGACCGGTTGGCAGTCATTCTGCGGCTAAGCGGCCTCGCCGGCACATGAGCGCGGCCTCGCGCAAGCGCATCTCTGAAATGATGAAACAGCGCTGGGCTGAGCGCAAGAAGAAAGCGAAATCTTCCTGAGGTCGTTGCGATCACGCGGAGGCAATCCGCGTTACTGAGATGCCACTCATTGTAGAGTGGCATTTCTACTAGCAGTGTCAATTCTAGTTCCTCTCCCAAAGCCCCAAAAGTAATCGTCATTTTCTCCAGACGCTTGGAGGAAATGTACAATTTGAAGTGTCACCCTAAAGTGGCACGAGAAAATGGGCAAATCGTGAAATTTCCGGTTCGCAAGAGTCCGGCGAAGCTAATCGCTGAAGATGCCGCGAACATCGATAACGTGCTCGACGCGATGTTCGAAGGAGTTTACTTCGTTGATCGAGAGCGCAGGATTCAAAAGTGGAATTCCGGCGCGGCCTCGTTGACCGGTTTTACTTCGGAAGAGCTACTGCATAGTTTCTGCGCCGACAACATCCTCCTCCATGTTGACGAAAGAGGAGTAGAGCTGTGTAAAGCGGACTGCCCTTTACAAAAAACTTTGGAGGATGCGAAGTCGCGGCAGGCCACGCTGTACTTGCGGCACAAGCTGGGGTATCGGGTCCCCGTGCTGGTTCGCACTTCCGCTATCCGTGACGCCAGTGGGGAAGTCGTCGGCGCGGTGGAGGCTTTTCGTGAACTCGGCGAGCCGGAACATTGGAAGGCCCGCATTAGCGAGTTGGAGCAGGTGGCCTTTGTGGACCCGGTTACCGGTATCGGTAATCGGCATTTTATCGAGACCCAGTTGAATCGGTTGCTTCACGAATTTCAGTCGGTTGCCGAACCGTTTACGATCTGCATGCTTGACGTCGATCACTTTAAGTCAGCGAACGACGAGTTTGGGCACCAATTCGGCGATCGGGTGTTGCGGACCCTCGCACAAACTCTGCTGAACTCCTTGCGGAGTACCGATCTACTGGGCCGCTGGGGAGGAGATGAATTTGTTCTGCTGCTCCCCAAGGCAGGTCTCGAACGCGCAAAGCAAGTCGTCGAGCGTTCACGAGTCCTGATCGCCGAGACCGGAACGCCAACCAGCACCGGCTTTCTGAAGGTGACGGTTTCCATCGGCGGGGTCGTAGCCACTGCGGAGGACGACCGTACGACTCTCATCCATCGAGTGGACCAGCAGCTCTACTCGGCCAAGGCTCAAGGTAGAAACTGCTGTTCAATCGTCTAGCCTATGTCAACGGATCCTCCGTCGTAATCGAGCCCCTAGGAAGCGAGTTGGCGGGAAACGGCGTAGCGTTTGGGGCCGCGTTTGCGCACCAGCAGTATCCGGACGCGCTCCAGCAGCTCCATGGGAGCGAACTCGCCTTTGGGAAGCCAGCAGTCGGCGAGGTGTTCCTCCGAGCAGACGGTAACGGAACCCGAAAATAGCAACGCCGGCGTATATGGAGAAATGGTTTTCAGCCGGTCAATCAGTTTGGCTCCGCTCATCTTGGGCATTATCAGGTCGGTGAGCACGAGATCAATTCCTCCGCACTTCACAAACTCGATGGCACGTTCGGGGTCGGAGCAAGTGAGGACGCGGTACCCCCGCGTCTCGAGGATTACCTTTCGGATGGAGAGAGAGCGTTCGTCATCATCAACGCAAAGAATGGTGCGTTTGGGCTTCATGGACCTTCCCATAGGGCCTTCTCGGGCGTGACTGTGCGGGCGCGGCTGAGCAAACCTGTTAAGCCAGACGCGTCGGCAGTCACGGAGTGGCGTCGTTTGATTTATTTCCCGCCAGAGCGATTAGCGTATCCGGATAGTACGTCGGCATCGTGGGTTTGCCAAGTACCGCAATGATCAAATCTGCGGAAAAATTTCGGGCGGTTTACTGCCACGAAATAGCACCAGCAGAGGTGAACCAGAGTTTGCATGATCGCTGAAAACCAGCGTCTGGCAAGGTGTTGGGGCGTGCACAAGATATCCGCAGAAAATTCACATCGTAACTTTGCCGTCAATCACCTGCACCACGTTACCGCCGACACGCACGTTGGTGACAGAGTCGCCGGATTTCGCGGCGCGAATGTAGATCCAACTCGGACGCCGCGTTTCGACTCCCTGTTCGATCAATCCCTGCTGCTCCGGAGCGAGCACTCCGTGCTTCACGGCCCAAGCCGCGCAGCATCCTGCTGCCGAACCCGTGGCAGGATCTTCGCCGTTGTAGAAGATCATGCGGGCATGCAGCGTCGCCTTTGGGTCCACCGTTTCAGGGCAGACGAAGTAAAAGAAGCCTCCCGCGCCCGAGGTGGAAAGATACGGTGCAAACTGGTGCCAGGCAACCTTGAGCGTTTGTAACGCAGCCAATGAGCGGAACGGCACGATGGTGAATGCCATTCCAGTCGAGACTGTTTGGATGGGCAGTCTCTCATCCAGCTCCGAAACCGAGACGCCGAGCGCCTGCGCAACTTCGGAGTGAGAGTGTACGCGCCCGAACTGCGGCTCAGCCTGACGCATCTCACCGAACCAGAGTCCGTCGCGCTGTTCAAATCGTACCGGGATCTTGCCCACCTTCAGGTCGAGCACGATCTCGTCCTCGCTCAGGTGCTGACGAAGGAACCAGGCGGTGCCAAGCGTTGGATGCCCCGCGAAGGGTAGCTCCTCGTTCACCGTGAAAATGCGCACCTTGCGCCCTTCCAGGCGTTCGACCGATGGTTCGCGCGGCAAAATAAAGGTGGTTTCTGACAGATTGGTTTCGCGCGCAAGCTTCTGCATCTCCTCGTCGCTCAATCCTCGCCCGTCAGAGAACACTGCGAGCTGATTGCCCTCCAGCGGCTTAGTGGTGAAAACATCGAGTTGTACAAAACTAAAATTACGACTGGGCATGATGGCGCTCTCCCATGGATGTTTATTCTGAGACTACCGGAAGTTCTCCCCGGGCCGTACAATCTAGCAGATTGCTAGCCAGCTCCTACGGTTGCGGATTTCCGTCCCAGCTCCTAAGAAAATTATCACCGCAAGTCAGTATCAGTGTCCGGGGCGAATGACTGGGAGAACCGTCCGGGACGGCAAGATATCTCGCGGCAGAAGCAGGCGAAGCCTTAAGTATGCGGACTCGATACTCGGTGGTGCCTCGGTCCGCCCACTGCGGAAGCGAAGGGGGTCCGGTGACCCTTCCGGTCTTCAAAACCGGCGATTGGCGCCTTGCGGTGTCAATGGTGCGTTCGACTCGCACACGCTTCCGCCAATATTTCCAGCCGCTTGGTCACAGCCCACAGGTACGGCGCTGACCTTGTGATTCGTGATCGCCCGGTTTTGCTTCTGGACGTCGGGGCTCGCAGCCGTTATCGTTACACGCTATGGACAGACGAACTTTCCTCCAGGGTGCCGCTCTCAGCGCCGCGGCGGTTGCGTTGCCGGGCCTCTCGACAGCCGAACAGCCAGACTTGAACGACATTTCTGCCGAGATCGCTAAGCAACACAGCCAATCCGTCAAGCGTTTGCAGGACTGGATCCATCAGCCCTCGATCGCCGCCGAGAACCGGGGCATGGCGGAAGGCTGCGAGATGATGATGAACCTGCTGCGTGATGCTGGATTTGCCAGCGTCACCAAGGTCCCCACCGACGGTCAGCCCGGCGTATTTGCCACCCTCGACGCCGGGGCGCCACGAACCCTCGGGCTTTACTTCATGTACGACGTCAAGCAGGTTGATCCCGCGGAATGGTCTTCGCCGCCGTGGGATGCCGCCCTCGTGGACAAGCCCGGCTTGGGCCAGATCTTGGTGGGCCGCGGCGCGGTCAACCAGAAGGGACCCGAAGCCGCTTTTCTTGCGGCAATTCACGCTATTCGTGGGGCCGGTAAGAAAATGCCCGTCAATCTCGTGTTCGTGGCCGAGGGTGAAGAGGAAATCGGATCGCCACATTTCCCGCAAATCGTTCGCCGGCCCGAAGTCACCGCCGCGCTGAAGCGCTGCGAGGGCATCTTCATGCCGTCGGCGTTGCAGGGACTCGACGGCATGGTAACTATGACTCTTGGTGCAAAAGGCGTGATCGAACTGGAACTGGTTTCCAGCGGAGAGCGTTGGGGACGCGGCCCGCGCAAGGATATCCATTCCAGCAACAAGGCGCGGGTCGACAGTCCAGCTTGGCATTTGGTGCTGGCGCTGGCTACGCTGGTTTCACCCGACGGCAACACGCCGGCCATTGCCGGTTACGCCGACAAGGCGCAGCCGCTGTCCGATGCCCAGAAGGCGATGGTCGCCGAAGCCGCAAAACGGCTGAACGAGGCCGTCGCGATGCAGCAACTCGGCGTGACTCACTGGATCCACGACGCCAACTGGCAACAGGCCCTGGAAATGTTGGTGGCCAACCCCACGGTAAATATCGAGGGTTTGGTGGGAGGCTACACTGGGCCAGGCGGCAAGACCATCCTTCCTCATAAGGCGGTCGCCAAAATGGACTTGCGGCTCGTGCCCGACATGACGGCGGCGGACGCGCTGGCAGCGCTCAAAGCCCATCTCGCCAACAAAGGTTTTGGCGACATCGAAGTCAACATGACCGGCGGATACGATCCCACCAGTACCTCACCTGACACTACACTCATTCGCTCGCAGGTTGCTGTCTATCGTCAGAACAACATCAGTCCCGTCATGTTGCCGCGCAACGCCGGGTCGTGGCCGGGATACGTCTTCACCGGGGAACCGCTGCGCCTGCCGGCAGGACACTTCGGCCTGGGACACGGCAGTGGTGCTCACGCACCCGACGAATACTATGTCATCGAATCATCGAACCCGAAGGTGCAGGGTATCGACGGAGCGACCCGATCGTTTGTCGAGTATCTATACGCAATGGGTGCGTAACAGCAGAAAGCCGGCGACGGATCTTGAGCCGTCGCCGGCTTACGCTGTTCGAGTATTACGAACTGCGTGTGTGGTCGGAATAATCGCGAGGCCCTTTGGCGCGCGGTTGCAAAGCAGGTTGCCGTAGCAATATCAAACGCCCCGTTCCAGCACTATCGGCCCGAACGGGGCATTCTTCTCCGCGAGAAGATCAAAGCCGTGACAACCACCGCTGTAGTCGCAGTGGCTGCCAACTACATCTTTCCCGCCTTGGTATTGAGCAGGGTAACCAGTTGCTGGCCCGCCGGGCGTCGTCGTAACCCCACTGCCGCTCAACAATCTCCCGCGCGCTGGCCGCTTTCCCGTACAGGCGCTGTTAGCGTCACTGTCAGGGTTCGAGCGAGGAGCCGTCGAGTGATACGCCAGCGAAAAGCCCGAAGTTCGGGAATAAGTCAGGATGTCAGCAGTACTCGTACTCGCGCTGACTCCCGAACCGGCCGCTGCGGTCGCGTCACTGCCGACCTTGACTTTGCCGTCCAACATCTTGTTCGCCGCCCCCGGCGCCATGATCAGGAGGATGAAATCCTTAGTCGTGGCGCCGACCTGAAAGCCGGCACTGGCGCCGCCGACGGTGTACATGGCGGGCGGTGACCATTTGCCGCTGAAGTTAGCCCCCTCGCGGCAAGTCATCGGACCACGACCGCCGGTACCACCGATGCCGAAGGCGAACTTCTTCACGCTGGGCATAATGATGATGCACTCGGCCTTCGCCACTGCGCTGGCGGGAATGTCCTTGCTGCCGACCATCGCCTGTAGCACCGTGGTGGCGTTTCTAATGGTCTCTTCGTCTTTGGTTTTGTCAGCGCCCCAAGCGGGCAGGGTCAAGATCAGAAGCAGGGATGTGAGCAAACCACAAATAGCGGTCTTGGTTTTTGGCATGGGCATTAAGCCCCCCTTTCTTGAATAGCATAACAGGTGAATAGCATAACAGGCGGACGACCGACGCAGGGCATTTTAACACCAAAGACGTCGATTTCTCACACCTTTAATCCGGTTAGATACCAGATCTGGCGCGCGCATGTTACCGAAACTTGGAGAAGTCCGGCTTCCGCTTCTCCAGGAACGCGGTGAGGGCCTCCTTTGTCTCCGGCGAATCAAGCCGCTCCTTGATTTCATGCACTTCTTCCCGCAGGGCCCGATTTACCGCCGCATGATTCGCTTGCTTCAACAGCCGCTTACATGCAAGCAGCGCTCCAAATGGCTTTTCCGTGATCATCTTCGCGCTCTGCAGGGCGGTGGCAAACAACGCGTCGGGAGCGACAACGGCGTTGACCAATCCCAGTTCATAGGCGCGCTGCGCGCTCAGTGGAGCGCCCAGCATCAGCAGCTCGACCGCACGCTGGTGTCCCATGAGCGCAGGCAAGAGCACGGTCGAAGCAGCCTCGGGAACGATGCCGAGGTCGATGAACGGCATCATGAACTTCGCCCCCTCAGCGGCATACACCAGATCGCAGTGCAGCAGAATCGTCACGCCCACCCCCACCGCGAGTCCCTGCACCGCGGCCACCATCGGCTTCTTCGCCTGTGCCACCGCATGAATGAAGCGGACGGCCGGTGGTATCTCCTGTCCTGCCCATGGTTTCTGCAGAAAATCAACCAAATCGTTGCCGCCGGTAAACGCTTCCCCGGTGGCGTGCAACAGCATCACGCGCACTGCGGGATCAGCTTCGCCCCGCTCCACCGCGTCGGCCAGCGCGTTGTACATCTCGGCCGTCAGCGCGTTCTTCTTTTCCGGACGGTTGATGGCGATGCACTGCACGGCTCCATCACGTTCGCATTGAATCTGGTCCATGGACAGCCCTCGGTCGCCCCTGCGGGGCTGAATTCCTGCCGCTCTCTGCCGCTCGCGCAAACAAGCGCAGCTAACCCACTCTAGCGAACCGCCACAGCTCCCACCGTACGCCCGCGCCGCAGTTTGGCTGCCTTCGCCGTGTTGCTCATCAACATGGCGATGGTCAATGGCCCAACGCCGCCTGGCACCGGTGTCATCGCTCCGGCAACCTCGGCCACCCTGGGATCGACGTCGCCCATCAGGGTCGAGCCTTTGGCCGCAAAGTCGCGCTCGCGCTTCTCATTGCCCGCAAAGAACCTGCGAAACTCGGCGGCGTCGGTGACGGTATTCATGCCAACATCGATGACCGTTGCTCCTGGCTTCACGAATTCAGGCGTAATCATGCCCGCCTTGCCAATGGCGGCGATGAGAATGTCGGCGCGGCGGCAGACTCCAGGCAGGTCTCGCGTTTTGGAATGGCAAACCGTGACCGTCGCGTTGCTGTTCAGCAGCAGCATGGCCACCGGCTTGCCTACGATGTCGCTGCGTCCAACAACCACGGCTTCTGCGCCGGCGATGGCGATGCCGCTCCGCTTCAAAATCTCAAGGATCCCGGCAGGAGTGCACGGAACCAGTCCGGGACGCTGGGTCGAGAGGTAGCCGACATTCATAGGATGAAATCCGTCTACGTCCTTCTGTGGAGACACGGCGAGCAGGACTTTCTTCGCATCCACTTGCAGCGGCAATGGCAGCTGCACCAGAATGCCGTCAATCTCGTCGCGGCGATTGAGGTCATCCACCAAAGCCAGCAGTTCGGCGGTCGTCACGGTGTCCGGCGGCGTGTGCTTCTCGCTGTAGATGCCAAGTTGCTCGCAGCTCTTCACCTTGTTGCGAACATAAATCTCTGATGCCGGATTGTGCCCGGCCAGCACCACCGCCAGGCCGGGACGAAGGCCGGCAGCGGTCAACTCCTTGACTTCGTTCCCGACCTCCGCTTTGATCTGCGCCGCGATCTTCGTTCCGTCGAGAATGGTGGCCGACATCGATGCTCCTGAGTATGGATCTGTTTCCATCTTATCGCGCTTATCGCGGCCGGGGCGCGACCTCGGGTCTTGGCTGTTCGTGCGCTGCCACGTCTCTAATCACGCTCAACCCGCCACTTTTCGCGCCCTGGTACCCCCACAAGGCTATGTTTGTTTTCAGTTACTTGCGATGTGTTTCCGGCGTAACTAGCTGATTTGTAAAGATTTATTCGCATGTAATAGAGCTGCTTGGACTTATGGTTCAAGCGCTTGGTCTCTTTCCCATCAGCCAAGGAACCGGCTTCCTGCTCGCGAAGTCGGTCAAAGGTATAACTCTGAACAAGCAGCATGATGCAGAAACCTATTTTTGAGCACTACTGTTCACCACTCTTCAGGTTAGCCCCAGCGCCGGGGAAAAGCACCTAAGAACAGCCGAGTCAACTTACGAAAGTAACTATGGGCTCCCGAATTGGGACAGCCACCAAGCATGAGGGGTCGGCATAGACGTCCGGTCGGGTGCCGGCTTAAGAAAATCAGACTGACTCGCTGTCTTCGCAGACATTTTGTTTATGGTCGGCTACTTAGGGCGTATGATGCTCGTCAAGCTTATGTCCCCCCAGAAGTCGAAGTTGATGACCCGCGAAGAGCGACGCCAGCACGGCCGCTTATGCCGCGACAAGATCAGGCGGGTTGACCAGGCAAACTGGAACCACAAGGACCGCAAGCACGATGTGGTCGACATTCTGCTGGCCTCGCAGCATGGACGCATCCCCTCGCTCTTGCCTATTAAGTGGGCGCATATGGCGACTTCGCCATTTGGGTTCTTTCGCGGGGCCGTACCGGTGATGGCGGCCGACCTGGCGCCGTTGCCGCGCACCGACCTGATGGCCCAAATTTGCGGCGACGCGCACGTACAGAACATGGGAGCTTTTGAGGCCCCTGACGGGCGCCTGATCTTCGACATCAACGACTTCGACGAAACCCTTATCGGGCCCTGGGAGTGGGACGTGAAGCGGATGTCGGCGAGCCTGGTGCTTGCCGGGCGGGAGGCCGGCAACTCCGAGAGACAATGCAAGGGCGCCGTGCTTGCTTTTGCTCGCAGCTATCGAGTCTGGATGCACCGCTTCTCCGAAATGCGGGGGGTGGACCTCGCACGCTTTCAGATTTATCGGGAAATCGATCCTGTCCGGTCCGTCCTGCGCAAAGCGGAACGGGCCACGCCGTTGCACAATTTGCAAAAATTGACCGTCCTGCAGGACGGCAAGCACGTGTTTTGCGACCAGAAGCCGACGCAATATCACGTTTCGCCCAAGGAAGCCGACGAGGCAGTGGGATCACTGCGTCGTTACGCTCGTAGTCTTCTGCCCGAGCGGGCGCACTTCTTTTCACAATATCGGGTCGAGGACGTCGCGTTTCGCGTGGTGGGCACGGGCAGCGTGGGACTCCGCGATTACGTGCTGCTTATGTTCGGCGGGGCGATTTCGGACCCACTGTTCATCCAGATCAAGGAAGAGCCCGGGTCCGCTTATGCTCCCTACCTGCCTCACAGCCCGGTTGCCAGACATCAAGGGCAGCGCACGGCCGAGGGTGGGCGCGCGATGCAGATGCAGTCCGACATCTTCCTGGGGTGGACCTCCATCGGGAACTGCGAATACGTGGTTCGCCAGTTGCGCGACCACAAAGCAGGCATCGCGGAAGACGACCTCAAAGGCAGAGGGTTGGTGGAGTATGCGGAGATGTGCGGCGAATTGCTCTCGAAGGGGCACGCGCGCTCGGGCGATTCCTGCGCCTTCGCAGGTTATCTTGGCAACAACGACAAATTTGACCAGGCGATGGCCATCTTCGGCGTTACTTACGCAAACCAGACGGTGAAGGACTGGGAACAGCTGAGACGCGCGATTCGCACCGGCAAAGTTCGCGCCGCCAAGTCCGTGCCGGCGAAGAAGGCAGCGAAACGGCAGTGATGCACCCCCCGTTCCCTGCCTTGCCCAACGCAAAAGGCGCAGATTCCCCCGCGCCTCTGTGTTGCCTTGGTAAATGCAACTATTCCGAAGTAAAGAAATCCACTGCGACGGGATTTTCAAACAGCGAGTAATCGCGCGTGACCACCGTAATTCCGCTATCGGTCACGTGGTACTTGGCGCGGTCGGCCTCGGTGTCATAGCCGATGACGGTCCCCTCGGGAATGTCAACATCGCGGTCGATGATGGCCTTGCGGATGCGACAATGCCGGCCGATGTTCACGTGAGTGAACAGTATGCTGCTGTCAATCTCGGAGTAGGAGTTCACCCGCACGTCGGGCGACAGCACGCTGTTGCGCACCGAGCCGCCGGATATGATGCAGCCCATGGAAACGATGGAATCGTGCGCCTGTCCGGTGCGAGCCGGATCGTTGAAGACGAACTTGGCCGGCGGATACTGCCGCATGTGAGTGCGGATCGGCCAGGCCTCATCGTAAAGGTTAAATACCGGGGCGACCGACACCAGGTCGGTGTTGGCCTCGTAGTAGGCTTCCAGCGTGCCCACATCGCGCCAGTACAGCGCTTCCTTGCGGTTCTCGTCGATGAAGTTGAACGAGTACACCTTGTAATCGTCCACCATGCGGGGCAGGATGTTGTGCCCGAAGTCGTGGCGCGAGGACGGGTCCTCGGCGTCCTTCAGCAAGACCGGAATGAGCACGTCGGTGTTGAATATGTAAACGCCCATCGAAGCCGACACCATGCTGGGGTTGTAGGGCGAACGTAGCTCGGTTTGTTCCGGCTTCTCCTCGAAGCCAACAACCCGGCCGGTGTGGTCAACGTCAATCACGCCAAATTGCCGGGTTTCAGCCGGATCAATCAGAATGGTCGCGATGGTGACGTCTGCACCCGAATCCTTATGCTGCCGCAGCATAAGGTCGTAATTCATTTTGTAGATGTGATCGCCCGACAGGATCAGCACATACTTCGGCTGCTCCGAGCCAATGGAGTAGATGTTCTGATACACGGCGTCGGCGGTGCCCATATACCAGTTTTCGCTGACGCGCTTCATGGGCGGCAGGATCTCAATGAACTCACCCAGTTCGCGGCCCACGATATTGCCCCAGCCCTCGCGGATGTGCCGGTTCAGCGAAAGCGCTTTGTACTGCGTCAGAATGTAAACCTTGCGCAGATCGGAGTTGATGCAGTTGGAAAGCGTGATGTCGATGATGCGATAGATGCCGCCGAAGGTAACGGCCGGCTTGGCGCGGTCGCGAGTGAGCGGATAAAGACGTTCTCCCGCTCCTCCAGCCAGTAAGACTCCGAGAGTTTGTCTCATCAGGCGATTTCCTGACTACGGAATTTCCCCGGCAAGGGTTGTAAGCTCGTTCCCCGGAGGGCTGATCGCGCCGTGCTGGCGCATGCCAACCCGCAAGCGAAGTCGGAATGTTAGCACACTGCCCGCCCACGGCTGGGTTATGTAGAGGTAACTCTACTTCCCGTCGTCAACTCGGATGCGGAGGGACTTCAGGAACTTCATATCCTGTGAGGTAATGCGGAAATCGCCGGAGGATCGCGGCGTCTTGATTGGGCTTCTCTCGACCGCGTCCCCATCGCGCTGGTTAAGGCCTATCGTCGCCTCCAGCACCAGAAACACGTCGTACCCGCCCGCCTTAATTCGGGAGATGACCTCGGCAATTTCGTCAGAATCGGAAAGCGAGCTGTTAATCGCTTCTCCCAATTCCTTCATCAGGCCCTTCAGTCGATTGTCCATAAATGCCACCTGCTTGCTGTCCCGTAGTGAACGAACGGAGGGCCCCGAGCGAACACGCGAAACCGCCTCGAAGCACTTTAACTCTTTCGCCGGTCGGCGCAATACTTTTGATGCAAACGGCAGGTGAAAGTTTTGTTACGCGACCGAAACTGGTCAAACGTCCGCAGGCACGAAAGCTGGCTGCTAGAATAGCGCTTTCTACCGCCAACTGCAGGGCGGACGAGGCTGATGGTGTCATCCCGCGGTTTTGGTACTCAGGGCCGGGCATTTCTCCGCGTCGCGGGAAGGAAAAGCGGCGAAAATCGCTGGGTCCGCGCCTTTTACAGAGCGGGTACCGTCACGTTTCACAGCATCGCACGCGTCCTGCACGTGCTATGGCTGGAAGTGACCGGCTTGCTCTTCTTGTTTCTCGCCGTGGTTGGCGGCGGTGCGGCCATTCGCCAGTATCACCGCTATCAGACCGGCGCCTCGGGATCAGGAAAGGTCGTGCTGGCAGGCGCGTTTGCCCTGATCTTCGCCTATTTCGGCCTGAGTTCTTTCTGGAGTTCGCGGCGAAAATAGTTTCAAGTTTCAGTTTTCGTGGTCCGCTACCTCGAAGCTCCAACCTTGAAACTGCCCTGCAATTTGTGACGCACGTCATAGCGGCATCTCAGCGACCGGCTGATACTTGAATTATCTCTACTACTGAGGGCCAACTCTCATGCCCGAGACCAAGCAAAACGCTGCTGCCACCCAACTGGCGGACGAGCAGGAAACTTCTTCGCACATTAATGTTCATCCCCTTTATACCCCGGCCGATCTGGAAGGTTGGGATTACGATCGCGACCTCAATTATCCCGGACAGTTTCCCTACACCCGCGGCGTGCAGGCCACCATGTATCGCGGCCGCCTGTGGACCATGCGGCAATACGCCGGCATGGGCGACGCTGAAGAGTCCAACCGCCGCTATAAATATCTGTTGAGCCAGGGCACAACCGGCCTGAGCGTGGCCTTCGATCTGCCGACGCAGATCGGGATGGACTCCGACAGCCCGCTGGCCATGGGTGAGGTCGGCAAAGTCGGCGTCGCGATTGACTCCATCGAGGACATGATGCGCCTGTTCGACGGCATCAATCTGGAGAAGATCTCCACCTCGATGACCATCAACGCCACCGCGTCCATTCTACTGGCGCTCTACATTGTGACTGCGCGGCGCACCGGACGCGACGTGCGCAAGCTCTCCGGCACGGTGCAGAACGATGTGCTGAAGGAATACATCGCGCGCGGCACCTACATCTACCCGCCGGCGCAGGCGATGCGCATCATCACCGACATCTTCTCCTACGCCAACCAGAACGTGCCTGAGTGGAACACCATTTCCATCTCCGGCTACCACATGCGCGAGGCGGGATGCACCGCCGTACAGGAAGTCGCCTTCACCCTGGCCAATGGCATCACCTACGTGCAAGCTGCGATTGACGCCGGCCTCGACGTGGACAAGTTCGCGCCCCGGCTCTCGTTCTTCTTCAATGCGCACAGCAATTTTCTGGAAGAAGTGGCAAAGTTCCGCGCCGCACGCCGCATGTGGGCCCGCATCATGCGCGACCATTTTGGCGCCAAGAATGCCAAGTCGTTAATGCTGCGCTTCCATACCCAGACCGCCGGCTCGACCCTCACCGCACAGCAGCCGGAGAACAACATTGTCCGCACCGCGTTGCAGGCCATGGCCGCGGTGCTCGGCGGAACCCAATCGCTGCACACCAACTCCTTCGACGAAGCCCTGGCTCTCCCCACCGAGCAGTCGGCGCGCATAGCGCTGCGCACCCAGCAGATCATTGCTTACGAATCGGGCGCGCCGCAGACCATTGATCCCCTGGCCGGCTCCTACTACATCGAGGCGCTGACCAACCAGATCGAGACGGGCGCGCGCACCTATCTCGACAAGATCGACGCCATGGGCGGCACCTTGAAGGCCATCGAGCGCGGATTCATCCAGCAGGAAATCCAGAACGCCGCGTACATCTACCAGCAGGCCGTCGATCGCCATGAAGCCATCGTGGTCGGCGTCAACGCCTTCGAGCTTGACCAAGAGAAGTCGATACCGCTGCTGCACATGGACGAGTCGCTGGAACGCAGGCAGGTCGAACGCTTGCGAGCGGTACGCGCCAAGCGCGATCCGGCGAAGTGGCAGGCCGCCATCAAGCAAGTGGAAGAGACCGCGCGCGGCACCGGCAACCTGATGCCGGTGATCGTCGAGGCGATCGAAGCGAACGGCACAGTCGGCGAAATTTCCGATGCCATGCGCCACGTGTACGGCGAATATCACGAGACCGTGGTCATCTGAGCCAGCCAGTCGACCTGCAAAAAACGGCCGGCGCCCCAAAGACGCCGGCCAGTACTGCAAGACGATCGATCTACAACTGCTCAGTGCTCGAACACAGCCACTCTTGCGTCCTGATTTGCCATCAAGATGACGGATTTGGTGGGTGAGATTACGTAAATAATGGCTGGAGACTTATCACCTTGGGCCTGTGCGGTGCCCCTGCCATTGGCAGCGATCGAGTAGCTAACGACGGTGTCAAACCATTGATCCAGGCCCCAGGGCCCGCTGGAATCTCCACCGCCCGTGGCCGTACCGTTGCCGTCCGCCGAGATCACATCTAGTTCGTTGTCCGGGTTGGCATAGTCCAGCGGAGCCAGCGAGCCACCCATGTAAGTTCCCTGGAACGATGCATTCGAGAACGGGCCGCCGGTTTGCGGTTCCATGATTCCGAGGACGGAATTGGGGCCAGTACCCACAAGCATGCCTTTATTTTGGCTGACCAGGAAGCCCGCTATGCCTCCATCACCAGACAGCACCGCGCCGTTGGATTGCACCGAATAGGTGCCCTGCTTCGGCTGGTCCTGAGTGATCGTGCCGGCCAGATCTTCGTCCATGGCAATCGTTTGCGAGTTGCCATTGCCGTCGAAGCTGCTGATTCCAGCGCCGGATTGGTCAAGCCCGTCAGAAGTATGGATGTCCTGAAAGTACATGACCGCGTAGCCGTTCAACGAGCCGTTGTTGAAGGGTCCACTCTGTTTCAGCACCGAGCCCAAAAGCAGCGGAGTCTGGCCATCAGGGACCGAGTCGATTTGTTCCATCACCAACTCGCTCGCGGAGACCACGTACAGCGCCTGATGACTGGTGCCGTTGTCGCTTTGCGTCGTGCTGACTGCACGGCCGGTTGTGACATCGACGGGAGAGACGCTGCCATAGAAGGCGCAGGTCTGGTAGGTTCCTCCATCGATCATGTCGCACGTTCCGTTGTTGATGCTGCCACTGGCCAGAGAGAATTGACCCACATTTGCCATACGGACCCCGAAGCTATCCGCCCCGGTCATTCCGAACACGAACCCGCCGTTTAGTTTCGCCAGCGAGAATGCGCTGGAGTCCTGCTTGCGCAGCACGCCGGAGCCCCGACTGCCCTGGCCGGTGGTGTCGTCGTACCGGATGATTCTCCCATTGCCAGAGGAAGAAAGAACGAATGCGAAGGTTGCAGGTCCGAACGACTGACCCTGGATGGTGAGCGTGTTCAAACCCGAGGACCAAATGGCGTATGTGCCGCTGACGTTTACATTGAATGGCTGCCCGGTCACGGAATTGCCGTCCACAACCCCACTGGTAATGTTCCCCTTGCCATCGGAGATGAAACTTCCGGCCAGAGTCCATTGCCCCGCGGAGTTGAAGCCGTTCAAGAGAAATGCGTAATGCCCGTTGAGGGCCATGGGATCGCCATCGCCCCCGGCATTGATCGTGATGCTCAATTGCGCCGCGGCCTTGGCTGGCGGGGACTCCGAATCGGCCACCTGCACCGTGAAGTTCGCGGTGCCGACAGCTGGCATGCCAGAAATTGCTCCCGAGCCGGCGTCTAACTGCAAGCCGCCGGGTAAGCTGCCCGCGGTAATGGTCCAGGTATAGGGAGTAACGCCGCCGATGGCGGCCAGCGTTGCGTTGTAGGGCGAGTGTGTGGTCCCCGTGGGCAAGGATGCAGTGGTGATGCTCAGGGCCACCGCTGGCTGGATGGTAAGGCTGAGTTGCGCGCTGGTGTTTGCCGGCAGCAATTGTGAGTCGGTGACCTTCACGGTGAAGTTCGCGGTCCCCGCGCCCGTGGGAGTGCCGGTGATCGCGCCCGTGCTGGGGTTCAACGACAATCCAATGGGCAAGCTGCCAGCGGTGATGCTCCAGGTGTACGGCGTGATTCCGCCGGTTGCCGCCAGCATCGTGCTGTAGGTTGCGTTTTGATTGCCTGGGGGCAGTGACACGGTGACAATACTTAGCGGGGTGATCACCGCGTTGACGATAAGATTAAGTGCCGCCGTGGCCTTTGCGGGCGGCCACTGCGAGTCAGCAACCTGCAGGGTGAGCGGGTAATTTCCGGCGGCCGTCGGGATGCCGGAGATCACTCCGCTATTGGGATCCAGATTCAACCCTGGCGGCCAACTGCCCAGAATGATGCTCCAGGTGTAAGGCGTGACTCCGCCGGTTGCGCCCAAAGTCGTGCTGTAGTTGTAACCCAAGGTGCCCGAAGGCAACGAGCCGGTGGTGATGCTCAAAGTTGCAATGGGCGCAAAGTAGCTGGAGATGTCGAGGACCAGTTGCGTTGGATTGGAGGCGTAAGCGTCAATCTCGCCCTGGCTGCCCGCAGGCACGATCGCCATGTTCGAGGTCACCGCTCCATCCCATGAGTTCAGTGTCGAGACATAAGGTTGTCCCTCTCCGACGGGCGACAAGGTCAGATAGCCGAGCGTGCCTGAGGGTATTGCCGTTGCATTGAACACGTACGCCTGCGACCGGCTGGACGGTACGCACGGACTGTCCAGTACGTCTGTCATAAGCGCCCCGGTGAACGGCTGTCCCTTCCCCACATTACGGGTATCCAACACCCGGCACGGGGACATCGGATATAGCGACAGGCCTCCTTCCCGCGGTGCAGCGAAGTAGCCATCGATATCGATCACCACGTCGGCGTTGTCAGACACATAGGTGCTGACACTGCCGTTCTTGCCGGCAGGCACGATCGCTGCATTGGCCACTGCCAGCCCGCTGTACGAGTTCAGGGTGGAAACATAGGGTTGGCTTTGACCTGTGGGCCACACCGATAAAAAGCCGAGAGGCCCGTGGGGCACGGCCGTGAAGTTCAGCGAGTAAGCCTGCGCACTATCGGGTATGTTGCACGAAGCCGCCTCCAGTAGGGGAAAGTCACGCGGCACGCCACCGGTCAGATACGGTGCCCCGAGGTCGCCGGCGGGCCCGCGGGTGTCAACCACGCGACAGGGCGTTAGTGGATAGAAGGCCAGCGTGGAGTTGCCGACCGGCGCAAAGTAACCGTCGATATCCAGCACGACGTCAGCAGTGTTCGTAACGTAAACGCTGACCGCGCCCTGGTTGCCGGCAGGGACGATGGCCGCATTGGCCTTCACCTGGCCATCGTAGGAGTTCAAGGTGGAGACATACGGCTGGTTTTCGCCTGTAGGCCACACCGTCAGATAGCCAAGCGTCACCTGAGGTACTACTGTCACATTCAACGAATAGGCAGCAGCACCGGACGGAATGTTGCAGCCGCTTTGTGGAATCGCAAAGTCCCGGTGAGTTTCGGCGGCAATGGCCGGGCCTCCGAACGGGCCAACCGGGTTGCGCGTATCGGCGACCCGGCATGGAGTCACCGCGACGAATTGAAGAGCAGTTTGCGAATCGGCGGCAATTGAGGCCGCTATGACCACGAGTACAAGGGCGAACCAATAAATTCGATGCGACTTTAGCATGTTGATCTCCGCCAGCGCTGACCTTAAGGCAAGGTGCGCGACCTGTTTGAATCCGTGCAGCGGCAACGATTTCCTGTGTCCCGGACTTCCTTGCTCGCTCGCGACGAATAAAGCGCAGACGGTCCCCTTGCATCGCGGCCTGTTGTCAAGGTGTGGGAAAGCGCTTATGGGGGGCTTGTCGCCGGCATCTTCCGTCTCGGAAGGTCGCCAGAGAGCCAGCCCAAATGGTCAACTCGGTGGGAGATTGCCTACCAGTTGCCATTATTCCGCCGCATTGCTCGACTTACCAGCAATTACGTCACACAGCTATGTGTCGATTCCCAAAATGGGGCAGAGACGAGGGGCGCGTCATTGCGGCACTGGGAGCGGATTGCCGATCGGCACACAGTTTCTTGCGCACGTGCTTAACGACAACGCCTCGTCGCCGCCGCCGAGAATTTTCAGGCGCACACCGACCGGCATCGCCAGCATCCAGCGCTGAAGTGACTTGCAGCGGCCAGTCCGACGCCTGGCACAGGAATGTGTTTGCACTGCGTTTTGTTTGCGGGAGGTGAATGAAGTGGCAAGAAACCAGTCCCGCCACGGGGCGAATCAGCTTAGCCGAGGGCGCAAGCCCTGGGTGAGGTGGAAAATTGATTCCGAGCCCCGTAGGGGGCGGCACAAGTTTTTCACTCAACCATACCGAGCGCGAGACGAAGAACTCCTACGCTGCCGCTATCAGCAGCAGCGTTGCATCATCGGCGAGCGTGCCTTTGGCGTGATTGCGAACGGACTCCATAATCACGCGCCACTGTTCCGGCAGACGCGCCGAGCCGTTGAGAATTCCCGACAGGCGCTCGGCGCCGAACTCTTCACCCGCCTCGTTCGCTGCCTCGGTTACGCCGTCGGTATAGAGCAGCAGGCGATCGCCGCTCGCCAAACGCAGACGTTCCGGACGAAAGGCTTCGTCCAGTGCGAGCCCCAGAACCGGACGCGTGGGCGCAAGCAATTCGCTGGACCCATCGACATGCCGCAGGACCGGCGGACAGTGTCCGGCGTTCACAAACTGCAAGACGCGGGTCTTGAGATCGAGCACACCGTAGAAGATAGTGACGTAATGCCCTTCGCCCAACTGGTTGCGCAGAATCGTCTCCACCTCGCCGAGAATCAGCTCGGGACTGTTGCTGGACGACGACAGCGTGCTCACCGAAGCGTACAGCATGGCCGCAATCATCGCGCCCGGCGTGCCTTTCCCCGAGACGTCGGCGACGCAGAAGTGCAACGAGTCGGCCGTAGGCTGCCACACTCCAAAATAGTCGCCGCCGACCACCCCTGCCGGAAGGCTGTCTCCGAAGATTTCGATCCCTCCCGTCACCAGGTGGCGCTGCGGCACAATGCGCGTCTGTAATTCGTGCGCGTCGTTGCGCTCGAATTCGGAGATGCGCTGCGAGGAGCGCACCTGCTGTCCGCGCTGCCGCAGCGAATGCACTTTCTCCAGCAACGCATCATTGCGCCACGGCTTCTCGATGAAGTCTGACGCGCCGTGCTTCATGGCACTGACGGCCAGGTCCACATTGCCCCAGGCGGTGAGCGCGATGATCGGCACCGTCCCGTCCATCTGCCGCAGACGCTGAATCAGGTCCAGCCCTTCGATCCCGGAGGTGCTGTCGCGCTGATAATTCATATCCAGCAGCGCGACGTCGGGTGTGCGCTGTTGCGCGGCGGTAAGCGCCTCGTTGGGCGAGGCACACAACTGAACCGAATAACCCTGCCCGCGCAGCAGCATCGCCAACGCTTCACGAACATATTCCTGATCTTCCGCAATCAGGATGACCGATTCCTCATCACTCGTAACCATAACGCTCCGCTAAGCAATGAGGTGCAGATGGGTTGCCAACGGCGCGCACCGTCTATCTCTTGCAGAAACAACGAGTTAGGACGCCAAAGAGTGGCCTACTCGCCCAGTAATGCAAATGCCATGTCCGAATATGGACATGGCGAAACATCAGTTGCTGGGAGCGGCAGAAGGGCGTCTGATGAGCTTAATTACGGGCGAGAATCGCAACCATTTCCTGGCTACGCGCTATTATAGGGACTTTGGCCAGTAATCCTTTAGGAGGGTTCGACCATGCGTCGCGTCGCTTTGTGTTTCGTTTCCAGCGCTCTGCTTTTTTTCGGATGCACGGTATTCGGCCAGGCCAACAGTCCCAATGCAACTGCAACCTGCAACTTCGATGCTGACAAACAACTCGCGGCTGAGTACCAGCACTTCTCAGTGAACCTCAAGAAGCCTTTGTTCGGGCACGAGATTCCCGCCGGCAAAGTCTGGGCGCCCGGTGGAAAGCCTATCACCCTGTTCACCAACACGCCGGTCGAGATCGGCGGGGCGAATCTTGCGGTTGGCGCTTACACCATGTACCTGATTCCGAGCACCAAGCAGTGGACGTTAATCATCTCGCGGAGCACCGACACGACCGGGAAATATGACGAGAAGATGGATCTGGTAAGAGTGCCCATGGATTCGGGCGAGCTTCCAGCTCCGGAGTCGCAACTTGAGGTTTCCTTCGGCCATGTTGCTCCCGATCAGTGCACCTTGCGCCTGGAGTTGGCGACGACCGGCGCCTGGGCAGTCTTTCAAAAGAGGTGAGCCGGCCCTTCTTCCACTCTTAGTCTCTGGCCTTCGGGGAACTGGCGAGCGGATTCACCACCGCCGCCATCGCATGTTCGATGACATGTCCGATTCGCAACACCGTTGCTTCGTCGAAATACTTGCCAAAAACCTGGACGCCGATCGGCAATCCCTCTTTGTTCCTTCCGCACGGTATTGAGATTCCCGGAACACCCGCCAGGTTAGCAGTCACGGTGTAGATGTCGGCCAGATACATGGCAAGCGGATCGTCTGTCTTTTCGCCCAACTTGAACGCGGCCGTGGGCGTAGTTGGCGTAACAATCGCATCTACCGTCGCGAACGCGTTGTCGAAGTCTAGCGCCAGCAGACTGCGCACGCGCTGCGCTTTCAAGTAATACGCGTCGTAATATCCGGCGCTGAGCGCATACGTCCCCAGCATGATGCGGCGCTTCACTTCCGTTCCCAGCCCGGCATCGCGTGTGCGGCGATACATCTCCGCCAAGGTTTTACCGTCGCCGGCTCGCACCCCATAGCGCACGCCGTCGTAACGCGCCAGGTTCGAAGAGGCTTCCGCGGTCGCCACCACGTAATAGGTTGGAATCGCATATTCCGTGTGCGGCAGAGAGATGGGGACAATCTCGCATCCGGCCTTGGCCAACTCCTGAATGGCGGCCTCCACCGCGGCGCGCACTTCGGCATCGAGTCCTTCACCGAAGTATTCCTTCGGAACGCCAATCTTCATGCCCGTTACCGGCTGGCCAATATGCGCGTGGTAGTCCGGGACGGGAACGTCGGCTGAGGTTGAATCCAGTTGGTCACGGCCCGCCATGCACTGCAGCATCAGCGCCACGTCCTTCACCGTCTTGCCGAACGGCCCGACATGGTCGAGCGACGACGCAAACGCGATCAATCCGTAGCGCGACACTCGCCCGTAGGTCGGCTTCAGTCCGACGACGCCGCACAATGCTGCCGGCTGACGAATCGAGCCGCCCGTGTCGGAGCCGATCGAAGCCACTGCCGTTCCCGCTGCAACCACCGCCGCCGAGCCGCCGGACGAGCCGCCGGGCACGCGCGAGTGATCGTGCGGGTTGTGCACGGGATGAAACCCTGAATTCTCGTTCGACGAGCCCATCGCGAACTCGTCGCAATTCGTCTTGCCCAGCACGATGGCCCCAGCGGCTTCCAGACGCTGCACCGCGGTCGCATCGTATGGCGCAACGAAGTTCGCCAGGATTTTGGAACCGGCGGTCGTCCGCACGTGTTTCGTGGTGAAGACGTCCTTGATGGCGATCGGCACTCCAGCCAGCGGAGGCAGCGCGTCGCCTTTGTCGGCGAGGTTGTCTATGTACGCCGCCTGCAGATAGGCGCGCTCCTGGCACAGGGTGAGGTAGGCGCCGATCGCGCCGTCTTCTGCCTCGATTTTCCGGTAGAACGCATCCACCAGCGCGGTGGCTGTGGTCTGCTTTTCCAGCACTGCCGTGCGCGCCGAATCAACTGTGAGTGGGTCAATATTCATTCTGGTTTAGAGAGGCACTGGGACAGCCGCTTTCGGGTAGAGCTGGCCTTTAGGCCAGCGTCCAACCGGTTATACATGGTGGGGGGCTTTGGCCCCCGAAAAACACCGAACATCGCATTTCCTCATCCCGTCCCTTTATTTCTCGATGACTTTGGGCACTTTGAAGAAAATTCCATCCGTCGCCGGCGCATTGCGCATCGCCTCTTCGTGCGGCAGACAAGGAGTTGGTTCGTCAGGCCGCATGGCGCTGCCGGCATCCTGGCGCAGGCCGTAGCGGCTGGCAACCTGCGCCATCGGCTCCACCGCCGACGTGTCTAGCTCATTCAGTCGGTCAATGTAGCCCAGGATGGAGTTCAGGTCCTTCAACATGCGTGTGCGCTCGTCTTCGGTGAGCTCGAGGTGTGCGAGGTCGGCGACATACGAAACATCTTTTTCCGTGACCATAATGTTTCTCTAGAAGAGGTCTCACAAGTGTCATCCCGCGCGCTCGCCGCGAGCGCGAGTCGAGACCTGCTTTTGACCTCCGCTGTTGCTTCTGTAACGATCTGCCTTCTACCGCACCACGCGTTCGTTCTGATTCTTCGCCACAAACTTGATGGCGTTCACCGCTTGTGCGCTGATCGGCCGCAGCGCCGCAAGATACTGCCTCTCAAATCCCTGCAACTGCTGCTGCCAGGTCGCGTCGGGAACTTCAACCGTGAGCACTCCATCCGCGTAGCCGACCGCGCTTGTCTTCTCCGCCACCTTTGCTCCGCACGCCAGCGGCCACGCCATGAGCGCCGCGTCTTCGCCCGCTTCGCGCCGCACGGTGTCGGCAAAAATCTTCTTCAATGTCGAGCCGGCATGCTGCATGGGGTCCGAACTTCGATTGTAGAGCAGAACGGACGCTCTTCGCCTTTCGCGCCTTGCTATTCACCAGAAACTGTTGTGCTTCAATCAGCGCTCGGCGAAGCCAAGCCTGAGCCGATAGAATCGATTGGCATGCCGCTGCTCCTTGCCTCCGCTTCGCCGCGCCGCGCTGAGCTGTTGCGCAATGCGGCCATCGCCTTCAGCGTCGAACCTGCTCATGTGCCGGAACAGCCTTTCCCAACAGAAAGCCCCATCGACTACGCACAGCGGTTGGCCCGCGACAAAGCTCGGGCGATCTACGCGCGCCATCCGGACAGCGCCGTGCTAGGTGCCGACACCGTGGTCGTGGTGGACGAGCACCTGCTGGAGAAGCCTGTCGGCGAGGGCGACGCGGCGCGCATGTTACGCCTGCTCTCCGGACGCAGCCACCAGGTCATCACGGGCGTGTGCCTTGTGGCCCCTGGATTCGAACGCACCGAGGCCGAGGTCACGCAGGTCGTCTTCAGCCCGTTGTCGGAAGATGAGATCGCGTTCTATATCCAGACCGGCGAGCCGATGGACAAGGCCGGCGCTTACGCGATTCAAGGCATTGCCTCGCGCTGGGTGGAGCGCATCGAGGGCTGCTATTTCAACGTAGTCGGGCTGCCTCTTCCGCGGGTCTATCGCATGCTACGGGCCGCCGAAGCAGCGACGGGGACCGCGTTGCTCTGAGGAGAAGCTGAGGAGTGCAGGACTTCAGGAGGACAAAAATAGAAAGCGGATCAGAACTTCGGAGTCCTCCGCGATCAAGGTCGCCGACGGAGGTTTGGAAAACTACTTCTTGTCGTCTGGCGTGGTTGAGTTACTCGCAGAGCCGTCGCCGCTCATGGACGACCTGAAATTGCGAATGCCTTCGCCGAGGCCTTTGCCCAGCTCGCCCAGCTTCTTTGGGCCGAAGATGAGCAGCGCAATCACCGCGATGACCGCCAGTTCGGGCAAACCAAGTTTTCCACCAAACATAAAGTCCTCCGGTCACACAGCCCGGTTCGGCAATGACTTGCTGGCGGAGAGGGGGGGATTCGAACCCCCGATACAGCTTTTGACCGTATAACGGTTTAGCAAACCGCCGCCTTCAGCCACTCGGCCACCTCTCCGCGGGGTCTAGGCTTACAGTCTACCACGCCGCATATGAGTGCAGTTACCGCTGCAATTGCACATATTTACGTGGTCTTCGGCCTCATGGAATCCATGAGTGTCGGCCGCACCCCTCGGGACGTTTTCGTCTGGATTGGTGTCCGTCCAGCCGGCCACGTGACTCGTACAAACGACGTGTGCGGTGGCGATATCAGCCGGCTTTTTTACGACTCTCTTTCTCCTTCGTCGGCCCGGCGACGCCTGCGGGCTGAGGATGCGCACTCGGAATTTGTGCTGCGGGCTGCGTCAGCCAGGTCTCGAAACGGGTCTCGCCGAGTCGTGCGTTATTGCCCGGAAGCAGTGTTTTCTCGCTCAGCTTCGCCCCAGAGTAAAGCGCATTTGGATCAGCGACGACTTCGCGGGGATCTTTGAGCGAGGCCAAGCGCCGCCGGACTAGTTCATCCACGCGAAACTGTTCCGGCCCTCCAATTTCGACGATGCCGTTTACCGGCTGGCCTACTGCAATCCTGGCCACGCCACTTGCGACATCGTCGGCAGCCATCGGCTGGAAAAGCACATGTGGCAGAAGCACCTTGTTGCCGACCATGGAAATATCGGCAAGGCCTTTGAGGAACTCGAAGAACTGCGTCGCATGCACAATGGAGTAGGGGACTGAAGATTCTGTAATCAGTTTCTCTTGAGCGATCTTTGCGCGGAAGTAACCGCTTTCGGACAGTCGGTCGGTTCCCACAACCGATAACGCAACGTGATGTCCTACCCCTGCGGCCGCTTCATAAGTGAGGAGGTTACGAGTTGAGGTTTGGAAGAACTTCATCACAGCCGCGTCTTCCCACGAAGGGGAGTTCGATACGTCGATCACCACGGATGCCCCTTTGAGCGCTTCCTCGAGTCCCTCGCCGGTGATGGTGTTGACGCCAGTATCGGGTGATGCCGCGATCGCTTCGTGCCCTTGCTCACGCAGTTTGGGGACGAGTTTTGATCCGATCAGTCCAGTGCCGCCGATGACTACGATTTTCATGATGATCTCCTGCATTTGTAGCTCTGCATTTTGCGTCTGCCGGTTGTACTCACTAAGACGGAACACCCAGCGCTTGGTGACAAGAACAGTCTGAAACGAAGAGGCCCCTTGCAGTTCCGACCCGCTGATCTGCGGACTTCAGCGATTATTCGTAGCGATGCAGCAAGCCATCATAGGGTTGTCTTCAAACGGCCCGCAGGAGCCCAAATAATGGGGCTGTCCATACTGGTTGCAGCGTCACCTGGGTCTCTTTGGATCCAAGACCTTACGACTGCGTGGGGCCAGGCGAGCCGCAGGCGCTGACAGACATTGTGAGCGCCAAGTATCTGGGCGAATGGGCCCCCACGTCCACTACGCGAAACCGTAGTGACGAGAGGACCAGTCGCGGGGGTCAAGGGTTGGATCCTACCATTCTCGTTTAGGTGTCCGGATAAATCCGTGGATCTGGCCCACAGCGTCAATGTAGTCGCCGACGATGGTGCCCTTCGAGATTTATCCCTTGGGCGTATAGTGTGGACCGCGCCGGGGAAATGGATTGGAGGTGGAAAACTCCGTTGCGCAGGAGATAACCGTGCAGCACGCCGCTGCTATCGGTGTAATATCCCCAGGTGTCACCCGCGGCATTGTTTGATGAAGCACCACGTGCCGTAGTTTGCGGCGCCAGGAAAATCAACTGCCCGATGAATTTCCCTTTGTACAGCAAGTACTCCATGAGTCTGCGGTGGCAGTCAAGTAAGTACCCGCCGACAATTACACCCTCCGGATTAATGGTTGACGCAAAGCTCACCAGACGCCCCGGGTGGATCGAAAGCGGTGAACTGGCCTGTCCGCGACCGTATGAAACTGTGGTAATCGTTGAAGTCCACGTCCACGCTGTATGCTCCCAACAATTTCCCCTGACGGACTCATCCCAGTTGGGTTGGTACCAGCCTTACCCGGGGAAGTCAATGGTTGTGTATTGGCCATGCTGCAGAAGGAACCCGTGTTGAGCGTCGGCCGGGTCGAAGTAAAAGCCCACAACGGCTCCCTCGGCCGTGATCCAGAAGGGGATGGTGCCATCGGGGCCCGCCCACGGAACGTCGACCTGAGCGAATGCCCCCTTCCACCACCACGAAGCCGCCGTGAGCGATACCAGGTGCGTCGTAACTGCCGACGGCGGCGCCTTGCGGATTCGGACCGCCGTTGAGAGACGTGTCGTCCGCGCCTGGGTAGTCTACTGGTCGTATAGGTCTGCGCCCAAGCAATTGACGATGTGGCGAAAGCCACAGTAATCATGCAAAGGTACCGACAACCGAAATGCCTTGCTCATAGTGTTCCTCCTTTTCTTGTCTGGAAGTTTCTTGATCTTTCAGGTTAAGTGGCCCACCCAAGCAGAAGCATCTTGGGTGGGCATGTGAAACTAAGGAATGAGTTTGAACACGGCCCCGTAGCCGTAGCTGCCGCCGCCAAGAGTGGTGCCGTAAAGGTTGCCGTGGGGGTCTATGATCACGCCCCCGCCCAAGGGAGACTCCCGCCCACGCCGTTGCTGTTGAAGCTGTACATCGGATTCTCCGTCCAAGTTCCGTCGTTTTGGGGCGACAATTCAAAGACCGTTCCGTAGTTATCAATGCCGCCGTTGTAAGTTGTGCCGTAGAGATTGTCGGAAGCGTCGAAGACCCAGACCGCTTCGTGGGTTAGCCCCGTCCGTGCCGCGCCCAAAGCTATGCAGTACGTTCTCCTTCCAACTCCCATCTCCCTGGGGGGACAACTCGAACACCGTTCCATTGCTGTAATAAATGCCGCCGGCTGCGGTTGTGCCATAGAGATTGCCGTCGGCATCCAAGGTCAAGCCACCCCAGGGAAGGCGTCCGTCTCCGTCTCCGGTGATGCCACTAAAGCTATACAGCACCTCCTCCTTCCAACCCCCACTCTTCTTGGGTGAAAGCTCAAACACCGTTCCGTCATCGTATGTGCCACCCTCCAAAGTCGTTCCGTAGATGTTGCCCACGGCATCCAAGACCATTGGGGCCACCGGAGAGTAGACCATCCGTCCCATCGAAGTTGAAGTTGTGCAGAATCTTTTTGGTCCAGCCGCCACTACCGTTGGGCGACAACTCAAATACCGTCCCGTACCCATAGAGACCGCCTGCCTGGGTTGTGCCGTAGAGATTGCCGGCGGAGTCAAGGGTCAAGCCGGCATAGGGTTCCGATCCATCCATGGCGTTTCCAAAGTTATGCAATACCTTTCGCGTCCAGCCTCCGCTGCCGTCGGACGACAACTCAAACACGGTTCCCGCGGACTGGGCTCCGCAGGCGCTGGTTGTGCCGTAGAGATTCCCGTCAGCATCCAGAATCACGCCGGCCAAGGGCTCACACCCGTCCGTGCCATTGAAGCTGTCAATCAACGTTTCCTTCCAGCCGCCATCCGGCTTCGGCGACAACTCAAACACTGTCCCGCAGCCACCGCCGGTGCTGCACCAGGATGGGTGCCGCCCAATTTCGTGGTGCCATAGAGGTTGCCGGCGCCGTCGAGGACCAGGCTGGAGTAAGTCGCATAGCCATCTTTGCCGTTGTAGTTAAAGTTGTGCAGGACCCTCTCGGTGGCCACGCACGTGCTCGCCAGAAAGACCGCATTAGTAAAGATTGTTAGGGCAACCCTCAATCCGATGGAAAGCCTGCTGCCTCGCATAATTTCCCTCCTTGCGTTGCGCGGAGTGGATGGTGCTTCAACTCCGCTTGCCGACAATAGTCAGAAACTTAGCGCCGTCTTAAATTTCTCTTAGCGCCCAAGCTATTGATTCAAAATTGAGTTGCTGCAAATGGGGAAAGTAGAGGTAGAATTTCGCCTACACTTTTTCTTGCTTGGGTGAGCTGCCGTGGCGTCTAAGCCTGCCTTGTCGCCGGACTCGATTCGCTTTGGGGACGATTTCGAGCTGGACGTGCGTGCCTACGAGCTGCGCTCGGCGGGAATTCCCTTGAAGCTAAAACCGATTCCCATGGAGCTCCTGCTATTCCTGGTAGAACGCCGGGGCGAACTGGTCACGCGCGAGCAGATTGTTGAGCGTATTTGGGGAAAGGGCGTCTTCCTCGATACCGACAACAGCATCAACGGCGCCATCAGCAAAATTCGGCAAGTGCTGCGGGATGATGCCCAACAGCCGCGTTTCGTTCAGACCGTTACCGGCCGAGGATATCGCTTCATCGCGCCCCTTACAGAATCCAGCCCTTCGCCCGCGCCGGAGACTGCGGCGCAGACGCCCATCGTTGGTGAAGGCCTGATCGGCAGGAAGGTCTCCCACTACCGCATTCTGGAGCTGCTGGGCGGCGGAGGCATGGGTGTGGTGTACAAGGCCGAAGACCTTAAGCTGGGCCGCCGGGTTGCGATCAAGTTTCTGCCTGCGGAGCTCGCCAACGATCCTAAGGCTTTCCACCGGCTGGAACAGGAAGCACGGGCTGCCTCGGCCCTGGACCATCGCAACATCTGCTCTATTTATGAGCTGGAGGAACACGAGGGTCAGCCTTTCATTGTGATGCAGTTTCTGGAAGGCCAGACCTTGCAGGAACAGATGGAAGCCGCGGCCCAGCAAGAAAGACGCTGCCGCTGAATGAGGTGCTCGACCTGGCAGTTCAAGTGGCGGAGGGCCTGGAGGCGGCGCATCAAAAGGGCATTATCCATCGCGACATCAAGCCGGCCAACATCTTTATCACCAGCCGAAACGAAGCCAAGATCCTGGATTTCGGGCTGGCGAAGCTGATAGAAGCCGATGTAGTGGAAGCGCCCAGCTCTATGTCGGACCAGGCGGATCAGGGGGTGGAAGCGCCGGGCTTTAGTCCGGCGAATCAGGCGCAAGAAGATTTCGGGCTTCAGCCCGGATGGGCGAAGGGGCGCGGCTTCAGCCGCGCCGACAAGGCACCCTCTTCGGATTTGGTCGGGATCAGCTCAGTCCTGAGTTGAATCCCGACCAGGATAATCATAGCCCGGAGCTGCTAAACCGCACGCCTGAAGGCGTGCCCCTTCAAACAACCAGCCATGCAGGTTCCCCTCTCACCCGCACCGGGATGCACATGGGCACCGCGTTTTATATGTCGCCCGAGCAGGTTCGGGGCGAGAAGCTGGATGCACGCACCGACATCTTCTCGTTCGGTCTGGTGCTCTATCAGATGGTCAGCGGCCAGCGCGCTTTTCCCGGCAATACCACACAAGTAGTGCACGACGGCTATCTGCACAACTCGCCGGTTCCGCTGCGCGAGCTGAACTCGGCGCTCCCGGCAAAGCTAGTGGCGACCATCAACAGCTGCCTGGAGAAGGAACGCGAACAGCGCTGTCAAAGTGCGGCCGAACTCCGCACAGCTTGAGGAGATGCGGAAGGTCGCCACACCTGCTTTCTCGCGTGGCAAGAGAATCGCGGTCGCCGCTCTTGCCATCTTGCTGATTGCGGCCGCAGCGGGTCTTTATCGGTGGCAGCACCGGCCGCTGGCAGAACGCGCCTTTCAGAGCTACCGCATGACCGCGCTGACTGACGTGGGCAATGTAGCATTCGCAGCGATATCGCCGGATGGCCGGTATCTGGCCTATGCCGACGATGAGTGGGCCAAACAGAGTCTCTGGCGGCAGCAACTCGCGACTTCGACGCCGGTAAGAGTTCTGGGCCCAGTGTCGCTTACGTTGGTAGAAGGCTTACGCTTCACGCCCGACGGAAACTACCTTTATTACATACAAGAGATCCCGGCGACGAGCCGCAGAGCTTGTACCGCATTCCTGTCCTCGGTGGTTCCCCGCAGAAGATAGCCTCCGATATTGATGACTTCAGCTCAGTGGATGTCTCCCCTGACGGTAAGCAGATCGTTTTCACCCGTCGCACCCAGGCTGAACGCGACCTGTTGATTGCCAATGCGGACGGCAGCGGAGAACGGCGCTTGCTCACGTTCAAGTCAGAATTGATTGGCTCGCCGACTTGGGCCCCGGATGGGCAGACTATTGCATTCGGCATCGGCCAAGGCGGCGTGGGCTACATCGATTGCATCGCCATCATCTCCCGCCAAGGCGGCACCGAGCATCGAATGCTGCGAAACGTAAACCGCATCGCGGGAATGGCATGGCTCCCGGACCAAAGCGGGCTGGTGGTCTCTTTGTGGCCTCTTGGAGGTGACAATTTCTCCCTGTGGATCATGTCCTATCCCGGCGGCCAGTTGCGCAAGGTTACCAGCGATCTTGCCCATTACGTGGATGTCAGTCTTGTCAACGATGGCGGGCGCTTGGTGAGCGTGCAGAGGCAGGTGGATTCTACGCTTTGGATTGCCCCGGCGAGCCATCCGTCCGAGGCGACGCCACTCCGGGAAGGTGCCGCGCGAGAAGATGGCATGTTTGGAGTGGCCTGGCTGCCGGATGGACGTCTCGTGTTTGGAATCGGCGATTTATCTGAGTTGTGGGTGATAGATCGCGACGGGAGTAATAGGCGGCAATTGACGCATGTCAGCAAGACCGCAACCAACCCTTCCGCAATGGCGTCGGGAGACCTGATCGTCTTCCAGAGGCGGGACCATGTCGAGGAAAGGGGACATCTGGGCGACGGATACCCACGGGGACAAGCTACGACAAATCACTAGTAGCCCGGGTACAAATATAGGCCCGAAATCTCCCCGGACGGAAAGTGGATTACCTACGCCAGCAATAATGTGTGCTGGAAGATGTCGCTCGCCGACGGCAAAGCTACGAAACTGGATCCGAAGGGAGGCATGTATCCTACGATATCTCCCGATGGCCGCTGGGTAGCCTTCGAAACAAACGATGACCACATCGAGATCGTCGCTTCCGATGGCAACGCGCCGCCTCGGTATTTGCCCTTCATCGATGAACCGCAACTACCTTTCCCTTACGCAGCTTTCGCGGTGGCCCTCCCAATCCACTGGACTGCCGATGGCAACGCCATAACCTACGTGCGGACGAAAAATGGTGTCTCCAACATCTGGGTCCAGCCCATCGATGGCCGCCCCGCCAGGCAGTTGACCAATTTCAACTCCATGCTGATCTGGAGCCATTCCTGGTCGCCCGACGGCAAGTATCTGGTGATGGCCCGCGGGAACCTCTCGCGGACGCCGTCATGCTGACCGATCTGCGCTAGCTTCTGCGCATTTTTGCCGACTAATGGCACTCATCTCTCTTTCATGGCGGTTGTACCGTACCCTATCCAACCGCATCCGCTCGCCCCAGATAACGGCTAGGATCAAGGGTGCCCAAGCCGGGACGCAGGGGCCGGTCGACGGGCTACGAAGCCCGGCGGTTGAGCGACTGTGCTAATCTCATCCCGCAATTTTTAACCGTGACGAGGCGAGCATGAGCCAGCAAGAGCACAATCTGCAGATGGACTACATTGAGTTTCCGGCCACCGACATCGAGGCGACCAAGCGTTTCTACAACCAGGTGTTTGGATGGCAGTTCCAGGATTGGGGTCCGGAGTACACCAGCTTCAACGACGGCCGCCTGGGCGGCGGCTTCAATCGCGACGCACAACCTGCGGGCGCGGACGGCGGCGCCAAGACCCGCGGGGTGCTGGTCGTGATCTATGCCGCTTCGCTGGATGAGATCTACCGCAAGGTGAAAGACGCGGGCGGGAAGATTGTCCGCGAGACCTTCGATTTCCCTGGAGGCAAGCGCTTCCATTTCGCGGACCCGAACGGCAACGAACTGGCCGTCTGGAGCGAGTAGACCGTGCCTTTTGTGGGGTTTCATGCGGCGCGCTCGTTGCCAATAAATAGTCTGCAGCAGGCGACGGGGTTTCCGGCGAAAAGCGAATAGCGAGAAGCGAAGAGCGAAAGGCGAACAGCGAGCGAAAGGCGATTCGATCGGCGTGAAGACCAAACTCAACCTCCTGCTTATACGAAGCATCATCGTCGGCGCGCTCGGCGGGCTGCTCTTCGGCTTCGACACCGCTGTTATTGCCGGCACCACCGAACAGCTCACCCAGGTGTTCCGCCTGACACCGAACGAGCTGGGCTTCACTGTATCCATTGCCCTGCTGGGGACAATCATCGGCGCAATGTTCTCGGGTATCCTTGGCGATCGTCTCGGCGGCCGCGAGAGCCTTCGCATTCTGGCGGCATGTTACGTGATTTCGGCCCTTGGCTGTGCCTTCTCCTGGAGCTGGACATCGCTGTTGGTCTTCCGCTTTATTGGTGGATTAGGTATCGGCGGGTCATCGGTGTTGGGGCCCGTCTATATTGCGGAGATTGCCCCGGCGCGATGGCGCGGCATGCTGGTTGGCTGCTTCCAGGTCAATGTTGTTGTCGGCATCCTCGTAGCCTATCTCTCCAACTATCTCATTAGTCTGGCGAACTTTGGCGTTAACGAATGGCGATGGATGCTGGGCGTCGCTGCGTTGCCGGCTATTCTCTTCTTCGTCATGCTGTTCGGTATTCCCCGTAGCGCGCGCTGGCTGGTCACCAAGAACCGTATCCCCGAAGCACGGGAAGTCATTGACCTATTAGGCTCGCCGGATGGACAAAGCGAACTCGATGACATCATCGCGTCTGTCCATGTTGATGGCGTTGCCCACTCCGAGCCTTTGTTTCAGCGCAAGTATCGTCTACCCATCTACCTCGCCTTCACTGTCGCCGCCTTCAATCAGCTTGCCGGTATCAACGCCATCCTCTATTACCTCAACTACATCTTCGCCATGGCCGGCTTCAACAAGGTCTCAGGCGACCTCCAGGCTGTAGCCGTAGGCGCAATGAACCTGATAGCGACGCTGGTGGGTATGTCACTCATTGACAAGCTCGGCCGCAAGACGCTGCTGTCTGATTGGCGCGGTCGGCATGACATTCTGCCTGAGCGGCGTGGCCGTAATATTCTTCAGTCATCAGCATCAGGGGCTGTTGGTGTGGTTTCTCGTCGCCTATATCGCATTCTTCGCCATCTCCGAAGGCGCCGTCATCTGGGTGTATATCAGCGAAGTCTTTCCCAACCGCGTGCGCTCGAAGGGCCAGAGCCTGGGCAGCTCCACACACTGGATCATGAACTTCGCTATTTCCCTTGTCTTCCCCTACTTCGCGATGCACTTCGGGGGCGGCTATCCCTTCGTCTTCTTTGCCGCCATGATGGCGCTGATGTTCTTCGTCGTGCTATTTACTTTTCCCGAGACCAAGGGAGTCACGTTGGAGGAGATGCAGCACCGGCTGGGGATTGAGTATTAGCGATTAGGAACTAGGGGTTAGGGGCGGGACCAGCAGCGGGTGACTAAGGCTTATTTTCGTACGGCCGTATCTTGACAGCACGTCACAGGCATGTGTGACGTGGAGGGATGGACACGGTCCTGCCCTTTGCCATACTATGCGTGAAGGATGCGGAGGAGCGGTTGCTCCCAGAGCATCCTCGGAAGTTGGATTGAATGTCTTCTCCTGCGCCGTTGTTCTTGGCCCTCCTCCCTCTCAAACTTACAATCGCAATCGTTTCCCTGCCTGTTTTCGCTTCCTGGTTTAGACTTTTGGATGCACAACCCGACCGCCTCCCTTGCGAAACGGGCTGGAGTTTATTCCGAATGCATCGCACTCTTCGGCTGCTCGCAGTTCTGCTCACCTCTGCTTACGTCTTCGCGCAAACCCCACCCGCTCCGGCTGATCCCTACAAACCGGTGCTCGATCGGCTGCAATCCATCACGGTGATTCCGCTGTCGAGCTGGCAGGCGCACACGGCTGACCTTGCGCATGGGGAAGATCCGGCGGCGCTGAACACCTCGGGCTGGACCGAGGTGAAGCTGAAAGAAGACTGGAAAGGTTCGCGCTGGCTGATCACGAAATTCGAGGTCCCGGCGCAACTCAACGGCTACAGCTTGCAGGGCGCGAACATCGCACTGGACTTGCACGTAAGCAGCGATGACGCTGTTCAGGTCAGCATTTTCGCCAACGGCTCGATGGTGTCGCGCGGCGACGAGGACGGGCAAGTCCCGATCACGCTCATCCAGAATGCTCAACCGGGTCAGGCGCTGGCGCTGGCGGTACGAGTGCTGGACTCCGGTGGCGGCGGTTGTTGCGGCGGAAATTCGACCGGATCGAGCGCGCCGAACTGCGGATCGAGCCTCCGGCGAGCCGTCCGGATCCCGCGCTGATGCGCCTGGAAATTCTTTCGGCGGAGCCGCTCATCGCCGCTTATCTCGACGGAAAAGCCGAGCGCGAGCAGCAACTTGACGCAGCGGTGAAGGCCATCAAACTTGACGCGCTGGACAAAGGCGATCAGCAGGCGTTCGATGCCTCGCTGCGCGAAGCGCAAAGCAAACTCGAAATTTTGCGGCCGTACATGAAGCAATTCAGCATTGCAGCGGTCGGCAACAGCCACATTGACATGGCGTGGCTCTGGCCGTGGACCGAGACGGTCGAGGTCGTGCGCAACACGTTCGGCACCGCGTTGCAACTGATGCGCGAATATCCCGACTTCAAATTCACCGCCAGCGCTGCGCAGGCCTACGAGTGGATGGAAGAAAAATATCCTGCGATGTTCCAGGAAATCCAGCAGCGAGTGAAGGAAGGCCGATGGGAGGTCATCGGCGGAATGTGGGTCGAACCCGATCTCAACATGCCGGATGGCGAATCGCTGGTACGGCAAATTCTCTATGGCAAACGCTACTTCCGCGAAAAGTTCGGCAAGGACATCCACATCGGCTGGAACCCGGACAGCTTCGGCTACAACTGGCAACTGCCGCAAATTTACAAGCGCTCGGGCATCGACTATTTCGTGACCCAGAAATTGCTCTGGGCGTCGGAGTTCACCAAGTTTCCTTATCGGCTGTTCTGGTGGCAGGCACCCGACGGCAGCCGCCTGCTGACGTACTTCCCGAGCGACTACGCCAACCAGATTGATCCGCAAAAGATGGCGCGTGACTCGGCCACCTACGGGCCGATGATGTGGAAGTATGACGGCGGGACCAAGTCCGCGCCCGCCGGTGCGCTGGACATGATGTACCTGTACGGCGTGGGCGATCACGGTGGAGGCCCGACACGCCTGGATCTTGACACCGCTCTGCGCTGGCAGAAAGGCGACCTGGTTTATCCGCAAATCAATTTTTCAACTGCGGGGCAGTACTTCGCCGATCTGGAAAAAAACAAGAACGAGCTGAAGATTCCCACCTGGGACGGCGAACTCTACTTCCAATACCACCGTGGCGTGCAAACCTCGCAGTCCGAGGAGAAGAAGTTAAACCGCCGGAATGAAGGCTCCCTTCTTGTCGCGGAAAAGCTGGCGTCCATCGAGATGTTGTACCTGGATCAGTACCCACAACCGCAGCTCGATGAAGCGTGGAAGAATGTCCTGTTCAACCAGTTTCACGACATTCTGCCGGGCTCGGGCATCCACATCAACTACGTCGATGCGGCACGCCGGTATGACGAGAGCTCGTGCATTACCTTCGACATCAGTCGGATCGCGCTGAACGACATCGCATCGCGAGTGAAGTCCGATGGCGTGGGCGTGCTGGTGTTCAATCCGCTGTCGTGGACGCGTACGGACGAAGTGGAAGCTGACGTACAACTTCCGGCCAACGTCGAGCACATTCGTCTCGAGGACGCTGAAGGTCCGGTGGCATTTGAGGTGATCGCCTCCAATGCGGAAAACAACTGGATGCGACTGCGCCTGCTGGCGAAGAATGTGCCGGCTACCGGATACAAGCTGGTCAGGGTGGTGCCGGAGACAAGCGCGATGGCGGCCAAGTCGGCGTTGCTCGCATCGCCGGATTCGCTGGAGAACGAGTTTGTTCGCGTCAAGGTCGATCCCAAGACCGGCTGTATCACCAGCCTGTTCGACAAGCGCAGCAACACCGAAGCGTTGGCGGTGCCGGTCGCAAGCGAAGGCTCGCCCGCAGCATCGCCGGATGGGCTGCCGTGCGGCAATCTGCTGCAGGCCTTCGTGGACAAGCCCAAACATTGGGACGCATGGAACGTTGACGCCGACTTCGTGAAGCAGCACTGGGACCTGATGCAGGCCGACGAAGTGAAGCTGGTGGAGAACACGCCGCTGCGGGCGGTCATTCGCATGAAGCATCATTTCCAGAAGTCAAGCTTCGTGCAGGACATCACCATGGTTCCCGGCGTGCCGCGCGTGGACGTCCACATGCAGGCCGACTGGCACGAGCAGCACATCCTGCTGAAGGTAGCGTTCCCGGTAAGCGCGCGCAGTGACAAGGCAACCTTCGAGATTCCCTACGGCAGCGTCGAGCGGCCCACAACGCGGAACACGCCGGCGGAGAAGGCGCAGTTTGAAGTTCCGGCGCTGCGTTGGGCCGACATCTCCGGTCCCACCCTCTCGCCAACATCGGGCGAGAAGGTGGGTGCCGTCCATGGCTTCAGCCTGCTGAACGACAGCAAGTACGGCTACGACGCCAAGGACAATGTGCTGCGCCTGTCGTTGCTGCGTTCGCCCACGTGGCCCGATCCTGAGACCGATCAGGGGCAGCACGAGTTCACCTACTCGCTCTATCCGCATGGAGGGACCTGGCGCGAGGCGCTGACGGTGCATGAAGGCTACGAGCTTAACTACCCGCTCGTGGCGGTCACGACCGGCCAGCATCCCGGTCCGCTGCCGGCGGAGAAGTCGTTCTTTGGAACGACCGAAGATAACGTCGTCATCACCGCCATCAAGAAACAGGCCCCACAAGAGCCGGTGCAAGCCGTCTACGACGGCCAGCCGCGGACCGTGCATCCCGAGGAAGGCGGGCTCATCATCCGCTTCTACGAATGGGCGGGCAAGAAGGGTGACATTCATCTCAACTTGCCGCAGCCAGGCGTGGCCGCCTGGGAGATGAACCTGATGGAAGTCGCGCAGAGCCCGCTGTCGCTGGCCGCGAACCCCACGGTACTAACCGTGCCGACGAACCCGTATGAGATCAAGACGGTGAAGGTGCGGTTTGGCACGCAATAGTGATTGGTCTTCAAGGTAATTAGGAGGGTCCGACATATGAAGCACGCCATATTTGTCCTGCTGTTGTCAGTTTGTTCATTGGCTCAGCAACCTACGAAGGCCATCCTGATCAGCGTTCATGCAGAAAACGAAGGCCCGGGGGGACCTTGGATTCAGTCCGAGAAGGACTTAAGCGCTCCGGAACTCGCCAAGCTACAGGAGTTGTTGGACAGCTCCTTCTCAACAATCAAGGACGTTCGATTAGTTGAGATGCAAGACAAGCGCGATCACATAGAGATCCTAGTATCCGTGACAAAGGTTCCACGTGGTGAGAGTAGGTGGTACTACGCTGCCAGTTCGGTGATTGGGGTAGCGAGGCCCGAAATCGATGAATTTGTTAGCCACAATGTCATCGTTGGCGAGGACATTGCAACCGTTGCTAAGACGATAGGTTATTCATTCTTGAGCACCAGATTGCGCATCGAGTTGCAATTGTTCTCCCGCTGACACTCACTCCTTCAGCGCTGCGCACCTCCATTTCTAGCGCCTGCGCCTCTAGTGGAAGTCACGAGTTCGACTCATTTCTGTGAGTCGCTTAAACTCACGATATGGCTAAGCGGTTACAACTCATCCTGCAAGATCTGGAATATCGGGCGGTCCAGCGGGCGGCGCGATCGCGCCACATGTCCGTTGCCGAGTGGGTGCGGCAAGCGCTGGAGTCTGCGCGCCGCCAGGAACCCGCCGGCAGCGTGGACGAGAAGCTGGAATCCATCCGCATCGCGGCGCAACACGAATTTCCTGCCGGAGAGGTCGAGGGTATGTGCGCCGAGATCGAAGCCGGGTATGGCGCAACTGTGGATCGGATTGCCCGTGAACCCTCTTCCCTCCAGCAGGTGCTTAATGAAGTTGGACGTAAGGCGCGAGCTCGTGGCCTTAAGCCGGAGGTGCTTGATTCGCTGCTGACAGACGAATAGTGCCGCCGCTACGCGGCTCGTGAAGTTTTCCCACTTGCACCCGGGGCTTGCGCCCCGGGCTGACTTCATGCCGCCGCTGCGCGGCTATTTTCGATCATGTTAGACAGTTTGTTCCACCGCCGGATCTCACATCCGGTGGCGACACAGTCTCTTCAGCCCCTGTAAGAAATTTCCACGCTCCCCGGTGCTGCAGCTCGTCACATCGCCGGGTATCGCCTGTCACAGACGATGAAATAGCGCTCATGTAAAAATTCCGCCGGGATCCAGTGAGAAGTGCCCCTCGGGCTTTTTCCCAAGCAACTGGCGCCCAAGCTGAGCGAGAAACAAGACCGCTGAGCTCCTTCTCCCACGCTCCCACGTCCACTGCGCCCGTCCCGCGGTCGAATCACCGAGGCCATCGCAAAGGAGGCGACCTCCATGCCGTGCAAAACCGTAATCCGTAATTTGACTCATGGCTGGCTCAAACCGGCAGCGCCCCTGGCCCTGCTGATAACGGTCGTCCTGGTGCTGGGTGTCGTTCCAGCGCTCACGCAGAATTCGGTTCCGCCGACCGCGCGGGAAGCCGCGACCTTGCCGCAGTTCGCTTCCCGGCTGCATCCTTCGACGGCGCCCGCGATGAACCGACTGCCGGCTTCAGGGCGCACCCAGAGAGGCCGGTATTCACGGCTGTGCGATAGCCGGTATTCGCCATCGTGCGGCCCGCCACCCTCCTGGACCTACGAAAACGGCCCGGTCAATGGCACCACCGACGCCTGGACCATCAACTTTGGTTACATCGTGAGTGACACATTCTCCTCCAGTGGCTCACCGGTTACGGCTTTCGATTTCTATGTTTGGGAATTTCCCGGCGACACCATGACGTCGGTGGACTGGTCGATCACCAGCGCTCCGAATGGCGGGCGCGTCTACGGTTCCGGCACCGCGACGACAACAGACTCGTTCATTTCCACGAACCAGTATGGCTATAACATTGACAAGATCTCGGTAAGCGGCCTCAACGTGGGCGTCACTTCCGGCAGCACTTATTGGTTCAACTTGTCCAACGCCAGCGTCGCCAACGGCGATCCAGTGTACTGGGACGAAAATAGTGGTGCGGGATGCCATTCGTCGGGCTGCCCGTCGCAGGCCTCGCAGAGCGCGGTGGGAACGATCCCATCGGAGGCGTTCGACATCACCGGCAACGGGGGGCCACCGCCCCCGCCGCCTCCGCCACCGTCCCAATGCGATTCCCCTCAGGGGATCCACGACTTCACCGGCCAGGATGGAGCGGCGCCGTATGGCGTGACCATGGACAAAGCAGGCAATCTTTATGGGACTACTTCTGACGGCGGCAACTATGACGGGACCGCTTTTAAGCTTGTGCCAGAAGGCCAGGACTGGCTGTTTACGTTTCTGTACAGCTTCACGGAAAACACCGCATGGGGTTTGTCTCCGGCCATCGTCGGCCCGGATGGCGCTCTTTATGGTGCGGGGCTTGGCTTGGACGAGTTCGTTTTCCGCCTCGCCCCGGAGCCGACGGCCTGCCTGACCGCCCTGTGCGGTTGGACGGAAACCGAGCTCTATCGCTTTACGAAAGATTCGGATGCGTCGCGCCCGAATGGCCATTTCGTCTTCGACCCGGCGGGCAACCTGTACGGTACGAGTCTCGACGGAGGCAAGTACGGGTATGGAACTGTCTATCAACTTACGCCATCCAATGGAGGCTGGACGGAGAGGGTTGTGTACAGCTTTCCTGACGGAACCCAATATAGTGGTTCGGACCCGAGTGGGCTGCTGTTGGGCAACGACGGCTACCTATACGGCACAACGGATGTAGGCGGCAAGGTCTTCCAGCTAATACCTTCAGGAGACAATTGGATTGAGAAGGACCTCTACGTTTTCAACTACAGCAAAGATGGCATCGGCGATCCCGGCAACCTGGTTCAAGATAGCGCCGGCAATTTCTACGGGACCGCATGGGACGTGAACGGCCCGTTGATTTTTATGCTCTCACCCTCCGGCAATCAGTGGGTTCGCACCATACTCTACCAGTCCCCGGACGCTTACTCAGGGATTGGGGGCGTGGGAATGGATGCGGCAGGCAATCTCTACTGGACCATAAACGGCCCAAACAACCCTTACTCGCACTCAGATTGGGGTCAGGTCCTGGAGTGGGTCTCTGCATCGAAGTCTATTTACCGGCTCTGGGACGAATACGAACTGACCCTGTTCCCGGCGGATGGCCCTTTAGCGGTTGATGATCGCTATGTCTATGGCACAACTTCCTACTGTGGGAAGTACGGGCGCGGTAACGTCTGGATGGCATCGCACCCGTAATTTGGACTGAGGATTCGCACTTTCGCAGCGGCCGGCGGCAAGCAGTGCGTCGGCCGCTGGATCCTTGACCGGCGCTGACCGAAGGCGGAGATTGACTCGCCGACGAGCTAATCGACCTCGTTAAAGGTTCGTCACACACCTTCGCGTAACCCATCACAGACACAGATATCCCGCTTGTGCCACCATCTTCCCGGAAGCGGGCCAGACATGTTTGCTGGTCCTTTGCCGTTCCTACTGCGAGCCTGAGCGAGGAACGAGAGCTCACCTTTCCTGTCCCACAGGCACTCAGGCGCGCTTGACCCTCAAGCTTGGTTTCCATCACATCATCAGGGAGGTGAACCCATGTCCGGGGAAAACAAAGGCCCCATTCAGTCGGTCCGTTTCATATCACGCGGAGGCACTGCACTCGCGGCAGTGATGATGTTGTCGCTGGCGGTCGCTGCGGCTTTCGCCCAAAGCTACGTTCCGCCGACAGCGCGTGAAGCGGCCTCGCTGCCGGCCTTCGCGTCGCGCCTCGCCCATCGGGCAGCCCATGGCGGGCCAGGCAACGCGTATCCCCAACATCGTCGAGCATCTCCGCAGGACTATCTCTATGCCAACGGCCCGGTCAACGGCATTTGCGACCTTCAGGGATGCACCGTGGATGCGTGGGACATCAACTTCGGCTTCACGGTGACGAATACTATCGGTAGCAACGGGACCGACGGGGGTTTCAGCTTTGCCGTGTGGCTCTTCCCAGGCGACACGTTGAGCGCGGTAGATTGGTCGTTCGGCACCAGCCATTCGGTTCTGACGTGGCACAGGGAACGGCATCGGGCGCCAGTCTGAGTTCGCAGTTCATCTCCACCAACCAATATGGCTACAACATCTATAGCGCGACCGTCTCTGGACTGTACGTCAATGTTGGCAACGGATACTGGATTACGCTGGGCAATGCGGCCGTACCGAGTGGCGATCCAGTGTACTGGGACGAGAACAATGGTCCCTCTGCGGCCCAGGAAAGCGCGCTAGGTACGATTCCTTCCGAATCCTTCAATCTCAACGGGAACCCAGGGCCGCCACCTCCGCCTCCGCCACCTCCTCCGCCGACCTGCTTTGACCAGGAGTCGAAACCAGGATTCCAGGTGCTTCACGATTTTACGCAGCAGGAGGCGGCCCAGTTCGGTCCGACGACCGGGGTAGAGATTGACCGGGCGGGAAACCTGTTCGGAGCGGTTTCGCAGGGTGCCGGCTATGGGCAGGGCTTGATTTACGAATTCGCGCAAAAGAACGGTAGCTGGTTGTTGAATCCCCTCTACACCTTCACAGGAGGGGCGGACGGCAGCGATCCCGGCAGGGTGCTGATCGGGCCTGGGGGAGTGCTTTACAGCGAGGCATATTACGCAGGCCAATCAGACTGCGGTCCCGGCGGAAACCAGATGTGTGGGCAGATTTTCAGCCTCAAGCCGTCCGCGAACGCCTGCCTTACCGCCCTCTGCCCCTGGACGGAGAACCTGCTCTATCAATTCAACGGGAACAACGACGCATGGTCGGGCACGGTTACCGCTATCGATGGAAGCGGCAACCTGTATGGCGCGTCGATGTATGGCGGCTTTACAGACTGTGCTTGGGGCGGATGCGGCGCCATCTTCAAGGTGGCACGATCGGGGCAGGGCTGGACGGAGGGCCTCCTGTATAAGTTCAGCGGCGGCACTGATGGCGCTTATCCCAGCCGGGTGATCCTCGGCCACGACGGCAATCTGTACGGGACGGCCTATGGTGGCGGCAGCTATGGGTACGGAGTCGTCTTCCAGTTGGCGCAATCGGGGAACGGCTGGAAGGAGAGCGTCCTCTATAATTTCCAGAACACCAGCGACGGTACGATGCTGGGCTCTCTGGTGCAGGACAGCTTCGGCAACCTCTTCGGTCTTGGTCTGATGAAGAGTTGTCCGCCCGACAATTACAGCCAGATTGGCGTGGTCTGGATGCTCGCGCCTTCCAATGGGAGCTGGACCTTTACCGTGCTCCGCTATGGCTCGCAAAACTTCGACAGCTTTTATGACTTGACCGTCGATGCCGCAGGTAACCTGTACGGCACCGGAGGTAATGACCGGGTGTACGGCTGCGATAGTCTGGCGAAGTCTCCTCTAGCCCGAAGTACGCCTGATAGTGTCTTTGGCTATCTCTTTCGCATCGTGCATGCAAACGGCGGCTGGCAAAACAGCACGCCAGTCTCCTTCGACACGGACTTTCCAGTCGAAGGCACCCTGGCGGTCGATGCCAACGACAACCTTTATGGCAGCACCATGTCCTGCGGAAAGTACTACCGAGGCACGGTCTGGGAGTTTTTCGCCCGGCGGGAGGTAGAGAAACCTCGGTGCAGCCGGATTCATCGTTCCCGTGCCCTGATGCAGTGCGATTCATGAGACGGGGTAGATGGGGTCTAGAATTAATGGCGGAGCGAAGCAGCAAAAATGGGGGAGCCGTTTAGCTCCCCCGTAGAAGCGACAGAGGCGATATCAACTAATCTGATTCGCAGGTCGCGTGATGGGTTGTACCTGATGCCAGAACTGACGACAGCCCCGCCGATGGAACCTGTCCCCGAGGTGGCGCGCATTGCCGGCGCCGAGGAACGTAGCGTCGAGATTGACGGTGTCACCTGGCGCTATTGGCACGCGGGATCCGGCCCGCCGCTGCTGCTGATTCACGGGTTTCTCGGCTATTCCTTCTCCTGGCGGTTCAATGTAGAGCCGTTGTCACGCCACTTCTCGGTATACGCCATGGACCTGCCGGGATGCGGCTTCTCGCAGCGCACGGAGGCGGCCAACTGCACGCTGGCTGGCGATGCCGAAGCGCTCCTCCACTTCATGGACCATCTGGGGATTCAGCAAGCCGATATCGTGGGTTCGTCCCGCGGAGGCGGACTGGCCGTCGTTTTCGGGGCCCTGCTGGCGCAGCGGAACATGCTGCATCGCATGCGGCGGCTGGTCCTGGTTTCGCCCATCAATCCCTGGTCGAGCAATGGCCAGTTGTTGACCCGCATGTTTGCCACCTCTCTCGGTGGCGAATTCGTACTGCGCGTCCTGCCTAAATTGGACATTGTGTTGAGGCGGTACTTCAAGCGCCTTTACGGCGACCCGAAACGCATTTCTCCGGGAAGCGTCGAGGGGTATGCTGCGGGGCTCGAGGTTCCGCGGACCTTCGAACATCTGCTGCGCATTGTGAGGTCCTGGCATCGCGACCTCGCCGTGGTCGAGGAATCCTTGGCGGCAATCAGCGAGCTTCCTACGCTGTTGCTGTGGGGCTCCCGCGACAAGGCGGTGTTTCCTTCGTCAATCCACCAGATGCAGTCCCACCTCAAGAACAGCGCCATGATTCTGATGGCCGGAGCCGGCCATCTTCCATATGAAGAAGTGCCCGGCGAATTCAATCGCATCCTATGCGATTTTCTGTTGCACGATACGCCTCGCACGCCGCTCGAGGCTGCAACCAGACCGCAGGACGTTTGAGCTTTCGCTAGAAGAAGACACCAAAAAAAACGAAATCAAAAGCAACCGCGGATTTACACGGATGAACACGGATTTTCTTTTGGGTTCTTCCAGTGCAAAATCCTTGTTCTGAGAGTTGTCACTCCCCAATGGCTACAGCTATCGAGGAATCCGGGGAACAAATACGCTCCAGCAATGGGCTGGGCCCCTTTTGTAATCGCGCCGAGTTACGGCATCGAGTTAAGCGCGAAAAAACGAAATTAAAAGCAACCGCGGATTCACGCGGATGAACGCGGATTCCTTTTGGGTCTCCTCTGCGCTACGGTGACAGAAAAGTCTCCTCACCGGATCGTCAGCCTAGCTCTCTCCCGATTCTGAACCCCGAAATGGGAAACTTCCCTAAACGGTCGTCCTTTCATCGTTCTGCTACTTTCGCCTTTTATTCGTATCTAGCAGTGGCGTGGCAGCTTACGCTCCGCGCCAACCTTCCTCCGCAACTGGCATGGGGCTTGCACTTCTGAGGATGTTGTTCGCCTGAATAATGGGCGTCAGCAGAAGGCCAGTGCGGTGAGAAACATGAGCACTTCTTCGGTAACACCAATTGCCAGATTCGAAGCAGCGCAGACGCAGAAACCGATCATTCTTCTGGTGGAAGACGAATCCATGGTGCGCGCGGTGACCCGTCAGGTGCTGGAGCATGCCGGCTATGAGGTGCTGGAGTCCGCTGGCGCGCGAGAAGCCTTGCGCCTGGCTGCCGAGCACCGCGGGCGCATCCGCCTGTTGCTGTCCGATGTGGTGATGCCGGGAATGGACGGATTCGATCTGGCACACCGGATAGAAAGGATGCAACCCGATCTGACGACGCTTTTCATGAGCGGCTACACCGAAGCAGCCATGCTGCGCCAGTCGATAAAGGGACCGTGCAGACTGTACCTTCAGAAGCCGTTCACGATTGATCTGCTGCTGGCGTCGGTTGACGCGGCGTTGGCAAGAAATTCAGCGGCGGCCACGCCAAGTTCAGAGGTAAACGGTCTCCCTGCGCGAGAGTGAGATTAAAGCTGAAGCGGGGTCGGGCCGATAAGGTGAATGAACAGCGAATCGGTTCCTCACCGGGCGCTGGGAACAAACGCGGTTTGCACGGGGGAGAAGGTGGGACCCTTGGGGTTCCCCTTCTCCCCTGCCGATTTGCAGCAAGTGCGAACCCGCTGCTGGCCAACCGGGTAATGACAAAGTTGGTGCATAGCGAGGCGGCCAGTCAAGCAAGTTGTCCGCTTCTGGACAAGAGATTCTAAATGCGGACGCTTGCTCCTACACAGCACGTCTCCCAGGGATGATAACTCCCGAATCCACAATGACTTGCAAGACTTCCCGGCATGGCCCCCAAAGTGTACCTTGCCACACAAACCAGACGTGAAGCAGCGATGACCGTTGAGCACAAAAAACCTAACTATCCGCTGGCTGGACCGTCTGTAGGTGCATGAGGAGGCAGTATGGAACGCAGATACCTGGTGGCGACCTTGGCGATCATAGCGACCTTTGCGGTATTCTCGCGCGGGCTCCAATCGCTGCAGCAGATTTCGCAGCGATCTCAGCACGGCCAGGCGGTTACCGGCCCGCAGTGCGATAGGGTACCCACCATCGTCTCCCATTGGATTGCGAAGTTTAAGAGCCAATTGCATCCCAGCTATCCCGAAGAGGCGCAGCTGATGGCCGAGATGAATTTGCCGATCGCGGCGGCGCAAGCGAGAGTTGCCGAGCAGGCGGTGAGGCAGAGTCAGATTGCCGCCGAAGCCGCCATGCGGGAGGCGGAGCGCGCACGGCGTGATGCCGCCAGAATACAAGAGCAGATGGCGCGCGCCCAAAAGAACATGGTGGTTACCCCGGTTGCGATTCAACTGCACGGACTCGACAATCTTGACGTCCGAGTGCAGGCCAGAGCCGCTGCCGTGGCGGAACGGATCGTCGCCCGGAATGTGAGAATGCAGGTTGCCGCAGCCAGACTGCAGGCGGTTTCCATGCAGATGCAGGACTCGGTGAAGCGGTCGTCCCCGTGCCCCAATCGGGCGGAGATGCGGTAGAGCAGCACTCCACAAATTAGTCGAAGGAAAACCCCGTCGTCCAACTGACTTCGGGGTTTTTCTTTGTGCGGTTTCGTGGGTTGATTTCAGTCCTGCGGGCGCAGCCCGAAAGCAGGGAACGGTTCGATTCCGTTTAAAGATCGGTCATCCTGCCATTAGCTTCGACAGCCGCTCTCTGCGCTGCTGCCATTCCTGGGTGGCAAAGATTTTGGGGCCCACCTCGATCAACCGCGGCAACATCTGAAACACCGAGATTGGCGTCCATTTCATTCCCTGGCGGGTGCGATAGCCGCGGCGATTCAATTCATCGGCGATCCCTGAATAGGGTCCGTCCTGAACGGTCAGCTCCATGATGAGGAACAGGACCTCGCGTTCGGTGGGGTTCTCTTCCAGACGCGGCGGGGGTCTTGCGCAACCTGCAGGCCGAAGGGGACGTCTCCCGGAACGCTGGGCTCGGGCGTCTCATCGGGCAATTCGCGCTCCCACTCGACTGCGACCAGCTTCCAGCCCTGCTCCGATTGCCGCCGGAGGTCGTCCGGCCCAAACGATGCGGAAACATCCTGGCGAACGCGCTCAGTCTTTGCCATGGTCCTCACCTTGCGAACTGGGTCGCCGGTACACGGCTCCCGGATATTTCGAAGCTCGCCCGTGCTTGCGCGGGCTCAATTCACTGCCCTGGTTCGTGCGCCGGCTGTTCTGAACTACACGTCACAGGCCAGATTTCTAGCAACGTAAATATATGGAAACAGGATAGATGCGCTGAGGCAATCCGGCCTGGCCTGAGGCTCGTGCGTTCAAATTCAATATTTCCTGTCCGCCAGCGGACAAGGCGGTATTTCTTTCAGCCCGAAATCGAGGACTGGATGGCCGAAAAAAATCCCCATGCAAACCCGCAGTGACTGCCGGCATCTGACTGCTTACCGGGAAGAAAGTTCCACAAAAACAAATACGAAAAGAAGGAATCCAAACCATGGCAGGTAAGAACACCGCAGCATTTGGTATTTACCGTAATCTCACCGAACTGGAACGCGGCGTCGATCAGTTGAGGACAGCCAGCTTCCGCAATGAAGATATTTCTGTGCTATTCCCGGAAAACCAGGGATCAAAAGATTTTGCTCATGAGAAGCACACCAAGGCCCCGGAAGGCGCGACCACTGGCGCAACCACGGGAGCGCTGCTAGGTGGCGCCTTAGGCTGGTTGGTGGGCATTGGGGCGCTCGCAATTCCGGGAATCGGCCCCTTCATTGCAGCCGGCCCGATCGTCGCCGCACTGGCTGGCGCAGGCGCCGTCGGCGCAGTTGGCGGATTGACGGGAGCTCTGGTTGGAGCGGGCATACCGGAGTACGAAGCCAAGCGCTACGAAGGGCGAATTAAAGATGGCGGGATTCTGGTCTCCGTGCACTGTGACAATTCGGAGTGGACCAAGCGGGCCAAAGATATCCTCGAGCGCACAGGGGCGCAGGATGTCGCTTCGACGGGAGAAGCAGCCGCCGACTTCGACAAATCGGACCGGCCGATCCCATCGAGAGACGTGGCCTGAAGGTGAACCGCGGGTGTGAGTAAGAACCGCGCCCCTAACCACAAAGGATGCTAGGACGGCTCGGATTCAAAGGGTCGTCCTAAGCGCATTCTCCACCAAGACAATCAAGCAAGCTGCGAAATTCAACATCGAAAAGGGGAAAAAAGTGCGCAAAAAAGAAAAAGTAATGACGGCAATCGCCATGGCTGCAGAGGGGCTGGAATTAGCCGGGGAACTGCTGGGCACGATTCGGAAACGCACCGCGATGGCGCAACGGAGCGCCGGGAAAATGGTGAGCAATCTTCGCGACAATACAGCAGACGTTGCAGAACAGCTGGTGGATACGGTCAACGAAAAACTGAACCGGAGATCGTCGGCTGGCGCCCGGCCTGGCAGTTCGCGGCCGGCGTGGGAGTGGGAGTTGGAGCGGCTCTATTGTTTGCGCCGATGCCAGGGGCGAAGATGCGAGCCACCTTGTACAAGAAGGTGACCCGCTCCAATGGGGAGAACGAGGAGACGTCGACGAACAACTGGAAGTAGACGGTGACGATCCCGCGGCCACATCCGGTTACTTCTTCTTCAGCGGCTGAATCGGATGCTCATGGTCCAGGTCGTAGAACTTCCTGGGTCCGTGGTCGGAATTTCGCGTGACCGCGGTTGCGGCCCGCATTACCGTGCGGGCCAACTGGCTTGCGGTAACACTTAGCGCGCTAGTATTCGCATAAATTGCCTCGTCGAATGTGGTCCCGGAATTTGTCCGGGCCACTGCGAACACGGCATAGGCATGGCCGTTTGAAAAAGCGACCGCAGTATAATCGCCGACCATCACACCGGACGAAGTATTGGGCAGCCAACTTAGCGACATCGGACCGGCGAGCGTGATCGCCGCGCTCCAGATATTGCCACCATCCTGCGAGGAAACAAAGCCAACGTTCAGCTGGCACGTTGCGGCGGTGCATTGCGCCGTCGGATAGAAATAGTAGGTTAGCGCCAGCCGCGCCGAACCGCTACTGGTCGCGGGATCGGCCGCGATCGTGGGAATGAAATGGTCCACCGTGCTCGTCACAGCATCGATGGGAATGCCGACCGGTGCCGTCCAGTTGCTCCCATCAGACGACGTGCTCAGCACGATGTCGTTTGACGAGCAACCGGTACGGAAGCGGCAATCCTGCCAGACCACATAGACCCGGCCCGCAGCGTCCACCGTAGCCGAGGGCAACGCCGAAGTGCGCATGTTCCCGGCCACGAGATGGTCTGTGATGGTCGAGATCGTAACAGGCGTATTCCAGGTGACTCCCCCGTCGGTCGAGGTGAAGGCGAGCATCTGCGTACCGTCGGCGTTCTCGATGGGCACGACCACTGTCCCGTTGGGCTGGGTTACGGGCTGGCCGCCAAGGCCGGTGGAGAGACTCGCAGTGTTCACGGCCGCGCTCCACGTCAAACCGCCATCGGTCGAAGTGCTCATCCAGATGAGACCGTTCGCGGGCTGGCTGGGATCGTCCCACTCCAAGTAGCAATGGCCGAAGAATGGGCTGGCTGGCGGTGTTGTCGCAGGTGATCCATTGCTTGTCGGAATCGTTGGTGGCGCTGACGATGATCGGAGCTCCCCAATTCATCGCATCCGCCGAGCGGCTCACTCCCACCAGGTCGGTGGCGGAGGCGATCAACAGGGAAGCGACAATCCACACACCGTGTGCCTGGTCGAAAACAACCGAAGGATCGCTGGCGGCGACATATGTGCCGCCAACCGCGACGGTTAGGCCGGGCAGGAAGCCGTTCGTCCAACTGGCGCCGCCGTTGGTCGAGGTCGCAAAGCCGATGTCGGATCCTCCGCCGTTGAACCTGCGGCCAGCCTGGAAAGCAGTCATGATCGTCGAGCCCGAGGCGAACATGCCGGGCTCGACCTCCGTGGCGTGCTGGCTGTCGGAGTTGGTGAAAGGGTCGGTGCTCAAACGCGTGATCGCGAACTGTTGCGGCGGAGGGGGTGGTGAGGGTTCCGAAGGCGTGACTCTGCGACGCCGCCACCGCATCCGGCAAGACACAACAGGGCAAACGCCGCGAGCGCAGCGCTTAGGCACGCTGTGCCGACGGCGATCCTTTGGTTGGTCAGTTTCGCAGTGAAAATTGTTGCCCCGTCACCCTGAGCGATCGAGGTCCCTGCGGCGACCGAGGAGTCGAAGGGCCTCTATCGCCGGCCAGCAATCTCCAACTTGTTGCTGAACCACTCGGCCACATTGGTGAAACCTCCAGCCCCTTATGGGGTCCTTCGACTCCGCAACCGCCCGGCCCACAAAATTGTTGATTGTGCCGTATAGGCACTCGGAATCTTTGCGGCTCGCTTCGCTCAGGATGTCACATCATTATCTCGGATCAACGCAGTGCCTCCAGCCCGTCTGGTTGCCGCGCTTCTTCGACGGCTGATAAACTCAAAGGTTTCCTCAGTTGTTCTGGTTATTTTCTATATCACCCATGTCGAATACCACAGATATTGCCATCGTAAACGGGGCCCGCACGCCCATGGGCCGCTATTGCGGCAAGTTGCGCGACTTCACTGCCATGGATTTGGGCGCCATCGCGGCCACGGAAGCCATGAAACGCTCCGGCGTCGAGCCGGCTGAGATTGATCACGTCGTGATCGGCAACGCGCAGCAGACTTCGGGAGATTCCATCTATGGCGCGCGGCACGTGGCTCTGAAAGCCGGCGTGCCGGTGGACGTTCCGGCGCTCACCGTCAATCGCTTGTGCGGTTCGGGCATGCAATCGGTTGTGACCGCAGCCCAGATGATCCAGCTCGGCGAGTCAAAGATCGTGCTGGCCGGCGGCATGGAGTCCATGTCGCAAGCGCCGCACGTCATACGCGGCATGCGCTGGGGCGTCGGCCTGGGCGAAGGCAAGCTGGAAGACTCGCTGATGGTGGCGCTGCTGGACACGTATTGCGGCCTGTATATGGCCAACACCGCCGAGCTTTATGGCAATCAGCAGGGCGTTACCCGTGAGATGCAGGATGAGTTTGCGCTCCGCTCGCAGAAGACGGCTGACGACGCCTACAAGGCAGGAAGGCTTCAGGAAGAATTGACGCCGGTTGCCCTGCGTAATCGCAAAGGCGAGCCGTCTGGTGAGATGTTCACCGAGGACGACCTCCGGCGGCCCGAGACAACGATGGAAAGCCTGCGCAAGCTGAAGCCTGCCTTTGGCACGGGAGGCGTGACTGCGGGCAACGCCAGCGGAATTGTTGACGGCGGGGCGGCCGTTGTCGTGATGCCGCTTGCCGAGGCCGAGAGGCGTAATCTGAAGCCGATGGCGCGCATTGTGAGCTGGGGTATTGCCGGTGTCGATCCCAAGATCATGGGTTCGGGACCGGTGCCCGCAACTCGCATCGCGCTGCAGAAAGCCGGGCTGCAGCTCGAAGACATTGATCTGATCGAGGTGAACGAGGCCTTTGCGGCACAGTACCTCGCAGTGGAGAAGGAGCTTGGGCTGGATCGCAACAAGGTGAACGTTAACGGCGGGGCGATCGCGCTTGGCCATCCGTTGGGCGCGACCGGAACGCGCTTGCTCATTACGCTGATGAACGAACTCCGCCGCCGCAAGGCGAAGTACGGACTGTCCACCGCATGCATCGGCGGCGGACAGGGGATTGCAGTCATCATCGAGAACCTGCAGCGGTAGGATTGCAGGTGAAAGAAGACTTCCATCTGGGGTGGAAGCGCCGGGCTTCAGCCCGGCGAAATAGCGCTCGGTCACGAACGGCTTTGGCCGTGGCGGGCGTTGGATGTGCTCCAGGGCTAAAGCCCGCTCTGGCAGGACGTCTTTGCGGGACGGCTGAAGCCGTGCCCTTCCACCGGGTCAATACGGGATCTGAAGTATGACAAGTGACGAACGCGCTCTGCACCAACTGGTCTATCAACTCGAAGCGGCATGGAATGCCTGTGACGCCGCCAGCTTCGCTGAGGCGTTCGCGGAAGAGGCCGATTTCATCCACATCCTGGGCGGGTACTACAGCGGCCGAACGGCCATTGAGGCCGGCCACCGTATGATCTTCGGCACCATCTACAAGGGCAGCACGGTGCGGTACAGCGTCGAGAAAGTTCGCTTTGTACGACCTGATGTCGCTGTTGTGTCTACCCGTCAGTACCTGCAATTCTACGAAGATGGTGAGGCGCGCGAGTTGCAGGCACGGCCCTTGCTGGTGCTGGAAAAGAAAGACGGCCTGTGGGAAATCGTGGTCCTGCAGAATACGAGGATTATGGAAGCGGGCGCGCCAGCCAAAGGGAGAGCGGACACTGGATGAGGCATCCTTGAATTGAGAATCTCACGACATGTTCATGTGGTCGAGGAGTAACGGGCTGATCATGATTTCAAAATTGTCATTACGAGCGCCTGGGTTTGGCGCGCGGAATCTGCTGTCCCAGCAAGGGCCGGAAAGCAGATCCCTCGCCCGCCGCGGCGGGCTCGTGATGGCAAAGCGGGTGAGAACGAGCGTGCGCTCCGGCACCGTGGAACTCATTAAGTTCGCCTTATACATTCATTCAAAGGGAAAGCGAAATTATGGACATCAAAAAAGTTGGAGTACTAGGTTGTGGATTGATGGGCTCGGGCATCGCGCAGGTCGCGGCCAACGCGGGTTTCGAGGTAACGGTGCTGGAGCAGGAGCAAAAATTTCTCGACAAGGGTTTCGCGGGAATTGAGAAGTCGCTTACCCGGCTGGTGGAGCGCGGTCCCGCGAAGGGTGGTTTGACGCCAGAGCAGAAGACCGAGGCGCAGTCACGGCTGAAGGGCACCACCAACATGGCCGATCTCGCCGACTGCGATATCGTGATCGAAGCCATCATCGAAAACGTCGCAGAGAAGCGCAAGACCTATGCGCAGCTCGATGCGATCGTCAAGAAAGACGCGATCTTCGCCAGTAACACTTCTTCGATTTCGATCACCGAGCTGATGACGGCCACCAAGCGGCCGGAGCGCTTCATCGGCCTGCACTTCTTCAATCCGGTGCCGATGATGAAGATGGTCGAGGTAGTGAAGACCATCGCCACCGCGCCCGAGGTGTTTGAGACGGCGGTGGAGTTCGGCACGAAACTGGGCAAGGTGCCGGTGCGCACCAGCGACAAGACCGGGTTCATCGTAAACCGGCTGCTGGTGCCGTATTTGCTGGACGCGATTCGTGCGTACGAGGAAGGTGTTGGCTCCATCACCGACATTGACGAAGCCATGAAGCTGGGCTGCGGCTATCCGATGGGGCCGTTCACACTGCTCGACTTCGTCGGCCTTGACACGACTTATTACATCACGCATGTCATGTACGACGAGTTCAAGGAGCCGCGCTTTGCCTCGCCGCCGCTGCTGCGACGGCTGGTGCTGGCGGGTTGGTACGGTCGCAAGTCGGGCAAGGGCTTCTACGATTACGCTGATCCCAACAAGCCGGTGCCGGGAAAGTTTGTGTAGCATCGCGGTTGAGAGTTGTCTATTGCACGTCCGTGTATCAACAGTTGTCATTATGTTAGAGAGTTGTCATTACGAGCGAAGCGAGGGAATCTGCTTTTCTCTGGGTCAGCAGCGCTTCGAAGAAACAGCGGATTCCTCGTGGCTTGAAGGCCGCTCGTAATGGCAATTTCAAGTTTGTCCCGAGTGCAGCCATTCAACTGAGAGACCATCATGACCGACTTCCAAAACATTAAGTTCGAAAAGAAGAACCAGATTGCCTACGTCACCATTGATCGGCCGAAGGTGCTGAACGCGCTGAACATGGCCACCATGCAGGAACTGAAGACCGTCTTCGCCGGTCTGAAGGATGATGCCGAGGTCCGCGTGGTCATCCTCACCGGCGCGGGCGAAAAGTCGTTCGTCGCGGGCGCGGACATTGGCGAGCTGGGGCAACAGACTCCGGTTTCCGCCAAGGAGTACACCCATCGCGGGCAAGCCATCGTGGATGCGATCGAGAACCTGGGCAAGCCGGTGATCGCCTGCATTAACGGCTTTGCGCTCGGCGGCGGCTGCGAGTTGGCGATGGCTTGCACCATGCGCCTCGCCAGCGACAATGCCAAGCTCGGCCAGCCTGAGGTGAAGCTCGGACTCATCCCCGGCTACGGTGGCACGCAGCGCCTGCCACGTTTGGTGGGCAAGGGACTGGCGATGCAGCAGGTGTTGACCGGCGAGATGATCAGCGCGCAGGAGGCCTACCGCATCGGGCTGGTGAACGAGGTGGTGCCGCAGAGCGAGCTGATCGCGCGCGCCGAGGCGATCGCGGCCAAGATCATTGCCAACTCGCCGCTGGCCATCCAGTACGCGATGGAGGCGGTGAACCGCGGCTTCGACATGACGCTGGCGGACGGCCTGTTTCTGGAGGCCACGCTGTTCGCCGTCTGCTGCGCGACGGAGGACAAGAACGAAGGCACGCGCGCGTTTCTCGAGAAGCGGCCGGCGGTGTTTAAAGGAAAGTAGTCAGTAGCCAGCGGCCAGTAGCCAGAAATTGTAATTACGAGCCCGCCGCGGCGGGCGAGGGATCTGCTTTTCTCTGGGTCGGCAGCGCTTCGGAGAAACAGCAGATTCCTCGCGGCCTAAAGGCCGCTCGTAATGACAACTCATTTGAGATCTGACAACTGGAAACTGACTACTGACCACACTACTGAACCATGATTCGTTCCATCATCTTCCCTCGCGTGCTCGGCAAGTCGCTGGATGATCTTCAGCCAGCGCTGGAGTTATTTCGCGCGCTGGGGTTTGTTCCGGGCAACGAATGGCACGAGGGTGGAAATCACGGCATCGAGATGCTCGCGCCCGGCGGAGGCATCGAATTTATCGCCGCGCCGGACTCGCCAAGTGTTGATGCGATGGTGGAAGTCTCCGACGCCGATGCCGCTTGGGAGATCGCGAAGAAACTCGGCGTCAACATCCGCAAAGAGATTGCCGACACCCCTTACGGAGCGCGGCTGTTCGAGGTGGAAGTGGGCGGGTTGCGCATCGGCTTCCTAACCTACGCGAAGAAACCGAGCGAGACTCGCGGCGTCGAAGCTTCATTAAATGCGGCCGGCAAGCGCTTTGCGGTCGTGATCAGCCGTTTCAACTCGTTCATAACCGAGCGCCTACTGGACGGCGCGCTGCAAGCCCTACGCCAATGCGGAGCCCAGCCAGATGACGTCACCGTAGTTCATGTGCCCGGCGCATTCGAGATTCCTTCAGCCGCGCGCCAGTTGGCGGAGAGCAGGCGCTATGACGCCATTGTGTGCATCGGATGCCTGCTGCGTGGAGGCACGCTGCACTACGAGGTCATCGCCAACGAAGTCACGCGTGGCATTGGCCAGTCGGCGCAGGAGACGGGAGTGCCGCACGCCTTCGGGGTCCTTACCTGTGACACGCTGGAGCAGGCTATTGATCGCGCGGGATTGAAGGCGGGCAACAAGGGATTCGAGGCAGGCCTGACGGCGGTGGAGATGGCGTCGCTGCGCGAAAGAGTCGCTGACCAAAGCGCGGGCGGCAAGCCATGATCAAGGCAACCAGCCGCCGGAAGTCGCGCGAACTGGCGCTGCAGATGCTCTTCCAGTTGGACATGGCGAAGCAGGATGCCGGGGAGGTGCGCCGCACGTTCTGGAGCGAGCGCATGGACCTGGACGAAAATGTGCGCGCCTTTGCCGATAAGTTGTTCGGTGTTGCCTGCGAACGGTCCGCGGAGATCGATGAGATTATCGAGCGCAATGCGCAGCGCTGGCGGATGGAGCGTATGGCCGCGGTGGACCGTAATCTGCTGCGCACCGGGGTAGCGGAGTTTCTCGGCTTTCCTGAGACCGCCCGCCCCATCGTGATCAACGAGGCGCTGGAAATCGCGCGGCGGTTCTCCACGCCGGAGTCGGTGACGTTCATCAACGGAGTGCTGGACAGCGTAGCGCGCGAGCTGCCAGAAGAGAAGAAGCCGCAGGGCCAGCACGGCGGTCACAAGAAGCGGGCGCGTGGGAAAAGCGAAAGCGCAGGATAGTGGGCGCAGCAGTTTTGTCATTACGAGCGAAGCGAGGAATCTGCTTTCCTAAACCCGACGAAAAGCAGATTCCTCGCGGCCTGAAGGCCGCTCGTAATGACAACTCCAGAGGAGACCCCTCGCTCCCCACCTCGGCCCGCTCGTGATGACAATTCCTGTTACGCGCGCAGCACGCCACCCAGTGCTTCCAGCTCGGCGATGATCTGCGAAGACCACTGTGCCACCTCGTCGTCGCGCAGGGTACGCTCCTTGGACTGAAACTCTGCGTGGAGCAGAACCGAATACTTCCCCGTGCCCGCCTTCTCGCCGCGGTAAATCTCGGCCGGGACAAACGTCTGCAGCTCGTTTATTGCTAGCTCATCGACTGCGGACTTGATGCGCTCGAAGGTGACCGCATCGTCGAAGACGAAGGAGAAGTCGCGCTCCACCGCTGGGAACTTCGAGATGGGCTGATAGCGCGGCTCGCGCAGTGCATGACGATACAGCCGGTCGAGCAACACTTCGGCCACATACACTTCCTGCCGGAACTTGCGCGCAGCCGCCAGATCGGGATGCAACTGGCCAAAGCGCGCGACGGTCTCTCCGTCCATCACCGCGCGGGCCGAACGGCCGGGATGGAAGTACTGCGGCGTCTGAGTATCGAAGTAAAGTGAGTTGTGCGCGAACCCGGTCAGCAGCTCTTCGACATCGCCCTTCATGTGGAAAAAGTTGTACGGCTGCGCCGCAGAGTGAACGCTCTTTGCCAAGGCATCGCCCGTGGCGGCGAAACCCAGGTGGCGTCGCTCGTCGTGATTATCGCCGCGCTTTTCGAAGACCTCGCCCGCTTCAAACAGCCGCACGCCGGTATTGCCACGGTTCAGGTTGTATCCGACCATGTTGAGCAGCCCCGGCAGCATCGATGTGCGCATGTAGCCCGCCTCTTCGCTCTGCGGATTGGCGATGGCCAGCGGCTCGCCGCTGCCGAAGGTCCGCGCCTCCGGCTCCGAGATGAAGGTGATCGAAATGGCCTCGTCGTAACCGAGCGCCAGCATGGTTTCCCGCACCTTGGCGTCCTTCGGCTCGTCGGGCAGCGTCACCACCGCGCCAGTAAACGCGGGCAGCGTGTTGGGAAATTTGTTGTAGCCGTGGATGCGCGCCAGCTCTTCCAGCAGGTCAACTTCGCGCTCCACGTCGAGACGCCAGGTCGGGACCTGCACGTTGAAGTTGCCGCCGGATGCGCGCGTGACGCCGAAACCGAGTCGGCCCAGGATGCGCTGGATTTCATCTTCGTCTAGCTCGATTCCGAGAATACGTTTCACCTCCGAGCGATGCAGCACGATGGCCGCAGGCTCTATCCTGCGGGCGATGGTGTCGATCAGTTCGCCGTGTAATTCGCCGCCGGCGCTGGCGAGAATCAATTCGGCCACGCGGTCGCAAGCCAGGGGTGCGCAGCTCCAGTCGGCGCCACGCTCGAAGCGATGCGAGGCGTCAGTGTGCATGCCGTGGCGCTTGGCCATGCTGCGGACCGTCGCGGGATCGAACCACGCCGACTCTATGAGCACATTCTTCGTCGCCTCCGTAATCATCGTGTCGAAGCCACCCATCACCCCCGCCAGCGCTACCGGCTTCTTGGCATCGGCGATGACAAGGTCCTCAGGAGTGAGCTTGCGCTCGACTCCATCCAGGGTCTTCAGCGATTCACCGGCGCGTGCGCGACGGACGATGATGGTTCCGCCTTCGAGCAGGTCGAGATCGAAAGCATGCGTGGGATGCCCGAGTTCGTTGAGAGCGTAATTGGTGGCGTCGGCGACGTTGTTGATGGGGCGCGAGCCGAGAAGTTCGAGCCGCCGGGCGACGAGTTCGGGCGATGGCCCGATCTTCACGTTGCGAACGATGCGGGCGGTGTATCGCGCGCAACCCTGAGCGTCTTCGATCACGATGGGGAACACATCCCCTTGTCATTCCGACCGAAGGCCGCGCAGCGGCCGAAGTGGAGGAACCTGCTGTTTCGTCCGGGCAGCCTCGGTTCGACCTTTTTCAGTTCGACGTCGTAGATCGACGAGGCCTCGCGCGCGACGCCGTAGTGGTTCATGGCGTCCACGCGGTTCGTAGTCAGGTCCATCTCGTAAACGGTCTCGCCGTTCTCTTCCTGGACGGACTCCACCGCAATGCCAGCCGATGTCAGGTCCTCGGCGAGTTGGTGGTCGTCGGCCGCGACGTTGACGAACTCGCGCAGCCATGTGGGAAGGATTCTCACGCGAACTGCTCCAGAAAGCGCACGTCGCCCTGGTAGAACAACTGGATCTCTTCCACCTCATACTTCAGGATGGCGATGCGCTCCACTCCCATGCCAAAGGCGAAGCCTGAGATCTTCGACGAGTCGTAACCGTTCTGCTTCACGAAGTCGAAGACATTGGGATCCACCATGCCGCAGCCCAGCAATTCAATCCAGCCGCTGCCCTTGCATTTGCGGCACCCCTTGCCCCCGCAGAAGATGCAGCTCACCTGCATATCGGCGCTCGGTTCGGTGAAGGGGAAAAACGACGGGTAGAAGCGTGTCTTCACCGACGAGCCGAACAGCGCCTTCATGGCGTGGTCGAGCGTGCCCTTCAGGTCGCAGAAGGTAATGTTGGTGTCCACCGCGAGCCCCTCGACCTGATGGAAGACGGGCGAGTGCGTGGCGTCGAGCGGATCGTTGCGATGCACTTTGCCGGGGATGACGATGCGCACCGGCGGCGGCTGCTGCTCCATAGTGCGAATCTGAACCGGCGAGGTGTGGGTGCGCAGCATCAGACGGTCGCGCGTCGGCTTGCGTTCCTGCCCGGCGATGAACAGCGTGTCCTGCGTGTCCCGCGCGGGATGGTTTGGCGGGAAGTTGAGCGACTCGAAATTGTAGTAGTCGGTTTCGACCTCAGGGCCCTCGCCGACGGAGTAGCCCATCGCCTTGAAGACCGCGACGATTTCGTCCATCACGCGCAGCACGGGATGCTTGGCGCCGATGGGGCGCTGGATGCCGGGGAGGGTGATGTCGAGGGATGAGGTTCGGATGCTTTCCCGAGCAACACGGACGCAATAAGCTTTGATATATGCTCCATCGACTGCGGCTTCGACGCAGGGCTTCAGTTCGTTGACGCGCTGTCCGACGTCGCGTTTTGCCGGGCCGGGCGCGGCTTTCAGCCAGATGTCGTTCAGTTGTGTGAGCACGCCGTTCTTGCGCGCCATCCAGCGATCGCGGAAGGTCTTCCAGTCGGATTCGGCGCGCAGCCCGGCGGCCTCGGATTCCAGCGCAGCCATGAGTTCGGCGACGGCGCGGTCGAGGGCGGCCGGCGAGTAATCCGCGAGTTTGGGGACGATGTACATGTTCTTCGTGCCGCCCCTAAAGGGGCTCATTCTCAAAATTACAACCCTACCCAGCACTCCGCCTGCGGCTTCGTGCTGGGCTAAACTAAGTCGCGCCTACGGCGCTGACGGTATTCGCACTTCATTCCACTTCTGCAAACAAAACACAGTTCTGAATTCGAATGCCGCAAACAAAACACGGTTCTGAACGTCAATACCGCAAACAAAACACAGTTCTGACACAGACTCTTACGCCGTGGACTACGTTTGTGTCGGCCTGCTGACTGGTGGTACGCAAACTACTGCTGCCGAATCCCAAACTACCAGATTCAATTCCTGCCAGGTCCGGCGAAGGCCGAGACAATTCTTTAAATCGATTGCAAGCGCAATGGGCGGCCACGCGGGCCGCCCATCGGAAATCACTGCTTGGTTGCTGGGATGGGCGGACTATGCCGTGGCGGCTTGCGCCTGCTTGCACAGCGCCGTAAACCCAGCCGGATCATGGACCGCCAGATCGGCGAGGATCTTGCGGTCCAACTCAATGCCGGCCTTCTTCAGGCCGTTGATGAACTTGCTGTAGCTGAGGCCGTTCAGCTTGGTGGCGGCGCCGATGCGCACAATCCAGATGGAGCGATACTGGCGCTTCTTCTGCTTGCGGCCGCTGTAGGCAAACTTCAGCCCCCGCTCGACCGACTCTTTCGCTGAACGGTACAGCTTCGATTTTGTTAAGTAATAGCCACTGGCGCGATCCAGTATCTTTTTGCGGCGCGCACGGCGCTTGGTACCACGTTTAACGCGAGGCATGTTGCTCCTTTTTTGCTAACCACGAAGCGGCTGGAGGCAAGGTAGTTGACCACGCCCGCCTCGGCGGGGGGCCTGATTCGCCTCTTCACACGCTGTTGACCGTCAACTCCCGCCCTGGCCTCGCCAGAACGGGGCACCCACTGGGGTGTTCATGCCGGTGCCCGCCACTGCGGGCTAGTATGGGATCATGCGCTTGATTTTAGGCACGTCGGCCTTATCAAGCATCACGTCGGTATCGAGCTGGCGCTTGCGCTTGGTTCCCTTGGAAGTCAGGATGTGGCGCTTGTACGCGTGTCCGCGCTTGATCTTGCCCGTACCTGTCTTCTTGAAGCGTTTGGCCGCTCCGCTATGAGTTTTCAGCTTCGGCATAGTGTCCCTCTATTACAACATAAACGCGCCAACCCCGCCAGCAGCGGCACACCTCTTGCCGGAGACACATACGGTCAAAGACAGTTTAACCGCGGATTTTCGCGGATGAACACGGATCGAATGAAAAGACAAAGAAAATGCTCGGTGTTATCTCTGAAAATCTGCAGTTGAAGGCCGTCTGGCGCGAACCTCACCTTCACTCAACTATAGGGGTGCTTCGACTCCGCCTGCCCAACACCTGGGCAGGCTGCGCTCAGCATGACACCTGTTTGTTGCGGATGACAATCGGGTGCGAATGGGATTACTGCGGTTGCTGCTGTGGTGGTGGCGTTGCCGGCGGAGCGGACGGCTTTTCGGGCTTGGGAGCCTGCGGCTTAGCTTCGGCCTTGTGCGGCTTGCCCGGAGCCTGCGCCTTGGGCGGCGCCAGAATCAGGTGCAGCGTGTTGCCTTCCTGCCGCGGCCGGAATTCCACAATCGCCTTGTCGCCGAGGTCGGTGATCAGTCGTTCCAGGATCCCACGTCCCAAGCTCTGGCGCGTCATTTCGCGTCCGCGGAAGAAGATGGTCGCCTTCACTTTGTCGCCTTCAGCGAGAAAGCGCAGCACGTGGTTCTTCTTGGTGTCGTAGTCGTGATCGTCCACGTTGATGCGAAACTTGACTTCCTTGACCACAATCTGGTGCTGGTGCTTTTTGGCCTCGCGCTCGCGCTTTTCCTGCTGGTACAGGTATTTCCCATAATCCATGATGCGGCACACAGGAGGCTGGGCGGTGGGCGAGACTTCTACCAGGTCGAGGGTCTTTTCGCGGGCTATTTTGAGCGCTTCGTAAGGCGTCATGATACCAAGCTGGTTGCCTTCATCATCAATCACGCGAAGTTCGCGTGCGCGAATACGCTCGTTGGTGCGGATGAAGCGTTTATCGATACAGCCCTCCTAAGGAATTACAGGTATTGTCGAAGTATAGCACGGTGATATGCGGGAACAGCGGGCTGAATGGGCTACATCATCGCTGACGATCCGACCAGTGCGTCGCTCGCGACGGCTTCAATTCTGCTTCGCAACAGCGTGTTAGGGTTGTGCCCTCCGCGAACGCGCAGCTTGAGGTAGTTGTCGGTCAGCGCCTCGGTGAACTCAGCGTCGTAGTGGGTGAGGGTGATCGCCTCCAGTTCGCGACCGACGAACGACTGCATGAAGGCCCGTTTCTTGTGTGCGGCCAACTCGCGCAGCACGCGATTGCGCTCGCGCGCGATGTGCACCGGAACCTGGTCCGGCATTTCGGCGGAAGGAGTTCCCGGCCGCGAGGAATAGGTAAACACATGCAGGTAGGTAAACGGGAGGCGTTCGATCATTGCATGCGTCTCTTCAAAGGCATCGTCGGTTTCCCCGGGGAAGCCAACCATCACGTCAGCGCCAATTGCGGCGTCGGGCATGGCGCGGCGTATGCGCTCAATGCGATCGGCGTAATGCCACGGGCGGTACTTGCGATGCATGCGGCGCAGAACGCGGTCACTGCCTGATTGCATGGGAACATGGGCGTGCTTCGCGATGCGCGGCGATGACGCAACCAGTCCGATCACGTCGTTCGTCCAGTCCATGGGCTCGACGGAGCTGATGCGGACCTTCTCGATCGCGGTTTGCTCGAGGATCGCGCGCAGCATGGCGGCGAAGTTCATGCGCGGCGCAAGCTCGCGCCCCCAGCGCCCGAGGTTGATGCCCGACAGCACGATCTCGCGGTAGCCGTTGGCGACCAGCGCATCCACTTCGCGCAGCACCTGCTCCAGCTTCAGCGAACGGCTCCTGCCGCGCACGTACGGGATGATGCAGAACGAGCAACGGTTATTGCAGCCGTCCTGCACTTTGAGGTTAGGGCGCGTCTTGGCGAAAGGATCCGCGTCGAAGACGGGAGCGGCCATCAACTCGGTGTGGGCGAAGATGTCGCCAACCATCAGCTTGGCATCGGCGCCGACGTCCGCCAGGGGAATAAATCCGCCGCTGCCGAACGCCGGCGACACAGCATAGTCGGCGAGTTGATGCTTGTGGGAGTTTCCAACCACGAGGCTCACGCCCGGCAGCGCCGCCAGTTCTTGAGGAGCACGCTGTGCGTAGCAGCCGGTAACCAGAATTCTCGCTTCAGGATTCTCGCGATGAATGCGACGGATAGCAGCGCGCGCATCCTGATCGGCGGAGGCGGTCACAGTGCAGGTGTTGAGAACAACGACTTGCGCGTCCACGGCAGCGGCGGTGCGTGCCATCCCGCGGTCGAGCAGCTGACGCTCGATGGCGGCGCCATCCGCCTGGGTCGCGCGGCATCCAAAGTTCTGAACATGATAGGTCGCCACGAAGCCATTATACTGAGCACCAACGTGGTATAGCGTGACGTAAATCCACGGCAGCAACTAAGCGAGTAGAATTGGCATCACAACAAGCGCCCGCGCTTGTACGACACTCGCCCCTGGAGTTTTCCCATGAAACGCCGCATCTTGCTGGTCGATGATGAATTGGCAATCCTGCTTACTCTGCGCGCCATCCTGGAGATGAATGGTTTTGAAGTTGACACGGCCGCATCCGTGAAAGAAGCCGAACGCAAGATGAAGAGCGGCATCTTCGAGATGGTCATCACCGATATGCGCATGGAGAGTGAGACTGCGGGGTACGAAGTAATTCGCGCAGCGCGACAGCAGGCGTATGACCCGGCAACGGCCATCCTCACGGCGTATCCGTCGCTGGGCAATGAATGGCAGATTGAAGGAGCGCACTCGCTGCTGGTGAAGCCAGTCAATACCGACGAACTGCTGCGTCAGCTCGAATCGCTATTGATCACGCATCAGGACCAAAAGACCGGGCTGCAACCGCAGGCGCAGAAAGCCCGTAAAGCTGTGCACCCCAGTCATCCTGACACACGCCATTCAGCCGCGGCCGGCAAGGAAGCGCTGTAGCAGGCCAATTCGGACAAAAGTCGGTTTCACGGCAAAGTGGGGAGCTGTAAAGCCCAGAGTTGGGCGGGATCCAGATAGGCGCCTTGCCAGCGCACTGCCACGTGCAGGTGCGGTCCAGTGGCGCGGCCGGTCGCTCCGCTTCGGCCAAGCTCCTGACCTTGCTTGACCTTCTCGCCCTCGGCGACCTGGATGTGCGACAAGTGCATGTACAGAGTCATGAATTGCTGGCCGTGGTCGATAATGACGCAATTGCCTTCGTAGAAGAGGTCGCCTGCCAGTACCACCGTTCCTGCGTTTGCAGCCAGGATGGGTGTACCCGGCTTCGCGTGGTAGTCTAGTCCGCGATGAATGGTGGCGAGCTTGCCGTTGAAGGTGCGCCGCACGCCAAATCCTTCCGATACCGTCGAGTCGATGGGAGAGTGAAATGAGCCTGACCACTCCGGCTGAGGAATCTCATGGGCGAACGCTTTCTTCTTGAGCTCTTTGTCCGCTTCGATCTTCTTCAGGCTCTCCGCATCCGGCTGCACGAAGCGGTCGGGTACAGTCAGCTTTACGGTCTTGTAGGCTGAGGGTCGAACCTGGATCTCCCGCATAATGGTCGTCACCTGGCCATCCGGCATGGTGGCCTGAAGTTCCAGTTTGTAACTTCCCGGAGTCGTCTCAACGTCAACTCCGGCGAGGCCATACCAGACGTGGCGCTTGCCAGCGGAGAAAAATACGATATCGCGTCCCTGCCATTTTCCGGTCAAGCTGGAAGGCTCGGCCGCCATCTGGACCTTGAAGAGACAGGGCGACCCAACCTTGATCTCACTCGGGTTCCAGGAGACGGTCGTGATGGCAGCGGTTTCGGCCGCGATAGCCGGTGTCACCGCGGAAAGGATGAGCAGTATCGCGAGTAGCTTGTAACTGGAGTACATATGTTGTATCGATCAGTGGACCGTCACCGCCGCCGATCTTCGGAAAACATAGATTAACAAGACGAAAGTGGGGAAGGTCGTTCTTCGGCTTGGACGGCTAACTCCTCCGATTTCGGAGGAGGTCGAACAAAGAGGCCCGACGATCCGACGCGCACGAGTCCCCCGTGTCTATAGCACGCAGTGTTGGGAGCTATCGAATGTGTGGAAGTCAGGCAGAGGCAACTGTAGTTCGCCGTTGCTGGAAGCACTCGCGGCAAAAAACCGGCCGGCCTTGCGTTGGCTTGAAGGGGACGGTCGTCTCCTTGCCGCATCCTGAACAGTTGGTCCGAGTTTCCACCCTGGGACGAGTTCCCGAGCCGGCTGTTCCCATGGCAATGGGACGTTTGGCCTTGCAGGCCTTGCAACGCTTGGGCTCGTTCTTGAACTCTTTATCGTGGAAAAAAAGTTGTTCCCCGGCCGTAAAGACGAAGTCGGCGCCACAGTCAATGCACTTGAGAATTTTGTCCTGGAATTCCATGGAGAGTTGCTCCCTTCAGCCCGCGATCCCAAGCCATGGACGAAGGTAAAATCGCAACTGTCAGCGGGACCGGACTGAGCGTCCTAGCCGCCAGCCACAAAATTCCAGTGCTCAGGTAAATCTCCCTAGGGTTCGGCCCGCCACGCACCAGCGCGTGGTTACTGATAAAACTGCGGTACGGCGCGGATGAAATTTCCCAACCAGGAATTGGGAAAAACGAAGGGCCGCCATAGGAACAGCGGCCCGACCGTGAATTAGTCCTGTTCTTTACGTGCCTTCTTGCGGCTACGCTTGCGCGCCAGCGCTTCTTTCACGCGCTTCTTTTCGCCCGGCTTGAGGTAGAAGGAGTGACGCTTCACTTCCTTGATGATGTCCTCTTGCTGGACTTTCCGTTTGAAACGCCGCAAGGCGTTTTCTAAAGACTCACCTTCTTGAATGCGAACTTCCGCCAAACAGCAAACACCCCCAAACTCGTCCGAGTGGACATCTAGTTATCCCAGTGTTACGGAGGGAAGTCAAGCAAAGACTATCTTGACAAGGTGCAACCAAAGCGCGGCCAACGGCCAGCACTAACGTGGTAATTACGGCCGTATCTAATTCAAAAATTAAGCCTTAGCGAAAGCTGAATCTGCCGCGGCGCGTATGCGCTGGTAGGCAAGAGGAATTGGGAATTGATTTGAAATTGCCCAGGATACATCTTCCCTGCCACCTTGGATGAGTAGGCGACGAATTGGCCAGCGGAGTTATAAAAGCCATCGTCGCTGATGATAACCCGGCTATTGGTGCGATTGGTCAGGTTGAAGGACTCTGCGAGCAACTCCATCTGGGCACGCGAGCCCATCTTGATGATGCGCGTCAGTCGAATGTCAGTAGTGAAGTAGTTGGGGCCGATAAACGCATTTCGTTTGTAACCGGGCAACCGGTCGTTGTAGGAGTTGCCGTCCTGATTCGCGTCGCCTGCCATGGTTGCGCTGAATGGCCGGCCGGAGCCGAAAGTCGTAACGCTGGAGAGTTTCCAATGGTTCGCCAGCGTGTTCAGCATCGCATTGCCCAGTTCTATCGGTCGGGGATCCACGACAACCGCGGCCAAGAAACGGTTTCTTTGGTCGGTGACGCTCAGCCCGCGCTCGAGAGTAGTGGCATAGACATTTTGCACATTGCCGGGACGCCCCACGACCAGCGCGTCCTGACCGTCGTCGATGGCTTTGGCAAACGTGTAAGCGATGCGGAAGAAAACGCCCTGTTTGACCTGGCGTTTCAAAGAAACTGTCATGCCGTTGTAAAGGCTGCTGGAACCGCTCTCGAAGGAATTAATGGTGCCCAGCGACGGGTCTGGCCTCTGCACATCGTTGATGCAAGGTGGATAGGGGCAGGACACCGAACGGGTGGTTTGCCAGGTTGCAAAGGAAGCGACTTGGTCCATGCCGAGGAACACCGACCCGTCATCGTTGTAAACGGGATAGTCCGTGATCGTCGGCTTGGGAAGATTGACGTCCAGGGAACGAATCAGATGAACGCCGTGGACGTAAAGATAGCTGACCGAAGCTGTTATCTTCGCGCCCAACTCCCGGTCCACGGTGAGGTTCGCCTGTGCGACATAGGGCGTCTGAAAGTTCGGGGCGAAGGCGGAAACCTGCGTCGTCAGCAGGCCGGCGACCGATGCCGGCGGAGCGCACACCAACGCGCCTGCAGGACAGTTCACCAGTGGATTGGGGTAGGTTGGAAACAGACGGGCCTGTGCCGGCTGCATGAGATCGAGAAAGAGCTGGCTTTGAGTTGCGCCGTTCTTGTTGACAACCTGTGAGGCATAGATTGCGGGAATCGGCGTATAGAAAATACCGGCTCCTCCGCGCAGCACCAGCGGCTTGCGATCGCCCAGGGAATAGGAAAATCCGACCCGGGGAGAGAAGTTATTCGCGTCAGTTGGCACTTTTCCCGAGGGCGGGTACAGCGGATTGGCCAAGAGCGGCCCCGGTTCGAAGGTTTGCAGATCGTAGCGCAGCCCGACGTTCAGGGTGAAGCTGCGAGTCACGCGTATCGTGTCCTGCATGAAAGCGGAATAGAAACGGGTGTTGGGATGCGATACGGCCGTCCCAAAACTCTGCATGTAGTAGCGCGGCACCTCATGCGCATAGGCGCGAAGAGGGGTCAGCGGTTCGCCATATTTCATCGGGGCATAGGTCCACGGATTAACTTTAACGTCGTCGAAGTAGTACTCGCCTCCGAACATCGACGGGTAATAGTTGTAGATCCAGGCCTGGATGAAGTCTCCGCCAAACTTCCACTGCACGCGTCCGGTATGGTAGCTGAGGGTATCAGCGATGTTCAGCTTATGCTCACGGGTGTCGCGCGGCAGCATGCTGGAGCGCCCGAAGCCGGCAACCAGGTTGTAAATCTTGGTCAGGGGCTGATCAGAGTTGGCGATCGATTCTTGCAGGTCGCGGGAAAACTGGGCCCGCAGATTGGTGGCCAGATTGTTGGTCCAGGCACTTACCAGCGAGGCCGCCACACTCTCGGTGCGCACGTCTTCGGTCCCATTCTCGCTCTCCGCATAGCTGGTGAGCTGGCTGGACGGATCGAAGAACACGTTATTGGTCCCGCTGTAGCGCGAAGTGCTAAGGCGCACAAACGCCAACTGCTTTTGGGAAAACGTATAGTCCAACTTGGCGAACCCAGCATTGCCCTGCATCGTCGTGGGGTAGGCGCCGGCCATTGTGTTCAACTGCTGCGCCGCTGCCATTACCAGTTTCTTGTCGGTATAGTCGTAGTCGGCGGGCTGGGGCACGACCGTGCTGGCGCCGTTAGCAAATTGCATGATGGAGGGGACCGTTAACAGATTCTCGTCAAAGCCTGCATAGAAGAAAACGCGGTCTCTGCGAATCGGTCCCCCCAAAGTGCCGCCGAACTGCTGCTGGCGATCGTCGGGCTTGCAGTCGGCGAAAGCCTGCTGGGCGTCGAAGTAGCGGTCGCGAAGGTAATAAAACGCGCTGCCATGCCAATCATTACTGCCTGACTTGGTCACTACGTTGAATACTGCGCCGCCCGCCCGGCCGAGTTCGGCACTGTAGGAGTTCGACGAGACCCGGAACTCCTTGATGACCTCATTGCTGAACTGATAGGGCGCGCGATAGCGCCCCCGGGCCTGCGCATAGAAGGAGTTGTTGTTGTCGGCGCCGTCCACCAGAAAGTTGTTCTGGAAGCCGCGGACACCGCCGAACGCCAAGTCGCCGTTGGAGTTGGAGGTGAGGCTGCGCGGATCCTGCGTCACACCGGGGGTAAGTAGGGCGAGATCGGCGAAGCGGCGGCCGTTGAGCGGCAGGCTGGCAATCGCTTGCTGAGGAATCACGTGCGACACGCCGCTGTCCTGCGTCTCCACGGCCTCTGGCTGATCGCTGACATTGACGATTTCCGTTCGCCCCGCCGGCGCCAGTCGCAATTGCACCTGCTCGACTCCGCCAACGTAAAGTTCCACGCTGGCGGTTTGGGTTGCCATTCCTTTGGCCCAGGCGATGACGACATAGCGGCCGGGCAGCAACATACCAAAGCTGAAAGTCCCGGCGGCGTCGGCCAACGCCTCGCGGTGCAAGCCGTTTTCCGGATTGACGACACTTACGGCAGCCGAGGCGACCCGCGCGCCTGTGATGTCTTCGACCACGCCACTCAGCGCGGAGGAACCATCCTGAGCGAGGACGTGACAAGGCAAGAAAATGAGCAGCAGCAGCGAGAACAGGGCGCAGTGACACGTCAGACGAGTTGAGCAGGGCACAGCGAGAATTCCAGAACGGGGCCAGGTTCCCATTACAGCAATACCTGCCATATCTATAGTGGAATTAGGTTGTCGGGGTCTGTGATATCGGCCTTCGCGAGGGGTTACGAAAGTACAATGCCAAAACGGGAAGGACATGTACCTTCGTAACCGGGATTTTTCTGTTAAGAGGAGATGTTGGAAGCAAATTTGCTCGCCGGGATAGTAATTCGCGTTTGTCGGATGACCTTCGTTGACCCCTGAATTTCGCGCATGGTACCGTACTTAGTTACACCAACCTCATTTGCGCGATCTGTGCGCCGAAGGATTCCCATTTGTCTGCTGAGACCGTGGCGGCCACGCCCATCCGCAAGACTGCCCTGAATGCTGTCCATCGCCACATGGGCGCGAAGATGGTCGACTTCAACGGTTGGGACATGCCGGTCGAATACCCTGCCGTAGGCGGCCTGATGAAGGAACACCTGGCGGTCCGGAACTCCGTCGGCGTGTTCGATGTCAGCCACATGGGCGACATCCGTGTCTCGGGACCGCAGGCTCTCGCCGCGGTGCAGCACATCACCATGAACGACGCCGCGGGAATGTCCATCGGCCAGTGCCGCTATTCGGCGATGCTCTATCCGCAGGGAACGTTCGTGGACGACGTTATCGTGCACCGCCTCGGCGAGGACGACTACATGCTGGTCATCAATGCCGGGACGCGTGAGAAAGACGTCAACTGGGTCACGGAAAACACTCGGCAGTTCGACTGCAAGGTCGAGAACCTGAGCGACAATTTCACCCAGATCGCGATCCAGGGGCCGAAGGGCGTAGATACGCTTCAGAAGCTGACCGATGCGAACCTGTCGCAAGTGAAGTTTTACTGGTTCACGCACGGAACCGTTTGTGGGCTGGCCAATATTTTGATCGCGCGCACCGGCTATACGGCGGAAGACGGTTTTGAGATCTACGTGCCGACTGACGAGACCACCAGCGCCCGCATCTGGAATGAAGTAATGGAAGCCGGCAAGGAATTCGGCATCGTGCCTTGCGGGCTGGGTGCGCGCAACACCCTTCGACTGGAAGGCAAGCTGCCCCTCTACGGCCATGAGATCTCCGAGACCATCAACGTGTGGGAGGCCGGACTGGAACGCTTTCTCAAGATGGAGAAAGGCGAGTTCGTCGGCCGCGCCGCACTGGAGCGCGCGAAGGCTGACGGCATCAAGCGCACGCTGATCGGCCTGGAATCGGTCGACCGCGGCATTCCGCGCGATGGGTACAAGGTGCTTGATTTGGGTGGCAAGGAGATCGGCCATGTCACCAGCGGATCCGTATGCGCCGTTCCTGAAGAAGAATGTTGCGCTGGCCTACGTGCCAATCGAGCACTCCGCGATCGGCAGCGAAGTGGCGGTGGAAATCCGCAACCAGCCGGTGAAGTGCAGGGTGGTTCCGACGCCGTTTTACAAACGTCCCAAGAAGCAGTCTTAGGAAATGGAGAAACCTGTGCGGATTAGTGAGCTTTTGTTAGCTGAATTTGATGTAGAAATGAAAAATACTCGCACCACGTTGGAACGAGTTCCGGCAGGCAAGGCGGACTTCGCGCCCCATCCCAGGTCCATGCCGCTAGGGCGGTTAGCTTCCCACGTAGCGCAGTTACCCGCCTTCGGTCTTATCATCTTGACAACTCCAGAGTTTGACTTTGCAAAGGGCAGCTTCAAACCGGTGCCATTTGAGTCGGGCGCTCAACTGGCCAGCGTTCTGGATGAAGGCGCGGCCAAAACCCGCAGCACTCTGGCGGCGGTGCCTGATGATGCCTGGAACGATAACTGGAAACTGGTGATGCAGGGTAAGGGCCTGTTCGACGGCTCCCGTTTCCTGGGGTACCGCGAAATGTTCCTTAATCACATCGTGCATCACCGGGCGCAGCTTGGCGTTTATCTGCGCCTGAACGAAGAAAAAGTTCCGGCGATTTATGGTCCTTCGGCGGACGACACTCTGGGTTTCTAGTTCTGCAGTGGCCAGGTTTGCGGGCAGATGAGGTAGAGGCCGTGGAAGCGTTCTGCCCTAGTAGGGAAAGATGAGTTTAGTTCGTATTTGATCTTGCCGATGCACGTTCGGTGCTGATTGGAGGCAATTATATGGCTTATCCCGCTGACTACAAGTACACCAAAGAACACGAATGGCTGAAAGTGGAGGGCAACAGCGGCACCATCGGTATTACCCATCACGCGCAGGAGTCGCTGGGCGACATCGTGTTTGTCGAACTGCCCAAGGTTGGGTCCGAGATCACTGCCGGGAAAACGTTTGGCACGGTAGAGTCGGTAAAGGCGGTCTCCGATTTGTTTGCGCCCGTGTCGGGGACCGTGATGGCGGTCAATGAGGCGCTGAACACCTCGCCCGAACAGGTGAACAAGGACGCCCACGGCGCGTGGATGATCAAGGTCACGCTGAAGGACCCGAACGAGGCGAACCAGTTACTGTCGGTCGGCGATTACGAGAAGTTCGTTGCCGAAGAGGGTGGGCACTGAGGCGGTTTAGCCGGACGTTCCAACGTAAGCATCAATCGGTGAGGCCGTGGAGAAATGAAATCAGATCCCTCGACTCGGACTGAAGTCCTCGCTCGGGATGACAATTCTGATGTATGACATTTAGCTTGCTCGGCCTCAGGCCGTTAGTCTCATCCACAATACTCTTCATACCTTCGCCCAGGAAAGCTACAGGTACTCATGCGCTATCTTCCAAAGTCTGAATCTGACCGCGAGGTCATGCTGCGCGAGATCGGCGCCAAGTCCATTGACGATCTTTTCGCGGGCATCCCCGCGGAATATCGCCTCAAACGCGATCTCAACATTCCGCGCGCTTACGCCGAAAGCGAGATCGTCGAGTTCTTCCGGCAGCGGGCTGCCGAGAGTGCCCAAGGCTACGCTACATTCCTTGGTGCGGGCGCGTATTCGCACTATCGCCCGGTTGTCGTAGACTCGCTGGTTTCACGTGGCGAATTTTTTACAGCCTACACCCCGTACCAGCCTGAAATCGCGCAAGGCACGCTGCAATCCATCTTCGAGTTCCAGACCATGATCTGCGAACTGACAGGCATGGATGTGGCCAACGCGTCCATGTACGACGGCTCAACCGGCGCAGCCGAGGCCCTGATGATGGCGGCCCGCGTTACTGGGCGCCATAAATCGGTTGTCGCCAGGAGCGTACATCCCGAATATCGCGAGGTGATCACCACCTATGCGCGCTATCAGGGAATGCCGGTATCGACTGTTGGTTACCTGAAGAATGGCCGCGTGGATCTGGAGGCGCTCGACAAAGCGATCGATAACGAGACGGCGGGCGTGCTGATCCAGTCTCCGAACTTCTTCGGCACCATCGAAAATGTTGCAGCGGTCGGTGAAATCGTTCACAAGAAAGGCGCGCTGCTCATCGTCTCCATTGCAGAGGCGGTTTCGCTCGGCATCGTGAAGCCTCCGGCCGAGGCCGACATCGTGAGTATGGAAGCTCAATCGTTCGGAGTGCCGCTCGGCTTTGGCGGACCCTATTGCGGTGTAATCGCCACCCGCGACAAGTTTGTCCGCCAGATGCCCGGCCGCCTGGTGGGAGAAACCCGCGACCGCAACGGTAAGCGGGGATTTGTACTGACCCTTTCCACCCGCGAACAGCACATCCGCCGCGAGAAGGCGACTTCGAATATCTGTACCAATCAGGGGCTGGTGGCATTGATGTGCTGCATCTTCATGACAGTGTATGGCCGTGAGGGTTTGAAGGACCTGGCCAAGCAGAACCTGGCAAAGGCACACTACGCTGCCGGCGAATTCAAGAAGGCCGGTGCGACACTGCTGTTTGAAGGTGCCCCGCGCTTCAACGAGTTTGTGATCCAAACCAAAGCCGATCCGCACTCGATCAATGACAAGCTGTTGGGGCAGCACATCATCGGCGGCTTCCCACTCAAGAAGTTTTACCCTGAACTGGGCAATGCCTCTCTGTGGTGTTGCACGGAGACAACGGCCAAAGCCTCGATTGACGCGGCTGCGAAGGAGGTGGCGCTGTGAACTGGAACGACAAAATCCGTAAAGTCACCACCCACATCAGCCAGAATGAAGTGCTGCTGTTCGAGCGATCTTCACCGGGCAAGAAGGCGTATAAATTGCCGCCGCTGGATGTGCCGGAGGTCGATCCCGCCAAGCTGCTGGGCGACCAGGCGCGCGAAGACCTCGGCCACATGCCGGAGGTGAGCGAGATCGAAATCATCCGCCATTTCACCCGGCTTTCGACGTGGAACTACGCTGTGGACCATGGCATGTATCCTCTGGGCTCGTGCACCATGAAGTACAACGCGAGAGTGAACGAGTACGTAGCGCGGCTGATGGGCCTGGCCGAGGCGCATCCCTATCAGCCGGAACGCGTTTCGCAGGGCGCATTGCTGATCCAGCAAATGCTGCGGGTGCAGCTCATGGAAATCACCGGTATGGATGCCATTACCTTACAGCCTGCTGCCGGCGCCCATGGCGAGCTCACGGGGATACTGCTGGTGCGTGCCTATCTGGAATCGCAGGGAAATCCGCGCAAGAAGATCCTCATCCCGGATTCCGCACACGGGACCAATCCTGCGACCGCGGCGATGGCGGGCTATACCGTTGAAAACCTGAAATCAAACGCCGCCGGCATGGTGGACATCGCTTCGCTGGAAGCACAGGTCAATGAAGATGTCGCTGCTCTGATGCTGACCAATCCCAACACGCTGGGGGTGTTTGAGCAGGAGATACACAAGATTGCCGATGTCCTGCACGCCAAGGGCGCGCTGCTTTATATGGATGGCGCCAACATGAATGCGCTGGTCGGCAAGGTGCGTCCTGGAGATTTCGGTGTTGACGTGATGCACCTGAACCTGCACAAAACGTTCTCGACGCCGCACGGTGGAGGCGGCCCGGGTTCTGGCCCTGTGGCTTGCAAGAAGATTCTTGAGCCCTTCCTCCCCGTACCAGCGCTGGTGACCAAACCGGATGGCTCTCTGGGCTTCGATTACAACCGGCCGAAATCCATTGGGCGAGTGCGCATGTTCTATGGCAACTTCGGGATGCATGTGCGCGCGCTGGCCTACATCATGGCGAACGGCCCGGATGGGTTGCGTCAGACCACGGAAGACGCGGTGCTGAATGCAAACTACATTCGCAAAGGCCTGGAGGACAGCTACGATCTGCCGTACAAGACTCCTACCATGCACGAGGTCGTGTTCAGCGATCGCTTGCAGACGCCCAAGGGCCTCAAGACCGGCGACATCGCAAAACGGCTGATTGACTACGGGTTCCACCCGTACACGGTCAGCTTCCCGCTGGTGGTCCCGGGCGCTCTGATGATCGAGCCGACAGAGAGCGAGTCGAAGGCGTCGCTTGATATGTTCATCGAAGCGATGAAGGACATCGCCCAGGAAGCCCAGGAGCATCCCGAGATCATCGTGGACGCACCCTACAACACGCGCATCTCACGGCTTGACGAGACCATGGCGGCCCGTAAGCCCATCCTGCGCTGGAAGCCACAAAGCGAGGCGGCAGGTCAGTAAATTATTAGGCGTCAGCCCACGAACCGCTCCCCAAGGACCCTATAGTTGCGTCTAGGTAGTCCCTGGCGGCAGGACAGGCTGCGCAGTCTCGCGCAAAATCCGCGCGCTCCTGGGAACAGGGCTTATTGCTAAGGATTTCGCGATGCACAGCGAAAAGGCGGGCTTTGGGCCCGCCTTTGATCGTTGAGATGGAATTCCAGCTACTTCGCCGCGACGGCCTTCACACGCTTGCTGAGGCGGGCCTTGTATCGGCTGGCGGTTTTCTTGTGCAGAACGCCCTTCTGGACGCCTTTGTCCACGACGGAAACCGTCGCGCGATAGGCCGTCTGGGCGGCTTCCTTTTCGCCCTTTGCGATAGCCTCCCGCAGGGAACGCAATGCGCTGCGTAAGCGCGAGGTGTTGGCGCGGTTGCGCGCAGTCTTCTTTTCAGTCTGGCGCGCACGCTTGAGCGCCGAAAAATGGTCTGCCATAGCTTTGCTGTAATCCTTGGGTGAGGAATCTCGACGTGAGCCGAATACCTGATTCTACCGGACGAGGGGCGCACCCGGCAAATCAGGATCGGTTGTTTGACCGCCGCCGGCGATCCTTTTCTGCTGCCGCACCATCTATACGCTGTGTGGTAACGGAGTGTTACAAAATCGCCGAAAAAGTATCCCGAGCGGCACTAGTTTGCCTGTCAGTGCCATTGACTCTTTCCCAAATCGAGGATACGCTAACCGCCAATGAGAGTAGTTTTTCGCCTCGGCGAACTTTCCGGCAGCAGCTCCCTCTCCGCGCCAAAATACTGCCACCCACGCAAACGTCAGACCGAAGAGGTTGGTCTGCTCGTCGTCCAGCCAGTTTTCGGGATGCCAGCTCTCTGGAGGCAAACTTCCGAGTCTAGATGAAGAAGAACATCGAGATCAGCCCTAACATCGAAACCCTATTCGGCACCCGCGACGAAAACCTGCGCATGCTGGAAGATGGTCTGAACGTCACCATTGCCATGCAGTCCGATTCCATCGAAATCGCAGGAGCCGCCAGCGATGTCGGCCGTGCCGAGCAGGTCTTTGCCGATTACCGGTACCTGCTGCGCAACGGATTCACCTTTGTGAACGGCGACCTCGGATCGATGATCCGCGTGCTCACTGCCGATTCAACCGCGACCCTGCGTGGGCTCGCCGAAGCGGGCAAACAGCGTTCTTTCGGCAAGCGCCCCGTGCAGCCCAAGAGCATCAACCAGCGCCGCTACATCGAAGCCATCGAGAAGCACGACATGGTGTTCGGCGTCGGCCCGGCGGGGACCGGTAAGACCTACCTCGCCGTCGCAATGGGGATCGCGGCCCTGCTGTCGAAGCGCGTCAACCGCATCGTCCTGGCGCGGCCCGCGGTGGAGGCCGGTGAGCGCCTGGGCTTCCTGCCCGGAACGCTGCAGGAAAAAGTCGATCCCTACCTTCGTCCACTGTACGACGCGTTGTACGACATGCTCGAACCCGACAAGGTTGACCGCTATCTGGAGAAGAACGTAATCGAGATCGCGCCCATCGCGTTCATGCGCGGGCGCACGCTCAACGACGCGTTCGTCATCCTCGACGAGGCGCAAAACACCACCTCCGAGCAGATGAAGATGTTCGTGACGCGTCTGGGGTTCAATTCCAAGGCGGTCATTACCGGTGATATCACGCAGATTGACTTGCCCAACTCGAACCGCAGCGGCCTGCTGGAAGCGGTGGACATTCTGAAGAGCGTGGAGGGAATCCGCTTCTGCTACTTCGACGAGGGAGACGTGGTGCGCCACCACCTGGTGCAACGCATCATCCGCGCTTATGACGATTACAAGGGGCGCAATGAGCAGTTGTCTCTGACCTTGGAAGTGAAGAATGGCAACGGCTACGCAGCCGCGCGAAATGGCAACGGACAGGGGTCCCCGGTCAGCGCGGAACGCGAAATGCCGCTGACGGACGCTCCTCAAGCGGAGCCTCCGGCTGCCCCGCAGAGTCGCGTTTCCGAGTAAAGACTTGTTATCATGATGTGGGAGGGCTTGTCGGCCCTCCCATTTGTTCTTGAGAAGAAAGTGATTGTTCTGGAACACAAGAACCAGGCAGTGAGCGTACGAGCTTTGAGCTTGTTTGCGGCAAAGGCCCGGCGCGCGCTTGGGCTCTCCGGCGAAGTCAACGTTCGGATTACCTCGAACCGTGAACTGCAGGAACTGAATCGACGCTTTCGACGGAAAGACAAGCCCACGGACGTCCTTTCCTTTCCATCTGACATGCCAAAGCTGGCCGGTGACATTGCAATTTCAGCTGATATCGCTGCCGCCAACGCTGCTGAGATCGGCCACCCGCCGGAGACGGAACTGAAGATACTGATCCTGCACGGCTTGCTGCATCTCGCCGGATACGACCATGAGACGGACAACGGCGACATGCAAGCGCGCGAAACCGAATTGCGACAGCGGCTCGGACTGCCCACCGGACTGATCGAACGCGCCCATTCCAGGCGGCGTCAACACGCCGGTGAGGCAGGCAAAGGCTCTGTGCCTCGCAAGCCTCAAGGCAGCCGGAAATGACGCTTCCGTTATTCATTTTGCTGCTGGTCTTGCTCGCCCTGCTGGCGCTGGTCTCGTACGTGGATCGGCTACATGCCGAGATGGGCAAGTTCCTGGCGCGCGAGTTCCAGGAAAATATCGATGCGTATGAGGAGCAGGTTGAACCTCGGCTGCACGCCAGCCGGGAGCGGGCTGCGCTTTCCATGGCGGTGCTGACCCAACTCAGCATGGCCAGCATCGGTGTGCTTATCGGGTATGTGCTGTTCATGCAAAAGCGCTGGGTGGTGCTCGACCTGGTGCAGGCTGCGGTCAGCATCATCTTCATCATCGTAATTTTCAATCGCCTGCTGCCCTACGTGCTTTTCGTGCGGACTCGTGGTGAATGGCTCAGCCATTGGGCGCCAGTATTGCGAATGCTGATTTATCTTTCGCTGCCGGTCACATTGATTCTTGGCTTTGCCCTTTCTGTAACCTCGCTTTCCAAAGAGCACACAGACAAAGAACCGGAGCATCCATCAGAAGCGGTTGACGCCCTGATTGAGGCTGGCCAGGAGGAAGGCATTCTGGAGGAGAGCGACCGCGACCTCATCCAGTCGGTGGTCGAGTTCGGGGACAAGACCGTTCGCGAAGTCATGACGCCGCGGCCGGAGATCGTCGCGGTCCCCATGGGCATGACCATCGCCGAATTTACCGAACTGGTGAAAAAACAGCCTTATTCACGCGTACCGGTATACGAAAGCGATATCGATCACATCAAGGGCATCGTGTATGCCAAGGACCTGCTGCAGGTGCCCGATGTCGAAGCCCACAGAAGAACGGTCCGCGACCTTATGAAGACGGATGTGTATTTCGTCCCCGAAACGAAGCTGGGAAGCGAATTGCTGCGCGAAATGCAGCGCGACAACATCCGCATGGCGGTCGTGATCGACGAATACGGAGGAGTCGGTGGCCTGGTCACGATCGAAGATTTGGTGGAAGAGATCGTCGGCGAGATTCGCGACGAGCACGAAAAAGCTGATATCACCAAGGAGAGCGAAACCTCTTATATTTTCAACGGCAACACCGACGTCGATCTGCTGGAGAAGGTACTGGGGGTGCGGCCCGATGAGAAACAGGCGACCACGATTGCTGGCCTTGTGAGCGAACTGGCCGGACACATTCCCAAGGCCGGGGAAGTCTTTCACGAGAACGGATTGCGCTTCGAAGTGCTGGAATCCACTGAGCGCCGCGTGGGCCGGGTGCGCGTCAGCCTTGAACCCCGGCAGGTGCAGGCCTCCTGATATGGGTTTTCGCTCCGGCTTCGTCTCCATCATTGGCCGCCCCAACGCCGGAAAGTCCACGCTGCTGAATGCGCTGGTTGGCGAGAAACTCGCCATTGTGACGCGCAAACCGCAAACCACACGTAACCGAATTCAGGGTATGGTCAATGTCGAGCGCAAGGGTAAACATCCTGCGGGGCAGATCGTCCTGGTGGACACCCCCGGCGTTCACAAGCCCATCAACTCTCTCGATCGGCGCATGATGAAAGAAGTCTACGATGCGCTGGAGGGCTGCGACCTTCTGCTGCTCATCGTGGATGCCGCGGAAAAGTTTGGCACGGGTGACAAGTTCGTACTCGACATTGTCAAGAAAAGCGGCCAGCCATGCTTCCTCTTGCTGAATAAAATTGACAAGTTGGACAAGCAGCGGCTGCTGCCATTGATCGCCGAATACAAAGAGCGGCACGGTTTCGCCGAGGTCATTCCCATCTCAGCCATGAAGCGCCAGGGGCTCGACACCCTGCTGGACGCCGTGGTCAAAGCGCTTCCCGAAGGGCCGCGTTATTTTCCAAAGGACCAGGTCACCGATCAGCCCGAGCGCTTCCTGGTGGCGGAACTGATCCGCGAGCAGGTTTTACTGGCCACAGAGCAGGAAGTACCGTACGCAACCACGGTGCTCATCGAGCAATATGAAGAGGGCAGCCGGCTGACCCGCATTGCAGCGACGATCTATTGCGAGCGCGAAGGACAGAAAGCCATCCTGATTGGCAAGCAAGGATCGACCCTGAAAAAGATAGGCACGGCGGCGCGGCTGCAAATCGAAAAGCTGCTCAACACCAAGGTTTTTCTCGAGCTGTTCGTCAAAGTACGTTCGGGCTGGCGCGATTCGCGCGACTTCGTGCAGGAAACTGATTGGCGTACCCAACTGGAGCGCATGTCAGAGAGGCTCGGGGAGCCCGATCCGGGATCTGAGCAATAACTCGCAGATCAAGGTTGCTTAGGCGCGGGTTTTTCCGCCGCGGCTTTCTCGGCCTTGGCTTTGTTGGCCGCGATCGCCTTGTCCGTCCAATCGTCGGCCGCCTTGAGATCGGCCTTGCGGGCCTCAGGATCGTCGCACTCGTACTCCGCACGCTCGCGGTAAAGCAAGTTCATCCAGCCCATGGCCTCATCATAATCGGGCTGTAGTTCGAGCGCTTTCTGCAGGCGCTGAAGTCCATCCTCGACTTTTTGTTGGTCCTGGGTCCGCAAAGCGGCGCACGCATCTGGCTTGCTGATCATTTCACTTTCGGTCAGCCTCATCTCCTGGCGTGCTTTTGTCTGCGACTTGTTGACCTCGGTCCAATCGATCACGGCAATGGAGAAGTAGTTGCGCGCTTCGTCCGGCTTAAGTGCAATGGCTTTCTCGTAGTATTCCCGGGATTCCCCCAGGCGCTTGAGATTGAAGCTCAGCGAGGCGATGGGTACGACGCTCTTGTATCGTTCCACTTCGCTAGGATCATCGTTCAGAACCAGTTTGAACTGGTCGATCGCCTGCTCCGCCAGGGCGACATTCGCGGGCGATTCGTCGCCCGCAATATATTGCTGAGCATAGGTGGTAGCAAGGAAAAGCCGAGCTTGCGTCAAATCCGGGTTGATGGCGAGCGCCGCCTTGAAGTGTTCTTCCGCTCCGGTGTAATCCGAGAACTTGTAAGCCACTACCCCGGCCTTCAATTCGTCCGCAGCGGAGGCCGTTTGAGCGACGGCGGTAGTGACGGTCGCGAAAGCGATGAGTATCCCGGCGGTCATTTTTCGACCGACGGACCACGAGGCGGTCCGTCGCCTGTAGCAGGCCTTGTCAATAGATGCATTGCTCATAAGAAATTAAGAAAATGATCTGTGCCCAATCTGCCATTACTCCTTGACTGCAATTCCGAGAGCCTTCATCTTGCGATACATATGGCTGCGCTCCAGGCCGAGAACCTCAGCGGTGCGGCTCACACTGCCGTGATTTTCGTCGAGCTTCTTAAGAATGTAGTCACGCTCGTACGCGGCACGGGCCTGGTGCAGGCTGGAGAAATCGCCCATGGTGCGGCGCCCGCTGTCCCGATAAATGAGCGAGGGCATGTGTTTGCGCTCCAGTTTGCTTACGGTCGGATTCATGATCACGATGCGCTCAATCAGATTACGCAGCTCGCGAACATTGCCCGGCCAGGAGTAGCGTACCAGTGCGTCAAGCGCATCGTCGGACATTTCCTTCTGCCGCCGGTCATATTTATTGGAAAACTCGCGCAGAAAATAGCGCGTAAGTTGTGGGATGTCCTCCTTGCGCTCGCGCAAGGGTGGCACGTAGAAGGGGATCACGTTGAGCCGGTAGAACAGGTCTTCGCGAAAGTTGCCCTTGGAGATTTCGTCTTCCAGGTCCTTGTTTGTCGCGGCAATCACGCGTGCATCGACGGTGACTGCTTCCTCATCACCGACCGGCGCGAAGCGGCCTTCGTCCAGAGTGCGCAGCACCTTGGACTGCGTTTTCAGACTCATGTCGCCCACCTCATCGAGGAAGAGCGTCCCGCCATCGGCCTTTTGGAATTTGCCTTCCTTGTCGGCCGCGGCCCCGGGAAACGCCCCTTTGCGATGTCCGAATAGTTCGCTTTCAATGAGGTCTTCCGGAATGGCGGCGCAGTTGACTTCGACGAACATTGCGTCCTTGCGCAGACTCTGGGCGTGGAGCGCCCTCGCCGCCAGTTCCTTACCCGTTCCCGACTCGCCATAAATCAGCACCCGGCCGTTGGTGGGCGCCATCAGGTCGATCTGCTGGCGGAGCGCCTTCATGGGAATGCTATCGCCTACAATGACGCTCTTGGCCTGGAACTGCTTCTTGAACTCGAGGTTTTCGCTGCGCAAGCGCTTGGCCTCGATTGCGTTCTTGAGCACAATCAACGTGCGCTCGATGGACAGCGGCTTCTCCAAGAAATCGAAGGCGCCGAGCTTGGTGGCGCGCACCGCAGTTTCGATGTTGCCATGCCCCGAAATCATGATGACCTCGGGGTGATCCTCGTTCTCTACAAGCTTTGCCAGCGTTTCGAGGCCGTCGATGCCGGGCAGCCAGATGTCGAGCAAGACCACGTCAACGGACTTTCGGCGGAGGATGTCCATGCCCTCCTCTCCGCTTTCGGCGAGCAGCGCTTTATAACCCTCATCCTCCAGCACGCCCTGCAGCGAGCTGCGGATTTGGACCTCGTCATCAACGATCAGAATTGTGTGCATTTTGCTCGGCAGCGGTGACGGCCATTTCCGGGGCCACTGGCAACTCTACGATAAATCGAGTTCCCACGGGTGAATTCTCCTCCACCCGAATGGACCCGTGGTGGTCTTCCACGATGCGGCTGACGATCGCGAGGCCAAGGCCCGTCCCGCGACCCTTAGTAGAGAAATAGGGCAAGAACAGTCTTTCCTTCACGTCGGAAGTGACTCCATGGCCAGTGTCAGCGACCACAATCTCGACCGAATCGCGTTCCTCCAGCAATACGGTCGAGATGTGTATCTCCTTGACCAGGGACTCCTTCATGGCTTCCGCGGCGTTATCCACCAGGTTCGCCAGGGCGCGTTTCATGGCTTCGGGATCGGCCTGGACCCGCGGCAAGTCGGCGGTCAAGAAGCGGCGCACGTGAATGCCGTCGAGGCGGCCGTCGAACATCAGGAGCGCCTGGTTCACGATGCTATTGATTTCCGACGGTTGGGGTTGCGAGGCCGGGAAGCGGGCCAAGGTCGAGAACTCATCCACCAGGGACCGCACAGTCTCCACCGAAGAGCGAATCGTCTCGGCACAATTGCGAATCACGTCGAGAGAAGCGGCCTCGGGAGGGGTACCGCGTTCCAGGTGCCGACGAATGCGCTCGGCGGACAGCGCAATCGGCGTGAGGGGGTTCTTAATTTCGTGCGCGATGCGGCGGGCGACTTCGCGCCAAGCTGTCTGCTTCTGCGCGCGCAACAGGTCGGTGATGTCTTCGAACACCACAATGTACCCCATACGCTGCCGGCCAGCGCTCAGGGGTTGTCCCGTCGTGTCGAGTGAAGCCGCCGTTATCGTGACGTTGAGATTGGCGCGCGCCGTGACGATCTCCATCTGGCTGGTCGTACTGCCCATACGGTCAGCCTTGCGCAGCAGGTGTTCGAGATCGGAAACCACGTCCGCGGGAAACAGGTCGCGCAGCGTCTCTGCCCGGCTAGACGGGTCCTCATCAAGCCGCAGCAGGCGGCGCGCCGCCCGGTTGGAATGCAGTACCCGGCGGGAGGCATCGAGCGAGAGCACGCCCGACGGAACGCTTTCCAGAATAGTCTCGCTGTGCCGGGTGCGCTGCTCCAGTTGCACATTCATGTCCGCCAGCTCACGGCCCGACGCCTCAATGTTGGTACGGCTAGCCTCCAGGTCCGCGGCCATGCGGTTGAATGATTCCACCAGCTTGCCGATTTCGCTGCCTGCCTGCACGTCCACCCGGTAGTCGAGCCGTCCCCGCGAGATTTCGTGAGTGGCCTCGGCCAGCGCAACCAGCGGGCGGGTCACCATCTTCGAGAGATAGAGCGCCAGCCACGTGGAAACGAATAGCACCGCGACCGTCAGTAGCAACAAGAAGCCCATATAGGTGCGTTTCAGGCGGCGGCGCTGTATCCGCAGCTCATCGTATTGATGCTGGCTTTGCTCCAGGTCGCGCAAGACTGCCGAGTAATTGGAGGGCAGAGGCATGGCTACCAGAATCTCGCCGTTGCCTCTTCGCGCACGTCCCAGAACATAAGTCAGGCCGAGAACATCGAACGCCTTGCCCTGCCCAGACGCAGCCTTCAATGGCAGGTCTTGCTGCAGCAGCGGCCACGCTTCAGGCGCATGAAAACTGGCTTCCGCCCGCCCGTCCACGATGGCAAAAGCGAAGCCGCCCTGCAGGGTGAGTTCACTGCGCCGGAACTCGTCCATCATGAAGCCGAAATTACCGGTCTGAAAAGACTTCTGAGCGTCCGGCGTGGCGGCGATGCGCTGCGCTTCGGCGTCAGCATTGGTTGCCGCGTACTGCGTCAGCAGCGAAACAATGACGTTGGTGCGGTACTGCACGTCCTCCACTGGCCGCGAGAACCATTTCTCAATGGAGCGGTTCATCAGGCCATAGGAAAACAGGAAAAGGAAGATGACCGGACCTAGGGACAACAGGAGTGCCCCGAGCACCATGCGGCTTCGGAACTTTGACCCCAGGGCGCCAGTCTTGCGTTCGGCGTAAAGCCGCAGCAGCGTCCGCAGCAGGACGAACGTCAGCGCTACAAAGAGCAGGAAAATCAGCGCGGAAACGGCGGCAAAAATGATTGTCTCTTCGCTGGTGTCCGGCTGCAGGAAGGTCAGGTTGAACGTGGCCTGCGCGAAGATAATGGCAAACAGAAAAAAAATGCAGACCGAGAGCGCAACAATCGCCGGCGTACGGTTGGGCTTTGGCTTCGGACGAATTGGAGGCGTGGACGTAAACATCGCGAAAAGAACGCTACGCTCTCTCTCCTATCGCGCCCCTGCCTGCTGAAACGTTCCTGAAAACTATTGGGAAGGTTCCATTATATCGGTTCGCTGGCAGACCTGGCAGAGACGAACTGTAATCGCAGACTCAGTCGCCTGGTCTGCTCCGGTTTACGCTCTGACCGTCGCTCGCGGACGATTCGGCTTCACCAGCCAGATAATCAGTGCGACGATTAGGATCACGGGTAGCAGCGGCACAAGGAGCAAGCCCAGGAAAACCAGAGGACCAGACTGAGAGGTGATCTGACCTTTAATCACGGAGTTAGGGTGACGTGATAAACCTCCAGCCACGGTCACGACATCGCCGTCGATAGAGGCATTTTCACCCAGATGCATACCTCCGCCGACGGTTACCGCATCGCCCTTGACTGTTCCGTCGACGCTGATACTCCCGCCGACAGCGACTATGTCGCCGCACGTGCCCATCATGCGGATTGAGCAGCCGATACAGACCAGATCGCCAACCTCTTCACCTTCCTCCACCACAATGCTGTGTCCGACTTGCACGCGGTCGTTGTTGCCGCTCGCCCGGAGCGCGGAGGGCGTGGCGACCACAAACAGAAGCGCCAACAAAATCAAGCAATGGGCGCGAGGCAACATGTATTCGGCCTCCCAGCGAGATGAGGATAGGGTAGCCCGGTACGAGCCAGAATACAATGCGCGTCCTTGCGGTGGGCTCGCGCGCGTTGCAGCTCTCGTTCTAACACCGAATCGCATTTCCAGTTGCGCCACAGCCTCCGGGGGCCGGCCTCCCGGCTCGGCATGACTACTCCTGCGAGTAAGGGAGGAGGTCGGCACAACTCCAAAATTAGCCTAGCCCTCGGGAAGATGGCCTTACGCCAGGTCGGGCTGGCCGGTTGCCGTTACTACCTGCGCCCATTCCTGACTGGAGAGGCGCTTGCGTTGCTTGCTGGCCATCGGAATTGGGACGTGGATGAAGACTCCGTGCCGCAGGCCGATGATCATGTCGGTCTTGCCCGCCATGGCGGCGTGTACCGCGTGGCGCGCAAACGAATCGCAAAGCACCGAATCCACGGTGGAAGCGGGCACGCTGCGAATGTAATAGCTCGGATCGAAGTAGCGGATCACTACCGGCAGACGCTGGACTGCAAAGTGGTCACGTATCTTTTCGCGCAGGAATAATCCGATGTCCCGATGCAACAGGTTTCCCGACGCGTCGCGTTCCTCGGTCGGCGGCATCAGGTGTTGGCCCGCTCCCTCCGCGACGACAATCACCGCATGCCGCCGCTCCAGCAGACGGCGATGCAGCGCCGCCAGCAACCCGCACTCGCCGTCCAGGTTGAACGGCACTTCGGGCACGAGCGTGAAGTTGACCTCCTGGCTGGCCAGGCTGGCGCCCGCGGCGATGAAGCCGGAGTCGCGGCCCATGACCTTCACGATGCTGATTCCGTTATGCACGCAAATCGCTTCCACATGCGCCGAATCAATGACGTCCTTCGCCTTTTCGATCGCGGTGAAGTATCCGAAGGAGCGATTCACGTATTGCACATCGTCATCAATGGTCTTGGGAATGCCAATCACCGAAATGTTGAGATTGCGGCGCTGCACCTCCTCGGCGACCGAGTGTGCCCCGCGCTGCGTGCCATCGCCGCCCACCGTGAACAGGACGTTGATGCCGCGCTGCTCCAGAAAATCGACAATGATGTCGGGGCTGACCGGCCCGCGCGAGGTGCCCAGCAATGTGCCTCCACGCTGATGAATGTTGTTCACCATCTCGGAATTCAGCCAGATTGGCGCACTGCCTTCGGCGGAAAACCCCGAATAGCCGTAGCGAATGCCGAGCACTGCCGGTACGCCATAGTGGTAATGCAACTGCAGGTAAACGGAGCGCAGGACATTATTCAGTCCGGGACACAATCCGCCGCAAGTGACAATGGCGACTTTGGTTTTGGCAGGTTCGAAGTAGAGCCGCTCGCGTGGTCCGGCTTTTTCGAAAAGTTGAACAGGCCCTTCCAACTCCGGGCCCACTTCGACCGGTTCGCGATAGTACATCTGGTCGTGAACAAAGGTGCTTTCAAGCGAGCCGTGGGAATCGAGCCGCAACGGCGACTGCACAGCGCAGGCACCAAGTGTAGGTATGGCGATCTTTTCGCTCATGAGTATTTATGCAGACCTCAGCCGATCGAATGACCGATATGGAACTGTTTAAGATATTGGGGCTGCTTCTACGATAAACGAGTCAGCCGGATTATGCTGCTCGGGAGCAGTGGAAGGCGGGCCGCTCTACTCGCCAAGGCCGCCCCTGGCAGCCTTACTTTTGATCTCGGGGAGAAGCTCTTCGGGATCCGTCTCCCCTTCTTCCTGCCAAACTTCGGCGAGCATCTGGTTCACCTTGGGGCGCGCCAGAGCTGCGGCTGCACTCAGCACGACGGTGACCCAGCCGACGCCGATCACCACCTGAACACAGGCAAGCGTCCGGGTGAGAGCGTCGGAGGGGATGACGTCGCCATAGCCCAGCGTGGCCATGGTGACAACCGAGAAGTAGAGGAATTGGCCGAAACTGGGAGGTGTCGGCGAAATAAGGTCGATGCCTTGAAAAGCGAATGCGCGATTATGTTGCCAGGCAGCAGCGTAGAAGCATGCAAAGATGAAAATGATAGCGGCGTATCCCAGCACAAACGCGAGCAGCGCCTCCCACATCTGTTGCAGGACGCGAAAAACTCCCCGCAGAACTTGCAACCGAGGTCTCAGCCATTCACCCAGCAGCCACGTCAGGTTGGTTGCAAACAAGACCGAGAACAAGATAATGGCCAACGAGCGCGCAATGGGATGGACCTCAATCTCCACGATCAGGACCGCGCCAACCGCCGCCAGCACGGAGAAGTACATCCGCTCCGAGGCGTAGAAATGACTCGCCAAATCGCGCATCTTGTGCGACCGTGCGGAAACAGTCCTGCCATCTAATTTTTGCTTACGGGCGAGAAACAGCTCGCTGATCCAGTTGAAGAGGCCTCTGCCGGTAAAGCGGAAGCCACCGTACAGACCACCCGCAAAGGCAATGGCGCCGCACATCGTAGTGATTCTTGTCAGATAATCGATGGCGCCCTGCTTATGGAGCAGGGAAGTCATTTCGGGAGCGATCGAGGCACGCATCATGCTGCCAAGCATGCCGGTCGCCAGGGCCACCACCACGATGAACCGTGGCGCGAATCCCACGCAGATGTACGCCACCAGCAGGCCCGCCGCCGCGTACTTGGCGCCGGCCCACAAGGATTCGGTGCCGCCGATGCCGTAACCGTAAGCCGCGATGGTAACGACAGCGACCGCGTACAGGCAGATGGCGGCGACGGTGTTCGAGGTTGTGCTGCTCTTCATGGGCGGTCCGCAGCCGTGCAGCGCAGAGTCTGCTTGAATTTTTCCGGAGCGCAAGGCTCAAAGCGGCGTCAACTGAGAAGTTATTGTACTTGGATTCAGGCGCCGGTTTTCAAGCGCAGCATGGCAGTCTAAGATGGTATTCAGGTGATCCATGACACCAGAAACTCCGGGCGTAAATTCCAATCCAGTGCAGACCCCCAACGCGGCTGAGCAGGTGGCGGAAGCGCATCGCATCTTGAGCGGATTGCGGCAACAGCTTGACCGGCACCCCGATCTGGAGGAGGCCATCGCCAAATTGGAGATGGCGCTCAGCATCCTGACTACAAAAACGGGTGGAATGCTCTAGGCCTAACTGAATAGCAATTCTTTCGCGCGCTGCGAGGCCTTGACCACCGCCTTAATCAGGGTTACACGCAAGCCGCCTTCTTCCAATTCGAGAATACCGTCAACGGTACACCCTGCCGGAGTGGCAACGGCGTCCTTAAGCAACGCTGGGTGGTCACCAGTTTCGAGCACCATCTTGGCCGAGCCCAGGACGGTTTGCGCCGCAAGTTGGGTGGCGATGTCCCGCGGCAGGCCCATCTTCACGCCACCCTCGGCGAGCGATTCCATGATCATGTAAATGTATGCCGGGCCGCTCGCAGATAGGCCCGTCACCGCGTCCATGTGTTTTTCGTCGACGCGAACCGCTTGTCCTACCGTGCCGAATAGAGTGCGCGCGACCTCCAAGTCGGCCGGCTTCACGGCAGTGCCGCAACAAAAGGCAGTCATGCCCGCGCCCACCATCGAAGGCGTGTTGGGCATGGCGCGAATCACCGGAACCCCCTCCGGCAACCGCTTCTCGATGTAGGCTGTGGGAACCGAGGCCGCAATAGAGATGATGAGATGGTTCTCGCCTATCCCGCCTGCAATCTCCTGCACAACGTCACCCAGCACCTGGGGCTTTATGCACAGCAGCACAATGTCGGCATCCGCGACCGCGGTCCGATTGTCCGTGGTCACCTTGATTCCATATTTCGATGCCAGCGTCGCGGCACGCTCTGCGTGCTGGACGGTAGCGACGATATCGTCCGCCTGCGCGAGGTTCTGCTTGCGGAATGCCTGCATAAGGATGCTGCCCATTTTTCCCAGTCCGAGTATGGCAAGACGCCGCCGCTGAGTCGTTTCGTACAAGGTGCCCACCCCGAGCCTAGATTCCGGGTTTCCCGGTTTCACGATTGTAAAACGGACGGCCAAAAGAAAATGCCAGGTGAACACGGGCTCGAAGCACGATATGCTAATAGGTTGCGCACGTGGGCAGTCCAGGGTAGCTCCAAATGGAGTGCCAGCCAGCCTGTCTTTCATGCAATTTCATGGGAATTTTATTTCGCACGACGCCCGGCAAGGGTGCCGGCGAGGAGGTAATTCGGTGAGGAGCCGTTCGGCAGTGGCGATCTTGATCTTTGTGTTGCTTCAGTTAGGCAACGCAGCCAACAATTCTGAATCGATGGACGGCTACTCGCCTGCGCATGCGGTCACGGAGCACGATTGGGAGACCAAGTTCCGTAACCTCCCCGACCCCAACATTCTGCGCGATTCCATGCAGCACCTGAGCGCGCGGCCGCACAATGTCGGCTCACCTTACGACAAGGAAAACGCCGAGTGGATGCTGGCGAAGTTCCAGGAGTATGGCTTCGACGCGCACATCGAAACTTTTGAGGTATTATTTCCGACTCCGAAGGAGCGCCACGTCGAACTGCTTGCACCGACGCACTTTGTCGCCAAACTACAAGAGCCTCCGGTGAGTGTTGATCCGACCTCACAGCAGACCGCAGAGCAATTACCCACCTACAACGCGTACTCCGTCGACGGAGACGTCACCGCTCCCCTGGTGTACGTCAATTACGGCATGCGCGATGACTACGAGCAGCTGGACCGGTTGGGAGTTTCGGTGAAGGGCGCGATCGTGATCGCGCGCTACGGCGGCGGCTGGCGAGGCATCAAGCCTAAAGTCGCAGCCGAGCATGGAGCCGTGGGCTGCATCATCTATTCCGATCCCAAAGAGGACGGCTACTTCGAGGGGCAGGATTATCCCGCCGGTCCGTATCGTCCGGAAGAGGGTGTACAACGCGGGAGCGTGATGGATACGCAATATCCGGGCGATCCCTTGACTCCCGGAGTGGGCGCGACGAAGGATGCGAAGCGCTTGGCCCTCGCCGAAGCCCAAACCATCACCAAGATACCTGTGCTGCCAATCTCCTATGGCGATGCGCAGCCCCTGCTGGCGGCGCTTACCGGGCCAACCGCTCCTGACACCTGGCGGGGAGCGCTGCCTGTCACCTATCGCATAGGGCCAGGCCCTGCCAAGGTACGCCTTGAGGTCAAGTCGAACTGGGACTTGAAGACCATATATGACGTGATCGCCAAGATTCCCGGCAGCGAGAACCCCGATCAGTGGGTGCTTCGCGGTAACCATCACGATGCTTGGGTCAACGGCGCCGATGATCCGATTTCAGGCATGGTCGCAGAACTGGAAGAGGCACGATCGCTTGGCGAACTGATGAAACAAGGTTGGCGGCCCAAGCGCACCGTTATCTACTGCGCGTGGGATGGCGAAGAGCCCGGATTACTCGGCTCCACGGAATGGGTGGAAGAGCACCAGGATGAGCTTCGCCAGCACGCGGTGATCTACCTGAACACCGATTCCAGTGCCCGTGGTTACCTCGGCATTTCCGGCTCCCATACCCTGGAACGCGCGGCCAACCAGGTGGAACGCGACATTCAGGATCCGGAGAAGCGCATCACGGTCTGGAAGCGGGCCTATCTGCGGCGCGTGGCTCGCGCCGCTAACTCTGAAGAGCGCGAGGAACTGCGCGACCGTGCCGATCTTCGCATCGGAGCCCTCGGCGATGGCTCCGATTACACCGCCTTCCTCGACTACGCCGGAGTGGCCGCGTTGAATATGGGTTTCGGCGGCGAAAGCAACGGCGGAGTTTATCACTCCATCTACGACGATTTTTACTGGTACACGCACTTCGGCGATACCAAGTTCGTTTATGAACGTGCTCTCGCCCAAATGGCGGGAAGCACGGTAATGCGTTTTGCCGACGCCGACTTGCTGCCGTTTGACCCGTCGGGTTCGTCGGACACGGTTAAGCGTTACATCGGTGAGCTGAAGAAAGAGTTGAAGCAGAAGCAGGATGAAGCTCGCGAGCGCAACCGCGAAGTTGAGGAAGGAGTCTTCACGGCAACCGCCGATCCCGAGAAACAGTATGTCCCTCCACCGAAGCAGCCGGTGCCGCCGTATCTAAACTTCGCTCCGCTGGAGAACGGGGCGGAAGCTTACGCTCGCGCCGCGCAGCGCTACCGCCAAGCTGTAACTAGGCTGAATGAAAACGCCGGAGCAGCATGGCAGTCGCCTGCACTGAAGGAAATCAACGCCAAGCTGATCTTGACAGAGAGGACGTTCACCATCAACCAAGGCCTCAAAGAACGTCCCTGGTTCAAGCACCAGATCTATGCTCCCGGCGCCTACACCGGATACGGTGCGAAAACGATTCCTGCTGTGCGCGAGTCGATGGAAGAAAACAAATGGCAGGAGGCTGATCAGGGTGCAGTCGTCGTTGGCCAGGTGCTCATGAACGAGGCCAGCCTTGTGGACTCCATTGCCCAGGAGTTGGAGCAAGCGGAAGGATCGCCGCCGGCCACGCAATCGGCCCAGGCGCATCCGGCGCGAGCGATGCCGCAGAAGCAGCAAGGCGGGAAGTAGCTTCCTCCGCGTCGTCGCAACTTAGGCTCAGCTCGAATCGAGGCGTTCGCTTCTTGCAGGCGTCCTTCAGCCGCTAACTCTGAGCTCTTGAGCGGCGCGCACTTCGGATGCCACCCGCCCGCTGACCGCTTCAACTGCTTGCCCAACTGCGGAGGTCAGGCCTACGCCCGCAGCAAAATTCTCACCGTCGATTCCATACACGATCAGACGCGGAGGTAGCTGGTCCAGGGAACGGGCTAACTCGACGGCTTCGGCCACGCTGAAAGCGTGAGTAGAGTAACGAAAGAATCCAGTTGGCACCGGTGCAGTCCGCGCGTCGAAGCGATGGATGGTTCCCGGCGTCGCGCCCGAACAGACCGCGTCCACCACAATAACCCAGGCAGCCCCTTGCCAAGCCTGGATCAACGCTGCGCCTTCGCCGCTTTCCTCCACGATCTTGACTTCTGGTGGAGACAACGCTCGCAGACGGCGTGCGACGGCAATGCCCGCCCCATCATCGCTGCGATACTCATTGCCAACTCCGATGATGACGATGTTTGGTGGTGCGGCCGTCATTCTTGCTCGATGCGCAGATCCAGAAAGTGGGTCGCACAGGAGATGCAGGGGTCGTAATTGCGGACAGCCTGCTCGCACTGCCACTGCAGCTTGTCTTTTTGCGTTACCAAGTTCGCCTGAACAAACTGCCGCAGATCTTCCTCGATCGTCTTCTGGTTCTGCGAGGTCGGCGGAACAATCTTGGCGTCCACGATGATGCCGCGGTCGTCGAGGCGGTAGCGGTGATAGCAGATTCCGCGTGGAGCTTCGGTACAGCCGCAGCCGGTGCTGACGCGTGGTTCGACATTGACAGCGGGCTTGTCGGGCATCTCAAACTGTTCGATGATGCGCAGAGCCTCATCGCAGGCGTATACCATTTCCACGCTGCGCACAATGATGCTTTGGAAAGGATTGCGGCACACCGGCCCTAGACCTGCGCTGCGTGCCGCATCCTGCGCCATGGGCGAGAGCTTGTCGAAATTCAGGTTGTAGCGCGCTTGCGGGCCGACAAAGTAGGAATTGCGCTCTTTCAGCCGCGACTGCAGAGCGTTGGAATGGGAGACGTGGTCCTCGACGAAGTGCTGATCATATTCACGAATCGCGATGTCTAATCCCTTGTTAGAGACCAGCCGTCCCTCGTTGAAGGGATATTCGTCAGGATGCCGCAGGGCGACGAATTCATAGTCGCGGTCAAAGTCGGGGAATGTAAAGCGAGCCACCCAGCGCACGGTGGCGAGTGCGGCATCGCGTGCCCACTTCAGTTCTTCGGCGAGCGCCAAGAACTCTTTCTTCTCCGGTATTTTGTAGAAGCCGCCCAGGCGCACATTGATGGGATGGATTTCCCGGCCGCCTAAGAGACGCACGATCTCGTTACCAGCCTTCTTCAGCCGCAGGCCGCGCTTCACCTCATCGGGGTGATCTTTGGCCATGCGGATCGCATCTTCGTAACCGAGAAAGTCGGGAGCGTGCAGCAGGTAAACATGCAGTGCATGGCTCTCGATCCATTCGCCGCAATAGATCAACCGCCGCAGATCACGAATTGGGCCACTTATTTTGACCCCACACGCGTCCTCGATGGCATGGCACGCGCTCATCTGATAGGCGACCGGACAGATACCGCAAATGCGGGCGGTGATATCAGGCGCCTCATAGAATTTTCTGCCCCGCAAGAACGCCTCGAAAAAGCGCGGCGGCTCGAAAATCTTCAACTGGACATCCGTTACCTGTTGGCCCTTGATCTTCACCAGCAGTGCGCCTTCGCCTTCGACTCGCGCCAGATAGTCGACTTTGATGGTCCTACTTTTCATGCGCTTCGCTCTCTCGCCGGAAAGGCTCTGCGTAGGCGTTGAAACCCCGGAAGACGCGCATCAGGTCCCGGTCACTCACTCCCATTTCGCTCCACCAGGCGCTGAGAGCCGCCGTGTTCGGCGTTTCTTTCGGCCCAAAACACCCATAGCACCCGCGGGTGTAGGCCGGGCACAGCGCGCCGCAGCCGACTTGGGTCACCGGACCAAGGCAGGGTGTGCCATGGGCGACCATCACGCAGACCGTTCCGCGCAGCTTGCACTCGACGCAGACGCTGTGGGGCGGCGTGTTCGGCTTTCGTCCATGCAGAAACGCGCTGAGGACCTCGACCAACTGGTATTTGTTGATCGGGCAGCCGCGCAGCTCGAAATCGACAAACACGTGATCTGTGATTGGCGTAGATTTCTTTAGGGTTTCGATGTAGTCAGGCCTGGCATACACGATAGAGATGAATTCCTTCACGTCCTTAAAGTTGCGCAGCGCCTGGATACCCCCCGCCGTTGCGCAGGCGCCTATGGTTACCAGGAACTTAGAGGCGCGGCGAATACCGTGGATCCGTTCGGCATCATGCGGCGTGGTGATGGAGCCTTCCACCAGCGACAGGTCGTAGGGGCCTTTCACTACTGCGCGTGAGGCTTCGGGGAAATTCGCAATCTCCACGGCATCGGCGACCGCCAGCAGTTCATCCTCGCAATCCAGCAGGCTCAACTGACAACCGTCGCACGAGGAGAACTTCCAGACCGCGAGCTTGGGTTTGCGTATAGGCATCTTCAGACCTCCGCCTTGCCAAGAATGGCCGCGAGGCGAGGAAACGCGAAAACCGGCCCGTCCTTGCAGATGAACGTGGGGCCGTATTGACAGTGGCCGCAAAATCCAATCCCGCATTTCATGTTGCGCTCCGCGGACAGGTAGGTGCGCTCTGCCGCTACGCCGCGCTTGAGAAGTTCCATCACGGTGAAGCGCATCATGACCTCCGGCCCGCAGACCATCGCGAAGGTATTGGAAGGATCGAACGGAGCGCGCGGGATCATGGTCGTTACCACCCCGACGTTGCCGCGCCAGGTGCTCGCCGCCCGATCGACCGTGACCTGGATTTCCAGGTCGAACTTGCCGCGCCACTGCTCCAATTCATGGCGATAGAGCATGTCCTCGGGGGTGCGGGTACCGTACAACAGAACGATCTTGCGGTACTTTTCCCGTTCCGCCATCAAGCGGTAGAGCGCCGGCCGCAACGGCGCAAGACCGATTCCTCCGGCCACAATCACGACGTCCCGTCCGGTCGCTTCCTCTACTGGCCAATGGGACCCGAACGGGCCCCGAATCCCCATGCTCTGGCCGCGTTTGAGACCACGCATGGCCTTGGTTACCGTCCCGACTACGCGGGTGGTGTGCTTGAGCAAAGGAACGTCGTCGGGGTCGCTGCTGATGGAGATCGGCACTTCTCCCACGCCGAACACGTACAGCATGTTGAATTGCCCAGGCGCGAACACGAACCCCTTGCCTGCATCTTCAGGAAGAATTTCCAGGGTAAAGGTGTCGTCTGTCTCCTGTTTTACCCGCTGTATGCCGTACAACATGGGCAGCATCGGATCGGAGAACTGACCTGCCGTCGCGAGCTCGGGTTGCTCAAGCATGGTGGCCATACATATCCAGCAACTGCAATCTGGTTGCCTCCAGACGACCGGTTACCACTTGCATGAACCGCTTGTAGATCTCGTAGCCCAGGTCATGGTCCTCTTCGCACTTGGCGCGCAGACACTTGCCGTCGAAGGCCAGGGCATGTGTGGGTTCTTGCGTTCGAGCATCAAAGCGCCAGCGATACGGCGGAAACAGCCAGGACCAGCCCAACACTTCACCGCTGCCGACGGTCAAGATCGTGGTGAGACCATCGTGGGGCACCACGAACTGCACCGACACCAGGCCTTCGCGGATGAGATAAAAATGATCGGCCGGATCGCCCTCCCGGAAGATGAGATCTCCCTCACCGAAACGGACGTTTTTGGAGCAGCCGGCGATTAACCGGATGTGTTGCTCCTCCATCCCATGAAAGAACGGATGCTCTCTGAGAATTGGTTCAAGTGTTTGAATCATGCCGAGTCCTTGCTCCGGTCTGGCGGCGCCTTCAGCAGATCGCTTTCGCGTATCGCGCCGGCCTCGACCGTAATGTCAATTCCCACGGGACACCATGTAATGCAGCGGCCACATCCCACGCAGCCGGAAACCCCGAATTGGTCAATCCAAGTGGCGAGTTTATGGGTCATCCACTGGCGATAGCGGGACCTGGGGGTAGCCCGCACGCTTCCGCCGTGGATATAAGAGAAGTCCACCGTGAAGCACGAGTCCCATCGCCGCCAGCGTTCAGCATGGTCGCCGGTGAGGTCGGTAACATCGTCCACGGTGGTGCAGAAACAGGTAGGGCAGACTATGGTGCAGTTAGCGCAAGACAGGCAGCGGTCCGCCACCTTGTCCCACTGGGGATGCTCGTAGTTGCGGTATAGAAGGTCCTTGATCCCATGGGTGTCCAATCGCCTTCCCATGTGGCGTGCGGTTTCGCCTACGATGCGTTCCGCTTCCTGAATATCCCGCTCTTCCGCTGGCTGGTGCGGGACTTCTGACAAAACCTCGGCGCCGCGCACCGTCCCCACTTCCACCATGAAGGAGTGCCGGTCGTCCTTCAGTAACTCCGTGAGGGCAAGATCGAAGCCGAAAGTGACCTTCGGGCCGGTGTTCATCGAGGAGCAGAAACATGTCCCGCCAGCTTGTCCGCAATTGACTCCCATAACAAACAGGTCGTCGCGCCGCGCTTTGTAACCGGGGTCCACAAACAGGCCGTCGAGAAAGACCTTGTCCTGAACTGCGATGGCGTGCAGCTCACAAGCGCGCACCCCGAGAAAGGCATACTTAGGAGTGGCTTTGTCTTCCTCCGGCAGGATCTGTACGCCTTTTCCGTTTTGCGTAGCCTGCCACAAACGCTGGAGAGGCGGCTGTAAAAACTTCTTCCAGGAATGCGGACCGACGACATAGCCAAATAGAGCGTGGTCCTGGCGGCGCTTCAACCTGTATTTTCCGCCTGCTTGCTTGTCCGTCCATCCCGCAGGCAGATCTTCGGTCGAACTTAGGCGGTCATAAACAATTGCGCCTTCGCGGATCGTTGGCCCGACGACCTCATACCCCCGGCTGACTAACGCCTGAAACAGTTGTTCCAGATTCTCCCGTTCGACAACAACTTTGTCCCCAATGTGCAAGGGCCCCGCGGGCACGGCCCGAAGTGTTCGCATTGAACACCACCATTCATTTTCAGCTTAGAGAATGTCCCTGTTTGTGTCGGTGATGTGGGTCACGTAGGAGCAGTGCAAGAAAAGGTCACTGAAGGGCATTCCCATTTTGGGTAGAGGAGTTTATGCGGGCTTGCGGTTTGCCCGTCCTGGTCTGTGCGACTAGCATAAGGCTGCGCCGGACGGGAATCCGGGAAAAGCAGGTATCTCTGGGTTACCCGACCCAATCGCCCGATGCCAGGAAAAAATAGGAGGGGGAAGAAAGTGAAACGCGTTCTTGCACTATTCATCACGCTTGCTGTCCTCGCAGCCTTGCCGGCGTTTGCGCAGAAACAGTACAAGGTGGCCAGTCGCGTCAAGCTCGGAGGTGAAGGTGGTTGGGATTATCTCTATTACGACAAGGACGGCCACCGCCTGTTCATCACCCGCGGCACCCACGTTATGGTTGTGGACACGGCCAGCCTCAAGCTCACCGACGACATCCCTGACCTGCTCTGGCATCCACGGGGTTACCTTGGCGCCGGGGTTGAACCGTGGCTTCATCAGCAATGGCGGCGACAACAGCGTCACGGTCTTCGACCTGAAGACGCTCAAGAAACTCGACAACATCAAAGTTGGTGATCGGCCCGACGCCATCATGTACGACCCCTTCACCAAGTACGTGTTCACCTTCAACGCACGCAGCAAGGATTCGACCGTCGTCGATGCGGCCAATGGCAAAGTGGTGGGCACAATCCCGCTAGGAGGAAAACCCGAATTCCCTGCTACCGACGAGAAGGGAAGAGTCTTCGTCAACATCGAAGACAAGAGTGAGATTGCCGAGATTGATGCCGGCAAGATGACTGTATTGAACAAGTGGCCGCTTGGACCATGCCAGGAACCGAGCGCGCTGGCGTTTGACCGGGCGCACCATCGCCTGTTCGCCGGATGCGACAACAAGATGATGGCCGTGGTGGACTCCCAGAACGGCAAGGTGGTGACCACGGTCCCGATCGGTGAAGGCGTGGATGCCGGACGCTTCAATGCGAACACGCAGGAAGTCTTGATGTCTTGTGGAGAGGGTGTGCTGACCGTGATCCACGAGGACAGTCCGGACAAGTACACGGTGACGCAGAACCTGCCCACCGCGAAGGGCGCCCGGACCATGGCCATGGACTACGAGAATGACGTCGCCTACCTGGTCACGGCGCAGCGCGACCCCAAGCCGCCCGCTCCGGGGCAGAGGCCGGCCATGATCCCCGGCAGCTTCGAACTCATCGTGGTGAAAGCGGAGTAACCTATTTCGCCGGCGGTTTCTGCGCGCTGGGCGGCAGCAGATTGTTCAACCGCAAATACATTGCCGCAGCGCTGTAGTGGTCTGCCCAGCCCGTCACCAGATAAATAAGCGCCGCCGCCCGCGTCCCCGTGCGTCCGCCTGGGAACGCAACCGGCTGGCCAAGCACACTATCGTCGGCCTTGGCCAGGACCTGCTCGCAATACGAGAACGAGTCCTTGACCGCCTTGGTCAGCACGTCCTTGGAGTCGCTCTCACTCAGCTTGGTCTCGCGCGGCGGTTCACCGGCGAGGCGCGCGCACATGCCGTTATTCGCTTCAGCGACGTGAATGATGAGGTGAGCGAAACTCATTTGCTCCGGCGTGGGATGGTAGTTGTACTTGTCGGCCGGCATTTCCTCAGCCGCTCCGATCAGGTTCTTGGACTGACGCTCTTCGAGTTGCCGCACCGTGCTGATGACAGGACTGCCCGCGGTCGCTTGCTGGCGAACTCGTTTGCGCCAGCAGGGCCGGGCCGAGCGCTAATACCACAATTGCAATGGCGATAGGTTTCATACACCCCCCAACAACAGCTGGCGAGAAGCATACCGCAATGTTCCCTACGTCGTAATATTATTCGACGGATGCGTATGAGCGGGGCAAAATGGGCGATCTTAGGCTGTGTGCTGGTGACCGGGTTGGCGGTGTCCTTGTATTTCTTGAACCGCCCGTCCGCTAGTCCGCCGGCGTCAGGTAGCCGGACCTATGCTCTCACGGGGCTTGTTGTGGAGGTAACGCCAGAAACGAAGCATGTCTCGGTCGCCAACGACGACATTCCCGGTTTCATGCAGCCGATGGTGATGGACTACGAGGTCGCTGATCCATCGGCCCTCTCTGTCTTGAAACGTGGAGACACAATCCACGCGACCCTGCTGAGTGATGGTGTGCACCAGTGGGTGCTGCAGGACATCACAGTCGCCGGCAAGCCTTGAAGCCGCAGGGAACAACAAAGGGGCACACTTTGATGAGTGTGCCCCAGCCCTGGTAATGGTCGCAGTCTTCTCGCTAATTAACCTTTGGCGCCGCCGCCTTCGTGCATCTTGGCGCGCTCAATCAACATTTGTACCTGGTCCTTCTGCGGATATTCAGGATTGGTTTGCAGCAGTTTTTCCCACGCTACAATGGCGCCTTTGGGATCTTTCTTGCCCTGCCATTTCACAATTCCGAGGTTAAACAACGTTTCCGGATTATTGGGACGGATGGCGAGTACTTTCTCGAAGTTTGCGATGGCTTGGTCGGCGTTGCCGGTGTACCAGTACGAAGTGCCTAAATCCGTTCGCACATCTGGGTTGTCAGGTTGAACGACCAGGGCCTTTTGGTAGTACTCAATGGCCTGCGGATAGGCGCGGCTGTCGTAGTAGAGATTGCCGAGTTTCACCAGGGTATCGAAAGTGTTGGGATTGGTCTTCAACTGAGCCAGCAGCGGCTCGGCGGCCTTGGCTACCATTTCCGGTGAAGGGCTTTGTTGCTGCTGCGCGCTGCCAATACCCGGCAACTGGGCTGAACCCATCCCGCCACCACCCATTCCAGCCGGTGCGGCTGCGGCTTGCGCAGTCTCGGCCGGAGCGGACACAGGGGCCGATCCCCGGGCAAAGTAGCCGACCGCGATGCCGATGGCCAGCGTGATCACCGCCAGGGTGTAGGCCTGGACACCGGTGAAGCTGGCATTGTTGCTGTTCGTTTTGTCCACCGATTGTGGCATTGCTTCTCCTTCAATCTAGCTAGTTCTTGGCGCCGGCAGCAGCCAACGAAGGCTGTTCAAGTTGAAACAGGCGGCTCACCGCGGCGGTCAGCGCGTCCTGTTCGTTCCTCTCTGGAAGTTCCTTCAATTCACGGGCCAGGGAACCGGCGATTCGCTGGGTAATATGGTTCGTCAGGGTCGTGAGCGCCTGGTCCTGGTCTTCCGTGAATGGCCCAAATTCCTTGCGCAGGACTTCCAGTTCCTGCCGGCAAAGTTCATCGAGACGTTGACGCAGGGCCACGATCGTGGGCACCACTCGCTCCGCCATCAGTTTACGACGGAAACCCTGCACTTCCTCCTGCACGATCTTTTCCGCGGCTTCGGCAGCAGCTTGCCGGCCCACCGCATTACGCTGTACTACCTGCTCCAGATCGTCCATGTCAAATAGATGAATGCCTTCGATTTCGCGCACCTCAGGATCGATATCACGCGGCACGGCAATGTCGATCATCACCATCGGCTTGTGTTGACGTTGCCGAGCTATTTCTTCCGCTTCTTGACGGCTGAGAATGTAGTGCGGACACGCCGTGGAACTGACGATAATGTCCGCCGTCTTCCAATGTTTCGCCCGGTCCTCGAACGAAACTGCGGTGGCTCCCAACTTCTTGGCCATCTCTTCCGCGTGGTCCAGGCTCCGGTTCATCACCTTCAACTGCCTGGCGCCGGCCTTCATCAGATAATGGGCTGCCCGATCGCTCATCTTGCCGGCACCAATCAGCAGAACCTCGCGGCCCTCAAGTTCGCCAAGAATGTTCCTCGAAAGTTCTACGGTGGCGTAGGGAACGGAAACCGCGGAGGAGCCGATCGCCGTTTCGTTGCGGGTTCGCTTCGAAACCGTCATGGCCTTTTGCATCACCGCATCCAGAAAACGTCCGGTTGTTCCCACCTCCTGGGCCTGTAACCAGGCTTGCTTCACTTGGCCGGTGATTTCGGGTTCGCCCAGTACCATGGAGTCCAGGCTGGAACTGACCCGGAAGATATGGGTGAGGGCGACATCATCCATCAGGCGATAAAAGTGCGACCATTCGCAGAGCCGAAGTTGGTATTCCTGGGTCAGAAAGCGGAGCACTGAATTGGCTGCCGTCGGAACATCACTGGCCCACAGAATAAACTCCGTGCGGTTACAGGTGGCCAGGACGATGACTTCCTCGATACCCTCGGAACGCACCAATTGCTGCAACGCTTCGTAACGCCGGGGCTCGCTGATCCAGAATCGCTCGCGGACGGCGACGGGGGACGTCCGGAAATTGAGGCCGATTACTGCCAGGGTGGGTTCCACATGGACCTCTCTTACAAGGTGGCGGTCAATCTGGTAAGGGCACAGGACATGCCAAACTCTCCACGCCCTTCAGTGTTATCTAAATAGCTGAAAGTAAATGTCTAATCTGGCGCGAGTCGGCTTGCGTGGGGACATGAATGTGGCGCTTTAGCGGCATATCACGCGCTGGCAGTGTTTTTTCCCACGGAGTTATCGAGAAGTGGTATGGCCAAAACTGAGTTCCGAGAGTACATTACCTTCGCCGTCGTTTTGCGGCGCTTTTGTTCATATCTTTGCCCCGAGAGGGCACTTTAGTGAGGAAAACATGATGATGAAATTGCTCCAAAGGATCGCGCTGTTCAGCTTCTTACTCGCACTAGCGCTGCCACCGATGGCCGCCGCGCAGGGCGGTGCAGACACCTACAAGGCAAAGTGTGCCATGTGCCATGGAGCCGATGGCGCCGGCAAGGCCTCGATGGGGACCAAGGACCTGGGTAGTGCCGACATCCAGAAGATGTCGGATGCCGACCTTACGGGGGCCATTACCAATGGCAAAGGCAAAATGCCGGCCTACAAGGGCAAGTTGACTGACGCACAGATCACTGACCTCGTTTCCTACATCCGTACGTTGAAGAAGTAGTTCGCAAACGCTCCCTGCGTTTCCTTGACGGCGGCTCTGCATGGAGCCGCCGCTTTTCTGCAGATCAGTCCCGTCACACTCTCTCCCTGTCCCTCGCCCGTGCCGCGCCCTGCGCGCTGGAGTTATACTCGCAAATTACAAGCATGGAGGCGGCATGAAAGACGACGATGCGCGTAAGCCCGAGCCAACGGGCGTAACACGACGCGACTTCATGAAGATCTCCGGCATCGGAGTCGCCGTGCCGTTGATCGTGGGCCCAACAGTAGTGAAAGCCGCGGGCGAAGACGTCGCGGTCCATGGTCCGGGCAAGGTCCCGGTCGAGCTCACCGTGAACGGTAAAACGCTCAGCGCGCAACTGGAGCCCCGCGTGACGCTGCTCGATGCCTTGCGCGACAACTTTAATCTAACCGGCGCCAAGCGGGTCTGCGATCGCGGCGTGTGCGGCGCTTGCACGGTGTTGCTGGACGGCAAAACCGTCTATGCCTGCTCCGTCCTGGCGATCGACGCGCAGGGCAAGAAGATCACCACCATCGAGGGGCTGACCGAAGGTGACGCGCTCACCCCGGTGATGCAAGCGTTCGTCGACCACGACGCCCAACAGTGCGGCTTCTGCACGCCGGGATTCATTGTTGCCACCACACACTTCCTCGAGCAACATCCCCATCCCACGGCCGAAGATATTCGGCACGGCCTAAGCGGCAATTACTGCCGCTGCGGGACCTACGATGGGATTCGCGCCGTCGCGCTCGCCGCTTCGCAGGAAAGGAGGTCGTCATGAGTGAATACCAATGGCCCGATCCTGCGACTCGTCCGCTGCTCGGCAAGCGCATTTCGCGAGTTGATGGCCCGGTAAAGGTCTCCGGCCGCGCCAAATACACCTACGACTACAATCCCGACGGCCTGCTCGCTGGAAAGGTGCTTCGCTGCCCCTACGCGCATGCGCGCATTACCACCATCGACACCACAGCGGCCGAGAAGATGCCCGGCGTCAAGGCGGTCAGAGTCATTCAGCCCGCGGGAACGGAAATCTTCTGGGCGGGTGATGAAGTGGCCGCGGTTGCCGCCGCGGATGAATCGGCCGCCGAAGACGCAATTCGCGCCATCAAGGTGCAGTATGAGGTGCTGCCCCATTTCGTTTCCGACGCCGAGCCTCCAAAGAACGTCGCCCTCGATACCGGGCCGCTGAGCCAGGACGATTTCGAGGACCTTGAGGACAATCAGGTCCCCGACGAACAGGTGATCGCGACCATCAAGAAGAATGGCATCAGCTTCAAGCCCAGCGACAAGTATCTGAAGTCGATGCAGGAGTCGGGCACCAGCGCGAGTGTCGTGCAGGCCTTGCGCGCGGCGAGGTACGTCGAAGGCACGGCTTCACGCTCTCCCTACAAGAAGACCGCGGTACAGAAGCAGGGTGAACCCGACAAGGCATTCGCTTCTGCCGCAACCGTCTCCGAAGGTCTGTACGGCGCCTCCTGCATTACCCACTGCTGTCTTGAGACCCACGGCATGGCGACCGAATGGACCAGCGACAAGGATGTTGTCGTGCACGTCTCCACCCAGAACGTTTCTGGTGTGGCTCCCCAGGTAGCCGAACCGTTGGGCATTCCCGCGGGCAACATTCAGGTGCTGGAGCAATATGTCGGCGGCGGTTTCGGCAGCAAATGGGGACCTGACCGATGGGGCATGGCGACGGCACACCTCTCCAAGTCTGCCGGCGGCAAGCCGGTCAAGATAATGCTCGAACGCGCCGCCGAGCAGGAAGTTGCAGGCATGCGCCCGTCAGGATATGGGCGCGTGAAAATTGCCGCCGATAAGGACGGAAAATTTGTGGCCTGGGAATCAACCTCCTGGGGAACCGGCGGAATGGGTGGCGGCGGTACGCCTCCCCTGCCCTACATTTTCGATATCCCAAATCAACGCAAACAAAGCGTCGCCATTGCCACCAATCAGGGTAGTGCTCGTGCGTGGCGTGCGCCGACGCATCCTCAAGCTGCCGTCATCACCATGGGTGCGATCGAAGATCTCGCCGCCAAGATGAACGTGGACCCGGTGGACATGATCACCCGCAACCTCGAGCTCACTGGAAAGCGCGCCGATACTTATCGCGACGAGCTGCCGATCGCCGCAGAGTTGATGGAGTGGAAGAAGAACTGGCATCCGCGCGGCGACAAGACTCCAGGACCGGTAAAGCGCGGGCTTGGGCTCTCCATGCATACCTGGGGCGGCCGTGGTCACAATAGCGATTGCGATCTCACCATTCATCCCGATGGATCGGTCGAAATCAAAATGGGCACCCAGGACCTGGGCACCGGCTGCCGCACAGTCATCACCATTGTCGCTGCCGACACGCTCGGTATTCCGATGGACAATGTCAAGCTCCTGATCGGCGACAGCCGCTATCCCGTCTCGGGCGGCAGCGGCGGTAGCACGACCACCGGAGGTGTGAGCGCCTCGACACGCCGCGCTGCGGTGGACGCACGCGATCAGCTTTTTGCGAAAGTAGCACCAGCACTGAAGGCGCGGCCGGACGAGCTTGAGGCCCTGAACGGATCGGTGCGGGTGAAAAGCGATCCTAGCCGCAGCCTTTCGTGGAAGGAGGCCTGCTCCAAAATCGGCGCCATGCCGATGACGGTGCACGGTAAGAATCCCGACAAAGGCAAAGGTCCCGACTTGACCAACAGCGGCGTCGGCGGCGTGCAGATGGCCGATGTCTCGGTGGACACGGAAACCGGAATCATCCGAGTGAACAAGATGGTCGCGGTTCAGGATTGCGGCCTGGTCATCGACGTCAAGACCGCCGAGAGCCAGGTACTGGGCGCGCTCATCATGGGCATCAGCTATGCGCTCTATGAAGAGAAGATCCTCGATCCTGTGACCGGACGCATGCTGAACCCGAACATGGAGTTCTATCGTCTGGCTGGTATCGCTGACATCGGCGAACTGAAGGTCCACATGATGACCGGCAAAGGCTACGACGAACGCGGCGTCATCGGATTGGCCGAGCCGCCGGTGATTTCGCCCGGCGCATCGATCTCCAATGCGGTGGCCAACGCCATCGGCGTGCGTGTACCGTTTCTGCCGCTCACGCCCGACCGCGTGCTGGAGGCGCTGGGACAAGGAGGGGCCAATGCAGGCGTTTGAATACGTCACTCCAACGAAAAAAGAGCAGGTCGCGACCCTGCTGGGCGGGCAAGGCTCCATCCTCGCCGGCGGCACCGATCTGCTGGCACTGATGAAGGACGACGTCGTCACTCCCAAGCGACTGGTGAACATCAAGCAAATCGACGGACTGCGCGGCATCAGCTATCAGCCGGGAAACGGTTTGCGAATCGGCGCTCTCACCACGCTTGCCGAGCTTGCCGGGGCGACAACCGATCTGGCTGCCTACCCCATGCTGACCGAAGCGCTGAACGAGGCTGCCAGCCCGCAGATTCGCAACCTGGCTACCATCGGCGGCAACATGTGCCAGCGTCCGCGCTGCTGGTACTTCCGCAACGGCATGGGATTGATGGCGAAAACTGCGGACGGCAAATCCATGGTCGTCGAAGGCGACAATCGCTATGCCGCCATCCTCGGCAACTATGGTCCCGCCTACTTCGTGAGTCCGTCCACGGTCGCGCCTGCGCTCATTGCGTACGGCGCGAAAATCCGCCTCTACTTGGCCAGCGCGCCGGGCAGCGGTGTGCGTGAGTTGCCGCTGGAAAAGTTCTTTGTCGTCCCCAAATCGGAAAACGACCTCGAGCATGATCTCAAGCCGGGGGAGATGGTGATCGAAATCGTGGTTCCCCCGCCGGCGCAGAATCTCAAGGCCGGCACCTACGAAGTACGCCAGAGAGCTGCTTTCGACTGGCCTCTGGCACAAGCCAGCGTCATCATGGAGATGGATAGCAATACGGTGAAGAGCGCGAGAGTGGTCCTTGGCCAGGTCGCTCCTACTCCGTGGCGATCGTTGGGATCGGAGCAGGCGCTGGTCGGCAATGCCATAACGCCTGCGACTGCGATGGCCGCCGCCGATGCGGCAGTCGCGCGCGCCCGGCCGCTCAGCCACAACAAATACAAAGTCACCCTAACCAAGGTGGCGGTGAAACGCGCCATTCTTCAAGCCGCCGGCCAGAGCGCTGGAGGTGCCGCATGACGCTGATGCCCGACGCCGATCGCTTCAATCCTGCTCGGGAAGACCTCTGCCCGGCCCTGCGCTGGAAGGGCCAGTTCGTTCTGGCGGAACACGATCCGTCGGTGCCTCCATCCAACGACGGATTGTTCTGGTGCATGCACACCCAGACTTGCATCGGCCCCGATGGCGAGCTGGCTGAGCCGGGCAACTGCTCGTCCAGAGACCGGGCGTGTCATGGAACCGGGAAGTGCCAGAAGGCGTGACTGCGGATTTTGTGAAGGCACTCCCGCCATACGGAGCCGGTCCAATCCTCTACAACAGTCGGGCGGCCTTCAAAAGGCCGCCCCATCTATCTCTCTCAGGCCGGCGCTGTCACATTCGCCCGTTACTGCACGGGCGGCAAGTCAGGCTCGGGCGGGCTGAATGAGAATCTCGTTTCCCCGGTCGCTTCGTCATAGATTTCGACGGAGGGTTTGCAAACGTCGGGAGGGAGCTGAGATCCCTGGGCGGTAGTCACTTTGACATAAGCGCGTACTTCATGGCGTAAGCCTGCTCCGCCACCCAATTTGCTCGCCGATAAGTCCAAATATCCCGCGTGGCCGCTCGCTAAAGCCCCAATGCTGAGCTTAGCTCGGACGGCCCCTAACCTGTCCACGAACTGAAGTGTTACGTCACACACGTCGGGCGGCAGATTACCGGGCAAACCCGTGCGATTGACGATGTTCAGGCGAGCGCTCTGTCCCTCGACGACCGCTGCCATTGGAAAGGTGAAGGTTGGGTTTGAGTTCGATTGCGCGGAGGCTTTGATTGGCGATCCCGCTGCGATTAGCAGGATCAGTATGGCCCATCCTGCTGTGGTGGGACCGGATACCTGGCGAATTCCTTGTGCAAATACTCTAAGTTGCTTGTACATATATCCTCGTTTTCCGTCCTTTTGACCTATTCAATTTGAAGTTTCGGGCTCGCAGCGAAGTTACAAGTCCGCCGGGGGCCGTGATACCCACACACCGTGCATAATCACGGCGAGTGTGCGCTGAGTGCGGCGCAGGAGCAATGCGCTGGCGGTCATTTTCGAGTCATTTGCGAGTTAAGTGGACTAAGTGCTTGAGGGGAAAGGCTGTGATCAAGGTTCGCGCAGGTCGGAATCCTTAAGAGGAAGCGAATTTCGTCTGCGGTGACCGATAGCTGCTTGGCACTCGACTACGCCGGTAGTGCACTTTCTCGCGAGCCATTACATACACCAGGACCCGGCCATCGGGGAAATCTTCAATGTCTGTAATCCAGGGGGCGTGCCCAGCAACTTCCGCTAGGGTCCACCGAAAACTCGGCTTTCCTCAGCGACTGTACTGCCGAATCATTTCTGCCGCGTCCGGGTATTGTGCGATGAGCTGCTCGCGGTCCCCAATCTGGAAATCCGCGTAGTCAAAGCCCGGAGACATCGTTGTGCCCAGGAGCGCGAACTTGCCGCCGGGAGCCAGCCGTGAGCCCTGCCACACTCCTCCGCGCACGACCACTTGCGGCCGCTGCCCAGCGGCGAGATCGGTGCCGAGCGTGACCGTTTTGTAGCCGCCGTCGCGCAGAAGTTGCAGCATGACCACCGGATCGCCGAGATAAAAATGGAAAATCTCCGTGCCCGGCAGCCGGTGCAGCGCCGAGAACGTCTCCGGCGTAAGCATGTAGTAAATGGCGGTGCCAATGGAGCGTGGGCCGAGCGTCCCTTCCGGCAGGTATTCCTCCGAAACATGCCAGCGTGAGCGGTAGGTTTCGCGGAAGAAGCCGCCCTCCACCTGCAGCGGCTCCAGTTGCAACAGTTGTTTGATTTCTTCGGCCGTCATGACCACAACAGCCTATCACTCTCATCCTGCTCCCGGAATTCGCGCAAAATCTCGTCACACGCCAGCGTGACCTGCGTCCTTGTTCCGCGCTTGTCGGTCGCGGTATTGGTGAACTCGAGGACAGAGGTTGTGTGTCTTCAATGGCCGCACTCAGTGTGCAGGCCTTGAGCTCTTTGACAAGTCCATTGGATCGGAGGCCGTTCGTTGTGGAGGACAGTGTTCGATTTTTTGTTTACTGGTTGATTACTAAGCCATCGCCGGTACGGTCAAGCTGGTGCCAATTCCGGTGCATAAGTCACTGCGAATCAAGCATTTACATATAAGCCTCTGGCAGTCAATCATTTGCCGCGAAAACTTTCATAATCGAATGATTCTAAACAGAGTGGCAGGGGAGGGGGGATTAACCAGTCGGTTACTAATTCTCCAAAAAATGGAAATGGCCGTGGACCGTGGGTGGTAGTTAGCGGATAGTTAACAGCAAGTCCTCTTGGACAGCTCGACTCGTTCTCGAATCGTAGCTCGAAGAGGCAAGACAGCTAATCAATCTTAAGGCCCGCGATCAGCTAGCATCGCAGTCGCGATGGCGTAGGAAGAGATTTTGTACGAACCATCATGGATCGCTCGCTTCAGCGCATTGACACGCTGCTGCCGGAGCTCGGGGAGCGCGTACAGTCTGGTCTTCAGCTTCTGCACCTTGTACTCGTTTGTTGAATGATGTCCTATGCGATCGGCGCTCGGCGCCGCCGGTTTGCTCATAACGCTGGTCCGTCCCCCGCCATTCTGCGGTGCTGCCCCGCAGTTGAGTGATCGGCAACAGATGAGAAGGCTTTAATAATTTGTTGCGCCGATCTCTCAATTTCCTGCCGTTGCTTTGGGCGCGGCGCCCCGTTCCACCAGCCCGCCATTGAGCACGAAGCCTGCGGTGGGCAGATTCATCTGCTGGGAGTTCCGCTCCGTCGAGCGCCCGCGTCGCGTGACCAGCCCTCGGGCCTCGGCGTGATCCTGGCCGTCGACGGCATACAGCGGCGTCGGCAGCAGTGTGCCACCTTCAAGGCTGATGGCATCTCCAATAGACGAGACGGTTACGTCAATCTGTGCGCCGGCAGCGGCGGACGGCGGCAACGAGGCGAGCACGAATACCGCCGCCACGTTTTTTGCTTTTAGCGATGCCGCCGGAATCGTCGCTCCCATCTTCAGCAGAAGGTTGTCCAGCAACTGCGCGCTGAATATCGTCGGCCGCCGATCTCCTGTGCCCGGAAGTCCCACCACCAAACCGTAGCCGACCAATGCCTTCTTGTGAACGCCTTCTATCGCAGCTCGGTCACGGGTTTGTTCGTAAGAAAGAGCCTGCTGCGCAATGGCTGGCTTTGACACCAGCGCAACCATCAGACAGGCGATCTGCGGTAACCGTTTCGCCAAGGCTTACATCCTTGTTGCCGTTATTCCCACGACTTGTGCCGGTGAAGCCGCGCCAGAAAATCCCACGGAGAAAGCCTCGGAACATTCGCGGCCGCCCACTGTGCCACCTTGCAGCCTTGCCGGAGAAGCTGACGCCGCTCGCACATGGAACAATCAGCCCACGATTCCCAAAGCGCACTGTCGGCCAGTTGTTGGACCGGCTTGCAAGATTCGGCATTGTCGCCGCTAGGCAGTTCAAGCACCGCCGCGGCAATCAGCACGCTCGCTGCTATTGGGTTACGATGTCCTGCGGTCATGGCCGAGCTGGCAACGGCGGACAAAACTCTGTCCGGAAGAGTGCTTTGCCAAGTCGAGCCGATAGACACGGAAAGCGCCGCTGTTCTGGGATCTGTCGGGCTTGACGTCCCCGGCAAGCCGAACAGCAAGGCCGCCAAGTAGGAGCGCTTAGGGTTGACGTTTCCTAGTCGGCTGGTCACCAACTCCGCGATGCAGGCTCGTTGCACGCAGCGCAAGTAGAGCTGACGAAACCTCTCGCTGGTCGCGCAGTCGTAATTGGTTTCCACTTTGAGTGCACTGTTGACCATCGCCAGCAAGCGATCGCATCCGGCTGCCACGACGGCCAGCGGAAGCTGCCAGATTTCACCGTCTCCATTGCGCTCCAGGTTGGCCAATTGCAAGCTGCCGAACGCCAGCGCCGGATCGAGCGCGACTACGGAGCTGGTCAACTCCAGGTCAACGGTCCCATCCTGAAGCAGAAGCCTGAGCAGCGCCGCGGAACGGTTTAGAATGGGCAGCCCAAGGACTGGGAAATCAGGCGGGCAGAGACGAGAATCATGCAGCGCGAGCCGACCACCCGCCCTGCCCAAACGGTTGTCAATTGTGGCCAGTTCGCTTACGCAATCCATGGTCTCTGCCTGCTCTCCTCATCGGCAGTCGAAATCACCCGCTTTAGTAAGTCTTCCACGGCCCTGGCGCTGGTCTGCTGGCGCGAGATGCAGAGGCGAGCGCGGCGCTGCGCATCTGCTGCGCGTTGTTCAGGGTGGCCCGCAGCCGCGCCACCGCCACCGAGTGAATCTGCGAGACCCGCGATTCCCCCACCCCAAGCACTGCGCCCACTTCCTTCATGGTGAGCTCTTCCTGGTAATAGAGAGCAAGCACCTGCTGCTCACGCTCCGGCAGTTGGGCGATGGCGTCAGCCAGAATCTGTTTGCGCTCGCCCTGCAGGCAGAGCAACAGCGGATCCTGATTGGCCGGGCCAGGAATGGTTTCGCCAAGATCGGTTTCCCGCCCGTCCTCGAGCGACTCGATCTGCAGGCTGCCCACTTCCAGTCCTCGGATCTCATCCAGCATGTGCTGGAAGTCCTCCAGGTCCATGTCCATGGCCTGCGCCAACTCGGGCTCGCTGGCGGAGCGGCCCAGCTCGGTCTGCAGCTTCTGCATCGTCGTTTCCAGGCGGCGTGCCTTGCGACGGAGATCGCGGGGGCTCCAGTCCATGTCCCGCAGGCTGTCCAGAATGGCGCCCCGAATGCGGAACTTGGCGTACGAGGAGAAACGCACGTTCTTCGTTGGATCGTATTTGCGCATGGCATCCATCAACCCCACGATGCCGGCATGTAGAAGATCGTCGAAAGGCACATGCTGAGGCAGGCGGTCGTGAATGCGGCGCGCGATGTACTTGACCTGCGGCAGTTGTTCCAGCAGCTGTTGTTCGGAGGTTTTCCCGATTGGTTCAGGAACGTGCCGATACGTTTGAGCGGCTATCATGCTGCCTCCTGATCGAAGCACTTCGGCAAGGCTCATCACCGCCGCCTGATATCTGACGGTCAGACCTCGCGGCCTTATTTCAGCGTCTTGCGCGAACAGGAGGTGCAAGCACATTGCCGTGCAAATTAGAAAAGCTTTATGGAAGGGCTGTGATCATTATTGTGCGGCCAGAAGGATAGCGGCTGTCTCGATTACTCAAACGAGACGCGTCATACCTTGCGCGGAAGGGCAGTCTTCGCGCTGGGTTGGCATGCAGGACTGCGATACAGGGACGAAGAGTCCGCAATTGAGGCGGAGCAGGATTAGATACCGGTCACGCGAAGTGATGGTCGGTTACTGCCAGGTGCGAGCTTTCGCTGGCCGGCAAGCCCAGATGCTCAGGGAGAATTAGTCCACCCTCGGCAAGGATGGAAGCGCGCTCGATCACATGCTGCAGCTCGCGCACATTGCCCGGCCACGAATGCCTTTCCAGCAGTCGAACTGCTTCCGCGGACAAGGCCGCAGTGGTATTGTCGGGCTCAAACTTGCACAGAAAGTAGCGAGCCAGGGCTTCGACGTCTGCTCTGCGCTGCGATAGCGGAGGCAGCTCAATCGGAAATACGGACAAGCGGTAGAAGAGGTCTTCGCGAAACGTCTTGTTCTCGACCAACTCGGGGAGACTGGCATTGCTGGCGGCCAGCACCCGAACGTCCACCCGAAAGACATCTGAGCTGCCGAGACGCTGCACTTCCCCTTGATCGAGGAAGCGCAGCAATTTGGCCTGCATGCCCAAAGGCAGTTCACCGATTTCGTCGAGAAAGAGGGTTCCGCCGTGAGCGCTGTGGATCCGTCCGATACGCGACTGGACGGCGCCCGTGAAGGCGCCCCGCACGTAGCCAAAGAGTTCTGACTCCAACAATGCCTCCGGAATGGCCGCGCAATTGATCACCACAAACTCTTTACTGGCGCGGGAGCTCAGGATATGAATCGCTTTGGCGACCACTTCCTTGCCGGTGCCGCTGGCGCCGGTGATGAGCACCGGTGTGGTGCGTGGCGCTACCAGTCGCGCCATGCGGTAAACCAGGTGCATGCAGGGAGCCTGCCCAACCATCCCCGGCAACGGCTCGATCGCTGATGCTTGCAAAGAGCGCGGTGCCGTCGCGGGAGTTTCCCATCGGCCAAGAGCTTCGAGCAGGTGATGTGCGCAGGCGCTACGCCATTGGGATGGAAGCAGTGGATGACCGGCTTCGTCTAGCCACAACACGTCTATACCGGGGAAGCGCCGGTGAATGATCTGCAGCAGTTCTTCCGCATCCAGATCGGGCAGGCGGCGATCAAGGAAAAGCAGTTGACACTCACTCCTTTCCAGTTGTCCCAGAGCATCCGCTCCGCCCAGCGCCTCAGTAGCCGCGATGCCCGATTGCAAGAGGTTTTGCACGATTTGTTTGCGAATCCCCGGATTGGGACTGGCCACAATTACCGCCGGATTAGAGGTGCAGGAGACGGGAGTTAAGCTTGTCATGAGAAAGGTTGTAATCCGCAAACCTTAGAACGGCCTTAGGAGCAGATTAGAAGTGTCTAAGAAATTGAAGAAATTCGTCGTCGTGACGACGGCCTAAGACCAGCGAGTTGCAAGCTGGCGATCCAGATATTTTGCTCGGAGTCCAAGGAGACGAACGTCAGATCGCCGCCCACAGCTCGAAAAGTTCGGCGCGCGATCTCCACTTCGCCAGCCGCGACGGTCTCGTAGAGATCCCCCTTTGCTCGTGCAACGGACCCCTGGCTGGAGAATGTGATTCTGACCTCAACTCGTCGGTTCTTCCCCTGTTTCACCCGGAGGCTAAGGCTGGGTCGCCTCGAACCACCCCACAGGTATTCGATCAGACAGAAGAATGCTCGCCTCAGCTTGGGCGCATTACCCCGGACCTGCAAGGGATCGCAGGCCAAAATCAGGCGTCCGCCGGTAGACTCGAAAACCGGGAGGAAGTCTTCTTGCAGTTCCAGCAAGAGCTGGCGCAATTCAACGGGTGCCGAGATATCCCCGGGGTCATCGGCGTCGTTCACCTCGCGCAGCAGCAGAAAACTCTGTCGCAACCGTTCGACGTTTTCCAACGCCGCCTCAACGCTGGCCCGGAGATCCTCGGCCGTGCGATCGCGGGCGAGAGCGAGTTCAAGGGAACACTGCAACGCGGTCATGGGCTGGCTCAAGGTATGGAATATGTCGTATACCAGACTGCGCTGATCGGCGGTTTCTCGCGCCATGACTTCGGCAATCTCTGTCACGCGGTCGCTTCGGCGTGGCAACTCAACTCGTACCCGACTCCCCGGACGGTATGAATCAGATGCGGTGATTGGTCCCCGTCCACTTTCTTGCGCAGGTAGTTAATGTAAACGTCGACAATGTTCGTGGTGGTGTCGAACGACAGGTTCCACACATGTTCGACGATCATGGCGCGCGTGATGCGGCGCCCGGCATTGCGCATGAGGTATTCGAGCAGTGCAAATTCCTTGGAGGTAAGGTCGATGGGCTTGCCCGCGCGCTCCACTTTGCGCTCCACCCGATCCAGTTCCAGGTCCGCGACACGCAGGACCGTATCAACGGTGCGCGGGCCCCGTCGCAGCAAGGCACGGACGCGGGCTGAAAGCTCAGTGAAAGAGAATGGCTTGATTAGGCAATCATCGGCGCCGCTGTCGAGCGACTGCACACGATCTTCTACACGACTGCGAGCCGTCAACACCAGCACGGGCAGCGAAGGTTTCTTCGGCCGGATCGACCTAAGTACGCTGATCCCATCGAGCTTGGGCAGGTTCAAGTCCAGAACCAGCAGGTCGTATTCGCTCTCCAGGGCCATGCTCTGCGCCTGCTCGCCATCGGAGGCGACATCGACCGCGTAGTGCTCTGCCTCCAGTCCCTTGCGAACAAAACTGGCCAGGGGAGCATCGTCTTCTACAACCAGGACGCGCATGCCGGCAACTCTTCGGCAGGTAACCTGCCGATGGTTACTTCCATTCTTCTCTTCCTCAGCCGGCAACGTCAACGCGAGTGAGTATTAAATGTGGGATAGGGTTCCAGATTGGGAATGATGTGGCATCGCTGCAGGGTCTTGTCCGCTGGCGGTCTCGTCATCCGAGAACAGCGGCAGCAGCCTTTAATCCAGGTATCCGGGATCGCTCTTCCATCCCGTCAGCATGGAATAAAAGTTATTCCAACCATGTAGCGCAACCATGACAAGATGGCCAGGAATGAAGGCTACGAAGCCACACATCGCCATAAAATGCCAGATGCGCGCCAAATGGAAACCGCCCATCAGCCATGCCAGCCACCAGAACTGAGCTGGCTTGTAGAGCACCATGCCGGTGAGAGTGGACAGGACGCCAAACAAGATCGTGGAAGTATAAGCGAGCTTCTGTAGCGGGTTGTAGGCGGCGTCCACCGCGGGCTTGGGGCCAAAGAAGAAGTAGTGTCTCGCCATCGGCCAAACTCCATTGATATCGCGAGGCATGAATAGCACCTGCCGAAAGTGGCCGGTTACAAGCTGATAGATCACGTACATGAGGCCGCTGCCAACGAAGATCCACATGAAGGTGAAGTGCCACTGCAGGGCGCCGGCAAGCCAACCTCCGATCGTCAACTGCCCAGGAATGTCGATCAGGTCTTTCTGCGGGATTTTGGGGCCGAAGCTGGGAAAGGCGCGAAAGATGCGCAGGCCGCTGCCAATCATCACGACCACCGCAACCGCGTTCAGCCAATGCGCGACGCGAACGATCCACGGGTGTTCGTAGGCCACAGTCACCGGTGCTGTCGTTTCGGGGTGCTTGATTACCGCTGCCTCTGTTCCCATTGCCACCCTCACAATCCGCCAAACCAGCTATAGCCCTGATCTTCCCAGTACCCTCGCTGGCCGGCTGGCAGAATGTTGGTCACTCGAACAGTGTCCAGATATTTGGCTTGTTTGTAGCCGAGTTTGGTGGGCATTTGCAGCCGCAGCGGCGCGCCGTGTCCGCGATCCAGCGGCTTGCCGTACATCTCGTAGCAGAACAGGGTCTGGGGGTGCAGCACCGTCTCCATATCAATGGACTCGTAGTACCCATCCACGCACGTCACTTCCAGAAAGCGGGCGCTGGTGTCGGCGCCGATGAAGCGCAGGAAATCCGAAGCGCGTGCTCCGCCGAAGTTGCCAATCACATCCCAGCCTTCCACGCACACATGCCGGGTATTTTGCACCACTTTTGGCAGCGCTTGAATCTGGTGTAGCTTGTACTCGCCTGGCCGTTGTACCAACCCTTGCACCGAGAGTCTCCACTTCTCCAAGTCCACGCCGGGATCGGGAACGTCGTAAAAGTTATAGGGAAATCGTTCGAAGGGAACTACGTCGCTGTCAGAAAAGGTTTGCGCCAGCCGATGACGTCCGAAAAGCTTGCCTGACGCCCAATCGCTGAAGCCGAGGCCTTCGTCGAGGAGAGGTTGACGAAACTTGGGAATCGCGAACGCTCCAACCGCTAAAACCGGAACCAGCTTCAGCAGATCCCGGCGATTGATCCGCTTGCGCTCTGTATGACTAACGACTCGAATCGGCTCACCTGCTGGCCCCGCATCCGGCGCGGCCGCGACGACCTCTTCGGTCTGCTGCGCCGAGGCCGGCTGGTTCGGCGGAGCAGCTTCTGGCGGCGGCTGAGGCGCTTCCGGCTGAAACTCGCTCTCACCAGCGCGCTGCTGTTCTTCGGCCGGATTATGTTCGGACATTCACCACCTCACACCTCGCTCTTGATAGGACTCACGACGGGCGGGAAAGTTGCACCGAGTGCGCCCACACAACCGCGCGCAAGTTCGCCTCGCGTGGTCTTCCGTTGCAATTCGACGCCGGTTGAGAATCCCTTGCTTGTGAAGTACGGACAAGTATGCCGCCACAGATTTTTCGCGTGCGCAGAATACCAAGTGCGAAGAGTCAGCTTACGCAGGTGACCAATTGCGTGACACACAAGCGTCCCGCCAAAGAAAAAAAGAGTCTCAGGTCTTTAGGTGGTCAAATTGCGCTAGACAGAAGGAACGTCACAGGTTTGCGATGCTCGGCGCGAAACACTCGTCACGAAAACCCGTAAAGAAGGGTCGGCCACCCGGAATCTTTCGGTGCGTCAATTTCTTAGTGGTTGGCTGAACCATGGCCGCTGCTGCTGCCGCCGCTGGTGTGTCCACTCGACGATGCTGCCGGAGATCCCATCCCAACGGATCGCGTGCCGCCGCCAACCGTCGGAGAACGACCCATAACGTTGAAGCCGGACGGCGGTGACACTGATACCGTCGGACGCGGAGCAGCGAACACGTGGCCGGACTGCGCAGTGCGACCTGTGTTTGGCACGAACACGGTCTGACTCGATCTGTTGTACCTGGCAGACGGTAGAGCCAGATCAGCATTGGGAGCGACGCTCCGGCCCGCAATCACGTTGGCGAAATTCGGAGGAATTCGTCCGCCCGGGACATACGCGGGTGATCCGGTCGCCTTTCCGACAAGGATCGTCGGCTTGGGCGAGTTTGCTGCCCCTACTGGCGGTGCTGTCACTGGCCGCCAGCCAGCCGGCGGCTTCACAACCACCGGACTGGCTTGGAAGTTGTTCGCATACCAGGAGCCACCATAGTTACCGGGAAGCCAGGCCCATCCCACGCCGCCGCCAATGAAGGCCCAGGAGCCATAGTGATAGGGCAGCCATCCCCAAGGGTACGCAGACGCCCAACTATAGCCCAGCCCGGGAACAAAGCCCCAAGCGCCATTGCTATAGGGATTCCAGCCGATCATGGAGTCGGAGAAGCCATAGGGCTGCCAAGCGTATCCATAACCGGGAGCGTAGAAATATTCGCCGTAATAATTGAGGTCCTGCAGGCCATATCCTGTTTTCGGACCGCCGTACCCGGCGTTGTGAGCATAGGCCGCGCTGTAAGCTTCGCGCTCCTTGTTCCACGCGTCCACCGGCAAGGACTCGGTTCCATGCGTCACCTTGTATTCGGAGGGCTGGTTCGGGTCCATGGTCAGCGTCTCATTTTTCTTGACGCTCACCAGCTGTAGCTGGTTTTCCAGTTGTACGGTGCCCTTGAAGACCGCCAGTTGAAGCTGGTCCGGCGCGGCGCTAATTCGCGTCTGGGTGTCACCACGAACGAGGAAAGTGGTTCCTTGGGCAACGGCGCGGTACACATCGACGCTTTTGGAGTGGATATCGAAGAAAATAACACCGCGCAGGACTTCGATTTCGTTCACCTTCGCACCGGTCTCGGTCATCGAGAGCTGGCGAAATCTCACTTCCGAATTGCCCGCCAGGCGCAGCGCGCTTTGGTCTTCGAACTCAAGCTCAGCCAGCCCCTCGCTCCGGGTAACGATGCGGGTCCCCTCGACGATAGGCGTATTCAAGATCGCGCGATTTAATCCCTGGTCCCCCTGCTCCAGTTGGACTTGCCCATCTACATAGCTGAGACGAACAATGCGGGCGTGCGACCCAGCTTGCGCGCCCACCGCCGCCGTCAGTACGACTGCAGCTACTACCGGAAACATGAATCCCACGCGCCCAGACATGTCATTACTCCCTTGGCCCTGTGGCTGCTGAACCTGAGAGAGGGAATCGGCGGGTCAGCCTGTCGAGGCCTTCTCTGTCTATACCCATTAGAACACCAGTTAGACGCGAAGTTTCCGGAAATCGCATGTTGAATTTGTAAATTCTGAAGCACGCGGGGGCCGGCGCTCAGGGCTGGGCTGAGCCTTGATTGGTTGCGCCTGCTGCGCCGCTAGTCTTGAGCAAGTGTGCTGCGCTTTCCCGGCTGATATGCATCAAGTTGGGATCGTTGGCGATTTTGCGCAGGATCGGTTCGATGACGCTGAGTTCCTCTACCTGGTGGCTGGCCTGGAGCTCTTGCAACTCAGTCAGCGTCTGGTTCATGCCCAGCTTGTCAAAGCGATAGTTCCACGCCAGTTTGCGCCCGAAATCGAGGGTGGTTGCCAACCCCAGAAACAGTTGGGTCAGTTGTTGGACATCGGGATTCTGCGAGTAGTTGTAGGTGCTCGAACCCTGGACCTGGGCCGACTTGTACATCAGCGTCTTGCTGCCGGTTTGGGCGATGTGCTTCAGGTGCGAATCAAGGTCGCCCTGGAAGTAATTGAGCCTGCGGGCCGCTTCGAAAATTTTTTGCCGGTTCGCTTCTGAGATGGTGAAGTCTTGTTGTACCGGATCGCTGTCTCCGCCGCGCGCCGGATTTGGCGTTCCATTGAAGTGGACTCTGCCATCGGTCTGAACCTGGAAGGAATAGCTCTGCCAGGGAATTCCGACGTCCCATACAAAGTTGAACCACACAGACGCTTGTTCGACTGTCGGAGCTGCGGCCTGTTGCGCCGAAGCTAACGCAGCCGACGAAGCCGACAGAAACAACAGGATCGCCGCCAAAGCAAAGCGCATTTTCATGCCGCCACAAATTTTATCCGATCTGCGCTCATCGCCTAGCGACGTTAGAAGTCTAGATAGTCATATTCGGTCGATTTCTCTAAGCTCGAAACGACATCGGTGTCTCGCTACTCCCCTCTGACCGACCAACCTCTTTTCAACAACTTAGATAAGATTTGCATCGCAAAATTTAGATTCTAAAAGCCTTAGTTCTAAAATATTGATTCGACTAGGCTTATCATGTGATTTGGTGGGGCAGTTCCGATTTTATGCTAAGTAAGATAGGTAATATAAATTATATTACATCACATATAAGTCTGAGGACATCCGGGACCCGCACAAACAACTCCCCCAGCTCTCCCAGTACACTATCGGAGCGAACTGTGCTCATTGATCCGTTCTTGCCGACCTACGGCGCGAAGTAACTGGAGATGTCCAGAATCAGTTGCGTCAGGTCGGTGGCATAGGCGTCGATCTTGCCCTGGCTACCCGCCGGCACAATTGCCATGTTGGAGGTGACTGCCCCGTCCGCCGCGTTCAGCGTCGAAACTCCCGGTTGGTCGCTGCCGTCGGGCCATAATGTCAAGAAGCCCAGCGGCCCGTAAGGCACCACTGTTGCGTTGAACACGTATGCTTGCGCTGTGCTGGACGGTGCACACGCGCTGTTCAGCACATCCACAGTGAGCTCGCCGCTGAACGGCTGTCCATTGCCTACCGTGCGCGTGTCCAGAACTCGGCACGGAGCTACAGGATACAGAGACAGACCGCCTTGCCCCGCCGCCGCAAAGTAGCCGTTAATGTCGATCACCAGGTCGGTGTCGTTCGAGGCGAATGTGCTGACCTTGCCATCCGTCCCGGCGGGCACGATCGCGGCATTAGCTACCAATTGCCCAGTGTACGAGTTGAGTGTGGATACGCCGGGTTGCGACTGGCCAGTGGGCCACACCGTCAAGAACCCTAGTGGCCCGTGGGGCACAGCCGTAAAGTTCAGTGAGTACGCTTCAGCGGTGTTCGGGACATTGCACGAACTCGCTTCCTGTACCGGAAAATCGCGAGGCACTCCACCCGTCAGGTATGGCCCTCCGAGATCGCCGGGAGAGTTTCGGGTGTCGGCGATGCGGCAGGGTGACAGCGGGTAGAAGGCCAGGGTGGAGTTGCTTACCGGCGCGAAATAACCGTCGATGTCCAACACCAGATCGGTGGTATCGGACACGTAGACGCTGACCGCGCCTTGAGAACCAGCGGGCACGATGGCCGCATTGGCTTTTACCCGGCCGTCGTAGGAGTTCAGGGTGGAGACATTGGGCTGACTCCCTCCCGTGGGCCAGATGGTCAGATACCCCAGCGGACCGGGCGGCACGACAGTGACGTTCAACGAGTAGGCAGCGGCGGTTGTGGGAATGTTGCAGCCACCGAGTTGCGGAACGGTGAAGTCGCGGGACGTATTGCCCTGAATCGGGTCGCTATTAGTGCGCGTGTCCATCAGCCGGCACGGTGTGACGGCAATGAATTGCAGAGCAGTCGGTGCAGCAATTACAGAAACCGTGTCGTCCCCAAAATTTGCCACGTATGTCCTGTTGGTAGCGGGATTAATCGCCACCGCATCAGGGTCGTTCCCGACGCCAACGGTGATGGTCGAAAGGTCCCGCCCATCGATCACGGTGACGTTGTTGCTTTGACCGTTGACAGCGTAGATCTCGTTGGCAACCGGGTTCACGGCCACCGCGAAGGGCTCCTTTCCGGCGGCGACGTCGGTGGTCTCATTCGTGGCGCCATCAATAACCGTGACCGTACCAATCTCGCATGCGACATAGATCTTGTTCGTGACGGCGTTAATCGCCACGTCCACCGGATACTGCCCAACGGTCACACTGGTGGTGGCCAGAGATTCGCCCTCAATCACAGTTACGGTTTGACCCTGCAGGGGATTTTGGACGACGTATATCTTGTTCGTGACTGAGTTGACGACAAGCGCATAGGAGCCACCATTCGCGACTGTAACCGTCTTGGTGGCTAGTGTCACACCATCGATCACGGTCACCCTGTTCGTAATAGAATCGCCGACATAAATCTTATTCGTTACTGGATTCACGGCGACGGTCGTGGGACTGCCAGGGATCGTGAGAGTGGTTGTTACAAGGGTGGCCCCATCAATGATCGTCACATTGCCAAAAGGGCTGGGTACGAAAATCTTGTTGGTTACGGGGTTCACCGCCACAGCGCTGGCGTTACCGCCGACCGTGACACTGGTGGTGGAAAGGGTCGCACCGTCAATCACGGTGAGGCTCTGGCTAGCGTCGTCGGTAACATAGATCTTGTTGGTCACCGAGTTGACTGCCAATGCCCGCACGTCTATTTGAGGGACGTGAACCGTTTTGGTCTGGTCCGTCGCCCCGTCAATTTCAGTTACGCTTTGGCCAGCCCAATTGGCGACGTATATCTTGTTGGTGACAGGATTCATAATCACCGCCCTGGGAGCCGAGCCTACCTCTACAGTGTCGACCAACTGTTGCGCGAAGGCAGGCAGCGATATCACTGCCAAGACTACTAGGAAAAACAACGAACTGCGTCGCAGGATTTGCTGTGCTCCCTCGCCTACTCGACTTGATATGCTGCGTAATTTCACCCGAATAACTCCATTTCTGACATTCGAACGATCATTCGGATCCATGCGCGCAACAAACATCGGGTTCTACGGCGCGAAGTAGCTGGAGATGTCCAGAATCAGTTGCGTCAGGTCGGTGGCATAGGCGTCGATCCTGCCCTGGCTACCCGCCGGCACAATTGCCATGTTGGAGGTGACCGCTCCGTCGGCTGCGTTCAGCGTCGAAACTCCCGGTTGGTCGCTGCCGTCGGGCCATAACGTCAAGAAGCCCAGCGGTCCGGGTGGCACCACCGTCGCGTTGAATACATACGCCTGCGCGGTGCTCGGGGTGCACCCACTGTTCAGCACGTCGACCGTAAGTTCTCCGCTGAACGGTTGTCCGTTGCCCACGCTGCGCGTGTCCTGCGCCCGACAGGGAACCGCCGCATACAACGACAGGCCATTCTGTTCCGCGGGAGCAAAGTAGCCGTTAATGTCGATCACCAGGTCGGTGTCGTTCGAGGCGAACGTGCTGACCTTGCCATCCGTCCCGGCGGGCACGATCGCGGCATTAGCTACCAATTGCCCAGTGTACGAGTTGAGTGTGGACACGCCGGGTTGCGACTGGCCGGTGGGCCACACCGTCAAAAAGCCAAGGGGAACATGGGGCACGGCCGTGAAGTTCAGCGAGTACGCTTGCGCCGTGTTTGGTATGCTGCACGAACTCGCTTCCAGCACCGGAAAGTCACGCGGCGCACCGCCCGTAAGGAACGGCCCTCCGAGATCGCCCTTCGCGCTCCGGGTGTCGGCTACTCGGCACGGCGGCAGCGGATAGAAGGCCAGCGTCGAGCCGCTCACGGGCGCGAAGTAGCCGTCGATGTCTAGCACCACATCGGCAGTGTCGGTAACGTAGACGCTCACCGCGCCGCCTGCGCCAGCGGGCACGATGGCGGCATTGGCCTTCGTCCGTCCGTCGTATGAGTTCAAGGTGGAGATGACAGGCTGATTTTGTCCAGTGGGCCACATCGTTAAGTATGCAAGCGACCCGTGGGGCACCACAGTCACGTTCAACGAATACGCCGCGGCGGTCGACGGAACGTTGCAGTCCTGGTTGTCGGGAATGGTGAAGCTGCGCGCGCTGTTTCCTTGCAGCGGAGGGCCGCCGAACTCGCCATTGGCATTGCGCGTGTCCACCAGACGACAGGGCGTTACTGGAACTAGCTGAAGTGGCGTAATGACCCGGAAGTTTACGTTACTGGTCAGCGTGCCGCTGGGTGTATTCACCTGGACCGGGCCAGTGGTCGCGCCGTCGGGTACCGTGGTCGTAATTTCCGAAGCTGAGACAATATTGAACGCGGCTGGTGTGCCGTTGAAGGTGACGCTGGTTGCCCCCGTCAGATTCGTCCCCAGGATAATCACGGGCGCTCCCAAGTTGGCGGAAGTAGGATTCGTTGCGACGAACGGGCCCAGCCCCACAGACAGGCTGAAGACCGTGCCACAGCCGCCGTTACAATTGTGGTTGGCCCCCCCTTGGAAAGTGGTCCCATAAAACTTTCCGTCCGTGGCTTGCACCAACCCAGCTTCAGGCCCAAAGCCGTCCGTGCCGCCAAACCTGTGCAGAGTGGTGAGCGTGCCCCCGGGAGTGATTTCGAAGACCGTGCCGCACCCATATTCACAGGTGTCGTTGCCCCCAGTGGCGGCTGTCCCATAGAAGTTCCCGTCGGTGGCTTGCACCAGGCCCGCAGGTTTGGCGCCGTCAGTGCCGCTGAACCTATAAATTGTGGTCAACGTGCCCCCGGGCGTAATTTTGAAGACCGTGCCCAAGCCGTAGAGCGTGCTGTACGTCGTCCCGTAGAAGTTCCCGTCAGTGGCCTTCACGAGCCCGTCCTTAGGGCCAACGCCGTCTGTGCAGTTCGGTTGAGAGCAAAAGTTATAAAGCGTGGTCAGAGTGCCGCTTGGGGTGATTTTGAATACCGTACCACAGCCAAAATCGCCACATTCGTAGCTACTACCACCAAACTCGGCTGTTCCGTAGAAGCTCCCGTCCGTGCCTTGCACGAGCGTGCTAGGTTCGAGAAAGGTAGGGCCTTGGAAGCTGAATAGCGAGGTGAACGTACCATCGGGCGTGATTTTGAAAACCGAGCCAGCGTCATTGAAACCACCGCTGGATGTTGTCCCATAAAAGTTCCCGTCCGTGGACTGTACCATCCCGGACGTCGACCCGCCTCCAATTCCGTCGGTGAAGTCGAAGGTGTGCAGCGTGGTCACTTTGCCTTGGTTGGTCATTTTGAAGACGGTACCCAGGCCACCTCCGCCGCTGGATGTCCCGTAGAAGTCCCCGTCCCTTCCTTGAACTAGGCGGGAGGTCACATTGTTGTACAGCGTGGTCAGAGTGCCTTGGGGGGTCATTTTGAAAACGATGCCCCCGCCGACGTAGGTTGTCCCGTAGAAGTTTCCGTCGCTGCCCTGGATAACATACAACGGCTCGCTACCGTTCGTCCCATCGAAATTCACGAGCGTAGTGAAGGTTTGCGCGGGAGCCCCAATCGCCGTCGAGGCACAAAACATCGCGAGACTGAACAGCAGGAAAACGGAGTGGAGACTGTGGCGCTGCATGGGGCTCTCCCTCCCATGAAATCGTTGTTCGCTCCGTGTCAAGTTCCGCTCAACTGCTCCCCACGAGGATTCCGAAGTGGTCACATCCTTGCAAATGCCAGATAGGAGTCTCAGGTCGTGGCCAACGTTGAGCACTCTAGATGTGGCCGGATAGTAGCACCCTGATGTGGCCAAATGAAAGGAGTTTTTGCCAGCAGTCTGAACTTTCGGAATCCCTGGAACCTATCCCGGAACGTACGGACACAAAAGGCCGATCCAAGTTCATCGCATCTTGGCTTGCTGCCGTCGCAGCGTTCCCGCGGTGTGGAGATGGCAGATGGCGATGGCCAGCGCGTCGGCGGCGTCGGCAGGTTCCGGCGGCGCCGGCAGCTCCAGAAGACGCGCGACCATAATCTGGACTTGCGACTTTTCCGCTTTTCCGTATCCTACGACCGCCGACTTGATCGAAAGGGGCGAATAGGCCACCACCGCTAAGCCCGCCTGGGCCGCCGCCAGCATGGCCACGCCGCGCACATGTCCCAGCTTGAGCGCCGACTTGACGTTGACGGCATAGAACACATCTTCGATGGCCACCTCTTCCGGCGAATAGGTTTGGATGATCGCGGTGAGCTCTGCACAGATCCTTCTCAGCCGGAGTTCCAGCGGATCGCGGGACGAAAGCCGAATGGCGCCGCTACAGAGGTGATGCAGCAGTCCTTGATCGTTCTGCTCGACCACGCCATAGCCTGTATATTCGCCGCCGCAGTCGATTCCCAGGACCCGCATGGCCGCGAGTGTAGCAGGAGAAACTCGCTGGTGCTAATTGGCGCTATTTGCTTTGGTTTTTTCGGTCGTCTCGGCAGCTGTGCTTGGTCACTTGGCCAAAAGGTGGTCTTGTAGCTAGGGCCTTTGTGGTTTTCTTGGTTACGCACCGGATCGAGAAGGAAAATCTTTTCCCGGTTCGGATAGCCTCACCTAGAAAAAGCCCAGTCAGTAGTTTTTCTAGTTCAAAAAAACATGATTATGGTGCATTCTTATTGATGCCGCAACAACTGCGACAGACCAGGTTGTCCGGAGTACCGCCATATGATGACGTCGGCCCAAGGGAGAGTTGTGCTTACCATAGTGGCGGCTTTCTTTTTTTGTAGCTTCGATAGCGTCACTCGAGCCAGCGCGCAAAGCTTCGCCGAGACGCACGAGAGCCTGTCGGCGTCGTCCTCTTCCTCTTCCTCTGTTCCCAGCACAGGCGCGAACGCTCCCAGTAGCTCCGGATCGGGTGGCATCGCTGTTGCCCCACCTCCCAAGAAAGAACACGGCATCAACTGGGCTGGCGTGTTCGAGGGTTCGCTGGCTTTTCTGACCGTCGAACACACTTTCCGCATCCTGACCGAGCAAGGGACGCGCGACGCGTTCCACACCCCGTTCTTCCCTGGATATTTTGATTCCGTGGAGAGTCTTCACGGATGGGCCGACGGCGACCCCTTTCTGGTCAATTACGTTGGGCATCCTATGCAAGGCGCGGTGTCGGGGTTCATCTGGCAGCATAATGACCGCGCCTATCGCACCGTGGAGTTCGGAAAGAACAGCCGGTATTGGAAGAGCAAACTGCGCAGCGCCGGTTTCGCATACCTGTACAGCGTCCAATTCGAGATCGGACCGCTGAGTGAGGCCTCCCTGGGGCACATTCAAGCGCTCTACCCGCAGCAGGGCTTCGTTGATCAAGTCGTAACTCCAGCCGTGGGTATGGGATGGACCATCGCCGAAGACTCAATTGACCGGTATGTCGTTCGCGCCATTGAAGCCCATACCGAAAACCCCTATATCCGGATGTTCGCCCGCGGCGCGCTGAATCCCTCGCGGTCCATGGCCAACGTGATGACCGGCGAACTCCCTTGGCACCGCGATGACCGCCCGGGCGTCTTCAAGCCATATCCTGAGGCCGCGGCGGTGAAAAGCTTCATGGAGCAAGCGACCGCGAAGGTTCCGGTGAATCCTCCGCCTGGAGTTGCTCCTTTTGAGTTCACCATGACGCCCAGCTTTCGGCAGTATGTCGGGAGCGGCGCAAAGGGTTCCTGCGCCGGCGGCGGGAGCTCGGCATCCATTCGGGTGGCCAGCGAGTGGCAGATCGTGGTGGAACTGGGCGGTTGCAAGTTGCTCGATCTTCCCACCAACCTCAGCGGTGATTCGCTGAGCTATATGGTCGGGCCGCGCTGGACGCCGGCTACTTCCGGACGCTGGTCCCCTCACGCCCAGGTCCTGATGGGTGGCACCAAGGTCTTCCAGGAGCGGTTCTATCCAGAGGAGAAGGCTGCGGTGGAGGCGGAATTCGCGCCCAAGAAACTGGGCAACGCTCAACATTCGCTTTACACCCAGGACTGGGACACCAGCGGTTTCGCCATCGCCATGGGAGGCGGCGTGGATTACAAGATTAACAACGCCCTGGCCTTCCGTGTAGCCAGCCTCGACTATTCGCACTCCTGGACCAACGATCTGAACGGCGTCAATTATCAGAACGGCTTGCAATTCACCACTGGTTTGGTTTTGCGCATGGGAACCTGGTAAGCCACCGTAATCAGCTGGACTTTCGCCCTCGCCCTTGACTCCCGTACCGGCTGCGGCTACTTTGCCAGTGCATGCCGCAAAGCCGCGTTGTCACCTTCACCACCGACTTTGGCCTCAGCGACCCCTTCGCGGGCATCATGCGTGGCGTGGTGCTGAACATCCATCCTGAGACCACGATGGTGGATGTCTCGCACGCGGTGGCCTCTTACGATGTGCTCGATGGCGCGTGCACAATTGCGCAGGCGTATCGTTTCTTCCCGCCGCGCACTGTGCATGTTGTGGTCGTCGATCCGGGGGTGGGCAGCAATCGGAGGCCGATCCTCGTGGAAACCGACGATTACGTTTTCGTCGCTCCCGACAATGGGGTGCTCTCGCTGGTGGAGTCGCGCGAGCCGAAGTTCAGCGTCCGCCACATTACCGCTGAGCGCTATTTTCTGCAGCCGGTGAGCCAGACGTTTCACGGCCGCGACATCTTTGCGCCGGTCGCGGGATGGCTCAGCAAGGGCGTCGCGCCCGCCGAGTTTGGCCCGGAGATTTCCGACTACGTTCGCCTGTCGCTGCCCGCGGTGGAGCGCGTCGGCGATAACAGCCTGCGCGGCGTAGTTCTGAGGGTGGACAAGTTTGGCAACCTGATCAGCAATATCGGCGAACAGGATGCGCCAGCGCTGTTTGCAGTGGCGCCGCCGGCGTTTCGTCTGTTACTGGCAGGGCAGACGATCACCCGCATGTGCCGTTCTTACGCGGAGGGCGGCGAGGGGGAACTCGTCGTGATTGGTGGTAGCTCCGGCTATCTGGAAGTCGCGGTCAAAAGGGCATCCGCAGCCGAGAAGCTGGGGGCAGGAGTGGGCACGCCGGTAGGGATTGTGCTGGGAGAATGATCCGGGGTGAACCGCGCAACCATGTCATCACGGGTGCGGCCAGAGAAATTCTGTGAAGCAGATCGCGGCATGGAATTCGAGGCGTAGGCTGCCGCCGTGATAGATGACATCGTGTCGCCGCTAACTTCTTTTGAAGAGTGGGGAGCGCTTCATTGATTCTGGTCTGCTCTACGGATTCTTGGGTTTGACGCGCGCGTAGCGCTCCATCTCCCCCGTCCATTTCAGGAAGCGGAGCAGCTCTGAGCGCTCACGCCATGAAAATCCAAAGAACTCCAAAAACCCGATGCTTTGCATTTTGATGCCAGTGTAGGTTTCCATCCTCCAGCGGAGGTAGGGGCTGCGCCAAGGCGTCAGGTGATGGCCGCGAGTCGCGTTCCACAGAAAGCGCAGGATGTAGCGCATGGTCGCAACTAGTATATCGGCAGCCGCGAGGCGCTTAAGAAAGCCGGAAGCTAAGGTCCGCGCTATGTATCACAAACTGTCGCGCGGCTGGGGCCGTCAACACTGGTGGCCGGCGGAAACTCCGTTCGAGGTCATCGTGGGCGCGATCCTTACCCAGAACACTTCCTGGATCAACGTCGAGCGCGCGCTCTCCGCCCTAAGGGCGGCGGGAAGACTGAGTGCCCCCGGCATCCGCGAACTGCCATTGCCAAAGCTGGAGGAACTCATTCGTTCGTCGGGATACTTCCGCCAAAAGGCCCGTCGGCTGAAGAACTTCGTAGCGTTTCTCGATGCTCGGCATGCTGGATCGCTGGAGCGGATGTTCGCGGTTCCGGTGCAGGAATTGCGTGGTCAGCTGCTGCAGTTGAACGGTGTAGGTGCGGAGACGGCGGACTCCATCCTGCTATACGCGGGCAATTACCCAATATTCGTGGTAGATGCCTACACTCGTCGGGTTCTGGAGCGCCACGAGGTAGTAACCGGCGACACGAAGTACGACGACATTCGTACCCTCGTAGAACGGGCATTGCAGAGTGAAAAGGCACTCCCGCCCCCGTCGAGTAACCTGGGGAAACAGCCACGGCCGGAAGCTCATCAACCTTCTGCTATGAGCTTGGCTAAGCGCAGCCTGCAGTCGCAGACGTACAACGAAATGCACGGACTGCTGGTTCAAGTGGGGAAGCATTGTTGCCTCAAGAGCAACCCAAAGTGCGAGCTCTGCCCGCTCGGTTCGATGCTGAAGAAATAGCGGCTAGCATTCGGAACGCACAACTTTGGTCGAAAGTACTAGGTGCAAAGTTACGAAAGTCGTGTTGATTCAATGATGTGTGACCCCGGTCACAGATCAGTCGTGGTGAAACTGCTATAAGTAGCTTCAGTAGGGTCTTGCGCACCTCCCCGTCGCGCCCTTCTTTGACGCTGAGTTTTTACGCTGAGTTTCTGAGCCTTTTGATTTTTCTTGGTTCCTGCTTGAGAAGCGCCCTTGACTGACGCTGGAGTAGGTGAAGTGCCGGAAAACGCTGCGGGAAGTCCGAACCGCGCGCCACGCATCATTGTCGGCTTCCGCATCGGCATTTAGGACTTAGGAAAAAGCGCACACACTAGAAGTATCACCGTTATCACGGTTCTGGCCGGATGCTACCGCTCGTCATCATCGTGCTCGCGCTATCGCTCGGAGTAAGCCTGGTTATGCTCCAGCGCTGTTTCCGGCAGAACCGCGAACAGACACTCCTGCGCCAGCAGTTAACGCTTGAAACGGCGCGGTTGCGCGAAGGCGAACAGCGCCACGAGATGTTGTTTGCCGCCAATCCCTACCCAATGTGGATCTATGACTGCGAGACTCTGCGATTTATCAGGGTGAACGAGGCTGCAGTACGCACCTATGGATTCTCGCGAGAAGAATTTCTGGGCATGTCCCTGCTCGACATCCGCCCGCCGGAGGAAGCTCCCGCCTTGCTGAATGTGGTAAGTGGGCAGAGAAGTGGCCTTTGCGGCCCTGGGATCTGGCGCCATCGGCGGAAGGATGGCAGCCTCCTGTTCGCCGAAGTTAAAGCTTTCGGCTTCGAAGAGAAAGGCCGCAAACGCGAACTGGTGTTGGCTCATGACGTGACCCAACGCCACCTCCTGGAAGAGGCGCTGCAGCAGTCACGTGCATATTTGCAATCGCTCGTGGATAGCGCGCCTCTAGGAATCTGCCGAAGCTCGGTCGAGGGAGACTGCTTCGAGACTCTGAATACAACCCTGCGGGAAATGCTCGGCTACAAGTTGGAGGAAGCACTCCAGCTGAAAGTGTCGAAACAGGTTTGGGCCGATCCTAAAGAGCGTGGACGTGTCATCGAAATCCTGCGGCGGAACCTGCGGATCAGGGGTGTCGAGACCAGGTTCCTGCGGCACGACGGAAGCACGATACCGGTGCGGATTTCGGGTTCCCTGGTCCGCGACACCGACAGCGCTGAACACTTCGAGGGCTACGTCGAGGACATGACCCAGCAAAGTGCTCTGGAACAACAGGTGCGGCAAGTGCAAAAGCTGGAGGCCGTCGGCAGACTGGCCGGGGGTATGGCCCACGATTTCAATAATGTTTTGGTGGTCATCAAGTTGTCCACCGAGCTGATGCTTCGCCAGATCACTCCGGACAGCCCGCTCGGCAAACCTCTGCTGCAAGTCTCCAAAGCCGCTGACCGCGCTGCCGCCCTGACCAGGCAAATGCTGGCTTTCGGACGGCAACAGATCATGCAGACGAGAATCATCAACTTGAATTTCGTAGTGAGCGAGACCTCGCACATGCTGCGGCAAGTAATCGGAGAGGATATTCGTCTGATTACCAAGCTCTCCGACGCGGTGGACAACTCACGTCTCGATCCCGATCAGGTTGCGCAGGTGATTCTCAACCTCGCGGTGAACGCCCGCGATGCCATGCCCGAAGGCGGAACGCTGCACCTCGAGACCGCCAACGTCGAATTGGACGAAGCGTACGCCAGGACGCATCCTCCGGTGAATCCCGGTCATTATGTGATGCTGGCGGTCAGCGACACCGGCACCGGAATCGATAAGTCGGTTCTGCCTCACATCTTCGATCCGTTCTTCACCACCAAGGACGTCGGCAAGGGAACGGGGCTGGGCCTTTCCATCGTGTATGGCATTGTGAAGCAGAGTGGCGGCTATATCTGGGTGTACAGTGAAGCCGGACATGGAACGACTTTCAAGCTTTACTTCCCGGCCAGCACAGCAGCGCTGGAGGGCCCAGTCGTCCGCACCCAGACCGCGTTCCGGCCAGACGGACAAATGGTGCTGGTGGTGGAAGATGAAGCCATGATCCGCAGCAATGTCTGCGAATGTTTGCAGCAACTCGGCTATGAAGTGCTGGAGGCGGCGAGCGGGGAACTTGCTCTCAACCTTTGCGAACAGCGGCGCGGCAAAATTGATCTGGTGCTGACAGACCTGGTGATGCCGGGCATAAGCGGACACGAGTTGGCAGGCGAGCTCGCCCAGCGATATCCGGAAGTTAGGATGGTTTTCATGTCAGGCTACACCGAGGATAGCGCAGCCCGCCGTGACATCCTGCTCAAAGGCAGCGCGTTCCTGCAAAAGCCATTCAGCGTCGGCGACCTGTCCAACGCGGTACAGCAGGCTTTGGCCGTTCGCTCCGTCATGCAATAGCGTGTTTACCACAGAGACGCACAGGTATAGAGATCGCGGTGCGCGAGACATAGCCATATTTTGCCCGGATTTCTGTTCCTTCGCCCTGAAAACATCCCATAAGTCCATCGTTGAACTCTCACCACTGTAGTAAGCTTATTTTGAGCAGCAATGCCCTCGGAAAAAGTCCTGATCGTTGACGACGAGAAGCTGGTTCGTTGGTCTCTCCGGCAGAAGTGCGAAGAGTGGGGTTATCACGTATTAGAGGCTGACAACGGCACGGCTGCGCTCCGCGTGGCCCAGCACGAGACCCCCGACCTTGTGCTGCTCGACGTGCGTTTGCCCGACTCCAATGGCATCGAAATCCTCGAACAACTGAAGAAGACGGGGGACGCCCGCGCCATCATCATGATTACGGCCGACCCCCAGCTTGAGGACGTGAAGACCGCGCTCAAGCTGGGTGCCTACGACTTCGTCGGCAAGCCGCTCGATTTCGATGAACTTTCGGTCACGGTGAAGAACGCGCTGGAGACCACGCGACTGCGTTCCGAGGTCGAGTCGCTTCGGGGCGAGGTCCGCCGCCGCACCGGATACCACAATGTGGTCGGCGTCTCGCAAAAGATGGCCGAACTGCTGGGCTTCGTCAGCAAAATCGCTGCTAGCGAGGCGACAACGATCCTGGTGCAGGGAGAAAGCGGTACCGGCAAAGACCTCATCGCCAAAGCCATTCACTATCAGAGCCGACGGCAGGACAAGCCATTCGTCGCTATCAATTGCTCGGCCATTCCCGAGACGCTGATGGAAGCCGAGCTGTTCGGGCACGAAAAGGGCGCCTTCACCGACGCCAAGGCCATGAAGAAAGGCCTGTTTGAGATGGCCGATGGCGGCACGCTTTTTCTCGACGAGATCGGGGAGTTATCGCCGCTGTTGCAGGCGAAGTTGCTGCGGGTCTTGGAGGACCAGGTGATCCGGCGGGTTGGTGGCGTGCGAGATATACAGGCGGATGTGCGCGTGATCGCGGCCTCCAACCGCGACCTGGAGCGCGCCGTGCGGGACAATCAGTTCCGTCAGGACCTTTACTATCGTCTGGCCATCATCTCGATCTTCCTGCCTCCGCTGCGGGAACGCAAAGAAGACGTGCTGCCGCTGGTGGATTACTTCGTCGGACGCTATAACCGCAAGTTCCGCAAGAATGTAAAAGGCATCACCGAGGATAGCCGGACGCTGATGCTCAAGTACGATTGGCCGGGCAATGTGCGCGAATTGAAGAACGCCGTCGAGCGGGCCATGATTCTGGAAGATCGCAACGAAATCACTCCAGAATACCTTCCCTTTGCCGTGGCCCAGCAACGGTCGGCCTTCACTGCGTTTGAACTTTCATCAGGAGGGAGTTCGGGCAACAATGGCGGCGGGGTAGGGAAGCAGTTGCCGGACGGACGCAGCCTGCCGCAATTGCATATTCCCGAGGGCGGCACCTCGCTGGAAGAGGTTGAGCGGGAATTGGTGGATCTTGCCATGACGCAGGCCAATGGAAACCAGACCCACGCCGCCCGCCTGCTCGATATCAGCCGCGACGCGCTTCGTTATAAGCTGAAGAAGTTCGGGCTCATTCACGCCGAGGAAGACGAGCCCTCGACCGCCGCCTCGTAGAAGTAAAGGGTGCATCCGATGCCCGCCCGCAGGCTTCTATCGGGAGCAAACGGGGTTTCGCTAACCGACCAGCCGCGTCCACCTCGGACCGGGGAGTAGCCAATGCGAAAGCTTGCGATCGTTGCCATCGTCATCATTGCCCTCATAATCGTCGTTGTCTTTGCACTGCCTCACTTCATCGACATCAACCAGTACCGTGGCCAAATTCAGGCCCAATTGCAGCAGCGGCTCAATCGCCCCGTCCAGTTGGGGGCTATGTCTCTGGGCGTTTTTCCCCTGCGCGTCGAGGTGAAGGACGTCACCATTGGGGACGATCCCAGTTTCGGCAGCAAGGTGCCTTTCGCGCAGGTCGGCGAACTGGATATCAGCATCGCGTTGCTGCCCTTGCTCAGCAAGAATATTGAAGTGGAAAGCCTGGAACTGAAGCAGGCGAAGATCGAGATCATCCGCAACGCACAAGGCTTATGGAACTTCTCGACTGCCGGCAGCAGCAGCGCATCTGCTCCAGCCCAGCAGGCGCCTTCGAGCAAGCCGCAAGCCAAACAGCCACCCGCGCAGCCTGCCTCTTCCACGTCAGGCGGATTCTCTCTGGGCGAGTTGAAGGTGAGTGACGGGCAGATTGCGGTCACCGATTACCTGAAACACCAGGCTCGCGCCGTTTACGACCACATTGACGTGACGCTCAAGCACTACGAGCCCGGCAAGCCGTTCTCGATCGATGCCGCGGCCCACCTGCCGGGAAGCGGTTCGCAAACATTACAACTGACCGGAGATGGCGGTCCGGTGAATAATGCCGATTTTGCCGGCACACCCTTCAAAGGCACCGTGAAGCTGAAGGAAGTCTCGCTTTCCGGATTGCAGAAATTCCTGAGCGCTGCCGCCTTGCAGGGAACGGATGCTGTGATTTCAGGATCAACCGATCTATCGAACTCGAGCGGCAAGCTGGCGGCCAATGGTTCGTTGAAGCTGGAGAACGCAGTCATTCATGGCGTGCTGGTGGGCTATCCGATCTCCGCCGATTTCGATCTCAACGATGAACTCAACAACGATGTCCTCCAGATCAAGCAGGGCGCGCTCAAACTCGGCTCGACCCCATTGTCGATCAACGGGACGATCAACTCGCACGCCAGTTCATCCATCGTAGATGTCAATTTGAGTGCCTCCAACGCTTCGATTCAGGAGGTGGCGCGGCTGGCCGCCGCATTCGGCGTGGCTTTCAGCCCGAACACCAAGATCGCGGGCCAGTTGACAGCCAACATTCATGCCCAGGGCCCGACCGACCACCTGGCCCTTAACGGCAATGTTAACGGGAAAAATCTGGAGGTGACAGGCAGCGACATCCCGCAGCCGGTCAGAGTGCCTGCGATTGATCTGGCCATGACGCCGCAGCAAATTCAATCCAACAATTTCACCGCGACTTCCGGCGGAACAACCTTGGCGGTGCAGATGGCGCTTTCGCAGTACGCCACGAATTCACCATCCGTGGACGCGACCATCAAGACGGTTAACGGCAAAGTGGAAGAACTGCTGGGAATCGCCAAGGCCTACGGTGTCACCGCTGTAGAAGGTATGAGCGGCAGTGGCAGCGTCAGCCTTGATGTGCGGGCCACTGGTCCGATCAAGAACACCGACGCCGTGAATTTCAGCGGCACAGGCGCGCTGCAGAACGCTTCGCTCAAACTGCCGTCGCTCACCCAGCCGTTGCAGGTTCGCAACGCAAACTTGCAGTTCACGCAGAATTCGGTGAACTTGACCAACCTGGCGGCGACGCTGGGGTCGACGAATGCCGGCGGAAACCTCAGCATCGCGAACTTCCAGGCGCCGCGGCTGACCTTTGCGTTGACCGCCGACAAAATCAACGTCACGGAGTTGGAGCAGATTACAAACGGCTCCGAGCAAAAAGCCCCGGCCAAAAAGAAGGCCGAAGCGTCCTGGGACCTGATTCCGAGCGCCGACGCGTCGCCGGCGGCGGCCCAACCCAGCCTCCTGCAGAGCGCGACCGGCACAGGTTCGATTGCGGTTGGCAGCATCCTCTATGAACAGACGGCGCTCACCAACGTGCACTCCAATGTCCAGCTCAACCACGGTGTGATTCAGCTCAATCCGCTGACCACGCAAATCTACGGCGGGCAGGGAGCGGGCAGCATTACGATTGATACGCGCCAGAGCACAACAACGTACGCCGTCAACGCCAAACTCTCCGGGGTTGATGCCAATAAGCTGCTGTCTTCCCTTTCGACCGCAAAAGACACGCTGTACGGTACGTTGGCCGCGACCCCGAACGTCACCTTCGCCACCCCGCCCTCGGGAGATATCGTCCCCACCCTGAACGGAATGCTTGGCTTGAACTTGACTAATGGGAAACTTACCAAGGTTGACCTGGTCAATGAGTTGTCGAGGATTGGCAAATTCGGCGGGGGCGGAGCCAAAGGCTACACCGCCATCTCGCAGATGACAGGCACTCTGAACATACACAGCGGGATAGCGCAGACCAATGATCTCAAGGCCGCCTTGGATGTCGGCAACCTGGCGGCGACCGGAACCATGAACCTGGTCAATCAGGGCCTCAATCTCCACGTAACTGCAGTTCTGAATAAGGGATTCAGCCAGTCGGTGGGCGGGACTGGCGTAGGTGGCTATCTCAACACTGCGCTGGCCAACAAAAACGGCGAGCTCGTGTTACCCATCCTGATCACGGGAACCATGAATCACCCGCTGGTCGCCCCCGATATCGAGCAACTTGCCCAGATGAAACTGAAGAACCTATTGCCCACGGCCGGAGGCTTGTTGAACGGCAAGGGCGGCAATGATCTCGGTGGTCTAGTGGGCGGATTGTTGGGTGGGCAGCAACATGGTCAACCGGCCGGCCAGCCGTCCCAGCAACAGAACCAGCCCGCTAATCCGCTAAATGATGCGCTGAATCAGTTGCTCGGCGGAAAAAAGAAGAAGTAGGCCGCTTTTTCTGCCAGGCAGCAAAAAGGCCACCCCCGCAGGTGGCCTGATCTTTCCCGCCGACGCGCGTCGCCGGGATTAGGTGCTGGAGTGCTCCAGCAGCCCCTTCTCGAGCTTCTCCTGGCATTCGATGCAGTGCCGCGTCCAGGGCACAGCCTCCAGTCGCTTGGCGTTGATGTCCTGCCCACAGGAGATGCACTCGCCGAAGGTCCCTTCGCGAATACGGTCGAGCGCATTGTCCACCATCTGAAGAAGCTGGCGTTCATTGTTGCTTTGGGAAAACAGGAATTCCTTGTTGTAGGAATTGGCCGCACGATCGGCGATGTCCTGCGCCGATTCCAGGTCAGCGTCACGCCCGTCCTGGGCTGCGCGGCTCATGGTATGCCGCAATTCCCGCTGGCGATCCTCCAGACGCTTCTTAAAAACCTCGAGCTTCTTTTTCTCCATGGTCGGTACCCTACCGAGGACTCACGCTGAGGCGCCCGCCTCTAAGCGAAAAATCTCGGTGTGCAAAACGGGAATGATAAGCGCGTGAAGCACGCACGTCAACTGCCGTTGCCTGAAGGCGAGTGCCTGACGAGCGGAGATTCGGGTTGCCAGCCCGGTTCTGCCGCCGTGTAGAATCGCACTCACATGCCGACTCCGGCCGAGCACAGCGCCAGGGAAAGAGGCCGCAGTTTTCGCGCGCGGGTGTTGCAGAACCTGCGTCCCTCCCACCAGCACACCGAGCTGTCGGCCACGCTGCTGCTAATGGTCGCGGTCATGCTGTCCCGCATCATCGGCTACTTGCGCGAAGCCTACATTGCCTGGGCATTTGGCGCAGGACTCAACACGGATGCCTACGTAGGCGCGTTTAACCTGCCGGACTTCCTCAACTATATTCTCGCGGGTGGAACAGCCTCCATCACCTTTATTTCTATCTACACCCGCCACACCTCCCGCGGTCGTAACCAGGAAGCACAGGACGCGTTCAACTCCACCATCACCATCATGACTTCGGTGGTATGTCTGGGCACGGTACTGCTGGAGATCTTTACACCGCAGATTGAGCGCCTCATTTTTCCGCATTTCTCCGCGGAACAGTTGCAATTGTGCGTGCACCTGACCCGCATCCTGCTGCCGGGCCAGATATTCTTCTACGCCGGCGGTATCGTGTCCGCAGTGCTGTACTCGCGCCGGATGTTCCTGTATCCGGCGTTGAGCCCGATTCTGTACAACGTCTTCATCATTCTCGGTGGGCTCGTAGGCGCTCGCAGGTTCGGAATCGAGTCGCTCGCCTACGGTGCCCTGGTGGGAGCGATCATTGGTCCGTTCCTCATCAACGCCATCGGCGCGGCCCAGGGCGGTTTGTCCTATCGCCTGACCTTCGACTGGCGCAACTCGGAATTTCGCGAGTGGGTGCGGCTTTCCATTCCGCTGATGCTTGGCGTATCGCTGGTGTCAGCCGATGACTGGATCCTGCGCTACTTTGCCTCGGGCGGTGCGGGCGATATCACCCGGCTGAACTACGCCAAGCGTCTGTTCGCCGTGCCCATTTCAATTCTGGGGCAAGCCGCGGGTCAGGCCTCGATGCCGTTCTTCGCGCGGCTCTTCGGAGAAGACAAGCGGCGAGAGTTTGCCGACACGGTGAACTTGTCGGTCTACCGCATTTCGGCCGCATCGCTGCTTTCGACAGCATGGATGATGCCCGCCGCGCTACCTCTCATCGATCTGGTCTATCGGCGGGGCCGCTTCAGTTTTCAGGATTCGCGTGAGACCGCGATTTACTTCTTCTGGTTTGCGCTGTCGCTGGCGCTGTGGTCGGCGCAGGCGCTTTATTCTCGCGCCTTCTACGCCGCCAGTGACACCTTGACTCCGATGATCGCCAGCACCGTCATCGTGGTTGCTTCGCTGCCCGTATACTCAGCGTTCTTCCACCGCTTCGACGTGACCGGACTCGCCATTGCCTCCGACATCGGCATCCTGATGCATACCCTGGTCCTGGCCTGGCTGCTGGACCGCAAGAAACTGGTCTTGCTTGGCGGTGTGCCGTGGCTGGAACTGATGAAGGCGCTGGGGACCGCGCTGTTTGCGGCGGGGGTCTGCTTCGCTGTAGGCCGGAAGTTCGTCGTAAACGGTAGCCGCGAGGCCGACCTTGTTTCTCTGGCCGTGATTAGCTTGGCTTGGCTGGGTGCGGTTGCGTTAGGACTGTGGCTCACGAAGTCAAATTTGCCGCAAGAGTTGCGCCGCAAGAAGGCCCCGGCGACGCCAAACCTCAGCGCACCTGAACAGGTAGTGGAAAGAACAACGGGAGGAGTGGAGCCGTAAGCTTGTCGCTTTGGCTGAAAGCTGACGGCTGATAGCTACTTCATCACCCGCATCTGTGACCAGTCGTAGGTGAAGCGCTTGCCACAATCCAGGCAGACAACGTAATGTCCTGCGGTGTCGCCGGTGACCGCCTCCCACTCTGTATGACTGGAGTCGTGCCGGCTGGAGGAGTTCGCCGAGAATGGTTGCGAGAGGTGGCCGTGCCGGCAGCTCACCGCCAGTAGCTGGAGCATTCGATCCCACATAGTGGTACACCGTAAACAGGGAAGGTTGCGGCGGCGGGGCTGGCCGCCGCCCGCAGTGTCAGACTTTCGCTCCAAAGCGGCACAAAGTCAAGGAAAAGATGGTTTTGCGCCACAATTCTGCGGGTATTGCCAAAGCCCCAGCCGGCTTGTTCAACCTGGAACGGTTACACCCGCGCCGCCGTGGTTCCGGACGCGGTTGGGGTGGTGGACGCCGCGCTGGTCTCTTTGGATTCACCGTTGGGCTTTTGCCCGGGTTTGCGGATGTCAATCCCGCCTTTGAAATAGGCGCCGTCCTCAATGCTGATGCGCTGCGCCACGACATCGCCGGTGAGCGAGCCTTCGCCGCGAATGTCCACGCGATCGCTGGCCGTCATGTTGCCACGGACTTTGCCCAGCACCACGATCTCGCGCGCCGCAATATTGGCCGAGACCACGCCGTTGCGGCCCACGGTTACCCGGTTGCCAGGCAGGTTGATGGAGCCCTCAACTCGACCATCAATGTAAAGCGACTCCGAGCCTGTGACTTCGCCCTTAATGACCAGCGACTTGCCCAGCGTGGCCTGTTCCTGCGTGTTAATCGCAGGACTGGCCGGACGCGGCGTGCTCGGCGGTTCGGGAGCAGGCGGAGTGTAGCTGCGCTGCGGCTCGGGAGTGGGCGTCACGGGGGGAGGGGCGTTGGTTGGTTTCCACATATCGGTAAACAGGATCCTTTCTGAATAGTGCTTGGAGAGGCACTGGTTTTGCCAAACCGAAACTCCACAGCTCTACGTTCTTCCCGGGGCCCCCGACGTGTGCTGCCTTTGCACGCGTTGGGATGCAGAGAACATGCTGGGTTTGGTACGGCTACCCTGGGTTCACCGCTCCGTACCCGCCGATGCGCGTACGTGATTGCGGTGCGTTTATTGCTACCATACAGCGAGTTCTTATTTGAGGGAATACCCCTGAGCGAAATTTCGATCAAACCGAGTGTGCGAAGAGTAAACGTATACCTGAGTAAGGATTACTTAGTCGCGAGGGGATCTCGACCACGGATCAACAGGATGAACATGGATCAGGTGTTTAGATTTCAGGTTGACGCGGTTAACGAACTCCTTGCTTACCCAGAATCCGTGAGAATCCGTGGCTGACTTCCCTTCGCTCATATCCGCGGTTGCTTCCTGATCATGCTCACTGACGTCTCCATCCTTCGCCACATCGAGCGCCAGCCGCATCGCTCGGCCGGATTCAAGCAGCTTGTCCGCGAGATGGCTCTGCGTGGCGACCAGCGGCAACAACTCGCCGAGCGGTTGCAAGCGCTGGTCAAAAGTAGACGTCTGATGGAAACCGGCCGCGATCGCTACACCCTCGCCGAGCATGCTGCCGCTCATCAGAATCTCATCGCCGGACGCCTGACTATGCACCGCGACGGCTACGGCTTCGTCATCCCCAACGCCGGGCAGCGCAGTACCATTAGCGGCGACATCTACATCAGCCCGCAGTCCATTGGCTCAGCCATGCATGGCGACCAGGTGCTGGTCGAACTCGGTCGCAAGAAGGAAGACGGTCGCGCGGAAGGCCGCATTCTGCGCGTGCTCACACGGGGCAATCCCACCGTCGTCGGCATTTTTCACTACGGCTCGCGGCATAACTATGTCACGCCGATGGACGAGAAAATCACTCAGGAAGTCATCATCCCGCGCGGAATGGAGTGGCCCAGCGGCGAGGCATCGCTCGATCCTCATGCGGGCGCTCCACGCTTCTCGCCCGCCTTTGGCGAGAGGCCGGGAGACTCCAGAGGAGAGGCGAGGGCGCAAGAGTTCAGCAGAGCGCGATCGCGTCCTCGGAGGAGAAGCCCGCCGCCGCGAATGGGACGATCTTGAAGGCCTGGTCGTAGACGTGGAGATCACCGACTGGCCTTCGCCCACCGAGAGCCCGCGCGGCCGAGTGGTCGAGATCCTGGGCTATGAGGACGATTTCGGCGTGGATGTCGAGATCGTTATTCGCAAGTATCACCTGCCGCACCGCTTTCCGGTTGAGGTCTTGCAGGAAGCGCAGCAGTTCGAGCCGCTGATCCCGTCGGGCGAGTTGCGTCACCGCCGCGACTATCGCTCGCTACCCATCGTCACCATTGACGGCGAGACCGCGCGTGATTTCGACGACGCCGTTACCGTGCGACGCATGTCCAACGGCAACTTCGAGCTGCAGGTGCATATTGCCGACGTTGCGCATTACGTTCGCGAAAGCTCGGCGATTGACCTGGAAGCCCGCCTGCGCGGAACGTCGGTCTATTTCCCCGACCGTGCTGTACCCATGCTGCCGATGGAGCTCTCCACCGACCTGTGCAGCCTGCGTCCGCAGGTTGACCGCCTGGTGCTGTCGTGCGTGATGGAGATCGACCACGCGGGCGAAATTCTCGGCTACACCCTGAGCGAGGGCGTCATCCACTCGGCCGAGCGCATGACCTACACCAACGTGAACCTCATTCTCGAAGGTGACCACGCCCAGCGCAAGCGTTATCACCAGCTCGTGGATGTCTTCGAGCTGATGCGCGAGCTGGCCATGGTCCTGAACCGCAAGCGGGTGCGCCGCGGCTCAATTGATTTCGACCTGCCCGAGCCGGTGATCGAGTTTGACGACAACGGACTGATGAAGGGCATCACTCGCTCGGAGCGCAACATCGCCAACCGCATCATCGAGGAGTTCATGCTCTCCGCCAACGAGTGCGTTGCCAGCTACCTGGAAAACAAGCGCATCGCCTCGCTTTACCGCATCCACGAGAAGCCTGATCCCAAGCGGGTTTACGACTTCGAGACCATTGCCGCCCGGTTTGGCTACTCGCTGGGCGTGGGTCCGTTGCCCATCAAGCGAGTGCAGATACGCGCCGAGCGCCGCGATCGTTACGGCACTGGCCGCCGCCCGCAGGCGATCGAGGTGCCGGAAGAAGTGCACATCACGCCGCGCATGTATCAGAAGTTGACGCAGAAAATCGCCGGCAAGCCGGAGGAGCGCATCCTGTCGTACCTGATGCTGCGCTCGCTGAAGCAGGCGCGCTACTCCGAGAAGAACGAAGGCCATTTCGCGCTGGCCGCGCCGACCTATACTCACTTCACTTCGCCCATCCGCCGCTATCCCGACTTGATTGTGCATCGCATTCTGAAGGATGTGCTGCGCGATTCCGCGGAGCGCGAAGAGCACGGCGTGCCGGTTGGTGTAGGAGACGTCGCGCATAGCGAGTCGCCTTCGCCTTGGTCGAAAAGGCCCACCCAAGCAAAGGCAACTTGGGTGGGGCATCCGCGTTCAAAAGATTCTGTCATCCTGAGCGAGCCTGCGCCGCTTTCGCGCGGGCGAGTCGAAGGACCCCTATCCGGCAAGGCGCCCCACCCAAACGTGGGTGCTAATTTGGGTGGGCCAATCCCCGAAGACATGCTGCACGACATCGCCGACGAATCCAGCCAGTCCGAGCGCCGCGCCGACGACGCCGAGCGCGAGCTGATGGAGTGGAAGAAAGCGAAGTTCATGGAAGACCGCGTCGGCGAGGAGTTCGACGGGCTGATCGTGAGCGTCACCAAGTTTGGCATGTTCGTCGAGCTGATCGACATGTTCATCGAGGGACTGGTGCCGCTCGGCTCGCTCACCGACGACCATTACCTGTACCACGAGAACACCCGGCAGATCATCGGCCAGCGCACCCGCAAGGCCTACTCGCTGGGCGATCCCATCCGCGTCATCGTGGACCGCATCGACCGCACGCAGCGGCGCATTAACTTTGCCGTGGCCGAGGAACGCCCCGCGCGCGGCAAGCGGCGGAACAAGAAGTGAGTTGGCAAGAGTGACAGAGAGAAAAGGGAACGGCTCTTTTAGCTAGCCTCTCTCGATGCTTTCGTCCCGGGTGGCGAGGACTTCACTTTCTCCTACACTGTCATTCCGAAAGGGGCGCAGCGGAGTCGAGGGGCCTGCTTTTTCTTCCGCCATGCGATCTTTGCTCCAGGCAAATTCGGATGTCGCATCGCACGAGACCACCGCTAACTCTATGTCCGTCTAATCGGCCCAGAGCGTGGAACGGCGATTAGGATGGGTGTCCGAGGTGGTACGCGTCATCTGCTAGACTCGGCGGAACCGCTCGCAGGATGCGGTCAAGGCGAGCGATCGCGGCGAGGCGACGGCAACCATGAAGAAGCGAGCCTGGATTAGTTGGATAGCGGCAGCGATTTCGCTGGCTTGGGGAGCCTACCTCCTCGCACAGGATAATTACGACCAACCGTGGCGCCCGCAGTATCACTTCACCCCGCCGAAGAATTTCATGAACGACCCCAATGGGATGGTTTTCTACAAGGGCGAATACCACCTCTTCTACCAATACAATCCCGAGGGCAACGTCTGGGGACACATGAGTTGGGGACATGCCATCAGTACGGACATGGTGCACTGGCGCAACTTGCCCGTGGCCATTCCCGAGGATCCCAAATACATGGCCTACTCGGGCAGCGCAGTGGTTGACTGGAACAATTCGAGCGGGCTATGTAAGAACCCCGACCCTAAAGACCACTCGTGCCTCATCGCGATTTACGCGGCGGCCTACAAAGACCGCCAGAAGCAGCACATCGCCTTCAGCGATGATCGCGGTCGGACCTGGACGAACTACACGGGCAATCCGGTGGTTGATCTCGATGCGCCCGACTTCCGCGACCCCAAAGTGTTCTGGTACGAACCCCAGAAGAAGTGGGTGATGGTAGCCGTGCTGGCGGACGAGAGGACTGCGGTGTTTCTTGATTCCACTGATCTGAAGAAGTGGACGGTGCGTAGCAAGTTCGGCCCCGCGGGCGACGATGACGGTCAGTGGGAGTGCCCTGACCTTCTGGAGCTGCCGGTCGAAGGCACGAACGACAAGAAGTGGGTGCTGATCATCAACCGTAACCCGGGCGCGCCAGCAGGCGGCACCGGTGTGCGCTACCTGGTGGGCAGTTTCGACGGGAAACAGTTCACAGACGAGACCTCACCGACTATCAAAAGGTGGGCCGATTACGGAAAAGACTTTTACGCCACGAATTCGTTTAACGACATGCAGGTGGGTGACGGGCGCAAAATCTGGATGGGCTGGACCAGCAATTGGCTTTACGCGAAAGATGAGCCCACCGTGCTGTGGCGAGGGGCGCAGTCTATTCCGCGGAAGCTGACGCTTAGGCGGACGGAGGCGGGCATCATCCTCGTGCAGGCGCCGGTTCGAGAGCTGCAGAGCCTGCGCGGCAAGCCGTTCGAAATTCACGATGCATCGATTCAGGATGCGAACCGCAAGATCGCCGAAGCCGGAGTGAAGGGCGAGACCTACGAGATTGAGGCTGAGTTCGAACCGCAACAGGCGGGGGAAATCGGCTTCCTTCTTCGCAAAGGCGCGAACGCGTGGACGCTGGTTGCCGTGCGTCCAGCCGCGAATTCACTCGTTGTAGACCGCACGCGCTCAGGAGTCGTTTCCTTTAGCAAAGACTTCCCGGGGTCTTTCACCGCCACTCTGCAAAATACCCAACGAATTAAGCTGCACATCTTCGTGGACCGCTCGAGCGTGGAGGTTTTCGCCAACGATGGCGAAAAGGTCATGACCGATCGCGTCTATCCTCCGCCCGGCTCAGACGGCATCGAGTTGTACTCAAAAGGAAGCGGCGGCAAAGTTGTGTCGCTCCGAATCTGGCAGCTCACGCCGATTTGGGAGTCCCATTAATTCGGCCGCCTTCGTTACCTAGGCAACATATCGCTCCCACAAGTGCTTCTGCTAATATTTGGCGCCGTAGTTCCGGCACACCGGCTCAGCGGGAGGGTGCCAGCGATGAATCGGAGACGATTTCTTGCCACTCTGGCGGGATCTGCGGTCGCCTGGAAAGCAACCACGTTCGAGATGAGTGGCAAAGCCGTGAGCGGTCCCGTCATTGTTGAAGCTGGGCGTCGCGTGGATGCTCCCGGCGTCGAGATCGCTCGTTTTCCTTCGTCCAATGTTGACGAAGTGCGGCAACGCGTCCAGCAACTCCTCACTCGCGAGAAGCCGATTGCTTTTGTGAGTTCCGCGGCTTGTGGAGCTGATCTGTTGGCCCTCGATGTTGCGGGGGACATGCATGTCCGGCGTTACGTGCTACTGCCGTCACCCCCTGAGGAATTTCGCAAGACGTCGGTGACCGACCGCCCCGGCGACTGGGGAACGCTCTACGACAAGGTGTTGAAGACTGCGAAGATTGAAGTTCTTAAAGTGCCGGACAGCCAGGAGGGCTATCTGCAGACGAACCTGAAGCTTCTGGAAAAGGCGCAGGCGCTGGCCGGCAAGTACCACACATCAACGAAAGCGTTGGTCATCTGGAACGAGGCGTCACGCGGTCCGGACGACGTTACCGGACATTTTCTCGCCCAGGCCAGGCTCCGCAAAATCCCAGTCGTCGAAATCTCCACCCTCTAATCCGGCGATTGCGGAGTGCCTTCCGCAAGTTCGATTGTGCCGGGCGTGTAAAATCGCAGCGAATCGAAAGGTTCCTGATGAACCATTCACGAGTCTTGTTCGTCATCGCTGCAGCCATTCTAATTCCGACATTTTCCACGGTATCACCCCTCGCGACGGCGGCAGACGATTCGAAAACCAGCGCCTCACCAGCCACCACCGCTAACGGCTATCAGCCGAGGTGGTGGAAGGAAGCCATCGTTTACCAGGTATATCCGCGATCGTTCAAGGACTCCAACGGCGACGGCATCGGCGACCTCAAGGGGATTACATCTAAGCTGGACTACATTCAAGGACTCGGCGTCAACGTTATCTGGCTGAGCCCGCACTATGATTCGCCGAACGCCGACAACGGCTACGACATCCGCGACTATCGCAAGGTGATGGCCGAGTTCGGCGCCATGGCCGACTTCGATGAACTGCTGAAGGGCATCAAGCAACGCAACATGAAGTTGGTCCTCGACCTGGTGGTGAACCATTCCAGCGACGAGCATGCCTGGTTTGTTGAGAGCCGAAAGTCCAAAGATAATCCGTATCGCGACTATTACATCTGGCGTCCCGCCAAAGATGGCAATGTGCCCAACAACTGGGTGTCGTTCTTTTCGGGATCGGCGTGGAAGCTCGATCCCGCGACCAACGAGTACTACCTGCATTTATTCGCCGAGAAGCAGCCTGATCTCAACTGGGACAATCCCAAGCTGCGCCAGGAAGTCTATGACCTGATGAAGTTCTGGCTGGATAAGGGTGTCGATGGATTTCGCATGGACGTGATCCCGTTCATCTCCAAGCGTGAGGGGTTGCCCGACCTGCCGCCGGAATACATGACGCGTCCGCAATACTTCTATGCCATGGGCCCGCACCTGCACGAATACCTGCAGGAGATGAATCGCGAAGTGCTGTCGAAGTACGACGTGATGACGGTGGGTGAGGCGTTCGGCGTCACGCTCGCCCAGACGCCGACGCTTGGTGGACGAGCGGCGCAACGAGCTCAACATGATCTTCAACTTCGACGTGGTGCGACTGGATCGCGACGGCCGCCGGTGGCGCAACTGGACCTTGCCGGAGATGAAGGCGATCTACACCACTCAGGACAAGGCGCTGGATGTGCATAGCTGGAACACCGTGTTCCTTTCCAACCACGACAATCCGCGCGTGGTGTCGGCGTTCGGCGATGACTCGCCCGCGTTTCGTGTGCCCTCGGCAAAGCTGCTGGCCACCATGCTGCTGACCTTGAAAGGCACACCGTTCATCTACCAGGGCGACGAGCTGGGGATGACGAACTATCCTTTCACCGGCATCGACCAGTTCGACGATATCGAGGTGAAGAACGGATGGAAGGCCGACGTGGTCACCGGCAAGGTGAAGGCGGACGACTACATAGCCAACCTACGTAAGACCAGCCGCGACAATTCACGCACTCCGATGCAGTGGGACAGCTCGCCGAATGCCGGCTTTACCACTGCGGCCAAGCCGTGGCTGGCCGTGAATCCGAATTACAAAGACATCAATGCCAGGCAGGAATTGAGCGACCCTAACTCGATCTACAACTATTTCTCCAGGATGGCCAAGTTCCGCGAGAAGACGCCGGCCCTTGTCTACGGCAACTACAAGGACCTCGATCCACAGAATGCAAAGATTTTTGCTTACACGCGAACCCTCGGGCAGGAAAAGTACCTGGTCGTCTTGAATTTCTCCGAGGACAACATTTCGTACACCCTGCCAGGAGGATTAATAGCCGGCCAGTTGCAGATCTCTAATCTCGGCACGAAGGAAGAGAAAACATCGGTGCTGAAGTTGAAGGGGTGGGAAGCCAGGGTCTACAAGCAGTAAGGGAAGCGGCGCTGGCGCTCTACAATAATTCCAACTCGATCTTCTTTGTAGTCCGGTCGAGGTGAGCAATTCTAAAGTTGCAAATCTGTCCCGGACGCACCGCCTCCGGCTTGGATGTCGTATTGGCAGCGTTTCCCTTCCAGCGTGCCTGAAGCATGGAACTCAGCGACGACAAATCCGCTTTCGAGGCGGGCTTGGTTTCTTCCTTTGCCGGACGCTCGGAGACGACCCGGCATGTACCCTGAATGCCTTCGCCCAATTCTACGCGCGTGTGCTCGCCCGAATTCTCAAGGATGCGGCCTGTGACCACATCGCCTTCCTTGTGCTCCGCGATATATTCCTCCAGGCTTGTGGGAACCAGTTGCTTCATACTCAGTCGAATGAGCCGCCTGTCCGTATCGATAGCCAGTACTTGGGCGCGGGTCGACTGCCCGACCTTCAGCACTTCCTGGGGATGATGGATGCGCTTCTCGGCGCTGATCTCGCTCACGTGAATCATGCCCTCGACGCCTTCGGAAAGCTGCACGAACGCGCCGAACTTGGTGAGGCTCGTGACTGGCCCTTCGATTACCGTGCCGGCCGCAAACCTCTGGGCAGCATCTGCCCAGGGATCGCCCAGCGCCTGCTTCAGGCCGAGGGAAATGCGGCGCTCACCCTCGCTCAGCCCCAGGATGACCGCTTCTACGGTCTCGCCAGGCTTTACCATGTCGCCAGCCTTCTTCACTTTCCTGGCCCACGACATTTCTGATAGATGGATCAAGCCTTCGATTCCAGGCTCCAGCTCGACGAATGCGCCGAAGTCCACGACGCGCGTCACCGTACCGCGTACACGCTCACCTGCCTTGTACCTTTCGGTCACAGAATCCCAGGGATCGGGTTGCAGTTGCTTCATGCCCAATGAAATGCGCCGCTTTTCAGGATCGATCTTCAGGACCCTGGCTTCCACCTCCTGACCTACAGACAACACGTCTGCCGGATTGTTGATACGGCTCCAGGCGATGTCACTGACATGCAGCAAACCGTCAACTCCGCCGAGGTCAACGAACGCGCCGTAATCGGCGAGCCGGCGGACGATGCCGTGGACCGTCTCGCCTTCGCTGACCTCGGAGTAGCGCCGCTGTTTCACCAAGCGCTCTTCTTCCTCAGCGATGGCACGGCGATCCACAACTACGTCTTCTTCCGTGACGTCGAGCTTGATAATGCGGCATTGAATTTCCTGTCCAACCAGCTTCTCCATTTCGGCTGCATCGCGGGTTCCGCTGCGCGAAGCCGGCAGGAACGCTCGCACTCCGACGTCCACATTCAAGCCGCCTTTGACCACGGCCGTGACCGTGCCCACGATAGTCGCTTTTTCGGCAAACGCCTGCTCCAGCGCCGGCCAATCTCTGGCCTGCGAAATCCTGGTGCGCGAGAGCTGATAGTAGCCTTCCGGATCGCGCCCTTTGACCGAGACCGGAAATTTGTCACCCGTTTTAACGGCTTCGCCGCCGCTCTGGCATTCTGCCAGCGGCAGAATGCCCTCGCTCTTGTAACCGATGTCGAGAAAAATCGACTCGGCGGAGATGGCAACCACCGTGCCTTCGAGCTGTTTGCTGCCATCTTTCGTTCGGCGCGAGTGGCTTTCCTCGTATTGCGAAAGAATGTCTTCGAAAGATTCGGTGGACTCAGGAGTAGTTTGAGGTTCCGAGATGTTTGAATCGGACATGAAAGGGCACAGCCTCAATTGTGAAGCGATTTCGAGTAGGATAACACTCGCATTCGGAGTGCGGGCATACAAAGCCTCGCAATGCTGTCCGGTACTGTGACGACTGTCGTACTTCGCTGGCGGCCTCGATTTCGCCGCAAGGACTAATGAATTCCCACCTGACCGCGCACGCTGTCGATGAGTTTCTTCGAATCGTAGCCGACCCCATCCTTGAAGACCGTCTCCACATTTTCGATCTCCTCGATCTTTTTTGAGGGATCGCCCTTGATGAGAATCAAGTCTGCCTGTTTGCCGGGCGCGATCGAGCCGATCTGGTCCTGTTGGCCCAGGTAGGTGGCACCGTTCAGGGTCGCGATACGGATAGCCTCGACGGGAGTGAATCCGGCCTCAACCAGCAGTTCGACTCCCTGCTGATCTCCGAATCCCGGAAGCACCCCGCCATTTCCGGTGGGATCGGGTCCGGTCAACAGAAGGCCGCCGGCTTTGGCGAACGCCAACTCAAACTCCAATTCCTTCTTGAACAAGGCCGAAATAGGCGAGTCCAGCGGGATGCGGGCGCGCGCCGTCAGGTAACTCTGGGCTGACTCCGCAGACATGGCATCCATCACTCGCTGCTCCAGCTTGGGCCGCCCCGGCAGGAATGCCTCGAAGACCGGCAGGGTCGAAGTAACAGCAACATGATGGGACACCAGATCGCGAATTAGTTCCTGCACTTGCGGGCCGTTGATGTCCAGGTTAGCCCAGCTCTTCGAGCCGCCCGGCGGACAGACGTCAGGTTTCTTGTCGGCCACAAAATCTGTGTCGGTGAAAACCGGGCCATGCTCCAGATCATCAATGCCCAGACCGATGGCCTCATGCCAGGTGACGGAGCAGAGATGCCCGGTGAGCTTGGCATGGTGGGCATGGGCTTGCTGGATGGACGCTCCCAGTTCCTCCCGCGTGATATTCATGTACGCCTTGTAGGAGGTCATGCCCTCGTCGGCCCAGTAATCAACGAGCCGCTTGGCGTCGTCAGAGCCGGTCAGTTCATGCATCTGGGCAAACACCGTCGGTTTGCCCTCAAGGTAAGGAGCGGTCAAATCAATCTTGGGGCCGGGCATCAGTCCGGCGTCGATTCGTTGCTTGACTTTGAGGTCCGTGTAGGGCTCCACGCTTCCCGTCGTGCGCATGGTAGTGACCCCAGCCGCCAGATACAACCGGGGCGCGGTGTAAGGCAGTTCCATGACGAACAGTCCCGGCTCGCCGATCTTGCCGTCGATTCCTCGTTGCACGGAAACCGAATCGGTGTAGTAAAGATGATTGTGCATCCCTACCAGGCCGGGAATGAGGGTGTATCCAGCGCGATTCAGTTGCTCGGCATTTGCCGGGGTCTCCACCGATCCGAAGGCGCCGACGGCCTGAATTTTCCCGTTGACGATCGTAATCGTCTGGTCTTCCTTCGCTGCTGCGCCGGTGCCGTCAATCACCCGTACGTGGTTCAAGACCAGGGCAGGAGCATGCACGCTGACAAAGGGAGATACGTCGGCTGGGGTCGGAGTTTGTGCGCTTGCAACGCCAACGGACAGCATTGCAAGGAGTAACAGGCGGCGCATAGGCGAAACCTCGTCGAGCATTGTTGGTTGGAGTCTGGCATTGTATCGCGACATGCCGCATCGCACGGCGATCGCAAACGGTGCGGACACGATTGTTGCGTCGCAATTTCGCCCCTGGAAACTAATCGATGGTTTCGATCAGGCCCGCCAACAGCGCCGCGCGGCGAGGCAACTCAGCGGCAATCACAGACTCATGCTGCGCGTGTGCACCCTCCCCAACTGCGCCCAAGCCGTCGAGGGTCGGAACGCCAATGCCTGCGGTGAAGTTGCCGTCCGAGCCACCGCCGACCGCGATCTCCTCCAGCGTGAAGCCAAGATCGCCGGCAATTTCTCGTGCCAACTCGAACAACGCGCCTACTTGTTTTGTCCGCTCCAGCGGAGGCCGATTGATGCCACCTTCAATCTCCAGTTTGCACTTCTTATTGACGGGACGCAGTTGCCGGACCTTGTGTTCCAGCATTGCGCCGTCGTCTTTGTTGTCAACCCGGAGATCGACGTTTGCGACGGCTTCGGCAGCAACCACATTGCTGCGCGTGCCACCATGTATGACCCCAACATTCAAGGTCGTGCCTCTCTCCAGATCGGTGAGCCGCGAAATAGCCAGGACCTGGTGCGCCAGTTCAAGGATGGCACTCTGACCTTTGTCGAAATCCAGTCCGGAATGCGCAGCCGTGCCGGTGACCTTCACGGTGAACGATCCAACCCCCTTGCGAGCGGTCTTCAACGCTCCTCCCGGACCAGAGGGTTCGCATACCAGGACGGCAGTGCATTGCTGGGCCAAAGCTTCGGTAATTCCGCGCGAGCTGTTGCTGCCTTCTTCTTCGTCGGAGACGAGCAGCACTTTCACCGGCCGGGACATGCCGCCTCGAATTTCGTGCAGTGCGGACAAGGCAAACATCATTTGCGCTATGCCGCTCTTCATGTCGAAAACTCCCGGCCCGTAAAGCCGTCCGTTCGTCTCGCGCCAGGGCATGGACTCAAGCGTTCCGGCGTCATACACAGTGTCGAAGTGTCCTAACAGCAGCAGCGGGTTGCGGTTCTCGGCACCGCTGAAATCCACTTGCAGGTGATCTCCGGCGATTCCCTGGCGATGAATCTTCACGTGTCCACCAATGCGCGAGAATTGCACCTCGAGATACGAGGACAGTTCATCACAAGCAAGCTTGCTGCGGGTCGGGGATTCACGTTCCACGAGTTCACGTACGCACTTCACGATCTCGCGCTCGTGCCCAGTCAGCCATCGCAAGAGTTCGTTGAGGTTGTTGCGCCATGCAGGAGGCTTCGTCTTACGCATCTCTATGATCTTTGCCATGCGAATGCCCCATTCCTGCTGAATGTATAATCGTGACTTTCACGAGACCCTCATGAGTGACATGGTAAAAGCGCCCGACAGTGGCGACAATCTTACTCTCGACATTGAGGAAATACAGCGAATTCTGCCGCACCGGTATCCGTTCCTGCTGGTCGACCGCATTGTCCACATCACGCGCACCAAACGTATTGTGGCGATCAAGAACGTCAGCGTCAACGAGCCGTTTTTTGTGGGGCATTTTCCCGATCACCCCATCATGCCGGGCGTGCTGGTTGTGGAAGCCATGGCGCAAGCGGGCGGGGTTTTGCTGTTGACCGAGTTTCCCGACCGGGCCGAAAAGCTGCTGCTGTTTACCGGCATCGAGCGGGCGCGTTTCCGCAGGCCGGTCAGACCCGGCGACCAGCTTCGCATTGAAGTTGAGGTGTTGGCTTGGCGCGGGACTGCCGGCCGAATGCAGGGGAAGGCTTACCTGGGGGACAAGCTGGCTTGCGAGGCGGTGGTCACCTGCCGTTTGCTCAACCGCTCGGCCAAACCATCAGAAGCCGCTTCAGCCGAATCGTCGTAACCTCCCGATGAACATTCACCCGACGGCCATTGTCGATCCGTCCGCGAAGATACCGGCGTCGTGCAAGGTTGGGCCGTATTGCACCGTGGGCGGCAGCGTGGAGATGGGTGAGGATTGCGAACTGGTTTCGCACGTCGTGTTGCAGGGTCCCACCAAGCTGGGCGAGGATAACAAGATCTATCCTTTCGCCGTGCTGGGAATCGATCCGCAGGACGTGAGCTTCGCCGGCGAGTCGACGTGGCTGGAGATAGGCGACCACAACGTGATCCGCGAGAGCGTCACCATCAACCGCGGGACCACGAAGGGCGGCGGAGTGACCCGCATCGGCAGCCATACGCTCATCATGGCCTACGCGCACATCGGGCACGACTGTTTCATCGGTGATCATGCGATGCTGATTAACGCAGCGACCCTCGCAGGTCACGTGACGGTCGGGGAATGGGCGGTGGTAGGCGCGCTCTGTCCGGTGCATCAGTTCGTCCGCATTGGAGCGCACTCCTACGTTGGCGGCGGAACGACCATCACCCAGGACGTTCTGCCATACTCCATGACCAGTGCAGAGCGGGACACACATGCCTATATGCTCAACAAGGTCGGGCTGCAGCGGCGAGGGTTTTCGCCCGGGCGAATCGCGAAGCTGCGCCATGCTTTCAAGGTCCTTCTGGCGTCCAAGCTGAACACCTCCCAGGCCCTGGAGAAACTGCGCTCCGAAGCTGAACCGGGTGAAGATGTCGAGATGCTGCTGCGGTTCATCGAGACATCGCAGCGCGGCATCATTAAGTAGGGCAGGCGCCCGGTCTATCAGGATGACAGACGTTCCCCAAAAAATCGGATTGATTGCCGGCAATGGTAAGTTCCCGTTTCTGGTGCTCGATGCCGCGCGCTCACAGGGCATGCAGGTGATCGTCGCCGCCATCAAGGAAGAAACCTTCCCGGAGATCGAGCACCACGGGGCGGCGGTACACTGGCTGTCACTCGGCGAGTTGTCCCGACTCATTGAAACCTTCAAGAGCGAAGGCGTGACGCACGCCATCATGGCGGGGCAGGTCAAGCATAAGCAAATATTCAGCAGCATCAAGCCTGACTGGCGACTCGCGAAGCTTTTGCTTTCGCTGACTACCCGCAATACCGATTCGCTGATTGGGGCGGTCGGCAAAGTGCTGGCCGACGAAGGCATCACTCTGATGAATTCGACCGCCTTGCTGGAACCCATGCTGGCCAGCGAGGGCGTCCTGACCCGACGCGGGCCAACCGACTCCGAGCAAACCAACATTACCTATGGGCGCGCCGTGGCGCACCATCTTGCGCGCTTCGACATCGGCCAGACGGTGGTGATCGCTGAAGCCGCGTGTGTTGCTGTCGAGGCGATGGAAGGGACGGATGCAACGATCCTGCGCGCGGGGGAGATCATGAAGTCGCCTTCGCTGGGCAAGGAGCCTTCCACCTTGAGCCGGGCGCTTACAGTAGTTAAAGTTGCCAAGCCCAACCAGGACATGCGGTTCGACGTGCCTGTGATCGGGCTGAAGACAATCGAGATCATGAAACAAGCCGGGGCCAGCTGCCTGGCCCTGGACGCTGGGCGGTGCTTGCTGTTGGACAAAGAAGGGCTGATAACGGCAGCCAATGAAGCCGGGATCTGCATCGTGGCCGAGATGCCAGTCAGTCATATCCCGCATCACAGCGTTTGAAGAACTCTTCGGCTGCACCGGTAGGAGAATGAGAAAACGAGACTCGCCATACGTCTCCACCGATTCTTGCCCGGATCGGCGGGTCTTTCTGTCAAAGCCTGGCGCCGATTGTGAGACGGAGATTCTCGAAGCCACGCGGCGAAGCGAGAGCCTGCATCGGCCGTGGGTTTTCCCTCCGCGTAGCCACGAGGAGTACCAATCCTACCTCGAGCGTGTTCGCACGGGACGTACGATCGGTTTCCTGGTCCGGCGCAAGTCCGAGGGGTTCCTGGCCGGAGTTATCAACGTGAGCGAACCCGTTATGGGAGTTTTACAGAGTGCCTACCTGGGGTTCTATGCCTTCGCCGGATTCGAACGACAGGGCAACATGACGGAAGGTTTGTCGCTGCTACTCGACCACGCTTTCGGGGAACTTGGCTTTCATCGCCTGGAAGCGAACATTCAGCCTGCCAACGTCGCTTCAAGCGCGCTCATCCACCGATTGGGCTTCCGTAAAGAAGGTTTTTCTCCCCGCTACCTGATGATCGATGGCCTATGGCGCGACCATGACCGCTGGGCCATTCTGAGCGATGAGTGGCCCGCTCATCGTCAGCGGCTTTTTGCCTCATGGCGCCGGGATAGGCGAGAATCCTAACATGCCAGGTACCAGCGGCGCGCTGCGCGTGGGAGTCGTCGGCGTCGGTTCTTTCGGACGCAATCACGCACGTGTTTATGGCGACCTGCAGTCAGATTCCTCACAAAATGTGTGTTTGGTGGGTGTCGTTGATGCCGACTACGCCCTAGCCAAAGCGATTGCCAGGGAATTTGCTACTGCGGCGTTTCAGTCGGTTGGCGAGTTGATCCAGGCTGGCGCGCAAGCCGTCTCCGTTGCCGTCCCCACCGGTGCTCACCTGCAGGTTGCACGGGCGTTGATGGAGAAGGGAATCGACATTCTGATCGAGAAGCCGCTCACAACTACGTCAGCCGAAGCTGATGAGATGATCGGACTGGCCGAGCGCTATGGCTGTATCGTGCAGGTTGGCCACCTGGAACGCTTTAATCCCGCCGTGCGCGCGGCAATCCCCCTCCTGACGCAGCCCATGTTCTTTGAGGTGCACCGCCTCAGCGTCTTTACGCCTCGCTCGCTCGATGTGGACGTGGTGCTTGACCTGATGATCCACGACATCGACATTGTGCTGACGTTCGCAAAGTCGGCAGTGAAAGAGGTCCGCGCGGTGGGACTCCCGATTCTCTCGCCCAAGACCGACATCGCTAACGTTCGCATGGAGTTCGAATCGGGCTGCGTGGCCAACTTCACGGCCAGCCGGGTGAGCACTGAGAGAGTTCGCAAGATGCGGTTCTTTCAGCCTCGGCAATACGTGTCGATTGACTATTCCCGCCAAGATGTACTCGTGCTGACCATCGACAATCTGACGACCGATTCTGCCGGCTCGGATCCGTTCAACCCAGCAAGTGTGGTCACGGACGCGCTTCCGGGGATCACGCCCTTCAAGCCTGCGGTCGAGGTGCAGGAACCACTGCGTGCCGAACTGTTGAGCTTTCTGCGAGCCGTCCGTGAGCGCTCCAGCCCTGAGGTAACGCTGGAGGATGGGCGTCGTGCGCTGGCGGTGGCGACGCAGGTGGTCGAGGCCATTGCCGATCACAACCGGCGGGTGCGACTGCCGGAATTGACTCGCGCCGAAAGCTAGCCTACGCTTCTCGAATCAGCGATGCCCGAAGAACTGGTCACAATTGCGAAGTTTTTCAGCCTGGGCGAAGCCAAGCTGGCGCAAGGCAAGCTGTCCTCCGAGGGGATTTCCGCCTTTCTGTGCGACGAGCACACGCATGCCATCAACTGGCACATGGGCGCGGCCTTTGGCGGTATCCGCCTCCAAGTACCCGACAGCCAGGTGATCCGTGCCCTGGAAGTCCTCGAGGGTTTCGAACCTGACGAACAGGAGGAACAGGAAGAGCAGGAAGAGGAGACAGAAGAAGTTCCCTGTTGTCCGGAGTGCGAATCGCTTGAGATTCGCGAAGTGGCCAGCGCGAATCCGCGCCAAATCTCTCTGTGGTCGGCTGCCATTCCATTTCCCGAGCCTCCAACCCAGACGACTCACCACTGGAAGTGTCTGATTTGCGGATATCAGTGGCAGGAAGAGGATGAATAGCCGAGGCTGCGATCTTTCCTTCCCCAAGCGGGTGCTGCGTGCGACAATAGGGTTTCCTTCCTGATTGCCATGAACCCAGTTGAAAGCGTACCCAGCACCGCCAAAGAACCCATTATCACTCCAGCAGTATTGCGCGACCACGGGATCGCACCCGAAGAATACGACCGTATTCTGAAGGCGCTGGGCCGCGAACCGACGCTCACGGAACTCGGCATCTTCAGCGTAATGTGGAGCGAGCACTGCTCTTACAAGTCCTCGCGCGTGCATCTTAAGCGCCTGCCGACACGCAGCCGCCGGGTGGTGCAGGGACCAGGAGAGAACGCCGGAATCATCGACATCGGCGATGGCTGGGCTTGCGCCTTCAAGATCGAATCGCACAATCACCCGTCGTTCATCGAGCCTTTCCAGGGCGCAGCAACAGGGGTCGGGGGCATCCTGCGCGACATCTTTACCATGGGAGCGCGTCCGTTCGCGATCATGGACTCCTTAAGGTTCGGGCCGATTACACCTCAGCCCGGCCTGGATCAGGCGAGCCTGCACAAGAACCACTCAGTGCTCGAGGGAGTGGTGAGCGGTGTCGCCTCCTACGGAAACTGTTTTGGTGTTCCGAATGTTGGCGGCGAGGTGAAATTTGAGAGCTGCTATTCGGGAAATCCGCTGGTGAACGCTTTCGCGCTGGGCCTGGTGCGGCGTGACCAGATCTTCTACGCCAAGGCCGCGGGCGAAGGAAACCCTGTGATCTACGTTGGCTCCAAGACTGGCCGCGACGGCATTCATGGCGCCACCATGGCGAGCGAGGAGTTCAGCGAAGAGTCGGAAGCCAAACGCCCTAACGTGCAGGTTGGCGATCCGTTTCTGGAGAAGCTTTTGCTCGAGGCTTGCCTTGAAGCCATGCAGACTGGCGCGGTGGTAGGCATTCAGGACATGGGCGCAGCTGGGCTCACTTGCTCCACCTGTGAGATGGGCGGCCGCGGTGGCGTCGGCTTAGAGATCGAACTCGATCTGGTTCCACAGCGTGAGACCGGCATGACTCCCTACGAGATTATGCTGAGCGAATCCCAGGAACGTATGTTGTTAGTGGCCGAGAAAGGCCGTGAGGACGAAGTATTCCGTGTCTTCCACAAGTGGGGCCTCGACGCGGTGACCATCGGCCGGGTGATTAACCAGCCAACCATGCGAGTTCTGGAGCACGGCGAAGTCGTCGCCCAAATCCCCAATGCTGCGCTCACCGATGACGCGCCTCTGTATCACCGTCCGATGGAGCGGTGGGAGCCCCCGGTTCCGCGCGAGGTTCCAGAGAATATCGAGCTCGGCCGGAAGGCCGAATTCACGGACGAACTCAAGCGATTGCTGGCCAGCCCGAACATCTGCTCGAAACGTTGGGTTTTCCAGCAGTACGACTCCATGGTGCAGACCAACACCGTTGAGGGGCCGGGCGGTGAAGGCGGAGTCATCCGGGTGAAGGGCACCGAGCGCGGCCTGGCGATGGCACTCGACGGCAACGGGCGCTGGTGCTACCTCGACCCCAAGCTCGGCGCTATGCACGCGGTGGCCGAGTCCGCGCGCAATGTTGCTTGCACGGGCGCAACTCCGATCGCGGCCACGAATTGCCTGAACTTCGGCAACCCCGAAAAACCGCACATCATGTGGCAGTTCTCGCAGACGATTGACGGCATGACCAAGGCCTGTGAACAGCTGGAAACCCCGATCACCGGGGGCAACGTTAGCTTCTACAACGAGACTCTGGGGGAAGGCATTTACCCGACGCCGGTTATTGGTGTGGTCGGCATCCTGGAAGACGTTCACAAGGCTGCCGTCCCCCACTTCCCGGGACCGGGACAAGCTTTGGTACTTGTTCGCGGCTCCGAAGCAGGCGATGCTTCCGACGTCGAAGCCGAATTCGGTTCGTCCGAATACGCCAAGGAAATATTGGGCCAAGTCTGGGGATTTCCGCCGTCGCTGGGGCTGGAGAAAGAGGCCGCTCTGCAGAAAGCCGTTATCGAGATGATTGGCTCGGGCATAGTGGGGTCCGCCAAGGACTGCTCTGAAGGCGGTCTGGCGGTCACGGTGGCGGAATGCGGATTTGCCCGTGGCGTTGGGGCGCGGCTGGACCTTGACTCCAACGGACTGATTCCCGAGTTTGTGCTGTTTGGCGAGGATGCCAGCCGAGTGCTGATTTCCTGCGACCCGCAAAACGTGCCGCGAATCCAACAACTAGCGGTGCAATACGGTCTCTCCGCCGAACAGATTGGAATTACGGTCCCCGATCAATTGGAAATCCTGGTGGACGGCAGAGTCGTCGCCACGGCAAGGGTCTCTGAGTTGCAAGACGCGTGGGCACACGCCTTGGAACGTGCTTTGCATGTTGAAACCGAGGAGCGGCTGGTTCCTGCCACGCTGCAAAAGAGCTAGGGCCGAAAGTTGCGAACATCGAAACTCTGATCAGGTGAGCTATGTTGATTCCCTCCGACAAGCTACGAGAAGAATGTGGCGTGGTGGCCATCTATGGACATCCTGAAGCCTCCAAGCTCGCCTACCTGAGTCTGTATGCGCTGCAACATCGCGGCCAGGAATCGGCAGGCATCGCTGCCTCGAACGGTGAACGCGTCGAACTTCACAAGGGCATGGGCCTGGTCGCCGATCTCTTTACCGGCGACGTTCTCGCACGCCTTTCCGGTTCGCTCGCGATCGGCCACACGCGCTACTCCACCACTGGCGATTCGGCCTTCCTTAATGCGCAGCCTATTATGGTGGAGTGCAACAAAGGTAAGATTGCGCTCGCGCACAATGGCAACATTACCAATGCGCATGAGGTGCATGCCCAGCTGGAGCAGCAGGGATCCATCTTCCAGACCACCAGCGACACCGAAGTCGTGGTGCATTTGATCGCGCGCTCCCGCGAGCAGACCCTGGCCGACGCAATGGCCGATTCGCTGCGCCGCATTGAAGGCGCGTTCTCGCTGGTCATGCTGACGCCCGACCGCATCTTTGCTGCTCGCGACCCTCGCGGATTTCGTCCGCTGGTGATGGGCCGTATTTCGGGACAGGCAGCGCACACAGCCGATAGCATCGTTTTCGCCTCCGAGACCTGCGCCTTCGACCTCATCGGCGCGACCTATGAACGTGAGGTGAAGCCGGGAGAACTGGTCATTGTGGGGCCCGAAGGGGTTCACTCGCGCTTCTATTCGGCACAGCAGCCGCAATCGAATTGCATCTTCGAGCATGTCTATTTCTCGCGTCCGGACAGCATCGTCTTCGGACGTGCCGTGCAGCAGACGCGCGACGCGATGGGGCGGCAGCTTGCGCTCGAATCGCCCGTGGATGCCGACATCGTTGTCCCCGTGCCTGATTCCGGCATGACCGCGGCAATGGGCTTTGCGCAGCAGAGCGGCATTCCCATCCAGATTGGATTGATCCGTAATCACTACGTCGGCCGGACGTTCATTGAGCCCGAGCAGCGAGTGCGCGACTTCGGGGTGAAGTTGAAGCTCAATCCAGTACGGCATGTGCTCGAGGGCAAGCGCGTGGTGCTTATCGACGACTCCATCGTGCGCGGCACGACCAGCAAAAAGATCGTGCGCATGGTCCGCGACGCTGGAGCCAAAGAGGTGCATATGCGCATCTCCTGCCCGCCCACCATTTCGCCGTGCTTTTATGGCGTGGACACGCCATCGAAGAACCAGCTGATCGCCGCCAACAAATCCGTGGACGAGATTCGCGAATACATTAAAGCCGATTCATTGGCATACTTATCGCTGGAGGGTTTGCGCAAGGCGGCCGGGGAAAGCGATGAACCGTCCTACTGCACCGCTTGCTATACGGGCAAATATCCGACCAACGTCGTGGATGTGGAAGACATCGCACCCGCGATGGCTGCTCACGACTAAAAAGGCTGCTCAAGGGCGAAGCTGAGCAGCCTGCAAGAGAAAATTTCTTCAGATTGGCATAGGGCCGCAAAGCCTCTCAGGCACTTGCAGCCGGACCCGTTATCTGGGTTGCGGGATGTGAAGCGCCAACGGGCATGAGCGTTTCAGCTTTTGCTTTTCCGTTTGCCTTTGGTCTGGCGGTCAAAGCGGTGACGGTCCGTTCTTCGAAAAGCAGACGGCGCAACGTGCGAAGATCGTTGAGAATCCGTCGGCTCCTGCTCATGTGGAACTCAAGTCTGGATAGTGTGTAGACAGCAAGTTTCAGTGCCTCGGTGCGGCGTGGATAATTTGAACTCGACTCTCTCTGCACGTCCGCTTCAATTTCCAGCTTCGTCTCGAAGATCGTCTGGGCCAACAGCGTGAGGTACTCGTGAGCGTCTTCGATGCTGTCGAAAGGGCTTCCTGGGACTGGATTCATGGCCGTTCTCCTCTGCTGTTCCAAGGAGTTCAGGCAACATCGCCTGGGGGTCCTGGGGGTTGTCTCCAGTTTCCCACACCTTCGAGGGTCAGTCTGTGACGTTTGGCACCAGCCCTCGTGACAAGACAGTCTGACGCAGGGTGTGCGTCACGAACGAGTCCATGTGATGCCCCTCACAGGGTACGCCGACGCTCCTCACAGACCAGCAAGCTCTTGCCAAGCACAATGTGAATTACAGAGGCGTTAGCCTTCCAGGTGCTCTAGGTTCCCGGGTCCGCAATCCCAGCCGTAATCCTCCTCCGGCACCTGAGAGGTGCAGCCTTCCAGGAGATGTTGAGCATCATGGTGGAAGCCCTCCAAACACCGGCTCAAACGACATACTGGCTGATCTCAGGTCAAGTTCTGTTCCTGATCATGAATGTGCTGGGTCTGGTGTGCTTCGCCTACATCGTGGCGATACGCCTCACGCCGCTGGTTCGCGGCGAACGTGATTTTCGTTTCGATCGCCCGTTGGTCCGGCTGGAACGAGTCTTGCAATTCTGGCTTGGCCAGTGGAAGCATCCGCGATACAAGTTTGCCGGGACCGTTCACATCCTGATCTTTAGCGGATTCATCATTCTGGCGACTCGCGCCTTCTCTCTGCTGATTCTCGGCGTCTCCGAAAATTTTGCAATGCCGGATCCGTCCGGAGGAATTGGCCATATTTACCAAGCTATCGCCGATTACGCGGCGACCGTTGTCTTCCTCTGCATGATCGTGGCAGCAGCCCGCCGGATTGTATTCAAGCCGGCGCGATACGAGGTGCCTGCAAAATACGGCAAGGGTCACAAGGTTGACGCCATCTTCCTTTTGGCGCTGATCGCAGTCCTGATGCTGTCTGAAAGCCTCTTTGAGGCAAGCAAGGCCGCCTTTCTGGCACAGCAGGGCCAAGCAGAATTCATGGCTGCGCTGTCAATGCCCTGGGTGTTGAAGAACGCTCTTAGCGCCGCTTCTGCTGCAACGCTCTGGAACCTGCATCGCGGCGCATACCTGCTGGATGTTCTTACCTTCTATTTCCTGTTGTGCTATCGGCCGTTCGGAATTCAGTTCCACGTCGAAACGTCCCTGTTCAACGTCTACTTCGCCAAGTTGGATCGGGGAACGGTCAAGCCCGTGAGATGGGGCATTAGCGATGACCATCTGGACCAGGTGAAATCCTTCGGTGTAAAGAAGTTCGAAGACTTTACCTGGAAGCACATGCTCGACTTCTACTCCTGTGCCGATTGCGGCCGGTGCTCGGACAACTGTCCAGCCAACGCCGTGGGCAGGCCGTTGTCGCCAAGATTTCTCACCATCAAAGCCAGAGATTACAGCTTCCAGCACTATCCCATGTTTGGCCCGGCGGGCAACGGTGCCACATTGATTGGCGGCATCTATTCGGAAGATGAAGTCTGGTCGTGCACGACCTGTGGAGCTTGTGAGGAAGAATGTCCGCTAATGATCGAGTACATCGACAAGATTGTCGATCTGCGGCGGGGCTTGGTCGATGACGGAAATGTGCCTAAATCCATCCAGAAGGCGCTGAAAGCCCTCGAGAGCCGCGGCAACCCTTACGGCAAGATGGAGAAGAAAAAGGCCGACTGGGCAAAGACCAAAGAGTTCCAACCCACCTGCGACGTCAAGACCCTAAACGGCGCAAATACTGCCGACACGTTGTATTTCGTTGACAGTATTACGTCCTACGACGACCGAATTCAAGCCATCGGAAGGGCAACGGCGAGGATCCTCGACGCGACCGGAGAGGACTTCGGAATCCTGGGTGCGGCCGAGAAGGACAGCGGTCACGATGTCCGGCGGTTTGGCGAAGAGACGCTTTTCATGGCCTTGCGCGATCACAACGTGGACGCCATCAAGGCCTCTGGAGTCCAACGCATCGTTACCTCCGACCCCCACGCCTACAACGCGCTCAAGCACGACTATAAAGATGTACCGCCGGTGGAGCACATCAGCCAGGTAATCGCGCGCGAAGTAAGAACCGGCAACCTGAAACTCAATCCGGTAGAAAACGCAGAAAACGTTTACACATACCACGACCCCTGCTATCTGGGCCGGCACAACCAGGTTTACGACGATCCTCGCGAAGTGCTCGACGCGATTCCCGGCCTGAAGCGAGTTGAGATGAGCCGCTGCCTGGACCGGTCATTCTGCTGCGGCGGCGGTGGGCTGATGCTGTTCTACGAGCCTAAAGAAGAACAGCGAATGGGCGTAAAGCGAGTTCAAATGGCGGCCGAAGCCGGGGCCAATGTGATCGTGACGGCGTGTCCGTTCTGCATGGTCAACATGGAAGATGCAATCAAGGTCGCCGGTATGGAAGGGAAGATGACGGCCATCGACTTGACGGAACTGGTGGACAAGCACGTCGCGCGCATTGCGCCAACGGCGATGGAGAACGCAGAACAGTCTGCCGATCTGGCCCATGCCTGATCGTTTGATCGAAACCGCCAGACGTGAAGATCGGAACAATAGAAATTCAGGAGGGCGAAGGTGGAAATTCTAGTTTGTGTGAGAAGAGTGCCCGACACTTCGGAAAATGAGATTCAACTCAACAGTGCCGGAAACGATATCGAACGCGACGACTTGGTCTATTCGGTGAATGAACCGGACAACTACGCGGTTGAAGAGGCCCTCCAGATTGCTGCCCGGGACGGGGGCAAAGTCACCGTCGTCACCGTCGGCAATGACGAGGATGAGGAAGTGCTACGCCGGGAGATGGCCATGGGCGCTAACCAAGGCGTCCTGCTCTCGGACGAGGCCTTCACCGGGTCGGACGGACGGGGCATCGCGACAATCCTGAAAGCCTTTGTGCAGAAGAACCACTTCGACCTGATCCTGACCGGGATCCAAGCCGAAGACGGCGGCGCTCAGGTGGGCGGGATGCTGGCGGCGTTGCTCGACTACCCGTTTGCTTCTCTGGTGAATTCTATCGCGGTCCTCGACGGCGGCAAGCTAAAAGTCAGCCGGGAGATCGAAGGCGGCAATAAGGAGATGAACGAAATCGATCTCCCGTGTGTGCTGTCAATTCAAACCGGCATCAATGAGCCGCGTTACGTCGGCATGCGAGGCATCCGGCAGGTGGCTTCGGTGGAGATTCCAACGTTCGGCGCATCGGAGCTGGGGGTTGACACGGCCAGCGTGGGGGAAGCCGGGGCGAAGGTTGAACGGGTGGACTACTTCGTACCTGCGCAGGGCAAGGGCGCCGAGATATTGCAGGGCAGCCGCGAAGAGATCATCAACAAACTCATGGAATTGATGAAAGCCAAAGGAGGGTTGAACTAATGGCTCGCATCTTCGCCTACATCGCGCACAAGGGCGGCGCGGTTGATGACTCGGCCGCCGAACTGGCAGCCGCCGCAAAAAAGATCGACGCTACCGTATCACCCACCGCGATTGTCGTCGGGTGGGGCGCAGAGCTTGATGCGGCCTGCGAAGCCTTGCGTTCTTCTTACGCCGAGATATGGAAGGTCGGCAACCAGGCGATTGCTTATCCCAACGCAGAACTGGTCCGCAAAGCCCTGGTGAATGTTCTTCCAAAGGACAGCATTGTGCTGGTCCCCCATTCTCATTTCGGAATTGATCTGTCGCCGGGTCTCTCCATCAAGCTGAATTCAGTTTTTGTCTCCGATGTATTGGCCATCGATGGGACCGAAGGCAGCTCTCTAAGAGTAGTTCGCCAGGAATTCGGCGGACAGGTAAGTGCACACGTCCGCTGCGAGACTTCATCCGGCGCGGTGCTCAATCTTCGCCCGGGCGCGTTCAAGCCGGTAGAAGGTGTTTCCCTCGACGGCAAGATCGTTGACAAATCGGCTGACGTCGGTGTTCTGACTGCGGGACGGCGCTATCTCGAGACAGTCGTGGCTGAGGCGGGTGATGTGGACATCACCAAGCACGCGATTCTGGTTTCCGTCGGACGTGGCATCCAGGAGAAGGACAACATCGTCATCGCCGAAGAGCTTGCCGATGCCCTGGGTGGGGCAGTGAGCTGCTCTCGGCCCGTAGTTGACGCCAAATGGCTGCCCAAATCCCGCCAGGTTGGTTCGTCCGGTCAGACCGTCAAACCGAAGGTTTACATGGCATGCGGCATCAGCGGCTCGTTCCAGCATCTGGCAGGAATCAAGGGCAATCCCTTCATCGTCGCTATCAACAAGAATCCTAAGGCCCCGTTCTTCCAGGTCGCCGACGTGGGAATCGTGGCCGACATTCTCGAGTTCCTGCCCGAGCTGACGAGCAAGGTCCGGGAAACGAAATCGGTATCGGTTTAATCACCAGGAAAGGTTTTTCGGCAATGATCACTAAGAAAACTTTGCAACTGAGTCTGAAATCGCTCCGCGATTTCGCCAAGAAGCGCCTGCCTGACGAAGAGCTGATCGCGTTGGATGAACGCGACGAGTGCCCGGTAGAGATCGTCAAGCACATGAGCAGCCCGGATAAGCTGGGCATCCAGCTTCTGTTTATTCCAGAAGAGTACGGCGGCATGGGCGGCAGCACCTTCGATGTCTATCTCATCTGCGAACAGATGGCGCGCATCGATCTAGGTGTCGCCACATCCCTGTTCGCCACCTTCCTGGGTAGCGATCCGATAACTTTTGGCGCCACTCCCGAGCAAAAAAAGAAATGGCTGGGGAAGATTGCCGACGAAGGCACCCTCTTTGCCTACGGAGCGACAGAGCCGGAAGCCGGTAGCGACTTGGGTGCGCTGAAGACGACCGCCGATCGCGTTGAAAAAGACGGCAAGATTGTTGGCTACAAGATCAATGGCAGCAAACAATGGATCAGCAACGGCGGCATCGCCGACCATTGCACCATCCTGGCCAACACGCCCGCAGGGCCAAGCTGGTTCATCGTCGATGCGGGCACGAAGGGCTTTGTTCACGATGAGCCGGAGGACAAGCACGGCATTCGTCTGAGCAACACAGCAGCGTTGGCCCTAAACGACGTGTATGTTGACGCTGACCGGCTCGTCGGTGGTGTAGAAGGACAGGGCTTAGTGCAGGCCCAGATGGTCTTCGGCTACACGCGAGTGATGGTCGCGGCCTTCGGTTTGGGCGCGGGCTGGTCGGCACTGGATCGCGCCATTCCTTATTCCGTGAAACGCATCCAGGGCGGCACGCCGCTCTCCGAAAAACAGGGATACACCCACAAGTTGATTGTTCCGAACGTGGTCCGCCTGGAAGCAGCGCGGTCCTACATTGAGGAAACTGCGCAACGCATCGATGCCGGTACGGAAGGAAGCTTGAACACGGAAGGCGCCATCGCAAAGTACATGGCAACGGAAGCCGGCGATCTGGCTGCGGACGCCAGCATCCAGGCGCTGGGAGGCTACGGCTACACCCACGAATACATGGTCGAAAAAATCAGCCGCGACGTTCGCATCACCCGGATTTACGAAGGCACCTCCGAAATCATGGAGATGACCATCAGCCGCGACCGCTGGCAACTTCACCTGAAGACGCGCGGGCAGCATTATCACGACCAGGCACGGGAACTCGAAGCGTTGCATGCCCGGCATCCGAACGTTGGCGCCGACGTTGCCGCCCTGGCCGCGCACGCATTGGCCGAGGTGATGGAAAAGGCCCGCGCCACACGCCTGACCCGCTATCAACACATCCTGCTTCGCCTCGGGGAGTTGATCGCCTATGCCGAATGTGCGGGCAGCCTGTCGCGCCGCGCTGCACTTGTGTCCGAAGGCCGGCTGAACGAGAAAGCCAATGATCGTTTCGACGCGACTGCCCTGGCCGCACTGGCCCGGATCTTCGCCCGCGAAGCAGCTTTGAAGGTTGCGGAAGAAGGCATGCGGTGGGTCTGCGGAGCCGGTGGCGTGAACGATTCAGAGATGGAGGCGTTCGAAGTGGCTTTGAGATTGTCCCCGATCCACCGCGCTCAGGCCGGTTTGATTTCGGACATGGATTACATAGCCGACGTGCTTTACAACCGCGTTGCCAAACGCGAAGAAGAACCCGCCCTCGTTGGGGCCGCGAGATAAAAGACCGGCATCCAGGCATCTCGGATGCTGGATGCCAGGTCCCAAGGAAAATAGGAACTCATCATGGAAAACACTGCCCATCGTGCGATAGCAATAGTGGGGGTGGGAGCCGTCCTGCCCGATGCCCCGAACGTGCCCGCTTTCTGGGAGAACGTGAAGAACAGCCGCTACAGCATCAGCGAAGTTACACCTGATCGTTGGGACCCGGCATTCTATTACGATCCCGATCCAAACGCGCCGGACAAGAGCTACTCGAAGATTGGCGGCTGGGTGCGCGAGCACGTATGGGACCCGATGAAGTGGCGCCTGCCTATTCCACCACGCGTGGTCGAAGGAATGGACGGCACACAGAAGTGGGCCATCGCCTGTACACGCGAAGCGCTGGAAGACTATGGCTATCCCAAGCGGCCGTTCGATCCCGATCGCACGGCAGTGATCCTGGGCAACGCAATGGCGGGTGAGATGCATTACCGCACCTCGTTGCGCGTGTTCTTTCCAGAGTATGCCCACGAACTGGAGGAAAGCGCGAGCTTCGCCGCGCTGCCAATGGCGGCAAGGAACAGTATCACTCGCGAACTGCACGATCGGATGGGTCATCTTCTGCCGCAGATCACGGAAGACAGCATGCCCGGCGAATTATCCAACTGCATTGCCGGTCGCATTGCCAACATCTTCAACTTTCACGGCCCGAATTACGTGTGTGATGCGGCCTGCGCGTCGGCGATGGCAGCCATCAGCTCGGCGGTAGAAGGTCTTATCCAGAACAACTACGACGTGGTTGTCACCGGAGGAGTAGATCGCAACATGGGTGCCCCGACTTTCGTCAAGTTTTGCAAGATCGGTGCGCTTTCTGCGACCGGTACCCGTCCTTATGCCCAGGGTGCCGACGGCTTTGTGATGGGCGAAGGCGCAGCGATCTTCCTGCTGAAGCGCCTGGCTGATGCCGAGCGGGACGGCGACAAGATTTACGCTGTGCTGCGCGGCATGGGCGGATCGAGCGATGGCAAGGGCAAGGGCATTACGGCGCCCAATCCGGTCGGCCAGAGATTGTGTATTCAGCGTGGCTGGGAGAATGCGGGCCTGTCGCCGGCTACGGCTACTCTGTTTGAAGGCCACGGTACATCGACACGCGTCGGAGATGTCGTGGAAGCGCAAAGCCTGGTTGACGTGTTGAGCGGTTTCTCTCTTCCCACATCGTCAGTTGCTCTGGGCTCCGTCAAGTCGAACTTTGGACACCTGAAAGGCGCTGCGGGCGCGGCCGGAATCTTGAAGGCTACCTTGGCGCTTCACAACAAAGTGCTACCGCCCAGCCTGCATTGCGAGCATCCCAGTCCGGATATCGATTTTGCACATTCCCCGCTCTACGTAAATACCGAACTGAAGCCATGGACGGTTCCGGCCGACGCTGCGCGACGCGTGGGCGTGAGCGCGTTCGGTTTTGGCGGCACCAACTTCCACGCTGTCCTCGAGGACTACGTTCCCGGCAGGCTCAACGGAAATGGCAAGCGGTCGGTAGCGGTGGCTGCCCCGTCGTCAATCGTGGCGGAGAAGAGTGTCAACGCAGCGCCCGTACCAACCCCGGCAGCAGGCGCAACGGTAACGACACCATCGCCAGTTGTAGCCGAGAAAAATGTCAGCGCGACAATCGCTCCACCTCCGTCACCTGCAGCCGTCTCTTACAAGGCCCCGCTACGGGGAGCGCTGGTAATCGGTGCTGCCTCAAATGCGGCACTCATCGAGCGTCTGCTTGTGGTTCAGAAAGATGCGGCAGCAGGTCGCGCACCAGCCCCAGCCCCGCCAGCGGAATCGGACCTGCGCGCGCCTGAACGTCTTGTGATTGATTACGCCAACGCGGCCGAACTGGCGGATAAATCGGCGAAAGGTCTCAAGGCGTTAAAGGCCGACCAGGCGCCGATCTGGAAAGCTCTGCGGCCACAAGGAATCTTTCGTGGGCACGGCCCTGCTCCAAAGGTTGCATTCTTGTATACCGGCCAGGGCTCGCAGTACGTCAACATGATTGAGCCGCTCCGGGCCGCCGAACCAATTGTGGCTGAAGTCTTCACCGAAGCCGACCGCATTATGACCCCGCTGCTGGGCAAGCCGCTCAGCGAGTTTATCTTCGTTGACCCCAACAACGCGGAGGCCGTCGCGAAAGCCGAAGAGGATTTACGCCAGACCGAGATCACGCAGCCCACAGTGCTCACCATCGACCTGGCTCTGACCCGGTTGCTGGATGCCTACGGCATCAAGCCTGACATGACTATGGGACATAGCTTGGGCGAATACGGTGCACTGGTTGCTTCTGGCTCCCTCACCTTCGAAGAAGCGCTGGAGGCCGTCAGTGCTCGCGGCCGCGGCATGACGCGCGTTGCAGTGAAAGACACCGGAAAGATGGCGGCTGTCTTTGCGCCGCTTGCGGAAGTCGAGCGAATCCTGAAAACCATCGACGACTACGTAGTGATCGCCAACATAAACAGTGGGCAACAGTCGGTGATCGGCGGCTCCAGTAAGGGCGTCGAAAAAGCCATGGAAATATTCCTGCAAGCTGGCTTCGACGTGAGGCCGTTGCCGGTCAGCCACGCCTTTCATACATCAATCGTCGCACCGGCCAGCGAACCGTTGCATGAGATGCTGTCGCACCTCCACATGAAATCGCCGCGCGTGCCGGTCGTTGCCAATGTAAACGGTGAGTTTTATCCCACGGGCCCTGATGTTGTACCGCAAATGCTGGACCTTCTCGCCCAACAAGTTGCTTCGCCAGTGCAGTTTGTGAAAGGCCTGCAAACGCTGTACGAGGCGGGCGCGCGTGTCTTCGTAGAAGTTGGACCGAAGAAAGCATTGCAGGGATTTGCCGAGGAAGTGCTCGGCGATCGCGGCGACGTTGTTTCGCTGTTCACCAATCATCCGAAAGTCGGCGATATTCCTTCTTTCAACCAGGCTTTGTGCGGCCTGTATGCCGCGGGCTTGGGCCGCGGACGGGCAGAAGCGGCGATTGAGGCTGCGGCGAAACCGGTAGTCTCACAGCCCGCGGTTCTAGCAGCGGTGAACGACGCCAAACCAGCGCCGCAGCCGGCGGCTGCCTCGGCTGCTTTCACGTCGGTGAGTCCGTCGAACGGTAATGCGTACAACGACCTCGGCCGTTTGTTCGCTGACGCCCTCGAACAGGGTGGCTGGCAAATCAGCCACGGCGAAAAGCCTGTCTCGACTCGCGTTCAGGTGGCAATCACCGGCGCGTCGTTAGGTCTGCCAGGAACGGAGCGCGTCTTCGACGATGGCAACATCGAACGCATTTTGCGCGGCGATCAGTTCATCGCCCCTATTCCCGCCCAGTTCCGCCAGGACATGCTGGACAAACACATCAGGCGTCTGGTCAAGAGCGAAAAGGGAGAGGCAACGTTTGAGTCCATCACGGACGTCGCGGATGTGATCAAGCTGGCGGGCCGCGGAGGCGCCTTCGATCTGGAACGTGAATTCGGCGTTTCCGCCGAACGCCTGGCTGCCCTCGACCAGGTTACCCGTCTGGCTATTGGTGCCGGAATCGACGCATTGCGTGATGCCGGAATCCCCCTCGTCATGCGCTACAAGACCACGAGCAAAGGCACGCAGTTGCCGGATCGGTGGGGATTGCCGGACGCCATGCGTGACGATACAGGTGTGATCTTCGGCTCCGCCTTCCCGGGCTTGGATGCCTACGCCGATGAGATGGCGCGCTATTACGCCGATCGCGCACGCCGTGAGCAGTTGGAGACGCTGGAAGCTTTGCGCGCCAAGGCGATGGGAAATGGTCATTCGGACGTTGGAAAAGATTTGGACCGTCGCATTGAAGAGCTACGCGCCACAATCGAAAAGGAGCCTTATGTCTTCGACCGGCGCTTCCTGCTGAAGACCTTGTCGATGGGACATTCGCAATTCGCCGAACTTATCGGCGCACGCGGTCCCAACACCCAAATTAATGCAGCTTGCGCCACCACGGCCCAAGCCGTCAGCCTGGCCGAGGATTGGATCCGCGCCGGGCGCTGCCGCCGTGTAGTCATCATTTCGGCGGACGACGTCACGTCGGACCACCTGATCGGATGGATGGGTGCCGGCTTTCTGGCCAGCGGAGCAGCAGCCACCGACGAGCTCGTGGAAGAAGCCGCCATACCGTTTGACCGCCGCCGCCACGGCCTGATTATGGGCATGGGCGCCGCCGCCCTGGTCGTTGAGAGCCTGGATGCGGCACGGGAACGCGGAATCCACCCCATCTGCGAAGTGTTGAGCGCTGTGACAGCTAACAGCGCATTTCACGGTACTCGCCTCGACGTCCAGCACATCGGCCAGGTGATGGAGAACCTGGTGTCCGAAGCTGAAACGCGCGGGGGCGTTGCACGCAGTGAAGTGGCACCGAAATTGGTTTTTGTCTCCCACGAAACCTACACGCCAGCGCGCGGCGGGAGCGCCTCGGCGGAGATCCACGCGCTGCGTCGCGTCTTCGGCGACGGCGCGGACCAAATCGTGATCGCCAACACCAAAGGCATGACTGGCCACGCCATGGCCACCGGCATCGAAGATGTTATCGCGGTGAAGACCTTGGAAACCGGATTGGTGCCGCCGGTTGCCAACTTCAAGGAAGTCGATCCCGAGTTGGGTCCGCTGAACTTGTCCACGGGTGGCGCTTATCCCGTTCAATATGCTTTGCACCTGGGCGCTGGTTTCGGTTCGCAGATCAGCATGATTCTGCTGCGTTGGGTGCCGACGAAGGATGGAGTCCGTCCAAACCCGAACGCTCTGGGCTATGCCTACCGCATTGCCGATCAGTCGGCGTGGAGCGCTTGGCTGAGCCGGATGGCGGGTCGTCCAGTGGCCGACCTGGAAGTCGTTCACCGCACTCTGCGCGTACCGGACCAGGGACTTGCGGCGCGGATGGCAGAAGCCACCAAGGTTTCCCGGGCAGCTGCCGTGCAACCTCCGGTTGTCCGGGCAACACCAGCGCCGATCGCCGCCAAGAAACCGGCGTCAACACCTATCGCCACGCTTCCAGCGCCTGTCGCGTCGACGCCCAAAGTACAGCCGTCCACGACGGCTTCTGTGGTTGAAGTCGTCAAACCGAGCGCGCCGGTGATTGTTGCCGCTCCGCAACCGTCACCCTCGCCAAAACCTGAAAGCGATTCGGTAAAGGAGCGGATCCTCGCCCTGATGGTAGAGAAGACGGGCTACCCGCAAGACATGCTGGATGTTGATCTTGATCTGGAAGCCGACCTCGGTGTTGACACGGTCAAGCAGGCGGAGATGTTTGCGGCGATTCGGGAGATCTACAGCATTCCTCGCGACGAGAACCGCAAGCTGCGCGATTATCCAACTCTGGCGCACGTGATTCGCTTCGTGTACGAGAAACGTCCGGACTTGGCTGGCGCGGTACCGCTGACGAAATCGGCCGGGATACCAGCAACAGCACCGGCTCCGGTCACGACCCAACCAACCCCGCCCGCGCCAGCGGTGGCATCTCCGGCTGACGGCGCAGGCGATCCGGTGAAGGAGCGCATCCTCGAGCTGATGGTGGAAAAGACCGGCTATCCGAAAGACATGCTGGATGTCGATCTCGACCTGGAGGCCGACCTCGGTGTTGACACGGTCAAGCAGGCGGAAATGTTCGCGGCGATTCGTGAGATCTATAGCATTCCTCGCGACGAGAACCGTAAGCTGCGCGACTATCCAACTCTGGCCCACGTGATTCGGTTTGTGTACGAGAAACGGCCCGATCTGGCTCAAACGGTTCCGGCCTCGGCGACAATCGGTGAGCCGTCCGCTCCTAAGACAATACCGATTGCGACCCAACCAACCCCGCCCGCGCCAGCGCAGGCATCTCCGCAAAATGGCACTCGCGATTCGGTGAAGGACCGGATCCTCGAGTTGATGGTAGAAAAGACCGGCTATCCAAAAGACATGCTGGATGTGGACCTTGATCTGGAAGCTGATCTCGGCGTTGACACGGTCAAGCAGGCGGAGATGTTCGCCGCTATCCGTGAGATCTACAGCATTCCCCGCGATGAGAACCGCAAACTACGGGATTATCCAACTCTGGCGCACGTGATCCGCTTCGTTTACGAGAAACGGCCTGATCTGGCTGGCGGGACTGCTGCATCACCTGAGACGGCTGAAACCCCGGCAGCCGTGCCAGTTCCCACCGCGGCCCAGCCGACCCCAACGGCACCGGCGATGACGGTTCCTCAACAGAGCGCCGGTGATTCGGTGAAGGAACGGATCCTCGAGTTGATGGTGGAAAAGACGGGCTATCCAAAAGACATGCTGGATGTGGAACTAGATCTGGAAGCCGACCTTGGCGTGGACACGGTCAAGCAAGCAGAGATGTTCGCCGCCATTCGCGAGATCTACAGCATTCCCCGCGATGAGAACCGCAAGCTGCGGGATTATCCAACTCTGGCGCACGTTATTCGCTTCGTTTACGAGAAGCGGCCCGACTTGGCGGCAGCTCCTTCATCATCGCCGGCGAAGGCTGAACCAAACGTCCCCGAGCCAGCCAGTGCGACGGCAACGGCTCCAGAGATCACGGACGACTCCATTAAGGACAAAGTTCTGGAGATCGTGGCCGAGAAAACCGGTTACCCCGTTGACATGCTCGACCTCGATCTCGATCTGGAAGCGGACCTGGGCGTTGACACGGTCAAACAGGCTGAGATGTTTGCGGCCATAAGGGCCACATACAACATTCCGCGCGATGAGAACCTCAAGCTACGTGACTTCCCAACTCTGGCCCATGTGATTCAGTTCGCGAAAGACAAGCAACGGGCAGCTGCAGCACCTGTAGCAACTGCTGCAACGCCCGCTCCTTCGGTGACCGCGACCGCGCGACCGTCAGTCGCCAGCTTCGACGCAGCCAACCACATCCCGCGCCGCGTACCCGTGACCGTCCTGCGCCCACCGCTCGATGTGTGCAAACCGACTGCGGTCAAACTCGGCCCGGGTTGCCGCGTGGTAATGATGCCGGATAAAGGCGGAGTTGCGAACGCCCTGACACAGCAGCTGCAGGTGAAGGGTGTGGAGGTACTCCAGATCGAAGATGCGCGGGATCCTGATGCGCTGTCCAACCTCCTCAAGAGCTGGCTGGCCGCAGGCCCGGTGCAAGGAGTCTATTGGCTTTCAGCGCTCGATTACGAAGGCCCTATCAGCAGGATGGACTTGCCTGCATGGCATGAAGCGCTACAAGTACGCGTCAAATCTCTGTACACGACGATGAGATCTCTTTACGACCAGATTGCAGGGCCAGGAACGTTCCTGGTTTCTGCCACACGGCTTGGTGGTCAGCATGGCTATGACGAAGCCGGAGCGGTCGCGCCTCTCGGCGGCGCGATAGTCGGCTTCACCAAGACGTACAAGCGCGAGCGCGCAGACGTTCTGGTCAAAGCAGTCGATTTCGAAGCCGATCGCGACACCTCGGAGGTCGCCCAACTTCTCCTGGAGGAAAGCCTGCGCGATCCGGGCGCAGTTGAGATTGGCTATAAGGGAGGGCTGCGTTGGACGGTCGGTTTGGAAGAGCAGCCCGCGGCCGATGGCCAGGCTGGTCTGACGCTGGATCAGAATAGTGTGTTTCTGATTACAGGCGCTGCGGGAAGTATTGTTTCAGCCATCACCGCCGATCTGGCATCCGCTTCCGGCGGAACGTTTTACCTCCTTGATCTGGTAGCGGAACCCGACCCGAACAATCCCGACCTCGCACGCTTCGTCAACGACAAAGACGGCCTCAAGCGTGATCTGTTCGCTCGCATCCAGGCACGCGGCGAGCGGGCCACTCCGGCGCTGGTGGAGAAGGAACTGGCGGCTCTGGAGCGGGCGCAAGCGGCGCAGAGTGCGATCGACGCCGTGCGCGCTGCCGGAGGCACGGCGCAGTATTTCAGCGTCAACCTCACCGAAGGGGGCGGTGTAGCTGCTGTCATCGAGAAGGTACGCGAGCGCAGCGGCCGCGTTGACGTGCTGCTACACGCTGCAGGAATCGAGCGCAGTCACTTCCTGCCAGACAAAGACCCGCGCGAATTCAACCTCGTCTTTGACGTTAAGAGTGACGGCTGGTTCAACCTGTTGCATGCCATCGGCGACATGCCACTCGGCGCGACAGTGGCGTTCAGCTCGGTTGCCGGTCGCTTCGGCAACGCCGGCCAGGCGGATTACGCTGCTGCGAACGACTTGCTGTGCAAGATCACATCGAGCTTCCGCACCACTCGGCCGCAAACCCGCGGCATCGTCATTGACTGGTCGGCGTGGGGCGGAATCGGCATGGCGACTCGCGGCTCCATCCCGAAGATGATGGAGCTGGCAGGCATCGATATGCTGCCGCCGGAAGCAGGTATTCCATGGATTCGGCGCGAACTCACGTCCGGAGGGACTCGCGGAGAAAACGTCGCTGGACAGCGTCTGGGCGTTCTGCTGAACGAGTGGGACACGACTGGTGGGTTCGATGCGAATGCATTGGAAGCTTCGAGTGAGCGTTTTGGTGTGCGAGGCCCGATGATCGGCAAGATCATGGGAATGGGTATTTACGACGGCCTCGTCGTGGAAACAACATTGGATCCGACCGTCCAACCTTTCCTGTACGATCACCGGATTGATGGCACGCCAGTGCTTCCAGGAGTTATGGGCATCGAAGCCTTTGCTGAGGCCGCCCAATATCTACTTCCAGGCTGGCATGTTCTTGCGGTGGAAGAGGTCAACTTCCTTGCGCCGTTCAAGTTCTACCGCAACCAGCCGCGCGCAGTAACCATCCAGGGCGTGTTTCATCCTCAAGGCAAGGATGTGATCGCGGATTTGCGACTGACAGGATCCCGGTTACTTCCGAATCAACCAGAGCCTCAAGTGACCACGCACTTCACGGCCCGCGTGCGGCTGACGCAACAGGTATCCGAAGCGCCAATCGTGGGCATGCCCGCTGCTGCCAATGGGTCCAGTATCGAAGCTGCCGACATCTATCGCGTTTACTTCCATGGGCCCGCTTACCAGGTGGTGGAGCGTGCGTGGCGCGATGGAGATCGCATGGTTGGTCAGATGGCTGCTGGTTTGCCCAGCAATCATGAACCGTCTACTTTGCCGACGGTTGTGGGACCGCGGTTGATCGAGTTGTGCTTCCAAACTGCAGGTCTCTGGCAGTTGAGCGAGCGGGGCGAGATGGGGTTGCCGCTGTACGTTCACAAAGTACGCGTGTGGCAAGTGCCCGAACCAGGGAACGGCAGGTTCTACGCTGTGGTCACTCCGCGTCCCGAGCATCAGAGCTTCGATGCCGAAGTCGTGGATGCGGCGGGCACCTGCTGCATCCAACTCAGCGCGTATAAGACGGTTGCACTGCCGAATAGCGTGGATGCGGAACCTTTGAAGGCGCTACAGGACGCGATGTTGCAGCATCCAGTTCTTGCGTGAGGGATGCGACTGGATTGTGACGGCCGCTTATGAAGGTGCATTGGCTGGAACAGACCGAAGCGGATCTACCGGCGAATCAGGAGTGGCTTAGCGCCAGCGAAGTAGCGTGCCTCAATTCACTGCGCGTTCCCAAGCGCCGAAGAGACTGGCAACTCGGACGCTGGACGGCGAAGTGTGCCTTGTCGGCTTACCTGAATACTCCAGGTGATCTTCAATCTCTGTCAGACATCGAGATACGCCCAGCAGCTTCCGGTGTTCCAGAGGCCTTTGTTGCGGGCCAGCAAGCACCGGTGAGTCTTTCACTTAGCCACAGCAATGGTACGGCGCTTTGTACGATCGCGCCTTTCGGTGCCGCGCTGGGCTGCGATCTGGAGGTCATCGAGGATCGGAGCGATGCCTTCGTTGCCGACTACTTCACTGCGGAGGAGCAAGCGTCGCTTGCGCAGGCGTCCGCAGCGGAGCGATCCCGGCTCGTAACGTTGCTTTGGAGCGCGAAGGAAAGCGCGCTTAAAGCCCTGCACGAAGGGCTCAGGCAGGACACGCGATCAGTGACAGTTACTCTGCTCGAAAGCGCCGTAACATCGATCGCAGACGAAGCGAGTTCAGCGCGGCCAGTCTGGCATGAGTTGGAGGTTTGTCATGTCGATGGTGCAGTCTTCCACGGCTGGTGGCAACAGAGAGACAACCTGTTGCGGACGCTGGTTTCGGCTCCGCGACCCATGACGATGATCCCTTTGGCGATGAATGGTTAGAACTGGCGCGACGTTGGCGCGATCTCATTCCGTCGTGAGCGGATAACCCTTTTCTCGCCAGCCTCGGATTCCACCGTCCATGGAAAGCACATTCGTGTATCCCATTTGTTGCAGCTTGTCTGCCGCGAGCGCGGAGCGGAATCCTCCGCCGCAATACAGAACCAGTGGTGCGCCCAGATCGGGCACCTGCTGCTCGATGTCCCGCTCGATGATTCCCTTGCCGAGATGGATGGCATTCGGCAAATGATCTTTGTTCCATTCGTTGTCTTCGCGCACATCGACAAGAAGAAATTTCTCCTTGCGGTCGAGCTTTGCCTTCACGTCTTCTAACGTAACTTCGCGGATACGTTTCTTGGCGTCGTTCACCACTTCCAGAAATCGGGGCGAATGTTGGTGGGCCATGTTGGAATGATAGCGCGAGTCGAGAGTCTACAAACAGGCGTCGAACTGAAGGATTGAGATAGGTTTTGGGGTGGGTGGAGGGATTCGAACCCTCGACAGCCGGAGCCACAGTCCGGAGTTCTACCACTGAACTACACCCACCACGCGCAGACAAAAATTATAACATTCATCGCGGCCGAGCCCGGCGCGCTCCAAACTTGACAACGGCGGAATCGCCGCGCCGAACCGCGCGCTGGAGCGCTAGTTTACCGAGCAGCCGCCGTTTGTCATGCAACAATTCGACTGTCCGCAACCCGCCGTCGGCGCGGCATGACTGCTCTTGCTGACCGCAAATGTCGAGAGCTGCTGTTCCAGCTTCGCAGTATGACACTTCGGACACTCCGGCTTTTGCTCTCCGAAGAGGATGGCTTCAAAGCGGTGTCCACATTCTTCGCAACGGTATTCGAAAATCGGCACTCTTCCTCCCAGACCTTGCCCGCGCCCTCGCGCGGCATTCCCATCTCGAACGAGAGGGTGATACAACCATTATAGATGCAGCGCGACCGCACCAACTTTCTCGACGAGGCCCGTGCGCAAAGCCTGGCCGCACGAGCCGCGCTTCCGCATCGCGCGGCGGAGACAACCTCGGCGCACGATTTTTTCGGCGAGCCGTTCCGTCCGCGAAGGATGTTCCTTAACGGACACGCCCAGACGCTCGCGGGAAATTTCCTTCCGCGTCGCAACCAGTTGCCGCCAGCGGAGGAACGCCTCTTTGAGGTGGAAGACGGCATTCAGGTCTTGTGCCATTGCCACTGGCAGCCGGTCCGCTTCCAGGCAATGACACTGATTATCGTGCACGGGCTCGAGGGCTCCAGCGAATCGGGATACGTCATCGGCACCGGTAGCAAGGCCTGGCGCGCCGGCATGAACGTGGTCCGCATGAACGTGCGCAGTTGCGGCGGCACCGAGCAGCTTGGGCCAACGCTCTACAACTCGGGCATGTCGAGTGATGTCGGCGCAATTGCGAAAACCTTGATCGAGCGCGACGGCTTGCAACGGCTGGCTTTGGCGGGCTTCTCCATGGGCGGCAACATGGTGCTGAAGCTGCTGGGCGAGTGGGGTAAGGAGTTTCCGCCCCAGGTCAAAGCTGCCGTCGGCATTTCTCCAGCGATGGACCTTGCCGCGTCCGCCGACGCACTGCACGATCGCGCCAATCGCCTGTACGAAATAAAATTCCTGTGGAGCTTGCGCCGGCGCCTGCAGCGCAAGGCCGCGCTCTTTCCTGGGCATTTCGAAGTCGGCCATTTGCGCGGAGTCCGCAGCTTGCGCGACTTCGACGATCAGATCACCGCGCGCCACTTCGGATTTCTTGACGCTCAGGATTACTACACTCGTGCCGCCTCCACGCAAGTGCTCAATCAGATCGCATTGCCGACGCTGGTCTTGCATGCCAACGACGATCCGTTCATCCGCGTGTTGCCTGAGACGCGCGAGAAGTTGCTGGGCAATCCGCACGTTACCTACGTCGAAACCGAGAGCGGCGGACATTGCGCCTTCCTTGCCGAAGCCAACGGTTATGACGGCCGCTGGGCCGAGCGCCAAGCCATCGCTTTCATCCAGCGAGTCGAGCGCGGCGAGCCAATCAAGGTTCAAATTCCGTAAGGGGTTATTGACGGCGTCCCGCGCGAGAGCGCTCAATAGATAACCATTCGACAAACGCCCGGCTATCTCTATCGGAGCCTTCCCAATCTGGGAAAGTCACGAACTTCTTGTCCCCCACCCCTCCCCCCTATCTCTACAAAATATTGAAAACAAACAGGCGGAAGAAATTCTTTCCCGCAAAATCTTCAATTCAAACGAGTTAAATACCAAAATATTCATTCGCAAGGACTTATGTTGCCCCACAACCCTCACAGGTAAGTCTTTGGAGGAGATGGAAATATCAGAGTAGTAATCCAGCACCGACTCGACGGCCGAGCTTAGCCGTCCCTTCCACTGGCCATTTTATTTGTCAAAGAACACCAACGCGACCGGGCTCTGAGCCCGGTTGGAGATACACCCATCCCCGCGGACAGCCTAACGAAGCAAGTAATCAAAGTCAATGTTACTAAAGTTGTAGCAAAAATGGTCGGTGCCGGTCTTCCCTGCGGAGCGGCCGGTGCCAATCACAGTTCAGGCGCCGGGACTGGTCTAAGATACGCGCGTGGAGAAAACCGTCTATCTTTCCCTGGGCTCGAACCTCGGCGATCGCGTTGCCCAACTGGCGGCCGCGATCGAGAAGTTGCGGGACTTGGGGGAAGTGGTCACGGTGTCGTCGTTCTATGAGACCGAGCCGATGGAATTCGCAGACCAACCCTGGTTCCTGAACTGCGCGGTGGCGATGAAGACCAAGCTGATGCCCAAGCAATTTCTGTCGAAGATACTCGCGATCGAGCGGGAAATGGGCCGCCAGCGTAACCGGCCGAAAGGGCCGCGGACCATCGACCTCGACATCCTGCTGTTTGGGAATGCGGTGATTCACACGCCGCAGCTCGAGGTACCCCACCCTGCCATGCATCAGCGGCGATTTGTGCTGGAGCCGCTAGCCGAAATCGCTCCCGAGGTGCGCCACCCCGTGCTCAGGCGCACAGTGGGCGAGTTGCGCGATGCCTTGCCGCGGAAGTCGGGCGGGGTGAAAAAGGTTAGCGGATAGGACTCGCTCAGGACGCACAGACCCAGGATAGGAATTCTTCGACGCCAGGCGGCCAACCTCTGGCCGCCTTTATGCAGAATGAAACAACCAATTATTGCTGCAGGAGGTTGTTGAAGAACTTCCTGTCTTGAGTGGAGCAGAGCGATTCAGCGCCACGGTTCTTTGTAACGGTTAGTAGGTCCGAAGAGCCAAGCCACTACGGGTTCTTCCCGGATCTCTTCTTTTCCATCTCTTGTTCCTGCAATCGCTGGTCAATCTTCTTCGCCTTCTGCTCGAAGCGTATGAGATCGGGGTTCGCCCACTGGCGTGCGAGTTGCAGGCCGTGATCCTCCGCACGCTTGGCCGCCAACAACTGGCCGTCTTTCAGATAACCATCGGCCAGGCTGTCGTAGGCGTTGGCCGAGTTTGGGTTGGCGTCGACGTTGCTCTGGAATAATGTGATCGCCTCTTTGACCTTCCCCTGCTCGAGAGCCGCATAGCCGAGGTCATTGAGTACGTTCTCCGGGCGGCAACCGGGCGGCCGAGCATCTTTCCCAGATCGTTGTAATGAGCCTGCACTGCAGCCAAGCCTTGGTCTAGCATTGCCTCCGGCAACCGCCACCCCGAATATAGCGAACGCAATGCATCAATCTGGCCAAGCAAGGGCAAGGTGGTGTGGGTTTCGTCGGGGAAGCTTCGAATCTGGTAACGCACTCCCTGCGGAGCCTTGCCAAGAATTTCGACGAGCTTGTTAAACTCTGCCAAAGCCTCTCCTCCAGCATAATCATCCCCACGACCGACGTAGACGAACGTCTTCAACGTTTGGGTGGAGCTGAAGTACGATTCGAGCGACCTTAGTGGCAGCTTGTCATCCCACTCCAGGCTTGGGCTCAGCGCGAAGTATGCCTGAAATAGGGTGGGATCGGATGTCAGGCAATAAAGGGCAAACTGGCCGCCTGCGGAGTGACCGGAGAGCACTCGGAAATCTTGAGTGCGGTACGTTCTATCGATTTCGGGGATCAACTCCTTTGACAGGAAAGCCCGGAATTTGTCCGCACCACCGCCTCCAACCCAATGGCTGGACCAGTCTGTCTGAGTGAAGTCACGCACTCTGACCGTGCTGGCGATGGCAACCACGATCATCTCGGGAATATCTCCCTGCGTACCCAGAAAGTCGACCGAAGCAGCGGTATGAAAAAAATGGGAGTCTCCGTCGAGGACGTAGAGAACCGGATAGCGTTTGTCCTGCGCCCACTGGTAACTGTGGGGGAGATAGACCCTGTACTCGCGATCCTCGTTAACCTGGCTGGAATGGATGTGGTGCGATTCCCCGATGGAGACTACTTCCCCTACGTTGGTATTCAAAAATATGAGGCAAAGTGAAAAGAACAGCATCAGTACCTTGCCAATCATTCGATTTTCCTACCTTTTCGTGGTTGGCCGACAAGCTCCTAGATCTTCTGCAGTTCGTGCACGGTGCGCTCGCTCTCAACGTTTCCGGTGTTGAGAGTTGTCTTGGGTTCCAGCAGCATCACATGCGTCTCGTCGTCGGCCGAAGGGCAGTGCTCGACGCCACGCGGGATGATGATGAACTCGCCCGGATTCACGATGAACTCGCGCTCAGCGCCGTTCTCGCGCACCTGCATACGCAGTGCTCCCTTGACCACAAAGAACAACTCATCTTCATGGTCGTGGTGATGCCACACGAACTCGCCCTGAAGCTTAACAAGTTTCACGTAGGCGTCATTCAGCTCGCCCACGATCTTTGGGCTGTATTGATCGGTGAACAGAGAAAACTTCTGTGCGAGATTGACCTTCTCCATCACAAACTCCTGCGCGCTGGCGACACTAAGCGCAAATACAAAATTTATCTCATGCTATTGAGCGTCTGGCCCAGTTTCTCTCCGCGCGACCACAGGCTTATAGACGCTCTAGCTCAAGATCTGCCGGGCGAAGAAGTAAATGGTCAGGGTGAAGCCGATTACAATCACGATCGCGCGCACGTACTCCGGCTTGGTCTTTCGCGCGAAGAAGGCGCCAAAGTAGCCGCCCAGCATGGCGCCAATGATCATGAGTAGGGCTTGCGGCCAGTACACAACGTGCGGCGTCAGAACAAACAGGATCGTCGCCACGCCGTTGGATACGGCTGTCAGCCAGGCCTTGAGCGCATTCATGGTGTGGATGTGGTCCATGCCCAGAAGCGCCAGCATGGCCAGCAGCAGAATGCCACCACCCGCGCCGAAGTAGCCCAGGTAAAACGCGATGAACAACTGGATGAGAATTCCCCGGCCGGTGGCGAACTCGTGATGGTCTCCATGTTCGGCCCGCTGCCGCACCCAGCGCGTGATGCGCCCGCTCATCATGAAAATCAGGGTGGCGATCAAGAGCAGCCAGGGCACCAGGATCATGAACGTCGCAGGCGGAGTTATGAGCAGAACCTTGGCGCCGAGAACGCCTCCCAGAATGCCGGTTACCGTAAGGGGCACGAGGACACGCCGCGGCAGGCTGCGAAATTCGTGGCGGTAGGCCCAGACGCTGGCGGGCTGTCCCGGCCACAGCGCGACGGTGTTGGTGGCGTTAGCGTTCACCGGTGGGATGCCGACGAACAATAGCGCGGGAAACGAGACGAAGCTGCCGCCGCCGGCCACCGAGTTGATGGCTCCCGCCAGCACGGCAGCAGCAAAGAGAATGGGCCAATGCGTGACGTGCATAAAAAACGAAAGCCGATAGTATCAGCCGGAGCAAGACCGAGAAAAGCAGATCCCTCGCGGGCTGAAGCCCGCTCGTGATGAGAAAAATAAAGGACTTCTACGGCGCACCTAAAGGTAGGCCCCTTCAAAACCGACGAAAACGGAGTTTTTCAGCAGCCTGTGAGGCCGTGCCCTGATACAAGACAATTTATAACCTCGGTTGAGACCGTATTGCGTTTCTCTCTTGACTCGAAGTCTTTGTGTCTCGTGCGCGACACTCCCTACGGCATGATGATGCGGCTGGACGGTTCATCTGTGGTGACGATCGTGGGCTGAGCATCGGAAAAGCGCTCGCGCAGGAAGTCGAGGAAGCGCCGCGACCGCGGCCGTCCCGAAGTCTGCGAGTACGCCAGACGGAGGGTGAACACCAGCGCCTGCAGCACTTCTGCGTCCTTCAGCCTGGCGTACCCAAGGTGCTTCTGCTCAAGCTCGCGAAACTCCTGCAGGAGCTGGCGGAACGCGTCGATGATTGCCTGCTGCACCAGCCCCGGCACCGCTTCCTGATATACCAGCCCGGACCCGACCAGGGTCTGGTAGCTCTTGGCCATGTTTCCCAACGCGGAAATGACCTCGCGGTCAGTGAGGTTGCGGTCGGCGGCGTAGCGCTGGGCAAGTGTGTGCCAGACGCCCAAAAGCAAGGGCTCGTGGTCGCGCAGAAATCGGTCGGGAGTCTCGATGGCAGGAAACAAATCGTCCGCCGGAAGGTCTTCCATGTGGCGCGGCGCTTCGTGCTGGCGTGCCTGCTGTAGGTAAACGCAGTCGGAGGGGCAGTCGAGCGTGACCTCGCGCTGCTCACCGCAGCACTGCGGGCAGATGCGCCCGTGCACCGCCGGGCAGAAGCGTTTTTCTTTGCGAACGTTGCAGATGGCGCACCGCAAAACCGGACACCTCAGTGCCGTGAAATCCCGGCCCAAAGCTCCCATTATGGCATCTTTCAGCCACCCGTCGTGTGCCAGAGGCGCATGGGCAGCGGCTTTCCCCGATGCGACCTGTGGAAAACCCGCATGAAATAAGGCGAAAATGCTTTCCACCGGGATGAAGTTGGTATAAGATAGCGCACAAGTTGAGCATTTTTGCTGCTCAAATTTTCAAGGAGGATTTACGAATGGCAACAGGCATGACCAAGACCCAGCTCGTCCGTCACGTAGCTGAGAAGCATGAACTCAGTAACAAACAGGCCGCCGCGATTCTCGAACATCTGGCTGAGCTGGCGATTCGAGAGACCAAGAAGAACGGCTTGTTCATACTGCCGGGACTGGGCCGTCTGGTGAAGTCGAACCGCAAGGCGCGCATGGGCCGCAATCCGCAAACTGGCGAAGCAATCAAAATTCCTGCCAAGACTGTGGTGAAGTTCCGCGTGGCCAAGGCTGCGAAGGACTCAATCGCACCCAAGAAGTAGTTCTCTGTTGTCTGGAAAGAGGCCGGCACTCTGCCGGCCTTTTGCATTTTGCCAGGCAGTGCGCTCAATTATTGCCGCAAAGAAGCCATCGCAAGGGTATACGCCCGGTAGTGTGCGCAGGAATGTTCCGCTGAGCAGCGAGTCGAGATCATCCCAGACAAGTTCTCTGGTTTCGCGCAAGCGCTGCAATTGTTCGCGACAGTCGCGGACTTGGTACAACGGGTTATCCCGCAATACTTCTTCAACAACGTCCTGGTTCTCCTCGCGCTCCAGGGAACATGTGGAGTACACCGCGCGTCCTCCAGGCAAGAGCTGCTGCAATGCGGCGCGAAGAATGCCAACCTGCCGGATGTGCAAATCAGCGAGGTCCTCCGGCGTGAGCCGCCATTTGATCTCGGGGTTGCGTGCCAGCGTTCCGGTTCCAGAGCAGGGAACGTCGGCGAGCACACGATCGAAGCCGCCTTGTAAGGGTAGCGCCAGCGCGTCGGTGGCGATCACCTGAACGTTGGGAGCGCGCACTCGTTTGCGCAGTACATCGGCGCGATGCGGGTGCAACTCTGCAGCAATGACTTGAGCAGTGGGATTGCGGGCCGCCAGCGCAGCGGTCTTGCCGCCCGGAGCAGCGCAGCAGTCGAGCAGTCGAGAGCCCCTGCCGACTAACGCGGCAACCAGTTGTGAAGCTTCATCCTGAATGAAGACGCGGCCTTCGCGAAACGCGCGCGTTCGGGTTACGTCTCCGGCGGCAACGGTGCGCGAGGTGGTCAGCAGCGCCCCGGGCGCAAGCTCAATCCCGTCGTTTATGAGCTCCTTGTCGATTTCGGAGCTGTCGAGCCGAACCGCAGTTGTAGGAATGCGCTGGTCGTGTTTGCAAATTGCCCACGCGTGCTCCACTCCAAACTCGGCCACCCAACGCTTAACCAGCCACTCCGGATGCGCGAACTCGCGTGACAGGAACTGAAGCGGGTCGCCGACGATTGTTTCCGGAGGTGGCTCGAGCTTGATTTCGGATATCTTTCGCAGCACCGCATTGGCGAACGGGGCAGCGGACCGCTTTTGTGCGCGCTTCACCAGTTCGACGCTTTCGTTGATCGCCGCGCGGGCGGGGATGCGGTCCAGAAACTGCAGTTGATACGCCGCCATCCGCAACGCGTTCAGTACCTCACCATCAACCTTTTTGAGGGGACGCGACGAACTTGCGACGATGATCTCGTCCAGGCGAGAGCGCCAGCGCAGGACCCCCATTACGAGTTCCGTGGCCAGTGCGCGATCGGCGGTGCTGAGGTTCTCGAATTTATGCGAGTGCAGCAGTTCGCTGGCGTAGGCGTTCTGCTGGTCCACGCGCCGCAAAATGTCGAAGGCAGCAGCACGGGCGGGAGAAACCGGCATAGTCAGCTCTGCAGTGTTCCCAGGGCCTCGTCGCTGCGCGGCCGATAACCGTTGATGAAATCTTTGGCGTTCATCCTTTTCTTGCCCTCAAGCTGAAGCTCCCGCACTTCCAGGATGGTGGCGTGCGCGAAGCCCAGCAGCAGACGATCGTCCTCCGTCGCGAAGTGGCCCGGCGCGATGACGGTAGGCGCGGAGGCCGGTATCGCCGCGTGGATTTGCAGGGTTTTACTGCGGAAGGAGGTGAAAGCCCCCGGCCACGGCTGAAATCCGCGGAGTCGGTTCCACGCGTCCAGCGCACTGCGAGAGAAATCGATAAGGCCGTCTTCACGCCTGAGAATGGGGGCAAGTGTGGCCTGCGTGCCGTCCTGAGGACGAGGCGCGATGGTCCCGTTCTTCAGGCCGCCGAGGGTCTTGATCATCAGTTCGGCGCCGGTCTGTGCCAGCCGAGGCGCCAAGGTCAGTGCGTTGTCTTCCGGCTTGATCCGTTCCTCCTCCTGGAGAAGGATGTCGCCAGTGTCGAGCCCGGCGTCAATTCGCATGGTGGTCACGCCGGTCATGCTCTCGCCCCGTGCGATCGCCCATTGGATCGGCGCTGCGCCGCGGTACTTCGGCAGCAACGACGCGTGCAGGTTGATGTTGCCGAGCCGCGGCAGATCGATCATCCATTGTGGAATGATGCGGCCGTACCCGACCACGATAATGGCTTCTGGCGCAATGCTCTCCAAGAGCGCGCGGAACTCTGCATTGTTTTTGATCCTCTCCGGCTGGGTGATGGGAAGACCAAGCGCGAGCGCGGATTGCTTCACGGGAGATGCGGCCAGGGCCATGCCGCGTCCGCTGGGGCGATCCGGCTGGGTTGCGACCAGCTTCACGCGAACGCCCGCACAGGCAAGCTTCTCCAGAGTGGGCACCGCGAACAGCGGCGTTCCGCAGAACACGAGGTCCATCATGGCGTTACCATTCGCCCTGCTTCATCAGCTTGCGGATCTTGCGCTTCATCATGTCACGCTTCAGCGCGCTGATGTAGTTGATGTAAAGCTTGCCGTTGAGGTGGTCGGTCTCGTGGACTAAGGCGCGCGCCAGCAGGTCGTCGCCGCTCACCTCAAATGTTTTGCCTTGCGCGTTCTGCGCCCGGGCGGTCACGGCACGAGGCCGCGTCACCTTCTCGCGAAACTCGGGCAGGCTGAGGCATCCTTCGTTAGAAGTCAGCCGCCCCTCGGTATGAATGATCTCCGGATTGACCAGCACGATCTTGGCCGCAGGGTCCTCTTTGAAGGTCACGTCGATGACGGCGACGCGCTTGCTGATGCCGATTTGCGGCGCAGCCAAACCGACTCCGTGCGCGGCATACATGCTTTCAAACATGTCATCCACGAGCTTGCGCAGCTCGTCGTCGAAAGCTGTGATGGGGGCGGCCGGCTTTTCCAGGACCGGATCGCCGAATTTCACGATGGGGTAGATCATTTAGAAGTTTCGCAACTGTTGGCAGTAGCCTTCGAAATTGCGCCGCACTTCCAGCATGGAATCGCCTCCGAACTTCTCCAGAGCGCAGCGTGCGAGCGTCAGTGCCACCATGGCTTCTGCGGCGACTCCGGCGGCGGGGACCACACACACATCGGAGCGCTCGTAGGCCGCCTTCACCGGCTCCCGGCTGGCGAAGTCCACCGAGCCCAGGGGGCGCCGCAGGGTGGAGATCGGCTTCAAGTAGCCGCGCACGCGAATGTCCTGTCCGTTGGAAACACCGCCCTCCAGCCCGCCGGCATGGTTCGAACGCCGCGTGAAGCCGGTGAACGAGCCTGCGCTCTCACGCTCGTAACCTATTTCATCATGCACGTTGGAGCCGAGCGAAGTCGCGGCCTGCACGGCATCGCCGATCTCAACCGCCTTCACCGCCTGCAGCGACATCACCGCTGCCGCCAGCAGCGCGTCCAACCGCTCGTCCCAATTGGCGTACGTACCGAGCCCCGGTGGCACGTTGTGGGCCACGACTTCGAAGATGCCACCGACGGAGTCGCCGGTGCGCAACACGAGGTCCACTTGCTCCTTCATGCGTGCTTCGGTATCAGCATCGACACAGCTGAGCAGGATGTCTTGTTTCTCCGCCAGCGCCTGGATCGCTCCCCATGCGACTGGGACCTCAAGCCGCACATTCCCGACCGCAATCACGTGGCTCAGCACTTCGATTCCCAATTCACGCAGCAGCAGCTTGGCAATCGCTCCCGCGGAGACGCGGGCCGCCGATTCACGCGCCGAAGCGCGCTCCAGCACGTAGCGCGCCTCGCTGAAGTTGTACTTCAGCGCGCCCGCCAGATCGGCATGACCGGGACGGGGCGAGGCCACCCGCTTATGTTTACCGGGATCTCCTTCTTCAACCGGCAGCGCCTCCGTCCAGTTCTGCCAGTCCTTGTTGGCCAGCAGGATGGCAATCGGCGAGCCAATGGTCTTGCCGTGGCGTACGCCGCTCAGGATGTGCGCCGCGTCGCGCTCAATGCGCATCCGTCCTCCGCGCCCGTAGCCTTGCTGGCGGCGCCAGAGCTCGCGGTCCACAAACTCCAGATCTATCGCGAGACCGGCAGGCATGCCCGAGAGCACTGCCACGAGCGCCTCTCCGTGCGATTCACCGGCTGTGGAAAAACGCAGCATAAGGAAGGGAGATTGTAGCTGATGGGTTCAGTAATTAGAACTTCGCAATTCGCATTCGGCCGTCAGCGAATAGGATTCTTCGTCCTGCGCGCCTAGCGTATTGAGGCGCAATATAGTGACCTTTTCTAACATTTGTCATCACGAGCCCGCCCTAGCGGGCGAGGGATCCGCTTTCGGCCTCTTCACCGAAAAGCAGATTCCTCGCGCCCAAACCCAGGGGCGCTCGTAATGACAATTCCCGCGTGTCTGCCTGCTCGTCCATCGCAACGTTTCACCATAAATTTTGCGATTCTTCATGAGGCGCAAAGGCACGAGAGCTCACTCGTTTCTGACTACTTCCCAATGCTAAAAACTAAATGCAAACTGCTCATTGCCGGCTCTTGTTTTGCGACCCCACGGCAGTGCTACTCATCACACTTGGACGGCATCAAAGTTGCTGAATGCCCTTGCGGTGTGCGACAGTGTGAATCGCGAGAGGACATTTATTACTCAATGGCAAAGAAGATCAAAACGAAATCATTCGAAGAGGCGGTGGCCTGGTTCCGTGAGCACGGCTTCGACGTGCTGGAAGCGCCCGGCACCGCCAACCGTGTCTTCCTGAAGAAATACAAGTGTTCGGCCGCGATCGAGCGCAGCGAGGATGGCGGTGTAAGAATCTTCGCTTATCCCGGATACATGATGGGCGGCGAAATCTCCAAGTTGGTTGATCATGGTTATCAGAAAGTGTTGAAGACCAGCAAAGCCGAATACCCAGCCACCGCCGATCACCTGAAGGCCCTGCACGACTTCGCCGAGGAATTGAAAGAAGGCATCGGCGCCATCAGTCTTTACAACGAAAGCCTGGGGACGGTGAGCGAATCCTACATGTACGATCGGGTGCGCGACCGCGATCTGCCAGAGTCGGAACGTCCGGAACGGCCCTGGCAGGAGCCGGACGTCGCCAAACGTCGCGCCTAAACCTTGTTTCCGCCACTTGATGTTGGAAGTACGCCACAGGTTGTAACTTCGCCTCCAGAAAAACTCTCCGTTCGCTGCCAACCCGCCATCGCGCCACCCTATCCAACCTTATTGAAGACAGGGACGCTGAAGATCGGGACGGGGTTCCTCCGGAGGGATAAGGTTATGAAGCGAGTCTTAATTTTGTTAGTGCTGCTGACGCTATCCGCGTTCACCGTTTGGGCGCAGAGCGACGATACGACGCAGCGGGACGCACACAAGGCGGCAGCGCAAAATGATGCCAACGCCGCCGACCAGCAAAAACAGGATGCCAAGGACGCCAGTAGCAGCAACAGCGCCGAGCGGGACAAGGTAATTGCCCGTTTGGACGACTCCTCTAAAGTACTGAACGAGCTGTTGGGAGCGCCCGATAAGGGAATTCCTAGTGACGTATTTAAGAACGCCAAATGTGTTGCCGTTGTCCCATCCATGATTAAGGGCGGCTTCGTCTTTGGGGCGGAGCATGGCCGTGGCGTGGCTACCTGTCGCGACGCGCACGGATGGAGCGCGCCCGCGTTCTTCGTAGTTACGGGCGGATCCTGGGGCGCGCAAATCGGTGGTGAAGGTATCGACCTGGTCATGCTGATCATGAACGACAATGGCATGAATGATTTGCTGAGTTCGAAGTTCAAGCTGGGCGGATCAGGCAGTGTGGCCGCTGGGCCCGTAGGCCGTGAAGCCAGCGCGTCCACGGACTGGAAGATGAAGTCGGAAGTACTGACTTACTCTCGTTCGCGCGGACTTTTCGCCGGCGCAACCCTGAACGGCGCGGTGATCAAGCAGGACGATGATTCCACCCGCGCTTTCTACGGCCGGATGGTGGGATTCCGTCCCACTTTGACGGGACAGGTTACAGCGCCTCACGAGGCCGACCGCTTCCTGGCAACCGTACGCCGCGGCAAGACGGAGTCCATCTCCCAGGCACGCTAAAGCACAATTTGACTGGCGCCAACCAGCGGTGGGCTGCGGCCTACCGCTTTTTTCTGCGTCGCAGCGCTTTCAGTACACTGCTGTGAGTGGAGGTGCACATGAAATGGTGGGGCATGATGTTCCTGACGTTGGCGTTGCTGGCCGGCAATGTGACTGCGCAGAGCTCACCCGCGGCGAATGCCGAGGCTGCTGTTCGCCTGGTGTTGCAGTCTCAGGTGGATGCCTGGAACCATCATGACCTCGACGGCTTTATGGCGGGATATTGGCGGTCGCCCGACCTGACGTTTTTTGCCGGGACCACAGAAACCCGAGGATGGGAGCCCACGCTGGCACGCTACCGCAAGAGTTATCAAAGCGAAGGGCGCAGCATGGGAACGTTGTCGTTCAGCGATCTGCAGGTGCAACCGCTCGGGCCGGATGCGGCATTTGTTCGTGGGCGCTTCCAGCTCATCATGCCCGACGGCAAGCAACCGCATGGGTTGTTCACGCTCATCTTTCGCAAGTTTCCCGAGGGCTGGCGCATCATCCATGACCACACTTGCGCGGATTAAGGCCGTAATTCCGCATCGTTGGTCTTCTGGCTTACATCGAAAGGGTGATTGACGGCCTCGCCGGCGGGTGTAGAATCCAACCGTCTCCCCAGCGGGCCCAATTTCCCGCGACGAGGCAAGCAGGCGGTATCCGCAGATGCGGAACTGTACTGGAGGGCATCGTGAGTATCACCACCGGCGACTTTCGCTCCAAAATCACCGCTTCCTCACTTCTCGATAAGAAACAGCGCCAGGAACTGATCACCTGCCTCACGGCTTATGACTACGCCGGCGCACGACTGGTGGACGAGGCCGGGATCGACATGGTCCTGGTCGGCGATTCGCTGGGCATGGTGATGCTGGGCTATGAAAACACTCTGCCCGTCACCATGCAGGAGATGCTGCACCACACGCGGGCAGTGCGCCGAGGCGTGAAGCACGCCTTCCTGATCGCGGACATGCCGTTCGCCTCCTACCATGTCAGCCCGCGCGAAGCGCTGCACAATGCCGCGCGCTTCATTAAGGATGCAGGGGCGGAGGCGGTGAAGATCGAAGGCGGCGAGAAGCGTGCCCGGCTGGTCGAACGCATGGTCGAGGCCGAAATTCCCGTGGTCGGGCACATCGGGCTGACCCCCCAATCGCTGCACGCCATGGGCGGCTACAAGGTGCAGGGCAAGACGTTGAAGGCCATCGAACAGCTCATGCACGACGCTCTCGCTCTGGAACGCGCCGGCGCTTGCTGCGTGGTGCTGGAAGGCATCCCCCGCGAGGTCGCCGCCATGATCACCCACGAGCTCGAGATTCCTACCATCGGCATTGGCGCAGGCCCCGAATGCGACGGCCAGGTGCTGGTCTTCCACGATCTCCTGGGACTGACCTTCGCGCCGCCGGCCAAGTTCGTGCGCCGCTACGCCGATCTCGGCTCCGTCATCAGTAGCTCAGTGCTGGCGTTCAAAGAGGATGTGAAGTCGGGCGGCTATCCTTCCGATGCCGAGTCGTATCATCTGCCGAAAGAGACGCTCTCGTCCTTGCAGGCAATTGCGGAACGCAAGCGAGCTGTGCAACTGTAGGGCATGCGGCTTTTGCTCGGCAGTTCGCTGCTGCTGGTTGCGCTTGGCTCCTTCGCCATCGCAGCAGGTCAAACCTCCCCATCTGTGCCGACCCGCAAGCCGGCTGCCTGGAAGCGTTATTGCCAGCCGGAGGGCGGCTTCTGCTTCAAATACCCCAGCTCGTGGTCGATGCTGGGCGAGGTCTTCGACGGCAACGGTGTTGTAGTGGCGCCTCCGCAGAAAGAGGACCGCGCTCTCTGGGACGCGATCACGGTTGCGCTGGTCGTGCCGCCGCCGCAAGGCGATGAAGAACCCCTGGGGCTGAACGGAGTCATCGATCGGGCGACATCCGGCTTACGGGAGAGTGGGCAGAACTTTGAGACCCTGCAACGCCAGGAACGCACTGTCGATCACCAGCCAGCACAGATGTTGAAGACGCGCTATCGCGAGAAATCGTCGGGGCGCGACTGGATCGAGGAGATGATCTTCATCGAAGGCCCGGACAACGAGATTTATTCGGTGGCGCTGAAGTGTTCGCCGCAAAGTGTGGTGCGACTTGAACCTGCGCTCAAGGGAGTGCTGGCGGGGTGGACTCTGCCGGAGTCCGCGGCGGGACCACCAAGCGACGAGTCGGCAAAGAAACCGGCTCCGACAAAGGCGCCGCCTGCTCCATCGCACTGAAACTTGTGAGACAAATTCCCACCATCGCGGAGATGAAGGCTGCGTGCCGCCAGGTGCAGCGCAGTGGCAAGACGCTGGGCTTCGTGCCTACCATGGGCGCGCTGCACGAAGGGCACCTGTCGCTGGTGCGTGCCTCGCAGTCGCGCTGCGACGTGACGGCAGTTTCCATCTTCGTCAACCCGCTGCAATTCGGCCCGTCCGAGGACCTCGCCAAGTATCCGCGCGCTTTGGAGCGCGATGGCCGCTGCTGGAGGAACTCGGCGTGGACCTGCTCTTCATCCCCGGCGTGGACGAGATGTATCCCAGCGACGCGAAGACCTATGTGCTGGTGGAGGAACTGAGCGACAAACTTGACGGCGCTTCGCGTCCCGGACACTTTCGCGGAGTCACAACCGTGGTGGCAAAACTGTTTGAGATTGTCCGCCCGGACTTCGCCTTTTTTGGCCAGAAAGACGCAGCCCAGGTCGCCGTTCTGAGCAAGATGGTGGCTGATCTCAATCTCGACGTTGAACTGGTGGTCTGTCCCATCGTGCGAGAAAAAGACGGGCTTGCCATGAGCTCGCGCAATGCCTATCTCACTCCCGAACAGCGGCGGCAGGCATTGGTTCTGCAGCGCTCGCTGGTGCGAGTGCAAGCAGCGGCCGAGGCGGGCGAGCACAATGCCGCAAGGCTCATTGCGATTGGACAAGCAGGTGATCGCCGAAGAGCCTGAAGCGCGCCTGGATTATTACGCGATCGTTGATCCCCACACGCTCGACCCGGTCGCAGATACCTCGCGCGGCGCGCTGGTCGCGGTCGCCGCCTATGTAGGCACGACCCGCCTGATCGACAACATCCTGTTGACGCCACAACTGACACCGCGAAGTTGTGAACAGCCGGCTCCGACGTGAAGCTGAAGAACCAGGCTCGGCTCCCCTTCGCCACTTGCAGCCCGGCGTGTTACAACAAAAGTAGATGCCCTTCGCCAAGCTTCGCTCGCGTATTGGTGCCCCACAGATTGTCGCGCTCCTGCTTCTGTCGGTCTTCGTGGCCCAATGTCTTTGGTTCATGGCGCGCGTTCCGCTCTCGGCCATGGAGGGCAGCTACATCGAGACCGGGCTTCTGCATCTCGAACATCTCTCCAATGCCGCCTCGACGGAGCGCTCGGCGCTGATTCCGCTGCTGGCCGGTCTGGCCGCGAGAATCAGTGGCGCGGAAAACAAAATCGTCTATCTGAGTGACTACCGCTTTGTCATCCGCCTGCCTTTCCTGCTGGCAGGGTTCCTGCTGGGCGCATCGCTTTGGTATGTGGCGCGACGACTCTATGGGAACGTCGGCGGCTATATTGCGCTTGGGCTGTATTCGTTTTCGCCAGTGATCATTGGGTGGTCCAGTCAGGTCGGTCCCGAAATCGTCGCCGCGTGGGGAGGCTTTGGTCTCATTTTCACCGCCATCGCAGTGGCACACACACTTTATGCTCCGCGCGAAGTCGTACTGTGGAACTGGCGCCGCATTCTGCTGTTGGGGCTTTCCATCGCCATCTGCATTGGCGCGCAATTCTCGCTCTGGATACTGTTGGTGCCGGCGCTCGCGTTCATGCTGTGGGTTGGCCACGTGCGACTGGGCGCGGCCCTGGCCATTTTTGCTGCGGCGTGTGCCACCGGACTCGCTGTTGCTGTGGGCGCTCTACAGCTTCCGTCCTTCGGCTTTTGGCGCGGCCTTACGCGACGCAGACTGGTTTGGGATTTCCGCCGCCGACCCGTCCTGGCACGCCGCCTCCTCTCTGTTCACGAATTTCTTTCTGCAAAACGGAATCGGCCTAGTGCTGTTGCTGGCGGTCACGGTGGCTACTTTTGCCGCCTGGAAGCGGGCGCGGTTCTTCGGCACCGCGGCACCGCTCATCGTTGGAGCTTTGCTGGTTGCGTCGGCAACCTGCTATGCATTTCTCCGGATTCATTTTTCTCCTGGTTGGGTTGCCGTTTCTGATTCTTTTCATGGCTGGGGTTTCAACGGACCTGCTGGAAGGCCGCTACGCGCTGGCGGCCAACACCGTCGTGGGCGGCGTCCTGATCGCGAGTGCCATGATTGACGTTTACGGGCTGCTTCATCTCACCTCGCGCAGCCGATAACAACTTTCCCTCATCCAATGGGTTGGACTACACTGAGGGGGAAATGCGGGGCGCCACCCAATTCGGAAATCCGAGGCGAAGCGAGGGTTCCTCCGTGCGCGGCGCTGTAGTTGCGATTCTGGCCGCGATTTTCCATCCTGTTGGCACTGCCTTCAGCCGCTCAGATGCATGGTCCACCGGCAACAACCACGGTCGGCGGCCACTTTCTGGCGCCTCCGCCCAGCGTGACCTCGATCGCCGGCCGTCATCTGCCACCTCCTTTGCCCAGCGTGACCTCGATTCCGAACTACGGATACACCCGCTGGACGCCTTATTCTCCTTACTACAGCGGCTATTATCGGGGCCGTGGCTATGGCTACGGTTATGGGCGCGGTGGTGGCGTGGCTTACGCCATCCCTTATTACATCCCGGCTGACGGTTATGGCTACGACTACGTCGGGGCGGGCCTGATTTGTACTCCGGTCCGCCGATTGCTCCGAACGACCCGATCATGCACATCGTGGCTGAACAGCCAGGTGCGCGCTATCCCAGCAACGACCCAGAACTCGCCGAGGCTCCTCCGTTGCAGGTTCAACCTCAGCCGGAGCAGTCCAACGCACACGAGGCCAAGCCGAACGAGTCGAGTGTGCTGGTCTTTCGCGATGGACATCAGCAGGAAGTAAGCAACTACGCGATCATGGGCCAGACGGTCTATGTGTTCGACAAACGGACGCAGAAAGTGGCACTCGCCGATCTCGATGTTCCCGCCACCATCAAGGCGAACGATGATCGCGGACTTGAGTTCAAGATCCCTCCCCAAAAGCAAGCGCCAAAGAACTCCGATCTGCAACCGAAGAATGCTCCCGACCAGAGCACAACGACGCCGTCCAAAATAGCAATGGCTGTGCCCTAATAACGGCGTTTAGGGACCTTAGGTGCTTGGGCGCAAGAACTTGCGTCAAAATCTCATTATCTGCAGCGGTTGCGAAACCCTTCCCTGGAAAGCTCATAAGTTATTGAAAATAATATCTTTATTGTCTTTATGGACCTCCGTTCCAATGATATAATTTGAAGTGCTCTTCATTGGGACAATCACCTGAAATTTTGTAGTCACTTCATATCTATTCCGAGTGGCTTTCCGAGCGATCGGCAACGCTGTTCCCGCGCCCCGTCGGCCGAGCACGCGCGGTCTGCCAATCGGGGCGATCGCCCCACAGTTTCTTTAGAAGGGACATGCTGAAGGCTAATAGCCGAAGGCTGAAAGCTAATCATGGCTGACGATTCAAAGGATCCGAACCAGCAATTACCGCTCGACAACATTGGCCCCGGTGCGGCCAACGTGCAGCCCATCAACATTGAAGAGGAGATGCGGCGTTCGTATCTCGACTATTCGATGTCGGTCATCATCGGACGTGCGCTGCCCGACGTGCGCGACGGCCTTAAGCCGGTGCATCGCCGCATTCTCTATGCCATGCACGACATGGGCCTGTTGCATAACCGCAAGCACGTGAAGTGCGCCAAGGTAGTCGGCGAAGTGCTGGGCAAGTATCACCCGCATGGCGATACCGCGGTTTACGACGCGATGGTGCGCATGGCGCAGCCTTTCTCATTGCGTTATCCGCTGGTGGATGGCCAGGGCAACTTCGGCTCCGTGGATGGCGATCCTCCCGCGGCTTACCGGTACACCGAGTCGCGCATGACAGAGATCGCGGAAGAGTTGCTCGCCGACATCGACAAGGACACGGTGGACTTCGTCGCCAACTTCGACGACACCACAGTCGAGCCGCTTGTCCTCCCGACAAGAATCCCGAATCTGCTGGTCAATGGTTCCAACGGCATCGCGGTCGGGATGGCGACCAACATTCCGCCGCACAATCTCACCGAGATCGTAGATGGCTGCATTACGCTGGTGAACAATCCCCACTCGACGCTGGCCGACCTCTTGAAGCATGTGCAGGGACCGGACTTCCCGACCGGCGGCTTTATTCATGGGCGGAGCGGCATCACCGAGGCGTACCGCACTGGACGCGGCCGTTTCATGATGCGCGCCAAGGCGGCGATCGAGCACATGACGAAGGACAAAGATGCGATCGTCGTCACCGAGATTCCCTACCAGGTCAACAAGTCGAAGCTGATCGAGCGCATCGCCGAACTGGTGAACAACAAGGTCATTGACGACATCAGCGATGTTCGCGACGAGAGCGACCGCGACGGTATGCGCATCGTCGTCGAGCTGAAGCGCGGCACCGAGGCGCAGATCGTACTGAACCAACTCTTCAAGCACACCTCGATGCAGGAGAGCTTCAGCATGATCTTTCTGGCCGTGATCAACGGCCAGCCCAAAGAGATGGGCCTGGTGCAGGCTATTCAGTACTTCGTGGACCATCGCATCGACGTGGTGCGCCGCCGCACTGCCTACCTGCTGATGAAGGCCCGCGAGCGCGAGCACATCCTGGAAGGCTACCAGGTGGCGCTGGATCGCGTGGACGACGTGATTCGCATCATTCGTGGCAGCGAGAACCGTGCGCGACGCCAGGACGAACCTGGTGGAATATTTTTCCGGCAAGACGGTCACCGTCTCCGAAGGCAACGCTAACGCTCGTAAGTCGGCCTCGCTGAAGGGCGTGGTTCCTGCGCAGCTCACTCGGCCTTTCGACACCGTGCAGGCTGATGCCATCCTGGAATTGCAGCTGCATCGGTTGACCCGGTTGTCGATCGACGAAATCCTCAAGGAATTGGCGGAGGTTCGCGATCGCATCGCCGAGTACGAAGCGATTCTTGGCAGCGAGAAGAAGTTGCGCGGCATTATCGTGAAGGAACTCGAGGAGATCAAGAAAAAATACGGCGACGAGCGCCGCACCGTTATCCAGGACGAAGCTGCCGAGATCAGCCTGGAAGACCTGATTGCCGACGAGCAGGTCGCGGTTACAGTGAGCCACTCCGGCTACATGAAACGCACGCCGATCTCGACTTACCGGCAGCAGCGCCGCGGCGGGACCGGCCGCAAAGGCATGAGCACGCGCGAAGAGGATTTCGTCGAATATCTCTTCGTCGCCTCCACTCACGATTACATTCTGGTCTTCACCAACAAAGGACGCGTGTACTGTCTGAAGGTATATGAGGTTCCCGAACTAAGCGCGGCTGGCAAAGGCAAAGCCATTGCCAACCTGGTTGCGCTGCAACCGGGCGAAAGCGTGCGCGCCATGCTCGCTGTGCCCGACCTCGAAGAAGAGAGCCGCTACGTGTTCTTCGCCACTCGCAACGGCACGGTGAAAAAGATGCAGCTGAACGAGTTCAGCAGCATTAGGTCCAGCGGTTTTAACGCCATCCCCATCGAGACCGAGGATGAACTTGTCGCCGCGAGTTGCACCGATGGCAACCAGATCATTTTCCTGGCAACCCACGATGGCAGAGCGATTCGCTTCGACGAGAGTGCGGTGCGGACCATGGGACGGGCGGCCCATGGCGTGCGCGGCATGAAGCTTGGTCGGGGCGATTACATGGTCGGCATGGCGGTCACGCCGAAGACGCGCAAGGAAACCAAGAATGGCGAGGAGAAGACGGCCAACCTCATTCTGTCGGTCACCGAGAACGGTTACGGCAAGCGCACCGACGTGGATGAGTATCGCCTCACCTCACGCGGCGGCAAGGGCATCATTAACGTGAAGACCACCGCGCGCAATGGCAAAGTCGTCTCCATCATGCTGGTGAACGAAGGGTCGGAAGTCATGGTCATCAGCCAGTTCGGCAAGATCATCCGCATCGGCACCAAGACCATTCGTGAATCCGGGCGCTCGGCACAGGGTGTGCGCCTTCTGCACTTGGAGGAGGGCGATCGCGTGGCCGCCACTTCCGTCATTCCACCGGAAGAGGCCGCTGAAAACGGCAACGGCGAGAGCGGATTGCTGGTACAGTAGCGACCAGAAAGATTGGACTTCAGGGGCGCCCAGCGCAGCGGGCGCCCTTTGCCTAATGTGCAGAAATCATTAGGTGCCCGCCTGGCCACTGGGTAAGTTCCTTCCAATAGTGCGCTGTGTCCTTTCTACAAACATTTCACAAGCCCATGACTTGCGTGTGACACTCGTGCGTCACCCCCCACGTACTCTGGTCAAAATCATCGGCTGGATACCGCATGAGGATCTGGCCAAGAAGGATCGGGGTGTGGAAATGGTGAGAAAAAATCTGACTACTGCTTTGTTGTCCGAGACAACTACTCCATCGGCGGGAGAAGACGTTGGCTTTCAATTGCACCGCGTCGTCGAGCGGCGCTCTTTCCTCAAAGGGGTTGGCATAGCCGGGGCGTCCCTGGCGGCCGGCGGCCTGCTGACAAGCGACCTCATGGCGGAGGAACGCCATGGCGAACTTACGCAAGGTGACGCAGCAATCCTGCGGTTTCTGGCTGCAGCCGAAATCATCGAGAGCGATCTCTGGCTGCAGTACCAGGAACTCGGAGGCGTCCAGGATGATGAAGTCTCCAAGCTCGCCAGCAAGTTGATTCCTGGCTATCCGGCAAAGGCCACCGGGGGAAACCCCCTTTACATGCAGGACCTCGTGCCGCTCGACGGTGACATGTCGCAGTACATCCATGACAACACGGAAGACGAACTGACGCACGAAGTGTTCATCAACAAGTACCTGGAGTCGAAGGGTGCGGAGGGGGCCAACCTGGACCGGTTCCGCACGCTGCCCAGCAGTAAGGCGACGGGCGCAAATCAATTTGGCAGGCTCACAAACCTGACGCAGCTCACAGTCGATACCTCCTGGTGGACCCGGTACCGCAGCCGAAAGAAGAATCCCGATTTCGGTGACACGTTTGCTCAGGCGATACCGACCTTGGCGGTTGGGCAGCATCCGGCGATTCCTCGGACGGACAATGATGCCAACGATGCCAATTTCTTTCAGGCGATTGTCAACACGGCGGGTTTTCACTTTGCCTTTATCGAGCAAGGTGGGAGCAGCCTCTATCCCATGCTGGCCCAGCGCGTAAGCAGTGTGGAAGTTTTGCGCATCCTGCTCAGCATCGGCGGAGTCGAGATCGCACACTTCCAGACTTGGCAGGACAAGGCCGGCAATGCTCCTCCGTTGAAGGATGTTGTCGATCCCGTGACAGGTGTGAAAGTAACCTTCCCGGATCTGAACTCTCCTCCGTTCGGCGGTGAGAACTTTCAAACGAACCTGATCATGCCTGAGCCAACTGCGTTCCTTAGCAAACAGCTGCCGGCATGTTCCATCATTCGTCCTACGGCGACCAAGGGAGCGGCTATGGGGGCTCTCAAGGGCTTGACGGCTGACGGGCTTTTCATCGGCCAGTCGGAGGAGTTTTTTGAGTATCTGCGTGATCTGGCTGAAGACGCGGACGAAGCCCGGCGCGAGTCTTGATTAGCCCGAAGGCGGTGACAAATCGTCGGGATCACTAACCGGTGCCCCGGCGCGACTAGAACCAAATCGCCGAACCCACTAACCAGTGTGTCGGCGCTAGCAGAAGGATGGACAGGACTCAGGAAGATGATGGCCCCTCAAGTTCCCCCAGCCAGCACTTTCCTAAGGCCCTGTTCATTCTGATATCGGAGGTCATGATGTTTGAAGGTTTGTTCCAACCGATGCACTTAGTGGTGATTCTTTTTATCGCACTCCTGGTATTCGGCCCGAAGAAATTACCCGAACTTGGAAAAGGCTTGGGTGACGGGATCAGGAGCTTCAAGAACTCGATGCAAGAAAAAGAGCAGAGCGCAGCAGAGAAAAACCAAGAAGCGCCAATCAAGACATAACCGTTCGGCGTCTACGCGGCGAGTCTGGACACGTGTGGTCTTCGGATCTTCTTAATGAGTGGGGTAGGACACTCTCTGGCGCTAATTTCAGAGACTGCCTCGCTATTAGCGATGGACTAAGGGTGGCAATTTCATAAATGCCCGATATTCTCTTCATTTTGCTTCTGACGCTGGTCATTTTCGGCCCCAAGAAGCTTCCGGAGATGGCCCGGCAGCTCGGTAAGTACGTGGCACACTTCAAGCGGTTGAGAAGTGAATTTACGAATCAAATTGAGTTCGAGATGCTCAAAAGTCGAAGCAGAAAAAGACGCCGAGACCACTGCCAATCGGAGGGCCTGAGAGCCGCTCCCCATTTCGAAATTCGACCTTTGTCCGGCGGCTAGCATGACCGGCGTACAGCCCGGACCCAGGTCCTCGCCTGAAAATCGCGCACGGCTGATGAAATTCGGCGTATCCTTATTAGCCGTTAAGGAGCATTGCCGTGAGTGAAAACACACCCCAGCGCATAGGCGATTACGAAATCATCCGGGAGTTAGGCCACGGCGGCATGGGCAAGGTGTACCAGGTGCGGAACGTCCTCTCGGACCGCATCGAAGCCATGAAGATCGTGCTCCCCGATCTGGCGGGCCGCAGCGAATTCTCCAGCCGGTTCATGCGCGAGATCAAGGTGCTGGCCAGCCTCGACCATCCCAACATCGCCGCCCTTCGCACCGCGTTCACTGCCGACAATCAGTTTGTGATGGTCATGGAGTACGTGGAGGGCGTTACTCTCGCCGACCGTCTCGAGCAGGGAGCATTTCCTACCGCGGATGCTCTGAACTACATCGATCAGGTGCTCGCTGCCCTGAGTTACGCGCACGGCAAGCACATCATTCATCGCGACATCAAGCCCGGCAACATGATGCTCACTCCGCAAGGCGTGGTGAAGCTGATGGATTTCGGCCTCGCGCGCTCCGGCAACGAAGTCGGGCTGACCATGACCGGCTCAACCGTGGGGTCGCTGGATTTCATGTCTCCCGAGCAGGTGAAGTCGCAACCAACGGACGAGCGGTCCGACTTGTACTCGGTCGGCGCATCGCTGTATCAGATGGTGACCCGGCAGCGGATGTTCAGCGCCACCAGCGGCTACTCGATCATGGAAGCGCACGTCAAAGAAACGCCGCGTCCCCCAATCGAGATTCAGCCAACGCTGCCCAAAGCGGTCAGTGACGTGATCATGATGGCGCTCGCCAAAGACCCGGCGCAACGCTTTCAAACCGCGGACGCTTTCCGTAATGCCTTGGCACAGGTTAGAGCATCTTTGCCGCAGCCAGCCGCTCAGGCAGCGACAATGACGATGGTTGAAGGCATGCCCAAAGCCACTCCCGCGGCAGCGGTCGGCCCCACCTCGACTCCTCCTCCGATGGAAAACGTCCGTGCTACTCCCTCGGCTGTCGTGGCAGCGCCGGCGCAGAGCAAAGGAAGCGGCGGCGTGCTTCTGGTGATCGCGGCCGTGCTGCTCCTGGCAGTGCTTGCTGGGGCATGGCTCTATAAGTCTCGACCGCATACCGAGGCGGCGGCAAATGTAGCGAGCGGACCAGCCAGTACTCCGGCACAAAGTTCCTCCGCTCCAGCCATGAACCCGCCGGCTCAGGATGCGAGCACCGTCGCACCATCGGCTCCGCAGGTTCCTCCAAACGCAGTTACTTCCCCGCCAAATCCCGACCCCGGATACCGCTCCTCGCGCCTCCGGTAACAAGCGTGCAGCCCATGCCAATGCGAACGCATCGGCAGGGATGCAGCCCGGTGGATCAGCTCCTGATTCGCAGGCACAGGATGAAGCGGCTGCGGCCCTGGCTCGCAAGAAGTTGCTCGACGACATGGAAGCCGAGAGCGATCACCTTGACAGCCGTGCCGCCGCGGTGGAAAGCAGTCTCGACACGCTGGAACAGCAGATGCACAGCCAGGGACTCGGCTTGCGTGGAGATATGGTCGCGGCCCGTGGCAACATGCGCAACGACCTGGCCAAAGCCAAGCAGGCGATGGACGCCGGCGACACCGATCGCGCACGGCACTTCCTCGACCTGGCGCACCATGAAGTGGAAAAGCTGGAAGCCTTCCTCGGCCACCGCTAAGGATGACCGCAGGTCGCCACTCTTCCGTCTTACGCCTGCCGACATGAACGGGATCGTGATTGTCCTGAAACGCTAGTGCGGGAACCAGATCACGATTCAGACCCCAGATTCTCCCGGCCTTCCACGCTCTCCCGGTAACGCAGCTTCATCATCAGCAAAGGCGCACTGAGGAAAAACGTGACGGCATTGGGGAGGATGATGGGCAGCGAGTGGATCATGAAGCCGTAGGCCACCCACAGCACCAGCCCTACGTTGAGGCTGATCAGCATGAGCAGCGAGAGATCGCGGACGGACTTGGTGCGGAAGGAGTGCAAGGCCTGAGGAAGATACGCCAGCGTGCACAGCGTGCCCGCGGCAAAGCCAGTTAGCGACACGAGGAACATGTCCCAGCGTACCATTGGCGCCCTGGAAGACTCGGTGAAGGCACAGGCAATTCCAGTGCCGATGTATGCAGAGGCGGGTGGAGCACGCCTTCAGGCGTGCATAAACAGCGGATGTTGAGGCCTGCTCTTTAGCGCCTGAGGTAATGTTTTCTTTACCTCAGCGGCTAAAGCCGGGTTCCTGGGCGACTCTCAAACGCACCGCTGAAGCGGTGCTCCACCGGGCGCTTTGACACGGGACTTGGGCTGGCGCTACCCGTAAAGACTACCCGATCGTCAGCACGATCTTGCCGTAGTTGGCGCGCTGCAACATTAGGCGATGGGCCTCGCCGGCTTGCTCCATGGGCAGGGTATGGCCGATCTGGGGATGCACCTTGTCTTGCGCGATCCAGGGCTGCATGGCTTGCAGGCTGCGCTCGATGAGTTCGTGGTCCTGGGCCAGCACGCTAAGCCACAGGCCGTGCGCGCTGAGGCTCTTGGCCATCATGGCGCCGTAGTCGAATTCGTGGCGCTGCCCGGTTGCGGTGCCGTAGATAATGACGCGCCCGAACGCCCGGCAGCAGCGCAAGCTCTTGGCGGTGTGCTCGCCGCCGAGCATCTCGAAGACTGCATCCACTCCCTCGGTCTTGGTCAACTCCTGCACGCGCTGTTCGTAGTCAACCTCGCGATAGTTGATGCCGTGATCGAGCCCGAGTTTCTTCACCCGCTCCAATTTTTCGTCCGACGACGAGGTGCCATAGGTTTCGATTGCCAGCAGCTTGCCGATCTGGACGGCAGCCGTTCCCACGCCGCCGGCGACAGCGTGAATCAGCACGCGGCGCTGGTGCGAGTCGAGCCACTGAATGGGCTCCATTGCGTCGGCGGTCATGCCCGCCTTCCAGTACGCCAGGTAAGCGGTAAGAAAGTTCACGGGAAAGGCTGCCGACTGCACCGAGGTCCAACTGGCTGGCTGCGGCCACAGCAGCTTGGGCTTCAGCGCGATCTTCTCGGCGGCGGCGCCGTATTGCGTGTAGCCCATCACGCGCTGGCCGGTCGCTTCCACGATGCCGGCAAACTCGCGGCCAGTGATGAATGGTGGAGCTGGCGTTCCGGGATAGCTCCCGCGCGTGGACATGGTGTCGGCAAAATTCACCCCTACCGCTTCCACGCGCACGATGACCTCGCCCGGCTTGGGCTTGGGATCGGGCATTTCGCGCACTTCCAGAACTTCGGGACCACCGGGACGAGTAACGACGACGGCTTTCATGAGATTGATTCTACGACGGGCGTGCCAGCGAGACTATGCGGACGGCGCGGGTACCTGCATGAAGTCCAGCGCGCGAGAGATGTACTGCTTGAGGTCGCGGCGGTGGACGACGGCGTCCAGCATCCCATGCTGCAGCAGGAACTCGCTGCGCTGGAAGCCTTCGGGCAGCTTTTGGCGGATGGTTTGCTCGATCACGCGAGGACCGGCAAAGCCGATGAGCGCGCCCGGTTCGGCGATGTTCAGATCGCCCAGCATGGCGTAAGAAGCGGTCACGCCGCCGGTGGTCGGGTCGGTCATCAGGGAAATGTAAGGTACCTTGGCATCGTCCATGCGGGCGAGCGCGGAGGAGATCTTCGCCATCTGCATCAGGCTGACGACCCCTTCCATCATGCGGGCGCCGCCGGACGCGGAAACGACAATCAAAGGCAGCCGCTCTGTTGTGGCTTTTTCGACGGCCCGCGTAATCATCTCGCCCGACCACCGCGCCCATGGAGCCGCCGACAAACGAGTACTCCATAGCGCTGACGATGACCGGCTTGCCATCCAGTTTGCCGCGAGCGTTAATAACGGCATCGTTGAGTCCGGTGTCCGTTGCGACTTCTTCAGGCGGCTGGCGTAGGGTTTCAGGTCGGTGAACTTCAGCGGATCGGTGGAGACAATGTTGCCATCTTCGGTTTCATACTGTCCATCGTCGAGCAGGTAGGAGAGCCGGGTGCGCGCGTCAATGCGGAAATGGCGCTGACATTTGGGGCAGACGTTGAAGTGCTGGTCGAGGTCCTTCTTCCAGATGATCTGCCGGCACTGGTCACACTTGACCCAGAGGCCCTCGGTCTTGACGCGCTTTTCGCCCGAAGTGTCGAGCTCGACGGGTTCCCGCTTGAACCATGCCATGGGAGTAATGATTCAGTGTAGCCGAGCGGGCGAGGGGTTGTCGCGCAGACAATTACCACAGAGCCAGAGAGATTAAGTCAACATTACCGGCCTGTCGTGCACCCCAGCCTCAGCAACTCCGCGGATGGCTTTGCTTTACATTGTCTTTGGGCCGGTGCAGCGCCGGGCGGCCTCACCAGATGATGGGGACAAGCCGGAACCGAGTGCGGAGGCAATACTCGGAATAGCCAGGCAGTTCGCGGCGAAGGAGTCTCTCCTCGCCGAGGAGCCGCAAAACAAGGACCGGCAAAAGAAGAGCGGAAACGGGCAAGGCAATCCACGAAGCGAGCGCGAGCGGATTTGCGAGCGATATCATGGCCGCCCCTAGATACATGGGGTGGCGAACAAAGCTGTAAGGCCCGCTGCAGACAACCGGCTGGCCGGCTTCCACCTGGATAGTGCGAGCGGCGAAGCTATTGACTCTCATCACCCAAACGATGAGCAGGACGCCGCCCAGGACCCAGGCGTCGGAAAGGAGCGTCAGCCACACAGGCACGGGCCATACGACGGTGGCTGACCAGCCGAATCGGTAGTCCAGACCACAAAGTACGAAACAGGTAACGAAGATGAGAGGCCCTGCGACCTGAATGAGCCTCTGTGCACTGATTTTTTCTTTCATTCGCATCCTGCGCTCGAGCAATTTGGGATCGTGCCGGTAAAGGTAGGCGTGAAAAGCAAGAAATGGAATGATAAACACGGCCATCCAAGCCCACCCTTGCCAGAACTTCACCGAGCCGGCGCAGGCGAACAACGCCGTCGGGATAACGATCGCGGCAAGAGACATGCGAATCAGAAGCTGGGATTTCAGAGCCATTCCAGAGCCCCGCTTCTCTGAACTATGTGGTCCTCTCCTTGGTTTTTCTTCCGGCTAATATTCGATGCCGCGCTGCGCTTCGATGCCTTTGGTGTAGGCGTGCTTTACTTCTCTCATCTCGGTCACCGTGTCGGCGATCTCGACGATGTCGGGATGAGCGTTGCGGCCGGTGAGGATGACGTGCACCATCTCGGGTTTCTTCTTCAGCGTCGCGACTACTTTCTGCGGGTCGAGCATTTTGTAGCTGATGGCGTAGTTGATTTCGTCAAGGACGACAAGGTCCCACTGGCCGGAGAGAATCTCCTTCTCTGCTTCAGCCCATGCTTCTTCGACCATACGGATATCTTCGGGATCAGTCTCGGCGCCGCCGACCTTCACGAAGCCACGGCCCATCTGCTTCATGACGAAGTTATCGCCGAACGCCTTCACCGCGTCCAGTTCGCCATAGTGCCACGAGCCCTTGAGGAATTGCAGCATCAGCACCCTCATGCCGTTGCCCACGGCGCGCAACGCGGTGCCCATGGCGGCTGTGGTCTTGCCCTTGCCCGGGCCGGTGTTCACAATGATCAATCCTCGACGCACATCCGGCATGCAGATCTCCCCGATCGCAGACAGTCCCGGAACGCCCCCGCTGGCGGCGGTCAGGGCCAACCCAACATCCTAAACTAAGCGCGCCGGTGCAGTTTTACTGCGCGATGTTTTCGCGGCCTCGATGCTGATCACCGGGGCTGGCTCGCTTCGGTTTGCGCTGCTTGTCCTCTTGAAGCTCCTGGCTGAATGTCAGGCCAAAAATCACCACTGCGGCTATCAGGCAATAAATGACAATGAGGACGATGGACATGCATCACCTCCGACCTGTCGGCATGGCAGGTGACTATCTTTACGGTACGCTTTTGGGCGAGTTTCCTCTGTGATCCAGGGCAGAGGCGTGAGTGACACGCGGGAAGCTGGATTATCGCTGGGTTGACAACGATTCCACCGGCACCGGCGCCACTGTGTTCGCCGCTTCCATGCCGGAGCGGATGCAGTCGGGCACGCCGATGCCGTGATAAGCGTTGCCGGCAATTGCAAGTCCGGGGATCTCCGACACCCGCTTCTCGATGCGTTGTACGCGCGCGATATGGCCGGACTCGTACTGCGCCATCGCGCCCCGCCAGCGGTACACGCGCGCGAACATCGGACGGGCTTCCAGCTTCACAATGTCCTTGAGTTCGCGGTGGACCGTCTCCAGCATTTCGTCGTCGGTGAGCGCAAGCACGGCTTCGTCGCGTGCGCCTCCCAGAAAACAGCGCAGAATGCCTTTGCCCTCGGGAGCGCGATGGGGAAATTTGTTGTGGACGAAGGTGCAGGCCAGCATGCGCGTGCCTTCGTTGCGCGGCACCAGGAAGCCGAAGCCCGGAGGCAATCCCTTGAGTTGGTCCAGGTAGTAGCCGAGCGTGACGGTGACCGAAGAGCTGTAGGTAATGTCCAGGAGATTGCGCGCCAGCCCACGATCCACGCCATCGAGCAGCGTGCCAGCGACGTTCGCCGGAGTGGCAAGGATTACCGCATCGTAAACGCTCGTCGCCGTTGAGTTCGATCGAAACCCGCCACCCACCGTCCTGGGGATAGATTCGCTGCACATGGTTGCGCATGCGAATCGATTCGGGATCGAGGCGGCCGAGGATGGCGTCCACCAGTTGCTGCATGCCGTCCTTCAACGAGGTGAACAGCGGACGCGCCGGTTGCTTGCTGCGCGACTGCGCCATTTTCTTGTGGGCGGCCAGCATCGCCCGGCTCAAGCTGCCGTACTTCTCTTCCATCTCAACGAATCGCGGCAGCACGGCACGGGCGCTGAGTTTCGCGGCGTCGCCTCCGTAGACTCCTGACAGCAGCGGATCGGCGAGCCGGTCCACCACCTCCGCGCCGAAGTGGCGCTCCACCAGTTCGGCAACGGTTTCATCGTCGTGCATGGGACGCGGAGGATGCAGCAGCTCCCGCGCCATGCGAATCTTGGTGTTCCACGAGAACAGCGGCGATAGGGCCGTCGGCACAAGTTTGGTGGGCACCATAAACATCAGGCCGTCGGGCATGACAACCAACCGGCCGTTGACGACGATGTACGTTTTGCGCTGGGCGTCATTGGAGCCGATGAGCTGATCGGCGATGCCCAGTTCCTTGCAGAGGGTCAGCGCCCACGGCTTTTCGGTGAGGAAGGAGTCGGGGCCAGCCTCGACCAGGCAGCCCTCAACGCGATCGGAGTACATGGAGCCGCCCAGCCGCTGGCCCGTCTCGAAGAGCGTGTATTCCAGCTCAGCTCCGGCGGCGCGCGCCTTCTCCAGATAAAACGCGGCACTCAGGCCTGAAATGCCTCCCCCGACAATGGCAATCCGCTTCAATGCAGGCGTGCACTTCATGAAATCTTCTCAGGCTGGACTGCCGTTTTGCAATCTTGAGCCGGAATGCCGAGTCGCGCCCGTCGCCAAATCGGCGACGGCGCGCACGAACAGCGGAGAGGCATTCAGGGATTCCGCGCGGTACAGTTTCATGCCGCGTTCGCCGGCGAAGTCGCGGAACAGAATGTCGATGTCGAACAGGATTTCGACGTGGTCGCAAACGAAGCCGATCGGCTGAACGAACACGCCGCTGTGACCTGCGTCCCGCAGCTTGGTGATGGTGTCCTCCACTGTGGGACCGAGCCATTCGCCGCCCGACATGCCCTGACTCTGGAAAGCAAAGCTCCAGGCGCCAATCTCAGGAACCTGCGCTGCCACCAGCGACGCCGTTTCCCGCGTCTGCGCCTCATAAGGATCGCCATCCGCGATGGTACGCCGGGGGACGCTGTGCGCGGTGAACAGCACCGGCAACCGTGCGCCGTGGTCGGCACAAGCCTTCGCCCATCCGTCTCGCAGTTTTTCCGCGAAAGCTTCAATCAGCAAAGGATGGTCGTGCCACTCTTCGACGAAGTCGATGGCGAACGGGGGATCGCTGCCGAACAGCACCTGCTTGTAGAGACCGACGCTGGTCTGCGAATTGTGCGGCGCAAGGCAGATCGCAACCGCGCGCCCGACTCCGTCGTCAGTCATCTGCTGCAACGCGTCCGCGATGAACGGATGCCAGTTGCGCATGCCGACATATGCTGGCAGTCCCAGCTCACGCGAGACTCCGTCAGCCTGCTGGCGAGTAATCCGCGTGAGCGGCGAGCTGCCAATCAGCGAATAGCGGTGCTGCACCTCGCGCACCACGGCCTCCGGCATGGGACGCCCGCGCGAAATGTTCTGCAGGAATTCCGGAATGTCTTCCACCCGCTCGGGGCTGCCATGAGCAATCAGCAGCACGGCATCTTTGCTCATGGCGTCCTCGTGGAGGTTGCGGCCGTGGAGCTGAACTCGTGTACGAACTGCGCCAGGTCCTTCACGTTGTCCACCGGCGTATGCGGAAGAATGCCGTGGCCGAGATTGAAGATATGTCCGGGCCGGCCGTCGGCGAGGCGGAGAATGTGCTCGGCGCGCTGCTTCAGCTCGCGCCACGAGGCAAACAGCAAAACGGGGTCCAGATTGCCCTGCACGGCGTGTTTGTGCCCGACCGTGCTCCAGCCTTCGTCGAGCGGGATGCGCCAATCCAGGCCGATGACCTCCGCTCCGGTCTCCGACATCGAAGGCAGCAAGGTCGCGCTATCGGTGCCGAAGTAGATGATGGGCACGTGCGTTTCCTTCTGCAGGCGCTGGATGAGCTGCGTGGTAGGCACGAGCGCGTAACGACGGTAGTCCTCCACGCTCAGGCAGCCGACCCAACTATCAAAAATCTGCAACACGTCAGCGCCGGCACGCACCTGCTCGGCAGCGTATTCCACCAGCACATCCACCAGCTTGCCGACCAGCTCGTCCCACGTCTCGGGCGAGTTGTACATCAACTTCTTCACTTCCAGGTAATGGCGCGACCCTCCACCCTCGACCATGTAGCTGGCCAGCGTGAACGGCGCACCGCAGAAGCCGATCACCGGCAGCTTGGGGCCGAAGTGTTTCACCACCAGGGCGACCGCATCGGCCACATAGCCGAGTTCGGCGGCGCGGTCGGTGCGCAGCACTTTCACGTCTTCCGCCGTGCGGACCGGCTTTTCGATCACCGGCCCTTCGCCGGCGGAGAAATGGAACGGCAGCCCCATGACCTCGAGCGGCAGCAGGAGGTCGGCGAAGATAATGGCGGCGTCAACCTTGAGGAACTCGGCGGCAGTGATCGTCACTTCGGCCGCGAGTTCCGGCTTCTTGCAGATTTCGACGAGGGAATGGTGCTTGCGGACGTCGCGGTACTCCTGCATGTAGCGGCCGGCCTGGCGCATGAACCAAACAGGCGTGGATTTGACTGGAAGCCGCTGGCAGGCACGCACAAACAGGGACTCGGGAGCGGACATAAACCACTATCGTAGCATTGTGGGTCACTTGACCGAGTGACTCCCATCACAACCCGACTCCGGGCTTGCTCTCCATGAAAAATGTCGCTGTCGCATCACGTGTGTGTCGCTCGTCACCGACTTGGGTGCACGACGTTCCTTAGAATTTTCTTGATGGCAGCCGAAGTGCCTAGCAGCGAGCGCCCACCCGTCAATCCCTGGATCGTGACCATCGCCGTCATGCTGGCCACGTTCATGGAGATCCTCGACACGACGGTGGTCAACGTCTCCATACCGCACATCGCGGGAAACATGGGCGCGACGGTGGAAGAGGGCACATGGGTCGTCACCTCTTACCTGGTGTCGAATGCCATCATCCTGCCGATGGCGGGCTGGCTGGCGAACCGCTTCGGGCGCCGCCGGATTTTGCTGACCTGCGTCGCCGGGTTCACCTTCACCTCGCTGCTTTGCGGAATGGCCACCAGCCTGGAATGGCTTATCTTCTTCCGCATCCTGCAAGGCCTCACCGGCGGCGGATTGCAGCCCCTGGCGCAGGCGGTCCTGCTGGAAACCTTCCCGCCCAAAAGGCATGGCACCGCCATGGCGGCCTTTGGGCTGGGCATTATCCTCGCGCCCATCCTCGGGCCTACGCTCGGCGGCTGGATCACCGACAACTACACCTGGCGCTGGATCTTCTACCTCAACCTGCCGGTGGGCGCATTTTCCGTGATGATGATCAGCGCGTTCGTGCGCGACCCGCATTACATCGGCAAGCACAAGACCGGCGGCATTGATTTGTGGGGCATCGGCTTTCTGGCGCTTGGATTCGGGATGCTGCAGGTGGTGCTCGACACCGGCCAGCGCAAAGACTGGTTTGGCAGTAATCAGATCCGCTGGTGGACGGTCCTTTGCGTCTCCGGACTGGTTGCCCTGGTGATACGCGAGTTGAAGGCCCGCGCATCCCATCGTGGACCTGCGCGCGCTCCGGGATCGCACCTTCAGCGCCGGCGTTTTTCTGATGACCATGCTCGGGTTCGTTCTCTATGCCAGCCTGGTCCTGCTGCCTATCTTCCTGCAGACGCTGCTGGGCTATCCCGGCCTTGCAGGCTGGGCTGGCGCTCTCGCCGCGCGGTCTTGGGTCGCTGGTCATGATGCCAGTCGCTGGCCAGCTTACTAACCGCTACGATCCGCGCAAGCTGATCGGCATGGGCCTGGTGGTCGGCGCCTGGAGCATGTTCAGCCTCTCGCATCTGAACCTGAACACAGGCTACTGGGATGTCTTCTGGCCGCAGGTGATCCAGGGCGGCGCGATGGCGTTTCTGTTCATTCCGCTGATGGCGGTCAGCATGTCGGGCATCGCCAAGGAGAAGATGGGCAATGCCACCAGCATTTACAACTTGATGCGCAATATCGGCGGCAGCTTCGGCATCGCCACCATGACCACGTTCCTGGCGCGGCGCAACCAGGTGCATCAGAACCAGCTTGTCAGCCGCGTGACCCTCTTCGATCCTAAGATGCGGATGATGCTGCACGGCCTGCAGAGCTGGTTCCAGACGCAGGGATACAACTCGGTGGACGCGGCGAAGAAGTCCCTGGGCGCGATTTACGGGATGGTGCAGCAGCAGGCGGCCATGCTGTCGTTCGTCGAGGCATTCTGGATCATGGGCATGGTTTTCCTGGGTATGATTCCGCTGCTCTTCCTGTTGCGCAATGCGCGCGACTTGCACCCGCATACGCCGAGGGCCGTGAGGAGACGCGAAGTGATCGAGTCGCCATCGGAGCTCCAGGTCGAACCGGAGCCTGAACTGGCCGGCGTTCTGCACTGAGCCCCGGCGCGCCCTGCCTACTCATCGGCTTTTCTAGACCGAATGCGGGGTTATATGGCGAGGTGGAGCACCGCTTCAGCGGTGCAGTTGCCAGCTTGTTTTCAAACTCGGCTTTAGCCGCTGCGGTAACAGCAAACCATTTACCTCAGGCGCTGAAGCGCGAATTTCCAATCTTCCACTGCTGTGCACGCCTGGAAGGCGTGCTCCACCTCCTCAGGGATACAGGAACTTTCAAGGGCGCTCTAGAATCAACTCATGCGCGCCGTCCCGACAACCCAAGCCCCGCCTTATCGCGGGCGGCTGGCGCCCTCGCCGACCGGGCTGCTGCACCTCGGACACGCTTGCACCTTCTGGACGGCCTATCAGCGCTCTCTCGCGCACGGCGGTACGCTGGTCTTTCGCAATGAGGACCTCGACCCGCAGCGCTCGAAGACGAAATTCGCCGAGGCGATGATCGAAGACCTGCGCTGGTTGGGAATCCGCTGGCAGGAAGGACCCGACGTCGGCGGGCCATTTGTGCCTTACGAACAGAGCGGGCGGCGCGAATTCTATCTGGCCGCATGGCGCAAGTTGCGCGATGGCGGATTCATTTATCCCTGCACATGCTCGCGCAAGGACCTGGCGAATGCCGCCGCCGCCCCCAACGAAGGCGACGATGAGCCCCGCTATCCGGGCCGCTGCCGCGAGAAGATCGGCGAAGCCTCACGATACGAAGTGCCCGCGGGCGTGAACTGGCGGTTTCGCGTTCCCGATGGCGAGGAGATCACCTTCGATGATCTTCACCTGGGACCTCAGCGGTTTGTTGCCGGCGAAGACTTCGGTGACTTCGTGATCTGGCGGCGCGACGACGTGCCCGCGTATCAGCTGGCCGTGGTCGCCGACGACGCTGCCATGCAAATCACCGAAGTCGTCCGCGGCGCCGATCTGCTGAAATCCACGGCGCGGCAACTGCTGCTGGTCCGCGCACTCGGGCTGCCGGTTCCCGCTTACTACCATTGCGACCTGGTGCGCGATGAAGCGGGCCTGCGGCTGGCCAAGCGCCATGATGCTCTCAGCTTGAACAAGCTGCGGGAGCAGGGATGCAGCCCGCAGCAGGTACTGAATATGTGCGGTCCGCAGTAATTGGATTGCGCAAGCCGCCGGAACAAGGTATCGTCTCGGCGGATGGCACGGAGGGTGAGGGCATGCGAGTAAATTGGGGAGCAGTTGTATTGGCAGGCGTTGCTGACTGGGTCTTCGGAGCGGTCTGGTTCACATCCTTCAAAGCACCCTGGCAGGCGGGCACTCGCATCTCGCCGGAAGAATTGAAGGCTTACACGGATCATCCGAATGCCTGGCCGTATGTAATCTCCCTGCTTTGCAGCATCTTGATCGGCTATTTCATCGCCCGGTTGCTGGGCGGTTCGCAGTCGCACGGACTGATACGCGGAATCAGAGTCGGAGGCCTGGTGGGCTTGGCCGCTGCCCTGGCGATGGTTACCGAAATGGCTTTCGAGATGCGCGCAGTCTCCTTCATCATGATTTCCGCCGCTTATCCACTGCTAGGCTGCATTCTGATGGGCATCATCCTTGGCGTCTGGAAGCCCAAAGCGAAGCCGGAATTTGTCGGGGAGGCATCGGCCTCATGAAGATCGAAGGCAGGATTGTGCAGGGTTATCTGAAAGCCCTGACCGGGCTGGATAAGCTGCCCGGCCCCGACGGTGAGCGCTCGATCGAGTTGTTTCGCCACGGGACGCTTACGGTGAAGTTGTACGCGCCGCGCGGCGCCGATGGGCAGAATCCGCATACCCGGGACGAGATCTACGTCATCGCCACCGGAACAGGGCGCTTTCAACGGGAAGGGAAGGACGTTGGCTTCGGTCCGGGAGACGTTCTGTTTGTCGCGGCCGGCGAAGAACACCGCTTCGTGGACTTCACCGACGATTTTGCCACCTGGGTATTCTTCTACGGGCCGGAGGGCGGCGAAGCCGTCCGCGAAAAAAGCTGAGGCGTGGGTTCCGGGGATGGGGCCGATTTTTCTCGATCGTGGTTCGCAGTTTGGCTGGGGGCTCTTCTAGGTTCGTTGTTCGTGGGGGGAGGCGCGCTCTTCCAGCCGCTTCACCCGCTCCTCCAGATGCAGCGCAGTAAGCAAAGCCGTGTGTCGGCGCTCAGCCCGAGCGTCCACCTCGGCGATCGTCTGCCGTAGGTCGGAAAATCCCGAATCCACTCTTTTCTCCAGCGCCTCGACGCGCACACTCAGCGCTTTCAGGTCCGGTGTCACAAGGTCCTGCAGCAGCTTGCGGGTATCGTCGATCGCTCCCATACGTCTCATTATATTTGGCGAAAAGCCTGAGTCGCAACGGCTAACGTTGGTCATTTTCCCGTATAACTCACTCGCCAGATGGAATTCGAGCCATCGTCCGTCACCAGCAGCGATCCATCCGGAGCCACCGTCACGCCGACTGGACGGCCCCAGACGTCGCCGTTGGGAAGCACGAAGCCGGTGAGAAAGTCTTCGTATTCGCCGCTCGCCTTTCCACTCTGATGCAGGGGCACGCGGATGAGTTCGTATCCCACGCGCGTGCTTTTGTTCCACGAGCCATGCTGCGAGGCGAAGATGTCGCCCTGATATTCCGCTGGAAATTGCTTGCCCTCGTAGAACGTCATCTCCAGCGACGCGGTGTGGGGTTGCAGCAATACGTCGGGCACAATCACTTTGTCTTTCAGTTCGGGATGCTTGCCCGGCAAACGCGGGTCCTGGTTGCCGCCGATGTAGTAATACGGCCAGCCATAGAAGCCGCCAGCCTGCACATGGGTGATGTAGTCGGGTACCAGATTGTCGCCCAGGCCGTCACGCTCGTTCACCGAACACCATAGCTCGCCGGTCTTCGGATCGATCGCCAGCCCGGCGCCCGCGTTGCGGATGCCGTAGGCGTACACCCGCAGGTTGGAACCATCGGGACCCATGACCAGAATGTCGGCGCGATTTTTCTCGTCGGGATGCGTGTCGGGATCGTCAACGTTGGAGTCGGAGCCCACGGCCACGAACATCTGATTGCCGTCTGGGGAGAAAACGATGTCGCGGGTCCAGTGTCCGCCGCCACCCGGCAAGTCGGCGATGTGCTCGGCTTTGCCCGTCGCCTTCAGATCGCCGTTGTGATAAGGGAAGCGCAGCACAGCGTTGGTATTTCCGACATAGACGTATTGGGGATTCGGCCCCGGAGGATAAAAGGCGATGCCGTACGGCCGATTGAGACCAGTCGCGAAAATCTCCGTCTGTTGCGGCTTTCCATCCGCGGTGATGCCGCGAAAAATCTTGATCTCACCCTTGTGGCTTTCGGCGAGAAAGACATCTCCGTTAGGGGCGGTGATGATTTTGCGCGGTTCATCCAGGTCAGTGGCGAACAAATCGACTTTGAATCCCGCCGGCGCCTGCGGCCAGGCATCCTTGGGACGGTCCACAATCCTGGCCCAGTTCGACGCGGACTTGGTTGCGTACGGAGCTGGCAGGTCGTTCGCAGCTGATCTTGTGGATTGTGCCCGGTTTTTCGTAACGGTAGTCAGTGAACGGACCTTGCGGCGATGCGGCTGATTGCGCATTCTTGCCACTCTGCGCACAGGCTGGAAAAGTCGAGAGTAAAAGGGCAAACACCACGGACGCAGATGAATTCCAAGCTATCTTCATAAGTTTTTCAGTTGCTCCTGGGGATGCGAGGTACGTGGCGCCACGGGCAGTGATCAGATTGGCCGCGCACTTGCTCAATTAGATGAAGGAGACAAATCCGGGCATGCGAAAAAACCGGGCGGCTTTCTGGATAAAGGTGCTGCTGCAGCCCCCTCAAGGACGATTTAGGTTTCGGAGTATTACGGTGGAGCGGGCCTTCAGAGACTGCGTCGCAACCACGAATTCAATTTGGCCTTGGGACAAGACGATCAAGACTTGGTCGCACCAGCCGCTGGAGCGGCGGTACCGGTTGCGACACAGTCTCTTCAGGCCCGCGTACGCGGCTACGACCTCATTTTGCTTCCGCCGCCGAGGTCGCGGACCTCAGCGGCGGAAGCAGTTTCTTTCCCGCGCGGGGACGCAGGCCTGAAGGCCTGCTCTACCAGCCGGGCCGGACACGGTAGATCTGAAACGGTTTTAGGCGGCCAGTTGCGGAACTTCGGCAAGAGGTCTAGGCTGATTGGCAAGTGGCGGGGTCTAACCGTGTTCAGCCTCAGTTTTGTGGTCATCATCGCGGGGCTTGCCTTTGGCGGCGCCACCACGCTCATCGGATTCGGCGGCCTGCTGGGTACGTCGTTTCACCGCGCATTGGGAACGCCGTTGCCCCTGCCCACACTGCATAGCCCATTTGAGCGTCGGCTCTATATCGGAGTGGGCGTCGTCGGATTCGTGGTCTGGATCAGCGCTTTTATCTATAGCCTGAAGATCGCGCCGTAGCACCGCACAGAGCAGTCTCACGTTGTTGTATAGGTGAGCGCCGCTTCAGCGGTGCATTCGGGATTAGGTCTTGTGAGCCAGCTTCAGCCGCTGAGGTAACAAAACATTACCTCAGGCGCTAAAGCGCGCTTTCACAGCTGGGGTAATTATGCACGCCTGGAAGGCGTGCTCCAGCTGTCAGTGTGCCGTAACCCTTCAATCCTTGAGCAACTCAGTATGTTGCTTCACCCCCTGCCCAGCTCCGCCATCTGCTCGATGTACTTCTCTGCGTCGAACTTCTTGCGCGCCGCGTTGCCCGACATGTAGCGAATCGTCCCGAAGATGGGCCGCTCGAACCACGGGCGATCGAACTTGCCGGCGATCGCCCAGGCGATGCCTGCGTAGCCATTCGGATCGCGTCCGTCGAGAAAATACTTATCGTTGAGATAGACCGCCGTCTGGTAGGCGACTGCCGGAGTCACGCTCCACTCCAGGATTTTCTTCGCCCAGTACATGCGCATGTAATTGTGCATCCATCCAGAGTGGAGCATCTGGCGTTGCGCTGCGTTCCACAGGTCGTCGTGGGTTTCGGCCTGTTCCAGCTGCCGGCGCGAATACGTCACTGGCCGCTCATCACCCGCGTGCGCAGCCAGCGTGCGGTGGGCCCAATCGGGCGCGCTCTCGATGGAGTCGTACAGAGGATTGAAGTGCACGAAGTTAATGGACAGCTCGCGCCAGGTGATGAACTGGTCGAGGAAGTCATCTTTCGCCGCACGCGGCGCACTCGCCTGTTCCACCGCCAGCGCCACCGTGTGCGGGCCGATGTGTCCGAAGTGCAAATACGGGGACAGCCGGCTGGTGCCGTCAACTTCCGGCTTGCCGTGACGCTCGGGATAATGCGCCAGCTTGTGAGTGACGAAGTCTTGTAGCAGCCGGAGTGCTTCGCTGGTTCCACCCTGAAAGGAATCGACCGGCTGCACCGAGCGGTCGAGACCCTTCCAGTCTTCCGTAATATCGAACGAGCCGTCATCGAGAAGCGCGTGCAAGCCACGCGGTTTCTGCCATGCGATCTTTGCTTTTGGATTGCGTAGCGGCGCAAGGAACTGTTCCAACCGCCGCTCAGTCTCGGGCGAATGATGCGCGCAGCGTACTGCTCTTTCTCCAGCAGCTTCGACGGAACGAGCACGTCGGCATCCACCGTCCAAAATGGCACGCTAAGCTTCTTGGCCGCGACTTCGCGCCAGTGGCGGGGCTCGCGCAATGGATTCTCGTCGCCGATCACGAGCGAAGCCTTGACTTCGTCGCAAAACTTCACCAGGAAATGATCGGGATAGCGGCGCAGCACGAAGCCAATGCCGCGCTTGCGAGCGCGCTCGGCGATGTCCGGTATGCCTTGCGCCAGGAATGCGCAATGTCGCAGGTTCGCGTGCGGATAAAACGGCACCGGCGCAAAAAAGATCACCACAGGCTGCTTTAGTTGATTGGCCAGGTCAACCGCAACGTCCAGGGCCGGGTTGTCGAGCGCGCGCTGGGCGCGCTGCATCCAGTACACGACACAACGGCCGTTGGGATCTGGCGCTCCGGCGCGACGTACGGTAACGCGCGGATCGAACGAGAGGTGTTCCAGGCTGGGCATCGAGCGATGTTCAGAACTCTATCTAGTGGATGAAAGGAGTAGCGGTCGTCATTCACGGAGAACACATCACATTTGCTTAAAGGCGCAGAATGAACGGCGATTTTTGACCGCGATTCAATTCAGCCGCGTCGCAAGCAGGCAAGGGTTAGTTCAACTCGGCCCGGACGCCGCGAGCACTTCGTCGGCCACCGCCGCCGCCTCCACCGCCGGCTTCACGTCGTGGACCCGCACGATGTGCGCTCCGCGCAGAATGCTGGCAACCATCGCGGCCAGCGAGCCGTAGAGACGCTCGGTAGGTGGCGCATCTGCGCCAGCGCGCCTGCCGAGCGTGCGTCCCACGAATGATTTGCGCGAAGTCCCGGCCAGCAGCGGAAATCCCATCCGGTGCAACTGATCAAAGTGCGCCAGCAGCGGGTAGTTCTCTTCGAAGTTCTTGCCAAAGCCGAAGCCCGGGTCAAGCACGATGCGCTCGCGCCGGACTCCGTGCTCGAAGGCGACTTGCACCCGGTTCGCCATGTCGTGCTCCAATCGTGCAACGATGTCCGACTCCTGCGGGAGATTACGCCACTGATGCGGCTGACCGCGGGTATGCATCAACACCACGCCGCACTGCAATTCCGCGCATGCGCCTGCCATTTGCGGGTCCCACTGAAAAGCGCTGACGTCGTTGACAATCTCCGCTCCTGCGCCGCAAGCTGCCCGCGCGACTCCGCTCTTGTAGGTGTCAACCGAAACAATCGTGTCAGGACGCGCGCATAGAATGCCCTCGATCACAGGCATCACGCGTCGCAGTTCCTCGTCCTCGCCGACCGCCGGCCGAGCGCTGCCGGCGCCGCCCTCGTAGGCCGCGACGAACGCGCCGGGTCGCGTGGACTCGCCACCGACATCGAGTATGTCGGCCCCTTCCTCCACCAGTTGCAGCGCATGTTCGATGGCTCGCGCCGGATCGAGGAACTTGCCGCCGTCCGAAAAAGAATCAGGCGTGACGTTCACCACGCCCATGATGAAGGTGCGCTGGCCCAGTTCCAATGCGCGCGAGCGCAACTGCCAGCGATAACGAGGACGCATGCCACGATTCTAACTGTCGAGGCCACCAGACTCGCAGGAAAGAATGCTCAGGTCCCCTTGCGCCGCAATGCTAAAATCCAAGCAGTAGTCCTATGTACCGGGGCCGTAATCTCGCTGCTGTTGTGCTGTTCTTCGCGTTGCTGACGCAGGCATTCGCGGCTTCTCGCAAGCCGGTCGAAAAGCCCGATGGCTCCAAAAAGCTCGATCACGATTTGCAGCAAATCCTCAGCGATCCTGGGGTGGCACGCGGGTTGTGGGGAATCTATGTGGTCTCGCTCGACACCGGCAGGCCGCTCTACGCGCTGAACCAGGACAAGCTTTTCACGCCCGCGTCCAATGCCAAGCTCTTCACGACGGCTGCCGTCTTCGGGCTGATCGGGCCCGACTACCGCTTCAAGACCACGGTTGAAACCTTCGGCTCGCTGGACAAATACGGACGCCTGAACGCAGACCTGGTGGTGGTGGGACGCGGCGATCCCAATCTCTCCGGCCGCACCTTGCCCTACAACCTGCACACCGAGCGCAGAGCGCCGCCCATCCAGGTGCTGCAGAGCCTCGCTGACCAGCTCGTGCTGCATGGTTTGAAGTACATTGACGGCGACGTGGTGGCCGACGATTCGTACTTCGTCTTCGAGCGCTACGGGGAAGGCTGGTCGCAGGACGATCTGGCGCGCGAGTGGGGCGCTCCGGTTTCGGCGCTGACCATCAACGACAACGTCATCTTCGTGGACATCAAGCCGGCCGACCGGCCGGGCGAACGGGCGTTCCTCAATATCACGCCCTTTCCCGAGTACTACAAGATTGACAACCGGGTGATGACCACGCCTCAGGGCACCGGGCCGCGAACGGTTTCCATCAATCGCGAACCGGGCTCCAGCCAGCTCACGTTGTGGGGAAACATTCCCCAGGACGATCCCGGCTTCGGCGAAGCGCTGGCTATTGAAGATCCCGCCGACTTTACCGCACGGCTCTTCCGTCAGTTGCTGGAGGAGCGGGGCGTAACCGTCTACGGACGGGCGCGCACCCACCATACGGAGCTGGCTTCGACGCAAACCTTCAGCGTCACCTCGATCGCATCGGGGGGCGGTGACTCGACGCGGCCGTCTGTGCCCGCGCCTTTGGTGCTGGCCAGTTACCAGTCGCAACCCGTCTCGCAGGACCTGCGCGTGATCAACAAGGTGAGCCAGAACCTGCATGCCGAGCTGATGCTGCGCCTGCTCGGCAAAGAGAAAGGTACTTCCGGCTCGATCGAGGGTGGGCTGGAGGTGCTGCGCGGGTTCCTGGTGAACGCCGGCATCAAGCCGGAGCAGTTCGCTTTCTATGACGGTTCCGGTTTGTCCCGCGAAGACCTGGTCACACCAGAAGCCGTTGTCACGTTGCTGCAATACTGTCATCAGCAACCGTGGGGACAGCTCTATGAAGGCACATTGCCGGTAGCGGGCGTAGATGGCTCGCTCTCCGAACGCTTTCGCAACACCCCCGCCGCCGGACTGGTCCGCGGCAAAACGGGATCACTTCTTCACGTGTATTCGCTATCCGGCTACGCCACCACGCAAAGCGGCCAGCACATCGCTTTCTCGGTTATCACCAACAACAACAACCTGCCGGCCAAGAAAGCGCTCGACACCATAGACCACATTGTCGAGAGAATCGTCGCAGACAAGAAGTAGGGACGGAGACTCTGTACCGAGTTTTTGTAACTGCGCGATGCCATTGCCGCGAATTGGTTGCCTGCTGTTGAGAGCTTATATTTCTCCGGTCCACACAACTGAAGACGAATCCTTGTGTTCCTATCAATGCGCACTCGTTGGGGCTTTACTTCAGCCCAAACCAATATAGTGAGGATTACTACTATGAAAACAATCCTGAGGATGGCATGTTTAGGGGCTAGCTGGCGGCGATGTTATTGCCCGCCGCAGCCCAGAGTACGTCTACCGCTCCAACAGCCAGAGCACTGCTGCCCCTTCCGCTGTGCAGCCGCCGCAGACGGTCCACCAGCGCAAGCTAAACCAGCAGAGCCGCATCGCGAACGGCGTTCAGAACGGCGGGCTCACTGCCGGTGAAACGGCCAAACTGGAAAACAAGGAATCGAACCTGACCAAAGAAAAGGAGCAGATGAAAAGCGAAAATGGCGGCCATCTGACCACCGCTGACCGTCACACGCTCCACCAGCAGCAGGACCAGCTGTCCCAGAAAATCTACAAAGACAAGCACAACAGCAACAAGCAAGTGAAGCCCTAAGTCGCCAGCAGCCGCAATGACCAGGAGCGCCTTCCAGGGAAGGCGCTTTTCTCTTTTAGGACCGCGAGGCGCAGGGCGACTTACAGCCCGACCTCGATCCTCGATCTCGGATCAAGGTAATCGCGCAGGCCGTCGCCGATAAAGTTGAAGGAGAGCACCGCGAGCATCACGGCAGCGGCGGGGAACAGCACCAGGTGCGGCGAATCGAACAGGTGCGACCGCGCGTCGTTCAGCATCGAGCCCCAGCTCGCTGCCGGTGGCGGCACGCCCAAGCCGAGGAAGCTCATGGTCGCTTCCGCCAGAATGGCGCCGGCCATGCCGATCGCGGCCTGCACGATGATCGGCTGGATAATGTTCGGCCAAATGTGACGCACCACGATTCGCAGGTCGCTGGCGCCCAGCGCACGCGCGGCCTCAACAAATTCGCGCTCCCGCACCGCCAGCACCTGCGCCCGCACCAGCCGCGCGTAGCCCACCCATCCGCCCAGCGACAGCGCGAAGATCAGGTTGAAGATGCCCGGACCGAGAAAAGCCACGAAGGCGATGGCCAGCAGAATTCCGGGGAACGACATGAACGCGTTCATCACCACCACGTTGAGCACCCGATCGGTGATGCCACCGTAGTATCCAGCGACGGAGCCGAAGATCATGCCCAGGGTAAGCGACGCTGCCACCACGCAACTGCCGACCAGCATCGAAATGCGCGCGCCGTAAATGATGCGGGAGAGGATGTCTCGGCCCAGTTCATCGGTGCCGAACCAGTGTGCAGCCGACGGCCCCAGCAGGCGGGCCGGCAAATCGATGTGCGCCGGATCCTGCGGAGCAATCCAGGGTGCAAACAAAGCGCACGCCACAAAAACTGCCACCAGAACAACGCCCGTGGTCGCCAGCACGTTGTAGCCGGCAGCGCGACGGAGAGAAACCAGTTGAGCGGCAGACGCCATCTCGCGTCATCTTAAATGAAAACGGCGGCGCTATCCCAAAGACGCCGCCAGCCAATCGATTCTCCGCAAAGGAGCTACTTCATGGTGATGTCCCGTATCAGCATGCTGGAAACCGCGACGCGCATTCTCGACGCGCTTGTCGATTACCTGCTGCTCTTTGCCCTTGTCGCCATATTGTTTCATCCGCAGTTCCAGGACCTTCATGCCCAGACCGTCGAGCGCGGCCATGTTCTTGTAGGTGAGGATAAAGCCGATGTCCCAGTCCTCGATACCGCTTTTCGTCTGGTTCAGGAAAATGCCATAGCTCTCGATAAGCCCGGCGCTCTTCTCACTTTCCCAGAGCGGCTTGATGTTGTTCTTTATATCGTCCATAAACGCGTTGAAGTGCCCGGGCAGGATGTGAACCAGGGTGACGCGGCTTACCGGACCTTCGGTGTACTGGTCCTGGGCAACGCCCGTCGCCAGTAGTAGCAGGGAAAGACACAACAACCCTAATGCCAGTCGCAGGACTTGCTTCATAGGTACAGCCTCCTTATGTGGGTACGTGCGAAGTCTGACTTATCGAATGCGATTCGTAAAGGAAAAACCACCATCGCAGGCGTGTTTCGCGATTCTTTTTCGCTTCCTTCGACGTTATGGTCAGAGACGGCATCACGAACCGGTTAGCAGAGCAGGGAATACGCGCCACCAACTGGCGGGAAATCTTTTTCACCGCATCGCCATCCCGGGTCTAGAATCTAGCTTTCAGGCATGCGGTTGGCGTGCTTGAAAGTCGGCCCCATGCTGCCTTTCAAATTGGTTTATAGCGAGAAGTATTTCCTGCCCATCGGCGAGCACGTCTTCCGCGCCGACAAATATCGCCTCATTCGCGAGTTGCTTCTGCGGGAGCACGTGGCTGACGAGAGCGATTTCATCGCTCCCCAGCCCGCCAGCGAAGCCGATGTCCTGCTGGTGCATTCGCCGCTCTATGTCAACAAGCTGATGGAAGGAAGTCTCACGGCTCGCGAAGAACTGGAGATGGAAATTCCGTATTCGCCGCAGGCAGTCGATGCCTTCATGCTCCACACCGGCGGCTCCATTCTGGCGGCGGAGCGCGCGCTCCAGGACGGCGTCTGCATCAACATCGGCGGTGGCTTTCACCATGCCTTTCCCGAGCACGGCGAAGGTTTCTGCATGATGCACGATTTTGCGGTCGCCATTCGCGTCATGCAGAAGCGAAAGCTCATCGGACGCGCCATGACGGTGGACTGCGATGTTCACCAGGGCAACGGCACCGCTGTTATCTTCGGCAGTGCGGCTCACAAACCAAACAAGCTGCCGTCCTGGTCGGCTGCGGCGTTAGGCATCCCTCAGGACCCAACGCTGAGCGAAGGCCCGAGCAAGGACGTGTTCACCATCTCGCTGCATCAGGAGAACAACTATCCGTTCATCAAGCCGGCATCGTCGATCGATGTCAACCTGCCCGATGGCTGTGGCGATGTGGAATATCTTGCGTGGCTCGACAATGCACTGAGCTCGGGCCTGCGGCAGTTCGACCCGGAGCTGATCTGTTACGTGGCCGGCGCCGATCCTTTCCGCGAGGACCAGCTAGGCGGTCTGAACTTGACGATCGAAGGACTCAAGCGCCGGGATGAACTGGTCTTTCGCGCCGCCCGCGCCCGCGATATTCCGGTGATGGTCACCTATGCCGGGGGGTACGCCAATCGGGTTGAGGACACGGTTGCCATCCACAGCAACACGGTGATCGCGGCCGCCGAGGTCTATCGCGCAGCCTCCACCGAGACGACGAACTAACGATCGGGGTAGCTCTACCGCCGTCGGCTGCTGCTGCCACCCAGTAACGACCCCAAAACACCGCGTACGATCTCACGGCCGACGCTGCTGCCAATGGTGCGAGCTGCGCTTTTGGCCATTGCGGTTCCCAGAGAATCGCCGCGCCGTCCGCCGCTGCCTCCTCCCATGCCTAGCGATCCCAGGGAGGGCAGGTTGGCATACCACGGTTGAGACTGTCCTTGCGGCTGGCCCGATCCTTGCACGGGAGGCTGCCCGGCCCGGCCTTTCAGAAGCTCATAGGCCGACTCGCGGTCCACGGCGGTGTCATACACACCCGCGACGACAGAGCTGGCCATCAGTTGCTGGCGTTGCTCCGGAGTGATCGGCCCGATCTGGCTGTGAGGAGGACAAACGAGTGCGCGTTCCACAATCCCCGGCGTGCCTTTTTCGTCAAGAAACGAAACCAGCGCCTCTCCCACCTCCAACTCGGTGATGGTCTTTTCCACATCCAGCTTGGGGTTGGATCGGAAGGTTTGCGCCGCCGCTTTTACCGCCTTCTGATCTTTTGGAGTGAACGCGCGCAAGGCATGCTGCACTCGGTTGCCCAGCTGGCCGAGGACGTCTTCCGGCACGTCGATCGGGTTTTGCGTGACAAAATACACACCAACGCCCTTGGAACGTATGAGGCGAACGATCTGCTTCACCTTGTCACCCACGACTGGCGGAAGGTCGGCAAACAACAGGTGTGCCTCGTCAAAGAAGAACACCAGCTTGGGCTTCTCCGGATCGCCGACCTCGGGCAGGCGCTCATAAAGTTCGGTCATCAGCCAGAGCAGCAGCGTCGCATAGACGCGCGGCGAGCGGATCAGCTTGTCCGCCGCGAGGATGTTGATCAAACCGTGGCCGTTCGCGTCCGTCTGCATGAGGTCGTCGAGGTTCAGCGCGGGTTCGCCGAAGAACTTGTCGCCCCCTTCCTGTCCCAGCGTGACCAGGCCCCGCTGGATGGCGCCGATGCTGGCCGCTGAAATGTTGCCGTACTGCGTCTGGAAATCTTTCGCGCTGTCTCCTACATGCTGAAGCATCGCCTGCAGGTCCTTCATGTCGAGCAGCAACAGCTGACTTTCATCAGCGATCTTAAACACCAGCGACAGCACTCCGGATTGCGTGTCGTTGAGGTTGAGCAACCGGCTGAAAAGCAGTGGCCCCATTTCCGACACCGTCGCGCGGATCGGGTGTCCCTGCTCCCCGAAGACATCCCAGAACGTGACCGGACATCCCGAAAACGTAAAGCCCTCGAGCTTCAACTTCTTGATCCGTTCCGCCAGTTTGGGACTCTCTTTGCCCGGCTGGCTGATGCCGGACAGATCGCCCTTCACGTCGGCGGCGAAAACGGGCACGCCGATGCGGCTGAAGCTCTCCGCCATGACTTGTAAAGTTACGGTCTTGCCGGTGCCGGTGGCGCCGGCAACCAGGCCGTGGCGATTTGACATCTGCGGCAACAGGCACTGCTCGTCTTTGCTTTTCGCGATCAGAAGAGGTTCGGTCATAGAGGTCTTTGCCTTGGAAATTTGGGCTCGATACGGCAAGTGCGCCAGCAGCTATTCTAGCCGCAGGCCGCGAAAAGGCGCGGCCGATTGCGTGGTATCCTGATATTACGCGGTAGAAACGCGACGATTCTGCCGTTCCACCCCAAGTTTTGGACTCCTGAATAATGTTTGAAAGCCTTACAGATAAGCTGCAGCGGGCCTTCAAGAACCTGCGCGGGCAAGGCACGCTGACGGAAGAAAACATCGGCGAAGCGCTGAAGGAAATCCGTATGGCGCTGCTCGAAGCCGACGTCAACTTTAAGGTCGTTAAGGAACTGGTTGACCACATTCGCGAGAAGGCGTTGGGCCAGGAAGTGATGACCGCGCTTTCTCCCGCCGAGCAGGTGGTTAAGATTGTTCGCGACGAACTGATCGCCATCCTCGGCAAGGATACCGCCAAGCTGAAGTTCTCCTCGCAGCCGCCGACCGTCGTGCTGATGGCCGGTCTGCAGGGCTCCGGCAAGACCACCACCTCGGGCAAACTGGCGAATTGGCTGAAGCAGGGCGGGCACCGCCCCATGCTGGTTTCGGTGGACGTCTATCGCCCCGCTGCCCGCGAGCAGCTCAAAGTCGTGGCCAACGCCATCAAAGCGCATCTGTACGAAGGCACGGTTGGAGAATCTAACACCGCGACCGTCGAGCGGCTGGTGAAGGAAGCCCGCCGCGAAGCCATCAACAACGCTTGCGACGTGCTCATCGTTGACACCGCCGGCCGCCTGCACATCGACGAGCAGTTGATGGACGAAATGCAGTCGCTGAAGAAGATCCTGAACCCGCAGGAGATCCTCTTCGTCGCCGACTCCATGACCGGCCAGGACGCGGTGCGCTCGGCCGACGAGTTCCACAAGAAGCTCACCCTCACCGGCGTGGTGCTTACCAAAATGGACGGCGATGCCCGCGGTGGCGCAGCGCTCTCCATCCGCAACGTGACCGGTCAGCCCATCAAGTTCATCGGCGTTGGCGAAAAGTATGACGCGCTCGAGCCTTTCCATCCGGACCGCATCGTGGGACGGATCCTCGGCATGGGCGACATTCTCTCGCTTATCGAGCAGGCCGAATCCAAACTTGACAAGAACAAGTCAGAGGAGTTCGCGCGCAAGGCGCTCAGCGGCGACGGCTTCTCGCTGGAAGACTTTCGCGATCAACTGCGGCAGGTGAAGAAGCTTGGCTCGCTGCAGAGCATCATGGGCATGATGCCCAAGATCGGCCCCTTCGCCAACATGCAGAAGGCGGCCGACAAGGTGGACGAGAAGCAGATCAATCGCGTCGAGGCCATCATCAATTCCATGACGTCGCACGAGCGCGATCACCACGAGGTCATCAACGGCAGCCGCCGCAAGCGCATCGCCCGCGGCTCCGGCACTACGGTGCAGGAAGTGAACCAGTTGCTGCGCCAGTACGCCCAGATGCGCAAGATGTTCAAGAGCATGGGCAAGCCCAGCTTCGCTCGCCGTATGGCCGGAATGAAGCTGCCGGGGATGTAGAAGCAGCAGGTAGAGTGACGTTTTGCCCTGAGGTGACGCTCACGACCTGGAGTTGCGGTAGTCCATCACATGTTCGGAGAGTTTGAATGACAAAGCCAACTGACGATCTTGAGGCGGTGAGAATCGTCGCCGAGGCGTTGCAGGGATTCGACGCCGGAGACCAGGAAAGAATCATCCGGTGGGCACGCGAAAAACTGGGTCTCGTTGCCCTGCCCGCTCAACCGCCACGACCCGCAAGCGTGCCGGCTCCGCCGGTGGTCCCGGTGGCTCGGCCAACCCCGCCGGTTGCCGCAGTTGCGCCTCCTGCCCCGCCAGCCGCCGCTGTTCCGCCTCCCACCCCACCGGCCGCAATCCCGATCACCAGAAATCGCCCGATCCTGGAGCGTCCTGTTGTAGAGGTTCCCGAAGTAAAGCAACCCGTCGTAGAACAATTCGCTTTAGAGCAAACCGAAGTCGAGCAGCTTGAGCTCGAGCCTTCGGAGCAGCCGCCCGCGTCTGTCAACATGCTCGTGCCCGCACCCGAGGAGAAGAACCGCGCCTTTACGGTGATTGGCATCATTCTGCTGGCCGTAGCCGTGGTGTTCCTGATCGTTATGATCATGACCAAGGCGAGGTGACCGGCCTGCCGGCATCTTGGCGTCGATGCCTTGAATTGCAAGCTGCCAGTCGCTAGTTGCCAGTTACTAGCTACTAGCTGCTTCCTCCCCTTCCAGCATGAACTCCAGCACCTCCTGCGGCGCCGACGAAGTCCACACCGGCGCGAACGAAAGCCGATGCAGCGGTGTCGGGCCTTTCTCGCGCAGCATCTTCAGATGATGCGGCGTGCTGTAGCCCTTGTTGGACGCCAGCCGGTACTCTGGGAAGATGGAGTCCCAGGCGCTGATCATTGCATCGCGCTCGACCTTGGCGATGATGGACGCGGCGGCGATCGAGGCGGAAAGCGCGTCGCCGTGGATGATCGGCGTCTGCGCGCAATCGAAGGCGATGCGCATGGCGTCCACCAGCAAATGGTCGGGCCGCACTGTTAGCTTGACAACCGCCTCTTCCATGGCGCGCTTCGAGGCCCAGTAGATGTTGATCTGGTCAATGGTGGCCACATCCACCGCGGCAATCGCCCAGGCCAGCGCGTGCTCGCGGATGCGGGGAGCAAGCCTCTCCCGCGTTTCGCGGTCCAGCAGCTTGGAATCGCGCAGCCCGCGAATGCGATAACCGGGATCGAGAATCACCGCTGCAGCGACCACCGGCCCAAAGAGCGATCCCCGGCCCACTTCATCGACACCAGCCACCAGCTTCGCGCCCGCAGTCCACGCCTGCTTCTCGTACTTCAGCGTGCACTTCAACCGCTTCAGCAAACGCAGCTTCAGCGTTGCCTTCGACACCTGCTTCTCGCCGCTCTCTTTTCGCGGCTTCTTTTTCGTTTTCCGGGTGGAGATGGTCACAGCTCGTCTCTGCCGGCTGCTCGATGCAGCTCTCGCACGCACGGCACGGATTTATTAGAACATGGCGGCGTCCAGGCTTATCGACCGCCCATCCCGAGCGACGAGCGGACTGGTTTCTCCACGCAGCACCAAGGCGGAATCCCGGGTTTCCGATCACTTATCTCAGTGACGCTGCACACAGCCTCGCTGCGTCCCATAACCGTATAAAAAAACTGATCTGCCGGGCACGTGTAAGTTTGATCGCCTCGCCCGGGCGTCCCTGAGCGTGTCCCCGGATAACTCCTTCGCATGAGTAGGAGCTTGTTGGAAGAAGATTCGTTGGCGTTCAGCGAAACGAACATAACGAAGAGTCAGTAGTTTCCTGCGATCTGACAAACTGCCGATCCCTCGCTCGCTCGGGACGTCGACTCCTGACGCTCTCCAACCACCTCCAGGCGCATTCACTGTAACCGGGTCGAGCCCAAGGAGATAGCTATGATGAACCGGCGGCATTTTCTCAAATCCACGGCCGTGGCGGGAACGGGAGCACTTATGCTCCGCGGACGCGCCTGGCCGTTCGCCCAGAGTCCGACCAACCTTCGCAAATTCGTCACCACCCTACCCGGTCTGGGGCCATCAGGACAGAACGAGATCGGCCAATACATTCCCTTAGCCACAAAACACACAATCAAGTTTGCGGGTCTGACGACCGACACTTACAACCTTGCGGCGACAGAGTTCAGCGAGCTTATGCATCCCGACTTGCCGGGAAAGACCCATTTCTTTGGATACACCGATATTTTCACCTTCGACCGGAAATATCTCGCCGGGATCATCGTGGCCACGCGCGGTACGCCGGTTTTACTCACCTCCACCAATTTATTGCCGGACAGGCACCTCCTCCCCGTGGATCCCACTATCATGGCTGGGCCCAACGGGCTTACGGTTGGGGACCTACCGCAGAACCGGATCGTGACCCATCTGCACGGCGGCCGTACCCCGTGGTTCAGCGATGGGACGCCGTTTCAGTGGTACACGCCCTGGGGGAAGCACGGTCCGAGTTTTATGAACATTCCTGGTCTGCCGTGCGCTCCTGGCACAGGAAATTACTATTACCCCAACGAGCAAAGCGCCCGGCTGGTCTGGTATCACGACCACGCGATCGGTCTTACCCGGCTGAATGCCTATGCTGGACTCGCCTCGGGGTTCATTATCACGGACGATTTCGAGGCCAGCCTGGTCAGCTCGGGACTGCTTCCCGACCTGGTCGGGATTCCGCTCATCCTCCAGGACAAAAGCTTTGTGCCCACCGACATCTGCAGGCAAGACCCAACCTGGCAGTGGGGCGAGCCCGGCGATCTTTGGTACCCGCATGACTACGAGGTCGACATCTTTTCCAGTGGCAAGCCGAATCCCAAGGGGCGCTGGGATTGGGGCCCGACCGACGATCCGCCTGCCCAGGGAACGAAGCATCTGCCGAAGCCAGCTTCGATCGTGCCCGAGGCCTTCTTCGATACGATCGTGATCAATGGTGGCATCTACCCCAAGGTAACCGTGCCTCCTAAGCGAGTCCGGTTCCGGCTGCTGAACGGCTCCCAGGCGCGGTTCTATCACGTGAACCTCTATCCCGAAAGGCTCTCGCATCCTGGAGAAGCAAAAGTTGGCACGCCTGGGCCCACAATGTACCAGGTCGGCACCGAAGGCGGTTTCATGCCCGCCGTGGCGATACACAACAACACGACGCCGATTCCCCTGGACCCGGAAGACCCCTCCGGCAACACGGCCTTGCCGGACGGCCCGTTCAACCTGTTACTGGCCCCGGCGGAACGCGCTGACCTGATTATCGACTTCAACGGCGTGTCAGCCGACTCGACATTCATCCTCTACAACGACTCTCCCGCTCCCTTCCCAGGGGGCGATCCCCGCAACAACTACTTCACCGGTGACCGCGATCAGACCAAGCATGGCGGAGCACCGACCACAATCGCAGGCTATGGGCCGAATACGCGGACGCTGCTGAAAATCACTGTCACCGCCGGCTCCGGGGACAGTGTCGGTACTCCAACCTGGCTCGCACAGATGAACACTCAGCTGATGACCAATTTCCTAACCGGAAATCAGCCGGGGCTGCTTTACAACAACGGCAATCCATCTCAGCCCGGGCCGTTGCCGTACACCGGTCCGGTAAACCGTCAGTTGACTCTGAACGAAGACTTCGACGACCACGGCCGCCTGATTCAGACGATGGGAACCTTCGTCCAGAATGGTCTCAATAACCAGGGGCTGCCGACTTGGGGCCTGCCGTACATGTCGGCCACCACAGAGAACCCATCCGCCGGGGCGACTGAAGTCTGGCAGATCATGAACCTTACCGGCGACACTCACCCCATCCACTTTCACTTGGTGAACGTGCAATTGATCCAGCGGCAGCCGTTCAACGGCGACCCGAATAACTGGAGTTACTGCGGTCCACCGACGCCGCCTGATCCGGACGAGATTGGCTGGAAGGACACGGTTCGCATGAACCCGGAAGAAGTGACCACAGTAATCATGAAGTTCGACTTGCCGGACTTGCCGACGGCCGCCATGCGTAACGCCGTTAGCCCAAGAACCGGCGGGCATGAATACGTGTGGCACTGCCACATTCTGGAACACGAAGAGCATGACATGATGAGGCCGCTCGTGGTGTCGTAAACCCATAGGCCATTCTCAGAATGCCATGTCGGATGAAGGGCAAGCCGTTAGCCGTGCCTTGCCCTTTAGAACGCCACACCTTCACGAAATAACTCCGTTCCACAACCGCGGTGTGGCACAATGTCGGCATTCATGCAGGGTACCCGTTCCATGACCTTCCTGCGCCAGGAGATCGTCCGTGCCCGCTGACGCACCAGCAGCCTTCTTCAGCTACAGCCGCGAAGATTCCGAATTCGCCCTTCGCCTGGCCGAAGATCTCAGGACCGCCGGGGCTGCCGTGTGGATCGACCAACTGGACATCGACCCGGGCCAGCGCTGGGACCGCGCAGTGGAACGCGCTCTCAAGAGCTGCCCTCGCACGTTGGTCATTCTGTCTCCCGCCTCCGTTGAAAGCGACAATGTACGCGACGAAATCTCCTTCGCACTAAGAAACCAGAAAACCATCATTCCCGTCCTCTACCTTGATTGCGACATCCCGCTTCGGCTGGAGCGACACCAGCACATCGATTTCCGCACCGACCACGCTCGTGGGCTGAAAGCCCTGCTCAGGTCGCTTGGCGTTGATCAGCCTCAGCAACTAGTTGCTCCTGGGCCTCCGGCGGCCGTCGCTAAAGCGCGACCAAGTGACGAGTTCGCCGACAAATCAAAGAAGCTGGAGCGTGAACGGCTGGCCGCAGCTGAAACCGCCCGTTTGGAGGAAGAGAGCAGGCCAGCCGCAGAGCAGACGCGGCTGGGCAGGGAGGGCAAGAAGGCAGCCAGGCTAGCACGACCGAAACAAGAACGGCCAGTGCGCAAGAAGGCAGTCCGCGAGGGAGGCGGTGACGCTCCCGTCTTTAGCGATGAGCCATTCAAACTGCGGGTGCTGCGCGAGCTGCGCATCCTGGCGGGCCACACGGCTGAGGTCTACGGCGTGGCGTTGAGTGGGCATGGGCGGCGAGCGGTCTCCGCGTCTTGGGACAAAACGTTGAAGGTGTGGGCGGTGGCGAGCGGCCGCGCTCTGCGCACCCTCACCGGCCACGCCGATGGAGTTACGGCGGTGGCGGTGACGCCGGACGGGCAGGCGGCGGTCTCCGGTTCTCGGGACGAAACGCTGAAGGTATGGGAGGTGGCGAGCGGGCGCGAGCTGCACACCTTGGAGGGCCACACTAGTTGGGTCAATGGCGTGGCGTTGAGTGGGGATGGGCGGCTGGCGGTTTCCGCTTCTATGGACAACACTCTGAGGGTGTGGGACGTGGAAAGCGGACGTGCGCAGCGTATTCTGAAAGGCCACTCCCGTCCTGTGAATGGCGTGTGTTTGAGTGAAAACGGGCGACTTGCGGTCTCCGCCTCCCAGGACAAGACGCTGAAGGTGTGGGAGGTGGCGAGCGGCCGCGCGCTGCGCACCCTGACGGGCCACACGGCTGGGGTCTGGGGCGTGGCGTTGGGTGGGGACGGACGGCTGGCGGTCTCCGCGTCGTATGACCACACGCTGAAGGTGTGGGAGCTGGCGAGCGGGCGCGAGCTGCGCACGCTAGATGGCCACAGGGATGTGGTGTGGGGCGTGGCATTGAGTCGGGACGGGCGGCGAGCGGTCTCCGCGTCTCGAGACAAAACGCTGAAGGTGTGGCATCTGGCTAGCGGGCGCGAGCTGGCGAGCTTCAAGTCCGATGCTGCTCTCTTCTGCTGCGCCCTCTCCCCCGACGGTAAAACCATCCTGGCAGGCGGCGGGAACGGCGTCATCCACGTCCTGAGCCTTGAGTAGTCGCGGCGCTCAGTTCTCCCCAGGGCGTTACACGTGCGCGACGCGTCACGTGTACTGCGACCAACCGGCCCGAGTGTTGCCCGCACTGGCGAAAGATCGCGCACGACCCGGGAATTACGACGCCGCCGCGGCAATGTCTCTTTGCGTGAACCCCAGCCCGCAGGGCGACACAAACGTAGCCCAGCGCGTAAGCGCTGGGTAAGCGTTGTTATTGGTCCCCGAGCCCCTTCAGGGGCGGCACAGGTTCTCTGTCGCCGGCTCAAGCCGGCTCGGGTTCATACCACCAACCCACCCAGGACTCACGTCCTGGGCTATGTTTGTCTCGCCCTCCGGGCTCGGACTTTGCCATCGACGGCAGGATCTCGCGACAAATACCATTCCCATTTCGGGAAGTAATCTTGCAAATAATTACTTTAGTTACTTGACCCATCGTTACTAGGCTGCCTACGCTTGAGAACAGCGCAACACGCCTCCATCCTTCCACGTGTGGCGTGCTTGCACGGGAGTCTTTGCGTCTGTTCGAGGTGCAGGCAATGCTCAGCTCGCCGTCACAATACCAGCCAGCCTCCGGATGGCCTTTGTTGCGGCTTGCGCCTAGCCTCTCGTTGGGGAGGGATAGGGCCCATCGCGGCGCGATTCTCACCACAGGCGGCGAAGACCTGCGAGCCCATCAACCTGCATCTCCAACCAATTAACTCTCTTGTTATGACGATTTTTCCTGTAAGCTCCATGGAATCAAGATCTTACCAGCCACACCGCAAGCCATTGAAAATAGGCCACTTGCTGATAGCGTTAAGTCCAATGTTTGGGCGATCTTACAGGCAAGTTATTGAAAACGGCGATCTTACAATCCTCATTTTCTCGAGGTTTTTCTGATGCAATACTCACTTTGTCAACACATCATGATTAGTGGGGCGCACTGCGGCTCGCCCGCGCTCAAGGGCCAGCCCTACTGTCATCATCACCAGTCTCTGCGCCGCCTGTTGCCCAAGCGGTTTGTGGCCTGGGACAGCTTCGTCAACGACAGCGTTCACGGCACCCGTTTCATCCCGATGCCTCTGCTGGAAGATGCGCTCTCCGTCCAGACGGCATATATGCAGATCATTCACGGGGTGTTGAGCGGCCAAATGCAGATGCCGCAGGCGCGGATCGCACTGGCGGCGGTGCGGGCGGCGGCTCGTAATCTGCCTTGGGTAAAGGCCGAACGGACGGCGATGGCGGGGGAGCAAAGCGAACTGGCGCGGGACGTGAGCGACACCCTCGAAAAGGTCTGGTCCAATGACGATTACCGTACGTTGCACGACAGCACGGCGGAACCGCCCACAACCGTTGGCGTCTCAGCGCCCAGCCCAGGGGTCAGCACCGCTGCCCAGCATCCCGACCCCACGACACCGCCGCCGCGCAAGCAACCGGATGCAGCACCGGCAGGCTCCGCTCCGCCAGCGCAGGCTGCCCGCGCAATCGCAGACCGGAGCGGCTAGCTTGGGTCTCAATCTACGCTGCGCGTGCGGAACGAAGCCGCGGTCCTGCACTGCCTCCACGGCACGGCTGGAAGGTCGTGCCCTGTCACAGAGCTGCTACTTGAAACAAGCTCCGATGGCGGGTGAATTGGAGTGCGAAATGCTAATTGCTGATCGCCAACTGCTGCCTGGCCGCGTAGTGCGAGTCCACATAGTCGTCGAGGATCTTGATGAACTCCGCGACGATGTGGTCGCCCTTGAGAGTGGTCATCAGCCGGCCGTCAACATACACCGGGGCTTTCGGCTCCTCGAAGGTGCCGGGCAGCGAAATGCCGATGTTGGAGTGCTTCGATTCGCCGGGGCCGTTGACCACGCAGCCCATGACCGCGACCTTCATCTCTTCCACGCCGGCATAGCGTGTCTTCCACAGCGGCATCTGGTCGCGAAGGTAGCCCTGGATCTGCTCCGCCATCTCCTGGAAAAACGTGCTGGTGGTGCGGCCGCAACCGGGACACGCAGTGACCTGCGGGGTAAAGCTGCGAATGCCGACGGATTGCAGAATTTGCTGCGCGACCGTGACCTCTTCGGTGCGGTCGCCATTCGGCGCAGGCGTCAGCGAGACACGAATGGTGTCGCCAATGCCTTCCTGCATCAGAACCGCAAGCGCCGCGCTGCTGCTGACGATGCCCTTGGCGCCCATGCCGGCCTCGGTAAGCCCGAGATGCATGGGATACTCGCACCGGCTCGCCAGCTCGCGATAGACGTCGATGAGGTCCTGCACGCCGCTGACTTTGGCGCTGAGAATGATCTGTTCCTTGCGCAGGCCGTAGCTCACGGCCAGCTCGGCCGAGCGCAGCGCGCTTTGCACCATGGCTTCCATGGTCACGTCGCGCGCGTCTTTGGGGTCGTCAAGCTTGGAGTTCTCGTCCATCAGGCGGGTCAACAGCGCCTGGTCCAGCGAGCCCCAGTTGACGCCAATGCGCACCGGCTTGTCGTTCTCGATGGCAACTTCGATCATGGTGCGAAAGTTGTCGTCGTCCTTCTTGCCGATCGAGCAATTACCCGGGTTGATGCGGTACTTGGCCAGCGTCCGCGCGCACTCGGGATACTTCTTCAGCAGGATGTGGCCGTTGTAATGGAAGTCGCCGATGATGGGCACGGGAAGGCCCAGGCGGTCGAGGCCGTCCACGATGTACGGCACGGCGGCGGCGGCGGCGTCATTGTTGACGGTAACGCGTACCAATTCGGAACCGGCGCGGGCCAGGGCCGCACACTGCCGGATCGTGCCGTCAATATCGGCCGTGTCGGTGTTGGTCATGGATTGCACCACAATCGGTGCATCGCTGCCCACGCGGACCCCGCCGATGGTGGCGGTATAAGTCTTTCTGCGCTGAATTTGAGCCATACAGGATGTACAAAAAGTGTAACACGCGGGGGCAAAACTGCTGGCCGGGAAGCAAATTCCGGGGAGCGTACACGGCTGCAGGGCATCGAATCAAATGGAACTGTGGCACGTCCAATCAGTGAAAGCATAGTGGGAGCAATCTAGGGAACGATTTCCGGTGGACTTTGGTGCTAAGACGCAGGAAAATAAAAGGTTCAGCCGGGAACAATTGGGATCGGTTTGGGTTTATAACAGGAGTTGGGTGTCGGCAGCAGTGCGGTCTGCCGTCGGCCTTCGGCCCCAATAGGTGTACACCATGCGTTCGGTAATTCGTTATTTCTTGGGTGTGGCTCTTGCGTTTGCGCTGGTTTCATTCGGGCTGGCGCAAAATTCTGCTCCTCAAAGTTCCGCTCCCAGCGCTACGCAAAGCTCTGCTCCGGGCCAGGATCCGAACCAAGCCCAGGACCAAAGTCAATATCCCCCGGACAAGCCTGACAAGCATGCCCCCTCTCCCAGCACCATGAACAACATTGACGCCATCGGCAACCGTAATGTGGGTTGCAACACGGGCGTCGGCAACTGGTACTCGCTGGACAAGCAGGTTGCCATGGGGCGGGCATATTCGCAGCAGGTGGAGCACGGCGCCAAGCTGGTAACCGATCCCCTGGTCACCGAGTATGTGAACCGCGTGGGCCAGAACCTGGTGCGGAACTCCGATGCCAAGGTGCCGTTCACCATCAAGGTTATTGACACTGACGAGTTGAATGCGTTCGCGCTTCCCGGTGGTTTTTTCTACGTGAACTCAGGGCTGATTCTGGCGGCTGACAACGAAGCCGAGCTGGCGGGAGTGATGGCGCATGAGATCGCGCACGTCGCCGCCTGCCACGTGGCCCGTGAGCAAACGCGCGGGAACATCGTTAACCTCGCGAGCATTCCGCTGATCTTCGTGCCGGGTGGCTGGGCGGTTTACGAGGGAGCGCAGGCAGCTTTGAGCATCGGCGTGCCGCTGACCTTCATGAAGTTCTCCCGCAACTTCGAGAGCGAAGCCGATTTCCTCGGCATGGAATATATGTACAAGGCGGGCTATGATCCGCAGTCGTTCATCTCGTTCTTCGAAAAGATCGAGGCCCAGGAGAAGAAGAAACCGGGCACGCTGGCCAGGGCGTTCGCGTCGCATCCTATGACGCCGGACCGGGTTGCGCATGCGCAGGAGGAGATGAAAGCCGTGCTTCCGCCTCGGCCCGAGTATGTCGTGGATACCTCGGAGTTCCAGCAGGTGAAGTCGCGCCTGGCGTCAATCGAGAACCGTCACAAGCTGCAGAACGACAACGACAACAAAGACCGTCCGACGTTGCGGCGCGCGACCGCTGACAATCCCTCCGACAGCAACGGAAGCAGCAATGGATCCCAGACGAACAACGACGATGATCGTCCGACCTTGAAGCGTAGCGATGGCTCGGGCCAATCATAGATCGTTTTCCGTGACTTCAGAGCTCCCGCAATTCGCGGGAGCTTTCTGCGCCCAAGCCCCCACAAGGTATTCCTAGAAAGTTGTAGGTGCTCCCCACGATTTTGGTTGCTCGTGATTCGACACGGCGCTAGAGTGGCACCCTGCCTTTAATGCTGGCTCGATGTTTTCGCGGGAGACCCGATGTTCGCGTCGCGCAAACCTCTGGTTGCGTTCTGCCTGCCGTTTATTCTGGCTGGCATTGCGGCCCACGCAGCTACCACCGCAAAAGAAGCGTTAAGCAAGTTTACGGAAACGCAATTTCAAGATGTGCGAAAACGGGCGTTACACGGAGACTCGAACGCACAGGCTACGCTTGCCGTTGCTTACGAGGAAGGTATCTTGGTTCCGAAAGACCTTCCCGAGGCAGTGAAGTGGTATCGCAGAGCGGGCACTTCCGGGAACGTTGAAGCGCAGCATCATCTGGGCGTCCTGTACGAAAAGGGCCAGGGAGTTCCGCAGAGCTACGTCGAGGCGTTCGAGTGGTACGGGAAAGCGGCCGCGCTGGGCTACGCTCCTGCGCAATGCAATCTGGGAAATCTCTATCGGCAGGGCGCTGGTGTGCCCCGCGACTTGGAGCAGGCTGCAAAGTGGTACGAAGTGGCGGCGCGGCAAGGTGACGCGCAGTCGCAAAGTAATCTCGGATATATGTACGACCACGGCGAAGGTGTCGGGCAAGATGATAAGCAGGCAGTTCTCTGGTATCGCAAAGCGGCAGAGCAGGGCTACAGCATGGCCCAAAGAAATCTGGGTGTCATGTATGTGCTTGCCAGAGGCGTTCCGGCCGACGAGGCCGAAGGCATGAAGTGGTTTCAGCGAGCCGCAGCACAAGGACTTACAAAGGCCTTCATCAATGAGGCGGTTCTGTACATGCGGGGGCTCCACACGCCACGCGATTATGCTCAAGCTTCTGGCTTGCTGCAGCAGGCTTTGGACGCCGGTGACAGCGCAGCAATGCCGCTGCTGGAAGAGTGTCGGCGATACATCGGGAAATCTCCGGCGACAGAGATGGACGCTGCTTCGTCGCCAAGCCCGGTTATTTCCGGTAACCCGGATCCAAAATAGAAACCACAAATGGCGACGGGACGCTGATGGCGTCCCGGAATATCGCTTCGAGCTGAGTCTGTTTAAGGCAGCCGCTGTGCCAGTCCGGGCAGCGCTTTCATCAGATCGTTGTAAATCACCACCACGAAGAACAGCAGCAGGAAGACGAACGCGGTCTGATAAATGCGTTCTTTGATGCGCATGCTGATGTCGCGCCGCATGATGGCCTCGATGATGAGCAGCAGGATAATGCCGCCGTCGAGGATGGGAATTGGCAGCAGGTTGAAGATGCCAAGGTTCAGGCTGATCATGGCCATCAGGCTGAGCAGTGGCGTCCATCCCGGCTGACGTGCCGCGTCACCCGAGGCGCGCGCAATGCCGATAGGCCCTTCCATCTGCTTGATGGAAACCTTGCGTTCCAGCATCTTGTGGACCAGATCCACGATCAGCAGGGAGTACTTCTTGTTTTCCTCCAGGGAACGGTTGAATGCCTCTGCAAAAGGTAGCTTGTCGATATGCACCGGCTCGGAACGGAAACCCAGCCGATAGCTCTTCTGGCTGCCTTCCTCGGTTTGCACCGGCGTCACAGTGAGGTGCAGTTGTTGGCCGTTGCGGACGGCAGTTACGTCCACCGGCTTGTTGCCGTTTTGCTGCAGATAGTGGATCACGTCGAACAAGGAGCGCATGGGCACGCCATTGATGCCGACAATGTCGTCGCCCAGCTTCAGTCCCGCCTTGGCTGCGGGCATGTCCGGTTCAATCTCGGTCACGGTGATCGGCTGGTCGGGCACCAGTCCGATGGCGCCGTATTGCCCCTCGCTGTCAGGTTGGGGCTGGAGTTGCTTGTCAAGGACCTGATTCCCACGCTGGACCGCGAGGTCAATCGGCTGCCTCGAGCCGACCATCACCTTCAGCATGACGTCTTCCCATGTCGGATTCTGCGTTCCCTCGATGCGCACGATGCGGTCGCCCTGTTCGATGCCGGCTTTTGCAGCTGGAGACTTTTCCAGTACCCATCCAACGACAGCAGGCTGATCCAGGAATACCGGGTGCTCGTAATGCACCATGAAGACGCCGGTGAGCAGCGCAATTGCCAGGATGATGTTCATGGCCGGCCCTGCAATCGCGATCACGAAGCGCTGCCAGCGCGGGTGCGACATGAACTCTTCAGGCGCGCCGCTACGCGATTCGAGCGGGTTCTCGCCCGCCATCTTTACGTAGCCGCCGAGCGGAAGCGCGCTGATGCGATAGTCGGTACCGCCGCGCCGAAAGCCGGCCAGTCGCTTGCCAAAGCCGATCGAGAAGACATCTACTCGAACGCCAAACCATTTCGCTGCGGCAAAATGGCCGAGCTCATGCACCAGGATCATGATCCCGAGCACGACAGCCATCGAAACCACCGCAATCACAAACGATTCCATATACCTCTTTACTTGGGGAGTTACTCCTGCCGGGCCGCCGAAGGCGTGTGGGCAACGGTCTCTCCGGCGCCTGAATGTTGGATGCGCTCGCGGGCCCTGCGCCGCGCATCGGAGTCCAGCTTCAAGACCTCTACTATAGATTCAGGAACGCGGGCAGGCGTTTCACTTACTACCGCTTCTATTGTAGCCGGAATCTGCGGGAACCCAATACTACCTTCGAGGAATGCGGCTACCGCAACCTCGTCGGCCGCGTTTAGGGCGATCGTCTTGGCCCCTCCCGCTTCGACTGCTTCATAGGCCAAACGTAAGCAGGGAAATTTGTCAAAGTCCGGTGGGCCGAAGTCCAGCCGCCGCAACTCCTGCACTGGGAAGCGAAGCTCCGATTCGATGCGGTCAGGATACGTGAGGGCATAGAGGATGGGCAGCCGCATGTCCGTAACCGAGAGCTGAGCCAGCAGGCTGCCGTCCACGAATTCGACCATGGAGTGGATCGTGCTCTGCGGGTGCACCAGCACGCTCACCTGAGTGGGCGGCATGTCGAACAAGCGGCAGGCCTCGATCACCTCGAAACCTTTGTTCATCAGGGTCGCCGAGTCGATCGTGATGCGCTGGCCCATCTTCCATGTTGGGTGGTTGAGTGCCTGCTCTACGGTGATGCCGGCAAAGTCCTTGAGCGGAGTGTTTAGGAACGGACCGCCCGAAGCTGTGAGCCAGATACGCGAGACTTCGTCTCGGCGCCCTCCGCGCAAGCACTGGTGCACCGCGTTATGTTCGCTGTCAATTGGCAACAGTGGCTTGCCTTGCCTGCGGGCCTCCGTCGTGATCAGATCTCCGGCCGCCACCATACACTCTTTGTTGGCCAAGCCAACGCTCTTGCCTGCCTTCACGGCTTCGTAGGTGGCTTCGAGTCCGGCGACGCCGACGATAGCACTGACCACAAAGTCGGCCTCGGAATGGGTAGATACCTTCACCGAGCCGGCGGAGCCAGATACCACCTCGATGGCTTGGTCGAGCCCGGCTTGCTTCAGCTTGTTATGAAGCTGGCTGGCGGCATTCGCCGAGGCCAGCGACATGACCTGTGGCCGCCAGCGCCGGGCCTGCTCGAAGGCGAGCTCCACATTGTTTCCCGCTGCCATGCTCACGACCGAGAATCGGTCAGCGAAGCTCTCGACGATGCTGAGTGTGCTGCGGCCGATTGAGCCGGTCGAGCCGAGGATGGCGATTCGCTTCATGAGGCGTTCAGCTTATCAAGATTCCGCGGGAGGTGAAGTAACTGGAATAGCTTGAGACGTAGAAGAGCCAACTCATCGGCACGGCGAACAGCAGCGCGTCAATGCGGTCCAGCACTCCGCCGTGCCCAGGCAGCAGGCCGCCCGAGTCTTTCATCCCGGCTCCGCGCTTCAACGCCGATTCGACGAGGTCCCCAAACTGCGCCGCGATATTGATGCAAAGCGCGAACACAGCGGCCATCCACCACGGCGCGCGAGGGAAGTCGGGCCGCATGTGCCCCAGAGAATGCATGTAATAGGTGTATCCGGACAGGGAAGCCAGATGAATGCTGTGCAGGCCACTCCAGATCGGTGTCAGAAAGCGAAACAGCAGGATTCCGGCCGCCACGGCTGCGATCGCCGACGCGATCGAGCCTTCCCATGTCTTGCCGGGGCTGACTCGCGGCGCCAGCTTGTGCCTGCCCCATGCCCGGCCAATGTAGAAGGCCGCTGTATCGCCAGCCCAAACCATCAGCATGACAAAGAGGATGAAGATCGCGCCGTTCTCATACGAACGCAGTATCGGCAGCCCGAACAGGGTGAAGCCGACGTAGGGCATCAGGAAAAACGAGACTGACGAGTCTCCAAGTGCGACCGAGAGAGGCTGGCGGCGCAGGCCCGCGATCACGAACACAAAGGGAGAGGCCATTACCGTCAACAAAGACAAAGCGGCAGTGATGCCAGAGGCCGCGACAGCAGAGACTGGAGTCCGCGACACATCGACCAGGGAGATGAACGCGCCGCAGGCAACAAACAAGCACACCAGGAACAAATAGCCCAGCGCGCGAAAAGGCTTGAACCCGGTCGCCGTTGCGATGTCCAGATACTCCCGCGCCGCCAGCAGTGCCACTGCCAGCACCAACAGGGTGAACAGCCACAGAGGCGCCTTAAACAAAGCCACGATGACAAGGGGAATGAGCACGACCGCGGTCAGCACGCGGCTCACGAGAGGTGTCCGTTGTCGCCGACCAGTCCGCCGAAGCGGCGCTCGCGCTTTTGGAACGCCTCGATCGCCTCCAGCAACTGCGCGCCGCGAAAGTCCGGCCAGAGGGTCTCCGTAACGTAGATTTCGGCATACGCCACCTGCCAGAGCAGGAAGTTGCTGAGCCGCATCTCGCCGCTGGTGCGAATCACGAGGTCGAGCTCGGGCAGACCATTGGTGTAGAGGTGACGCGCAATCGATGCCTCGTCAATCTTCAGGTGCTCGACGCCGCCATTCCGCGAGGCCTCACGCAGTAAGGTGTTGAAGCAATCCACCAGCTCGGTTCGCGAGCCGTAATTGAGCGCCAGCGTCAGCACCATGCCGGTGTTCTTTTCCGTCATCTCACGGGCCCAGGCCATGCGCTCCTGTACTTCCTGTGGAAGCTCCTGCTGCCGGCCAATGTACTGTAGCCGGATGTTGTTCTCCATCAGCGTGGGCAGCTCCATCATCAGATAGCGCCGCAGCAGGTTCATCAGGTATTGCACTTCAGTCTTGGGCCGTTTCCAATTTTCGACGGAAAAGGAATATAGGGTGAGGGCTGGAATATGAACGCGCGCAGCAGTTTCGATGGTCGAGCGAACTGCAGCCACGCCGGAGCGGTGCCCTGCGATGCGGGGCAAATGGCGGCGTTTGGCCCAGCGGCCGTTCCCGTCCATGATGATAGCGATGTGATGGGGCAACCGCTCCGGATCGAGGCGGGAGTAGATCTCAGCCTCTTTGCGGTTTAGCCCAGCGGGCACTTGTGCGCGCAAAGCATACCTCTGCCATCTTGAAAGTAGCACACGCTAAGAGGGGTTGCAATGAAAGACCAGCGCGCCCCTCAATTGGAAGCAAGACCGAGAGCCAATGCATGATATTCAACGCGAGCTGTCTATCATCGCTTCCAGGGCGGTTCATGCCAAACTTGAAGCCGAGAGGATCAACCTGGGCAGTCAACACCGCAGCCTCCCCCAACACGACTACTCGACCCTTGCCGAACTGAAAGGCAACGCCTTGTGCATGCCCGCGGGCTGGGTAGCGTACCTTTCGCGATTCCCAATCGTAGGCATCGTCCGCCAACTTCAGAAACGCCACGCTTCCTGGTGGACCGGTAAGAGATTGGCCGGTGAATGTGACTACCTTATTCAGTCGCTCAGAAGCGTCTCTTCCTTCCGTGATGGGGTGGTCGGCGAGCAACCCGTTGCTCCGGCTGAATACCAGACGCTCATTGTCCCCATCCGAGTTCTCATCGTCCCGCGCGTAACGCAGGAACATTGTCACCCCGAAGCGAGCCGCAAGGCTTCTGGCTGCGTTTCCGAACGGCGAATGATCGGCGACCAGCAACAGCGAGCCCCCACTCGCCACCCAGTCGGCGACTGTCGTGCATTCCGAGTCAGTAAAAGCCGAAGGTGCTTCGTGCCCGTTTGCTCCCAACGCATTCACAATCACCAGGGTGGAAACGCCGGTGAGCGTCGAGGCCGGGAAGGGTTGCCGATTGGCCCGTACTCGGTAGCCATCCTTCCTCATCAGATCGGCAAAAGGCTTGTACCCCTTCTCAATGGTGTGGAAATTCTCATGCGCCTCATCGAACAATATCTCAGGCCTGCGTTCGTGTAAGCGGGATGTTCTACCAGGGAATTGACCTGGGAATCGGGACGCTGGCCACGCGAGTCATACCAGTAGGCGAATCCCAAGAAGCACGCAACAAGCGTGGCCAGTGCTATCGCGCTCCGGAACGCAATTTTTCGAACGTTTGTGGGCATACCGAGGCTGGAGACCTGCGCCGGTTCAAGATAGTTCCCGGCTGGGTAGTCTATCTTCTTTCAAGAAAATGCCGAGGCACGGGCCTCGGCACCTTCCGGTCGGCTTAGGTTCACGCGGATTCCAGTTCCCGGCACTGGCATGTCTGTGCTTGTCCGGGACGGACTTACCGCGCAGGATAGAGCTCACAAAGCTGACGACAACGTCGCGCTTTAGTTCTGCGTGTACCGCCGCGGATGCTCAACCATGTCGCGGACCTGGGAGAGCACGTTCGACAGCTGCATGGCATTCAGCTTCGAGCTGAATTCGGCCAACTCTGCGATAAAGGGATCAGCGAGTGCTTCGTTGATCTCATCTTCGCGGGAAAGCCCGCAGGCACGCTGCAGCAAATCGGGTACGCTGACCTCCAGCGCCGCCGCCAGTCTGGCCAGTGACGACAGGGTCGGCGTGGCCTTCTCGTTCTCGATCTTCGAGACGTAGGTGCGGGGCACACCCATGCGCAGCGCCAGTTGCCTCTGGCTCAGGCCGGCGCGCTGCCGTAGACTGCGGATCGCCGTGGCCACCTGTACTTCGGAGCGATCTGACGTTTCCACCTCCGCCACCGGCAAACATGGGGCGAGGATTGGCTCAGGCTCGTCCTCATCCAGCGACGTGCGGCAGCGACGGCATAGATTGTTGACGGTTTTGAACTGGACGAGATGGCACTGGTCGCATCTCACCACTTCGCGGGAGTCCACCGGCGCGAGAGTCGTGGCCATTTAGGCTGCGGAAGTGCCAGAGCGGGCACAGAAAACAGCTGACACGTACATTGCGGCATTTCTCTGCTACAGTCAAGAGCATAATGGGATGAAAGCCGGGGAAAGCTGTGTAAATCCCGCAAGCACATCCAATCCAACGGAAGAAAACCAGTGAAACACGGGAGAATCGCGGAATGACTCGTTCCGAGGCGTGGTGTTTACTAACTGAGTTCACCCAGTCAGAAAGTTTGCGCAAACATGCGTTGGCTGTGGAAGCGTGTATGCGTGCCTATGCCCGAAAGTTCGGCGAGGACGAGGAGCGGTGGGGCGTGGTAGGACTCATCCATGATTTCGATTACGAGAAATACCCCAGCCTGGATGACCATCCGTACAAAGGAAACGAAATCCTCACGGAGCGTGGTGTTGCCGAAGAGATCCGCCGGGCCATCATGTCGCATGCCGACTACACTGGCGTTACCCGCGATTCCAATCTGGAGAAAGCGCTGTTTGCTTGCGACGAACTGGCGGGGTTCATCACCGCGACGGCGTTAGTCAAGCCTGGCAAGTCGCTCGCCGAGGTGGACGCGAGGTCGGTGCGCAAGCGGATGAAGGACAAAGCGTTCGCCCGCGCCGTGAGCCGCGACGACATCATTAACGGTGCCGCCGGACTGGGCGTTGACCTCGACGAACACATCACCGTCTGTATCGAGGCGATGCGGGGGATCGCCGGGGAATTGGGACTGGCTCAGCCCCTCAATAACGTGTAATTTCATTCGGAATTCTCTGTTAGCGGCGTCTGGTGAACCTGTACGTTGTACGTTACGATCGCGTAAGTGCCTGCATGCATTCGACGACCGCTCCCACTGAGACGTCTCCCTTTTGTTTTGTCGCTCGCGTCAGCACCTCCACCTTGCCGTCGGTGAGTTTCTTGCTGGCTATAGTTACGCGGTAGGGAATTCCGATAAGGTCGGCGTCCTTGAACTTCACGCCTGGCCGCTCATCTCGATCGTCGAGCAACACCTCGACCCCGGCTTGCTCAAGAGCGGAGCCGATTGCAATGGCGGCGTCCAGCAATTCACCACCCGCACTTAGCGGCGAGAGCACCACATCAAATGGCGCAATGCTTTTCGGCAACCAGAAGCCGTCTTCATCGTGGTTTTGCTCGATGCACGCGGTGAGAATACGCTCGAGGCCAATGCCATAACTACCCATGATTGGCGTGACTTCCTTGCCATGCTTATCCAGTACATGTAAGCCCATCGATCCTGAATACTTGCAACCGAGCTTGAAGATGTGGCCGATCTCGACGGCCTTGCCGATTTTCAGCGTCGAACCGCAATGTAGGCAGCTTTCGCCCTCGACGACGGTCCGCAGGTCTGCCCACGCGCTCGGATGGAAGGTTTCTCCCGGAGTAACGTTCTTGACGTGGTGCTCCTCCTGGTTCGCGCCCGCGATGAGGTTCGTGCGTCCGCGCAGCGCTTCTTCCACGAACAGCAGGGATCTTGTCGAGTCAGTCTCATTCTTCGCCCACTCGATGTTCAACGGTCCAAGATATCCGGCAGGCGAATGGAATAGCTCGCGAATCTCGTGCTCCTGCATCGGGCGATACTCTCTTCCGCCGATTGCGCCAGATAACTTCGCCTCGCTGAGCGAATGGTCGCCACGCATGAGGACAACCAGCGCTCGCGGCCGCGGCTCGCCACCTTTTGCAACCGCGTCGTCGGCCATCACGTACGCGAGTGTCTTGATCATGTGCTCCGGCGAGACGCCAAGAAAGCGCGCCACATCGTCGATCGTCTTCTGCCCCGGAGTATGGACCATCTCCGGCTCACCGTTGCCTGATGGCGGCAGGTTTTCGATAGGATCGAGCTTGGAGGTGGCCTTCTCGAGGTTCGCGGCATAGCCGCAGTTGCCACAGGTCACGATCACGTCCTCGCCTGCGTCGGTGCTCACCATGAACTCGTGCGACTGCGAGCCGCCCATCGCGCCCGAGTGTGCTTCGACCGCGAGGTACTTCAAGCCGCAGCGGTCGAAGATCCGGCAGTAGGTGTCGTAATGCTTCTGGTAGCTGACATCGAGCCCCGCGCCATCAAGGTCGAAGGAATAGGAGTCCTTCATGGTGAATTGCCGCACGCGCAACAGGCCGGACTTGGGTCGCGGCTCATCGCGGAACTTCTGCTGGATCTGGTACCAGATTTGGGGAAGCTGCTTATAGCTGCGCAGTTCCTTGCGCGCGATCTCGGTCATGACCTCCTCGGCGGTCATACCCAGGCACAAGTCTCGTCCGCCGCGGTCTTTCAGGCGAAACATGCTGTCGCCCATGGCTTGCCAGCGCCCGCTTGCTTCCCAGACCTCACGCGGATGCAATGCCGGCAGATGGAACTCCTGGCCGATGCGGTCCATCTCTTCGCGAACGATATTCGTAATCTTGAGCATCGAGCGCTGACCTAGGAACAGGAAGGAGTAAATCCCGGCGGCGAAGTGGCGGATATACCCCGCGCGGACCAGGAGCTTATGGCTGGCAACCTCGGCGTCGGCCGGGGCCTCGCGTAGTGTGGGAATGAAGAGCTCAGACCACCGATGCATGACGTCTTTCCAGATGGCTTCAAGTAAGACCGAACGATTCGCTATTGTACCGAGGCTCGTTCCGGCGGGGACTACTCGACCACCAGTCGAAGCACTGTGCTGCTTGCAAAGTTCGTGTTACAACTTGAGCAGACTCCGCTATGCACAACAAGCGCACCACGATCATATTTCTTTCGGCGCTAATGCTGATCGTGCTGGCCCTGGCGTTTGTTATCACCCAATCGTTCCTGAAGCCGTTCGCTTTCGCAATCATTCTGGCGGTCGTTTTCTATCCCCTGCACGAGCGCCTCCTGCGTTGGAACAAGCGCCGGGTGGGCAGCTCTGCGTTGCTTTCTACGCTGCTGTTGATCCTGGTGTTTGCTGTACCCGGCCTGATCATCGCGGTGCTGGCAGCGAACGAAGCCTTGACGGCCGCGCATTACCTGGGTCGCAGGAGTGTCGAGGAGGGCGGATTCCCGTCGCTGGTAATGATCCTGGCTGACCGCCCCATCCGCTACATTGGCCACTGGGTTGATCTTTCCAAATACGACCTCCGAGCCATGGTCGGCGCCAATGCGCAGAAGGTGAGTGTCTGGCTAGTCGGCTTTGGGGCGAACGTTCTGAGCGGGATCGCCCGCTTCGCGATCGACGCGCTGATCACTTTCGTTGTCGTGTTCTTCCTGTTTCGCGACGGCGCGCAGTGGGCCTATCGCGCCGGTACGCTTCTCCCGCTTACTCCAGAACAGGTTGCACGGTTGTATCGCAATATTTCCGACACCATCATCGCCAACGTTTATGGCATTCTCTCGGTAGGTGTCGCACAGGGCGTTCTGGTCGGCGTCGCCATGCGCATTATCGGCATGCAGTCTTCCCTGTTGCTGGGTTTGGCGACCGGCTTTGCTTCGATTATTCCGGTTGTAGGTTCGGCGCTGGTTTGGGTCCCAGTAACGGTTTACCTGTTGGTAACCGGTTCCATCGGCAAGGGCGTGTTTCTTCTGATTTATAGCGTCGTAATCGTAAGCAGCGTCGACAACATCATCCGGCCGTGGGTGGTGGGGGGCCGGGTGGAGCTGCATCCGCTGGTGTTGTTGTTCTTTATCTTTGGCGGAGTTGAGGCGTTCGGATTTCTGGGCCTGTTTCTGGGTCCCGTGGTCGCGTCCGTCCTGGCAGCTTTGTTCGACATGTTGCGTGAAGAGCTGAAGGCGCCGAGCCCTGCGCCAATTCAGGCTGGCGACTGAGCGGTTATTCGCCGGTCAGCGGGGAATACAGCTCACCTTCTGTGCGCTCGCCGATGTCCTTAAGTGCCCGGACCACATATTCCTGGAAGTGCGGCGATTGGCGATGAGCCTCCCGAGCGTCGTCGTCGCGATATTGCTCATAAATGAAGAAACGTCGCGGATCCGTTTTGTGGCGATGCACAACGTACATCAGGCAGCCCGGCTCCTGGCGCGAGGCAGCCTGCATTTTGGTGAAGATCTGAGCGACTTGCTCTTCGCGTCCAGGGTTTGCCATCCAGGTCACTGCCAGTACCACCATGCCATCCTCCGCGTCGGTATTAATTCTTGACTGAACCGCTCAGCGCATCCAGCGTCCCGGAGAACTCAGGAACGAACATCGTTTGCTCGCGGTCCGGCCCAGTCGAGACGATGCCAACTTTGGCCCCGGACTCTTTCTCCACGAACTCAAGATAGCGCTTCGCCTTCTCCGGCAGCCGATCGTAATTGTCGATGCCGAAGGTGCTTGTCTTCCAACCCGGAAGCTTCGTATATATCGGCTCGATCAACTCGTAGCCCGACGCCTGGGCAGGAATCTCCTGCGTCTCCTTGCCGTCAACTTTATAGCTCACGCAAACCGGAATCTCGGCCTGCTCATCCAGCACGTCGAGCTTGGTGACGACCAGCCAGCTCGTCCCGTTGATCATGTTCGAATAACGAAGCAGTGGCAGGTCGAGCCAGCCTGTGCGGCGCGGCCGTCCGGTCACAGCCCCAAATTCGTTGCCTTTCTTGCGCAAGGCTTCGCCCACTTCTTCTTTCAATTCGGTTGGGAAAGGACCTCCGCCCACGCGGGTACAGTATGCCTTGGTAACGCCGATGACAATGCCGATCGAGGTGGGCGGCACGCCGGTTCCGGTGACCGCACCGCCTGACGTCGCGCTCGATGAAGTGACAAAAGGATAGGTTCCATGGTCGATGTCGAGCATGGTGCCCTGCGCTCCCTCGAACATCACTGGCTCACCGTTGGCAATTGCCTGATTCAGCAGCAACGCGGTGTCGGTAACGAACGGGGCCACCCGGTTGGCGATCTCGGCGTAGTCGGTGAACATCTTGTCGGGATCCAAGGGCTCGCTGTTGAACAGCGCGTGAGCGATGGTGTTCTTTTCGCGGCAGGCGTTCTCGATATGCTTGCGCAGCAGCGTCTTGTCGAGCAAGTCCTGCACGCGTAGGCCGCTGCGCGCCATTTTGTCTTCGTAGGTGGGACCGATGCCGCGCGAGGTGGTGCCGATCTTCACCCGCCCGGGAGCATTTTCGGAAGCCAGTTCGATCATCCTGTGGTAGGGCAGAATCACATGCGCGCGGTTGCTGACGAACAGGTTTCCGTCAACCCGAACACCAGTCGCGCGCAGCGCGTCCACTTCCTTGATAAACGCAAAGGGGTCCAGCACCACGCCGTTGCCGATCACACCACGGCAGCCCTCGCGCAGCACACCGCAGGGGATAAGCTGCAGGATGAACTTTTTCCCGTGGATGGTAACGGTGTGTCCGGCGTTGTGGCCTCCGGAATAGCGCGCCACCACCTTGAAGCGCTCAGAGAGAACGTCAACAATCTTACCTTTACCTTCGTCGCCCCATTGCGCGCCGACAATGACCGCTGTCTTACCAGTTTTCAACTTGCTGCTCCATATCCAGTCGCGAGGCTCGGGGCGCCAGGCCGCCAAGATCCGCACACAACTCGCCCTTGATCAGGAAACTTAGTCAAATTCGGGGAATTAAGTGAGACGGGCGCTGTAAACTTTAAATTCTACAGGTTGGGCTGGAAGGGGCGCAATTCGAAACGATTGTGGGAGAGTGCTGTGCTAAGCTCTCTTCCCGGGAGAGGAGCCGTGTCAAACTTCATCCAAGTTACACCGTTCATGGTTGTCGATGATATTGAACGGGCATTGACCTTTTTCACCGACATAATGGGCTTCGAAACGCTCCTTCGCTACCCCAACTATGGTTATGTGCACCGGGAGACGGTAGGCTTCCGCATCCTGGAGCAGAGAGGACCGGAGGGCGCGCCGCCTGGTAATCGGCGCTTCGCTTATTACATTGACGTCCATGACGTTGATCGTCTCTACGCAGAGTTGAAACCGAAGCTCGACACCTTGCCGCAGGGCGATGTCTATGGGCCGGTCAACCAGCCCTATCACCAACGAGAGCTGCTTGTACTGGCACCCGATGGAAACTTGCTCGCATTCGGACAAGCAATCCCCGAGAACTGATTCCTCGGCAGCACCGCGTCGTCTGAGCGTCAGGTTCATTGCCGTACACTGTTCCAATGCCCGAGTTGCCCGAAGTCGAAACTATTGCCCGCGGTCTTAACCAGCGGGTCGCCGGCGACGTCATCGAATCGGTTTGGCTGGGCGAGAAGCCGGAGCCACTGAAGTCACCAGCAAAAGAAATCGCGGGCGTTCTCGAGCGGGCCCGCATCCAGCGCGTCAGGCGCATCGGCAAACACATCGTCTTCGACCTGGAGCGGCCAAGTAGAAACGGGCGCAAGACCTCGACCATCCGCGGACAGTGGATTGTGCATCTCGGTATGACTGGCCGCCTGCTGATCGCGTCGCCCGAGACCGAGATGGCAAAGCATACTCATGCCGTTCTGAAGCTGGCGTCGGGCCGGGAATTGCGTTTCGTCGATCCCCGGCGATTCGGCAGACTGGCCGTCGATCGGATGGAATCGAAGGGGGCGGCTGGATTCGCGGCTCCCGGTGACGAACCGCTGGACTCGCAGATCGAGCGATTCCTCGCTCTTTTCCGGCGCCGCAAGACCCCGATCAAAAGTGCGCTGCTGAACCAGAGTCTGCTGAGCGGCGTGGGGAACATTTACGCTGATGAGTCGCTCTTCCGCGCGGCTGTCCGCCCCCGCCGCCGTGCCGCTTCGCTCACGCGCACGGAGTTGCGCAGACTTCACAGCGCGCTGCAGGAGGTACTGCATCAGGCGATCAAACTGGGCGGGTCCTCAGTTAGCGATTACGTCGATGCAGATGGTCGTGAGGGGTTCTTTCAGCTACAGCACCGGGTCTATGGGCGTGAAGGCGAGCCCTGCCTGGTGTGCCGTACACCCATCAAAAGGGTTATCATCGCAGGTCGCAGCAGTCACTATTGTCCGCGCTGTCAGAAGTAACCAGTCGACAGCGGTCGAGGGTCTTCATGCGCGTTTATTCGATTGGAGTTGATCTCGGGGGAACCAATCTACGTATCGCTGCGGTTGATAGCGACGGCAAGCTCCTGGAAAAACTGACCACCGGCACCGAAGTCCAACGTGGCCGTGATCTCGTGATCGGCGAGATGTGCGGGGCCATCCAGTCGCTGAGTGTAAAGTTTCGCGATTCGGCACAACTGGCCGGCATCGGAATCGGCGTACCCGGATTCATTGACATGGACACCGGAACCGTTATGCGCTCGCCGAACCTTCCGGACTGGATGAATTTTCCTGTGCGGGAGTTGATCGAGGGCAAACTCGGGACGACGGTCATTCTTGAGAACGACGCCAACTCGGCTGCCATGGGCGAGAAGTGGCTGGGCGCGGGCCGTAACACCGACGACATGGCGATGTACACGCTCGGCACCGGCGTGGGCGGCGGGTTGGTGTTTAACGGGCGTCTTTGGCACGGCATGAGCGGCATGGCCGGTGAACTAGGGCACATGAACGTCGAGCCGGAAGGGCATCCTTGCGGCTGCGGTAGTCGTGGCTGTCTGGAGCAGTACGCTTCCGCAACTGCGATTGTGCGTATGGCACATGAGGCGATTGCCAGCGGTAACGCGCCAGACTTGGCCGAGGGAGCGCGCGGCAACGTAGAATTCACGGCGCGTGGAATTTACCAGCTATCACTACAAGGGCATGCTTCCGCGCAGAAAATCTTCCGTACAGTTGGCCGGGCATTGGCCATCGGCGTCGGAGGGATGGTGAACGCGCTGAATCTTCCCATGTACGTGATTGGAGGCGGCGTGGCCAGCGCTTGGGAGGCGTTCGCGCCCACCATGTTTGCGGAGTTGAATGTGCGTTCGTCGATCTATTCGCTCACCGCTCCTGACCATGTCGAGCCCGGCCATAAACACACGGTGGTGACGATCGCGCTGCTCGGCAGCGATGCCGGTCTCTATGGGGCGGCACGGCTGCCGATGCTGCAAACTGAGCCAGCCCGGAGCCCAGCATAGCCCTTCGCTCAGGAAGGGCGCAGATCGCGGCGCACCAGGGCTGAATCCAGGAAGCAACCGACCCCGATGGCAAACGGAATAACGCCAAACGCTGCTGCCATCCACGCGTCAGGCTCAGCCCGAGCGACCAGCGCAAAGGCCACCGTGTAGCCGATCGCTCCGCTCACCAGCAATATGCCCGACCGCCGCGTGCGCGCCGCCTGGGAAAGTTCCGGCTCCATGGGGACGCTAACGCCCCGCGCAATGGCCGCTAGACGCTCCTCGGTCCGCAGCTTGCGCACCCGGTAATAGGTGTACAGCGCGGCCATCGGAATGCCGAATATCATGATCACCGCCGCTAGGCCAACAATGTTTCCGTCCATGACTTGCTCCTTCTCTTATCGCGCCGCCTCGCTTGGGGCGTATTGAAACTGCCGTCATCTTGAGGTACGGGATCAAAGCAGCGAAAGTTCCGCGGGTACTCGAGAGGTTGCCCTGAAGGCCGAAATTTTCTTTCTTAGGAGTTAGTTTTCTCGACAGTGCTCAATTTCAGGAACGTGTAAAAGTTTCCTGCCCTGAGCCGAATTACTGACCTAACCGTCGTGTTTTCTTGCAAAGAGTTTGGCACGCGCATTGCACCAACCACTCCCGTTGCCGGTCGCATTTAAGGCGGCATAAGGGCCATCTCAGATTTCGCTAACACTGAACATTTCCTGAAAGCTGCGATTAATCGGAGGTGTAGATGCAACGGCGAAAAGCGATTCTTTGTTTGTGTCACGATGCCATCATGCTGCGAGTGCGGCAAATGCTGCTGGAACACTTTGGCTACAAGGTGTTGCCGACCGAATCTGTCGAAGACGCCACTGCTATTGCAGTGGACAATTGTCCCGACATGCTACTAATGGACAACAGCTACCCCGGGATTAACTTTGAGCAAGTGGCGGAGCGAATCAAGAAAGACTGTCCAGGGATGCTTGCGGTCGTACTGTCGCCGCTCTTTGCCGTGCGCGGCTCCGCGCAGACCGCGATCGACCGCTTCCTCGCACGGGACGAGGGCCCCGATTCCCTGAGAGCAAGTCTCGAAGAGTTATTCGCCACCCAGGGCGATGGCGACGCCGCAACCTCTGCGGTCGTATAGGTGGGCTGCCAAAGTGCATCGTTCAGGGAATAGTGTCACTGTCCCGGCGGCCGTCCCATCAGCATCATGCTGCCCATGTCCATCTTCGTATAGCCGGAAGGAATCTGGAACAGGCTGGCGTTAGGCTCGCCTTCCTGGATATTGCTCAGCTCCCAAGTCGAATCCTCGCCCACAGTCTTGATGGGGAAATGCAATTTCTGGTCGATCCAGACGTTGGAGACTTTTCCGTTCTTGTCCGTGATCTCCCAGTGGTCGCAAGTACGGCCGTTAATGTTTTCGACGCCGACCTTCTTGCAGGTCATCCCTTCTTCGTGCGCACAGGGGTTGCTGGGGTCCTGGAACGGTTTGATGCTGGGCATCATGCCCGGCCGATGACCTGTCATCTCGCCAGCCTTGTGCTCCATGTACATGTGCTGTTCCGGCATGAGAATGTCGGTTCTGGAAGTCGGTGATGATAATGCTTCCGCCGCGGGTTCCGCCCTGCACATCCATACGCACGTGGCCGGAACCGAAATACATCTTGCCGGTCATGTCGCGGGTCAAGCCGCTGCCGCGCGAGGAACTGAACTGCATGTCGGCCGAAAAGGGCTGAGGTTGCACGGCCACTTGGGCAGCTGCTAGTTGCGTAAGAATAAGGACAGTGGCGATTGCCATGAGGACCGTTTGGAATCTCGATTTCACCAGGATTCTCCTTGACCAATGAGTTATTGGGAGCCGGACAGATTGTTGAAGTGGACAATTAGTGTACGACGAAAGGCGCCTGCTGTTTTCGATAAAAAGATACCTGACGGATCCACCGGTTGCGCTTGTCGTTCCTTAGGAATTGTCATGACGAGCATCTTGGGTTCCGTGCGAGGGATGTGTTTCTTGATGGAACATGCAACCAACAGATCCCTCGCCCGCCGCGGGCTCGTGATGACAAACTTCACAAAATGTCACTATAGTGTGCAAGCATCAATAATCCCTGCGATATCTTTAAATTCAGGAATCCCGGAAGAACAACAGTGGATACCGCATTGGCGATGGACTAAACTCATTGCGGCGGCGGGTTCAATTATCAAAAGGAGAGAGGCCTGATGGGTACTACCGGCATGTGGGTGCGCAAAGTCGAGCCTTCCTCCACCAGCGATCCCCTTGTGCTTGTGGTGGTGGAAGGGGCTGACCGCCGCACCCTGGTGCTCGATCATTATCCGTACACCATTGGCCGCAGGACCGACCGCGACCTGGTCATGGCCGATCCTCGCGTCTCCCGCGAGCACGCCCAGTTTGCGCGTGAGTCAGACGGTATTTATGTCGTGGACCAGGGCAGCCGTCACGGCACGTTTGTGAACGGGGAGCGCGTCAACCGTCGCAAGTTGACACGCAACGATCGCGTCGAATTCGGCTCGCAGGGCCAAGCGTACGTGCTTTTCAGCCCGGACCGCTCTCCGTCCAGCGCAGCGCAGCAGTTTCTAAGCCAGTTCTCAACGTGGAAGCCCGCCAGTGGAGCGGGCTCTGACCTGGAAATGCTGAATGTCTTCCTGGAGGCGGCGCGCAAGCTGAATACCGTCGGCGTGCTGGATGACGTTTTGCACACCTTGCTGGAAGCGGCGCTGCGCCTGACGCATGCCGAACGGGGATTCGTTTTCCTGCGCCAGGAGGATGGCGAGCTCCGCCTGGCGGCTGGCCGCGACAAGAAGGGCGAGCGGATTGATGATGACAGCACGATCTCTCGTTCGGTGCTGCGCGATGCGGCCCGGAGCGCGTCCGAGTTTCTGGTCACCGATACTGACGATACCGGCAAGCTCGACGGCCGCCAGAGTGTCGTCGCTCATAACCTCCACAGCGTGATCTGCATTCCGCTGCGCAAGACCAACATTCAGGACAAGGTCAAGGACGACGCCAAACCGGGCGAATCGAATGTGCAGGGAGTCCTGTATCTCGACGCCCACTTTCTTTCGGGCAAGCTTTCCTCGGTCAGCCACGATATTCTGCGCACCGTCGCCAACGGCGCGGCCGCGCTGGTCGAGAACGCGGCTCTGGTGCAGGCCGAAGATGCCGCCAAACGGTATCGCCAGGAGTTGGAGATTGCGGCCCAGATCCAGCAGCGGCTCATGACTGTCACCGTGCCGGATGTGCCTTACGCCAAAGTGAATGCTGTCAGTTACCCGTGCAAGGACATTGGAGGGGATTTCTTCGACCTGGTTTATACGCCGGGAGGACTTTCGCTGATCGTGGCCGACGTTTCAGGCAAAGGCGTCTCGGCGGCAGTGGTCGCCTCCATCCTCCAGGGAATGCTTTATTCGCAGTTGGCCCGCGATTCGGCGTTGCCCGAGATGATCGCGGCCGTGAACCGTTTTCTTTGCGAAAAAGTGGGAGGCCAAAAGTATGCGACGCTGGTGATCGCACGGCTGCTGGAGGGTGGCGAGTTGGAGCTAATCAACTGCGGACACGTGCCTCCGCTGTTGGTTTCGGGCGACTCCGTTACCAAACTTGAGGAGGGCAACCTGCCTGTGGGTTTGGTGCCTGGTGCCGACTTTCATGCTGCGCGGATCCAGTTGAAGCCAGGGGACCGGCTTCTTCTGGTGACGGACGGTGTGACCGAGGCTGAAGACGACAATGGCGAATTCTTCGGAAATGAGCGCCTAGAAGACTGTGGTCGCCACGGTTTCGATGCTATCGAACGGGCGGTCACTGATTTTCGTGGTAAGACTCCACTGACGGACGATTGCACGATTACCGAGATGATTTATCGCGGGCCGTCGGCGACTGTTGTTTAAACCTTGTCGTGCCAAGCATGTTCTGTCCCGTTTGTGCCACTCACCTGTCTACTTTTGGGTCATCGAGTGAACACTGAAAGCTCTTTTGTCTTGGGCAGCTTCTGTGGTGTAATGGAACAGCCACAGTGGCGTTCGACTAACGATGGTTACCCCAATTTCGTCACCTCCAACGTACCGGTCATCCGGCCGGAGTCCGGTAGATGCTGCGCCAAGTGGCTGGCGCAACTGCGTTCGTAACGCCGTGTTGCTATGCGTGCTATTGGCCATGACCGGTGTCATGGCGCACGCGGTCACGCACCCCGCCACCAAGAAAACTACCGCCAGCAAAAGTCATAAGACCGTCCACAATGCGATGTTGGCTCATCGTTCCCTGGTTCTTCCTCCCGGGTTTCGTTGGCGCATCAGCCGATCGACCATGGTTTTTCCGGGTTCGCATGAGCTTCTTGTGCAGCAGAACCAGGAGCTGGACCGCTCGCAGATGTTCCGGGTGGCCAATGACATTGATCTGATTCAGCACGAGCTTTCGCAGGAACTGGTTCCAGTCAACGAGACCGAAGCGCTGAAGCTTGCCGCGGAACTGTCCGACAACCGGCGATACTGTCGCCCCTGGACCCGCGACTTTCTGCAGGATTTCAGCCAGGCGTTTTATGAGCAGTTTCACGCACCGCTACAAGTCAACTCCCTGGTGCGTACCATGGAGCAACAGCACCGCCTACGGCGCTACAACCGCTTTGCAGCTCCGGAATGGGGTGACACAGCCTCGACCCATCTGGCGGGCGTCAGCTTCGACTTGTCGCGGCGCGGCCTGACGCCGGAGCAGTACGCTTGGATTACCACCTATCTGCTTCCCTTGAAGGAGGCGGGCATGGTGGATCCCATCGAAGAACGGCAACCTGTATTACATGTGGTAGTTTTCGATAAGTACGGCGACCGATCGGGCGGCGCATCGAGCTGGTCGGAAGCGAATGAGCCGACCGACATGTCCACTTTGGACAGTGCAGGCGGAAGTCAACCCTGAACTGAGCCCGACTTCCTCGTTGTAACCTGAAAGTCTTTTCCGGCTCCCTTACTTCAGCGCCATGACCAGCAACTTCCGCTCGGTCATATCTTCAATCGAGTAGCGCAGTCCCTCGCGGCCCAGCCCTGAATCCTTGATGCCTCCGTAAGGCATCTGGTCCACGCGAAAACTGGGTACGTCGCCGACGATGACGCCGCCGACATCGAGTTCATCGAACGCCATCTGAATGAGGCCAGCGTCGCGAGTCATCACGCCGGCCTGCAACCCATAAGGCGAGTTGTTGGCCTGGTGCACTGCGTCTCGAAACTCCTCATACGGCTCTACCGTCACCACGGGCGCAAAAATCTCCGCGCAATTCACCCGCATGTCGGGCGAGGTATCCGTGAGCACGGCCGGTTCGACCACCGAGCCTTTGTGCCCGCCTCCGCACAAAAGCTTGGCCCCGCCTTTGACCGCTTCCTCAATCCACTCGCTGACGCGGACTGCATCCTGCTCGCGAATGAGTGGCGGAACGTCGGTACTCTCCTGCATGGGATCGCCGACTTTTAGCTTGCGAACGCCCTGCAGCAGGAAGTCGGTGAACGTGTCGAACACCGGACGGTGCACCAGGATGCGTTGCACCGAAATGCAGGTCTGGCCCGCGTAGGAGAACCCGCCAGCCTCGCAGCGGTGCGCCGCATAGGTCAGCTCGGCGTCGCTGTGCACGATCACCGCAGCATTGCCGCCCAACTCCAAGGTGACTCGTTTCTTACCTGCGTGAGATTTCAGTTGCCAGCCCACGGCCGCGCTCCCGGTAAAGGTCAGCAGCTTGATTCGATCATCGCTGACCAACAGAGCGGCGTTTTCGTTGGAGAGGGGCATCACCGCAAAAGCGCCTTCGGGCCATCCCGATTCCGCCACAATCTCTGCCAGCAGCAGCGACGAAACTGGAGTCTGCGGCGCCGGCTTCAGGATTAACGGACAGCCGGCAGCAATCGCTGGTGCAACCTTGTGGGCCACCAGGTTCAGGGGAAAGTTGAACGGCGTGATGGCGAACACCGGACCCAGCGGGAAGCGCCGCACCAGGCCCCAGCGTCCGGCGGTGGACTCCAGCGTGTCAAGCGGGAGGTACTCGCCATAAATCCGCGTGCTCTCCTCGGCGGCGATTTGGAAGGTGTTGATAGCGCGCTCGACTTCGATGCGCGCCGTACGGATCGGTTTGCCCGCCTCCTGACAGATGGTGCGAGCGAATTCTTCACGCCGCGCCGTGATCCCCTCGGTGATCTTGCGCAGAATGGCCGCGCGCTGGTACGACGGCATCTTGCGCGTGATGGTGAAAGAATGCACCGCCGACTCGATGGCGGCCTCAACGTCGTCGCGGGTCGCCTCGTAAACTACGGCGACCACGCTGTGGTCATACGGCGAGGTCACCACCACGTCGCGGCCATGCGTGACCCAGTTGCCGTTCAGGAAGAACCCGAGGCTGCGGGTCGGAATCGCTGTGGTATGACTCATGGGTCACCTCTCTACCAATTTCGATGCCGGGGGCAATGATTACGCATTCAGACCGGCAGTTCAACCCTGTTGTTGACCCGCCAACCTGACCATTCTCTCCTCATTATCCGGCGCTGATCGAGAGCAAGCTGGGTAGCTGAATGTTCACAAAGTCTCCATTGTCAGTAAGTGCAAAAGGTGTAGAATCGCCAGCAACCGGGCGGATTCTGGGGTCGACGACTACTGCGCCAGCCGTAGGTGCGCGGTTCGCCACTTGTTTCCGGGCCGGCCGCGTAAGGCAAGCCAGACCCGATGCTCGTGAGGCGGTTCTTCTCACCGGCGTCTCGGGAGGCAACTATGCAGTTTCAACGTTGGCTCGTCCCCTTTCTCTTTTGTCTCCTGATTTCACAGGTGCAGGCCCAGACGAGATCTCGAACTGGAAGCACGTCCATGAGCACTGGCAATTTGCACGTACACGTGGTTTATTCCGATGACCGAAGGGCAGCGAGCAACCTGCTGGTGCGCCTGATGCAAGGCCCCAGCAGCACGCCGGTGCAGACGACCTACACCAACGACGCCGGGAAAGCCGACTTCTGGAACATTCCGGTCGGCGACTATCACGTTGTGGTGAGTGGAGAAGGCATCCAGACCACCGACAGTGCGATGTTTGAGGTAGACGCTCGCCAGGTCAGCCAGTCGCAATACGTCACCGTGCGCCAAATCGATGCCAGCGCTCCGAAGCCTGTCAGCCCGCAATCCGGAACCGTATCGGCCGTCGACTTCAACGTTCCCGGCAAGGCGCGCAAGGAACTGGACAAAGCCAATGAGGCGATGGCGCGACAAGACTGGCAAAAGGCAGCGGACCTGTTCAACAAGGCGATTGCTATTTATCCGCAATATGTTGCCGCCTATAACAACCTCGGCGTAGCTTACGGCCGGATGAACGATATGGCACGCGAACAGGAAGCATTGCAAAAGGCAATCAGCCTGGATGAGCACTTTGCTCCGGCATGCGGGAACCTTGCCAAGTTGTATCTGCAGCAGAAAAAGTTTTCTGAAGCGGAAAGCCTGCTGGGGAAGGCCCTCAGCGTCGAGCCCAACAACGGTCAGAACCTGACGCTCCTGGCTGACACACAATACATGGAGCGGCGTTACGATGCCGCCATTGCTACCGCGCAAAGGGCGCACTTGCTGACCAATGAACATCCTCCGGTTGTGCACTACATCGCGGGGAAGGCCTACGAGCAGGAAAACCGGAAGCAGCAGGCGCTGGCCGAATTTCAGATCTTTCTGAACGAAGAACCCGCCGGGCCGCGTGCCGACCATGTTCGCAGCGATATCGCGAAGATGCAGGCACAGTAGTTCCGGAAAGCTCGATGATCGAAGGCGTGGCCGGGAAAAGCCTGCCAAGCGGTCTTGCCGTCATCGGTTATGCCTCGGGGTTTTTGAGTTTGACTGCGCCCTTGTTGGCCTCGAGGAACTCGCGTAGCTGGTCGATCTGATCGAGCAGCCGGATCCATTGTTCGTAGTAAAGCGTCACCGGAAAGCGCCCCAAACCGTACACGCTGACCCCGCCTTTCTCGCTGACCCTGAATTCGAGGGCCCCGCGCTTTCGCTGTACCTGTTTTTCCATCTCTGCCAATTTGGCTTTCAGTTCTTCATAAGTTGGTTCGGCCATAGTCGTCTCACCTCTGGAGGTTGCTGAACGTCAGGAAGTGCTGGGGTACTCCGCTCTCGCTGAAGCCCTCGCGCCGCGGAGCCTCGGAACCATGTTACCTGCTTTCCGGACGGCAGAATGTGAGCTACTGCACAGATAATTGTTCACACCTAATAGGAACCTGACAGGCCGTACCAGCGTCCAATCCCATAGCATTCTTGAGGCCGGCCGCTCGGTGCGGTAGTAGTTCTGAGTCGCAGGACGCCACTGTGCTGGCGACATCGAGACAGGTGAGGGACCATGCAGTTTCCTGACGCACTGCGGCGTACTTTGTGGACCTGCCGCGCGATCCTGTGGCTCGCCAGTTGGCCGGTGCCGCGCGGATTTCGCGCGGAGTGGCGCGAGCGGCGCTTTCGTCAGGTTTGGCATTGGGTCAACTTCCTCGCCGAGAACAGCCAGCTTACTCGCGAAAACCGGCTCGAACTTGCCCGGCACTGCTGGAGCGCGTTCGCCGATGCCTTCTGGGTCCGCTATGAGCGGGAAAAATTCTTGCATCGCCTGGAGCGCCTGCGCCGCGCGCCTGCAAGTTGTCTCCTCCTTGCCACGTTGCTCGTGCTCGTGGTCATCCTCGCAGGGGGCTTCATCTCTGCCGCACGTTCGCGACTCTCGTCCGCAATCTCGCATCCCGACCGGGTCTGCGTCGTCAGCCTGAACGGCAAGTTCCGGCGCTTTCGCTCGGAAACCCTGCTGGATCTGGCCTCGGCCTGGAAGAGCAGCAAGCTGCTGGATTCGGTTGCGCCGTACTCTTGGGGACCGGCAAGACTGGCAGGCGATCACCGAACCGTTCCCATTCTGACTGCGCGGGTGGCGCCAGACTTCTTCGAGCTGTTGGGCGTCAACGCAGCCGTGGGACGGACGTTTCGCAGCGCTGACGCCGACACGTGCCGGAATTGCGTGGTGCTGAGCCATGACATCTGGAAGCTCCAGTTCAACAGCGACCGCAGCGTGGTTGGCCGGAAGATCATGCTGGACGGCAGCGAGAGGACCGTCATGGGAGTTTTGCCGCGCAATTTCCATCTTGTCTCCTCGGACGTGGCCGCCTGGACCCTGCTTGATCCGTCCGCTCCACCTTTTAGCAATTTCGTAGAGCGAATCGGCGCCGTAGCCCGGATGAAGAGCGAAGCCACGGAAGCGCAGATCGAAGCCGACCTCATCGACCTCAGCGAAAATGCCGGCTACGTTTTTCCCGCGTCGCTGATCTCGGTCATCTCGGCCCAGGAAGATGCGCGCCGCTCGATCGAAACCTACCTGCTGTTCCTGCTGCTCGCCGTGACCTGCGCCGTGTGGATCGTGTATGCGCGTCACTCCGGCCGCGGCCTGGGCCGAGCTCCTACGACTTTGGCTGCCCGGTGCCGTTGGTGGCTCTTCTTCGTGGCCAAGTCCACTCTGTTGCTGGTTGCCACCTGCCTGCTGGCATCGGCCAGCGTGCGCTGGGTCTGCGTTCATCTGGTGGGCTCGATCTATCCCATGGTGAACGGCGTTGCCCTCTGGTTCTTCCTGGTGTTGGCGATCGCCCCGCTGTCCTGGTCCATTCACGACCAGCAAAAACGCTGCCGCACCTGCTTGCGCCTGCTCGGAAGTCCCATCCGCATCGGAGCGCCCGGGCACGTCCTGTTGAACTGGTCAGGGACGGAGATGGTTTGCAGCGAAGGGCACGGCATCCTTTACCTTCCCGACTCGCACGCCGACTGGCTGGAGCGCGACCGCTGGAACACGCTCGACGATTCCTGGGCCGACTTGTTCCGCGACCCGGACTCGCTCGATAAGGAGAGAGACACCTAGACGTGTCCTGACCGGGGAGCCGGCTGCGGTGTTGACTATCCCCTAACCCTGTCGGCTAAATCCCTCTTCTCACACTTTGGGACGACGTATTATCTAACTGATAACCGCCCCCCTCCCCCCTCCGTTGTTTAGAATCATGCGATTACCAACTTTTTCTCGTCAAATAATAGATTCCAAGGGCTTTATACGTAATTGTTTGAGCCGTAAGGATTTATGTCGTCTGTTTTATTGTCATTTCGAGGATTCGCCTGGGACCAGAGAGAGCCGTGCTTATCAACCAGTACTGTCAGGCGCTTCGGGCTGGCAACTGACTACTGGCAACTGACTACTAGCCGCTACTGGCAACTGTTTTTCAAAGAACGCATCCACCGAACGCACGACGGCTTGGGCCTCACACCCAAACTTCAGCCTAGGCCGGGACGTGTGGCCGGCACAACAAAATTCGGCGCGGTCAACTTACGAAGGTAACCAGTTCTTCCCGGATTGGGACCCAGCATCTACGGCCTCAGGCCCAGTCGCGCCTAGCGCGACGAGAGGTGGGAAGCCCCGCCCTAGCCAAAACCGGGCTAAGAACGGGGCACCCCAATTGAAGGCTGTTTCACGATTTGAGCATGCTTAGCCGGGGCCACCCGCCGACCAGAAGGGGCTGGATGTCAGAGACTTATCTCGCCTTCACCTGAGGGAAAAATGTGTCCTCTTGACATCCCCTTTCATAGACCCGGCACCCAGCTGATAAATGACGCCGGTCGTCAGTGTCCGTAAATGACGAAGGACTCCGGTAGGATCGGGCCGTCAAGGGCGTCAAAGGCCGACGACGGGCCTCCATATCCCGAAAATCCTACACCATTATTCTGATCCCAAAAAACCGGGTCACCGCTGGGGACGGTCGCGTTCTGCAGGTTGAGCCAAAGAGTGGTTCCGGATGGCAACGCTGCGACGTTCAGGTTTGAAACCGTGCACGCGTAGACGTTAAAAGCTCCAGACGGCTTGCCCGAAAGTGCCACTCCGCAGGCGCGATTCGAGGGGGGCGGGAACTGTGGGGGGCCAATAATCTGGTTCGCCGAGCACGAGAGCGTGCATGACAGATTACTCCCGGCTGTAGCCTTACCGGAGCCATAGAGGCTTCCGGAGTTCAACTTCCCGGAGGTGATAGACCAATCCACAGATTCCATGGTGTCGCCTGGGTAAAGCCAGGCGGCAAAACAGAAACCAGTGACGGTCGTGCCCGAAGAACCTAGTCCAAAGCTATCGCTGGTGAGAATACCGAAGTTGATCGGGAAGGCACCGAGCCCGGCGTTCACCGGTCCGTCGGAATACAGCCCGCCGGCCAACGGGCACTGGGCCGTCGTCGCCTTCGCCGTGTTCGTAAAGTCCACCTCCGTGATGCCATCAGCGATAGTGGCAATAACGCTCTGCAAGGTGTAATCATAGTTGCTGCCTCGATCCGCCGGAGAAACCGTGATGTTCGAGACCTGATAATGCGGATCGTTAAGGAAAGGCTGTTCCCAAACCAGTAGCGGAGTGTTAGCCGCATACGTTCCGGCTAGCTGGCAATAGCCGCCCTGATCCGCCGGACCCGCCGGAATCACATACGGCTCGCCGAACAAGCCTGGAGTTTGTACGGTAAAGGTAAAGGGTGTGCCGATAGGAACGTCCTTACCAGCGATTTTGCAGATCTTCAACTGACCCTTCGGCGCCGCATAGTTGGTAAAGGTCGCAACGGTTTCCAAATCGACATCGCCGGGAACGACATATACGTCCGCGTGCAATTCTGGAAGAGTCCACGACTTCAGTTCGTCGATTTTGAATCCATACTGGTCGTAAGAGTATGCGGTGACGTTTGAGACCAGGTCGCCAAGCACCGGCGTTTCCTTAACTGTGACGACACCATGGGGGTCTGCGGCGGGAACTTCGACTGGCCCCGAACAATAGCCGACGGGAACCGAAATCTCGCCCGTGCTGAAGTATGGGGCAGTTACCGTGAAATCGAAAATCCCGTTTACTGGGTGCGAGAGATCCGACTGCTTACAAATCTCAATATGGCCTTCAAGGTCGGGGTTGGGACAGCTGTCAAAGTACACCGGGTATTTCGGTGAGCCGGAGCCGAATTGGGTAGAGTTGATAAGTACCGTCGATGTACATATCCCAGGAGCCCCCAGTTTGCCGTTACAACCATGGACCGGGTCGATTTTTATGACATCCCCCCCAGTATATTCGGCAACGATGATGTCGCCGGCGTTGACGGAGTTGGCGGGCGCCACCGCGACCCCGATGGGCTTCTCCCCCGCGTCGGGGGCAAAGTTCAAGGGGTTGCCGTTGGAGTCGAACTCAAAGATGCCGTCGTCTGCGGCACCCTTTGCGTTTCTTGCGTTACTACTCACCCAGAGATTGGGCGGCGTCGCGTTGTCCCAGGCCATTCCCGCCAGGTTTTTCCAACAATGCTGATTACCGTCGGAAAAGGTGGCGCAAGGAGTACCGAAGGTTATTCCAGGCAAGATCTGTTGCAGGAATGTGAGGTTAGGGAGATACTCTTGGATACCAGAGTTGTCAGGAGGGGCGTTCTGCGTGGCGAACACGTTGCCATTCGGACCGACAAAAGCATCGTGAGAGTTGACCACTGGAGGTTTGCCGTTCGAGACCTGGTACATCTGCATTAACCACCCGGACGCCGGACTCACGGGAACCAACCCTAAGATCGTATTATCTTGATATTCGCCCGCGTAGACTAACGACCCGTTTCCATTTGCATTCAGAGATGCGATGCCGTTTGAGCCGGACGGGTTGAAGGATTGTGTGTGTCCTTTGGGTTTTCCTCCATTGATCAGGTCGAAAACATAGATTGCATAGCTCCTATAATTTGCCGTGTACAGTAAGTTCGCGCTCCCGGCGAGACAGGCAACCCCCTCGCCGGCCCCCGTTCCCGCTTGAGTAAATGAGGTGTTACATATTTTGCCGTCATCCCTACATAACTCGACATTCTGGCCACTAAAATTGCTTACGAAAAGACAATACGACAGGCCATCGCTGGAGCAGGGCTGGGACTGATTCTGGGCATGGGCGGCCCCAACGAACAGAAGCAAAGCTAAAGCCACGACGGAGAACATCTGAGCGACCTTAGCTGCGCTAGCTGTGAGTGTTTTCAGGCTTGACTGTGCGGAACGGGCAATACCGGTCGTACTGGAGTGGATGGCCATGGCTAGTCTCCTCTGTGGCTCTAGCAGTGAACTTTCATGGCGAGAGACGGTCCAACCGAACGCATGCGTCGAAGACCGATCCCGAGGCCAAGTTGGCACGCAAGGGCGAAGGCAAGGAGGCGAAGTTGAGCTACAGCGGCAATCTGCTGGTGGAGAATCGCAACGGACTGATCGTGAATGCCATGGCGTGGGAAGCCAACGGGACGGCCGAGCGGGATACGGCGCTGGTGATGCTCGAACAGATTGCCGGCACTAAGCGAGTGACGGTGGGCGGCGACAAAGGCTTCGACACAGCCGACTTCATCTCCGAGTGCCGCCACATGCAGGTCACACCGCATGTCGCGCAGAATGAGGGTCGACGCGGCGGCAGTGCCATCGACCAGCGGACGACGCGTCATGAAGGCTACCGCATCAGTCAAAAGAAGCGGAAGCGCATCGAGGAATGTTTCGGTTGGCTGAAGACCATTGCTCTACTGCGGAAGGTACGACATCGCGGGTTGTTCAAGGTGGATTGGGTTTTCACCTTCGCCTGTGCCGCGTATAACCTGGTCCGCCTGCGCAATCTATCAGTTCAGGCGGCGTAGACCAGTCCGAAGTGTGTCTGCTGAAGGCAACCAAGCCTTAGCAGATCGAGTAAGTCAACTCACACCGACTCTATCCTTCTCACACGACGATCAAGCGGGACAGAGTTCGAATCAATCAGGGGGTTTTTCCGCAGCCTGCTAGAGTGATCTTACAAAGGCAAAGCGGCTGACCATGTTCACCCCAACCTCCGACGAACGCTGATCAACGGGGATCAGCGGGCGCATGGCAGCTCGGCTCCGACAGCGTCATCCCTGACTGGCTGACGCCTTGGCTCACAAAAGAAAGACTTGCACTTCGGCGCCACAGAGAGCCAAGGACCACGAGAGCGGCGCTAAGTCAATTTGTCCCGAGGGGAAAGGCATCCTTACTCCCGCCGCGCCGCGAAACGGTCGGCGGATTGCATGCGGGAGCTCCCTGCCTGCGTCCTAAACAGCTAAAATGCTTACCGCCCACGCCTCGAAAGGGGTCACGAGGTGTCGTACGTTTAGGGGGCCGAATAGCGGAATTTCTCGGCGAGTGGGAACATAGTGCTGCTAGTTTGTCAAGATGTCAAGCACTTTTTAGCAGGATTTTAATAATTTGTTGGTGGCGACGGGGAGGTTCGTAGAATGGCCCAAAAGAGTGGCCCAAATGTGGCACCTCATTCGGGATTTCAGAGAGGCCCGTCGCGCCCACGGCACGCCGGGGTCAATTGGGTTCTTTACAAACGGCTTGTTAGTCTCTATGAGAACTGTGTCGTCGACTGAGTAGTCCTCGCAATCGGCAGCCGTATCGCGAACTGCGAGCCCTTGCCGACTTCGCTGCTCACGTCGATGCTGCCGCCATGTGATTCCACGGTGCGGCGCGCCAGCGACAATCCCAGTCCGGTGCCGTGTCCCTTGGTGGTGAAGAATGGGCGGAAGATGTTGGTGAGATTTTCCGCCGGGATGCCCTTGCCTTCGTCAGCGACGGTGATCAGCACATCATCCTCGTCGGTTTCGAGCGAGACGCGGATGGTCCCGGGTTTGTCCATGGCCTGAATGGCGTTGAGTAGCAGGTTGAGGAGCACCTGGTTGATCTGGTTGGGATCGTGGTCCACGGGCGGGATTGCGCCGGTCACGTCCATCTCGATCATGATGCGCTTAGTGATTGCCTGCTGGCGGGCGAACATAACCGCGTGTTCGGCGGTCGCGCATACGTCGCTCACCCGGAATTGCGGCGGCTTGGGACGTGCGGTTTCCAGCAATTCGGTGAGGATGCGGTTGATCTGTAGCGCTTCTTCCTTGGCGTCCTTGATGACCGAGCGCGCCGGACTGTTGGGCGGCAGGTCACGGCTGACAATCTCGATGACTCCGGCGATACCGGCCAGGGGATTGCGGATTTCATGCGCCAGCCCTGTGGCCAGTTCGCCCAAGGTTGCAAAGTGTTCGGCGCGCGACATCTGGGTCTGATGCAGGCGTTGGATCTCTTCACGGCTGGATTTAAGCTGCGCCACCATGTCATTGAAGTCGCGGCCAAGATCGCCGACTTCGTCATTACGATTGGCGAAGCTGACGGAGGCATCCATGTCGCCAAGGCGCACCCGCGCAATCTTGTCCTGCAATTCGAGCATGGGGCGCCGCACCGAAACTGCCAGGACCATGATCACGGCAACACAGATAAGAAGTGCTCCCGCGGCCGCGATGGTGACGACGATATGCCGTTCGCCCTCCGCGAGTGACAGGGAGACAAGGACAAAGAGAAGCAGCCCGTTCAGCAGTACCGCTGCGATGGGCAGGATTGCCTTCAATACCCAGTTGATGTGACGCTTGCGAGCAGGAGTCTGTTCGGGCAGCAAGTCAGTCTCCTTATCAAAGAGGGCGCTCTCGGAGATTTGAATTGGCGTCGATACGGACATCGGGAGGTTCCTGTTTTACCGGTCGAACTTTCAATCAGGGCTGGTGAACCGGTGCTGAATTTTGGGGCCTATTCCATCCTCAGAACCGGGTCGCCCAGCCCTGTTCCTCATGCGTACGCGTGTAAGCCGGGAAGCAAATACGTGACGCCAAGGAAAGTGAAGATCACAACCCCGAAACCCAGAATGGCGAAGTAAGCGGCCCGGCGTCCGCGCCATCCGCGGGTGATGCGCATATGCAGATAACCCGCATAGACCAGCCAGGTAATGGCGGCCCAGGTTTCTTTGGGGTCCCAACTCCAATACGAGCCCCAGGTGCGGTTCGCCCAGTAGGCGCCGGCGGCGATCATGCCGGTCAGCAGCGGAAAGGCGATGCAGATGGTCTTATAGGTTACGCGATCCAGCGTGTCGGCCGAGGGAAGCAGTCCTTGCAAGTCAGTGCGCCGCCACAGCAACATCAGGTACAGCAGGGAAGCGAATATGGCTGACACCATGCCACCCAGTAAGAAGGGGCTGGCAGCCAGGGCGGTCGGGTAGAGGCCTTCCTGATCGAGCGATGGATAACTGGCATCGCGGACCCGGAGAACGAAAGCCGCCAGCACGACAATTTGCAACAGGATGCCGATGAACACGGCTTTGTTGGCGACGGCGAAGTAGGATTCCTGTTTCCGGACGCGGCCGATGAAGTACAGCGCCAGCGGAGCAACTGCGCCCACGGCGGCGATGACGAACAACCATCCCAGGTCGGGCACGGTCACAAACAGCCGCATGCCGCGGCCCAGGAAAATGTCAGCCTTATTTTTTGCGTCCCATCCGGTGACCGACAAGCCGCCCCACTTCTCGAAGCGAGTGGCGACGATGGCAATGTAAATTCCGCTGACCATGGCGCTGGTCCAAGCCAGGAAAGTTTCTGTCTTCAAGTCGTCCTGGATAAGGAACATCATGGCCAGTGCGCAGCTGAGGGCGCATGCGGCGTAGCTCAACATCGCCAGCGTGACGTGCACGTGCAGCCAAGTGGATTGCAGCGCCGGTACCAGCGGACGGACTTCCGAGGGCAGCAGTTGCATCAGGATGACGCAAACCACCGCCAGCGGCATGGTGATGCTGCCGATAATCTTGACCCCGAACTTCTTTTCCGCGACCAGGGTCAGTGCTGCTACCGCCCAGACGAAACTGAGCAGCATCTCGTAGATGCTGGCAAACGGTGGACGTCCGGACAGATACCAGCGATGGGCCACCGCCAGTGTGTTGGCGGCCAGGCCGATGACGGTTGAGGTGGAGGCAAACTTGACGTAGCGCGCGGTCCCGGTCACGCCGAACCCCATGTAGAGGGCGCCGGCGCCGGCGTAAAAAATCAGCGCAACATACAGAAGGTTGCTCTCGCTGAACAGGCTGCCGCCCGCCTTGGCTGCGCCCAGCAAGGCGACAATCAGCAGAAACATCACTGAAAGTCCCACCAGGACCAGCAAAGCGTTGCCGCCGGTCGCTGCAGGTTGTTCCATCTGTACTACTCGTGCTCGGGTTGCCATCGTCTTTCTTCCTTCCTCTGTCGCGTGCTCGCGATTTCTTACTTGACGCCAACCAGCGTCAATTCGGGTTCTTCGTGTCGCGCTCGCCCAGTTCCAGAGGGAGCGCTTTCCAGCTCGGTTCGGATTGCGTCCACAACTTCGCCAAACTTCTGTTCGAAGCGGTCGCGGTTCTTGTTGGACTGGCCGCCAATCCACAGCACCAGCTTGCCTCTGGCATCGGGGACAGCCACAATCCACAGCCGCATGTGCACCATGTAAAAGGCCACGAAAAGCCCCGCTCCCATCAGCAGGCATCCGGCCCACACCAGCCACTGACCTGGCTCGTGTGAAACTTCCAGTCCGGTGAAGTAGCCCATCTGCATGTCACGATAGGAGAAGGTGTAGTTGGTTTTTTGACCTTGCGCGGTTTCGCCGTACGCAGGAAAGAGCCACTGCTTGGCATCTTCGCCGGTGGCTTTGTTCGTGACCTGAAGGCGGAATGCAGGATTCTCGGGATTGTCAGAGCGCTTGAAAACCTGGTTATCGCGGATGAAGAAGTCTGGAATGTACTCAGCGAGGGTGACCGAGGTATTCGCGTCCAGGTCGAACGGCTCATTCATGCGCAGGGTGATCTCGCGCCCGGTCCCGTTCTCCGGCGTCGCCAGCAGCTTGACCCCGTCGAGGTTGCCGGTCATGCCGAAGCTCGCCTGATAAAAGCGCAGACCCTGATGCACCAGGGGATCGTTGACTACGATTTCTTTGGTCTGAACTTCCTTGCCGTCTTGCACGACCGCCAGCTTGGACCACCACTTCTTCGGCGAACCGTCGGCATAATTTTCCTGTCCCGCGCCGTAGCACTTGATGCTGAAGGGGATGGTCTTCTTCTTGCCGTTCCGGAGCTCGATCTGATTGACTTGCTGGCCGCGCTGCAAGGCCATGAATCCGCTGTACCCGAAGACGCCATCGATGATGCCGCCGCAGAAGATGAGCAGCAAGCTGGCATGGATGACGTAAACCGCCATCACCGAGAAGCGATGGCGCTCGGAGTATAAAGAAGGCTCGGTCTTATACGAAATCCGCTCTGCCGGCCAGCGCAGTTTCTTCAGGGCCCGTTCGGCGGCGTTCAATCCTTGCTCGGCATCCCGGATCGGCAACTCGACCTTATTGGGAAGCGCCGAGCGAAAGTGCGAATCGGTCTTGCGATAAGGCCGAGCATAGAAGCGCCAGGCGTTGGGAAAGCGATCGAGGGAAACGAAGACGATGCTGAGGCTAACCAGCGTCAACAGCGTCATAAACCACCAGGCGTGAAAAACGTCGGTCAAGCCGAGACGATCGAGCCAGAGCAGCGCTTCCGGCGAATAAGTCCGGGCCACCTGATCGGGGTCGGTGGCGGGCCGCTGCAGAATGAATGTACCCATCGCCGAAGCGATGACAACGAGAATCAGCAGAACAATTCCCGTGCGCAGGTTGGCGAGGGTCTTATGAATGCGTTTTGGTATGGAAAGTGGGCTGACGGCCATGTGGTTCCTACCCCCGTGCAAGGGATAATGCACGTCGCGAGCCAAGCACTCACCTCTATTTAAGTTATTGCTATTAAATGAGTTGTCAGCTTTGCCGGTGAGGGTCGTTACACTGTAAAGTGAGGCATATCACCCAAGTCGGTGATGAAAGCGCGCATTTGTAGCGGGACGTCTACAGGTCTCACCGTTGGCCGGGGAGATTCGACGGCTCAATCAGGACGAGGCTCCATACGACGCTTGCCTTAGGGAAGGACAGAAGAAGTACGGATAGGTGCGGAAATATAGTTAATTCAGCGGCTTAGACGGACAGTACCTCTTTGGAAGCCATGTTTCGGTCACTCGGGATCGTGCCAGCCGCCAATGTCGGCGGCCAGTTCGCGCGCATCCGGAGGACCCCAGGTACCGGGCTCGTACAGCTCTGTGGGGCAACAATCGCCCAGGATGGGCTCGACGATTGCCCACGCCGCCTCTACCGCATCCTGACGCACGAACAGCAACTGGTCGCCTTTCATCGCGTCGGTGAGCAGCCGCTCGTAGGCTTCCATCTCGTCGCTGCTGGTGTATTTCACCGCCGAAAGCTCGACCGGCATGGGCACCATCAGGGGGCCGGGACGCTTGACGCGTCCACCCAGGCTGAGCTCGATGTCGGGTCCGAGCCGGAAGCGGAAGTAATTACGACCGTCTGCGCCCATCTTGCTCAGCGGGGGCTTGCGCAGCTTCACGAAGACTTCCGTTGCGGTGATGGGCAGGCACTTGCCGGCACGGATAAGGAAGGGGACTCCGGCCCAGCGCCACGAGTCGATCTCCAGCCGGACGGCGGCGAAGGTCTCCACGTCGGAGGTGGGCGAAACCCCCGGTTCTTTGCGATACCCGTTGAACTGCCCGCGGACGATGTTTACCGGGCTCAGTGGCGGAATCGTGCGGAAGATCTTGACCTGCTCGTCGCGCACTGAGTCCACGTACATCATGGTCGGCGGCTCCATGGCGAGGAACGCAACCACCTGCAGCAAATGGTTCTGCACCACATCGCGGATGGCGCCAGCCTCTTCGTAAAACTTGCCGCGTCCCTCGACGCCGAACTTTTCCGCCATCGTGATCTGTACGCTGTGAATGTAATTGCGATTCCAGATGGGTTCGAGAAAGCTGTTGGCAAAGCGGAAGATCAGCAGGTTCTCGACCGCCTCCTTGCCGAGATAGTGGTCGATGCGAAAGATGTGGTCCTCGGAAAATACCTGGTGCAACGTATCATTCAGTTTGCGCGCCGATACCAGGTCGCGGCCGAAAGGCTTCTCCAGAATTACACGCGCATTCCTGGCGCACCCTGAGTTGGCAAGGCCCTGGACGACAACCGGAAACATGCTGGGTGGTATCGCCAGGTAGTGGGTGGGCGATTGTGCGGCACCGAGTTTGGCGCACAACGCGGTGTAAGTTTGCGGATCGTTGTAGTCCCCGTCAATGTAGTTGAGCAACTCGCAAAGCTTGGAGAAGGCCTCGGGATCCACGCCTCCGCCAAACTTGGTGACGCTGTCGCGGGCGCGTTCTTTCAGTTGGTCGAGCGTCCACCCGGATTTCGCCACTCCGATCACAGGCACATTCAAGGTGCCGTGCTTCACCATTGCCTGCAGCGCGGGGAAGATCTTCTTGTGGGCAAGATCGCCGGTGGCGCCGAAGAAAACGAACGCGTCCGAATGCGGCAGCATGAACTCCTCTTAGATCGGTGGAAGATCGGATTCGACCGGGCAGTCTGGCTTCCGTGCCAGAGGTAGCCACCCGCAACAGTGTACCGGGAAGGGCAGCGCCGGCGCGCGCCGGATGAACAATTCGTGAACGCACCGGCTAGTCGAGGCTGCCCTGCTCGATCACCACATTCTCGCGCACAATCAGGCGATGGGCGGCCATCTCCCGCAATTTGGGAAGTACCCGGCTGACGTGCTCATCGGTATCCACGAATGTGACGACCACGGGCAGTTCGCCGCCCGCCTCGACCAGGTGAGCGGTGCTCAACTTGGCTCGCCCTTGGAACCCCGCAACGGAATGAAAGGCTGCCGCCCCGGCAACATTTTCCTGCCGTAGATACTTCAGCACCTCGACGTGCAATGGGCGGTGGTGCCAGGAATCGCCTTCGGTAAGATACATGGTTACTTGAACGGCCATCGGAGTTGTCATTTTACAACCCCCGGGCAATGGCAGCGCCAGCCATGACGCCCGCCAGGCAAAGGGCGTTACTGGCAACCAGGTTTACTGCGACCAGAAGCCACTGCCCCTGCTCCATATAGGCAAACGTTTCAAAGGCGTAACTGGAGAAGGTGGTGTACGATCCGCAGAATCCAATGGCGATGAGAAACCGCCAGCGCGGATCGAGCAGTATGCGCTCGCCCGCCAGGATGAGAAAGAAACCGAGTAGCAGACTCCCGGTTATGTTGATGAACAGGGTGCCGTAGGGGAAAGCGGTTGCAAAGGTGCGGGCGATGTATCCGCTGACGAAGTAACGGGCGCTGGCGCCGACAACTGCGCCCAAGGCTATCCACAGGTAGGCCACGATGGAGTTCTCCTCAATAGATTGTAGGAGTCATCAGCCCGTGGGCGGTTAACGGCGAACTCCATCGCCGTTTCCAAGTCTAACCTGAGGCTCGCTCGTCACTCAAGCGCCGATCGCCCATCGCTCCTGTACCATATTCAACATCGTCCGATGACCCCTCCCAGCCCAATCCAGCACTGCAGCGAACACGTGCTTGAATTCGACCAACTCCGGCAGGTGCTCGCGCTCTATGCGGGCTCGCCGCTTGGACAGGCCCGCGTGATGCAGCTCACCCCTTCGAGTGACCGCCTTTGGATCGAGCGCCAGCAACAATTAACCGAGGAGGTGCGCGGATACCTGCGTGCCGGCGGCCACTTCGATTTTCACGGCCTGCTCGACCCAACATCGCTGGTCAGCAAGTCACGCATTCAAGGGGCGGCGCTGGAGATCGCCGAAATTCGCGACCTCGTGCTGGTGGCCGACCGCGCGGCCGAGTGGCGAGAGATTGCGTTGCATCCCCCAGTTGCTATCCAAGACAAGTGGCAGGCAGTGCACGAACTTTCGCAGACACTGGAAGACTTCACGCCCCTGCTGCGCTATTTTCGCAACAAGATCCTTCCCGATGGCACGCTGGACGACCGCGCCTCCCCGGAACTGGCGCGGGTTCGGCGGGAAATCGAAAAGCAGAAGCGAAGCATCCAGGAGTCGCTGCGCTCTTATCTGCGGCGGCTTTCCGACGGTGGGGCGGTGCAGGAAGAGCTGGTTACCATTCGCGGCGAACGCTTTGTGATCCCGGTGAAAATGGAACACCGCCGCCGGGTGCAGGGCGTGGCGCATGGCGCTTCGTCGAGCGGGCAGACCGTGTTTATCGAGCCGCTGGAGACGATCGAGCAGAACAACGAACTGGTGCGGTTGCTCGACGAGGAGCAGGCCGAAGTCCATCGCATCCTGCTGGAAATGACGGCGCGCCTGGGCGAACAAGCTGGCGCGCTGCAGATTGCCGTCGAGGTACTTTCGGAGCTCGAACTGCAATTCGCCAAGGCGCGCTTTGCGGAGGAGTACGACGCGGTCAAGGTGAAATTCCTGCCAGAACAGGGTGAACCTGCGACGTCACAGCCCGGCGTGTCGGGTGTCGCCCCATCACCCGTCAAGGAAGCACCGGACACACCCACTTGTGATGCGCTGGTATTGCGCAACGCGCGGCATCCGTTGCTGGAACGCACGCTTAAGTCGAAAGGGATTGCTGTGGTGCCGCTGACCGTCGAGCTGGATCAGCAGCATCGCCAGCTCGTGATCAGCGGCCCCAACGCAGGCGGAAAAACGGTGGCCCTGAAGACCGTAGGACTGCTGGCCCTGATGGCGCAGTCGGGCATGCCGGTCCCGGCCGAGCGTGCCGAGATGCCAATCTTCGACTCGGTGTTTGCCGACATTGGCGACTACCAATCGATCGAGCAGAGCCTCTCGACGTTTTCGGCGCACGTGACCAATGTTGATTTCATTTCCCGCCACACCACTCCCCACTCGCTGGTGCTGCTCGACGAGCTGGGCTCGGCCACCGATCCGGAGGAGGGCGCAGCGCTGGGCGTTGCCATCGCCGATTACTTCCGCCGCTTGTCCTGCTTGAGCATTGTCTCCACCCACCACACCGCGCTTAAGGTTTACGGGGCGAACACGTCAGGGGTGCTTAACGCCGCCGTCGGCTTCGATGAGCAAACCCTGGCGCCCACCTTCGAGCTGCGCATGGGCGTGCCTGGCGCGTCGGCGGGAATCAACATCGCGCAGAGGCTCGGCCTCAATCTGGAGATCGTTAGTGCGGCGCGGCAGCGCATGAGTTCACAGGCCCAGGACGTTTCGCGCTTTCTTGACCGGTTGCATACAGAGCTTCGTCAAGTGGATAACGAACGTGCCGCGCTGCGCACTCGCGAGGAAGAGATAACGCGGGAGCGCAACCACCTTGCCGTCGAGGGACGCAAGGAACAGCGCGAGAAGGTCCGCGAGCTGGAAAAGAAATTGGAGAGCGTGCTGCGCGACTTCGAGTACCGCTCGCGCGAGACCGTCAACGCAGTGCAGGACCGGGCGCAGGCGCTGAAGCTGTCCAAGGATGCCGAGCGCCGCATCGCCAAGATGCGTCGCGAATTTCGTGAGCAATTCGATTCAACAGTGGTGGCGCACACCACTGGCGCAGATGCCGGCGATCCGCACGCCGAGCAGCACGTAGTGAAGCATGTTTCCGTCGGCGACACCGTTCGGCTGAAGTCGCTGGGCCGCGATGGGAAGGTAACGCGCTACTTCGATGACGACACCTTCGAGGTTTCCGTCGGCGCCATGAAGATGAAGGTTGCGCGTGACGATTTTGCCGAAGTAGTGGCTCGGGCCGGTGATAATCCCGTGACGGCGGCCCGCGCTCGTGGCATCAACGTATCACTCTCCCGCGAAAACGAAAGCGTGCCTACCGAGATCAATGTGATCGGCCAAACGGTGGATGAAGCCACTCGTGAAGTCGAGAAATTCGTCGATCGCGCATTTCTGGCCGGGGCGGTGCGTGTCCGTGTCGTTCATGGAAGCGGCATGGGTATCCTGCGCAAGGCGCTGCGTCAGTTTCTGCAGGGCCACCCCCACGTCGCCAGTGTAAGCGAGCCTCCGCAGAACGAGGGTGGAGGCGGAGCGACCGTGGTGGAACTCAGGACGTAGCCGGCTGCTGAAAGAGTCACCAATTCTGTCACCCTGAGCGAGCGGCGGCTTTTGCCGCGAGTCGAAGGGCCCCTATGCTGCCCTGATTGTAGGGGTGAAATAGGGCTCCTTCGACTCCGGCGGCGCAGGGGCGCCGCCTCCGCTCAGCATGACATGATGAAGAGACTCTTCAGCAGCCTGCTATTGACTTGGTCGCTCGTGCCCTTTCGCTGTTCACTGTTCGCCAGAACAGTCCAGTTTGCTTCCATCCGATTGCTGTGATCTGCGACGCTTCGTCAGGAGCCTTTGGCGAAGAGCGAAGAGCGAACAGCGGCAAGCGTTTCTGTTGCGCTCGACTTCGCTGCTCTCTACACTTAGGTACAGCGATGGGCAAAGTCTCCCAAACCATCAAAAGCTATATCTGGTGGACGTCGCCGCGAGGCAGCGTGCGCTACGACGTGATGGTCACGATCATACTCGCCTTCATTTTCCTGGGGCCGCTGTGGATCAACTTCCGCGACAAACCCCAGGAGCGCCCGCCGCGTCAAACTGAAGTCGTGGTGCAACAGGAAGATGATGGCTTCCTCTACAAGGTGGATGCCTCGGCGGTGAAATCCGGCGACGACACCGAGATTCGGGAATCGCTAATGCGTATTATTGAACCAGTTGCCGGCGAGATAACCATCGACCGCTACGAGGCTGTACGTGACAGCAACCGCAACGTGATCGCATACAAAGTTTGGGGACATCGCTGAAGGCCTGTAGTCAGTCGCATTCGATGTCGCGTCTCCTGATTTTTCTATGCTGAATGCTAACTATGAGATCGATCTGCAAAGCTACGCTCACTAGCGCCGTACTGTGCCTTATCGCCGCGACGATCGCCGCGGCACAGAACCTGGATTCTGTGCTCGACTCGATGGATAAGGCCGCCGCTGGCTTCCGCAGCGCCCAGTGCGAGTTCGTCTGGGACCAGTACCAGAAGGTGGTTGACGATCACGACTACCAGAAGGGCACCATGTACTTCCGCCGCCAGAGCAAGGACGTGCAGATGGCTGCCGACATTACCTCTCCGGTGAAAAAGTACGTCTTGTTTACCGGCGATCTGGTGAGTGTGTACCAACCTTCCATCGAACAGGTCACTCAGTACAATCCGGGCAAGAACAAGGCTGACTTCGAAAGCTATCTGGTGCTGGGATTCGGCGGGCGCGGCCACGATCTGGCGAAATCGTTTGACGTGAATTACGCAGGCATGGAGCAGGTAGAGGGAATCAACGCCGCCAGGCTGGAACTGACGCCCAAGTCGCAAAAGGTGAAAGGTATGTTCCAGACGATCACACTATGGATCGACCCGGCGCGGGGCGTCAGCGTGCAGCAGAAATTCCAGGAACCCTCAGGGGATTATCGGCTCGCCAAGTACAGCAACATCCAGTTGAATCCAAAAATCCCGGGCGATATCTTCAAGTTGAAGACCAGCGGGCATACGAAGGTGATTAAACCCAATGGATAGTGGTTAGTGGGCAGTGGATAGAAGAGCGGCGTTTGAGACTATCCACTAGCCACTAGTCACTGTCCACTGCACTTCTCCGCAACTTCTCCACCCGCTGCGCCATCGTCCACTTCAATTCCTCGATCCCTTCTCCGGTAACCGCCGAGATGGGGAACAGCTCCAGCTTCTTGCGTTTGCAATAGCGCTTGAGTTTCGCTAGCTTGTCTTTGTTGACCGCGTCCATCTTGGACGCGACGACGATGGTCGGCTTTGAGTCCAGTCCTCCGCCGAAGTTTGCCAGCTCACGGGTTATGATTTCGTAATCCTGCGCCGGATCGGGACGGCCACTTGCATCCGAGACATCCACCAGGTGAGCCAGCAGTCTTGTGCGCTCGATATGCCGCAGGAACTGTGTGCCCAGTCCCGCGCCCTGGCTGGCGCCCTCGATGAGCCCGGGAATGTCAGCCACAACGAAGCTGATGTCGTCCGGTGGCTCGCCGGCAACCACCACTCCGAGATTCGGTTGCAGAGTGGTGAAAGGATAGTCGGCGATCTTGGGACGCGCGGCCGAGATGCGCGAGATCAGGGTGCTCTTGCCGGCATTGGGATAGCCAACCAGCCCGACGTCGGCCAGCAGCTTGAGCTCGAGACGCAGCGCGCGTTCCTCGCCGGGATGTCCTTCTTCATGTTCGCGCGGGGCCTGATGCACCGAAGTGGCGAAGCGGGCATTGCCGCGCCCACCGCGACCGCCGTGCGCCACCACGATTCGCTCATCGGGATGCGAGAAGTCGTGCACCAGTTCGCCGGTGATCTCGTCGTAAACGATGGTGCCGACCGGCACCTTTAGCACAACGTTGTCGCCCTCGCGGCCGGTCTTGTTCGAGCCTTCACCGTGGCGTCCGCGCTCGGCTTTGTATTCAGGATTGAAGCGGAAGTGCACCAGCGTGTTATGGCGCTCGCTGGATTCCATAATAACGTCGCCGCCGCGCCCGCCGTCACCGCCCGACGGCCCGCCTCGCGGCACGAACTTCTCCCGCCGAAAGGCCATGCAGCCGTTGCCGCCATCGCCCGCCTTCACCCGGATTTTTGCTTCGTCAATGAACATCAGCAATTAGCAATTAGCAGTTAGCAATTAGCCAAAATCAGTCTGGATGGAAGCAGGCCTAAACAGTTTGCGCGCGCCGGCGAATTAGAAAGGCCTCGTCGAAACGAGGCCTTGACCGAATAACTGGTTAGCGAATCCGCGACAAGGGACCGCCCCCCAAACACTAAAGACTAGTCGCTAGTTGCTAGCGGCTAGTTGCTTTCTTGCGGCGTCACCGAAACGAACTTGCCCATCTGCCCGCGGTCCTTAAACTCGACGACGCCGGTGATCTTGGCGAACAGGGTGTCATCCTTGCCGCGGCCAACGTTGGCGCCCGGCTTGATGCGGGTGCCGCGCTGCCGCACGATGATGGAGCCGCCCGAAACCAGCTGGCCTCCAAACGACTTTACGCCCAGCCGCTGCGCATTCGAGTCGCGGCCGTTCCGGGAGCTGCCTAAACCTTTCTTGTGTGCCATAAAATTCCTCGGGGCTAAAGCCCCTTTCAAAAAATTGCCCGCAGTACGCGGCCCTCAAGGGCCGCACTACCCGAGCTACGCCGTGAGGTCCTTGCCGTCCACGTTAATGCCGGTGATCTTCACGGCGGTGAAGGGCTGACGATGACCGTTCAGCTTCTTGTATTGCTTCTTGCGCTTGTAGTGGAAGACCAGGATCTTGCCGGCGCGGCCCTGCTCGACGACCTGTCCGGTGACAAACGCCTTGGACGGCTTGCCGATCTCGCCCTCGGAGGCACTCACGGCCAGCACTTCGTCGAACTGCACGTTTTCGCCGCCAGCCTGCGGCACCTTCTCGATCTCAATTACGTCTCCGGGCGCGACGCGATACTGCTTTCCCCCGGCGCGGATCACCGCGTACATGGCAATACCTCCAATGAACTTGCTTCGGCTCGGCGAGCTTGCGCTGCTTCACCTTGCCCGCGCGTACCGCCGCGCGGCTCGTCTAAACTCTTTGTGCGCTTGCACTTGCCCGAGCGTGGAAGGAAACCTTCGCGGGACCGCGTGGCCCGGCTGCGGGATGTCCCTGACGGGACCTGCTAGTACAGGCAAACCATAGAAGTGTAGCGTGTTTGGGCCGCACAGGTCAAACCGAAGCCGGTTGCTGGCGTGAAAATCACTGTTCGCGGAGCACGTTTGCCGGATCGATGTGCAAAGCTCGTCTCACGGGACCGGCAACAGAGAGCGCACCGGTGAGCAATATGGTGAAGGCAACAGCCGCAATGACATATGGATCTTGTGCCGTCGCCTGGAAGACGATGAGCGAAAGGACCCGGCTCGCAGCCACACCGAGCAGCAACCCGACAACTGACCCGGTGGCGAGCAAGACCATCATACGACCGAGCGCAGCCGAGAGGACCTGTTTCGCCTGCGCGCCCAGCGCGACCCGAATGCTCAACTCGCGCAGCCGCTTGCTGACCGTATAAGAAGCGAGGCCGAAGGTACCGGTGATGGTGAGCAGGAGTCCGAAAGCGCCAAACAGGCCAAGGGCGATGGTAGCCACCTGGGCGGGAAAGAAACTCATCGCAAGCTGACTTCGCCACTCGCTCGAGGACCGGATCGGAATGGCGGAGTCAAGATCGCGGATCATTTTACGAGTGGTGGCTGCCATATCGGCCGTCGCCACGCCTGTAGGATCGGGCTTGGTTCGGACGACCAGCGACGTCTTTGTAGTTGCCCGCTGCGAGATCGGGAAGTACGCGGCGGCTCTGGGCGTTTCGGCCGGCAGAAATTGTTTGCCATCGGCCATGATGCCCACGATCTGGATGGAGACGCCGGAGCTGTTCTTGAAGTAGCGGCCGACGGCGTTCTCGGAGTGAAAGAGGCGCCGGGCGAACTCCTGGTTCACGACGGCGACCGCGGGGGTCTTCGCAGTGTCGCCAAAGCTTACATCGCGTCCTGCAAGCAATGGCGTTGCGCAGGCGGCCAAATATCCCGGCGAGACGTCGTACTCAAAGGTATGAAAGGCTGCGTTTGACGGCCTGAAATCGCTAGTTTGTTGAGAAAAGACGGGAGGAACAGTGTTGTCCCCGGTGAGGTTCGTGGTATTGGCGTAGCCTGCTGCTTCCACTCCAGGGGTCTGCAATACCTTTTCCAGGAGCTGGCGCTGAAAATGATCGGCAGCCTCGCCGGAGTAACCGGCCTGACTCAGATCGAATGTCGTCAATACAGCATTCCTCGGATTGAAGCCCAGGTCTAACGTTAAGGTCTTGCCCAAACCGCGCAGCGAAACAAAGGCAGCCGTGATGATGATGCAGCAGAGCGCGATCTGTGCCGCCAGCAGGACATCGCGCAGCGCCCAGCGGCGTCCTACGCCGACTTGGTTTCCACCGCTCTTGATCGCTTCATTGGGATCGGCCTTGAATATCTGCCGGAGCGGTATCACTCCAAACAGTGCGCCGGCGAGCACTGAGATCAGCAACGCCATCAGGACCAAGGATGGTTGCGGGTCAATCAAGAACCGCATTGGGTAGTCGGTGGGTGGATGCCATTTGCCGAGGGCGGTGAGAGCGATCCAGGCGAGGCCACAGGCGCATGCCCCTCCGATAATCGAAATCACAACGGCCTCGACCAGGATCTGGCGGACCACGCGCCAGCGGCTCGAACCAACGGCCAGGCGGATGGCTATCTCGCGGGTGCGGTCCGCCGTGCGCGCTGCGAACAGGCCGCCGAGATTGGCGCAGGCCGCCAGCAGCACAATGCCGGCCAGTGCCATAATCCCAGCCAGAAAACGGCGTGCCGCCCCGCCGAGAAAGTCGCCGACCAGACCAGGACGAGCCAGCTTGAATTCCAGCCCATCTTCCTCCGCTGGGTTCTGCCGACTAATGCGGGCGGCAATCGTGTCTAGTTCAGCCTGTACTTGGGTTAGGGTGATCCCGTCTTTGATGCGCACGATCGGGAAGACCGTCTTGTCGCGGCGCGACTCAAGCCAGTTGACCCCGTCCAGTGATGCCTGGTTTGCCATCGGAACGAAGATGTCGGGCTGCAGGAATTTTTCCGTTCCGTAGAAGCCTTCCGGGGTAACGCCGACGATGGTGTATGGATGTTTGTTAATGCGGACTGTTTTTCCCACGATGTTGGGGTCCGCTCCAAAATAGCTCTTCCATGCCGGGTGGCTAAGCACAGCGACTTCTGAGGCTCCGGGATGTTCGTCGTCGGCGCGCTCAAGCAGACGTCCAAGTAAGGGCTTGATGGCAACGACCTCGAAGTATTGCCCGCTTACTTCGTATCCCCAGACCGGTCGCGTGACACCGTCAGCTTCCAGGCCAAAGAGCGTTATCGTGTCAGCGGCAACGGCAGAAAATACTGTATTGCCATCGCGCACATCGCGCACTTCCGGATAGGCGAAAATCGGATAGTCAGCAACGTGGGGCGCGAATGTCATCACCCGGTCCGGATCAGGCACATCCAGGGGTTTCAAGATCATTGCCTGTAGCACGCCGAACACGATGACATTGGCGGCGATCCCGAGCGCCAGGACCAGGACAGCCGTCATGGTAAAGCCGGGTGAGCGGCGCATCTGGCGGAGGGCTAATCGCAGGTCCTGCAGCAGGGTGGTCATCGGCAGCCTCTGGTGACGATATCGCTCTATGGATGGCAGTGCAATTCGAGAGCTAAAGTGTCACGCCTGCAACTTGATGACAACGAACCGGCTTGCGGCATTCGCCCGTTGTACGGGAAGCGAACTGTTTGTCCAGTTTCACCGGAGGGTGTCCACGAATGAACAGGGACGTCGTTGCCGGTCCGAACCACCATTTTCTCGATGATGATCTGCGGCAACCCCGCTCGGGCGCCATCGATTCCAACTGAGTGTCGTCTCTTATCTGGGTTCTTGAGCTTCTGATGTTCCCGTCATCAGGGCACGTTCTCCAGGGGCTGATGCGATTCTCTCCGGGCGAGCTCGAGCCGCTCGCGCGCCACTGGTCTTGAGGAGTGAGGAGGAGATCATGACAAACGCCCCAAATGATACTGACGTCCTGATCGCTGGCGCCGGGCCGGTTGGCCTGTTCCTCGCCAATGAATGTGCTCGCCGAGGAATGCGATGGCGTCTCATCGAGACGCGCGCGTCGCAGTCGGAGCACTCCAAAGCGCTGGCAATCTTTCCCCGGACGCTCGAAATCTTCGACATGGCGGGAGTGGTCACTCCGTTCCTCGAGGCGGCCAACCGTGTGACGTCGGTCGCGGTCATGGCCCATGGACGCACGCTCGCTCACATGCGCTTCCAACCCGACGAGAGCCCCTATTCCTTCGTAGCGATGGTTCCCCAGGACGTCACCGAGAGGCTGCTGGTCCAGGAGTTGGGGCGTAAGGGTGGAAGCGTTGAGTACGAGACTACATTCGTTTCGGCGGATCAACAGGGCGACGGTGTCAATGTAACCCTGGACCACAAGGGCGAAGCAATCAAGCTCAGAGCATCCTTCGTGGTCGGTTGCGACGGCGCGCACAGCGCGGTCCGGCATCTGTTGAAGCTGCCGCTGGAAGGAGCGGAATACGATCCAACGTTCCTGCTGGCTGACATTGAGACCAACGTGCTTCCTGCCGACGAGCTGCAGCTCTGTCCTAGTGAATTCGGACCGGTGGCCATCTTCCCGATCAGCGCCACGCGCCGGCGCATCGTGGCGACACTCGACCACCAGGAAGGAGACGCACCGTCGCTGGAGCTGGTACGCAAGCTGCTGGCGCAACGCGCGCCCAGCGGAATCGAGGCCCGAGCCCTTCACTGGAGCACCTACTTTCGCATCCATCACCGGCACGCCGCTCGGCTACGCGTCGGCCGCATCTTCATCGCGGGAGATGCCGCTCACATTCATAGTCCGTTTGGCGGACAGGGCATGAATACAGGGCTGCACGATGTGTGGAACCTGGTCTGGAAGCTCGATCTCGCCCTGCACGGTCACGGCAACGAGCAGTTGCTCGACAGCTATAGCACCGAGCGTCTTCCCGTGATCAAGAGTGTCATCGAGACCACCGACTTGCTGACCAAAGTCATGGGAACTCCCAACAAGTTTGCCCAGGCTTTGCGCGATACCGTAATACCGATGGTGTCGCGCCTGGCGCCGTTCCAGCACGCCTTCGTGCAGAGGCTTTCTGAGCTTGGCATTGCTTACGCGGGCAGCCCGATCGTTGAGGGACCGGGCAAGCGGTACTTTGACGATTCCATGCGTGGTGGAAAGGGCATCAACAGCCGCTTTCTCCTTATATTGCCTGACGACGCGGAGCCCGCGACCGCAGAGGCTGCGAGGCGGCTTGCTGGACTGTCCTCGAACGTCGTTGAGCTGCGGCCATCGCAGCAGCACGGTGTCAAGCTTGTGACGGCCGGATGGCTACATCGCGTTCGCAGCCCGCGATGGCGACAACATTGCTGCGTTGGGAACGATGCGAGTGCTGTTGGAGCGCCAGACAAGTTAGCGGCTTTTCAGCCTTATCGCCCAGTTAAATGGCATGCATTGAACAAAATACCTCTTCCCTGTAGCGACCTTATGTAGAATCAATAACTTAGGCTGTGAATCAGTCGTAAACTTTAGATTCCGTTGGACTTATACGTAAAGTATTCCATTATAAGCACTTAGCTGGCAAAAACGGCCATTTCCTGAGCCTGATTATTATGTATTTTATGTATATACATAGTCCTCGAGAAATTATGCATTCTATGTATATACATATTCCTAAACTCTCCCACCGGAGTGGCCGGATTCTGGACGGTGCGTGTCAAAACCACGCAACCGCGACGCCCGAGCGGGACTGGTCTGGACGGGCATCAGCGACTCCTGTGATCTGCGTTCCTGACTCATAATACGCTTGAAGGCATGGAAGTGCACTTGGCCCCCGGCCAGCGCCCCTCTGATGGCACGCCGTCTTGCTCCGCAAGTCGAAAAAGAGTTTGACAACACCCGGTACTAGATTGCCAACAAAGCGGCAATATTGAAGGAGTCGACCGCCTCATCGATTCCATACAACCAGGAGAAACCCGCTTGAGAAAATCCGCGATCTTGCTTGCAGTCGTACTGGCCGCATCGGCAATTGGAAATTGCAAATCGGTGAAGCTGGTGGCCAGCGTGAAGAACCCCGGCTATTCCGGACAGCACTTGCGCAAGGTGCTGGTGATCGGGATGAGCAACGACCCGGCGATCCGTTCCGACTTCGAGGATGCGATGGCCAGCAAGCTTGCCCGCGACGGAGTCGAGGCCGTTCCGGGCCACACCATCCTGCTGCGGCCGGAGTCGGCGAACATGAACCTGGATTATCTGAAGGCGCAGATCCGGGAGCACCACATCGAGGCGGTCCTGGTGTCGCACCTGGTGAGGGTGGACAAGAGCATCACCTATATCCCCGGCCAGAGCTACATGGTTCCTTATCCCTACTACAACTCGTTTTACGGCTATTACCCGGTGGTTTACCAGCAGGTCTATTCACCGGATTATCTGCGCGAAGACCACACGGTGCGCATCGAAACCAACCTGTACGCGACCGCAGCGCCCGAGGGAGAACTGGTCTGGACAGGCATCAGCGACTCCTTCAATCCGAGCTCGGCGAAGAAGGCAATCGACGCGATAGTCAAGGTGGTGGTAAAGGATTTGGAGAAAGAGGGGATTTTCTGAAGGGGCCAGCGATCAGCCCCACAACCAACCTGAAGGTAGTGTCTCAGTTAGGCCTCTTATGAAACGGTCGGGTAGAGCGGGCCTTCGGTCGGGGCCCCCAAGTCGCGCCGCTTTTGCGCGAGTTGGGGGGAGGCCCGCGTTAACGCTGCTCCCAAGGATCCGGAGTGCCGTAGGCACGACACATCCGCACTTTCCCTGTGCCGCCCTTCCGGGGCTCGGATTCGAGAGAAGCCTTTGACGCGGGCCTGAAGGCACGCTCTACCCGAACCAGGCAAACTGAGACAGTACCAAGGGTGTTCAAAGATTAAGCTGGCCTACATCGACCGTGTGATTGTCCTGCGAATCCCACCCAAGCAAAAGAAGAAGCTTGGGTGGGGCAGCCGGGGTTCCACAGCGGTGACGGGTTGTATCAGGGCACGGCTTTCAGCCGTGCCGCAAGCGCGTTTCTTTCATCGGGCTTTAGCCCCTGCCGCTTTTTGCCTGGCCAAATAAGTAAAGCAATAGGGAAACTGCTCAGGCGAATCGGCCAGCCCGGCCTTTACGGGGTTACCGGCAATATATTCCCGATGTTGCAGGAGGCTCGTCCCGTCCTCCACCCGCACCTCGGAGAACCCGTGCTGCCACACCTCACCGGGATATCCGAATTCCTTCTTCAATCGGTAGGAAAATCCGCCTTTGATGAATTGCATGGCCCGTTCAATCGTCATGTCGCGGCCCAGGCTGAGCAACAGGTGCACATGGTCCGGCATGACCACGAAATCATGAATCTGGAATTTTCGTGCCGCAACATACGAACGCAGCACCTCGATGAACAGGGTTGCATTGCGTTCGGACTGTAACAGTGGGCGGCCCATGCTGGTCTTCGTGGTGACGAAAAACATGCGATGGGAGCTCAGGATCGCACTCGTAGCAGCATGGCGAAGTGGTCGCGCCATAAGCAGGGGCTAAAGCCCGATTCCTTCCTTCCACGATGCGGCACGGCTGAAGCCGTGCCCTGATACAAAGCTAGAGGCCACACAAGAACATACGTCGTCGCTTGGGAATGTTCTGTGATGCCGGTTACAAAGGCGTGTGCCCAATGGAAAGGGGGGGCGGAGGCAAAGGGAAACCCCCACCCAACCAAAAGAAGCAAAGAAGCTTGGGTGGGAACCCGGCATCGAAACCAACCTGTACGCGACCGCAACGCCCGAGGGAGAACTGGTCTGGACGGGCATCAGCGACTCCTTCAATCCGAGTTCGGCGAAGAAGGCAATCGACGCCGTCGTGAAGGTTGTGGTCAAGGATTTGGAGAAGGAGGGGATTTTCTGAACGGCGAGGATTTCTCATCCCAACACTGTTGTAGCGCGACAAGAGATGGCGCCCGGCCCTCTGATTGGCAAGCCCGCCACTGGTGGCGGGCTTGCTCTCGAATCTGCCATGTTCGGTTGCGCTAGTTCAAAAGCGTGCCTACTGCGGTTGCTTCGGTCCGCCTGGGGGCGGCCGCAAAGTACAGGCTGTGCACAATTGCATCGACACGCTGGAGAGATGATAGAAAGCGGGAACCTGGTGGTGCTGGAAGGTTAGAACGTCGAACATTGGGTTTCCCGTTCCCTCCACTTGGAATACGAAATACTGGTAATCGAAAGTACCACTCTGCACCATGGTCATCAAATCGAAGCCCTGCCATTTCGCCTCGAAGGAGCTTCCGCAGCAGAAGCCGGAAGACCCCAAAAGGTCATTGGCCAAATAGAAACACACCAAGTAAAGTTGTCCCGCCCGAGTTGTTACAGACTGTGAAATTCTGTTCTCACCGGGAATTGCACCCATCCAAACGTTGTAGGTCTGGCCCGGCTGCGAGCGAGAGCTGGACACAAAAGTGTAGGGATCCGGAGGATTCGGCCAAGCCACCGTCCACCCGGTGAAGTCGCCTGTCCCGAAGTTACCGTTGGTGAGTAAGTTTGGCGTCATCAGCCCATTGCAAGGAAAGGACTGAGCTTGGGCAAAAGTCGTCGTGGGCATGATGGCACAAGCCATGATGGCCGCCAACGACGTTATCCATAGTACTATCATGAACCGTGCATTACTGGATCCTTTGTAGCCAGTGGTGATCATGCGATTCTCCTTTTGGATTTGGATTTTCTTGGGCATACGACATCCTTAACCTGGATGCGTCACCTTGGCTCACTGAAAGGAAGAGGGTTACCATGCGGCGCCGCGGAGCCCGGGATGATATAAGGGCGGCGCTGAGCTAGAGAGTTCTGGGGAAAAGCTTGCTTACTCCCGCTAGCTCGCTAAACATCGGCGAATGCCATGCGAGAATCCCCTGCTCGTTTTCCAAGAAGCCTGACGGCTTAATAAGACGAAGCCAAAACCCCACACTAATGCCTGCTCTGAACAGGCACCATTTACACGCGGAGAAAAGTGAACGCAAAACGCTGCTCGCCAGCGCAGGAGCGCTCCCACGGTGAAAAGAAATTCTTACATGCCGGACCTAGTATGCATCCTGAACGCGCTATCGAAAGTTCATCGCACGGAATCAGGAATGAGAACCATCCAGGGGCATGACATTTTGCCTTTTAAAGTGCAATGACAGTACACCTAATTTATTGCGAAGTCCAGACCACAAAAGTGGATTTTCTTAATTAAAGTGAGAGGCCGAGCGGGCTGGACTACTATCCTAAGAGTTATAAGACTGGACTACTATCCTGAGAGTTACAAGACTGGACTACTATCCTAAGAGTTATAAGAGTGGATGTTAGAGAACTAACTCTTCCCCAGCGCAGGAGCCCCGCACAATCACCTTTGCTTGAGTTGGAACTTTTCTAGTGATACTGGAACACTTAAGCCCTCGCTGCTCCAGTTCGGCGGCGAAGGCAATCGACGCCGTCGTTAAGGTCGTGGTGAAGGAGCTGGAGAGGGAGGGGATTTTCTGAACGACCTTGTGAGTGTTCGGCGAATCCCACCCAAGCAAGAGGAGCTTGGGTGGGTCATCCGGCTACCGACCTCCGGGTCGAAACGCCAATAGCGGAGCCGTTTCTATTACGCGCTGTGCGCTTTCTTCCCCGATGATGGGCGGTCCAATTTGAAGGCAAGTTAAGCCAATCAGACACTTGAGCATCGATCTCCTGGTCGACTTTCAAGCCTCCTGGCTTATCGTGGCCGACTTCAATGTAAGTCATTGAGGCCGAGTCATCCCAAAGCTCTCGATAGCGGCGATAGAACTCAGCAAAATGGCCGCCATCCTTTTCTTGTCAATATTTAGGATTGGACGAAAAGGGCCCTGAGGTATCTGGTGTGGGACAATCTCAACATGCATTCTGCCGTGAGTTGTTTCGGCGTCTTTTACCGTTAGGCTTTCAGTAGGTGTATTTGTGTAGAACCGAACTGTCAACTTGCCTCCTCGCCCAGAGGTGTGACTTTGATCGCGAAGATTCCTCGCCAAGAAGCGCATGTTGGCAATTGCCGTGTTGAAATTATTCTTGATAGCATCCGGCCCGGCAGCCCGAGCCTCGGGATCCAATATCGGGTTAGTGTTCTCCCTGAACTTTGGTGACAGCATCAATATCTCTATGCTGCCACCCTCTGCCGCCCTTTGGAGGAGGTAGTCGCGCTGCTCGAAGAGATCTTTCAGAGTGATTCCGACAAAAAAAGCGATCGCTTAGCATTGGTCAGAAAGCTCTGGTATTCCTTGATCTGCTCCGGATCCATTCTGCTGCGGTAGACATCCTTAACACCGAGTTGTGCCGCGTGCAAAAGATGCGGATGCTCCCGTTCTTTGTCGAGATACGCAAGCACAAACAACTTAGTAAGATCAGCGTGACCCATGGAGCGTGAACAGCAATGCCGAGTTTCCAGTGTTCGGGTGCAAAGATGTCAAATCGCGACCAAAGCAATTGATGCCCAACAGAGTACCGGCAATACCCACGGATGGGCATGCTTAGTCCAAATCGTTTCAGAGAGTTCATTCATGCCCCCTTTTGCGAGCGGTACCCGTCGCATTTGCCCGTACCCAAGCGTCTCTTCCTTGCGTGAGTGCTTCTCCGCTCTGGGCGCCAAGGAAATGTGCAAGCTCAAGACCATCATTGCTCCAGTTCAGCAGCCACTGTGACCTTCCCGCTTGAAACCGTAAGCTTCCGCTCCCAGGGCTTGTAACCATGCTTCGAAATCGTAATCGTGTGAACTCCGGCGGCAACTGCCAATTCTGAAGGAGTATCTCCGACGAAGTTTCCGTCAACGGAGATCTCCGCTCCCGATGGATTCGAGGTGATGTCGAGCTGAGCGTTAGTCGGATTACTTTGCGAGGACACCGCCGACGCCGCAGCCGTGTTGGATGCTGCAGGCGCGACAGGCGCAAACTTTACGGGATCGAGCGGCATGTTGCCATTTACATAGGCAGTGATTTCTGTGCCCTTGGGAATTGTAGTGTCTTTGCCGTGCATGAAAAGAAAGAACGGGGCCGCAGGCCAAACTACCAGGCTGGTTGCGACTATGGCTCCAGTCATTGCTCCTACATGCCCGCCGCCCTTGGTTTCCTTTACTGCCCGGATTGCCGCCTTCTCACCATCTGCCAGCTTGACGTAGTCGATTTCAATGTCGAGCTTTCCGCCCCGCGCCATGCGCTTTTTGTGCTCGGCATCCGTGACGGTTCCTATGGCAAGGTTGCCCTTGGGTATGACAACGATGTCATTGACCTTCACCTCTTCCAGTACTTCGAAGTCGATGTTGTCTCCAGTCTTGGCATCCGCGGAGCTGAGATTTCGGTCCAGCCGAAGCTTAATGGGGGTGCCGTCATCGAGAACGAACTTGTTGGAGGGTGGAGAGGTCGCAGTGGGTTGAGGTGCAGTTTGTTGAGGAGCTCCCTGTGGAGGAGCAGCTGGTGGGGTCTGTGAGAGCGAAACTTGTGCGAGAAGCACGCAGAGCAGGGAAGCACATATCGGCCGGCCAGTCGAATGCACAATTCCTCCGATAGGCAGCAGCTAACTTAGTGGCGTTGGCGCAATATCCGGGCTGCTGCGGTTGGAAGCTTGACTATTCTCTCCCCTTAACGTCAGTTGTGCAATGGCAAATTCGAGCTACTTAGCAGAAAACCTTGTGGATGCCGTGGAATAGGGGTCCTTCGACTCCGGTCGCATGGCGACCTCCGCTCAGGATGACAAACGTAAAAAGCAGGTCACCACGGCGACCTCCGTTCAGGATGACAAAGCAAAAGCGCTGGCGAAAGCACCCCGATTTTCGAAAGCCTATCTCATGGATCGCTTTGTATCAGGGCATGGCTTCAGCCGTGCCGTAATGCGGTCAACGAACAACTTGGGCTTTAGCCCTTGATAAAACCTGCTACCAGCAGGGGCTAAAGCCCCGACCTCTCTTGCGTCCTGTTCGGCACGACTAAAGTTGTGCCCTGATACAAACCGTTTCAAGGAATGAGCTGCTAACGCCACCGGCTGTTAGCACTAGCTACCATCCTGAGGATCTCCCACCCAGGCAAGAGAAGCCTGAGTGGGGCCTCATCACGCAAGGCTGGGCCCCCTGGACCTCATTGTTCCAGCACTTGCATGACTACCAGAGTCATGTCGTCGCTTTGCGATCCGGCAACAGCGAAAGCTGAAACCTCGTCCACGATTCGCCGAACGATCTGCTGTGGAGTTTGGCGCCGGCAGGAGCAAAGCAGGCTTTCCAGCCGGTTTTGTCCCCACAATTCATCTTCCGTTTTCTGCGCTTCCGTGATTCCGTCGGTATAGGCGACAACGTAGTCTGACGCTCTCAGTTGAAAGGATGCCGGCGCGTATCGAGAGTGGGGCAACATCCCAACCGGCGGACCGGCTGCATTGAGCTCGTGCACCTCACATCTTCCGTTGTTCCGGCGAAGGACAATGGGAGGGCAGTGTCCGGCGTTCACATATTTCAGCATTCTTGTCTCCGGCTGGTATTCCATGTAGAACAGCGAAGCATAGAAGGCCTCCAGGGAAACGCCGTGCAGCAGGCAATTGACGCTATCCATGACGGTGGCGACGCCGGAGCCCGAATGCAGCGCCTGCGCCCGCAGGGAGGCTTGCAGGCTGGCCATCATAAGAGCTGCGCCGATCCCTTTACCCGAAACATCGCCGATGGCGAAACCCCACCGCCCGTTTTGTAGAGGAAGGAAGTCGTAGTAGTCGCCACCGACGGTGCGAGCGGGCTTGTAAAAAGCTTGGCAGCTCAGGCCCGGAATCGAGGGACAGGGTTCTGGCAGGAAAGCCTCTTGAACGTTCCGGGCGATCTCCAACTCCAGGTGAGACCTGGAATCCCGCTCCATTTGCCTGAGGAAGGGTACACACTGCCACACAATGTCGAGGGCATCGTTCGCCGAGGTGGAAATACCTTCGTGTAGTGCCGACGCCGAGTAATTTTCTTGATTCATGGTTAGTTTCTCCTGCTTCTTGGCGCGTTCCAGCCATTGAATTTCAGTTAGGTTACGTCGATGGCGATTCGCGCGTGTCATCGCCGCGTGAGTGATTTGTGAAATATTCGTCGCAGGATTTCACTAGGGAGATGCCGGAAACAGGGCCACGGAAAGCAGATCCCTCGCGGGCTGAAGCCCACTCGTGATGACAAATTCTGGAGGGGTAGGAAGTCAACAGAGCCAAGTGTCGTTTGTACGCTAGGACGACGGCGGTTTCTGGCGGGAGAGTTCGGCGCACTGTGCGGCACCCTGCATGGATCCGCGCCGCCCGGGAGCATTGACCAGCGCTGTCTGAAATTCTTTCAAGGCCAGAGTCGGCTGGTTCTGCTCGAGGAGCAAGTCACCAAGCTGTTCGCGGGCGGGAACAATCGGTCCCGGCGTTACGGGAAGCTTCTCGATCGCGTCCTCCTGATCGGCTGCCGCGCGCATCAAGGCCACGGCTTCCTCCGGTTTCTTGTCCGCCTGGGCTGACCACGCCATGACTTCGCGCTTCAGAATCGCCACCTGAGTGGCCCAATAGTCGTTTCCTGAGGCGCGCAGTTGCTGTTCGATCTGGTCCAACTTGTCAACTTCCGTTCGCGCCTCGGCGGCGTGTCCCGTGCGCGCCAGTCCCACTCCACGGGCCCAAACCGCAATTGCGACTACGTGCGGCGGGGCGGCGGTGGGAGGAAGGATGCTGGCCGTGTCGGCCCACTGGCCTCGCTCAACTGCGTAGCGAATCGGCATCGCGGTCGAGGCGTATCCGATCTTGAAGTTGGCGGCATTCAGCTCCTGCATGTTCTTAAGTTGCTGGACGACCTCAAAGGCGGCGGTATCGCGTCCACTTTGCAGGTAGGCATAAACCAGGTAATCCATGGCGTGCAGCTCTTCTCCCGTGTCACCCTGCTGGTGTGCCGCGTCCCGGGCAGCCAGGTTGCTATCGATGGAGTCTTGCCATAAGCCGAGCCGCGTGAAGATATGTGACGGCATGTGCAAGGCGTGCGGCGCTGAAGGCGCAATCTTGGCGTAGGCTCGTGCCGCCGGCAGGCCCCTGGGCGCGAGTTCCGCATTATCGTAGGCGTGGATGAGGTAATGGGGGATGCCAGGATGCTGCGGGTAAGCACGATCAAGCGGCTCAAGCAAATCAGCCGCTTCTTTCTGCTTGGCATGCGTCTTGTCGGCCGGAGATACGTTTGCCAGGAGTGCGAGTGCGTAAAACACTTGCGCTTCGACATCTTTCCGGTTCTTCGAAGCGAGATCGCTCATCGCGTGCTCGTATTTCAATGCCCGGGTGCTGTAGGGAACGGTGGCAGCGTCCTGGTAGATCAAGGCCAGCGCGCTGATGAATTGGCGTTCACGCTCGGAACTGCTGCGGATCTGCTGCGCCCGCTGAATCTCTTGCTGGGAAATCGAAATTGCCGTCGGCGCGATGGGCGGCTCCCAGAGCTGGTGAAAGTGGGTCATGGCAATGCCCCATTGGGCCATCGCACACTTTGGATCCTGGTCTGCCACCTGCTGAAACGCACTTTCGGCCGCGGAGTAAGCGAACGAGTGCAGCAGCGCGACGCCTCGGTTGAACTGCTGCTGGACCGCCGGTAGGCAGGAAACCGGAAACGAAACTTCTCCCAGCTTCTCAGGAGCGGCGTGCTCGTGTCCCTCCTGGGCACCTGAAAAGAGCGGAGGGATGAACATCAGCGCGACGAATACTCGCCATAGATTTGACACTGCTTATCTCCAGCGGCGCGTAACGTTCTGGTGGTCTTCGAATTTTACCCCGAGCTAGCCGCCTCGGATTGGGCTGTTCAGCTTCCGAAACAAATGTGCCTGTTACGATAAACCACGTGCCGCTGCTCGAAGTCCGCAATCTCACCGTCGAATTTGCCACCGCTCAGGGAACCGTCAGCGCCGTTCGCGATGTGAGCTTTCAGATTGCGCCGGGCGAGGTGCTGGGGTTGGTCGGCGAATCGGGGTCGGGGAAGTCGGTCAGCGCGCTGGCGATCTTGCGATTGCTTCCGCCACAGGCGCGGATTCTGGGCGAGGTCAAGGTTTCGCGGGGAAGACCTGGTTGGTTTGCCAGAGCCGCAGATGCGGAACACCCGCGGCGCCGGGATCAGCATGATCTTTCAGGAGCCGATGACCGCGCTGAATCCGGTGATGCGGGTGGGAGACCAGATTGCCGAGGCGGTTCTGGCGCACGCGGGATCGGCACCGCCGGCAGAAAAGCGGATCCCTCGCGGGCTAAACTCCAGCCCAACGAGCGTAAAAACGGCGCTCGTTGGGGGCCCCGGTTCGCCCGCTCGTGATGACAACACTAAGAATTATTTGCGCCGGCCGGGCGCGGGCCTGAAGGCCCGCTCTTCCACCAGCAGCAGAATCACCAAGGCCGAAGCCTGGAGGCTGGCGGTCGAGGCGTTGCGCACCGTTGCCATTGGCGAACCCGAGCGGCGGGCGCGCGACTATCCCCATCAGCTTTCCGGTGGGCAGCGCCAGCGGGTGATGATTGCCATGGCGGTGGTGAACCGGCCAGCGCTGCTGATTGCCGACGAGCCGACAACCGCGCTCGATGTCACCATTCAGGCGCAGGTACTCGATCTGCTCAGCGAGCTACGCGAGAAGTTCTCGTTGGCGATGCTGTTCATCTCCCACGACCTTGCCGTGGTCTCACAGGTATCGCACCGCATCGGCGTGATGTACGCGGGCAGCCTGGTCGAAATGGGAACGACCAGAGAAGTTTTCGCGCATCCGGCGCATCCTTACACGCGCGGGCTGTTACACTCTGTGCCGACGCTGCGCAGTGAGCGCAGCCAACCTCTCCAGACTATCGAGGGAACGGTGCCTGCCATCACCGCATTGCCGCCGGGTTGCGCCTTCGAGCCGCGTTGCTCGTCGCGGATTGCAGCCTGTGCCGCCGCGCTGCCTCCGCTGGTGGAAGTTGCGCCAGGGCATCTGGCGCGCTGTCCCGTGGTATCGCCGGAGGTCCGCTGAACGATGCGGGTGCTGCTGCTCAGCGACATTCACGCCAACCTGGAAGCCATGGAGGCCTGTCTCGCGGTGTCGCCCGCGCATGACTTCCTGGTCAACCTGGGAGACGTGGTCGGCTATAACGCGTCGCCCAACGAGGTGTGCGAGCGCGTGCGTGCGATGGGTGGGACGATTGTGCGTGGTAATCACGACCGTGCCTGCTCCGGACTGATTGACCTGTCGGAGTTCAACCTGGTGGCGGCCATGTCGGCGCGATGGACTCAGACCACGCTTCAGCCGGAACATCTGGACTGGTTGCGGTCTCTGCCGCAAGGCCCGCTGCGTGGCGGCGAGCTGGCGGGACTCGAATTCGTGCACGGCTCGCCACGCGACGAAGACGAGTACGTGCTGAACCCGTCCACCGCCGGGGCGAACCTTCGCATGCCCGGTCACGCCGATAAGATCTTCTTCGGCCACACTCATCTGCAAGGCGGATTCGCTTTTGACAACGGGCGTGTGCGTAACTTTGCGCCTATCTTTCCCACCGGCGAAGACGTTGTGGAGTTCACCATGCCGCTGGCGCGGAATGAGCACTATCTCATCAATCCCGGCTCGGTGGGGCAGCCTCGGGATGGAGACTGGCGAGCGGCATTCGCCCTTTACGAGCGCGACGGGGAGGCGCCGGGAGCAGTGACCTTCTATCGCGTCCCTTATGACGTTGACGAAACGCAGCGACGAATCATGGCCGCCAGTCTTCCTGAGCGATTGGCAATCAGGTTGAAGCTGGGGCGTTGATTCAAATGCTGTGACGCACTGGCACTTTACCGCATCAAAAATAACGGGAGTAAAGTAACTTCATGCCTTACCGCTCATTCCCCCAAACTTCTCTATTTCGCTCGCAAGAAATGCCCGGCGGCACCATCAGCAACGTAGAACAGGGTTACCTGGTCGCCAACATCGACGGCGGCGCTCGCGGCAATCCTGGTCCGGCGGGATACGGTGTGGTGTTCGAAGACGAGATTGGCCGTCCCGTGGCCGAACTAAGCGAGTTTCTCGGCCATCAGACCAACAACTACGCTGAATATTCGGCGCTGCTGGCGGCGCTGAACTACACCCTGCGGCACGGCTTCAAAGCGCTGAAGGTGATCAGTGACTCCGAGTTGCTGGTGAAGCAGATCAACGGCGATTACAAAGTCAGCAATCCCACGTTGAAGGACTTGCACGGGCGGGCCATGAAGATGCTCGATCAGCTCGACTACTTCCAGATCAAGCATGTGCTGCGCGAGAAGAACCGTGAAGCGGACCGGCTGGCGAACCTGGCCATGGACCGGGGAATCGCGAAGAAAGCGCCGGCCATCACCGCCACCGATGTCGGAGGAATAGCTTCGGTGGTGCCGGAGGTCAATGGCGTCGTACGCAACGGTGTCATCGAGTTCATGGGGAAGACTCTGCCGGATGGCACGCTGGTCAAGATTCGCGCAGCGGAGCCGGCGCCAAAGCGGTAGCCATTCATGCCGACGCGGTTTGGCGTCTGATCATCTCCGGTTCAGCAAAGCCTCTGCGAATCTGCGGGGGCTCGAGGATGCGAACTTCTTCTGGTGGATTCTCCACCGCCCACGCCAGAGTTAGCGTCATCTGCTCCAGCGTTACCAACCCAAGCCGTTCGGCGCCATGGCGCGTCAACGGCACTAACCGCGCCAGAGCGTACATGGGAACCAGCAGGAGCGGCCACCGGCGTCCCGGCCCCAATACGTACCACGGACGCACAAAGGTCGCCCGCATCCCGCTCTCGCGAATAAGCCGCTCGCCTTCGGCACGCACCGCCTGATATTCCTGCATGATGGGCGCCGGCCGCGCCACACTGAGATAAACGAAGTGCCGGGCACCAGCAGTGGTCGCCGCGCGCACCGCCTCCTGGCAGGACTTGAGGTCGATGTCCCTGAACTCCGCCGCCTTTCGCGGGTTGGGATGCGCCACACCGATCAGGTGCACAAACGTATCTGCGGGCGTTACGCGCGCAGCATAGGTTTCAGCCTTCAACGCGTCGCCATGCACTACTTCACAACCGGCGGGAAGCTTCGATTCGGAGCCGGCGCGGGCCAGCGCGCGCACCCGATGCCCCCGTCGCAGTAATTCGGCCGCCAGTCTGCTGCCCATAAAGCCCGTCGCTCCGGTGAGAAAAACCTCACGTGATTGGGAGTTCATTCGCTCCTCCGGTGGCTGCTCAGCCGCCGATTGTAGTACGGGCGCGAAAGAAATCCGGATTTCGTCGTATCGGGGCCCCAGTTATTGAGGTGCGCTTGCTAACCGCGGCGGCCGCGGGATAATCGGATAAGCGAGATGTCCTGGATGTGCAGGACATCCTGCAGATACTCTCGCAGCGCCATGAGGATGAAGGCGGCCTCCGCAGTGAGAAACATGCCTAGATAACACACGGTCAACTGCAGGCTGTCGGGAATCTCGCGGTAGTCGGCCGCCTTCAGCAGGTCTGTCGTAGTGTTCATGACGCCCCGCTCCGAGAAGGCGGTCAGCGATTCCATCAGGTAGTGATGGTAGAGGAACACCAGGCTGAGGGACGCCAGGATGAGCAACAGGGGAACGAACGACACGAACGCGCGGAGCCTCACGTGTCCATCCGGCTTGGTATAAAACATCAACCTTCCGAGCGAGTGCCGTATGTAGAACAAGTAGCCCAGCAGCAGAAAGCAGAATAGTGACGTGTAGGTCGAAAGAAACTTTTCCTGCGCCGCGTAGGTGGGTATCAGGTGGAACGCGGCCAGCGGAATCGGCAGGGAGGCGGTGACCAGCGATGCTGTTCCCATGTACGCCTTGAAAAACTTGGCGAACGCGGCTAACCGAACCGGCTCTTGGGGTTCAAGTTCGGATCTGTCGGCTTGCAAGCCTATGGCACCGGTATCTCGCATTTCACCTTCGCATCCTGGAACGCGGATACTGTGATGGGTTCGGTCTTTGTCAAAGTGCTGCCTACTTGCTTGGTGGCGTACACCGAATAAACTCCGGGTGGCACCGCCTTGGAAGTCGGCGTACTGATCTGCGGGAAAGACAGTTCCGCCGAGTTGAGCCCGCTGACGGAGACCCACTTGTACATCACCGTCCATCCGGCGTCCGGCTGGCCATTCTTGACGGTGTTGGCGATGACGGTAATCAGGCGCCCCGCGCCCCACTTGCGGCAGTCTGCCGCCTTGATGTGGAGGTCGTCGGCGATGCTTGCCAACACCTTCAGGGCCGCCTCCTTCTTGGCGGAGTCCGTGTTCAATATGTGGGCCACTTCAAGACACCAGCTGGCCTCGTGTGTCAGGTCTGCGACGTAGTCTTTCGGCGGCGGAGCTATTGACCACTCGCCATCTCGGCCGTATCCGCCGCCGGTGTACCCAGACCCGCCGACTCCCCCCGCGTCCGCATAGCCTCCTTTGAGCAAGCCAACCGTCAACTGGGTTTGTGAATCGAGGAGCTTGGACGAAATATCAGGCGCATTCTTAGCGATGAGCTGTCCGCACCTCTGAATTCCTCCTAGGGCGTTGTTGGTTGGTCCAAGCTGGGGCGGAGGGGGCGCAAATTGCGCAGGCAAAGAAAGCACACATCCCAGCACGAGCAGGCACACGTAACACGCGCCGCGGCCTCCATGACGGGCATGATGCGGCCGGTCTTCGATGCGGTGAATTGAGGGCACCCCGGCGTCCTCCTGGGAATGACCGAGCACAGGGACGTGATGCATAAAGGATATAGCACTTTTCAGGTTGTTGAGCACTCTTTACATGCCGCCCTATAGACGGGAAACTTCGGGTCACTCTTGCTACAGTTACAATGAAGGGTTCTCCCCGATACGAAGCTGCGATTTGTAAAGGAGTTTCGCTTGATTGCTCGTTATACCCGGCCTGAGATGGGGCGCATCTGGAGTGATGAAAACAAGTTTCGGACATGGCTCGAGGTGGAGATTGCCGCCACCGAGACCCTTGCCGAAGCTGGGATGGTTCCGCAATCAGCGGCAAAAGCCATCCGCGAAAAGGGCGGCATCGACGTGGCCCGCATCGACCAGATTGAAGCCGAAGTGAGGCATGACGTCATCGCCTTCACCACCGCGGTGGCGGAAAAGGTGGGGCCTGAGTCGCGCTGGCTGCACTACGGACTCACATCGAATGATGTCGTCGATACCGCGCAAGCGCTGCTGGTCAAGCAGGCATCCGCCATCATTCGGGAAGACCTGACGAAGCTGCGCGAGGTACTAAAGCGTCGCGCCTTGGAGTTCAAGGACACGCCGGCGATCGGGCGCACGCACGGAATCCATGCCGAGCCGATTACTTTCGGCTTGAAGCTGGCTAACTGGTATTCGGAGGTGCAGCGCGACATCGAGCGATTTGAAATGGCGGCCGAGCAGATGCGCGTGGGCAAGCTCTCGGGAGCGGTGGGCAACGCGGCCCACCTCGAGCCGGAGTACGAGGAGAAGATTTGCCAGCGGTTGGGCCTGAATGTGGCCGCCGTTTCGTCGCAGGTGATTCAGCGCGATCGCCATGCTTTCTACGTCGCCACCCTGGCGGTGATTGCGTCTACGCTGGACAAGATCGCTACCGAGATTCGCCACCTGCAGCGCACCGAAGTTCGGGAGGCCGAAGAGTATTTCAGCGAGAAGCAGAAGGGCTCGTCGGCGATGCCGCACAAACGCAACCCGGTGACGTGCGAGCAGATCAGCGGACTTGCGCGGGTTGTCCGCTCCAACGCGCAGGCCGCGCTGGAGAACGTCGCGCTGTGGCACGAGCGCGACATCTCGCACTCGTCCGCCGAGCGCATCATCCTGCCGGACTCGACCATCCTTATCGATTACCTGCTCAGCAAGACGACGAATCTCATCGACACTCTGCTGGTTTATCCGCAGCGGATGATGAAGAACCTGGAATCAACTGGCGGACTGGTCTTCAGCGGGCAGTTGCTCCTCGACCTGGTCGAGGCCGGAGTGCTGCGCGAGGACGCTTATCGGCTGGTGCAGTCGAATGCGATGCGGGCTTGGAAGGAAGACCTGAATTTTCGCGAGCTGATCATGAACGATCCGGAAATCACGGCGAAGGTAAAACGCGAGACGCTGGAGCATGCCTTCGACCTGCGGAGGCCGCTGCGCAATGTGGATAAGATCTTCGGGCGGGTGTTTGGAGGGAAGTAGGTGCCATACGTCGGCTCTCAACTCTCAGCGGCTTCGCGTTTGGGTGGAGTTTCAGGGGATTGGGTGAAAGTGACAGGTGACGCCAACATTGAGTTCAGGAAGGCGGTCGTGCCGGATGATATTGACGCTTTGTGCGATTTTGACCGCAAAGTATTTGGCGCATATCCGGATGACCTCTTCTTGCCTGAAGATTGGGCAGAACTCGAGTCTTATTGGTTGATGGCGGACGGCAATACCATCGGCTGTCTTGCACTGAAAGGCGACGTCGATTACGACGAGGAGCCCAGGCCGGGATGTTTGTATATAGAGAGCACAGGAGTATTACAGGAATACCAGGGACAGGGCTTCGGTGCCAGAATGAAAGAGTGGCAGATCGAGTATGCAAGGCGTCATGGATTTGGGTTGATTGTGACGAATGCTCGGCAGAGTAATAGTGCCTCCATCGGTTTAAACCAAAAGTTTGGGTTTAGAACTCGTGAGGTGGTCCCAGATTACTACTCCGCTCCCGATGAACCAGCTGTCGTGATGGAGCTTGAGGTTGGCACCGTGCGGTCGCCCTAAAGACTAGAGCTTGACCTGCGAATTACATCACGAACTTATACGCCGCGCCCGTTAGCACCACGGCTACCGGACACAGCACGTAGGGAAGCCAAAAGTAATAATGCCTCGCCTCAGCCGCTCCGATCACGAAGAAAGTTGTCCCGAGGTAGAAAGCTAAGATCATGACATCGAAGATATCACCCGGATTCCTGTTGAAGCTTTGTTGCACCCGCTGTCCGAGCGAATCGGGATCATGCTGGTTTCCTCCCTCCATTTTAATCTCGAGATATCGTACGGCCCTCACCTGGTAAAGCAGACCCGCTCCGATCGACAAGAGCAACAAGATCCACGAAAGCCACATGGGGCGCGGAATCCAAGTCAAGGCATCTTCTTGTTTCAGTCCCATCACATTGTGCAGAAATACAATTGGGAGCAGGAGTGCGCCGGTCGCTACTTGAACGAACCCTTTGGCGCTATCTATATACATGCTCATGACGGTCGTGAGGTAACTAAACTCCGGCCCTTTCAATTGCAAGTTGAGATTCTTTTCTTGGGCGCTCATCAGAGTTAGTCCTTCTTATCAGACATTGTCCCCCGATATGTACTGCCATGCCTCGCGGCTTAGAACATCGGGGCTCATCCGCTCCGCTACTGACGCTCTCGCGACTTACGCTGCAGGCGAGCACGCGCGGTGGCGGGCGCAACGCTCTCACCCCGATCCAAGGAAGCCAGGCGCCGGCCCAGTTCTTCGTTGAACTTGGCCAATTCGGTGTCGTGCGGGTCTTTCTGGTTTTTCAAGTGATCAGCCATAAGTCGTCTCTCTGTCAGATTGACAACTACTGTAGCCGGTTGATAACCGACGCGACATAGCCTGCGCCAAATCCGTTGTCAATATTCACCACGCTGACATTCGAGGCGCAGGAGTTCAACATCCCCAGCAGGGCCGCGATCCCTTGATAGGAAGCGCCATAACCCACGCTGGTGGGCACCGCGATGACCGGAACCCCAACCAGTCCGCCCACGACGCTGGGCAGCGCGCCTTCCATTCCGGCGCAGACGATCACTACGCGGGCCTGGGTCAAGGCCTCACGGCGGGCCAGCAGACGATGGATGCCAGCGACTCCGACGTCGTACACGTGCTGCACTTCGTTGCCCATGATCTGGGCGGTGACAACGGCCTCTTCCGCAATCGCGATGTCGCTCGTGCCCGCCGAGACGACGATGATCGTTCCTTTGCCGTAAATGGTTTTATCCTGCGTTAAGGTGATGGCGCGCGCCAACTCATGCAGTTCAGCTCTGCGAAACTTGCGTTTGACCGCGCGAAACTGCTCCGCGGAGACCCGCGTTGCCAGCACGTTGTGGCCGTGGGGCGCGAGCCGCGAGAAGATTTCGGCAAATTGTTGTGGACTCTTTCCCGGCCCGAAGATCACCTCCGGCATGCCGACGCGCAGCGTACGGTGGTGGTCCACATTGGCGAAGCCGAGGTCCTCGAACGGAAGATGCTTAAGTCGCTGTACGGCATCGTCAGGCGAGAGCTTCCCGCGCTTTACCAGGTCGAACAGCTTCTTGATGGCTGCGGAATTCATGGGCTAGTCGTCAGTAGTCAGTAGCCAGTTGTCAGGCAAAGAGCTTCAAGGTTCGAGTTTCAAGTTTCCCGCGCCAAGATGCAAGCCCTGACCGGGGGGCGTTGCCGGCGTTGCCCCGTATTGTTGCCGAAACGCGTCACGACCGAATGGTAGGATGTGAAGCTTAGATGCCCGGGCAAAGCCACGCAGCACCGCGAACTCTGACGGTCGCCGTCACCGGCGCGAGCGGTTCCATCTTTGCCAAACATCTGCTCGACGCGCTGGAGCGCGACGAACGCGTGGCTACTGTCAACCTCATCCTGTCGGATAGCGGATTGCGGGTGATGGCTGAAGAGCTGCAGATATCGGGACGCAACGAAGTGGTGCAGAAACTGCTCGGGCGACCCTCGCAAAAAATCGGCCAGCAGAACAACGGCGACATCGGCGCTAACGTCGCCAGCGGCTCCTACCAGACCGATGCCATGATTGTGCTGCCGTGCAGTGTGGGAACGCTGGCGCGGATCGCGAACGGCATGGCCATCCAGCTCATCGAGCGCGCCGCCGACGTCTGCCTGAAGGAGCGCCGCCCGCTCATCCTGTGCGTGCGCGAGACCCCCTTCAACCTGATCCACCTGCGCAACATGACCCTTGCCGCCGAGGCCGGTGCGACCATCTTTCCGGTCATTCCGGCGTTCTATTTCCGTCCCGTCTCCACCGACGAGATCGCGCGCGAATTCGTGAACCGCGTTCTGGCGCACGTAGGCCTGCCACAGCCGGACGCTTATCAGTGGAAGGGCGAGTAGGGTCTCTGCGGCGCAGTATCTCCATCTTGAACACCTATTTCTTCCCTGGAATGCTGAAATCTACGGGCGGCTTGATGTTGTAGGTCCTCGCGAAGTTGGTTTGGTTGAGCGAGAAACTCAAGCGCCCGCGCGAATCAATGAACGCCAATGGGCTGCCAATCGCGACATCGCCGAAGGTTTTCACAAAGGGCATGTTTAATTCGCTTGTTCCCAGTGTGAAGCGGATGGTGTCGCCGTATTGGTAGCCCAGTTTGGCGAATTCTTCCCGGCTGACGTTGGTGATCAGGTTGCCGAACGGCCCATCGGTGCCGATAACCTGAGCTTGCAGCGCGCCGTTGACGATACTGGCTTGCGTCAGGTTCAGGCGCACCAGTCGGCTGACCGGCATTTCCGGGCCAACCTCAGTCCAGTTCTCGCCACGCGCCAGATGTGCGCCTACGGGCGAGAAGACATCGCGACCGTGGAAGGTGGACGAGATGGCGTCCTGGATCATCCACTTGGGATTGGTAATAACGCGGACAGCTTCGATGCCCTCGGCGTTTTGCACGTTGGTGAGCAGTCCGTTGTCGGGAAGCACGTAGTAATTGCCCTTCCTCGATTTCGCCACAATCGCTTTGCGCGAAGTTCCCACTCCTGGGTCGATGACGACCACGAACACGGTGCCCGCCGGAACGTAGGCGCTCATCCCGTCGAGATAGCGCGCGCCGTCGAGGATGGAGAAGGGCGTGACCGCGTGACTGATGTCGAGGATGCGGACGGTGGGATCGATGTTATACATGACTTGCTTGCAGATGGCGACCGAATCGTCGAGCAGGCCGAAGTCGGTCATGAACGCGATTTCGTTCGGCCCCTCGGAACCGACACACCGGCCGGCCAACAGCAGCATCGCAAGCAGAGCTACGGCGAAGGGCTCGAACCTCCAGCGCATGGGACTGAACATTTCCACCTCGCAATCGCGGCGAATTTCGATGGATTATATGCCGCGGCTTCAAACGCGGCCGCACGAACGATGAGCGCGATTCACGTAAGACTGGAATAGAATCGCGGTCAGCATGACCGCGGCGCAACGCACCATCTTTCACGTTGACATGGACGCCTTCTTCGTCTCGGTGGAGGAGTTGTTTGACCCGTCGCTGAAAGGGAAGGCGGTGGTGGTCGGCGGGCGGCCCAACGAGCGCGGCGTAGTGTCGGCTGCTTCGTATGAGGCGCGAAAGTTTGGGGTACATTCCGCCATGCCACTGCGGACGGCGGCCAAGATGTGTCCGCACGCGATTTTTGTGGATGGCCATCCTGAACGGTATCGCGAATACTCGGGCAAAGTTTACGAAGTGTTGAACCGCTTCTCGCCCAAGCTGGAAATGGTTTCCATCGACGAGGCCTATGTTGACATGACCGGCACCGAGCGACTGCATGGTCCTGCGATGCGTGCGGCGGACGCCCTTCACACCGCGATGAAGGCCGAGACGAAGTTGAACTGCTCGATTGGCATCGGCACGTCGCGGCTGATTGCCAAGATTTGCTCCGATCAGGCTAAGCCGAATGGCGTGCTGTGGGTGGTCCCGGGGGCGGAGATAAAGTTTCTGGCGCCGCTGGATGTGCGGAAAATTCCTGGGGTGGGAAAAGTGATGGAGAAACGCCTTCAGGAGCAGGGCATCCGTAAAGTTGGCGACTTGGCCGAGCGCGATGAGTGCTGGCTGGAGCAAAACTTCGGGGCGCTGGGATTGGCCCTGTCGGGGAAAGCGCGTGGCCTCGACGCAGGCGCATGGTTCGATAACGATATTGGCGAGGACATTGGGCCGCGCTCGATCAGCCACGAGCACACATACTCTCATGACACGGACGATCGCCAGACCCTGGAGGCAACACTGGCGCGGCTGACGGAGATGGTTTGCCGGCGGTTACGCGAGCAAAACCTGCATGCCCGTACGCTGCAACTCAAGCTGCGCTATTCGGACTTCCGGACGCTTACGCGCGCGCGAACTTTGGAGCGGCCAAGCGCGGTGGATTCCGAGGTACTGGCTACGATCCGCGAACTCTTCCGCACGAACTGGAATGGGGAGGCAGTGCGCCTGTTAGGAGTGCATGCCTCGCATTTCGACGAGGAGAGCGAACAACTTGGCCTGTTGGGGACGTCTGCGCATGAGAAGTGGAACCAGGCGCTGTCGGCCGCTGACCGGTTGCGGGAGCGGTTTGGAGAAGGCGCAGTATCGCTCGCCAGCGGGATGAAGGCGCGCTTCCGCGAACGTACCCATGAAAACCCTGCCGGACGGCCGGGGAAGAATCGAAAGGCCTAGCGTCACTTTGTCAGCCCGGCGACCATCGCTCGCAGTCGCACGTCACAGACAGATGTGACACTCCCGCTTACCCTGATGCTGAGGAGATGTTGGTATGTGCCTGGCCATTCCGGGGAAAATCCTGAGCATCGAAGGCGAGGACTTCTCACGCAGTGCGCGAGTTAGCTTCGGAGGACTTGTGCGAGGGGTGAGCCTGGCCTACGTCCCCGAAGCCGAGATTGGCGACTACGTGATTGTGCACGTCGGCTTTGCCATCAGCCTGCTGGATGAGGCCGAAGCGATGCGGACGTACGAGTATCTGAAGCAGATGGATGATCTTGAAGAATTGGCGCGGTCCAGCGAACAGTAGAAGTCAGGCTTACGCTCCGACGAGCCTCTCCAACACTGCTTTGTTGCGCACGGTAAGGGTTGAGCCTTTGAGCACGGCGATCTGCCGCTTGCGAAAGTCGGCGAGTACCCGCGTAACCGTTTCGCGTGAGGTGCCGATAATCTGCGCGATCTCCTCGTGGGTGAGGGCCAGCTTAACTTTGGACTCAGGCTGCTGAGGACTACCGGAAGTCCACTCCAACAGGAGCCTCGCCAGTCGCTCGGGCGCCGAATGTGACAATCCGAGACTGCGTATCTGCTGGTAGGCGGTCTGGCAATCCTTGCTCAAGTGCTGCGCCGCCCTTAGGCAGGCGTCGCCGTGTTTCTGGAGAAAATTCAAAAAGTCTTCGCGTTTGACGAAATTGAGCTGGCAGGGCTGTCCGGTCTCCGCCGTAATCTCGTAGGGCGTGCCGGAAACCGTGGCGTGCATGCCCAGCACTTCTCCCGGCTGCGCGATCTTCAGGATGAGGGTCTTGCCTTCAGCGGAGGTCGTGGAGAGCTTCACCCGGCCCTTGCACAGCATGTAAATTCCACGCGGCGATTGGCCCTCTACGAAAAGCACGGCACCGGCAGGATACGAAGCTGTGTACTTGATGTGGTCGAAAGCTTCGAGAGAGGCTTTGGGAAGTGAGCAGAAGAAGCTGTCGGTACGCAGCTTGCAGATAACGCAATTCTCGACGAGCTCGAAGCCGTAAGGTGCCCCCAAGTGTGCCTCCGAAGACTTGCCCCTATGCTAACACCTTAATGGATGACCGCAAGCGGAAATTGGGTTCGATGTACCCCCAGGGTCGGCTACCCCTTTCGTAGCATTCCTTGTACCTCGGGGCAGGCACTGGCGGGCGGTTACGACGCTGTGGTGATGTTCGTCACAAGCCGGAGTATTCCAAATCACAGACCTCCGCCCGCCGGGCGAAGGAAAATCGCGCCCACAACGGCTCAATGCGGCGGGAGGCGAAGGTCTGATTGCTTCCGGCTGTCGGGCCTGATCGGCGAACTCAAGTTCACGGTTAGGAGGCTGGAATGCAAAGTTTCGGCTTGCGAACACGCACCTTCAGTCCGAAGGATTTTGACTACTCTCCTCTACCCCAAATCGCTTCCCGCCGAGGGTTTTGCCGGCTCTGATCCTGCCCGGGTCAGGCAATGGGCCCTTAGCACGAAGGTAAAGCGGAGTTCGGAACGAAGGTAATCGTAAGTCCCAGGATCCCGAGAGTTTTCCCTTGAAGTGTTGAGGTTGACGCAGTTAAATGATTCTCGATTTCTTGCGCAGAACAACGGCGCCAAGCCGCTACTCTGGAAAGGATGGAAGAGATGGCCACAACAACAACAAGCGTTAAGTCGGTTGAGATTGGCAGCACTGGATTGAACCGTTGGTGGCGCGTTGTTGGCGGACTGCTGATGAACATTGCTTTAGGCACGCTCTATGCGTGGAGCATATTCGTCGCCCCGCTCGAAAAAGAGTTCGGCTGGAAGCGTGCGCAGACCTCGGCCGTGTTTGGAATCGCCGTCGTGGTTTTCGCCCTAACGTTTATCGTTGCTGGGCGGTTGCAGGACAAGTTCGGCCCGTTCTGGATATCTCTGACCGGCGGAATACTGGTGAGCCTCGGCTTCTTCTTGTGCAGTTACACCCACAGCCTGATGTGGCTGTACGTGTGTTTCGGCGTGATCGGCGGCTTGGGTAACGGCTTCGGATACGCCACGCCTATACCGGTCATGGCGAAGTGGTTTCCCGACAAGCGCGGCTTGGCCGTCGGACTGGCTGTCGGTGGATATGGAGCCGGGTCGGCGCTCTTTGGGCCTCTCGCCAATTTGTACCTCATTCCGACTTATGGCGTGCACACCACGTTCCAGATTCTCGGTGGCATTTTCCTGGTCATGACTGTAATCGGAGCCTTCCTGCTGAAGAACCCTCCCGCTGGCTACAAACCCGAAGGATGGACGCCTCCAGCACCCACGGCAAAATCAGGCGCCACGACGCTGGACTTCACCCCCGGGGAAGTGTTGCGGACACCCACGTTCTACTTCATGTGGGTCGCCTATGCCCTCGGGACCCTGGCCGGCTTGATGGTCATCAGCCAACTGGTGCCCTTCGCCAAGAGCGTAGGCATTCCCGGCGCGGCGCTGGCCACCATGGGTCTGGTCGTGGGAGCGGTTGGCAACGCCTCCGGCCGCATTCTGTCGGGATGGATGTCGGACACGATGGGCCGTCTGAATGTGCTGCGAACGATGATTGCGATTTCGATGATCGCTATGCCTATTCTCTACCTGGTCGGCAGCAACGTGACCTTGCTTTACATAGTGGTGTTCGTCGTGTACTGGTGCTATGGCACGCAACTCTCGGTCAACGCTGCTACCACCGCCGACTTCTTCGGAACCAAGAATGCCGGCATCAACTACGGTATGTTGTTCACCGCGTGGGGCGTGGCCGGCTACTTCGGCGCCAAGATCGGCGGCACGATGTACGACAAGTACCACAACTACCAGATGGCGTTCTATACTGCTGGCGTTCTGGCGGCCGTGGCGCTGGTCGCGGAACTCCTGGCTCGCCGTCCCAAGCATATGTGAGCTCGTGGCCGGACTGCTAAAACAGTCTGGCTAATTTCTTGATTGGAAGGTCGATTTTGATAGGTAGTTAGAAGTTATTAATTGGCGAGGAGTCTTCATTATGGCTACTGCAACGAAAATATCCGAAGCGCCGGACGTGGGAACGACGACCGGCGACGAGCAAACCGCTCATACGACTCCGCACCACCTGATCAGCCCGGTGACGCAAAAGTGGATCGAGGAAGGAAAGCAAGATCCGGAAGGTTTTTGGGGACGCGCGGCGGACCAACTGCCGTGGTTCCGCAAGTGGGACAAGGTGCTGGAGTGGAATCCGCCCACCTTTAAGTGGTACGTCGGCGGACAAACCAATCTGGCTTACAACGCGCTCGATCATCACGTGAAGCGCGGCTGGGGCGGGCACACAGCGCTGATTTACATCAACGAGCGTGGCGAGCGGCGCGTTTATACGTATGCCCATTTGCTCCACGAAGTCGAGAAGGTGGCGAAGGCGCTGCGCGGCATGGGCATCAAGAAGGGCGATCGCCTGACCATCTACATGCCGACTTCTCCGGAAGCGATCATCCTGATGCTAGCCACCGTCCGCATCGGCGCTATTCACTCTGTGGTCTTTGCAGGGTTTGGCGCGAAGGCGCTGGGTGATCGCGTACAAGCCAGTGGTTCGCGTTTGGTCTTCACAGCCGACGTCACCTATCGCAAGGGCAAGGACACGCGGCTGAAGGAAATCGTCGACGATGCATTGCAAAACGCGGGCGATAAGGTTGAGCACGTCGTCGTCTTGAAGCGAACCGCTGGGGAAACCCCGATGCGCCCCGGCCGTGACCTTCTATGGGAGCAGTTTCTGGAACACGGCGCGGGGAAAGCGGCGACTATGTCACGATGGAAGCCAATGAGCCGGCATTCATCCTCGCCACTTCCGGAACGACCGCGACACCGAAGTTGGCCGATCCATACTCATGGCGGCTATCAGGTCCACATTCACAGCATGGGGCAGTGGCTGTTCGCCTTGAAGCCGACTGACGTCTGGTGGTCAACCTCTGACATTGGCTGGATCGTCGGTCATAGCTACATCGTGTACGCGCCGCTGATTGCGGGTGCGACCACGGTCGCTTTCGAAGGCGCGCTTGACCATCCCACCCCGGAAGGAACCTGGAAGACGCTGATGGAGGAGTATCGCGTCAGCGGCATTTTTACCTCGCCGACGGCGGTGAGATTGCTGATGCGCTATGGCGATGGGCCGTTCGGGAGCATCGATTACAAGTATCTGGAACGGGTATTTTGCGCGGGCGAGGTTTTGAATGCGCCGGCGTGGGAATGGCTGCAGAAGAAGATTTTCAAGAACCGGATTCCCGTCATCGACCACATGTGGCAGACAGAAACCAGTGGCCCGGTATTTGGCAACCCTTATGGGCTGGGAATGTTGCCGATCAAGCCGGGATCCTCGACCGTACCCATGCCAGGCATTGATGCCGAAGTGGTGGCGCTTGACGGTACGCCCTGCGGCGTCAACGAGAAAGGCATCATGGTGATCAAGCGGCCTTTCCCGGGATTGACCCCGGAGTTGTGGGGGGAAAAGGAACGGTACGGCCGCGATTATTGGCAGATTATTCCCGGCGTCTATTACACGGGCGATTCGGCGCAAATCGACGAAGATGGCTACGTGTGGTTTGCCGGACGCGCCGACGAGATCATCAAGATCGCGGGACATCGCATCGGCACGATCGAGGTTGAAACCGCGCTCCTGGGCCATCCTGCGGTGGCGGAATCGGGCGTGATCGGTCGGCCCGACGAACTGCGCGGTGAAGTGATCTCAGCGTTTGTGATGCTCAAACAGGGCTTCATTCCTTCGGAGAAATTGAAGCAGGAGCTGCTCGATCAGGTGCGACGTGAACTCGGGCCGGTGGCCGTCATCGGAGAATTGAACTTCGTGGACATGCTGCCCAAGACGCGCAGCGGTAAGATCATGCGGCGTGTGCTCAAGGCTGTGACCCAGGAGAAGAACCCCGGCGACATCACGACCATCGAAGACGAAGGCTCGGTGGAGGAAGCCAGGCACGCGTGGCATCAGATGAGGGCGGCGCTGGACAAGCAGCCAGTATCAGCGGCGCCTTCCAAGGGCAAGTGAACCGTGCAGCAATGGAATTTCCGGCCCGCTACAATAGCGGGCCGGGCCATGTAAGCCTCCACCCGTAATGTTCCAGGGACAGGCAAAAATGGAGTACTTCGGCCGAACAATGCAGTACAGTATTTACGCAAACACAACCATTCAAAGGAGTGACTGATATGGCTCGACCTCTTCCGAAGCAGAATGCAGTAGTTGAGACTAGCGCGGCTCAGATCGCAGTCCATTGGCGCGAGGAAGAATACTATTATCCTTCCGCGAAATTTGTCGGCCAGGCGAATCTGTCCGATCCCGACATCAACGAACGCTTTAGCGAGAAAAATTTCCCGGAATGCTTCCGGGAGTATGCCGATCTGTTGGACTGGGATCAGTACTGGCACACCACGCTCGATACCAGTGATCCGCCTTTCTGGAAGTGGTTCGTGGGCGGCAAGATCAACGCCTCGTACAACTGCGTGGACCGGCACCTTGACAAGTACAAGAACAAAGCGGCGATCATCTTTGTTCCGGAACCGGAATCCGAGGCGCCCGTCTCGGTCACCTACCGCGAACTCTATGTGAGAGTGAATGAATTCGCGGCGCTGCTGCGCGATTTTTGTGGTCTGAAGAGCGGAGATCGCGTGACCATTCATATGCCGATGGTCCCCGAGTTGCCGATTACCATGCTGGCATGCGCGCGCCTGGGGGTAATTCACTCGGTTGTGTTTGGAGGCTTCAGCGGCGAGGCTTGCGGCATGCGCGCCGCCGATTCCGGCAGCCAGGTCCTGATCACGATGGATGGCTACTATCGCAACGGCAAGCTGCTCGACCACAAAGCAGGCGCCGATATTGCGCTGAACATAGCCAAGCAGGAAGGCCAGACCGTGGACAAGGTCCTGGTCTGGAGGCGTCATGCAGGCCAAAATGCGTCCGCTTCGCCGTTTGTGGAAGGGCGCGATTTCTGGGTTGACGAGATCCTCCCCAACTACTCGGGTGAAATCGTGGCTCCTGTTCCCATGGATGCGGAGGCGCCGCTGTTTCTTATGTATACCAGCGGCAGCACTGGAAAGCCCAAAGGCTGCCAACACCGCACGGGCGGCTACCTCGCCTATGTGACGGGCTGCTCCAAATACATTCAGGACATCCACCCCGAAGATGTGTACTGGTGCATGGCCGACATCGGCTGGATTACCGGTCACTCGTTTATCGTCTATGGACCTTTGGCCCTGGCCGCCACCAGCGTCATCTACGAAGGTGTTCCTACCTACCCCGACGCCGGCAGGGTATGGAGAATCGCCGAGCGGCTGGACGTCAACATCTTCCACACCTCGCCCACGGCCATCCGCATGTTGCGCAAATCCGGTCACGATGAACCCCTCAAGTACAACTATCATTTCAAGCACATGACCACGGTGGGAGAACCCATCGAGCCCGAGGTTTGGCGCTGGTATTACGAAACGGTGGGCAAAGGTGAGGCAGTCATTGTGGACACCTGGTGGCAAACGGAGAACGGAGGATTCCTGTGCACCACCAAGCCGGCGCTGGATCCCATGAAGCCGGGAAGCGCGGGCCCGGGTATGCCGGGCATCTACCCCATGATCCTCGACGAAATGGGAGAGGAAGTGCACGCCGGTTCGGGGAAGGCGGGGAACATCTGCATTCGCAATCCCTGGCCCGGGATCATGCAAACTATTTGGGGTGATCGCGAGCGCTTCGTTGCCCAGTACTACGCTAAGTACTGCAAGGATACTAACAGCAAGAACTGGCAGGACTGGCCATATTTTGCCGCGGACGGAGCCGTTTTGGCCGTGGACGGGTATTTCCGGATCTTGGGCCGCGTGGATGACGTCATCAACGTGGCCGGCCACCGCCTGGGCACAAAGGAAATCGAGTCTGCGTGCCTGACGGTTGCCGAGGTGGCAGAGGCGGCGGTGGTGCCGGTGGTGGACGAGATCAAGGGCCGCGTGCCGGAGGTCTATATCGTTCTGCAGCCGGACATACTGCCGACTCAAAATCAGGAGATACTTGAAAAGGTCAATCACGTAATTGAGACGATGATTGGCAAGATTGCCCGGCCGCGCCGGATTCTCATTGTTCCGGACATGCCAAAAACACGGTCCGGCAAGCTCATGCGGCGTGTTCTGGCGGCTCTGTCCAATAACATGAACACGGGAGATATCACGACCCTGGCCAATCCTGACGTGGTGGAATCGGTTCGGGTAATGGTCCAGGGCAAAGAGGCGGTGGCGCTTGTTGATGGACCGGAAGACCTGAAACAGTTTGGATCATCGGAGTGAAGGTTAAGACTGTCGGAGGTGTTCCCACGACGGGGCGCTGCGTGCGCCCCGTTTTTTATGCGTCTGCCGGCGGCAGTTCGGTCTCGGGATACAGCGTCAATTGCGGTGTTGGCTCGGGCTCTTCCGGCGGCAACGGCGGCGCGAAATCTGGCGAGACTGGGACTGGCTCGACGTGCCGCTGATACCAAAGCGTGGCGCTCGCCATCTGCCACAATCGCGCTCCCAGCTGCACCAGCATGACCAGTTCGAGCAAAACGAACGTCGCCCAAATGGCGGTCGGCGGGATCTTCGTCCAAATCAGAAACGCGACCAGCAGAGTGAGCCAAGCGACCAGACTGATGCGGAGATACATCCAGAGCAGTGCTCTCAATTGCCGCCGGGTGACGGCGAGGCCCGTCCAGGCGCTGCGCAACATGCGGCGGTCATCTGTGGCGACGGTGTGCACCTTGGCAAGGTCGAACCACAATCGCAGAAACAGCGCGATCACCACAAGCAGCAGGACACCCGCCAGCCAGATAACAAAGCCGACCTGATCGGGCGAGACTTTGTCGCCGAGGTAGTCGGACGCCTTCTCGACCTCGAAGTACGCCTCGCCAAGCAGAGCGAAAGGCACGAGCGAGAAAAGCATGAGTCGCACGAAGCGCCAGAAAAACGAGCCTGAAACGGCGAAGAAGTCAGGTACGCTGATCCGGCGGCGGCCCTGGCGATACATCTCCAGGATTCCGCCGCTGACGAACAGCATGAAGACGGCGAACAGGGCCGCGAATGCGTAGGCACTGGTTCTGAACCGCAGCGGGTTAACCTCAGGCAGGCGCTGCAACTCGTAGAACATTCCCAGGTCGAAGCCTTTGAAGAGTTGATTTCCTGCAAGGGTGTGTCTCAGGACACGGTTAAGCTCCCTCGCCATGGGCAACGTGCCCATCGCGCCCAGTACGAGGTTCACCGCGAAGACCCACCACAGGACACTTCGGCGGCGCCACACCAGCCCGGCTCCTTCGGCCAGTAATCCCCGGTTGTCGTCGGCCATGGTCTCCTCGGCTACACCAGCCAGCTCAGCACGTGGGCCAGAAGCTGGGTCAGGAACATCCAGTAAGTTGCGATCTTCGCGGTCGCTCCGCGCTGTTCCCCGGTTGCATAACTGTTGTTCAAGTAGTTGCGGTCCAGCGTAATCCGGTGATCGGGGTCGAGTTCCACGGACTGCACCTGGGCCTTCTTGTAATACACGTACCGCACCCAGCGGTCTTTGCCGTCCCATCGCTCACGAGTGCTCTCTCCGTTATCGAACTTAATCTCGGCCTCGACCGGAAAAACAAAGTCGCCCTTGCGCTGCAGAATGACCTGCGTCTCATAGGTGGTCTCGCCCGGCTTCTCCGTCGCGTCCTTCTCGAACCAGTCGGTCGGGGTCGAGTCGGCGCGCTGCACCGCGTAGTCGAACACCTGTGTGCCGTAGACCGCCTGGTCCCAGTACCACTTCAAATCGCGGCTGGCCACTTCATTCACGGTCCGCAGGAAGTCTTCCTGTGTGGGATGGGTGAAGCGGTATCTCATGAAGTAGGTGTGCAAGGCGTTCTGCAGCGTTTTCTCTCCTACGATTGCCTCCAGCGAGATCAGCATGGTGGCCGTCTTCCCATAGGTCACGCCGCCGTACGATCGAATGCTCATGTCGGTGTAGCTGGGGCGCGCGAGCGAATCGGTTTCGGCGACCGGCAGATAGTAGCCCCTTTCCGTTGAGGCGTCGCCCTCCTGCGCGCCCAGCAGGTTAAGGTTGCTGGCATTGCGGCCATACATGTTGTCCAGCACTTTCACTTCGCTGTAGCTGTTGATGCCTTCGTCGAGCCAGCCATTCTCGAACTCGTTGGTGGCCACCATTCCATACCAGTACTGGTGCCCGAATTCGTGTTCGGTGACCAGTTCGGTGTCGTGATCTCCCTTGAAGGCGAACCAATCCGTGCCCGCGGTGATGAATGTCGGATACTCCATGCCGCCGGCTTCCTCGCCTCCATGCGGAGGATCGACCACGGTGATCTGCGCATACGGATAAGGTCCGTACCATTGATCGAAGCGTTGCATGCTGCCCTTCAGCACATCCACATAACGCTGCCACGAACTCTTGTGGCTGGTATAGCTGAGCAGGCGAATCTTCACCGGCCCGACGCTGCCGTTGAACTCGTCGTCGATGATCTTGAAGTTGGGATCGGCGGTCCAGGCGAAGTCGTGGACGTCCTCAGCATGGAAGGCGACGGTCTTGGTGCCGTTGCCGTTGTCGCTCTCGCCGGTCCTTACGCCGGTTGCGCCGATGACGTAATTGTTTGGCAACGTGACCTTCACGTCATAGGTGCCGAAGTCGGCGAAGAACTCGGTCATGGCGTGGAACTGGTGGCAGTTCCATGCTCCATGCCACCATACGCCGACTTTAGGAAACCACTGTCCGGCGAGCAAGAAGGTGCGCTTGTAGCCGGTGCGGGCGACGACCTCGGGGAACTTCGCGCGAAACTTGATTCGGAACTGCACATCCTGGCCGGGCGCGACAGGACGCGGCAACTGCACCTCGAAGACCGTTTTGTCGTCGGGATTGCCATCGTCGGGCGAGACGAACTTCATCTGTTTCGTCAGGTCGCCCATCCCGGCGACCTCAAACGAAGTGACCTCGTTGGAGCCGAAGTCCTCCGGCTCCCAAGTCTCGAAGCGGCTGGAGCGGAAACTGCCGTCGCGATGCGCTTCATGCACCCAGGTGGACTTCGGCTGAAATGCGTTGAGGTAGAGATGGAAGGGAAAGCGCTGGAGCGGCTGGCCCGTCAGGTTGCGGTAAGTCAAGGTCTCGGTGGCGTCAACAGTGTGGTCGGCGGGATTGTACTTCGCGTCGATCTGGTAGGCCACAACCCGTTGCGACAGCGGCCCCGACACCTTGGGTGCAAAGGGACTCTGGGCGAGTGACAAGATCGGGCCAAGCAAGACGAACAGGAACGGGGAAACTTTTCCGACTCGCATCCTAAATCTCATTGCCTCCCGGTTCCAGCGACTCCGCAACTCATCTAACCATATCGCGAAATGGCCGCCGCAAGTAGTACACTCTCGCAGTCGAGCCGACAAGTCCTGCGGAGGTTGCGATGACCGAGCCGCGCACATTCCGTTCCTACGACGAGTTCTTCGCTTTCTATCTGCAGCAGCACAGCGATGCGGGCAATCGCTGGATGCACGCCATCGGAACCTCGTTGGGTCTCCTTGTCGCGATTGTGGCCTTCGCGACCCATCATCCGTGGTTTGCGCTGCTATGGATTCCGCTGGGCTACGGCTTCGCCTGGACCGGCCATTTTCTTTTGGAAAAGAACACGCCAGCCACCTTCGGTCATCCCTTCTGGTCGTTCATCAGCGACTTCCGGATGCTGGGATTGATGGTCACCGGCAGGCTCGGCTCGCGCCTGCGCGCGGCGACTGGACAGCAACGAACCTAGGTCTGCATCTTCGCTTGTTTTCCGATTTGGGATGGACTAGTAACGGTCTGGTTAGCCCCCCTCCCTCCCCCACATTGTTTAGAATCATACGATTACGCAACTTTTCCCGGCAATCGATTGAGCCACAATGACTTACCGCTAAGTGCTTTGGTTGTCTCACTTACAAGCAGAAGTTTTCTGCTCGTGGGCCAACCGTTAGGGCACGAGGGTGGGTTCCTAGCGCCACGACTCCACTCCCGGCACGAACTGAAGCCATGATTGTCAAAGGACTGTTCGCCGCGTCCTGGGACGCGGCAGGACACACTTACGCCCTGAACGTAGGCTAGGCTGAAATCCGGGTTTGTCAAGATTACGAGGGTACAGGTTGGGTAACTGTACTTTCGTAACGGTTCAGGGGCAAGGTAACCATTGCGCGGAGCGAGCGCAAATCTGCTAATTCTCAACCATCATGAAGGCAGCGGGGCGAAGGCAGTGGGAAACTACCGTATCTCCACGTCGCCCGAGCCGGTGGAGACGGCCACTTCCGGTCCGCCGCCTTTTACGCTGCCCTTCAGTTCCCGCTTGCCGAGCGAGCCCTGCACCGTAATCGGCAGATCGGAATGGATGGACCCCGACCCGGTGTGGATGTCGAGATTGAATCCGTTCGCGGATCCAACCGCCAACTTTACGGAGCCTGATCCGGTATGCAACTGCCAGCCGCCGGTAACGCTCCCGTCGGCGCTGATATCGCCGCTGCCGGTGCGGGCGCGCAATCCACCTTTCACGCCGCGCAGGTGAACGCCGCCGGAACCGCTTTGGATATCCACATCGCCCGAGCCGTTGAGTTCGGCGTCAATATCGCCGCTTCCGGTGTGACCGTAGAACGGGGCCGAGACGTCCTGGGCGCGAATGCCGCCACTTCCCGTCTGGACATGGACGTGGCCGCCGAGATCGCGCAGACGGATGTCACCCGAGCCGGTCTGCGCCTGCACCTCGCCGCGGACGCCCTCGACGCCGATACCACCGGAGCCGCTATGCGCCTGCACGATGGCGTCCGCCGGGACGGTCACTTCATAGCTGATGGAGACGTGCCGCTTCACATCTTCGGGCAGGTTATAGCCAATGCGGATGCTGTTCCCGTTCTGCTGAATCGGGGGATTGGATTCGACCTGGTGGATAGCATCTTCAGCATTGCTGAACCAGCCATTACTGCTATGAATCGAGCCATGCACGGTTACCTGGTTCGAGCCTCCAGCCTTGATGGTAATGTCGCCCGAGCCGGTGGTGAGATCCAGATTAACGACGCCGGAGACTTGCAGCGTGCGGTCGAAATGGCCTTCTTCGCGGGCATGCAAGAGGATGGGGACTAGCAGAAAGCTCAGTAGAAACGCTACATTGTGCTTTTTCATAAAGCCTCGCAGGGGATGGGATGAATGTGTTCAAAAAAGCGGGCGTCACCGGGGCCCCCAGCGAGCGCCGGTTTGCGCTGGCTGGGGGTGACAGTTTCCGGCCGCCCTCATGAAGAGAATCCCGTTACTGCTGCAGAACTACCTGGTCGCCTTCTTTGAGGCCGGACAAAACTTCGGTCTTGGCGCCGTTGGAGATTCCGATAGTGAGCGCAACTTTGCGCATACCGTCTTTGCCCTTAGGATCGGGAACTTCGGTTGACGCCTTCTTGTCCTTGTCGTACTGGATGGCGCCTTCCGGAATCATCAGCACGTTCTTATGCTCGTCGAGGATGATTTCGGCGTTGGCGGTCATTTCCGCCTTCAGTTCGCCACCGGGATTATTGATGGACACTCGCACTTCGAAGGTGGTGACATTGTCCTTCTCGACGCCCATGGGCGATATCTTGGTGACGTGGCCGGTGAACGTCTTGTCCTTGAAGGTTTCAACCCGGATGCGGGCCGGCTGCCCGAGATACACCTTGCCGATGTCGCTCTCGTCCACCTTGCCTTTTACGTACACCTCGCTGGTGTCGCCCAGGGTCATAACCAGAGTGGCGCCCGAGCCGAGCACCAGAATGGAGCTGACCGCGTCGCCCATTTCCACGTCGCGCGAGAGCACGACCCCGTCAATGGGAGCGGTGATCGTGGTGTAGCTTAACTGCTCTTCAAACTGATTCAGGCTGGCCTGGTCTTTTTTCACCTGGGCCGCGGCCTGCGCGACCTTGGCCTTGTTCACGGTGTACTGCGCGCGGGCGACATCCCGTTTGTTGACCGCCATGATGTAGCTCCGTTGCGCATCATCCAGCGTGGCCTGCGAGACCACGCCATCCTTCGACATCTCCTGCGCGCGCTCATAGGCGCGCTGCAAGGTGGGAATGTCCACGCCCTGCGCGTCCACCTCGGCACGCTTCAGGTCGGCTTCGGCGCTCTTGAGGTTGGCATCCGATGACAGCAGCTGCGCACGCGCCGAATTTACCTGCGCTTCGATCTCAACGCGATCGAGCTCAGCCAGCACTTGCCCGGCCTTTACTTTGTCGCCGGTGTCAACGTATAGCTTCTTGACGATGCCGCTGGCCTTGGACTTGATCTCGACCTTGGTGATCGGCGTGACCTTGCCGGTCGCAACCACGCTCTTAGCCAGATCGCCCTTCTCGACCTTCGCCAGTTTCGTGGGATCGATCTTGGTGCCGCCACGGGTGGCTGCCACTCCCACGATTACCAGTGCAAGGACCGCCACCGAGACGATCGTGATAATGAGCCAGCGCTTCTTTTTCTTCTTGCCGTTACCGTTCGCCACTGCAGCCTCCCAACATGGGCCCAGATTTCGTTCTGCTGTTTGTTACGAGTGGAAATTGAAAATAGTTCCGTGCGTGACGGGAAAACCCAGACCTGGAAACGCCCCTTACCCTCTAATTAGACCGGGGCGCAAAGAGAATTGGTAGCAGAATGGACCGAAAGAGAAGAGGGAAGCGTCTGGAGTTCCCGTTATAGGAAACCTTCCGATGGCGAGATTCTGCAGCTGATCACCGTCCAGTTGCGCTTGGTCACGGTTAGCTGCCATTAGCCCCGCGGAATGTGCTGGAAGAGCGCGAACACCGCGCCTTGCGGATCGGCGACGACGGCCATTCGGCCAACATTTTCTACAGTCGTTGGCGGCAGATAAATCGCCGCGCCGAGTTGCTTGGACTTGTCCGCCGTCCCGTCACAGTTGGAAGTCAGAATGTAAGCCAGCCAGTGCGCCGGAGCTTTGGCGTTGTGATACTTCGCGGGAGGGATGCCTCCGATGAAGTGCTCGCCGTTCTTGATGTGCAGGTAGTCGTGCTCGGGATCTTCGTCTTCCTTCATCATTTGCCAGCCGAACAGATCGCTGTAAAACTTGCTGGCACGCTGCGGGTCGGGCGTGCTGAGGTCAGCCCAGCACAGCGTTCCATCCACGTGGGCAATGCCAATCCCCTGGCTCTTGTTCGCCTGCCAGACGGCAAACACCGCGCCAGTTGGGTCCTGAAGCACCGCCATCCGGCCTGACTCGCCAACGTCGAAGGCGTCTTTCAGCACCGTTCCACCAGCTTGTTTGGCGCGCTTGGCCGCGTCGTCGGCACTGGCAACGGAGATGTAGAGCATCCAGTTGGGCGGTATGCCCTGCGAGCGCTGCTCCGCGAACATGGTGTAACCCGCGGCGGCGTCGCGGTCTTCGAGCCGGAAGATGGTGTACACCTCGCCCGGCCCTAACGGCATGTCGGCGGGAGTCCATCCAAACAACGATGAGTAAAAAGACTTGGCCGCGGCTTGATCGCTGGTGGCCAGCTCAAGCCAGCAGAAGGAACCCGGCGGATGCGAATCAATGTGTGACATGGCGCCTCGTTTCGTCGCAACGCCGAAGATCATGCCTCGCGTTGCGTCAAGGTAATGGTGGGCCCGGAGGGATTCGAACCCCCGGCCAAGGGATTATGAGTCCCCTGCTCTACCGCTGAGCTACAGGCCCTACTCTGAGGCTCGACTCGTACGCCAGAGGGAGCCTTAAGTATTCTAGCCGATGCTTGTGCTTTGACTGGAGTTATACCGCCAACCCTCCGATGCGGACGGTGCTCTCCTTCGCCCACCTTGCAGCGCGGCGGAAGGCTTCCGGCAAGGCGCTGAGCAGATCGGTGGCCACCAGTGAGTGCTCGCCCATTTTCTCTGCCGCCACATCGCCCGCCAGACCATGCATGTAAACCGCGGCGATGGCGGCGCGCGGCACGTCGTTCTGCATCTGGCCGATGATGCCGGCGGTCATGCCGGTAAGGATGTCGCCGGTGCCGCCGGTCGCCATGCCCGGATTGCCGGTGGGATTGACCCAAGCAGTGCCGTCCGGTAGCGCAATGATGGTGCGATTTCCCTTGAGCACGAGAATGAGCTGATGCTGGCGCGCGAAGTTGCGCGCGACGTTGAGCCGGTCGGCCTGCACATCTTTGATCGAAATGCCCGCCAGCCGCGACATTTCGCCGGGATGCGGCGTGAGCACAAGCGGACGCTGGCGTCCGTCGAGCCGGTCCGTGTGGTTTTGAAATGCATTCAACCCGTCAGCGTCAAGAACCAGCGGGACTTTGGTCAGGCGCACCGCTTCGTGCACGAACTCTGCGGTCTCGCTGTTGCGCCCGATTCCAGGGCCGATGGCCACCACGTCAACCGGCTTCACGAGCTGTCCAAACGCGCCGCTCTCAATCGCGCCCATTGCGATACTGCCGATATCGGTTTCCGGCAGGGGTTCGGTCATCAACTCGGCGGCGAACCCGGCGACGCTGGGCAAGTGCGCTGGCCGGCGTGGCGACGGTGCTCAAGTCCGCAGCCGGCGCGCAACGCCGCCATTCCCGCCATGGCTGCTGCGCCGGACTTCCCCAGCGAGCCGCCCACGATCAGCACATGGCCGTACATGCCCTTGTTGCTGTCCACGGGGCGTGGAGTGAACAGTGCGGCGATGTCTCTCGGCGTGGTCAGTTCGAGATTGAGTTTGGAGACAATCGCCTCCGGAGGTGAGCCGATGGGCGCGATAACAATCAGCGCCGCGGGTGAGATTGCCGAAGACGTGCGCAGGGCGCGGCGCGGTAAAGGTGACGATGGCGTCTGCGCGCGCGATGCCTTCGCCCGATTGCCCCGACATCGCGTCCGAGTCAGCGCCGGACGGAATGTCCACCGCGACGACCGGCATGCCGCTGCGGTTGATGGCGGCAATCGCGTCGGCGTACAGGCCTTTCACGGGTGGCTGAAACCCGGTGCCGAGGATCGCGTCCACGATGAGGTCGCAGTTACCGAGGCTACGCGCCGACTCGGCCTGCAGCTCTTGCGTGGTCTGCAGGATGACGGGCCGAAGCGGGAGGCGCTCGAACATGGCCAAAGCGTCGCCCCGCAAGTCAGACGCCGAGGCGAGAAGCAGAACTTCCACCACGCGTCCCGCGCGATGCAGTTTGCGCGCCACCACAAAGCCGTCGCCACCGTTGTTGCCTTTGCCGCAAACCACGGCGATACGATTCGCCTGCCCATACTCTTCCAGGATGAACTGGGCGATGGCCGAACCGGCGTTTTCCATCAGGGTGAGCGAAGGCACGCCGAAGCGCTCGCTGGTAGCGCGGTCGATTTCGCGCATCTCAGCCGCGGTGGTGATTTTCATGCGGGCTCCGTGGCCGAATCCTCCAGGCGCCGCAGGCCGCCGGGCTCGCCCATCGCGATGAGGTGGTCGCCGACATGGATCACTTCGTCGGGCGGGGGATTGAAGCGCATGTGGGAGTCTTCTCCCTTGATGGCCAGCACGATGACGCCCATCTCCTGGCGGATGCGCGAGGCTTCCAGCGTTTGCCCGGCGAAGCGCGAGCCGGGCCGCACCTGCACTTCTTCGATTTCCAGCGGCTTCTGCTGGTTCATCGCGGTGTCGAAGAAATCGACCACGTGCGGGCGCATGAAGGTTTGCGCGATGCGATAGCCGGCGAAGTTATAAGGCGAGACCACGTGATCGGCGCCGGCCGTGAGCAGATGCTTCTCGGCATCTTCTTCGCTGGCGCGGGCGATGATGTTGAGCTTCGGATTCAGGCTGCGAGCAGTGAGGATGATGTAGATGTTGGTCGCGTCAGTCGTGGTAGCGGCAACCAGTCCCCGGGCGCTCTCAATGTGGAGCTCGCTAAGGATGTGCGCGTGGGTGGCATCGCCGACCAGGGTAAGCCAGCCTTTGGCGGAGTAGCGGGCCAGCTTCGCCTGGTCGCTATCAACGATGACAAAAGGCAGTGGCTTGCGCGCCAACTCGCGGGCGACGCTGCGGCCTACGCGACCAGCGCCGCAGATGATGAAGTGGTCCGACAATCGGCCAATCTCGCGGTCCATGCGCCTCCTGCCGAAGACCGATTGTAGCTCGAATTCCAGCAAAGCCTGGGTTGCGCCCCCGAAGAACAACAGCACCAGGCCAACGCCGGTAACGATGATGAAGGTGTTGAAGATGCGGCCAACCGGCGACAACGGATGCAACTCGCCATAGCCGATGGTGGTGATTGTAGTCAGCACCATGTAGAAGCCGTCGAACCACGGCCAGCCTTCGAGGAAGTGAAATCCGGCCACGCCGATGAGCATCAGCGCCACCAGAGCGACAAACAGGATCTTCAGGTTGAACAGGGCTTTCACAGCAGCCATTCTGGCGCGTCGGGAAGGGAAGCGCAATGCCCGATCGTGGAGGTCGAAGCTAGGGGTAGAGCGGGCCTTCAGAGACTGTGTCGCAACCCTGCCGCCGCTGCGCGACTGTTTCGATCATGTTAGACATTTTGTTCCACCACCGGGCCTTACATCCGGTTGCACACGGTCTCTGAAGGCTCGCTCTACCGTCTCAGTTTGTCATTAAGGCTCGAACTGAGACGCTACCGAGGGGCAGCTCACGCGTGGCTTGCGAGGCGTTGACCGATCATGACCCTACATACCTCGCATACAAGCTGCGCGCCACTGCGGTGTCCGTCGTACCCTTGATAATGGCGCGTCCGTCGGGAAAGAGGGTCAGCTCATAGGGCTCGCGCCAGAACTTGAGAACGAATTCGTTGTGGCGCACCGGGCCGTGAGGAGCCAGCCGGCGGCCAATCTCTTCGAAGTCAATCGGCCGCTGGCGCTCGTGGATCTGTACCGAATTGCGTCCGCATAGCGTGATATGGGGACGGCCTTCCCCGCGGAGGTGCACGAAATCGCGCAGCTGGCAGGCGCGGCATCCAGCGTGCGGCTTGGCGGTGCTGATCTCGGCAAAGTCGTTGGTCCACACGTCGTAGGAAAGAAGCGTTCGCCGCAGCTTATCGCGCGCGCCCACCAGCAGCTTGAGGGCCTCGGTTGCGGCAATCGAGGCTACCAGGTTCACGGCCGAACTCAGAATGCCGGAAGTGTCGCAGGTTTCGACCATACCGCGAGGGGAATCAGGGAAGATACAGGCAAGGCAAGCCGTCTCGCTGGGCAGCACATTCATCGTGACCGCGTAGCTGGCGACTGCGGCGGCGTAGAACCATGGGGTACCCTGGCTGATGGCGAAGTCGTTGATCAGATAGCGAGTTTCGAAGTTATCGGTGCCGTCAAGCAGAACATCGACGCCACCGAGCAATTCTTCCACATCTTGCGGTGTCAAATCAGCAGCGTGGGGCTCAACGATGACTTCCGAGTTGAAACCCTTGATTTTGCGTGCCGCGGCAATGGCCTTGGGCAGGGACTCGGCGGCATCGGACTCGTCAAACAGGACCTGCCGCTGCAGGTTGCTGGGCTCGACGTAATCGCGATCGATGATGCGCAGGTAGCCAACTCCAGCCCGGGCCAGCAACGAAGCCAGCGCCGATCCGGTGGCGCCGCAGCCCACGAGAGCGACCCGCGCCGCCGCGAGACGCTGTTGTCCTTCGGCGCCGATGGGCGGGAAGAGAATCTGGCGGGAGTACCGCTCGGCGAAATCCAACGACTGCACCTGCTCCGTGGAAGGCTTCCTTGTTTATTATAGGGACTTCACATCCCCTCGCCGCTGGGCGATGGAGGGCCGCAATCGACCGCGGTGAACGCAAGTGCCTGGGTAATCGCGACCTGGCAAACCTCCTCGGCAGAGGTTCCCGGGTTAGCAGGTGTATTCGAAGCCGGAGCTTGAGGGAGCCAATCACGCCATCGCGATACCAGCTTGCATCGCTCGTCACCCTCTGGACGCTGGCCGCGTCTCTGGCGTGGCCGCAAAGCGTTCCACCAAAACACACCATCCCCGAAAACGGCGTGGGAACGCTGGCCAAGTACCAGGGTGAGATCGTCCGTGACATCCAGTTTCACGGAATCACGGGCACCAATCCTGGGATGCTGCGTTCCTTGATCGCGCAGAAGTCGGGAGAGCCGCTGGACCGCAACAAGCTGCGCAGCAGCATGGAAACGCTCTATGCGACCGGCCGCTTTGCCAGCCTGCAGGTCGAAGCGGAAAACGCTCCACCCAGCGGAATTTCCCTGGTTTTTGAAGTGACGGAGAACTATTTCTACGGCGACATCAACGTGGATGGCACGCCCAAGAAGACCAATCCCAAAGCGCACCAGTTGGTCGACGCCAGCAAGCTTGACTTAGGGTCCCCGTTCTCATCGGAGGAAGTGGATCGTGCGCTCGAGCGCATGCAAAAGGTGCTGGCCGACAATGGATATTACAAGTCCACGATCACCCATCAGCTGATACCGAACGATGAAACCCGGCAGATGGAGGTTGACTTCCATGTGGTGCCCGGTCCCCTGGCGCGGGTCGGTCAGGTTGTGATCGACGGAGACACGGGCATTCCGCCCGACAAAATTCGCAGTCTAACCAAGTTGAAGCTCGGCGCTCCGGTGAAGCAGGAACACGTGACCCGGGCGCTGGAACGGCTCCGCAAGAATTATCAGAAAAATAACCATTTGGAGGCGCAGGTCTCCCTGACGGAACGGCAGTATCAGCCGGACACCAATCAGGTGAACTACTTCTTCAAAGTGGAGGAAGGCCCGACCGTCGAGATCACCACCGAAGGAGCAAAGATCAGCAAGGGAGAATTGAAGCGGCTGGTCCCGGTGTATCAGGAAAATTCCGTGGACGACGACCTGCTGAACGAAGGACGCCGCAATCTTCGCGACTACCTGCAGATCAAAGGCTATTTCGACGCCACGGTCGAGGTGGAACGGCATCCCATCCCGGCACAAAACCACCTCAACATTCTGTACGTCATCGACTCTGGCGAACAGCATAAGCTGTCGGCCATCAAGGTCGAGGGCAACCGGTACTTCAATACCGAAACCATTACTGAGCGCCTGACTATCCAGCCTTCCAGCCTGCTGCTGAAGAATGGCCGCTTCAGCCAGAGACTGCTGACCGAGGACGTGGCTTCCGTCAAATATCTTTACCAGTCGAACGGCTTTCTGGAGATCAAAGTGGACTCTGAGGTGCGGGAAAATTATGAGGGCCAGAAAGACCAGATCGCGGTTGTCCTCAAGATCGAGGAAGGCCCGCAGACCTTGGTTCATTCCCTGCAAATTGCAGGGAACGGCAACTTTACACAAGAGCGGCTGGAGCGTTTGTTGTACAGCGTGCCGAACCAGCCCTACAGCGATGCGAATATCGCCGCCGATCGCGACAACCTCACCATTTTCTACTACAACCATGGCTTCCCCAACGTGCAGTTCGAAGCTGCGGCGACTGCCGCGCCCGATGATCCCAAGCGCATGAATGTGGTTTACACCATCACAGAAGGACAGCAGGTCTTCGTGGACCGGGTGATCGTGAGTGGGATTGAGTTCACCCGCCCTTACATTGTGAATCGCCAGATGCGGATCCAGGACGGCGATCCCTTGAGCCAGAATCGCATGGTGGACTCGCAACGGCGGCTGTACGACCTGGGCCTGTTCAACCAGGTGGATATGGCCGTGCAGAACCCGGACGGGCAGGAAACTTCGAAGGACGTGCTTTTCAATCTGCAGGAAGCCAAGCGCTGGACCTTCCGCTATGGCGGCGGAATTGAATTCGCGACCGGCAACATTCCCACCACCAGCAATCCGCAAGGGAGCACCGGAGTAAGCCCAACCGGAACGCTGGAGATCACTCGCTTGAACATGTTCGGCCGCGACCAGACTCTCACCTTCCGGGCGCGCATAGGTCTGCTGGTTCGTCGCGGCCTGATCAGCTATGATGCGCCGCGATTGTTTCACCGCGAGACCTGGCGCTTCACGGTGACCGCCTTCTACGACAACGCCGCCGACGTGAATACCTTTACCTCGCAGCGGCTCGATGGAACATTGCAGGCGGAGCAGAAATACAGTCGCCGAACAACCTTGCTCTACCGCCTGAGCTATCAGAGGGTATCGATCGATCCCAATAGCCTGGTGATCGATCCCACTCTCATCCCGCTATATTCGAAGCCGGTGCTGCTGGCCATTCCGAGCTTCACCTACTTGCGCGATACGCGCGACAACCCCATTGACTCGCACAAAGGAAGCTATACCCTCGCCGACCTTGGGTTGGCGACCAGCGCCCTGGGCTCGCAGGCGAACTTTGGCAAAGTGCTCCTGCAGAATGCAACTTACTACACCTTTAAGAAGAGATGGGTCCTGGCCAGGAATACGCAGATTGGAATCCTGCACTCCTATGGCACGAACAACTTTCTAGCTCCGCCGCCGGCAGGAACGCCACTTCCCGCGGAAGCCACCTCGATCCCCTTGCCGGAGTTGTTCTTCGCCGGTGGCGGTAACTCTCTGCGCGGCTTTTCCATCAACCAGGCCGGGCCTCGCGACATCCAGACCGGCTACCCCATTGGAGGGCAGGGGCTGTTCGTGAACAACCTGGAAATCCGGACTCCACCGGTGCCGCTCCCCTATGTGGGTAACAACATGGGGTTCGTCTTCTTCCACGATATGGGGAACGTTTTTGCCACCGCCAGCCAGATTGCGAGCGGGATGCTGCGCATCCACCAGCCTTCCGTCACGGCTTGCGCTGCTCCGACCAGCACGGTTTTCTGCAACTTCAGCTACAATCCGCAGGCCATTGGGACGGGCATACGCTATAAGACGCCGGTGGGTCCCGTCCGCTTCGACCTCGGCTATAACTTCAACCCAACGCGTTATCCCATCCACTGTGCTGTATTCATAGGTACTACATGCATCCAGGAACAGAACAAGGTGGAGACGCTGCGGCATATCAACATATTCTTCAGTATTGGACAGACATTTTGATGAAACGAATTCTTCATATCACGACGTGTGTACTTTTTTGGCTGCCAGTGGCAGCGGTCCCGGTGCTTGCGGGTGAGGTTATTGACGGCATTGTGGTCACGGTGAACCACAAACCGATCTTCCGCAGCGACTGGGAAGAGGCAACCTGCTACGAGCTGTTCATGCAGCGCAAGCCTGTGACTCAGGTGAGCGAAGCCGATCGCGTGACCGCGTTGCAGCGGCTCATTGACCGCCAGTTGCTCAAGGCCCAGATGAGCGACACCCACTACCTGCAGCCCTCGGAAGAAGATTTGCAAAACGATGTGGCGAAGCTGCGGGCGCAGGTCCCTGAGGGGAAGGACGACCAGAGTTGGCAGAAACTGCTTGCCGGCTACGGCCTCACGGAAGAGTTGCTGAAGGACCACCTGCGTGCGGAAGTGGAGGTCATGAACTTCGTGGAAGTTCGTCTGCGTCCCAACGTTCATGTTCAGCCGGAAGAGATCGCAGCCTACTACCACAACCAACTGCTGCCCGATCTGGAGCAGACCGGCGGCAAGGTTATCTCGTTTGAAGATGTTGAACCCCGGATTCGCGAACTGCTTACGCAGCAGCACATGGATGAGCTGCTGGACGCCTGGCTGCATAACCTGCGGCAGCAGGCCCGGATTTGGACGAGTGTACCGATTCCCGCGCTGAAGGCCCCGGCCGAGCAACCCAGGGTCTCTGGCGCTAACTGAAAATGGCCGAAGAGACCGCAACTCGACGCTCGCACACTCGCCTCTGGATCGAGGCGGGAATTGGCGTTGTGTTGCTGGCGGCCGCTATCGCGCTCGCCTGGTACCTGCAGAGTCCGCGCTTCGAGGACTTCGTTCGACGCAAGCTTGTTGCGACTCTGGAAGATGCTACCGGCGGCCGGGTTGAGCTCCAGTCGTTTCACTGGAACTTGAGGAAACTTGAATTTGAAGCCGACAACCTAACCGTCCGCGGCCGAGAAGGGCCGGACCAGTTGCCCTATGGGCATGCCGATCGCGCCCACGTGCGATTGCATATCGTTTCCTTCCTGGAGACGCGAATCCACCTCGAGTATCTCGGACTCGAGCACCCCGTCTTTCACCTCATTGTTTATCCCGATGGCAGCACTAATGCGCCCGAGCCAAAGTTGAAGCAGAACACCACCAAGCCGGTGCAGCGGCTCTTCGACCTTGCTGTCGGCCGGGCCGATCTTCGCAACGGGATGCTGCTGTTGAACGATCGCGAAATACCGCTGGACTTCAGCGCGGACGAGGTTGATGCGTCCATGACCTACGACCGCGTCGACCATCGTTATGACGGGACCCTGCGCGTCGGCAAAATGGATGCTCAGTATCAGGACCTGCGCGATATTCCCGCTGGTGCCGAGATGGAGTTCAGCCTCTGGCGCAATGCGGCCCAGATCAAGTCGTTAAAGCTCATATCGCAGAAGTCCCTGATCGAGGCGCAAGGAAAGCTGACCAACTTTGATGATCCAAACGTCGAGTTCACCTACAACACGGTGATTGACATAGGCCAGCTGGGGGCCATCACGCGGACCTACGAACTGCGCGCAGGCACGCTGACTGCCAGCGGATCGGGCAATTATTCGGAGAAGGGCCGCACTTTGCGGGGCAAGGCTGCTATTCGAGGGTTTGACTATCTCCAGCAAAGCGTCACGCTGAACAACGCAAATGCCAGTGCCGATTTTTCTCTCGACAACGACCGGCTTGTGCTCACCCGAATCGCGGGGCGCGCGCTGGGCGGCGATGTAACGGGCGAAGCGTCCATCGACAATCTCCTGTCGTCGAGTTCCGCTTCAACGGCGCAACCGCCGGTAAACAGCGCTGCCCGGCCGCGGAAGGAACCCGCGAGCAAGTCCGGCACCCCCGAGGCGACTACCGCTACTCCCACCAAGATCAGCGGCCCGGGTCCGCAGCATGGCACGGCCCACCTGCGATTGAGCGGGGTATCGCTGGCGGAGCTGATGCGCTCCGTCTCAACCAAGTCGCTGCCGTTGGCTTCGCTGAAGCCGGCCGGGACCGTCGGGGGAACCATCGAGCTGACGTGGATACGGTCCCTGGCGAGCGCCCAGGGCGAGCTCGCCCTCGACGTCGTTCCACCCGCACATCCCGCAGACGGCGAATTGCCTGTGACCGCAACCTTGCGCAGTCGCTACAAGGTCCAGCCGCAGGTCATGGATATTTCAGTCCTCAATCTCACGACCCCGCACACCCGACTGAATGCATCCGGTACGCTGGGTGCAACCTCGGAAGACTTGAAGATCGACTTTACGGCGACCAGCCTGACCGAGCTTGAGCCGTTTGTGACCGCGCTCGGCTACGCTCCTTCTCCCATCCAGCTGGCCGGGGAGGCGAACTTCAAGGGAACCGTCAGCGGGAGGCTGCCTGACTCCCAGGTTGCGGGCCATGTACAAGCTTCGGACTTCACCTACATTTACAATGCGCTCCCCAAACCTCCCGAACCTCATCCGCTGTCGAAGAAGGAGATGTTGGCGCATGCGGCCACCACACCCCAACCGGAACCGTCGTCACCCCGGGTACAGGTGAAGCGCATTCACATCGACGAGTTCTCAGCCGACGTGAAGTACTCGCAAAGCCAGGTTGCCATCCATCACGCGATCATTCAAGAGGGAAGCGCCCGCCTGAATGTGGATTGGACAGCGGCATTGCAGAAGGGCAGCTTCACCGACGATTCGCCATTTCAACTTCAGGCCGCCGTCCACGATGCAGGCTTGTCCGACCTGCAACGTGCCACTGGTTTCGACTATCCCGTGACCGGCACCTTGAACGCGACGTTGGAGGCTTCCGGGACGGAGGGCAATCCTCACGGTCAGGGACAATTCACTTTGACCAGGGCCGAGGCCTATGGGCGTCCCATCAAGTCTTTGGGCGCGGACGTCGCGTTTGCCAATCACGAGGCGCAACTTAACCACATCCGGCTACAGGCTGCCGGTGGAGTAGTCGCCGGCACGGCTGCCTACAATTTCGTCAGCAAAGCAGTGAGCTTCGACTTGAACGGCGTGAGCCTCAATCTTGCAGAAATTCCCGAGTTGCAGTCGGCTCGCCTGCAGACCGCCGGGGTCGCCCGATTCGAGGCCAAGGGCTCAGGCACCATCGATCAGCCGGCCATCAATGGCCATCTCCAGGTGAATAACCTGGTGCTGAACGGCGAGACCGTGGGTAGTCTCACTGCTGATGCCGTGACCCATGGCAGGCAGCTTCAGCTCACCGCACGATCGAATTTCGCCAAGGCAAGCTTTTCTCTCGACGGAAATGTCGAGCTGCGCGGCGACATGCCGGGCAACATGACCATGCAGTTTTCTAATCTCGATATCGATCCCTTCCTGCGAGCCGAGGTCAAGGGCAGAATCACCGGGCACTCGTCGATGGCGGGACAGGCGACTCTGGCTGGACCGCTCAAGCAGCCCAGGCTGCTCAACGGCGACTTCAAGATCGACGAGTTCAAGGTCGAAGTGGAGAAGGTTCCCATCGCCAGCGATGGCCCCATCGAATTGCGGCTGGCCAACCAGGTGGTCTCGGTGCAACGCTGTGCCCTGGTCAGCGAGGGATCGCGCCTCGTCGTGAGCGGAAGCATGAGCTTGCAGGACAACCGGCGGTTGGACCTGCGCGCCGATGGCAACATCAATCTCACACTGGTGCATACTCTCAATCCCGAGATCACCTCATACGGCGCAGTTACCTTGGGCATTACCGTCGCCGGCGATACCGAGAAGCCGCTGATCAACGGCCGCATCGAGATCGTCCATGCGGGCCTTTCCATGATTGATTTGCCCGCCGGCCTCGGCGATATCAACGGCAGCTTCGTATTCAATCAGGACCGTTTGGAAGTGGAGCATCTTACCGCGCACATGGGCGGCGGCCTGGTGACCTTCGCCGGCTTCGTCACGTACGGCCGCACGGTGGGCTTCGACCTGACGGCCACCGGAAACGAGATCCGTTTCCGGTATGCAGGAATCAGCGTTACCTCCGATCAGTCGCTCCACCTGGCGGGCACTTGGCAAAACGCCACCCTGAGCGGCGACGTGACGGTCACGCGTTTTGCGCAGATCCCGTCAACCGACCTGAAACTGGCCCTGGCGCAGGCAGGCCCGTCGGCGATCCCTAATCCAAAGTCGCCACTGAACAACCTGCACCTGGATGTGCGAATCCTGTCGGCGCCGGAATTGACCGTGCAAACGACGCTCGCCAAGCTGTCGGGCGGCGTGGACCTGCGCCTGCGCGGCACGGCATCTCGGCCTGTGCTGTTAGGCCGCATTAACGTCGCCGAGGGCGACATCAACATCGCTGGGACCAAGTACCACCTCGAACGGGGCGACGTTACCTTCACCGATCCGGTGCGCATTGACCCGGTCCTCGACATTGAGGCCACCACCCGGGTGCGCGACTACGACATCACAGTGGGATTGCATGGAACGCTGGAGCGGTTGACGACGACCTATCGCTCTGACCCACCGCTTACCACCGAAGACATTGTTGCCCTGCTCGCCTTTGGACGCACGCAATACGACACCAGCGAGGCTGCCACGCCACAGTTTGGATTCGCCGAGAGCGCATCCAATGCCGTGCTCGGGCAGGCCATCAATCAAACCGTCACCAATCGGATGCAGAAGCTGTTCGGCATCAGCTCCATCCGCATCAACCCCTCCGTCGGAGGGCCGGACAACAACCCCAATGCGCGCCTGACCGTGGAGCAGCAGGTCTCCAACAACGTGACCCTGACCTACATCACCAACCTGACCCGTTCGGCGCAGCAGGTCATCCAATTCGAGTACAACATCAACAGCGAATACACCCTGCAGGGGATCCGCGACGAAAATGGTGTAGTGAGCTTCGACCTGCTGATTCGAAAGAGGAAGAGATGAAGAAGCAGTTAGCCGTTGGCACTTAGCACTTTGCATTTAGTGGACAGGGCGAGTAGCGGTAGAATCGGAAGAGACCCTCAGAAGGAGCACCTCAATGAAGGACTTTCGGGGGTTGAACGTTTGGTAACGTGCCCACCACGTCACGCTATCCGTCTATCGCTGTACTCGCAGTTTTCCTCGTGAAGAAACGTATGGGATCAGCTCGCAATTGCGGCGTTGCAGCGCGTCCGTAGCGGCCAACATCGCTGAGGGATGCGGACGCCGTGGCAACGCTGAGTTTGCTCGATTTCTCGGGATGGCCATGGGATCGGCCAGCGAACTGGAATACTTCCTACTGCTGGGACGGGATTTGGGATACCTTTCACCGGATGACTATGGTCCGCTGGCTGCCGAAGTTGTTGTTATGCGGCGCATGCTAAACGGGTTGATCTCGAAGGTTCTGAAGGAAAGGATCTCGCCCGCAAACCAAGTGCTAAATGCCAAAGGCTAACGGCTAATTGTTCAATGCTGAGCCCTTCTTCCCATTCCGACAGCCTGGCCCACGAGCGCACACGCATGGTCGAGGAGCAACTGCGGGCGCGCGGTATTCGCGATCCGCGCGTGCTGGCTGCAATGGGCAAAGTGCCGCGCGAAGAGTTCATTTCCGGCGAAGATCTAATAAACGCATATGGCGATCACCCTTTGCCCATCGGCGCGGGACAGACGGTTTCTCAGCCCTACATTGTGGCTGCCATGGTGGAGGCGCTGGACCTTCGGCCAGCGGACCGCGTGCTCGAAGTGGGAACCGGCACGGGATATGAAGCTGCGATCCTGGCAGAGTTGGCGGCCGAAATCTGGACCATCGAACGCCACGAAGAACTAGCCAGCAAAGCGCGGGAGATACTGGCCCGGCTCGGCTACACCAACGTGCATGTTATTCACGGCGATGGCAGCCTCGGCTTGCCCGAGCGGGCTCCTTTCGACAAAGTTCTCGTGGCCGCCGCGGCGCCGCAAATTCCTGAGAGCCTGATTGCTCAACTTGCCGATGGCGGCAGGCTGGTGGTGCCCGTCGGGACGCGCGCCGAGCAGCAGGTGCACGTCGTATGCAAGGTGGGCGGTGAAATCGTCGTCACCGCACATGATCTGTGTCGCTTTGTGCCGCTGGTAGGCGCGGAGGGCTGGCAAGCCTGAGCAGCGCCCAAGGTCATGACAGTATTGAAGACAACAGAGGAGACTCCCATGAAAGATGACTCGCCCCGCGCTGCTGTTCCGAAGACCTCCATATCGCCCATGCTCTCGGTTCGCAATGGGGCGAAGGCGGTCGAGTTCTATCAAGCGGCCTTCGCAGCGGACGTGTTGTTCCGTCTTGACGGCGATGGGGGAGCAGTCGTCGCGCAGCTTTCGGTGGGAGGAGCCGAATTCTGGGTGGCGGACGAATCTCCCGAACATTTGAACTTCAGCCCCGAATCGCTTGGCGGCGGCTCGGTGCGAATGGTGATGGTGGTGGACGATCCGGATGCGGTTTTCAACCGGGCCATCGCCGCCGGCGCCACCGTGGTTTCGCCTGTCACCGATCAGCCCTATGGGTGGCGCGTCGGCCGAATTGTCGATCCCTTCGGACACCATTGGGAGATCGGCAAGCCCCTGCCCCGAGGCTCCTAAGGGCGTGCTAGCATGTGTTTATGGCGAACACAAAAAGTGTGACTCTCAGCATCCGCCTGAAGCCCGCGACTAAGAAACGGCTCGCGCAGCTCGCTAAGACCTCGGGGCGCAGTTCGAATTTTCTGATCTCCGATGCGGTGGAGTCCTACGTCGCCGATCAGGAGAGGATGCTGGCCGAGGTCGGCCAGGCAGACCGGCAGGTCAAGTCAGGGCACTACATCAAACATCAGGACATGAAGGCTTGGCTTTTATCCTGGGGCACCGATCGCGAACTGCCTCCACCGCGCTGCGTATGCGGCAAAGTCCACGATGATGAGCGGCTGTGCCGGTAGAGATCGTCTGGTCTCCCCTGGCCCGGCTGCGGCTTCAGGGGATTCGATCCTACGTCGCTAAGGACAAACCGGAGGCCGCGGAACGCCTGGCGATCAGGATTGCGGCTGTCGTTGAAGTCCTGAGAGACCATCCCCGATTGGGCAGGGCTGGCGCGGAACCGGGGGTGCGCGAGCTGGTCATCGGAGGCACGCCTTACATTGTGCTGTATCGCCTGCAGCGAGACCGCATCACCATCAATACCACTTGGCATGGAGCGCAACGGAAAGAGGTCCGATAGACCGCTCGGTTCTCTGGAGTCTGCGCCCAGCGTCAGCCCACAAGGAAACCGCTGGCCGCGGCGACCAGGCCCAAACACGCCAGTCCGATACCGAGGTACCAGTACCTGCGATTGTCGGTGAGCAACGTGATGGAAGTGATGACCAGCGCTATCTCCAGAAATACCTCGCCCAGATCAAACCGGTCGGCACGACGGCTGGCACGCTGCACTTCTCCCTCCAGGCTCCGGGCTTCGGTCTGGATTTCGGTCTGCTGGTCACGATACTTGTCGATCTCCGCGTGAAAGTGTTTTTGCACCTCTGCGGCGCGCTCAGCCTTGGTGTTCTCCAATGCACTCAATACCTCGTCGAGTGCCTCGAGATTGTTGCGGCGCATGTTCTTGGCCTGGTAATAAGCCCATTGGTCGGTAGACCGGGTCTGCATCAGGATTTCTTCGGTGTGCGCGCGGTGTCCCAGTAACGACACCACGGCAACAAACACGGCTAGAATTGCGATGGTCAGGCTGACCGGAGCCAGATGCTTCCTCTCCTTGGCTTCTGCCGCCGCTTCCTTCGCTTTCTCCATCGCTTCCATTTCTGAACTCATCGCACCCTCGATCGGTATTTAGCTAAATACTAACTGCGAAATGCTGACGCGGCACCTCTGATTCTGCTCAAACATCTGGATGTCGGGTCGATCGACGTTCCAGGGGGCCACTTTCCCCTTGCCAGCCATTCGAACATTCACTAGCTTAGGTGGGTGCTGCCGCCGAGTGTTGAATGCTGACTGCTGAATATCGAATCGTCCTGTACGCGGTTGCGCTGCTGATCGGGCTGGCGATCTTCGCCAAGGTTCGCTCGCGCGGTGCGCGCCAGGCAATCCTTCTGATCGGCAGTTACGCACTATACGCAACCTGGGGACTCTGGTTCGCAGCTGTTCTGCTTGCCTCCACAGTGATGAATTTCCTGCTCGGCCAGTGGCTACGGCGCAAGCCTTCAGCTCTCGTCCTCTGGATCGGCATCGTTTGCAACCTGCTCCTGCTGGGCAGCTTCAAGTATCTCCCTGAATTCGCCGATTCAGTCGGCTCGCTGCACCTGTTCTCCCATATCGCTCTGCCGCTGGGCATTTCGTTCTGGACATTCCAGGCCATGAGCTACCTCTTTGATTTGTATCGTGGCGAGGAACTGGATCCGTCGTTCTTGGAGTTCGCACTCTACATGGCATTCTTTCCGGTGGCAATCTCCGGGCCGATCTGCCGCCTGCCCGACATGTTGCCGCAGTTTCGCTCGGAAGATCTGGTGCCACGCAGCGACGTGATGCGCGGAATCAGTCGCATCGCAACCGGCGCGCTCATGATGCAGTTGGGCCAGTTGCTGGGGCGCGGCATCCTGAACGCAGGCGGCATCAACGCCGGCTTCGACAAGCTCACCCGATGGAGTGGTCCCGATGTCTGGTGCCTGGCCTTCGGATACGGTCTGCAATTGTTTTTCGATTTTGCCGGTTACTCGCATGTGGCGATCGGCGCGGCGAAGATGCTGGGTTTCACGGTGCCCGAGAACTTCGCCCGGCCGTTCGCTTCCACCACCCCTTCGATCTTCTGGACGCGCTGGCACATGTCTCTCTCGTTCTGGATTCGCGACTACGTGTTTCTGCCGCTGGCCACTCTGCGGCGCGAGATCTGGTGGCGCAATTTAGCGCTGGTCATTTCGATGGTACTGTTCGGGATTTGGCACAAAGCCACTTGGTGTTCGTTCTTTGGGGCTCATACCACGGAATCCTGCTGGTCCTGCATCGCCAAATTCAGAAGGTGCAGCAGCGCTACGACTGGGAACCGCCAGCGGCGTTGTGGACGCCGCTTTCCTGGGTCGTCACAATCACTCTGGTCAGTTTTGGCTGGATTTTTTTCAGGGCAAACTCCCTGCCGCAAGCCAGCCAGATGTTCATCGCCCTCCTGTCGCCGGCAAGCTACGTCACGCACTCTCTTCCGTGGGCGCTGTATTTGCTGGTAACGGCTTTGGCTGTTGGATACGCTGCGGCTCTGCTGATCATCGCCGGGCTTGATCGATACGCGGAACGATTTGGAACACCCGAAGCCGCGCCGCGGTCGGAGGTCATTACCACCATTTTGCGCGACCGCTGGGTATGGCTTACTCCAATGTACGCAGTCGCGCTGCTGATCGCGACCTGGCTGGTCACACGCGCGCAAAGCGCTGGCGCGTCGCCATTCGTCTATCGGTCGTTCTAGAACGACCAGGGTAGCTTTTCCCAGAGCGAGTAAAACCTTCCAGCCCATCAGTCTGAATCGCCCATCTAAGTCCAACGTTTTCACGCGTGACCATCTGGCATGCCGGTTGCACGTGAAGCCAGTTGGTGCCCGGCGTAAGCCACAGCGTTTTGCAGAGATTGCGCAGAGCTGTATTGGTTTCGGGGGAGGCCATCTGCAGCCTGTCAAGCTCGGCTGGCGTTGGGAAGAGTCGGGCAGCCGGGTTTCTTGGTGTTGGCAGGCGCGGAATGAGGCAACTCGGAACCTACGCCAGACTTTCAAACTATCGGAGCTGACACTTCGTAGTCAGTCAAAGAATGGGAGAAAACTTATGAAGAATATTCTTCTTATAGCCATGCTGCTTGGCTTGCTGACCGGCGCGTCCTTCGCTCAGCGTGGACGCGTGCCGATGGACACGAACCGCGGCATGACTCAAATGGGACCCATTTCACATACCAACCCAACTGTAGGGACGCCGAGATACATGCCGAATGCCATCCAGCCGTCTGCCAGGCAGATGCCTCCTATAGCAAACGGTAACGCAACCAATCCCAGCTCGGCGGGTCAAACTTCGAAGGGCACTGTCGGGAGCACCACCTCGGGAACTCCGCGACCGGTGCCGGATGCCATTCAGCCGGACGCCAGGCAGATGCCTCCTATAGCACACACCAGCGCTCAATAGCACGGCGTGACGTGGTCGTCGTCGGCCAACCGCAGGAAAACGAACCGAAGGGACTGGCACACGCCAGCCCCTTTTGTCTGCTGGCGCGATACCTCTGATGCCTAGTTCGGCCTCCCAGCCAGGACCACTGCCACCCCACCGAGACGTTGTTGTAGTTGTCTCCGAACCGGATCCAGCTGTGGTCAAGTCGCACACCATCTCAGCCGGCTAGTCGATGATCGCCTCTGCTTGTCGAGAGTTATGGAGCGCCAGCGAGACACTACGAGCTCAGGTTCGAAAATACTGAGCGGGCAGAATTTCCGACTGCGACCAGGAATTTCCTCGGTAGGCTGATGGCGGAAGCCGAGCGGATTTTGCGGCGAAAACTCCGCTGTCTCAGGAATAATTCCCGTTTCGGTCTACGATTATCATAGTATTTCGCGGCATATATTGACTTTGCGGAGTGGCGCGGAGTAGATTGCTTCCACCAATTGTTCGACTGCCAATTGCTCAAATTGAAATGGAAATGAGCCTCTACCGGTAATTGGACGGTTGAGGTGCATACAGAAACCTGCCTTTGAACAAAGTAACCACTTGAGGAGAAAAATGAAGCCTTTGCGAATGCTTGGATTCGCCACGCTTGTGCTGTGCCTCGCTGTCGGTCTTGCCAGCGCACAGACGTGGACACGTTTAACGAACTCACCGCCAGACTAATGCCGGCGCTGCTCTGGTCCTCACCGACGGCACCGTGCTGGTGCACGCAGAACAATCCGGGAGCGCAGAACTGGTTTCGGCTCACTCCGGACATTAACGGAAGCTATGTGAACGGCACCTGGACTTCAGTGGCGTCCATGCCCTCGGGATATGCGCCCCTTTACTTCGCGTCCGCGGTACTACCCGATGGCCGGGTAGCTGTTGAGGGCGGAGAGTACAACAACCTGCAAGCCTCGTGGACCAAGCTGGGAGCTGTTTTTGATCCCACCGTCAACGCTCCTCAAGGCCAATGGACCTCGGTCAATCCTCCCACCGGCTGGAACAACATCGGCGACGCCCAGAGCGTGATTCTGACCGATGGAACGTTCATGCTGGCCAATTGCTGCAGCAGGCAGAAGGCGCTGGCTGACAAGGCCTACACGCCGGTTTGGACCAGCACCGGCTCCGGCAAGTTCGACGAGAACGACGAAGAAGGATGGACCTTGCTCCCCGGCGGAAAGGTCCTTACGGTTGATGCGTACGTCGGAAGCTACCAGGCCAATGGCATGGGCTCGGAAATCTACGATCCCGGCACCGGCGCCTGGACCAGCGCCGGCAGCACCCAGGTGCAGCTGTGGGACTCATCCGCTAACTGCGGAGGATCCGGGGCCGCCTCTTATGAAGAAGGGCCCATGGTGTTGCGGCCCGATGGTACGGTTTTCGCCAACGGAGCCAACCGCTGCGCCGCCGGCCACACTGCCATCTATAGCGTGAGCGCGGGAACCTGGACGGCGGGTCCAGACTACAGTTGCTCGGGTTGCCCGAATGGTCTTAACACCGCCGATGCTCCGGCAGTCCTGCTGCCCAATGGCAACGTGCTGGTGATGACCAGCCCGGGAATCTTCGGCAACGGCGCTGTCTTCTTCGAGTGGGATGGAACCAAGTTGAACCATGTAACCCCGGGTCAGCCGGCCAATGCGCCCTCTGATTCCTCGTATGTGGGTCACCTGCTGATGCTGCCCACCGGCCAGGTCCTGTTCACCGACTTCAGCAATGACGTTGAGATCTATACCCCGAGCGGAAGTGCGCTACAGGGTCTGGCGCCCACGGCACTGTTGACGCAGGTGGTCTATGCCCGCGGAACCACCATCACCCTGTTCGGCAACAAGTTCAACGGCGCCTCGCAAACCGTCGCTTACGGCGACGATTACCAGGCCGCAACCAACTATCCGCTGGTTCGCTTCACCAACAAAGCCACGGGCCACGTTTTCTATGGCCGTACCCATGGTCACAACACCATGGCGGTTGGCTATCCGGGTCCCACCTACACCCATCTTGACATACCTGCCAACATGGAAACCGGTGCCGCCACTCTGGAAGTCATCGCCAACGGGATTGCATCTCAGAAGTACCCCATTGCAATCCAGTAAGTAAGACGTTGCAGCAAACTTATGGCGCCACGTTCCCGCGAACGTGGCGTTTTTTTCGATGCTTGTGGACGCAACGTACGTCACGACCTTCGCGAGAGACAGTGTCTAGGTTGAGACTTGGCAAATTGGGAGGGTAGAGCGGGCCTTCAGGCCCGCGTTGAGGTCGTCTCAGAGATCCCGAGTGCCGTAGGCACGACACAACTGTTAGTTTCCCGTGTCGCCCCAGGGGGCCCCCGGAGCTCGGGAGAGTTCCTCAACGCTGGATTGAAGGCCCGCTCTACCTGAAATGTGTGTTGACGAAATTCAAGCTGGGACGCCACGCATGGGGCAGGTTTGACTTTCCCGCAGCTATCAGATTAGATTCTTCCATCCAAATTGCTCCACTTGAGTTTTTGCCGTAGTGGCATCTAGAGCACCCTGCGTCGAAACCTGCCTGGAACAACGTAACCAATTGAGGAGAATTATGAAGCGTTTGCGAATGCCTGGATTCGCCGCACTCGTGCTGTTGGCAGCAGTCGGAATGGCCAGCGGTCAGTCGTGGCAGCCCTTAACTCACCAGCCTAGTTTCCCGGCTGGCGCCGCCCTGCTGCTCACCGACGGTACGGTCATGGTGCATCATGAAGATGCCAATGACGGATTTTCGGAGTGGTATAAGCTGACCCCCGACATCAACGGCAGTTACGTCAATGGGACCTGGTCGCAGATGGCCTCGCTGGCCTCGAACTATGGGCCGCTGTTCTTTGCCTCGGCGGTGCTGCCCGACGGCCGATTGATCGTCGAGGGCGGCGAACAAAATTTCGCCAACTATGTCTGGACCAACATGGGCGCCATCTACGACCCGCTGACCAATGTATGGACGCCTATCAACCCGCCCGCCGGATGGGGTAGTATCGGCGACGCGTCGGGCGTTGTTCTGACCAACGGAACGTTCATGCTGGCCAATTGCTGCACCGTGGAGCAGGCGTTACTGAATGCGTCCACTTTGACCTGGACTTCCACCGGCTCCAACAAATTCGACGAGAACGACGAGGAAGGATGGACGTTGCTTCCCGGCGGTAAGGTGCTCACGGTTGACGCCTATGTCAATCGCTTCGATCCCAATGGCAAGAACTCTGAACTCTACGATCCCGGCACAGGTTCCTGGAGCAGCATTGGCAGCACGATTGTGCAGCTATGGGATTCCCACGGCTCGTATGAGGTCGGTCCTGCGGTGTTGCGGCCTGACGGTACCGTCTTCGCCACCGGAGCCAACGGCGCTGGTGCTGGCCACACCTCCATCTACAACGTGAGCGCTGGTACCTGGACTGCCGGTCCGGACTTTCCCAATGGGCTCGACATCGCCGATGGCCCGGCCGCGTTGCTGCCTGACGGCAACGTCCTGATGATGACCAGCCCGGGAATCTTCAACAACGGCTCTGTCTTCTTCGAATGGGATGGAACCAAGTTGAACCCAGTCCCCGGCGTGCCTAACAGCTCGCAGGATTCGTCCTGGTACGGACACATGCTGATCCTTCCTACCGGACAAATCCTCTTTACCGATTACAGCAACGATGTTGAGATTTACACTTCGCCGGGAAGCCCTTACCCTGGACTCGCACCATCGGCCCTGCTGACGCAGGTGGTCTTTGCCCGCGGAGCCTCGATCGTTCTTTTCGGCAACAAATTCAATGGCGCATCGCAGGGAGCGGCTTACGGCGACGACTACCAGGCCGCGACCAACTACCCGATTGTGCGCATTACCAACAAAAGCACGGGACACGTCTTCTACTGCCGCACCCACGGTCACAGCACCATGGCGGTTGGCTATCCTGGTCCCACGTACACCCATGTTGACATTCCGTCCAACATGGAAACCGGAGCAAGCTATCTGGAGGTCGTCGCCAACGGGATTGCGTCGCAGAAGTACCCGATCGCAATCCAGTAGTTGATCGCGGACGATCGCTGTAGTGATGGCGCCACGTTGTGGAAGGACGTGGCGCCGCGGTGGAAACGCCGGGCTAACAGCCCGGCGACTGAGCCCGCTCCCATCGAATAGCTTTAGTCCCGGACCGGAACTAAAGCCCTTCTGACTCTGTTGACATCCCAGCCCCTGAGAATTGTCATCACGAGCGGGCTTCAGCCCGCGAGGATCTGCTGTTCCGATTTTCCAGCAGTCTGTGACAGCCCCCTCAGCGTGATTATTTTCCGCTCGATCCGAATCCCTTGGCCCCGCGCGCGGCCTCGCTCAGTTCGTCCTCCACCACCTCGCCCGCCAGAAAGGGATGTTCCAACAACTGGGCAATCTTGTCGCCCTTGCGAATGGAATACGGCTCTCCCCCAGGTTCTCCATCAGCACGATGATTTCGCCACGATATCCGGCGTCAATTACGCCGGCGTTGCACATCAGGCGCTTCCTGGCCAGGCCGGAGCGGGTCTTTACGATGCCGCCTGAGCTGGGCACAAACTCGATGGCGATGCCGGTATGTACTCCAGCGGCGCCATGCGCGGCAATTGTCAGGTCCTCGCAGGAGTAGAGATCGTAGCCGATGTCTTCGCCGGGATGGGCAACCGTCGGAAGAATGGCGTCGGGCGAAAGGCGCTTCACTTTCAGCATGGCTACATCACCGGCGGCACGGTAATCCCCATCACGCTTAGCACGTTGATCAGTTCACGTCGGACAACTGCGGCCGTGGCCAGCAGGAACTTCTTCCGGCCTTCGTCGCTTTCGGTCAGGATGTGGTGCCGATGGTAGAAGTTGTTGAACTGTTGCGCCAACTGGAATGCATGCTTGGCCGCGAACGCGGGCTCGGTCGCCGCGATGCATTGCTCAATGACGAAAGAAGTTTTCCCGGCAAGTAGCCATAGCTCCCAGATTTCGGTGCCGCTGTCGCCGGCGAAATAGCGCGCGTAGTCCACCTCGCCGGCGAGCGCCTGCTCCGGAGCAACGCCGGCCTTGCGAAAGATGTTGGTCGCACGCACCGCTGCGTATTGCGCGTACGGCCCGGTCTCACCCTCGAAGGCCAGCGCTTCCTGGAAGTCGAACGCGATGACCGATTGCTTGGTGAACTTCAGCATGAAGTAGCGCAGCGCTCCGATGGCAATTTGCTGGCTGATGCGCAAGCGCTCCTGCTCGTCGCGATCGGGATGCCGGCTGTCCACTTCTTTCTTCGCGGCCGTGATCAGCGCGTCGAGCAGATCGTCGGCCTTCACCCCGAACCCTTGCGGCCCGAGACCTCGATGTGCGACTTCTCGCGGTCTTGCTCGCTGACTTCGTAGCCGAGTTCCAGCGCACAGCGTGGCGTCAGCGCGACCATCTCGTAAGAGAAGTGCGTGTAGTGCGCAGCCTGCTCGATGTAACCGAGCAGCCGGATGGCCTCGACCACCGTGTTCTGCGGATCGCTCTGCCGCGAGTCGATCACGTTGTAGATGGCCGACACGCTGCCGAAATGCGGGTGGTCCGCTTCGCCGTGCTCGGCCGAGATCCAGACATCGTGGCCGTTGGGATAGCGATAGAACTTGCGATAGCCGAAGTCGCGTCCCAGCAAGCCAAACTTCCACAGGTGGTAGGCGATGTCCTTGCCTACATAGCCGACCGTGCCGTTGGAGCGCACGATAACTTTCGCGTCTTCGTCAGGACCGGTCTTGACCTCTGCTGAATCTGGCGGGTTCGAATCCGCTTTGGGTCGCGTCATCACTGGGTGCCCCATCCTTTCGCCCTCTTTTGGCGAAAGGGTGGGATTGGGTCTCTTCATCACCCAACATCCCTGGTTTTTTCCTTGCGTCTCGAAATACAGCACGCCCTTCTGCTTCAGCAATTCAAACGCCGATTCCCAGAAGTGCAGGTGGAGAATCTCGCTCTCGCGCGGCAGAAAATCGTATTCGATGTCGAGCCGGTCCATGGTCTCCAGATGCCGCCGCAGCACCGCCGTCGAAATGAGATCGGCGATCTCGGCCATCTCATTTCCGCCCTGTTCGATGGCGTGCAGTGCCTCGCCGCGCGTCTTTAGGTTGCCCTTGTCCTGCTCGTACCATTGCGACACGCGGGCATAGAGGTCCCAGCAGTAGTAGTCGAAGCGCGGGTTCGACGCGATCATTTCCGCAATTTCCTGCCTCGACTTTTTCTCCAGTTGCGTGAAACCGACCACCACATCGGCCACCTGCACTCCGGTGTTGTCAATGTAGTTTTGGATATCCACCGTGTGCCCCGCCGCGCGCAGCAAGCGTACGAAGGAATCGCCGAGAATGGCGTTGCGCAGATGTCCGATGTGCGCGGCTTTGTTGGGATTGATGCTGGTGTGCTCAACGAGAATTTTGCCGCGGACGTCGGCAGCGCCTTCGCCCTCGTGACTTGTAACTTCAGGCTGCGCTTCCCGCCGTGAGCCAGCGCCTTCGCGGCTTCGTCCCGCTTCAGTCGTGCATTGATGTACCCAGCACCGGCGACCTCAAGCTTCTCGAAGCCGGCTGGCAGATTTCATCTCCGCAGCGATCTCTTCCGCAATCTTGCGCGGAGGCTTGCGCAAACGCTTTGCCAGTTCAAAGGACAGCGGCAGCGCGAACTCGCCCATCTCCACCGACGGTGGCTGATCGATGACGACCTTTGCCAGCTCGATCTGGTACTTGTCGCGCAGAAATGCCTGCACCGCGGCAGCCAGTTGTTTTTGATGTTCCAGGTACATTGTGGCTCTTCGCTTTTCGCTGTTAGCTCTTCGCTCGTGATTCTCTGTCTGTCTCCGTGCATCAGAGGTGAATGAGAATGCGTGATTGTAGCAAACACGCGAATCGCGAGGTTTGACGCTGCATCGGGCCTTACCTATGATGAAGTTTTCCCCAGCGATTCGGCAGCTCCCATGCGCATTGCCTATCTCGATTGTTTCTCCGGCATCAGCGGCGACATGTTTCTCGGCGCGCTGCTTGACGCTGGAGTTCCGTTCGAGCTCTTCCAGAAGACCGTTGCCGCCCTGAACCTGGGAGCGACCTTGGAGCTTTCGCGCGTGGACCGGGGGGGCATTTCCGCGACCAAGCTTGATGTCCTGGTGAACGGCGAAAAGGACCTGCCGCGTGAGGAGTTCTGGGCCGATCGCCATTCCGATGCTGGCGGCGATTCGCACGAGCACTCCGCGCCGCACGCCCACCATAACGAACGCCATCTGAGCGCAATCCTGGATATCATCGCCGCAGCTCCGCGTCAGCGACCGCGCCAAGCGCACGGCGAGCGAGATTTTCAGAGCCCTGGGCGCGGCGGAAGCGAAGGTCCACAATGTGGGCATCGAGGAGGTTCACTTTCACGAGGTCGGAGCCGCTGACGCGATTGTGGATATTCTTTGCGCCGCAGTTGGAGCCGAAGCGCTTGGGGTTGAGCAGTTCATCTCTTCGCCGCTCAACGTCGGCGGTGGAACGGTTGCGTGCGCCCACGGAGTCTTGCCCGTGCCCGCGCCTGCCACTCTCGAATTGCTGCGCGACGCGCCGATCTATTCCGGTGACATTCAGAGAGAGCTGGTCACGCCGACCGGTGCGGCCATTGTCAAGGTGTTAGTCTCAAGCTTCGGACCGCGTCCCGTGATGACCACCGAGAAAATCGGTTACGGGGCCGGAGCCCGCGATTTTTCCGGTCACGCGAACGTGCTGCGTCTCAGCATTGGCGAGACGGAGGCAAGCACGCACCACTCCCGGGGCGCCGATGCGAATCTAAACGAGGAGCAAATCGCGATCCTGGAAGCAAACCTCGACGACCTGAATCCGCAGCTCATCGGCTACATCGTCGATCTGGCGCTGGCGGAAGGCGCACTCGATGTTTTTACGACGCCGGTGCAGATGAAGAAGAACCGTCCCGGCACGCTGCTTACGATTCTGGCTCGACCGGAGCAAGAGGAGAAATTGCGCGCGCTGTTGTTCCGCGAGAGCAGCACGCTCGGAGTTCGCACGCGCTACGAGAAGCGTTACTGCCTGCCGCGGCGTCACGAAGCGGTCGTCACTCCCTGGGGCGAAGTGCGCATGAAGGTCGCCAACCTCAATGGAACCGTATCGCAATACGCGCCCGAGTACGAAGATTGCCGCCGCATTGCCGTCGAGCATCATGTACCGCTGAAGACGGTGATGCAGGAGGCCGTCCGTTTATACCTGGACCGAAAGAATGGATAATCCCGAAAAGTTCTACATCACCACGCCCATTTATTACGTGAATGCGCGGCCGCACATCGGCCACACCTACACCACGGTGGTGTGCGACGCCATCGCGCGCCGCCAGCGCATGATGGGCGCGGACACCTGGTTCCTCACCGGCACCGACGAGCACGGCCAGAAGATCGAGCGCTCGGCCGCGGCCGCCGGTTGTTCGCCGCGCGAGTTTGTGGACCGGATCGCGGGCGAGTTCCGCGCGCTCTGGGACCGCATGGGGATCACCTATAACGACTTCATCCGCACCACCGAGCCGCGGCATGTGCGCGGCGTGCAGGCCTTGTTCACGCGGTTGCAGGAACGCGGCTACATCTACAAGGGCTCGTACAGCGGCCAATATTGCGTGTTCGACGAGCTGTATGTTGACGCGGTTGGCCCCGGCGCGCCCTGCCCGGAGTGCGGGCGTCCGACGGAAACCGTCCACGAAGAGAACTACTTCTTCAAGCTGTCGGCGATGGAAGAGCGGCTGCTGAAGTATTACGCCGAGCACCCCGACTTCATTCGTCCCGAGACGCGGCGCAACGAAGTGATCGCTTTCGTGCGCAGCGGTCTGCGCGATCTTTCCGTCAGCCGCACCTCGTTCAAGTGGGGCATTCCGGTCCCCGGCGATCCCAAGCACGTCATCTACGTCTGGCTCGACGCGCTGGCCAATTACATGACGGCGATCGGCTTTGGCTCTGACGATCCCGCCGACCGTCAAAAACTGGAACGCTACTGGCCGGCCGACGTGCACATGATCGGCAAAGAGATTGTGCGCTTCCACTGCGTCTATTGGCCGGCATTCCTGCTGGCCGCCGATCTGCCGCTGCCGAAATCGATCATCGCGCACGGCTGGCTGCTGTTCGAAGAGAGCAAGATGTCGAAGTCGCGCGGCAACATTGTGCGCAGTGAGACTATTCTCGACACCCTCGGCGGCGACGCCCTGCGCTACTTCCTGCTGCGCGAAATCGTCTTCGGGCAGGACGGCTCCTTCAGCTTCGATGCGCTGGTGCAGCGCTTCAATGCCGACCTCGCCAACGGGATCGGCAACCTGGCCAGTCGCACGCTCAGCATGATCACGCGCTATTTCGACGGTGAGGTGCCCTATCCGTCGCTCAGCGAGCGCACCCCGGCGGATGAAGCCATCGGCCATCTGGCGGAGCAGACGATTGCGGAGTTCCACGCGCAGTTCGAGCAGTTCCAGTTCTCGCGCGCCTTGGAGACAGCCTGGTCTCTGGTCGCCGCGGTGAACAAGTACATCGTGGAGAACGAGCCATGGGCCGTCGCCGAACGCGATGACAAGGATTCACGCGCGCGGCTGGCGACCATCCTCTACACCTCAGCCGAGGCGCTGCGCGTAGTGACCGCGCTTGTGCACCCGGTTATTCCCGATGCTACGGCGCGCATCTGGACGCAGCTTGGGCTGGGCGAGATCGGCCAGGTGGATCTGCGCACGCTCGCGTGGGGGCAGTTGCAACTCGGTACTAAGCTCGGCACGGTCGAGCCCGTCTTTCCGCGCGCCGACAAGGGCATGATCGAAAGGATGCAGCAGATGGAACAGCAACGCTCCGCAGAGAGCACGACGAATGGAGACACCAAGACGGCAGAGCCGCAGGCCGCAGGGACCGGCGCCGGTGCCGCGCCGCCATCGCCGGGTGCACCACCCTTGTCGCCTGTGGTTGGCGACAGGGTGGGTACGCCGACACCTGTTGCGGTGGACAACAGAATTACCATTGACGATTTTCTGAAGGTTGAGTTACGCGTCGGCGAGATCAAAGTTGCGGAGAAGGTGAAAGGCGCCGACAAGCTGCTGCGGATGGAAGTGGATATTGGCAGCGAAGTGCGGCAGATCGTTGCCGGCATCGCCAAGGCCTACGAGCCGGAAAAGCTGGTCGGGCGCAAGGTGGTTATTGTCGCCAACTTGCAGCCGCGCAAGCTGCGCGGGCTGGAGTCGAACGGCATGATTGTCGCCGCTTCCCTCGGCGACGACGGCCAGCCGGTGCTGGCGGGCTTTCTGGAGGATGTGCCGGTAGGGGCGAAATTGAAGTAGCGTGAATTCCGGTCAAGGCCGGCATGCCTTCGAAAAAAGTGCGTGATGTCATGAAACTGGTTGAAGAGGACGGATGGCGTCTTGTCCGTACTGTCGGTAGTCATAGGCAGTATCATCATCCTAGCAAGCCTGGTACGGTCACAATCGCCGGCCACCCCGGACAGGACATGGCGCCAGGCAAGTACAAAACATTCTCAAGCAAGCAGGTTTGAAGTGATACGATTTGCGGTTGTATTTGAAAAAACGGATACCGGATGGAGTGCTTACGCACCCGATCTTCCGGGGCTGGGTGTCGCTGGCGGCACGATGGAAGAGACCCGGACCTTGGTACGCGAAGCAATAGAACTGCATCTCGATGATCTACACGCCACTGGACAGCCCATTCCGGTGCCGGCTTCTCAGACCGATTACGTCGAAGTGCCGCTGCCCGCCTGATGTACACCGACTCCCACGCCCATCTCGATGGCAAGCGCTTCAACACGGATCGCGCGGAGGTCCTGGCTCGCGCCAATGCAGCCGGCATCACGACCATCCTCGCCATCGGCAATGGGGACGGGCCCGGCACGGGCACGCTCGATTGCGCTGTCAAGCTGGCGCAGCAGCATGAAGGTGTTTATGCCACGGTCGGGATTCATCCCCACGAGGCGGCGCTCGCCAAGCAAGAAGATTTTGACGAACTCGAACGCCTGGCCCGCGACCCCAAAGTGATCGCCTGGGGCGAGATCGGGCTGGATTACTTCTACGATCATTCACCGCGCGATGTGCAGCAGCGCGTCTTCGTGCAGCAAATGGAGATGGCGCGCTCGGCCAAGTTGCCGATCGTCATTCATTGCCGCCCATCGGACAACAGCGAGAACGCATGGCAGGACCTATTCCGGCTGCTTCGTGAGCACTGGGCGTCCAGCGGTCTGGGCGGTGTGCTGCACTGCTTCACCGGGACGGTGGAGCACGCGCGCGCCGCACTCGATCTAGGCTTCGTGATTTCGTTCGCCGGAAACATTACTTATCCCAAGGCGCAGAACATTCGCGACGCCGCCGGCATAGTGCCTCTCGACCGCATGTTCATCGAGACGGATTGCCCGTACCTCGCGCCGGTGCCGCATCGCGGCCAGCGCAACGAGCCCGCGTATGTGGTCGAGACCGCCCGCCGGATTGGCGAATTGCGCGGTATCTCGCCGGAAGAAATTGGCCGGCAAACCTCGCTAAATTTTGACGCATTTTTTGGGCTGCCGAAAACCGCTTCCTGACCAACCGTATTTAGCGGCCTGCGCCCTGCAGGGGCTGGACGATTATTAAGTCTTTCGCACCCAGCGCTGCGCGCTGGGCTAAACTGAGTCGCGCCTGCGGCGCTGCTTCTTGAGCTTGCGGACGGCGCAAATAGGCATGACGAGATCTCGGTTCGCAACCTAACCGACCGGTTCAATGCTCCGGGGTTGGTATGCGCGAAGATTCTTTGGCCAAGCCAACAAACGAGTCCCGCAATGCGGGTACGACTCAACTTAGCCCAGGGCGGAAGCCCTGGATAAAGCGAGAAATTGATCCGAGCCCCGTAGGGGCGGCACGGGTTTCGCTGACCCCGGCGCCCGCAGTGTAGTGTCTAGCAGTGCAAGTCCCGCAACGGAAGGCGATTCAGCATAGCCCAGCGCAGGGTACGCATCGTAATAAAACCCGAGCTCCCGGCAGGGGCGTCCTTACCGTGCAGCCAAAAACAGCCTCTCTTGTTACACTGGATTGCTTATGGCTGAATCCTTCGATATCGTCAGCAAAGTTGATTTGCAGGAAGTCTCCAACGCCATCCAGCAGGCGCTGAAGGAAATCCACACGCGTTACGATCTGAAGGACTCCAAGTCCGACATTCAGATGGATGAAAAAGAGGCGCTGGTGCTCACCTCGGCCGACGACTACAAGCTGAAGGCGGTCAACGACGTACTGCAAGGGAAACTGGTAAAGCGTGGCGTTCCGCTGAAGGCGTTTACCTACGGCGCAATCGAAGAGGCGGCCGGCTCGACCGTGCGCCAGCGAATCACCATGCAGCAGGGCATCCCCATCGAAAAGGCGCGGGAGATCGTCAAGCTCATCAAGAACTCGAAGAAAAAAGTGCAGGCCGCCATCCAGGGCGATCTGGTTCGCGTCAGCGGCAAGGACCGCGATACACTGCAGGAAATCATCGCGCTGCTGAAGCAGAGCGATTTCGGCATCGACATGCAGTTCACGAATTACCGATCCAACTGAGGGCGAACATTGAGCGCGGCCGTAACCCACAACGCCAAAGAAGTATTCGACCTGCTGCACGACGATCTCGCCGCCATCGAACGCGAGTTCGGTCGCGACACAGTCTCCGGCGTGCGCGCGATTACGGAAATTGGCGAATACCTACGCGCGGGCGGCGGCAAACGGCTGCGCCCTGCTTTACTGCTGCTTTCCTGCAAACTGATGAACTACACCGGCCACGGCGCCATTAAGCTCGGCGCGGTGGTCGAGATCATTCATACCGCGACGCTGGTCCACGACGACATCATTGATGAGGCGCAGACGCGGCGTGGACGACCCGCCGCGAACACGCAGTGGGGCAACGCGAAATGCGTGCTCGCCGGCGACTGGCTCTACATGCAGGCCTTCAAGATCGCGGTGCAGGAGCGCAATTTCCAGGTCCTTGACACCCTCATCGACCTTACGCAGGCGATGGTCGAAGGCGAACTGCTGCAGATCGAGCGCCTCGGCAAGGCCATCACCATGGACGAGCATTTCGAGCTCATCTACCGCAAGACGGCCTGCCTGTTTTCGGTGTGCATGAAGCTGGGAGGAATTCTTGCGGGCGCCAGCGACGCCGAGCAGCAAAGGCTCGCCGACTACGGACGCAACCTGGGCATGGCCTTCCAGATCGTGGACGACGTGCTCGACCTCACCGCCTCGGAGGAAGTGCTGGGTAAGCCGGTGGCCAGCGATCTGCGCGAAGGCAAGGCGACCATGGCTGTCTTGCACGCGCTCGAGCACTGCACCCCGGCGGAGCGCATCACGATAGAGTCGGTTCTCAGCAACGGAGGCTTCAACGGCATCACGCCCGCCGACATAGTGGCCATCCTGCACCGCCACGGCTCCATTGACGCCGCCTACGCTCGCGCCGTCGAGTTCTCCAACAAAGCGCGCGAGGCCATCTGCATCTTCCCCGACTCGCACATCAAGCGGGTACTGCTGTGGGTTCCGGAGTTCGTGGTAGAGCGGGAAAGCTGATAAAAGTGGATAGTGGTCAGTAGCTAGTGGCTAGTTTCGATCCGACTAGGAAACCGAAATGCATCGGCTTGCGATTCCCGACCGGGGTCTCGGTAACTAACCACTATCCACTGACCACTAACCACTGACTTACCATGCCTGCCCCGCAAGAAGTCGAAATCAAGTTCCTCGTACACGACCGCAAGGCGCTCGAGCGGAAGCTTCGCGAGCATGGATTTCGCGAAGAGACGCCGTCCACGCACGAAGTCAACACTCTTTACGATCTGCCCGGCCAACTGCTGCGCAAGAAAGGCGAACTGCTTCGCCTGCGCAAGTATGGCGACCAGTGGAGGCTTACGCACAAGGCGAAAGTGAAGTTGGGACGCCATAAGTCGCGGGCCGAACTGGAGACCAGCGTCGCCGACGGCGAGAAAATGGACGCGATCCTGCGTGCGCTTGGCTTTGCGCCGTCGTTCGTGTATGAGAAATTTCGTGCTGAGTGGAGCGATGGCCAGGGCCACGTCGTGCTCGATCACACCCCTATCGGCGACGTCGCCGAGATCGAGGGCAAGGCGCGATGGATCGATCGCACTGCGCGCCTTATCGATTTGAAACCCGAGGACTACATCACCAAGTCGTATGCTGAACTTTTCTTCGAATGGAAACGTAATACTGGTAGCAGAGCAAAGAACATGACCTTCCGCGAGTGCGGCGGTAACAGCAGGGATTAGTGGTTACCGGCTAGTAGTTAGCGACCGGTTCACGTTTTTCTGACCCGGGTTTCGAGCGTCGGGGGAGCGTCGGTTTCAAATGGACTAGCCGCGAAGCGGCGGCTTTGATGTTAGCCCCGGGCGCAAGCCCGGGGTGAAGCCACCCAAAATAGTGCCGAGTCGCGTAGCGACGGCACACACAAGTTCCGCGGAAGCCTGCGCCGGCTCCGGGGTTTAGACCTTGCCGGGCCTGAACCGGAGCCGGAAGCAGCGATTCATCCAACTTTCAATGCGGATACGAACCGGTTATCTTCCTCACAAATCCGTGAAGGTGGTGGAACCAACCGCCGCCTGAGAAAAACATATAGGGGCACTCTCCCGGGATCACGGCGATTCCCCTCTCCTCACAGAACTTGACGGCCGCCGGGCTCACCGCTCCAGCGCCTGCCGCACGATACATCCACACCCGCTTGATGCCTGCTTCCGCACAGTCGCGCACGACCTGGTCAGTGACCGACGGCGATGTCATCAGCAGCGCGGCGTCCACCGGCGGCTGGACCGCCTGCAACCGCGCATAACAAGGCTGCTCATCAATCTGTTCTGCCTCCGGATTCACCGGCACGGCGTCGTAGCCTCGTTTGCGGAGTTCACGAAAGAGTGTGTGAGAAAAGTCCTTTGGCTGGCGCGAAACGCCCACGACTGCAAGACGCTTCTGGCCCAGGAAGTCCTGAATCATTGGCATGGAACTCATAGGAACCTCCAGGCTAATTTTACTGCTTCAGCCTTTCCAGCACCGCCCCCACGATGAGCGGCAGCCCGACCGTCGCGTCCACAAAAACTTCGCCGAACTTGCCGCCCTCTTCCTTGGGCACGAACTTGCCCCACGACACGGCCTCGCTGTACGGACTGCCGGACAGTCCGCCCCAATGTACCGGCTCCGGACAAATGCGCAGGCCGTAGTGATAGCGCTTGAGCGGCACATCCTCACCGCCGCGCCGATGGCGCAGCTCGATGAACGGCCCGAACTGTTGCGACCAGTTGCGCGGCACGCCGCCACCGATGGTGAAGATGCCCAGCCGCGCCTGCTTGAGCAGCGTCTCCGCAAAAAACTCCAGGTCTTCGAACGGATCGTAGCGCAGCACCGGAAGATTGTTCTTGCGGCGCATGCGATTGTGCAGCGCGAAATCCAGGCCCATCTCCGAGTCGCTAAACGCAGGCACGAAGACCGGCACATTCCTTTCATACGCCGACTTCAGAATGCCGCGCTCTTTCACGTTCTCGCTGAGGTGCTTGCCGATGGCGCGGTTCAGCTTGTGCGACGCCACGATCTCGCTCGCGTCCCAATTCTTCAGAATTTGTGCGACGATGCGCTCCACAAAGTCGAGGTTCGTTTCCGGCTCCAGCGTGTCGTACACGCGGTTGTAGCCGGCCTCGTAAAGCTCGACGTCGTTCATCTTCGGGTCATAGCGAAAGTGCGAGCGGCCCGCCGCCTCCACCAACCCATGAGCCATCAACGCGCCGGTCGAAACCACCGCGTTGACGATGCCGTGATCGATCAGGTCGGCAATCACGAGTCCCTGCTTAGCCACCGTCATGGCGCCGGCCAGCGTCATCACCACGAAGCACTCTTTGTCGCGCGCCATGGCCTCCAGCACGTCGGCCCCTTCGCCCACCTGCCGCCCGGTGAAGGCCGTGTTGCCCATCGCACGCACCAGATCGTCCACGGTCTTGATCTTCGACAGGTCGAGCGGCTCCAGCGGTATCAGCTTGTCGGCAATGGGATCGTGGAGCTCGCGTTCAATGCCCTCACCGTGCGTTTTGTCGTGTTCGTTGCTCAACGTTCACCTCGGACCTATAGCGGGTCTCAACTGAACCATCCACTGCACCAACTCCGCTGAAAATCTGTCATCCTGAGCGGAGGTCGCGGTGGCGACCGGAGTCGAAGGACCCCTATACCTTGCACCATTTCAAATAATCGAACCTACAGGTTTGGTTTGTTCCCGTCAACGACCGCAAGCGAAAGGCTTTCACCGCGCATTAACAATCGCTCTGCCTGATCCGGCATACTTCGCGCGGGATGCTATTCTTGAAACGCATTTTTCCCGGAGCGAAGTGTTGCCCGAACGCAATTTCCATATTGGCATCGTGCAGATGTTGTGCACGCCCGAGCCAGAGCAAAATCTGGAGCGCGCCATCGGACACGTCCGTGACGCCGCAGCCAAGGGCGCAGAGGTCGTCTGCCTGCCCGAGCTGTTTCAGACGCAATATTTCTGCCAGCGTGAAGACATCGCACTGTTCGACTTCGCCGAACCAATCCCGGGGCCCACGACCGACCGCCTCGGGGAAGTTGCCCGCGAATTGAAAATCACGATGATCGCGTCGCTGTTCGAGCGCCGCGCTCCCGGCGTCTATCACAACACGGCAGCCGTAATCGACGCCGAGGGCAAGCTACAGGGCATCTATCGCAAAATGCACATTCCCGACGACCCGCTGTATTACGAGAAGTTCTACTTCGCCCCCGGCGATCTGGGGTTCAAGGCCTTCGAAACCGGCTTCGGCAAGTTCGGCACGCTGGTCTGCTGGGACCAGTGGTTTCCCGAGGGCGCGCGGCTGACCGCGCTTCAGGGCGCGAGTGTGCTCTTCTATCCCACTGCCATCGGCTGGCATCCCGACGAAAAGGCGCAGTACGGCGAGGCACAGTACGACGCCTGGCGCACGATTCAGCGCGCGCACGCTATCGCCAACGGAGTTTACGTTGCTGTTCCCAATCGCGTGGGCTTCGAGACGGGCAACATTCGTGGCAATCAAGCGCCGGGCAAGGGTCTCGAGTTCTGGGGGGGATCGTTCATCGCCGACCCCTTCGGGCAGGTCATCACGCAGGCCGCGCACGACAAGGAAGAAGTGCTGATCGCCGAGGTGGACCTGAAGCGCATGGAGGACGTCCGCCGCAATTGGCCGTTCTGGCGCGATCGCCGCGTGGACGCCTACGCGGAGATCACGCAGAGGTTCATGGTGTGATGAGAAACTTTAGCTCTGTTATAAACCTGTCATCCTGAGCGGAGGTCGCCTTGGCGACCGGAGTCGAAGGACCCCTATACCTGCGCAAATCTTTCGAAATAGGGTTCTTCGCTTCGCCCAGAATGACACCTTGAAAGTGTCGCGAAACAACTCTTTGCACCATGCCTTCTCCTCGCACCCCATCGCAACTTCCGGCCGCGCTCGGCTACCGCATGCCTGCAGAGTGGGAGCCGCACGCGGCAACTTGGATTGCGTGGCCCCACAACCGTTCTGACTGGCCGGGCAAATTCGAGACTATTCCCTGGATTTATGCGGAAATCATTCGCCATCTTGCGCGGGTCGAACGCGTCAACATCCTGGTGGAGAACGAGGGCGCCGTAGCCAAAGCCCGCGCGCCTCTGGTGCGCGCCCATGTCTTGCCGGAGAAGGCTGCCGATCCAGGCAAGAGCGGCGGCAATGTCCAGTTCTTCTCCATGCGAACCAACCGGGTCTGGACCCGCGATACCGGTCCTATTTTTGTGTGCCGCGATTCGCGAAAGGCGGCTGCCCTCCGGTCGGTCGCGGCCACCGCATGGCGCTTCAACGCCTGGGCCAAATACAACGACTGGAAGCTTGACAGCAAGGTTGCGGCGAAAATCGCCGAGCAGTTGCAGACGCCGGTGTGGCAGCCCACGGTGAACATCGACGGCAAGCCGCGGCGAGTTGTGCTCGAAGGCGGCAGCATCGACGTCAACGGTGCGGGAACTCTCATCACCACGGAAGAGTGCCTGCTCAGCGATGTGCAACAGCGCAATCCGGGAATCACGCGCGAGCAATTACACCAACTGTTCGCCGATTACTTGGGCGTGAAGAAAGTCATTTGGCTGGAGCGCGGGATCGCGGGCGATGACACGCACGGCCACGTGGACGATATTACCCGCTTCGTTGCGCCGCGAACTGTAGTCACCTCGTACGAACCTGATCGCAGCGACCCCAACCACGAGCCTCTGCGCGAAAATTTCCGGCGTCTCGTCAAGAGTACCGATCACTCCGGCAAGCCGCTGCGCGTCGTGAAGCTGCCCATGCCCACTCCGGTGTACTTCCGCGGACAACGGCTGCCCGCCAGCTACGCCAATTTCTACATCGCGAACCGGCTGGTTCTTGTGCCCATTTTCGGCGACTCCAACGACCGCGTTGCCCTCGACATTCTCGCCGAAGTTCTTCCCGGCCGTGAGGTCGTCGGCATCTACTGCCGGGATTTCATCTGGGGCCTGGGCGCGCTGCATTGCATGACGCAACAGCAGCCGGCGGGGTGAGTCAGTAGATGGTAGTTGGCCTCCCCGTGTGCGCGGTTCGCCCATAAGAATTGTCATTACGAGTGAGCGAATCCGGGGTCCCCGACAGGCGCCGCTTTTGCGCCTGTTGGGGTGGAATCGCCCGCGAGGAATCTGCTTTCCGGTGGAGAGGGCAAAAAGCAGATCCCGCTTCCTTTGCGAGCCGGGCGGGCGCGGAGTCGAAGGACCCCTATTTAACTTTAGATGTGGGGTTTGAATAGGGACCCTTCGACTCGCGGCAAAATCGGCCGCTCCTCAGGGTGACAGAGGTTGGTTGCGCCGCGCCGGTAGGACAATCGTTCACACTTTTTTCTTACTCACCATCGTCACGATTGCATAAATTCCCGCAGCCACCCCCGCGTACAAAGAAGCGTTGGCGAATATGATTGTTCCTGCGCCCAACACCAGGGCAAAGGCGGAATCTGGAATAGCTCCGATTGCGTAGGACAGGATGAATGGCGGGCAGACGACCAGCGCGGCGGCGATCGTCGCAGGCTGAAATGCCTCGGGATGCGATCGCCACAGGAAAAATACAATCAAGGCCACCGCCATGCCCAGCGCAAAACTGAGGCACATCACGACGGCGAAGCGGTTGTCGCGTTTACCAGATCTCGAGTTCAACAGGGATCACAGGCTCCTACCCGAGTGTACGCGAGGTTGTCGAGCGCACAGCGCCCGTGCTGCGCCGCCGTGGTATCCTGCCCTCGAAATCACACCAGGAGAATCGAATGAGCACCAGCACCGCCATGCCTCCGAGCGCCGCCATGGTCCCTCACAACATGGTCACCACCGCCTTCACCCTGGACGGCTACCGCATCGTTCGCAACCTCGGATTGGTGCGCGGGATTATCGTGCGCTCGCGTTCCATCGTTGGGACCATCGGCGCAGGTTTGCAAACCCTTATCGGCGGGAACATCACTTTGCTGACCAACCTCTGCGAGCAGACGCGCGGGCATGCCTTCGACTTGATGCTGGAGCACGCCGGCCAACTGGGCGCGAATGCCGTGATCGGCATGCGTTATGACGCGACCGAGGTCATGAATGGCGTAACGGAAGTGCTGGCCTATGGGACTGCAGTTTATGTGGAGAAAGAATCGTGACTTGCGCCAGGCGGGCGGTCAGAAATGGTGAGCCCGGCAGGAATCGAACCTGCGACCCACGCATTAAAAGTGCGTTGCTCTACCAACTGAGCTACGGGCCCACAATCATTAATCTACCATAGGAAAATCCGGCCTCGCGCCCAGTTCGGAGCAAAGCCAGCCTGTGGGCTATTTGGCAACGGGCCCTGCCTTCCGGATAACGTCGGTCACTTTGTCCGCAATCTTCTTCATGGTGACGCCGAGGGCGCTCTGCTCCGAGATGCTATCGGAAGCCTTGAAGGAACCGCTGGACACCTCCGAACCGTCGCTCACTTTGGTCAGCTTGTACGCTGTGGTGGCATAGAAGGTCGGCGTGTTGATCGGGTTTGCCCTCCCGGTGGAATACGAGTTCACGGAATGCGTCTCGGCCAAGTTCGTGGCTACCATGTAATCGCAGCCTTTTTGTTTAGCAGCGGCCGACGCTTCCTCGGGCGACGCCGGAGGAAGAGGCACGCTTTCAATGGCGAGCCCCTTGTTTTTTTCCTTGCTCAGGGACTTGATGAGCATGTCACGCCCCTCCGGGCTGGTGTCGTTGATGCCTGACACCTGCATGGTGGCGACGCAAAGCTGAACCGGCGACCCCTGCCCAGACCCCGAAAGAGGGAAACTACAGAAGACAGCCAAAGCGGCGAAGAGCGCGAAGCGTTGCATGTTGGCCTCTCGACGACGAGCTTGAGTCGCCGGAATTGTAATTTAGAGGACCAGCTACGGGTAGGGAAAACCGCTGCCGCTGTGTGGAGGGTGAACACCAGTGCCCCCTCCTGGCCGAGGTTTGTGGTGTTCTGCTTGGTAGAGCCTTCTTACAACGGCAGAAGCAGGTTTGGTGCTATCTTTACCTGTGAAAAGGAGAACGCATGAGGCTACCGATCGTTTCCGTTGTTCTTATCGCCTTGGCATGGGCCGCGTTTGCGGTCGCCCAAGACAACGCCGACAAAACCAAAGCTGCCGAACAAGCCGCCGAGGCCTGGCTGAAGTTCGTGGACTCCGGCGACTATTCGCAGAGTTGGATCGAGGCGTCCTCCTTATTCAAGAGCCATGTGACCGAAAAAGAGTGGGAGCAGAAAATAGCGGCCACTCGCCAGCCACTGGGGGCGCTGATCACCAGGAACCTGAAGTCGGCGGAATACACCACCACGCTTCCCGGGGCACCGGATGGGCAGTACGTCGTCATCCGTTATGACACCAGCTTTGCCAACAAGAAGTCAGCCATCGAGACCGTGACCCCGATGCTCGATAAGGACGGACAGTGGCGGGTGTCCGGGTACTTCATCCGCTGACAAGCTGACTCATTTGGGTAAGGAAGCAAAATAATCGCTCTGGCTGGCGCCGGGTGCGTCTTCTGGGACCAGGGTCAATCTCCGAAATTGCCGCGCAAAGCCTCCGTTCCGCATCTCATAATGTACGGCCATGTCTACTGCAACACCTCTGCGAATTGTCATTGTCGGAGGCGGATTCGGTGGTCTGGAAGCCGCTAAGGCGCTGGCCCGGCTGCCGGTCCAGATCACGCTGGTGGACCGCAAGAACCACCACACCTTTCAGCCGCTGCTTTACCAGGTTGCGACCGCGGGGCTGTCGCCGGCAGAAATCGCTGCGCCCATTCGCGAGATCCTCGCGAAGCATGACAACGTGGAAGTGTTGCTGGGCGAGGTGCTAGGCGTTGATGTCGAGCGTCGCGTCGTCAAGCTGCATGGCTTCGAGCTCCCCTACGACTACCTGGTCGTCGCGGCCGGCGCCACCCATGCCTACTTCGGACATGATCAGTGGGAACCGCTCGCACCCGGACTGAAAACCGTGGAAGATGCGCTGGAGATGCGCCGCCGTATTTTGCTGGCTTACGAGCTGGCGGAACGCGAGGCGGCGTTGACCGGCCATCACCGGCCGCTGAGTTTTGTGGTCGTGGGTGGCGGGCCCACGGGGGTAGAGCTAGCGGGAACCTTGGCCGAGATTGCGCGCAAATCGCTGACCGAAGATTTCCGCCACATCGATCCGGCGAAGACCCGCATCCTGCTGGTCGAGGCCGGTCCCGATGTGCTGAGCGCCTACCCTCCGGACCTGCGCCGCAGCGCCGCCGAGCAACTGCAGCAATTGGGCGTCGAGGTCCGCACCAACGCAGCCGTGACCGATGTGCGCTCCGGCGAGGTGCGGGTGGGGGATGAAGTTATACCGGCGGCGGTCGTGCTCTGGGCCGCGGGCGTGTTGGCGTCGCCGCTGGGCCGCGCTTTAGGCGCACCGGTGGACCGCGCCGGCCGGGTGCAGGTTGAAGCTGATCTCAGTATTCCGGGGCACCGGGAAGTGTTTGTCGTGGGCGATTTGGCCAGCCTGAAACATGCCGACGGAACCTTATTGCCCGGGGTGGCGCCCGTGGCCATGCAGCAGGGCCGGTATGTGGCCCGTCAGATTGCCGCGGATCTGACTGGAACTCCGCGCAAGAATTTCCATTATGTTGACAAAGGTTCGCTGGCCACCATCGGCCGCGCCGCCGCCGTGGCGCAATTCGGCAAGGTGCACATCTCCGGATTTGTTGCGTGGCTGTCCTGGCTGTTCATCCACATCTTCTTTCTCATCGGATTCCGCAACCGGGTGGTGGTCATGTTCCAGTGGGCATGGAGTTATCTAACCTACGCGCGCTGGGCCAGGCTGATCACGGGCGAGTCGCGGGTGATTGCCGTGCCTTCGATGGAATATGCCGAACGGGCTGCAGCACGCGTGGGTGTTGCGCCAGAGGAGCGAGCGGAAGTCCCCCAGAGTGGGATAGAAATCACAAAGCGGTCAAATGTCCCACAGGGTGGGACGCGAGATGGCATAACCTCGTCTTCGGAGGGTGAAATGGCCCTACAGAATGGGATATCCAACGCAGGACTCGAATCGTTGGAGCCCGATACAATCCCACAGAGTGGGACGTCAGTCCGAAGAGTCGGGTAGTGGGGGAAACCCATTGCCTGGCGGCCAATTATGCCCAAGTTGTGATTTCTAAAATTGTCATTACGAGCGAAACGAGGAATCTGTTTTTTGCTGGGGAAAGCAGATCCCTCGCTGCGCTTGTGATGACAAGCAAAGAAGCAGATCCCTCGCTCCGCTCGTGATGCAAATGAATGCGGCGCCATCAGATGGCGAGGCCGTCTTCGCTTGATCGCCAGCCCGATCCCCTACCGCTTCACAATCGGGTTATAGCCCTCGGCCGTCAGCTTGGCTTTCATTGCGTCGGCCTCCTGCAGGGTTGCGAACGGGCCCACCTGCACGTGGTAGAACTTGTCATTGGTCGCCGGATTATTCACCACGATCACGTTGTAACTCTTCTTGCGCAGCGCGCCGGCGAGAGAAACCGCGTCGTCCTCGCGCGAGAGGGCGGCAATCTGCACCACGATGGTTCCGGGGCCAGTGACCGGAGTCGGATGGCCGGCCGGCGCGGCGACTGGACGAGTAGTCTCGCTGGCTTGGGTTGTTGCGGGAGGCGCAGTCGCTGCGACGACCGCAGTTGCTGCCGACGCCTTCTGCGTCGCCGCGGATGCGGTTTCTTTGGCGCCTGATTCCGCAGTGGCTCCGTTCTGTTGCACCGCCTTGTAGAAGGTCAGGGGTTTCTGCGAATTAGGAGCCGTATCCTGATCTTGCGCCGCAGGGGCTGCGTCCGATTTTGCAGGGACGGCTGCGGAAGGCTTTTCTTCGCTGGAACCAGCCGTGGCCGGCGGAGACGCGGCCAGCACCGACGTCGGCTGGTCATTCAACGCTTGTTCGCGGGCCGTGCTTTTGCCGAGCGAATAGCCGATGGAGAAGAACACGCCGCAAAGCGCGGAAAGAAGAAAGAACAATCCCAGCAAACGCCCTACGCCCAACGTTATTTCGGTGTCCTCTGAAGCCATAGCCTCCTCGACCTCGTTAGTGTCCTTGCGCTTTTTCGTCCTTCGCGATCTGGGCTGCGTCGCGCCTCACGAATTGCTGCAGTCCGGCCAGCAGGTCCACGGGAACGGGGAAAATGATCGTGGTGTTTTTCTCGACCCCGATCTCGGTCAATGTCTGCAAGTATCGCAACTGAATACTGGTCGGCTCGCCGGCCAGCAGGTGGGCCGCGTCAACCAGGCGCTGCGCCGCGGCGTATTCGCCCTCGGCGTGAATGATTTTTGAGCGCTTCTCGCGTTCAGCTTCGGCCTGCTTGGCCATCGCGCGGGTCATGGTTTCCGGCAGGTCAACCTGCTTCACTTCGACATTCGTGACCTTCACGCCCCAGGGATCGGTGTGCTGGTCGAGGATGGACTGCAGCCGCAGGTTGATTTTTTCGCGGTGCGCCAGCAACTCGTCAAGGTCCACTTCGCCCAGCACCGACCGCAGCGTGGTTTGCGCGAATTGCGAAGTCTGGTACATGTAGTTCGAGACTGCGACTACGGCCTTGTTGGAATCGATTACTCGCAGAAAGATAACCGCGTTGACCTTTAACGTGACGTTGTCACGGGTGATGATGTCCTGCGGCGGGACCTCCAAGGCTTCCTGCCGAAGCGAAACCCGCACTATGCGGTCGATTGGTGCAAAAACCAGGATGACACCAGGACCTTTCGGAGTTCCCAGCAGCCGTCCCAGGCGGAAGATCACACCACGCTCATACTCGGCCAGAATCTTGATCGAGTTAATGATGTAGAGGACGAAGATGACGATGACTACAAGGCCGCCGATGCCGCCGACGCTTTCCACGCGGGACCTCCACGCACACTAAAGTGTAAGACTTGTGCTGCCTCGGATTGTAGGCCCAACTGGAGGAGAACCCAAGTTGGCAATAGCGCCGATGCCGCTAGATGGCGGCGTTACGTCGCCTTTGCCAGCTTCTTCCGCACCGTATTCAACAACCCCACGGCGTTCAGCGGACTCTGGGGATCTTCTTCGTGTTTGAAGAAGGCATAGGTTTCCAGCCCGTCGGCGACGCAGCGCTCGACGCGATCGGCCAGTTTCTTCAGCTCTTCAGCGGAATAACTCGGCTGCCGAAAGCGGAAGTAGATGAAGCTTGCGGTGCGCACCTCAGGCGTGCTGAGCTTCTCGGTTTCTGCGATGCAAAGCGCGGCGTTGCGCTCCTGCAAGGTTTTGTATATCTCGTCGCTGAACCACGATGCGTGACGGAACTCCAAGGCCGCCTTGAAAGTTCGCGGCAGCAGCGCGAGGAAGTTGCGCAACAGCGGCACGTCCGCCTTCAGGTTGGGCGGCAACTGAAACAACACCGGCCCGAGCTGGGTAGCCAGCGGCTGCAGCGTGGGAAGAAATCGCTGCAGCGGCTCTTCAACATTTTGCAAGCGGCGAATGTGCGTGATGTACTGGTTCGCCTTCAGCGCGAAGCGGAAGTTCGGGCCGACGTCGGCCATCCATCCGGTGGCGGCTTTTTCGGACAGCCGGCTGCGGAACGTGTAGTTCACTTCAACGGCGGTGAGCTGCGTCGCGTAGAACTTCAGGAAGTTCTTCGAAGCGACATCTTGGGGATAGAAGGCGGGCTTCCAGATCGTGTACGACCAGCCGGACGTGCCGACGTAAAGCGGAAGATTCGAACCCTCGGCAACCGCCGGCTCGGCAGACGGAACAGCCGCTGCGGATTGTGGGTCTGCCTTCTTTTTGCTGGCTGGGCTCATGCGCCGGAAACGATATCACACGCGCTTGCGGGTTGGGGAGGCGGTTGAGTTCTCAGCTACAAGCGAGGTGACAAAAGAGCGTGAGTGCACATCCGGTCATGAGCAAGGCGAAGAAAATTGGAGAGTCAGCCGATACCCCGGTCCCCTAGGTCCCGAATAACTGGTTCAACTTGGTGATTTTCAGCAGCTCCTTCACATGTGGCGAGAAGTTGATGAACTCCAGAGTGCAATAAGCCGCGGCGCCTGCGGAGACTTTCAGCCCAACCAGCGTGCCCAAACCGGAACTGTCCACAAAGTTGACGTCGGTAAGGTCCAGCACGATGCGACGGCATTTGGGTATCATCGGTTTGATCAGTTGTTTCAAATCGCCCGCAGTCTCGCTCACCACTCTGCCATGACACTTCACTAGAGTTGTATCACCCGACAGTTCCACCTCGTACCCGAAGGGAGGTGATGATGGGGTCACCACAGTTTGCCTCCTCGCGCCAAAATTCGGCCATATCGTACCATACTTCGTTTTGCGAGTAGTTTCACGACGCGCTTGCGGCTTGAGGAGGCGGTTGATTTCTTCGCTGCACGCGACGATTTTGCGGAGGCGGTCGCGCGCTTCTTGGCCACTGGCTTCGTTCGAGCCGAGGCGGTTGCGGCGGGTTTCACCGCAGCCCGAGCGCTGGACGGCGCCGCCCCGCCATCGCCGCTGAATTGCTCCAGCGCTTCCACCCGCGGCATCTTCTGCTTCAACTTCAGGACTGGCTCGAACAGGTCGCCATACTTTTTCACGCGCTCCAGAACCTGGTCCGACTCAAAAACCAGCAGCGTCGGATCGCCCTTCTTCAGGCAGCTCTCCACCTCGTCCCACTTCACAGGAGTCGAAACCGTTGGCCGCTCCTTCGCCCGCAGCGAGTACACGCAAATCGTCGTCTTGTGATCGTCGTTCTGGCTCCAGTCCACGAAGACCTTGCCGACACGCAGCGCTTTCTTCATATCGGAGACGACCAGCTCGCGATGCTGGCGCTCCAGCAGGCGGGCCACTCCGTGGGCAAATCCGCTTCGTCTCCTCGTAGGTAACGGGAGTGTTCAGCGGCACGTAAATCTGCAGCCCCTTCGACCCTGAAGTCTTGGCGAAGCACTTCAACCCGAAGCGGTCGAAAATATCGCGCACCCACAACCCTACCCGGCAGCATTGCACGATGTTGGCGGGCGCTCCCGGATCGAGGTCGAAGACGAGAAACGTTGGCCGCAGAATGTCTTTGCCAAGCGAGAGACTGGTGTGCAGTTCCAAATCGGCGAGGTTCGCGGCCCACACCAGCGTAGGCAGGTCCTGCGCCATACAGTAATTCATCCACTTGTTGTTGCCGGAACTCCAGACGGGCGCGACTTGCACCCATTCCGGACGGTGCTCGGGACAGTTCTTCTCGTAGAAGTACATGCCGTTGACGCCGTTGGGATAGCGCTTCATGGTGAGCGGCCGCCCGCGCAGGTGGGGCAATAACACCGGAGCGATGCGCACGAAGTAGTCAATCACCTGTCCCTTGGTGAAGCCG